>NZ_JAUSYN010000002.1:6290209-7518387 GCF_030816915.1 Streptomyces sp. B3I8 | reverse complement strand
GGGTACCCCATCGCTGCGCGATGGGCAAGCGAACACCCGCGCTGCGCGCGGGTGTTGCGCTCCCGCTCCGCGGGAGCGCTGGCGGGACGCTGCGCGTCCCGCACACCCGCCCTGCTGCGCAGGGCGGGTGACGCTCCGTTCGCTGCGCTCCCGGAGCTGCGGGGCCTTCGGCCCCGGGTGGCCTCTGCTGCGCTCCAGCCACCTGGTGGCGCTGTGCGCCACAAAGGCCGGGCCCGCTGCGCGGGCCGGCCAACGGGCCTACGGCCCGGGCACCTACAGGGATGGGGGGCTTGTGTGGTCCGGTCACGGGCTGTCAACAGGCCACATGACCCCGTCCAAAGCGGGCGCGGCTGGGGTCTGGCTGACTCGTGAGCAGAGTGACGGGCTCTCAGGCGTGAGCGTGACGGCGGGTGCTTGGCAGCTTGGGCGGGGCAGCGTGGTGCGCGGGCCGGCCTGCGGCGGGAACGGCGAGACGCCGCAGGGCGAGGCTCGCGGTGACGAGCAGTACGGTGAAGACGGCCAGGAGGAGGACGGACACCCACATCTGCCGACTCCCGGGTGCCTGCCAGCCCGTCCAGGCAGTGGTCCCCGTCCACAGCAGGATGGCTGCGGCGTAGAAGGAGCGGATACGGCGCAGTTGCCGCACGGCCCACAGGAGCTGGATGCGTTCGGTCTTCGGTGCCATGCGGCACCGTGTACCCCGATGTGTGACGCCCATCGGGGTCACAGGGGATTTTGTGGAGGGGCCCGGTCGGGTGGTCTCGGAAGCTGCATCTTGATGTGATGCAGCATGTAGCATTGGTGTAAAGCGGGGACATCCGGTAGCGGGGATTGAGGGCGTATCGGTCTCGGCGCGTTAGGTCCGTGGCCGGTCTGCTGTCTGACAGCCACGGCCCAGCAAGGCCGGTGGAGAGGGGAAGGGCGCTATGGGTTCCGATGCGCTAGGGCCTAGCTCCTGGCCTGAGGTGGAGCCGTGGACGCTGGGGCGGACCCGGACGAGGTGTGCTTCGGGCTCACGTTGCTGACTCACGCGATCGGCTCGGAAGGGGACGGCCACCTGCAGTCGGGGCGTCCCCTGCACACGGCCAGCACTGCAATCGGGCTGGCCTACGGTGCCGACCTGTACCTGCCGGCTGCCAACGGGGAAACTCCGCTGCAGATGGCCGAGAGCTACGGCCACGAACCGGCCCAGCGGCTGCTCCAGCACTTCCTCTCCCTCACCCCGGCCAAATCCCCGGGGAGCGCGCGTGCCGAATGATCGCGGGCCGTCGCCCCTCGGCCCGGACTCCCCTTACAGCGACGCCTCGATCTACGTGGACGCCGTGTCCGCCCCGCGGGTCGTGGGCCGGCTTCGAGACGCCCTCGGCCTCGTTGAGGACGACGGTGCGGAGCTGACCGTCGGGCCGGTGCGCGTGGAAGGCGAGCACAACGACTACGCCACCAATCGGCGCGCCCATCCCTTCGGCTTCCTTCAGTGGCCGACCGTGCTGAGTGCGAGGCCCACGCGGGAACGCCGGACGAGGTGGTGCAGGCCGTCACGGCCGTGCTCGAAGCGCTGTGGCACGGTGGCTTCAAAGCTGTAGCCGCCTGCGGCTTCGAGGACGAGCTGCCCGCGCGCGGCGGGATCGGCAGGTACCCCTGCCCCGCTCCGGCCCTCGACGAAAGCGCGGTCACTTCGGGCACGGGCACGTGGTGGAAGAACCTGATGTCGCCCGGAAAAAGGAAAGGTCGAAATCTGTGATCAGTCTCCGGGAACATCAGGTGACCCAGAAAACGGCCATTCGGGAATGGGCCAAATTTTTTGCAAGATCGTCTGTTCCCGTGCAGGGGGCCCGGGGCACGCTGGTGTCCGCCACCGGCTCCGGTAAGACGATCACGGCTGCCGCGAGCGCGCTGGAGTGCTTCCCGGGCGGACGGATCCTGGTGACCGTGCCCACCCTGGACCTGCTCGCACAGACCGCCCAGGCGTGGCGTGCGGTCGGGCATCGGGCGCCGATGGTGGCGGTGTGCTCGCTGGAGAACGACCCGGTCCTCGGTGCACTGGGGGTGCGCACCACCACGAATGCGATCCAGCTCGCGCTCTGGGCCGGGTCCGGGCCCGTGGTCGTGTTCGCCACCTACGCCTCCCTCGTGGACCGCGAGGACCCGGAGGACCCGACCGGCCGGCGGACGGTTCGCGGGCCGGTGGAAGCCGCTCTGGCGGGCGGGGAGCGGCTCTACGGCCAGCAGATGGCCCCGTTCGACCTCGCCATCGTGGACGAGGCCCACTCAACCGCGGGTGACCTCGGTCGGCCGTGGGCGGCGATCCACGACAACGCCCGCATCCCCGCGGACTTCCGGCTCTACCTCACCGCCACCCCGCGCATCCTCGCCTCGCCCCGCCCGCAGAAGGGCGCGGGCGGGATGGAGGCGGAACTCGCGAGCATGGCCGACGACCCGGACGGCACCTTCGGGGCCTGGCTCCCCGGCGCCGAACTCGGGCTCTCCGAGGCGATCGAGCGGGGCATCCTCGCCGGGTTCGAGATCGACGTCCTCGAAATCCACGACCCCTCCCACATCGTCGGGGAGTCACAGGAGGCGCGGCGGGGCCGGCGCCTGGCGCTGCTGCAGACCGCACTTTTGGAGCACGCGGCGGCGTACAACCTGCGTACGGTCATGACGTTCCACCAGAAGGTCGAGGAAGCCGCCGCGTTCGCGGAGAAACTGCCGAAGACCGCAGCCGCGCTGTACGCGCGCGACGCCTCCGGCGAGGACCTGGCGGCCGCGGAGAAGCTGCCCGCGTCGTCGATCGGCGCTGGGTTCTACGAACTGGAAGCCGGACGGCACGTCC
Organism: Streptomyces sp. B3I8; assembly: GCF_030816915.1. NCBI lineage: Bacteria > Bacillati > Actinomycetota > Actinomycetes > Kitasatosporales > Streptomycetaceae > Streptomyces > Streptomyces sp. B3I8. The sequence goes on along the minus strand of NZ_JAUSYN010000002.1, from coordinate 7,515,557 downwards.
CGCCGGAGCGGGTGTGGTCGGCGTGGCTGTGCGGCGACCACCTCGTCACCGAACGACGCGAAGCCCTCCACCAGTTCGCAGGCGGCATCGACGCCGACGGCCGACGCGTACACCGCGCGTTCCTCGCCAGCTGCCGCGTCCTCGGAGAAGGCGTCGACATCACCGGCGAACGAGGAGTCGAAGCCGTCTGCTTCGCCGACACCCGCGGCTCCCAGATCGAGATCGTCCAGAACATCGGCCGCGCCCTCCGCCCCAACAAGGACGGCTCCACCAAAATCGCGCGGATCATCGTGCCCGTCTTCCTCAAACCCGGAGAAGACCCGACCAACATGCTCGCCTCCGCAAGCTTCAAGCCCCTCGTAGCCGTCCTCCAAGGCCTGCGCTCACATGACGAACGACTCGTCGAACAACTCGCCTCACGTGCCCTCACCCACGGGCAGCGGCACGTGCACGTGAAGCGGGACGAAGACGGCCAGATCATCGGAGCCGGCAGCGAGAGCAACGGCCAGGACCAAGAGGACGACGACACCCAGGCCGCCGCCGAATCGGCCCTGCTCCACTTCTCCACCCCGAGGGACGCGGCGACGATCGCGGCGTTCTTGCGCACCCGGGTCTACCGGCCGGAGTCACTGGTCTGGCTGGAGGGCTACCAGGCCCTGCTGCGGTGGCGGAAGGAGCACGGGATCACCGGCCTGCACGCCGTCCCCTACGACACGGAGACCGAGGTCGGCGTCACCAGGGCCTTTCCGCTGGGCAGGTGGGTGCACCAGCAGCGGAAGGCGCGGCGGGCCGGGGAGCTTGAGGAGCGGCGCAAGAAGCTGCTCGACGCGCCGGAGGCCGGCATGGTCTGGGAGCCCGGCGAAGAAGCCTGGGAGACGAAGCTGGCGGTGTTGCGCTCGTACCACCGTGCGCACGGGCACATGGCCCCGAGGCAGGACGCCCTGTGGGGCGATCCCGCCGACGGCAAGCCTGTCCCCATCGGTCAGCTACTGGCGAATCTCAGGCGTAAGGGCGGCCTCGGCAAGCATCCCGAACGGGCGCAGACACGGGGCGCACAGCTCTCCGGGATCGACCCCGGCTGGAACTGCCCCTGGCCACTGGACTGGCAACGCCACTACCGGGTGCTCGCCCACCTCGCCGAAGACGAACCCGGCGGTGTCCTGCCCGACATCGCGCCCGGTGTCCTCTACGAAGGCGATGACCTCGGCAAATGGCTTCAGCGGCAACGCCGCAGCTGGGCGGAGCTCTCCGAAGACCAGCAGCAGCGGCTCGCGCGGCTGGGGGTAACGCCCGCCGAGCAGCCCGCCCCAGCTCCGGCGGCCAAGAAAGGCGGGAAAGCGTCAGCCTTCCAGCGCGGTCTGGCAGCCCTGACCCAGTACATCCAGCGGGAAGGCAGAACCGTCGTCGGGAGGGCGCACATTGAGGAGCTGCCTGACGGTTCGGCGATCAGGCTGGGTGTGTTCTTGAGTAACCAGAAGGCCAGGCGTGACCGGCTGGATGCGACACAGCGGGCCGCCCTCGCAGAGCTGGGCTACACCTGGGCTGCAGAACAGTCCGGGCGCAGCTGAACGTTCGCCGATGGGCCGCGCGCACGCCTGTTACCGGATGGGCCGATAGGCCGTTTGGTTCTGTATGCAGGATGCGGGGTGGGGCGGAGCGGGGGCGTGGCGGTCCGAAGTCGAGTCGGTGGATGTGCTGTTCCAGGCTGCGGGCGGGGCGACTGAGTGTTCGAGGTGGTCATTGGTTGCCGCCGAGGTGGTCTTCGAAAACTGTCCGCCGCTGAAGCCTTTCCCAGCCCGCAAAGGCAAGCGGCTGGCGCCGGGATGGTGGTGGTCGGCCATCACCGGACGGCTTGTGCGCTACGGGTCGGCAGCGGTGCGACTGCACGTGATGCTCCTTGACCGCGATCCGCGCGTCAGCGGTCTGGCCGCCCGGCCGCTTGAACTGCGGTGGCATGTGCCAAGGCGGGGTGCGGGCGCATGCTCCTCAGCTGATGCTCCGGCTGGCCGATGGCCAGGGGGTGCTCGCCGACTGCGCGGGGAGAGAAGAGTTGTCGGGGCGTCAGCGGTCTCTTGCTGCAGTGGTCGGAGAGATCTGTACGGCGGTGGGCTGGCGGTACTGGGTGCTTGGGCCTGTTGACCCGGTCTATCGGCGCAATGTGGCCTGGCTGGCCGGATACCGGCACCCGCGGCGCCACGGTGGTCGGTTGCCGGCTGCCGCGCTGCAGGAGGCGTTCGCCGAGCCCGCGCCGCTGTGGGAGGGCGTACGCGGGGTCGGGGATCCGCTGGTCGTGTTTCCCGTGCTGTTCCATGCGCTGTGGGTGGGGTGGCTGGCGGCGGACCTGGGGGCGGCGATGCATGAGCGGATGCCGGTGTGTGCGCAGGCTGCGGGGTGGGGGCGGGCAGCGGGATGCCGGGCAGGCCGGTGGTGGAGCTGGGGTGCCAGGTGCGGTTCGGGGGGCGGGGGGGCTTCCCGGGCGGTCCGCCCGAAGAGTGGGCCTGTGCGATCTGGCGAACGAGCAATCTGCGGAGCAGCAGCACGTTCGCGACCGGGTTGTTCCTCAACTCGGGTTGTCCGCATGCCGTGTTGTAGGGAGTGCACCCGGCTGGAACCGGGTGGCAGCCCCAGCGCGCTGCGCGGCCCACACCCCTAGCGTGCTGCTCATGAGTTCTCCCACTTCGTCTACCACTCGCCGCAGCGTGCTCGCGCTCGGCGCGGCCGCCGCTGCGACGCCCTGGCGGGGCAGGAACGCAGCTTCGGCTTCCGCTCCGCCGCTGCCCGACACCACCCCCGGTGAACTGGACGAGCTAAGCGTCGCCGGGCTGCACCGCCGGATGTCCGACGGGCAACTCGATGCCGAGCGGATCACCCGCTACTACCTCGACCGCATCCGACATGTCGATCCGCTCCTGCACGCGGTGATCGAGGTCAATCCCGATGCTCTGCGCGAGGCACGGCGCCTGGACGCCCTGCGGGGGACTCGCGGGCCACTGCACGGCATGCCCGTGTTATTGAAGGACCTTGTGGAAACCGCGGACCGCATGCACACCACGGCTGGTTCGCTCGCACTGGTGGGTCTGCGGCCGACCGCTGACGCCACCGTCGCCGCCCGCCTGCGCGAGGCCGGGGCCGTCATCCTCGGCAAGACCAACCTCAGTGAATGGGCGGGCGGCATGTCCCTCGTTCATCACGCCGGGTGGAGCGCCAGGGGCGGTCAGACCAGGAACCCCTACAAACTCGACCGCTCCCCGAACGAGTCCAGCTCCGGCACGGGCGCCGCCGTGGCGGCCAACCTGGCCGTTGCGGGCATCGGCACCGAGACCAACGGCTCGATCCTCGACCCCTCCTCCGCGAACTGCCTGGTCGGGTTGAAGCCGACGGTCGGGCTGGTCGGGCGAGGTGGGGTCATCCCCGGCGTGCCGAGTCAGGACAGCGTGGGGCCGATGGCACGGACGGTCCGCGACACGGCGGTCATGCTGGGCGTGCTGGCGGGCCCCGACGCACGCGACCCGGCGACCCGGGCCGGCCGCGGTCACTGGCACCGCGACTACACCCGCTTCCTGGATGCCGACGGCCTGCGCGGCGCCCGAATCGGAGTACCACGCACCGTGTACTTCGGCTACGACTGGCACGCCGACGAGATCGCTGAGCGGGCGATCGCGGATTTGAGCAGGGCGGGGGCGACGGTCATCGACCCGGCGGACATCCCCACGGCCGAACGCCTCGAGGATCTGCCGAGTTCGATGGTGGTTCAGGCTTACGAGGTCAAGAAGGCGCTGAACGGATACCTGGCCGCTGCGCCGGGTCGGCACCCGCGCAGCCTGCCTGAGTTGATCGAGTTCAACCGCGAACACGCTGGTCGGGAGCTGCGATATGTACAGCAGGACGGCCTGGAGTTCGTCGAGGAGCTGGATTTCGGTGACCGTGAGTACCGCGAGGCTCTCGACACCAACCACCGCCTGTCCCGGGCCGAGGGCATCGACTCCGTGCTGCGTGAGCACCGCCTGGACGCCCTGGTCATGCCGACCTCGGGTCCCCCGGCCAAGATCGACCTCATTCGCGGTGACGCCCACAGCGGAGGCTCCTCCACCCCGGCGGCCCTCGCCGGCTACCCGGCCGTCAGTGTCCCGGCCGGCTTCGCCTTCGGCCTGCCGGTCGGCCTGACCTTCATGGGCACGGCCTGGAGCGAACCGACGCTTCTGCGACTGGCCTACGCGTATGAACAGGCCACCCGGGCACGGCGACCGCCGGCCTACCGGGGGCCCGACGTCGGGTTCTGACGGATGGTGGCATTTCGCGTGGTGACCACGACGTAGTCGGGGCGGGCGATCCAGCGCTGGTTGAGCCCATGGCGCAGCGCGTCATAGCGCGCGTTGCCGGTTTTGACTCCGATCTGCTGTGTCGTCATGACGTCTTTTTTGGTGGGTTTGGTGTGGTTGCGGGAGCTTATGGTGGTGGAAGCCGTCAGCGGCGTGGCCGGCTTCCGGAGCCGTGGGCGGGCGATGAGGCGGCTCGCTCGTTGCTGAGCGGGCCGCCACAGAGGACCGGCGGGTGGCACTGAGGGAGCTCTGGCCGTACCCGGCCAGGGCCTGGGCGGGTCAACCGGGCCGGTTTACGCGCGTGCGGTTGCCGCGGCTCTGTCACCATGCCGGTCCCCGGGTCTTCGAGGCTCGGGTCTTTCGGGCCAGCGTTTCCGTGTCACGAGGAGTTCTTCGATTCCCGGCAGCCTCTTGTCCTTGCCGGTCTGTTGTGCGCTGACGTCCACCCGTACGAAGCGGGCGGCGGTGCCGTCGCTCACCTTCGTCCACTTCTTGCCGCCGGTGGGGGCGAGCAGCCGGTGTCCGATGCAGTCGGGCTCAGCCGGCCGGCATGGCCGGCCCTCCTGCCCACCGTCGGATGGTGGAGGGGCCGGGGCTGTCGGTGGTGCCGGCGCACGCGAGGGTGAGACCTGGAAAAGCGGGGGCAGCGGCACCCCTCTGATCCCCGGAGGCGGCGGCAACGGTAGTAGCGGTGCCAGGGGACAGAAAGCCGGCTCCAGCGGGCAGAGGGGCGGTTCATCCTTCGTCAACGGCTTGGAGGCACGCGGCGGTGAAGGGGGCCTGCCCGGGGCGGGCGGCCACAGCGGCAGCGGCGGAGGCGGCGGTTATGGCGGCGAGGAGAAGAAAGGCGCGGGCGGCGGTGGGGCCGGCGCCACCGGGGGAGGCACCGGCGGCAGCGGCGGTAAGGGCCGCAACCCCATCTACAACTCCTCGGCTGCAGGAGCGCCTGGGAGAAGGATTACGGCACCGCCGGCGGGGGCGGGGGAACCGGAGCCGCCGGGCAGCCCGGCAAGGCCGGTGAGCGCGGGGAAGGTATCCAGAACCACCGCACCAAGGGCGGCGAGGGAGGCACCGGCGGCGCCGGCGGGGCTCCCGGCAGGGGAGCCACAGCCACCTACGGCGCGGGCGGCGACGGAGGCACCGGTGGCCGTGGCGGCTTCGGCGGCAGCGGCGGCCCGGGCGGCTGCTGCGAACCCAGCCACGGCACCGCAGCGGGTAACTGCGTCCACGGAGACACCGGCACCTACGGACACCGCGGCGACCAAGACTCCACCGGAGCCAAAGGCGCCCCCGGCGCCGTCGTCATCACCTGGTCCTGATCGCACCCCGGACGCGCCCCGGACGGCGCCCCGGTGAGACAACGCCCTGCAGAAGGTCATTGAGCGGCACAACGGCGAGGCCCACACCACAGGTGGTGTGGGCCTCGCCGTCCCATGTGTGAAGGTCGTGGCCGCCCGTTCGGCAAGGGTGCCTCCGATGATTGGTTGGAAGCGGTGCTCGCCCAAGGGCTCGTAGCCTGCGTCAGCGTTCAGTCAGTGCAGGTCGCAGCACTTCGGGCCAGGCTCGTCGCTTCAGGTTGGCCTGCTTGGCCCCGGTCTCCTCCACCAGGTGCGCGACGGGTGGGTGAGTGACGAGAAGCCGGACGGCGCCGGCAGCGGAGGCGGAGGCGGAGGGTGCCGCGGTGACGGCGGCGGAGGCGGAGGCGGAGGGTGCCGCGGTGACGGCGGCGGAGGCGGAGGCGGAGGGTGCCGCGGTGACGGCGGCGGAGGCGGAGGCGGAGGGTGCCGCGGTGACGGCGGCGGAGGCGGAGGCGGAGGGTGCCGCGGTGACGGCGGGCCGCCCCGGTACGGCAACAACCCGTGGTGGGTCCGCCGGGAGAACCAGCCCGTGACCATGCCCGCCCAGCTGCGGGTGCTGGGCAAGGAGCGCACATCGCCCGGCTCGGGGCACCACCTGGCGCGCGGCGGTACCGGCCGAGCGGCGTGCGCTGATCGCCCCTCTCAATCACACCCGCCCCGGTCACCGCTGGGGCCTGATGCCCGGCGCGGCGAGGCAAGTCGTCGTGCCCGGCCGTTGCCGCAGCTGACCGAATACGGGGCTAGGGCCTCTCGTTTGGATCATTCCGGCGTCGCGGGGTCGGTCGAAGACGCACCGCACCTCCCAGCCGGCCTGATCCAAACGAAAGACCCTGGATCGCGGGAAGTTCACCGCCCTCGACGTTCAGGCTTGCCCCGGTGATCCACTGCGCTCGGTCCGGGACGAGGTGGGCGACGGCTTCGGCGATGTCGCGAGGGTCTCCGGGGCTCCCGGCGGGATGTCCGCGGTGACCGCGGCGAGTTCGACGCCCATCGCGTCGTCGAAGCTCTGGCGGACCTCGTCGGCGCCCGGAGTGAGCACATTGCCGGGCATGATCACGGTGACGCGGATCCCGGCGGGCGCGAGCCCGGCGGCGAGCGCCTTGCCGTAGTTGTCGAGTGCGGCCTTGGCCGCGGCGTGGTGAGCCATGGGCGGGCCTGGCAGGATCGCCGAGCCGGAGGAGATGTTGACGATCGCGCTGCCCGCCCCGGCCTCGCGCAGTGCCGGCAGCAGCGCGTTGGTGCAGGTGTGCAGGAAGGTGTCGAGGGCTGCCGTTCGCTGTTCGTTGCTGTTGCAGGGCTGTAGGCAGGCCCATTCGTCGAGCAGGGTGCGGTTGAAGCGTTCGGCTTTGCCGATGCTCGTACAGCTGTCAAGGAAGGTCGGGCTGCGGTTGCCAGATCGTCGCGGGCAGGTGGGTGCGCTGGGGTTCGCGGGACGAGCAGGCCGTAGACCTCACGGGCGATGTGTCGTTTCAAGCAGCGGATGATCTCGGTCTTCGTCTTGCCTTCGGCTGTTCTGCGGGCCACGCAGGCGCGTGTGCGTGGCTCCCGGGCCATGCGGCTGACGGTGATCATGCAGAGGGCGTGGTCGGCCTGACGGTCGCCGCCGCGGTCGAGGCGGTGGCGGCTGGTGGTGCCGGAGGAGGCAGGGATCGGGGCGACGCCGCAGGGGTGGGCGAAGGCAGACTCTGAGCGAAGGCGTCCTGGGTTGTCGCCGACAGCGACGAGACCTCGGCCGCCTCCCGGCCCAGGGCCTTCAGCAGGGGCAGCTCACCGCGCTCCAGCACGGTCACCTCCGCGCCGGCCGCCCGGGCCGCGGCACACCAGGCCGGTGAACCCACAGCACATCAACAGATCTCTCTCCGAGCGTTGGCCGTGCTCCGTGCCGTTCGTGTCCGGCCGGGTCGTCCAGCGGCCCCGTGAGGCGGGCCGAACCGGCGTGCCGGGCAGGGCGGTTGGCTGGAAATTGTTCCTGTGTGCCTTGTGCGGGGGCGGGTTCGCCGCTGTACGCGCCGACGGCGGCCTGTGTCTGCGCCGACCCGGCGTGCCCGCAGGGCAGTTGCCGCCCGGCCGGGCGGCGGTTTACCACACGGTCCTGCCCGGGTGATCTTTTCCCGACGAAGTGAAATGGTGGAGCCGGCGGGCCCCTGCCCGTCACTTCATGCCATGTACGTGACTAGCATGAGGCCCGCGCGTGATCCGGAAGACGGCCTGCCGCCCTCCGGGTCACCGGAATGCGCCTGTCGTGACGTACCGAACTCTCATGGACCCAGGGACCGCTGAATGCCAGTGCCAGCTCGCCCCCGCCCGCCCCGATCCGAGCCGGGCGGGCGTGCGCCCGCGGCCGTGGTCCCCGCGGTGCTGGCCGGGACGGCCGCGGGTGCCGCGGCGGTGGCCGTCGCCGCCCCGGACGCGGCCCGTGCCTGGGCCGCCGGCACGGCGGCCGTGGCCTGGCTGTGCGTGGCGGCCCTCACCGTCGCCTTCTCCGTGCGGCTGCGCAGGTTCTCCCGCCTGGCCCGGTCCCGCAGCGACGAGCTGGAGAGGACCAAGAAGGACTGGATGCGGCACGGGGCCGAGACGGACCAGCTGGCCGGCACGACTCTGGGCTCGGTCGTGCGGCAGCTGAAGGACGGAGCCAGTGCGGAGCAGGCCCTGGCCGGTGTCCCCGCCCCTGGCGACCCCTATCTGCGGCGCCTGCTGCAGGTGTTCGCCGGTGAAGTCGGCGCGGCGGTGCGGGAGGCGGCCGGGGCGCGTGCGGAACTGGACGGGGCCCGGCGTGAGCTGGAGCGGTGGGACACCGAACTCCAGCACCTCACCCGGGAGATCCTGCCCGCGGCGGTGGCCCTCCTGCGCGAGGGCAGCTCGGCCGAGACCGTTCTCGCCCAGCTCGCCCGGCCGTCGAAGACGTCGCTGCGTGCTCCCGCCGAAACGTTCGTCCGGGAACTCGCCCACAGCGAACGCCGCTCGGCCGCCGCGCAGGCGGCGTCGGCGAAGGCACTCAGCCGGGTACAGGCCAAGACCGTCAGCATGCTCGCCGACCTGCGGGAGATGCAGGACCGGCACGGCGCGGACGTCTTCGGCGACCTGCTGCGCCTGGACCACAGCACCTCCCAGCTCGGTCTCATGACCGACCGGCTGGCGCTGCTGATGGGCGGGCGGTCCAGCCGGGTCTGGAACAAGCCGATCGTCATGGAGAGCATCCTGCGCGGCGCGGTGGGCCGCATCGCCGCCTACCGCCGGGTACGGCTGCACAACTCCAGCCGTGCCGCCCTGGCCGGTTTCGCGGCCGAGGGCGTGATGCACCTGCTGGCCGAACTCATGGACAACGCCGCCAACTTCTCGCCGCCCATCGACGAGGTCCATGTGTATGTGGAGGAGCGCAGCGCCGGCCTCGTGGTGACCATCGAGGACAGCGGGCTGAAGATGTCCGACGCCGCCATGCGCCGCGCGCAGGAGTCGGTCTCGGGCCAGGTCACCGACCTCGCCGCGCTCCAGGGCACGCGCCTCGGGCTCGGCGTCGTGGGACGGCTCGCCGCCAAGTACGGCATCAGTGTCAGCTACCGGCCGTCCTCGCGCGGCGGTACCGGCGTCGTCGTCCTGCTGCCGCCCCAGCTGGTGGCCCAGCAGCGGGAACCGGCCGCCGCCGGCCTCCCGGGCAGCACCGCACAGGTCCCGGCCGCTGCCGCACCCTCCGCGTCCCCCGCGCCGGCGGTGTCCGGCAGCGGGGAGGTCCCGCAGGAGGGGCAGATGTTCGCGCCGGCCGACGTCGCCCCGCGCGGGGACCGGGTGCCGCCGCCCGGCGTCCCGGCCCGCGGACGGGGGACCGCCACGCCGAACGGGCTGCCGGTCCGGGCTCCGGGACACACCATGGCCGCCGCGGAACGCGGACGGCCGCAGCCGGGCACCGGATCGGCCCCGCCCCCGTCCGACGCCGCCGGACCGGCCCGCAACGCGGGCAGCCGGTTCGGCGCCTACCACCACGGCCGCCGCGCGGGAGGCAGCACTCCCGGCGCGGCCCCCGGCCGCTCAGGGCCCCAAACGGGCCCCGGACCTGATGCCGTCCCGGATCCCGGACCGGGATCCGGACCGGGATCCGGGACGGATCCCGGGGCCGACGCCTAGCCCACCGGCCCGCCCACCGGCCGACGCCCAGCCCACCAGCCCACCGGCCCGCCGCGCCACCGGGCACGGCAGCACCCGCACCGAACCGCCGCACCCCGTTCGATTGGAGGAACGGGCCGGGAGACCGCCAGCGGTCCGATCCCGTCCCGCCCGTCATGGAGACCACCGACAACAGCCTCACCTGGCTCCTGAGCAACCTTCTGGAGCACACGCCGGGCACCCGCCACGCCCTGGTCCTGTCCCGGGACGGCCTGAAACTGTGCTGGACCGAACACCTCACCCTGGACCAGGCCGACCAGCTGGCGGCCATCTGCTCCGGGATCCAGGCCCTCGCGCAGGGCGCGTCCGTGGAATTCGGCGACGGCTCGGGAGGCGTACGGCACTCCATGACCGAGTTCCACGGCGGACTGCTGTTCATCGTGGAGGCGGGCCTGGGCGCACACCTCGCGGTGATCGCCCGGGAAGACGCCGACCCGGGCGTGGTGGGCCACCGGATGAGCGAACTCGTCGAGCAGATCGGCGAGCACCTGCGGGCCGAGCCCCGCACACCCGCCGGCGGGAGCGCCCCCGCGTGAGCCGCAAACCCGTGGACGTCGGCGACCCGGACCGGCTCTACACGGTGACAGGCGGGCGCAGCGAGGCCGACGAAGCGTTCGACCTCGTGACCCTGATCGTCAGCGAGTGCGAACCGGCCCCGGGCATGCAGTCCGAACACGTGCGGATCCTGGAACTGTGCCGGCATCCCACCGCGCTCGTGGAGATCTCGGCCGAACTCAGGCTGCCCGTCACGGTCGTACGTATCCTGCTGGGCGATCTCCATGCCCTGGGCAAGGTGACAGCCCGCCACCCCCGCACCGCGAGGTCCGCAGCGGACCTCCCCGAAACCGCCATGCTCCAGGAGGTGCTCCATGGGCTCCGCAACCTCTGAGCTGCCGTCCCAGCGCACGCCGCTGACCGACGCGGCCGAGACCGGCCTGAAGATCGTCGTCGTGGGCGGCTTCGGTGTGGGCAAGACGACGCTGGTCCGCTCCGTCAGCGAGATCCGGCCGCTGAACACCGAGGAGGTGATGACGCAGGCCGGGCAGGACGTCGACCGGACCGCCGGCGTGGAGGGCAAGACGACGACGACCGTCGCCTTCGACTTCGGGCGCATCAGCCTGAACCAGCGGATGGTGCTCTACCTGTTCGGCGCACCGGGCCAGGAACGTTTCTGGTTCCTGTGGGACCGGCTCTTCGCCGGCACCCTGGGCGCGGTGGTCCTCGTGGACACACGGCGCATGACGGACTCCTGGTACGCCATCGACCGGCTCGAACACCACAAGACACCGTTCGTCGTGGCCGTCAACCGGTTCGACGGCGACGAGAGCCGTTTCTCGCTCGAGGAGATCCGCCAGGCCCTGGCACTGGGCGACCACGTGCCGATGGTCGACTGCGACGCGCGGGTCAGATCATCGGGCAAGGAAGTCCTGATCACTCTCGTGGACCACCTCCACTCGCTGGCACTGACCCGGGAGAAGACCTCGTGAGCGACCACAACAGCGCCTCCCCGGCCGCTCCCCCGCCGGGCTGCCCCGCCCACGGCTCCGCAGTCCGGCTGGCCGGGCTGCAGTTCCAGCAGTCGGCCTCCGACCTGTACCGTTCCCTGCGCCGGGAACACGGGGCGGTCGCCCCGGTCCTGCTCGACAACGACATCCCCGCCTGGCTGGTCCTCGGCTACCCCGAGGTCTGCTACGTGAGCGCCCACGACGAACTGTTCGCCCGGGACTCCCGGCGCTGGAACCAGTGGCCGAACATCCCCGACAACTGGCCGCTCCTGCCGTTCGTCGGCTACCAGCCCTCCGTACTGTTCACCGAGGGCGCCGAACACCAGCGCCGGGCCGGCGTCCTCACCCACGCCCTGGAAGGCATCGACCAGTTCGAACTGGCACGCGAGTGCCAGACAGTCGCCGAACACCTGATCGCCTCCTTCGCCGGCAGCGGCACAGCCGAACTGATGAACGCCTACGCCCACGCACTCCCCGCCCGCGCGGTCCTGTGGATGTGCGGCATGCCACAGGACAGCGACGAGACCGACACCCTGGTAGAAGACCTGCGCACCTCACTGGACGCCGGTCAGGACGACGACCCGGTCGCCGCCTACCAACGAGTCGGCGCCCGCCTGACACAGCTGGTGAAAACCAAACGGGAAAACCCCGGAGCCGACATCACCTCACGGATGCTGCTCCACCCCGCCGGCCTCAGCGACGAAGAAGCCGTCCAGGACCTCATCTCCGTCATCGCCGCCGCCCAGCAGCCGACAGCCAACTGGATCGGCAACACCCTGCGCCTGCTGCTGACCGACGAACGCTTCGCGGTGAACGTCTCCGGCGGCCGGGTCAGCGTGGGCGACGCACTCAACGAAGTACTGTGGCTGGACACCCCCACACAGAACTTCATCGGCCGCTGGGCCGCACGCGACACCCAACTCGGCGGCCGGCACATCCGCGAAGGCGACTGCCTCATCCTCGGACTCGCCGCAGCCAACACCGACCCCCAGATCTGGCCCGAATCACACGTCGGAGCCGAAAACTCCGCACACCTGTCCTTCAGCAACGGCGAACACCGCTGCCCCTACCCGGCCCCACTCCTCGCAGACGTCATGGCACGCACAGCCGTGGAAACCCTGATGGAACACCTACCCGACCTCGTCCTGACCGGCCAGACAACACAACTGACATGGCGCCCCTCAGTATGGATGCGCGGCCTCACCACACTACCCGTAACATTCACACCAACCACACACTAACCAGACACCAGACACCAGACAGCACCACCCACACAGACCCCAGCCGCGCCGGCCGGCCAGCCGCCGCGGCACACGGGAGACCAGACCGACAACCCGGCCCACAAACTCAGCCAGCAACAGGAGAAAAACACACCCGGACCGACCGCAACCCACGAGTAAACACACCCTCCTCCGTCGTTGTCGCGATTGGCCAGGAATGATCACGTGAGTCCGTGGGGAGCCGACAGGCCGGTCCATATCCCGCCCGTGATGGCGCAGGCCCTCGGCGATGTTGTCCTGTCTTGCCGGCTTACGGTTGTTCGAGAGGTAAAAGCGGTGGTTCAGCTCCTTGGCCGTCTTGATAGTGACCGGATGAAGGAAGCGATGGCCCGCTTAGGCTGAGGGCGTGAACTACAGCGAACTTGAGGCGGACATTCTCCGGCTGGTCGTCGGGGCCACCGAGCGCGGGGCTCGTGTCTTTGCAGAGGAGACGATCACTCGTCTGGTGCGGCCGGAGCTGCTCCGCGGTGCCACCGAGGACGAACTCACCAAAGACGCCCGGACCGCACTCAGCAACGCCTGCGCGAACGTTCTGACCATCAGCGCCGCCGAGCTGCACGACGCGCTTGCGACGATCTATGGCGGCATCCTGGTCGACGACGAACTGGACACCGGAGTCCTCACCGCCATCAGCGCGTTGGCGCATTGGCAGAGCTACTTGGAGCACCACCGGCGCGGCGAGCTCTACGAACTCGCCATTCGTTCCATCGAGGACGTCGACCACGAGGTCTCCGCCGATCTCAACGACTTCCTCGCCACACCCGAGATGGCTGCCGAGCACGAGCGTATCCGCCGACTACTGGAGCCCGGCGCGAGGACAGAGGCACCGGACCCACGCCACGCAGTCCAGGAGTCCAGCCCGTGATCTTCCCCATCCGCCCCAGGTCGCAGCACTCTCCGGCCATGCCCCGCCCTCCCCGGAGCTGGGCCATCTCGACGGTTCCCGCTCGCTGCATGAGGGTGCTCGACTGGGCTGCCGACGAGGCCGCCCTGCGCGACCGCCCCTGCGCATCCATCGGGCCCGGTGTGCGCGCCGCCTAGGCCACTGCCTCCGTGAGTACGTCGCGTTCCACCCGGATCTTCACCGTATGCCGCCTCATGCTGTTGCCGGACGATCCCGCCGTACTGGCAGCTGAGTTGGGCGAGCCATTGGTCGTCACACCGCTTGGACCCGGCAATTTCACCGGCTCCGACGGGCACGAGCAGCTCATCCGCACCCAGGCTGTCACCGCCGCCCAGATCGCCGGCGCAGACCTGCTCGACGCGCCATTCCTGGCACAGAAACTGCTGATCGCCCGCATCCACCTGCGCATCGTGACCGTCGCCGACTGCGCCTGGACCGCAGGAATCAACGCCGACGGACTACCTGTCGACCGGCGCCAAGTCACTCAAGCCCACCGCTCCTTCACACCCTCCTCTCGCTGGCGCATTGCCCACCGAGAGCCAATGCCCGCTGATCACCCCTATGCATGAGCGTGGCCGGGTAGCAGAGCCGTTTACAACAGGGTCCGGCCACCAGGTCTGTGCGGCGTGCGGGAACGAAGCGAGCGGCTCGTAGCGCGACCGCCGATATCAGCCGTCGCTGCTTCGGTGGGGGTTCAGGCTCTCGAGAAGCGCGATGCCGTGATGGTCGACGTCCCTGAGCGTGTATCCGCTGCGGAAGTCGAGTTGTTTCGAGATCGACAGGCACGGGACGGCGCGGCCCTGAATCGTCCCGACGGTGAAGGCGTCGTGCGGATAGAGGAAGAAGCCGCCGTCGAGGTCGGCCTGCCGTCCAACTCCTTCGGCGTCGAAGACGACTGGATGCAGATCTGCCCAGCGCCGTCCAGGAGCCGCGAGTTCCACACGCGTAGGGCGCTGTTCCGTCTCCACCCGGTACCCGAACGCTTCCAGCGCGTCGACTGTCGCAGTCTCGCTCGTGGCGTCCAATGCGAGGTCCACATCCCGGTGTTGGCGTGTCTGACGCCCCACGAGGACGTCCACTCCCCACCCGCCGGCGACCCAGTACGCGACGTCTGCGGCCTCCAGGATGTCGAGCAGGTCGAAGAGGTCGGCGATGTTCATCATGTCAACCAACCAGGAGGCCGAACCGTTCGCAAGTTACCCATGAATCCATGCAATAAGTGAACAACCGCGCGACAAGCCGACGCGGACGCCAGCGCGGTCCCACTCGATGCGACGGGATCCGTCCGCTTCGCCCGCGTCAGCGCCGTACGGCCCGCCGTGACCGGGATACACCGCCGCTCCTGGATCCGATCTCCTGCGCGGTGCGGACAACAAGGGCTGAGACGAAGCACTGCCCGAACTGCCGCCGGACGGTGCCCTCCAACTGCGGGAACTGATCGAGGCCGAGGCCACCACAAAGATCGGCGCCGAGTGGGGCGAACACACCGACACCCGCACCACCCGGCGCAACGGCCACCGGGAGAAGACCGTGACCACGCAGGCGGGCGACCTCGAACTCGCGATCCCGCGACTGCGGGCCGGAAGCTTCTTCCCCAGCCTCCCCGGAGCGCCGACGGCGCATCGATCAGGCCCTCTACGCGGTGATCGTGGAGGCATAGGTCCACGGTGTGTCCACCCGGTCGGTCGACGACCTGGTCGAAGCCCTCGGCTCCGACATCGGGATGTCCAAGAGCGAGGTGTCCCGGATCTGCGCGGCCCTGGACGAACAGTTGGACGCGTTCCGGACACGTCCGCTGGACCACATCCGGTTCGAGGCCCTGCCGATGAGCCGGTGCGTCGACCCGGTCTGGCTCAGTCGTCCTGGGGTGCCCTCTTCGATGCGTCGTCCGTGCCGGACCGTCGCGGTTCGTTCTCTTCGTCGGCCAGGTCGGCGTCTTCCGGAGGGCCGCTGCTCCACGCGACGGGAGGTGTCGGTGCCGTGATCGTCTGGGGTTCGTCGGAACCCGGGCGGACACTCGGCTGCGATCCGGGCGCGTGGGACCTGTGCGTTTCGTCGTTGGGCTTCGTCATGGAATACGTGTTCCCACCGTTGTCCCACAGATGCCCACGGTGCCCCGCTCCGGCGGATGCCCCCTGATAGAGCACGTGGCGGCCCGGCCGGGCGACCGTGCGCAGCGGGCCGGGCAGCGGCTCGCGCTGCTCAGCGCCCGCGAACGCGAGGTGGCCGAGGCGGTGGCGGAAGGTCTGTCCAACCAGCAGATCAGTACCCGGCTGCACCTTTCCGTCGGCACGGTGAAGGCGCACCTCTCCAGCGCGTTGACCAAGCTGGATCTGAACAACCGGGTGCAGCTCGCCCTCCTCACCCACGAGGCGCGCCCCTGAGAACCCGTGTCGGACCGAACGGAGACTTCGCCGGAACGCACCGGTTCCTCCGCACGCACCGCTTCCGCGGAGGAACCGCCGCTTCCGCGGAGGCGGCGGTCCTTCCTGTCGGCCCGTGCGGCGTGGTGCCGGGTCGTGGCTACCCGGTGTAAGCCTCGACCTCGGACAGCTGTGCCGCCGGCCACCCGGTGTTGGCCGTGATCAGCACGCGGAGGTAGCGGGTCGCGGTACCCGGCAGGGAGATCGTGACGGTGTTCCCGCTCGACGGGTCGAAGGTGTAACCCGCCGACGGCTCGAGTGTGGTGTACGAGTCGTTGTCAGTGCTGCCCATGACGCTGAGCGTCTGGGTGCGGGTGGCCCATGCGGACGCCGGGGGCAGCTTGAGGACGACCCGCTTGACCGCCTTGGCGGCCTCGAGGTCGACGGTCACGGATTGCGGGAAGCTGTTGTTCGCACTCTCCCAGTACGTGTTGGCGTCGCCGTCCACCGTCTTGGACGCGCTGTACACGTCCGTGTGGCTGGACTCGCTGACCGAGCGCCCCTTGGCGAGGTTCACCGTGGGGTCGTTCGGAGGATCGGTCGGCGGGTCGTCGGGCGGGGTGCCGCCGCCCGGTACGCCGCCGTTGGTCCACTTGGGCGCGGGCCAGGTGCCCGTGCAGACCGGCGGGTCGGCGTACCAGCCGCTGTTGCCGCTGCCCCGCGTGATCTGGAATCCGGAGCCGACGCAGTTGTGGATCGGGTTGGACTGGCCGATGTTGGTGGCGGTGACGTCGCTGAACGACGCCGTGCCCGGTGCCTGGATCTGCAAGGCGTAGGTACCCGCCCCATCGATCCGGACGTGGTCGAAGTGCAGCCCCCGCGTGGCGCCCTCTATGTTCATGATCGCGGCGTAGGAACTGTCGAGTATTTCGCTGTCGGTGACGTTGATCGTGGCGTCGAGGGGTTCGTTGAGCCCGCTGAACCACACCGCCCCCACCCCGAACTGCCAGTTGTAGTCACTGTTCCCGGTTCGGATCAGGGTGTTCCGCGTGGCCGTGGTGGTGCCGGACACGGCGGTCCCCTGACCGGAGTTGACGCCGGGGTACCGGTTGGCGACGTGCAGGCCGCCGCCGTTGGTGAGGGTGTCCGACATGACGTTGTCGGAAATGGTGATGTCCTTGCCGCCGTACGTGACGATGTTGTTGGCGAGGATGGGCAGGATCACCGTGTTGAAGGTGAACTTGTTCTTCACGTTCGGGATGTCCTGCGCCCACATCGCCAGACCGTCGTCCCCGGTGTTCCGGACGAAGGTGTTGGTGACGGTGGAGTTGGTGACGCCCATGTGGAAGTTGACGCCGTCCGCGGTCTGGTCCAGGATGCGGCTGTTCTTGATCGTGAAGTTGCCCATGGGCCCGTCCATCCAGGCACCGCACTTGGTGTGCTGCATCCACACGTTGTCCACGGTGGAGTCGGACATCGCGCCGCCGATGGCGTTGACCTGGTCGTTGTCCTCGCGTTCGCGGATGTCACCGATGATCGCGAAGTTCTTCAGGACCACGTTCCTGCTGCCGCCCTGTGCGGCGTACTTGCCGTACACGCCGACGGCCTTGGAGCGGTCCGACGGGTCGCGGCCGGTCAGCACGCTGTACCAGGGTCCCGCTCCCGTCACCGTCACCTGGTCGACGACGATGTGGTCCCGCACGGTGAAGGTGCCCTGGGGGATGTAGACCGTCCTGCCCTGCGCCTTGCCCGCGTCTACCGCCGCCTGGATCCGGGCCGTCGAGTCCGTGGCTCCGGTCGGGTCGGCGCCGAAATCGCTGACGACGTCCAGCGCGCCGGACGGCTTGTTGATCCGGTCGCCCACCTGCTCGAAGTCCGCGAGGTCGATGGTGAACGACGGTGAGGCACTGGTGGACGACACCTGGAGGCGCACCTTGCTGCCGGCGGGCAGCGTGGAGCCGAACATGGTGCGGGCCTCGTCGTAGAAGTGGTGCGGGTTGGTGTCGCCGGGATTGTTGTTGAACGGATAACCGCCGTAGTACCAACCGTACTTGGAGGTCACAGGCACGCTCTTGAGTCGGCTTCCGTTCACCATCACGTCGAGGTCGGCGTCACGGCCGGTGCCGGCGGAGTTGTCCGGCAGGGAGTAGCGGAACGTCATGGCGTTCGCCGGTGCGGTGAGCGTGAACTCGACATACTCGCCCGTGGCATCCAGGGTGACCGCCTGACGACCGGAGGCCTCCGACGGAAGGTGCCCGTACAGACGGTCCGGTCCGATCAGGGTGCCGTTGGTGGCCGCGTACTCGGCCTCCTGCTCCTTGAACGGGACGGTGGCACCGCGGCCGGAGATCCCCACGGGGGAAGGGGCGGGCACGCCGGCGGCGACGGCGTCGGGGGCGGACACCGCGACGGCGGCGATGGCGCCCGCCGCGGCGACGATCAGAGAAAGGGACGCCGACACGCCACGACGCAGCGGTCTGCATGGGGGAAGGGGGGTCACAGGCATGTCCTTCTGTACTCGTGGGGGGAGTGCGGGACCGCAAGAAGGCTATGAGTGACCAGAATAAAAATCTATGGGTGTGCGCAAGATCCGTATGTCAAACTGCAAAATCTTGATGAGTGCGGATCACCGGCCCGACGGTTCCGTGGGCCGGTCGGCCGACGCGGCCTGCGCCGGCCCCTGTCGGAGGGGGCGATCACGAGGACGCCGTCGAGATCGACGGTGACCCGGCCGTCGGCGTCCGGGGCGTTCTCACCCGCCAACGACCAGGCGTGATGCCGGACATCGGAGCGTGCGGGCCGGACGGCCCGCAGAGCTTTCTCGCCGGATGCCGCGAGGGTGTCGATCAGACGGGAGATGGTCGGGTCGGAGGCGACCGGGCCGAAGACAGCCGGCTCACACCGCAGCGGTGCAACGTCCGCGAGGCAGTGCCCGCCCAGTGCGACCGCCCGCGCCACGTCCAGGAGAGCCTTGCCAGGATCGTGGACGGCCCGCGGCTTCCGCCACGGAGCCAGAGCTGCGGATATCGCCTGGTCAAGGCCGTCTTGCGGACCGTCTCCATCAGCAGGACCGCACCGGCCTGCGAGACCACCTGCCGACCGTTTCCCTGGACACGGACACGTGGGTACGACGAGATAGGCTCTCTCACCTGGAAAGTGCTCTTTTCCTTGCAGCCAACAGGACCCTCAGCAAGTCCTATCGTTGCAGGTCAAGAGCACTTTCCGTGTTTCTGATCAGCGCTTGGGACAGCGCAGCTCGTGAAAGCGCGAGGTTAGCCGGCGGCACTGCCCTTTGCGGCGCGAGGTTCCATGCCACCTTGCGGCATCCCCTGCTGCTGCACGCCCACCGTACTCCCGGCGCGAGGCTCCATACCGCCCTGCGGCATCCCCTGCTGCTGCACGCCCACCGTACTCCCGGCGCGAGGCTCCATACCGCCCTGCGGCATCCCCTGCTGCTGCACGCCCACCGTACTCCCGGCGCGAGGCTCCATACCGCCCTGCGGCATCCCCTGCTGCTGCACGCCCACCGTACTCCCGGCGCGAGGCTCCATACCGCCCTGCGGCATCCCCTGCTGCTGCACGCCCACCGCAGCGGCCGAGGAATAACTTCCGTTCGTCCCTGTCATCTCACACACCCGTCCTCCGCTATTCGGATACCCGTGAGGCATAAACGCCGTGGGTTCGCACCCTGAGTGCCTGCCAACTATGCGTGTGTCCGCCACTGGTGCCAGACGGCGTTGTCGGTGCCGCGAGCGAAGAACTCCATCCGCCCGTCCGAGTTCACGTTGACGGAGATGTTGCTGGTGATGACGCCGCCCAGGGACTCCCACCCCGACCAGCCATTACTCGGAGCCGTCTGCCACTGATGCCACACCGCACCATCCGTACCGCGAGCGAAGAACTCCATCCGCCCATCCGAGTTCACACAGGTCGCGATGTTACTGGTGATGACGCCACCCAGAGACTCCCACCCCGACCAGCCATTACTCGGAGCCGTCTGCCACTGATGCCACACCGCACCATCCGTACCGCGAGCGAAGAACTCCATCCGCCCATCCGAGTTCACACAGGTCGCGATGTTACTGGTGATGACGCCACCCAGAGACTCCCACCCCGACCAGCCATTACTCGGAGCCGTCTGCCACTGATGCCACACCGCACCATCCGTACCGCGAGCGAAGAACTCCATCCGCCCATCCGAGTTCACACAGGTCGCGATGTCGCTCGTAATGACGCCACCCAGAGACTCCCACCCCGACCAGCCATTACTCGGAGCCGTCTGCCACTGATGCCACACCGCACCATCCGTACCGCGAGCGAAGAACTCCATCCGCCCATCCGAGTTCACACAGGTCGCGATGTCGCTCGTAATGACGCCACCCAGAGACTCCCACCCCGACCAGCCATTACTCGGAGCCGTCTGCCACTGATGCCACACCGCACCATCCGTACCGCGAGCGAAGAACTCCATCCGCCCATCCGAGTTCACACAGGTCGCGATGTCGCTCGTAATGACGCCACCCAGAGACTCCCACCCCGACCAGCCATTACTCGGAGCCGTCTGCCACTGATGCCAGACGGCGTTGTCGGTGCCGCGAGCGAAGAACTCCATCCGCCCATCCGAGTTCACACAGGTCGCGATGTTACTGGTGATGACGCCACCCAGAGACTCCCACCCCGACCACGCACTGGGGGCATACAGGTTGCGTACGCCATCGATGTCGTCCTGAGTGAGAGTTCTCTTGGTTGAGTTCGGCCCGATCGATGGCGCCATGACAGCTCCGGACACACTTGAGTGACCTAGACCCAGTATGTGACCGAGTTCATGCAGAGCGACCGACTCCACATCGAAGGAACCCACTGCGGATCCGATGCTCCAGCTGTTCTCCGAGTCATCGAAGTGAACGGGCTTCGGCAGGCTGCCGTTTGTGACGACTCCGCAACCCGGCGGGAAGTCGGAGTGCGCGAGAACACCGCCGACCATGCTGTGATCAGGGTCGTTCGCCGGCCGCCATCCGATCAGGATGTCAGGGCTCTGATTCGTCGCGACCTCATTGAAGGTGAATCCGACAACGCCCGCCCACGAGTTGAAGGCGTTACGGACGGCGTCGAACTCCTGGGATCCTGTGATGTCGTCGGTCCCAGTGTCAAAGGCGAAGGTGAGATTCCGACGGGTCCAACCGCATGTGGTGGCGAACTCTATGCCATCACGCAGATCGGCCATGGCACACCGCGGCTGCGTCATCAGCGTACGCGTGTGTTCGTCGAACGCGCCAGTTGTCGCGATACCGTGAAATTCCTGATACTTCTTCAGCGCACGAGAGGTGGTCTCGTCGACCTTGCTCGTTCTGTGACTCTTCGGCAGATAGCCGAATCGGGAAAGGAATCCCTGTACTGCGTCCAACCCTTTTGCCGTATCCCCGACGTCGACGGTGGGCAGTTTCGCAACCTCGGGAAAGGCAGTGACAGTTGCCTGCGCCATGTCATTCTCCTCTTTCGTTTCCCGCGACAGGAAATCGGATGCTTCGGATAATGCTTAGAGCCACATCTCTTGAAGACCCAGGATCCAGCCTGACGATCACTGTTATCGGATCAGCAATTTCCCCTGTTCCGCCATCAAGCCTATGCGGAAAATGTGCACCGGCCACCATGGAGCCATCGCTGTCGACGAACTCAACGATACGAACGTCACGCCCGCTTACCGATTCGCGCAAAGTGACGTACTCACGATGTGCGCCATACTGGGTAAGCGGATCGGCAAAAGGTCCCCTGTCGATCGTGACCTCATACCCGTTCGCGGTCCACGCCGAAACCGCCGAATCAATCCCCCTGCTATCAGCTTCGAGACGAACGGGTGATGGCGCCTCGAACGAGATACCGCTGGAATCACGGATAGTCGTCATGATTTTCGAACCTTTTGGGACTGCATCATGATCACGCGATCGAGGAACGAATTATGATGCCGAGCACCGCACCCATTCCGTACGGATCAATCAGCCCATTACGGACGCAGGGAATCGGTCGGAAATCTCACTCTCAAGTCTGCTACCGAGCGATGAGGGCTGCAACCAGAGAGCCGTCAGCCTCGATCTTTCGCGAAGGTCCGCCGACGGAGTCGGTGGACGTCCTGCTTTCTGGAGCTGATGGTGGGCAGGCCGGCGGCCCGGCTGTCGCGTCGGGTGGGCGCCGGGTTCCACTGCCCGGGATCGGGTGGTGCTTTCGTCGGGACGGGAAGTCTGCTGGTCAGCCTGGGCTGGGCAGGAGCGCGAGTCGTCCGAGCGCGGTGGTGATCTCACCTGTTCAGGGTCAGTGCCGGTTGAGGCGGAGGATCCGCTGCCGGCCGGTCGTGATCCGCATGCCGTCCGCGTCCGTGATCCTCAACTGGGCCCCGGGATGCGGCCGCTCCTTCCGGACGATAAGCCGCGATCACGAGGACGCCGTCGAGGTCGACCGTGACCTGTCCGTCGGCGTCCGGGGCGTTCTTGCCCGCCAACGACCAGACCGGGCCACGGACTTCGGACCGCGCGGGCCGGATGGCCTGCAGGGCTTCCTCGCCGGAGGCAGCGAGCGTGCCGATCAGGCGGGAGATGGTCGGGTCGGAAGCGACCGGGCCGAACACGGCCGGCTCACACCGCAGCATCGCCACGTCCGCGAGGCAGTCCCCGCCGAGAGCGACTGCCAGAGCAACGTCCAGAAGCATCTTGCCGGGATCGTGGACGGCCCGCGGCTTCCGCCACGGAGCCAGAGCTGCGGATATGGCCCGGTCAAGGCCGATCGTGCGGACTGTTTCGACGAGCAGGACCGACCCGGGCTGGGTAACGACCTGACGGCCGTCGTCCTGAACGCGAACACGGGGATAGGACCCGATAGGGCGCTTCACCTGGGAAGTGCCTCTGACTTCAGCGGGAACAAGGACCTAGACAATCCTCATTCTTGCTGGTCAGAGGCGCTTTCTGCTTTCCTGACCGCCTGCCGGACAGCCCGCTTCATGAAAGCGCGAGGTCAGCTTGGCTTTTCGGCCGCCGCCGGCCTGATCCTCGGCAGGGTTGCAGGCACGACCCCGGCCCGGCCGCCCTGCCTTGTGCCTCGCGACCCGTGCCTTGTGCCGGGCTCAGCCGAAGTAGCCGTCGAAGGTCTTCTGGAACTCCCCGTTCGCGAACCGGTCCCAGTTGATCGACCACGTCATCAGGCCCCGCAGCGTCGGCCAGGTCCCATGGGTGGAGTACGAGCCGCAGTCGGTCTTCTTCGTCAGGCAGTCCAGGGTCTTCGTGACCTCGGCCGGGGAGACGTAGCCGTTGCCCGCGTTCGTGGAGGCCGGCATGCCGATCGCGACCTGGTCGGGGCGCAGTGGCGGGAAGACGTTGTTCGGGTCGCCCGCCACCGGGAAGCCGGTGAGCAGCATGTCGGTCATGGCGATGTGGAAGTCGGCGCCGCCCATGGAGTGGTACTGGTTGTCCAGGCCCATGATCGGGCCAGAGTTGTAGTCCTGGACGTGCAGCAGGGTCAGGTCGTCGCGCAGGGCGTGGATGACCGGGAGGTAGGCACCGCAGCGCGGGTCCTGGCCGCCCCACTTGCCGGTGCCGTAGAACTGGTAGCCGTTCTGGACGAAGAACGTCTCCGGGGCCATCGTGAGGACGAACTTCGTCCCGTACTTCGCCTTCAGGGTCTTCAGGGCCGAGATCAGGTTCACCACCACGGGCGTGGTGGGGTTCTTGAAGTCGGTGTCGTTGGCGTTCAGCGACAGGGAGTGGCCCTCGAAGTCGACGTCCAGACCGTCCAGGCCCCAGGTGTCGATGATCTTCGAGACGGAGGAGACGAAGGCGTCCCGGGCGGCCGTCGTGGTCAGCTGGACCTGGCCGTTCTGGCCGCCGATCGAGATCAGCACCTTCTTGCCGGCGGCCTGCTTGGCCTTGATCGCGGCCTTGAAGTCGGCGTCGCTCTCCTCGCCGGGGCATTCTCCCCCACTCTCGGCTTCGCTCGTGCGGGAGGTGCCCCCATCCGGGCAGCGGTTGAAGCGGATGTCCCCGGAGGTGGCCGAGGTGGGCTCGCCGAAGGCCAGGTCGATGACGTCCCAGCTGTCGGGGACGTCGGCGAGGCGGGTGTAGCCGGCGCCGTTGGCGAAGCTGGCGTGCAGGTAGCCGACGAGGGCGTGGGCGGGCAGGTCGGACGGGCTGCCGCCGGTACCGGCGTTGGTGGTGGCGGTGACGGCTGCGGACTTCGCGGACTCGCCGGCGGCGTTGACCGCGGTCACCCGGAAGCTGTACGCGGTCGAGGCCGCGAGGCCGGACACGGTCGCCGAGGTGCCGGTCACGGTATGGATCCGGGCCCCGTCGCGGTAGAGCGCGTAGTTCGTCGCGCCGGTCACCGCCGACCAGGACAGGCCGACGGAGGACGAGGTGACGGAGGTGGTCTTGAGGCCGGCCGGGGCGGCGGGGGGCTGGCCGGTGCCGCTGCCGCCGGGGCCGACGAGGGTGATGTCGTCGGCCTGGTAGGCGCCGGTGCCGTACCAGCCGTGGGTGTAGATCGTGACCTTGGTGGTGGCGGGGCCGGTGCGGAAGGTGGTGCTCAGTTTCTGCCAGTCGGGGGCGGACTGGGCCCAGGCGGAGACGTCGGTGGTGCCGGTGCCGTTCGCGCCGAGGTAGACGTAGGAGCCGCGGACGTACCCGGACAGGGTGTACTGGGCGTCGGGCTGGACGGTCACCGTCTGGGTGCACTGGGCGTTGTCGCTGCCGGCCGGGACGGCCTGCAGCGCGGAACGTCCGCCGTGCACCGGTGAGTCGACGGTCGTGCCGGCCGTGCAGGTCCACCCGGTCAGGCCGGACTCGAAGCCCCCGTTGACCGCGAGGTCCGCGTCCGTCGCGCCGGCGGGCGACGAGAGCGCGGTGAGTGCGGGCACGGTCAGCAGGGCGGCCGTGAGCGCGGCGAGAACGGATCTGGGTCGTCGAGCGCGGTCCACAAGGGCCTCCGGGATCAGGGGAGTTGGAGGGGCGCAGCACGTTCAACTTGGTCCAGACCAATCATGTTGTCAAGACATCCGGGAGCTGTCCGTGGCCGCTCCCGCGTCCGGCCGGCATCCGCGAGCGCGGCGATGTCCCGCTGCCGTGCGGCCGGCGGCCGGTGCTCCCGGACCCGGCCCGGCCGAGGCGGTGGACAGTGGTGACCGTGTCGGTGCGGGTGCGGTCGGCGACGGCGACGGCGACGGCGTCGATGTGACCGCTCGCCCCGGCGACGGCGTCGATGCGCAGGGCGTACAGCTCGTGTCGGCGGCGGAGCGGTTGGGCAGGGTGGTGGGGCCGTCGCCGTGGGCTCCTACAAGAGCGAACTGGCCCGCTCCGCCGAACCGCGCGCCGCCCACGGTCCCGCCGTTCCGGACGGCGCCGCCACCGCCGGTCCCCGGCTCGTCCGCCTGCTGCACCACGTCACCACCGCGCACCAGCCGACCTGGGGCCCGGCCCAGCCCCTGTCCGGAGGGGAGGAGCAGTGGCGACGCGTCCCACACGAGGTGGCCGTCGGCACGAACCGGTTCCCCGTCTGATCCCTGCCGTGTCGCCCGTCGCCGGCAAGAGCGGCGGCGGTGCGGAGTGGGCCCGTCACCGAGGCGGGAAGGTTCCCGGTTCGGGGTGTGGCGGGCGGTGGGGGCCGGTGTGCAGGAGCTGGTCGAGGTGGCCCGGGCCCGAAGGAGGCACGACCCGGGGAGCCTCGCGGTAGCGGTGGGTCCCGGTCTGCCAGGTGTGGTAGCCGCTCATCCAGGCGGCCATGACGCGGACGTAGGCGGCGACGTCGGCCTGTTCCCGTTCGGTGAGGGCGAGTTGCGCGCCGACAGTGGGGACCTGTGCGGCCAGGCGGTGGAAGCGCCGCACGCGCCGGTCCACTTCGTCGCGGGCCGCGGTGAGGGCTTCGCCACGGGTGAGGTGGCGGGCCCGTTCCAGGACGAGGACGAGGTTGTCCATGTCGCCGCGGGCCTCCTCCTTCTCCAGGGAGTACACGTCGTTGCACATCAGGGTGACGTCGATGGCGGCCCGACGCATGAGGCGCAGCTCGGGACTGTGGAAGGCGGAGGCGGGGACGGTGAGACCGGCCGCGCGTTCCCCGAGGGAGAGGGGCAGGTCGGTGGCGGCGATGCCGCGCCGGACCTCGATGTAGGTGGCGAGGTCCGCCGGGGTGCCGCGCAGGCGGCCTCGCGCCTCGTGGGCCTGCGCGGCGAAGTAGTACTCCCACTCGTGGGCGGTACGGGCGGTCCAGGCCGGGTGGGCGCCGGCGGTGCTGCGGGCCCGGATGTCGGCGAACGCCGTGGTGCAGGGGTCGGCGCCGGGCGGCGGCGGGGCGCCGTGCGCGATGTCGATCAGCACCTGGCAGACGCGGGCGGCCTCGGCGGGGTCACGGCCGAGGGGGCCGTCGAACTGGTCGTCGAAGACGAAGAAGAAGCCCATCGCGTCCGCCAGCAGGTCCAGGGCCGGGCCCCGGGCGTGCGGGAAACCGAGCGCGGCCAGGCGCGGCATGTCCCAGGAGACGTACCAGGCCAACGAGCGTTCGTCGGCGGCCAGGCCGATGCGGCGCACCCAGTCCAGGTGGTGCCGGCGGGCACCTTCGAGGCCGGGGCCGGTCTGCGTGGCGGCGGGGAGGCCGAAGGTCATGTCCTGGGGCACGGGTCCCTCCCGGAGCCGTGGCGGGCGGCGCGGGGCGGGCGGGCGCGCGTCATGCGCGGTCGGCCGGGGTCGTGAGGTCGAGGACGGGTGTCCCGGCCGCCCCGGCGCCCAGCCGGGCCAGGGAGAAGCCCATGGACTCGCTGACGCTCGCCGGTGTGCGGAACGTCCCGGTGTCGCTGATCCGCGCGAAGCCGTCGCGGACCGCCTCCGGTGTGGGGTCGTGCGTCCACACGACGCCTTCGGTGGCGCCCAGGAAGATCCGGGCGGTGCGGCGGCCGGCCGCGTGCAGGAGGTGGCCGGTGCAGGGGGCGTCCTCGTGGGCCAGCAGGGCCACCACCGGGGCGACGTGCCGGGCGGGGAACAGGTCGGTCAGCAGCGCGGTCGTGCGTGCGTCGTCCCGGACCGCCTCCAGGGACATGCGGGTCGCGGCGACGGGTACGACCGCGTTGACCTTGATGCCGTGGGCGGCTCCTTCGGCTGCCGCGGAGGTGGTCAGGCCGAGCACGGCGCCCTTGCCCGCGGCGTACGCGCTGAGCCCGGTGTCGCCGAACAGGGCGTCGGAGCAGGTGTTGACGATCCGCCCGTACCCGGCCGCGACCATGTGCGGCCACACGGCCCGCAGCATGTTCAGCGTCCCGCCCGCGTGCGTGTCCAGCACCCGCCGGCACTCGTCGTCGGTGAGCTCGGCCAGCGGGCGCAGGATCGAGATGCCCGCGTTGTTGACCAGGGCGTCCAGTCGCCCGAACCGCTCCAGCGCGGCCGCGGTGAGGGCGTGCGCGCCGGCCGCGGTGGCAACGTCGTGCCCGTCCGCCAGCGCCTGCCCGCCCGCCGCCCGGATCTCCTGCACCACGGCCTGCGCGGGCACGGGTGACGTGCCGTGCCCGTCGGTCGCGCTCCCCACGTCGTTGACCACGACCTGCGCGCCGCGCGCCGCGAGGAGCAGCGCGTACTCCCGGCCCAGTCCCCTCCCCGCGCCGGTCACCACGACCACGCGACCGTCGAGACGGACCTCGTCACGCCCCTCGTCCACCGGAACCACCCAGCCCTTCCGAGGCGGCGCGCCGGGGCGGCTTCCCCCCGGGCTTCCGCCCACCCTGCCCCTGCCGTTCGCGCCGGGGCAGGGGGCGCGCGGACCGAGTGGACGCACCCGTGCGCACCCCGGGTGCCGTTGCGCGCTGCGGGCGCCCTCGCGCGATCCGGCACGCGCCGCCGCGTGGGACGCTGACGCGCCCTCGGGTACGACGGCGCGTCAGGGCGGCGCACTCCTCCGCACCGCACTTCGCACCTGAGGTGACGTGCGGGAGCGGTGAACGCCCGTCGTCCGTCCGATGGTCGGCGGTGCCGGGGTAGCGTTGACCGCATGACCCTCCACACCACCGTTGAGCGCGCTCAACGCCTCAAGCAGCTGCACGCCCGGCACCGGCCGCTCGTGCTGCCGACCGTCTGGGACGTCTGGTCCGCGCGCACGGCAGTGGCCGCCGGATTCCCCGCGCTGACCATCGGCAGCCACCCCCTCGCCGACTCCCGCGGCGCCGACGACCACGAGGGGCAGACCTTCGAGGAGGTCATCGCCGCCGTCGCACCGATCATCGCGGCGGTCGACGTCCCGGTGTCGGTGGACCTGGAGGCCGGGTACGGGCAGAAGCCCGCCGACCTCGTCGCCGGGCTCGTCGAGGCCGGCGGGGTGGGCCTCAACATCGAGGACACCGTCCACTCCGACGGCGGCCGCGTGCGCAGCACCCAGGAGCACGCCGCCTTCGTCGCCGGCCTGCGCGCGGCGGCCGACGACGCGGGGGTCCCGCTCTGGGTGAACGGGCGCACCGACCTCTTCCTGCACGCGCAGGACGCCTCCGGTGTCCTCGACGAGGCGATCGAGCGGCTGCGTGCACTGGAACAGGCCGGCGCCGACAGCGTCTACCCGGTGGGCATCCAGGACGACGACGAGCTGCTCGCCGCCGTGACCGGCGCGGTCGGCGTACCCGTGAACTCCACGGCCCACCCCGTCAAGCACGACCTCGAGCGCTTCCGCCGCCTCGGCGTCGGCCGGGTCACCTACGGCCCGCTGCTGCAGTTCGCCCTGACGGACAGCATGAGGGACATGCTCAAGTCCTGGGCGCCCTGAAGGGTCGGTACAGCTTGTTCACCGCCGTGACGGTCGTGGTCTTGAAACCCGCCACCTCCGCGTCCTTGGAGGTGCCCAGCCGGGCCCGGCGGACGATCGTGACGGTGGCGCCGTCGCGGCCGACCGAGAACAGATGGATGTCGGAGGAGCCCTGGGCGGAGGCGGTGTGGATGCCGTAGACGTCGGCGCCCTCCTCGACGTTCAGGTGGCCGTAGGGCTTCGAAGAGCAGGGGCGGCTGAAGCCGCGGCGCACCACCGGCGGCCGGCGCCTCTGCCCGGCCTCGGCCGTGGCGCGGGTGCAGCTCATCCAGCAGCTGTTCATCGCCGGGCTCAGCAGCTCAACTGCTCGCCACGCTCCTGCCGTCCATCGATGCCCGCCACGTCGATGCCGAGTCGTCGGCGCGACCGCTGGTCGAGCACGCACGGCTGGAGTCAGAGGCCGCCGGTCCGCTGGCGGCCGGCCGCCGTCTCGCCGCACTGATCGGTCTCGTCGATCACCCCGGCGATGCGTCGTGCCCGGCGTCCCTCGACGAGGCAGTGACCGATGGAGCAGTGCCCGATGGGGCACCGACGTCGAGGAGGACGTCATTGGACGGAGGAGACGTGGAGGACCGCGCCCACGCAGCGCCGGCGACGGGACGAACCGGCAGCACACCAGCCCCGGCCGGCACCCGACACACCAGCCAACGCCCACCGCGCGTCAGACGGCCCGGTGCCCGTAAGCGTCGAGGAAGGCCGCGAGGGCGCGCAGCGCGAGGCCGTTGGTCAGTCCGCCGTTCGGGAAGCGTGATGCGCCACGGATGAACTCGCTGACCGGTGCCTGCGGCCACCGGCCGTCGGTTCCCTGCGCGAGCAGCCAGACGACACCCCGGCGGACCGCCTCGTCATCCGTGCCGCGCCGGCCGGCCAGCAGGGCGCACACCGCCCACGCAGTCTCCTCCACCGTTCCCGGCGTGATCCCGTCCCCGGTACTCCACGAACCGTCCGGACGCTGGGTGCGCACCAGCCACTCCGCGGCCCGCCGGGCGACGGGATGCCCGCCGGCCCCCGCCTTCACCAGCGCCTCCAGCACCACCGACGTACCGGAGGTGTAACTGCGGTACCACACCGAGTCGAACGAGCCGTCCGGACGCCCGCCGGCCAGCAGCCAGCGCACCGCCGCCCGCACGACCCGGCCGTCCGCGGGCACTCCCGCGTTCAGCAGCGCGACCAGGGCCTGGGCCGTGGTGTGCGGGCAGGGGCCGCAGTTGTCGACCCTGGTGTTACGGACACACAGACTCCACGATCCCCGGCCATCCTGCTGCGCGAGCAGCCACGCCACACCACGGGCGACGTGCTCGTCCTTGCCTCCCTCCGGCATGCACGCCAGCGCGGACGTGATCTCGGCGGTCTCCACCGCGGCCGGCCAGCCATGAGGCGAGGACCAGCCCCAGAAACCCGCCGGACAGCCGAAAGCGGTGAAAGGCCTTTCCTGCTGACGGTCGTGGAACAGCGACCGGGACAAAGCCAGCCGTGGGTCGGCGCTGTAACCGGCCTCCACCAGGCCCTCGACGGCATAGACCGACCATGTCAGATCCAGCGGCATCATGTTCCACGAACCGTCCGGATTCGCCTTCGACCGCAGCCATTCCACAGTCGACGCCACCAGATCCGGTGCCGCACCGGAGCGTGACAGTGCCTCGCACGTCAGGCCGGCCGCCCAGGGATCCTCGCTGAACTCCCCCGTCATCCCCTCGTGTTCATAGATCTGCCGGATCAGCCGCAGCGCGGGGGGCGTGCCCACCCGGTTGAGCACCCGCCGCACCGGGCCCTGCGGACGACTACGGG
The DNA here is from genome assembly GCF_030816915.1 of Streptomyces sp. B3I8. NCBI lineage: Bacteria > Bacillati > Actinomycetota > Actinomycetes > Kitasatosporales > Streptomycetaceae > Streptomyces > Streptomyces sp. B3I8. The sequence goes on along the minus strand of NZ_JAUSYN010000002.1, from coordinate 7,485,075 downwards.
CCTGGGCGAGCGCCGCGGCGGCGACGAGAGGGGCGCGGAAGTCGAGCAGCTCACGGAACAGCCGGGGAAAGGCGGCGAGTTCCAGAGGAAGCCGCGGAAGGTCCTCGGGGTCGAGCCAGCCGGCACGGGCGTAGAACCGCCGGCACACCGCAGCCATCTCCCGATGAGGAATCGCTTCCAGCCCGCCGAAATCCTCGAGCCACGACCGCGCCGCACGGACAGCCTCGCCCGCCCGCTCCGGCGCGAGCTGCTGCAAGGTCGCGGCGGCGACCGCGGTGGGACCGGCTTCGGTCGGCGTGTGGGGAATGGTGCTCCAGCCGCCGTCGGCGGCCTGGTTGCGGCACAGCCACTCCACGCCCTTTTCGACAAGGCTCGCGGACCGCACGGGATCGGCACAGTGCAGCGCGGAGACGGCACCCACTGTGGCCAGGACCGAGGTCCATCCCTCCGCCCCGTAGTCGAAAACCCCGTCGGGCCGCTGCACATCCCAAAGAGCACGCGCTCCGGCGTGCATCGTGTCATTGACTTGGTCAAGCAGTCGCGGACTCGTCGGCTGCAACTGCTCCTCCTTTCTCCTGGTCGCAGTGGACTAAGGGCTGTGCCGGCACGGCGTCCCACCTCTGGAATGGCGCATCCGCGTCATCGGTCCGTCGTCGAGGAATGCCTGGTCATCGTGTGTCGGAGAGCATTCACGGGTGTCCGGGCCGGGCACACGGACGCGGTGACTCTTATTCCGGTGCGGACAATGCCGCGAACAATTCACGCGGGCGGCTCCCGCCTGCTCGCCCGTCCGCACGTCACGGAGTAGCAGACTTACCTTCCCACGAGAGTTGCCCAGCCTTCCTCGGAATGTCAAGGGGGCCCCTCGCGCGCCGCCCTGGCTTGAATTCTCTCCCGTCTGCGTTTCCATCCGGTAACCGTCTCAGCGAGGGACAAATTCTCCCTTACCTGAAGTCAAACCCGATCGCCTGCAAAAAATTCTCCGCTTCGTGAAATCGTCATTCATTGACAGAGCAAGGTCGCTTCTCGTAAATTCCAGCCGACTGCGCCGAAACGAACGGAGATCGCCAGTGTCATTACGAGTCATCGGAGCAGGAATCGGACGCACCGGTACATTCTCTCTCCATCTCGGCCTGAGCGTACTGCTGGGCCAGAAGTGCTACCACATGCTTGAGGTGACCCAGCGCCCCGAGCATGTCCCGCCGTGGGAACAAGCCTTCGCGGAAGGAAGCCCCTCGTCCGGCTGGGAGAGTCTTTTCGACGGTTACGGTGCCGCGGTCGGCGGCCCGACGTCGGCGTTCTGGCGTGAGCTGCAGAGCGTATTCCCGGAGGCGCTCGTGGTGCTTTCGGCCCGTGACACCGACGAATGGTGGCGCAGTTTTTCGCAGACGGTTGTCCCCGTGCTGGAGCGGCACCTGGCGCACCCGGAGCACGCGGACGCGCGGATCATCGAACTGGGCCGCCTCACGACTGTCGAGCATCTGACGACCGCGTGGTCCGACGAGAGCGCCGCCAAAGCCGCCTATGAAGCGCACAACGACGAGGTGCGCTCGCACGTGCCGGCCGACCGGCTGGTCGACTGGTCCCCCGCCGACGGATGGGGGCCACTGTGCCGCGCCCTGGACGTACCGGTGCCCGAGGAACCGTTCCCGCACCGCAACACCACGGCGGAGCTGCGGGCCATGGCAGAGCTGTGACCGGCCCGGCATCCGTCGCGCCTCTCCGCGGCGCGCGCCCACCGGGGCCGGCGGAAGGCCCGCGCGGGATCGACGGGGGTTGAGACCGACAAGGGCCTCGGCTCGGCCCCGTGCCCGCCACCGAACCGAGGTCGAAGCCGACCTCCAGGGCCACAGCCGACCTCCGGGCGACGGGAGACGGGAGAGACGGCCGGGCAGCAGTCGGCCCTCCGGGTCCGGCGGCTGCCCTCCTCCACCCGTTTCCCTGCCGGCGCCGATGTTCCGGTGTCGAGGCACAGTGGTTTCCACATCCTTTCCTGACCGGTAGCCGGGTGATATCAGCCGCAGGGCACACTGGTCATACGCCTCCACCGGCAGGCCGTGAAGACGCCCGAAACCGCGATGATCCGCGGTGAACGGCTCGCGCGTCGTGGTCGAGGCGATTCCGCGGCAAGGTCGTGAGAGGAGAGTGGGGGCCTGTTTTCGGACGATGGACGAGAAATCAGCCATCGTCTTCGGCAGCGTGCGCATCACCGATTCCGTGGTATCAGCAACCCACTCCTTTGTCAGGAGTGCGGCAGCACCGACGGCCGCGCCCGCGCCCGACCGCCGCACGGTGCCGGCGACACCGTCACTGCCACCCGCCCGGCACCGACCGCGCCCGGCATCACGCCAGATCAGACCGGCACGAGTGAACGCAGCTGCCGCCTTTCGCCTGCCCGGCCGCAGCTCGCCCAGCTTTCCCCCGCGAGGCCTCCCGCCGCAGAATAAACATGGCGAAGGTCACACCGCGACAGGGGAAAACATTCCCTGACCGCCCACAGTGCCCCACGCGCCGATTCTCCAATTGCCGCCCCATCCGGAACAAATCACCCTTTCCGGGTTTCATCGGACCGGTGGTTGCGCGGGGAGCCGTGTCATGGTCAGACTGAAGGAGTCGGCACTCTTCAAGCCGGCCGACGGAACAGTGCCCCCCTCTCACGCCTGTTCTCTCACCCTCCGGTCTCCCCCACCGAATCCTCCACGCCAGCCCTCATTTCACAGCGCGCATTCCTTTTACCGCGCCGTCATCAGCATGCGGTCGCGGCTGCCTTCTCCATGCCCCATGGCACGTCGACAGGAAGGCCACCTCGTGGATCCGGCAATCTACGAACTCTCTCTCAACGAAAACCATTCGGCACTGTTACCGGGAGTGGCCCGGGCGGTCCGCGAGGCGAGTGAGCGCGTCAACCTCACCCTCGACGCGCTCGCCACCGGGCTCACCGAGGAACTGGCGCGCCGGCTCGGCCTGCCGCCTGCCCGGGTCGTGGCGGGCCCGGGGTCGGGCGCGCTGCTCCAGCAGTTCCTGACCGCGCACGCCGGGCCTGGCACCGAGGTGCTGTACGCCTGGCCGTCGTTCGAGATGTATCCACTCCTGATCCGCAACGCCCGCGCCGAACCGGTCGCGGTGCCGCTGACCGGTCAGAAGCACGACCTGGCCGCCATGGCCGCCGCCGTGACGGACCGTACCAAGGTGGTGCTGCTGTGCAACCCGAACAACCCGACGGGCGAGGTGCTCGGGCACAACCGGTTGAGGGACTTCGTGACCGCGCTGCCGCCGCACGTGCTGGTGCTGGTCGACGAGGCGTACCGCGAGTTCGCCGGTCCCGGCGAACTCGCCGACGCCATGGCGCTGGCGGGAGGTGACGAACGGATCGCGGTCGTGCGGACGTTCTCCAAGTCGCACGGGCTGCTCGGACTGCGGGTCGGCCATCTGGCCGGTGCGGAGACGGTGGTCGGGCCGCTGCGGAGGATGACGCCGTTCTTCCGGGTGAGCACCGTCGCGCAGGCCGCCGCGATGGCCGCGTTGGAGGCCGAGAACGCGATGCGGGAGCGATGTGCCGAGGTCGCCCGGGAGCGGGACCGGGTCCGGGCCGGGTTGCTGGACCTGGGACTGGAGGTGCCACCCAGCGGTGCCAACTTCCTCTGGCTGCGGCTCGGTGAGCGGAACAAGGCGTTCGTGGATCATCTGGCGGCCCATGGTGTGGTGGTGCGTGAGATCGCGGGCGCGGGCGTGCGGGTGAGCACCGGGACCCCCGAGGCCAACGACGCCGTTCTGGCGCTCGCCGAGGATTTCGTCGCGAAGGAGTGCACCGCTCAGGAGGGCACCGCTCAGGAGGGCCCGGCGCCGGAGTGTGCCGGATGACCGCCGAGGCCGTGGCGGCGCGGACGGCGGTGCGGGAGGTCACGCTGTCCCCGGCGGCCAGGGCGCTGCGCCGGGAGCTCGACGTCCGCTGGCCGGCCGGCGGGGACCGGATGCACGAGATCGCCCGCTACGCGCTTCTCGCCCCCGGCAAGCTGCTGCGGCCGCTGTTGCTGGTGACCTCCGCCGAGGCGACCGGTGGTTCGCGCAACGAGGTGGTCCCGGCGGCGCTGGCCGTGGAGTACCTGCACGTCGCCTCGCTGATCCACGACGACGTCATCGACGGTGACGACCTGCGGCGCGGCCAGGACTCCGTGCACGCGCTGTACGGTGTGCCGGACGCGATCGCCACCGGGGACGCACTGCTGTTCCGGGTGTTCTCGGCGGTCGCCGAGTGTGCCGCGCTCGGGGTGCCGGACACTGCTGTGCTGGGCGCGGTCCGGGTGCTGGCGGAGGCCGGCGAGGACCTGTGCCGGGGACAGGTCCAGGAGGCGGAGCTGGCCGCCGCGTGGCCCGGCGAGGGCGGCCTGGACGACTACCGGGAGATGGCCTCGCTGAAGACCGGGGCCCTGCTTCGGGCCGCCTGCCGGGCCGGTGCGCTGCTCAGCGGCGGCTCGCCGGAGGAGACCGAGGCGGTCACCGTCTTCGCCGGCCACTTGGGGCTGGCCTTCCAGATGTACGACGACCTGCTGCCGTATCTCGCGGACCCGGCCGTCACCGGCAAGCCCGGCACGAGCGACGCCGCCAATCTGCGTCCGACCTTCCCGGTGCTGCTCGCCCATCAGGCCGGCGGCCCGGACGACAGGCGCCGTCTGGAGCAGGTCCTCGGCGGCGGGCTCACTCCGGAGGGAACCTTCGCCGTGCTGCGCGAGGTGGTCGTCGCGACCGGCGCCCTCGACCTCGCCCGGACCCAGGCGTACGCCGAGATCGCGCAGGCGAGGGCGGCGCTGGCCCCGTTGCCCCGCGGCGACGCGCACGGGCTGCTCTCGGTGATCGCGGACCTCACCGTGCGCCGGGACCGCTAGCCGTGGCGGGCCGGTGGAGGCGCGGCCGGACGACCGTCCTCGCCCATGTGCAGACCTGGCGTCCGTACACGACCAGCTACCCTGCCCTGCTCGGGCTGGCCGGTGCCGCCTGGGCCGGGGGCGCCGGTGTGCGGCGGCCGGTGGTCGCCGCGGCCGCGGCGGCGTTGGGCTGGCTTTCCGGGCATTATCTGGGTGACTGGTTCGACCGGGGGCTGGACGCGATCGGCAAGCCGCAGCGGCCGATCCCCTCCGGACGGCTGTCGGCGGACGCGGCGCTCGCGGGCGGGGTCGCGTGCGCGGCGGCCAGTGCCGTCCTGGTGGTGACCGCCAACTGGGCCGTCCTGCCGCTGTTCCTGATCGCGATGGCCGGCATCGTCGGCTACAGCCGGGTCTTCAAGAAGCGCGGCCTGTCCGGGAACGTGTCCCGGGGCGCGCTGACCGCCCTCGCCGTCGTGATCGGCGCGATGATCGCACGGCCTGCGCCGCCCTGGTCGCTGCTGCCGGTGGCTGCCGGACTCCTGCTGCACGACACCGCGTCGAACCTGGTCGGCACCGTACGGGACGTGGACGGCGACCGGACCGGCGGATACCGGTCCGTGCCGGTGCGGCACGGCGTGCGGCGCGCGGTCCGGCTGGCCCTCGCCCTGTACGCGGGCGGGCTGGCGCTGGTCGCCTCGTCCGCCGGATGGGCTCCGCGCGACGCGGCCGGGCAGGTGTCTCTGCTCACCGTGGCCGCGGGCTGCGGCACGGCCGCGTTCGTACCGCTGCTGCGGTCGGGTCCGGTGATCGACGCCCGGTCCGCGCTGCGGGCCCACGAGGTGCTGGTCGCGGAGCGGCTGGTGCTGGCCGCCGCCGTCCTCGCCGGTGCCCGGGGGTCGGTGACGGCCACCGCCGTCCTGGTGCCGGTTCTGCTGTTCTCCCTGGTCACCCAGAAGCTGATGCGTGCGGGCCACGAGTTCCCGCCCGCCCCGGCCGTCCTCGTGAGAAAGGATCCCGCGGCGTGACCACTCCCCTGCTCGTGGACGAGGTCTCCGATGCGATCGACGCGGCCGCCGGCACGCTGTTCGCGGCGCAACGGCCGGACGGCGTGTTCGACTACGGGGCGCCGGCGTCGACACTGGGCACCGTCGGTGCGGTGGGTGCACTGCACTTCGGCGATCCCGAAGGCTCCGCGGACCTCATCGCGCGGGGCGCCACATGGCTGGCGCGGACCCAGGGCGAGGACGGCGGCTGGAGCATGGTGCCGGGCCAGGTGTCCGAGGCGGGCCCGACGGCGCTCGCGACCGCCGTGCTCCACCTCGTCGCGCCGCGGACGGCGGCGGACCGGGTCCGGGCCGGACGGGAGTGGACGCGGCGGCACGGCGGGCTGGAAGCGATCCCGAACCCCGAGGTCGTGGACTGGTGCCGCCAGTTCTTCGCGTACGCCGGGTGGCTCGACCCGCGGGACATGCCCCGCTTCCCGATCGAACCGGCCCTGCTGCCGGCCCTGTACCGGCGACTGTTCGACCTGCGCATGCCGACGGTGTCGGCGTCGGCCCTGGCCGAGGCCCGGCACCGGCCGCCGACCGGCTTCCGGCGCCTGCCGGCCCGCTGGGCCGGCCCGCGCGCGCTGTCCGTGGTCCGCCAGGTGTACGAGCACGGGGGCGCCACCGGCAGCTGGTACGAGGACCCCTGGGTGACGGGGCTGATCGTCACGGGGCTGGCTCGCGCCGAGGTCGGCCGGGACATGGTCGAGGGCGCGGTGCGGTGGCTGCGGGCCCAGGAGAACACGGACGAACAGGGCGTTGTGGAGGGGTCGTGGAGCACCGGCCCGCCGGACTTGACCTCGTCCGTGTACGCCACGCGCGGTCTGCTCGCCGCGGGCTACGGCGACGAACCCCGGCTGAAGCCGGTGAAGGCGCTGCTGCTGAAGCTGCAGCGGCACGAACCGTTCGCCGCCTTCGGCAGCCCGCCCGGCTTCTGGGGCCGGCCGGGAACGCTGGGCACTGGCGAGGCCGTCTCGGTGCTGGCCCGGCTCCCCGGTACCGATCAGGCCGACGCCGTCCGCCGGGGCGTCACCTGGCTCACGCTGCAGCAGGACAGCCGCGGTTCGTGGGGTTCGTGCGTACGCAACACCCGGGTCGCCGACAGCGGCCCCTGCCCGCACCTGACCGCCAAGGCGCTGGACGCGCTGCTGGACTCGGGCGTGCCCGCGGACGACCGGCGGGTACGGCGGGGGCTGCGCTGGCTGGCCAAGGCGCAAAGACCCGAAGGGAGTTACGAGTCGGTCTGGTTCCGGATGCACACCGCCGGCACCTCGGCGGTGCTGCAGACCTTCGCCCGGGTCGGTCTCGCGGACGCCCCCGCCGCCGTACGCGCCCGGCGGTGGCTGGAACGGACGCGGCGCGACGACGGCTCCTGGAGCACCGGCGATCCGGCCGACGCGGGCACGGTCGAGGAGACGTCGTGGGCGCTGGCCGGCCTGCTGGCCGCCGGGGCGCACCCGCGAGAACTGCTGCCCGGCGTGCGGTGGCTGCTGGCGGCCCGGTTGCCGGACGGCGGATGGCCGGCCGCGCCGGTCAACGAATACGTGCGGCACGTGTCGCGCTGTCGCATGCCGGCGCTCACCCAGGGCCTCGCGCTGCGGGCGCTGGCCCACTACCGGCAGGAGAGCACCCGATGAACGTGGATGTGGTGGTGTGCGGCGCGGGCGTCGGTGGCCTGGCGGCGGCCTGCGCGCTGGGACGGCTGGGCCTGCGCGTGCTGTTGCTGGAGAAGCAGCCCCGGCCCCGGCCGGTGGCCAAGGGCGAGGTCTTCCAGCCCGGTTCGCTGCGGGTGCTGGGCGACTGGGGTGTGTCCGGGCTGCTGGGGCGGGCGGGCGCGCTGCGCCTGGACCGGCTGGTCGCCCGTGACCAGGACGGCACCGCGCGGATGACGCTGGACTACCGGCGGCTGCCCGTCGACGGGAACTGGCTGCTGGCGCACGACTACCCGGCCATCCTGCGCGCGTTCACCGAGGCGTTGCCGCCCTCCGTCGAGCTGCGCCGCGGCGTGCTCGCCGACGAACTGGTCCGGTGCCCCGACGGCCGGGTCACGGGCGTACGGCTGACCGAGGACGGCTCACTGCGCACCGTGACGGCGGCGCTGGTGGTGGCTGCCGACGGGATCTCCTCCCGGCTGCGGCGGGCGGCCGGGATCGACTTGGACCGGCGGGAGTATCCGCACCGGCTGGTCGCCATGGAACTGACCGGCGCACCGGAGGCCGAGGCCGATTTCTCGGCGTACGTCACCGCGCGCGGGCTGCGGTTGCGGTATCCGCTTCCGGGCGGCCGGATCCGGCTGTACGCGCAGGCCGGTCCCGGGGAGTTGCGCGGGGCGGGGCCGGGTGAGCTGGACCGCTGGGCCGCCGCGCTGGTCCGGGACACACCGGCGCTGGCCCCGCTGGCGGACGCGATCCACGAGGCCCTGCCGCGGCGTCAGACCCTGCCGGTCGTCCGGGCGCTGGCGCCCCGCCTGACCGTGCCGGGACTGGCGCTGGTCGGTGACTGCGGGCATGTCGTGCATCCGATGGCGGCTCAGGGCATGAACAGTGCCGTCGCCGACGCCGATCGCCTGGCCGCGGTGCTGCGGGAGTGCGGCGACCTGACGGCCGCGTCCGTGGACCGGGCACTGCTCGCGTACGGGCGGGCCCGCCACGCCGACCTCGTACAGGTGGGGCGGACCAGCCACAACGCCGCACGGATGGTGACCGACCTGTCGTGGACAGGCCGGCTGCTGGGTCGGCGTGCCCTGCGATACACGGGTGCCAACGAGCGGATCCGTTACACGGTCATGCACAACATGGCCGGGCTCGGAGCCCATCCGCTGACCCCGCTGGACCGGCTGCATCAGATCGGGCTGCTGCCGGATCCGAGGGCCCGGCAGCGACCTGCGTGGGCGTGACACGCGTGGGCGAGGAAAGCGTGTCCCGGCGGCAGTGCTCCCGGCCGTGGTGCCTCCGGCGTGGGTGGCCTCCGACCGCGCCCCACGGCCGACGGGACGCCCGCCGGGTGCCGCGTCTCGCGGACGGCCGGCCCGGCAGCCGACGCCGGCGGGCCAGTGGGCCGGCAGCAGGAGTCCGCGGTCTGTCTGTCCCGCCCGGGAGCAGCCCCCGCGGGCCATCAAGGAACCCAGGAAGGTGATGTGGTGATGACGAACGACGGGACCCGGTTCGAGGTCCGCCCGATGTCCGGCGCACTCGGCGCCGAGGTGCGCGGGGTGCCGCTCGACCGGATGACGGAGACGGATTTCGCGGCCGTGCGCGAACTGCTGTTGGAGCACCTGGTGTTGTTCTTCCCGGACGCGGCGGGGCTGGCTCCCGAGGCGCACAAGGAGTTCGGCCGCTGGTTCGGCGACTTGGAGGTGCACCCCTTCCTGCCCAAGCTGCCCGGGCACGACGAACTCGTGGTACTCGACTCGGAGCGCGGTGCGAAGGCCGACGTCTGGCACACCGACGTGACGTTCTCCTCCTCTCCACCGATCGCGTCGGTGCTGCAGCTCGTCGAGTCTCCGCCGGCCGGCGGGGACACGATGTGGAGCAACCAGTACCTGGCATACGAGGCGGTGTCCGCGCCTCTGCGGGAGATGCTCGACGGGCTCACCGCGGTGCACGTCTTCGAGCACCCGTCCATGCCGTACCGCGGTGAGGCGGAGCATCCGGTGGTCCGCACGCACCCGGAGACCGGCCGCCGGTCCCTGTACGTCAACCGGCTGTTCACCCGGCGCATAACGCAACTGGCACCCGGTGAGAGCGACGCGCTGCTGCGGTACCTGTTCGAACTCTCCGAGAGCCCGCAACGGGTCTGCCGTTACCGCTGGCAGCCGGGCGCGATCGCGATGTGGGACAACCGGGCCACCCAGCATTACGCGGTCAACGACTACACGGGCCGCCGGGTCGGCTGGCGGGTGACGATCCTGGGCGACAAGCCGGAGGGCGAGGAGCCGCGTTGGCCACACTGGTCGGCCGGAACGGAGGGTGACAGCGCCGAGAAGTCACGGTGACGCGGTCTTGAAGCGGTCGTGCGCCGGTCCGCCTCGGTTCGTCTGTTCGCCTCGCACAGGAGGGGCTCAAGCGACGGCCGGCTCTGCGGCGGCGCGATGGGACAGGGCCCGATCGTAGCGGCGCAGCAGAAGCGCGGCGGTCGCGGCGAGGCCGGTGAGGAGGCCGAGCCAGACACCGACGGTCCCCAGACCGGCAAGGTGGCCGAGCAGCCAGGCGGCGGGCAGGCCGATCAGCCAGTAACCGACAAGGGTGACACGGAAGCCGCTCCTGGTGTCGTCGAGACCGCGCAGCAGGCCGACGCCGATGTTCTGGGCGCAGTCGAAGAACTGCAGCACCGCCGCGATCAGGAGGAGGTTCGTGGCGATGTCCGTCGCGCTGTTCCCTTCGGGCGCCGACGGGTCGAGGAAGGGGCGCAGCACCAACGCAGGGACGGTGAGGTAGACGACGCCGACCACCGCCATCACTGCCGCCGCGCACGCCAGCGCGGTGTTCTTGATGCGTCGGGCCGCCGTCGTCCGGTTCAGTGCGAGTTCCCTGCTGACGTTGAGGGACGCGGCGTGGGACAGGCCGACGGCCGTCTGGAAGACGATGTAGATGAGCTGGTTGACGGCTGTGTGCGCGGCCAAGGCGGCGCTGCCGAAGGTGCCGATGATCAGGGCGACGACGGAGAAGAAGCCGGCCTCGGAGCCGTAGGTCGCGGCGATGGGCAGGCCCAGGCCGGTGAGCTTGCGCAGGGTGGCCGGGCGGGCCTTCCAGATCCGGACGTCCAGCAGCGGGGCCAGCCGGGGGTCACGGCGGGCCGCGCCGTGGAGCGCCAGGCAGGTCAGTGTGTACACGAGTGAGGTCGAGACGCCGATGCCGGGCAGGCCCAGTTCCGGCAGGATCCAGGTCCCGTGCAGCAGGCCCCAGTCGAGGGCCGCGTTCACGGCAACAGAGGCGACGGTGATCCGGAGCAGGGCCTGCGGGCGGCGCATGCCGACCGTGAACTGCCGTATCGCCTGGAACCACAGGCAGGGGATCAGGCCGGGCGCAAGTGCCAGTAACACCGGCCAGGCCGTGTCGACGACCTCGGGGTCCTGGCCCAGTAAGGCGACGGCCTGCCCGATCAGCAGGATGAGGACCGCGCCCACGACGCCGGACAGGGTGGCCAGCGCCAGCGCGGCGCGGACGATGTCCCGGACCTCTTCCCTGGTCTCGTGGGTGAGTTCCTCGTCCTCTTCGGTGCGGGCGGAGGCGGCCGAGACCTGGTTGCCGACGGCTGTGACCATGCCGACGCCCATGGTGCGCAGCTGGTTGAAGATGACCAGCGCCAGGCCGCCGCCGGCCAGGGCCTCGGCGCTCATCAGGCCCATCATCACCGTGTCGGTGGTGGTCAGAGCCACCTGGGCGAGCTGGGTCAGGGCGAGCGGGACGGCCAGGGTCGCCAGGGCGCGGCTGTCGCGGAGGAGGGTGGTGAGCGGTATGGGCATCGGTGTCAGCTCTCGCGGAGTGTGGTCAGCAACTCGTCGATCTCCCGCTCGGCAGCCGGGTCGATCAGGTCCCGGGCGCTCATCCAGTCGTCGTCGAAGACGGTGTCCAGGTACTTCTCGCCTCCGTCGTTGACCAGCGCGACCATAGTCGTGCCCGGAGGGAGAGAGGACATGCGGGTCAGCGCCTCGTACACCACGCCGCCCGCGGAGCCGCCGATGAGGAGGCCAAGACGGCGGGCCAGCACCCGTGCGGTGGCGAACGCCTCGACGTCGCCGACCTTGGCGCCCTCGTCCAGCAGACGGTAGTCGACCATGGCGCCGATGGTGGCGCCCTCGGGAGTGCCGGTGCCGGACTGGTAGTAGTCGTGGGCGGGGGGCCCGAAGGCGATCGACCCCTTCGGCTCGACGCCGACGATCCGTACGTCCGGCACGGTCCTGCGCAGTTCGCCGCCGGTTCCGAAGAGTCCGCCGCCGGTCCCCACGGCGCCGATCAGGATGTCGATACGACCGTCCAGAGCCGCGTCGAGTTCGTGCGCCACCGGCCGGTAACCCTCCCCGTTCGCCATGTTGTTGTGCTGCTCGGTGAAGTAGGCGTTGTCGCTCTCGGCCGCCAGCTTCTCCGCGAACTCCTCGCGGGCGGCGGTGGCCAGCTCCTCGTCGCCCTCCTCCGCGACATACAGGAGTTCGGTGCCGAGTGCCTTCATGCCGCGCAGCTTGTCGGCGGCGGCGTGATGGTCGACGACCGCGGTGAAGGTGTAGCCGCGCTCGGCCGCGATCACGGCCAGGCCGAGACCGGTGTTGCCGGAGGTCGACTCGATGATACGGCCGCCGGGGCGCAGCAGTCCGCGTTCCTCGGCGTCGAGGACCATCTGCCGGGCCATGCGGATCTTCGCGGTGCCGGTCGGGTTGAACTGTTCGAGTTTGAGCAGCAGTCGGCCGCCCGTGGCGGTACGGCACAGCTCGAGGAGCGGGGTGTGGCCTATGAGGTCGGAGACACGTCTGACCACGGCCGGACGCGCGAGCGCCTTGTCCATCGGAGGGCTCCAAGTCGGGTACGTCGGGGAGGGGGTCAGGCGAGTGGATGGCGGTCGAGCCGCCAGCGGGTCGTGCCGCCGGCGGTGTCGAGGACGACCTTCGGGGGAAGCGGCAGTTCGTGGAAGGGGGACTCGTTGGAGTCCATCTGGTATCCGGCGGTGTTGGGGTAGACCAGCAGATCGCCGACGGCCGGGCGAGTGGGGAACCGCACCTTGCGCCAGGTGACCATGTCCGACTCCAGGCAGGTCGCACCGCCCACGCAGGCGGCATACGGCTCGCCGTGCGGCTCGTGCCGGGGCAGCAGCACGGGATCCGGCAGGTACTCGCTGTTGAACCACTGCTCGGACAGGCTCAGGCTGCTGCCGTCCACGGTGACGATGCCGTAGCCGCCGCGGTCCTTCACACCCTGCACGCGGAACACCGTGCATCCGGCCCTGTCCAGCAGGGCCCGGCCCGGCTCCAACAAGAGTTTCACGCCTGCCTCACGCAGTCGCCCGGCGAGACCGTCCCCGGCAAGGATCGTGCGCAGCGCATCGGCGCCCGCCACGGGCGAGTGGTACGGGTAGAAGTCCGCCGGATCGAAGGACCTGCCCGCGTGATAGTGCTCGGGCCGCTGCTCCCGCAGGAAGCTTTCCCAGTGCCCCGTGTCCGTGTAGTCGACGGCGAAGCCGCCGCCGATGCTGATCCGGTCCGCCCTCAGCCCCATGGCCCGGGCCTTGAGGCACAGCTCGACGAGTTCGCCCGCCGACGCGGCGCGCAGCGACGGTTCGTAGCCGGACAGGTGGAAGGAGAAACCCTCGACGACGACGGCGTCCTGGGCCTGCGCGCACCGGGCGAGAGCGGTTTCCAACTCCCCCGCGTCCAGACCGAAGCGGCTGTGCGGCTGTACCGGCGGCAGCCGCCGCAGCAGCACGCGCGCCGGTCGGGTGACGGCGCGCGCCTGCGCGAGGACGCTCTCCAGCTCGTCGAGGGCGTCGACGGCGATCAGGCAGCCCTGCAGGACCGCGACGCGCAGCAGACCGCCGGCCTTGGCAGGCCCGGTGACCACGATGTGCTCGCCGCGCACGCCGTGCCCGAGCGCGTCCCGCAGTTCTCCGGCACTGGCCACGTCCACGCCCCGGCCGGACAGTGCGCAGCGGTCCATCCATGCGGCGGCCTTGTTGGCCTTCTTCGCGTAGTACACGCGGCCCTCGACACCGGCCTCGCGCAACGCACTGTCGAATGCGGCGGCATTGGCGTCGAAGCGCTCGGGCAGCAGCAGGTGGAAGGGGCCACCGAGCGCGTACGACAGCTCATGCGGAAGCGCGCTGTGCAGGATCGCGTCGAGCTGTGGATCCGGGTGGGCGGGCAGCGGCGGGGCCCCGGCGGAGCCGCCCGCCGCGGCACCGGCGGCGTGCGTCACTGCCACAGCGGCACCCTCGTTCCCAGGCCCTGTTCAACGGCGAGCTGCGCGAACCGGTGGCCGAGCGCGATGTCGGTGACGACGAGGCCGCTGTTGTAGGCGAAGATCCGCTCGTCCGCCGAGCGCCGGCCCTCGGCACGGCCCGCCACGACCTCCGGGAACTCCGCGTCCACGGGCGGGAAGTTGCCGTCGGCGTCGGCCATGTCGGTGCCGGTGACCTTCATCTGCGCCTCGCTGGTGGCGATCACCCGGTCCGCCCTGAGCAGGGTGGAGGGGGCGATGCCGTGGCCGACCAGGATGGACAGGGCGCCCGGCCTCAGGTCGGCCGCCTCGACCGCGGCGGGTGTGTGCTGTCCGGCGGCGGCGACCACGACGTCGGCGCCGGCCGCGGCGGCCCGGACGTCGTCGACGACCTCCACCTCCCGTCCGGGGAAGTGGTGGTCCAGCTGTGCGCGGACCGCGGCGAGGCCGTCGGGGTGGGTGCCGTGGACCATGAGCCGGTCGAGGTCCGGCAGGGTGGTGAGCAGGAACGGCAGGGCCAGCCGGCCCTGGGTGCCGGTGCCGATGACCAGCGCGCTGCTGCTGCCGGGCACCGCCAGCTCGCGGGCGAGCAGAGCCGAGACGGCCGGCGTGCGCAGCGAGCCGATGCGGCCGCAGTCCATCATCGCGACCGGCAGGCCGGTGACGTCGTCGTAGAGGGTGAGAGTCGTGTAGTAGTGCTGCTCGTCACGGCCCTTGTCGAGGCCGTGCTTGTACGAGGTCTTGATCGCGACGGCCTCGCGGACGCCGTCCCGGCCGAGCATGGCGTACGAGACGGAGCGGCCGTCGTCGGGCTTCACGGTGAGTTTGCGCGGGTTGGCCGACTTGCCGTCGGCCAAGGTGCGGTACGCCTGCTCCACCACCTCGACCACCTCGGCGAGGGAGATGTCGAGGCCCACGACGTCGCTGGTGCTGAGGATGCGCAGGGTCTTGTCGTCCGCGGATGTGCCGGGCGGGTTGTCGTCCGTGCGTGCGGGGTGGGTGTCGGTCACGGCTGGTCCCTTCGTACGAGGGGATGACGGGATCAGAGGTGGGCCACGAGCGCGGCCTGGCCATAGCCGTGTTCGTCCGCCTCGGACAGCGGGCGGCTGCGGCGGCCGGGCACGCGCACCGAGGCACGCTTGAGCCAGCGGTCGGTGCCGTCGTAGCGGGCCTTGAACGGCACCCGACCGTGCACTACCTGGTCGTTGTCGACGACCAGGACGTCACCGGGCTCCAGCGCGACAGCGACGGACACGCGTTCCAGCTCGGCGGTCAGCCGGTCGTAGGCGGCGCGGTAGTCGGCGGGCGCCTCGTCCAGCGGGGTGTAGGCGGGGTCGTAGCGAAGGGTCGGTCCGGACTCGGTCTGCCACAGGACGCGGACCTTCGGCGGCGCTTCCGCGAACGACTGCGCCTCGGCATAGGCGTCGTCGGGGAGGATCGGCAGCACCGGGCGGGAGAGCAGCGCCACGTCGTCCGCGTCGAGGCGGACCTTGCGGACGCTGGCGGCGGTAGTGGCGACGGCGTCGTGGTTGCGCATGCAGGCGAGCAGCAGCAGGTGGGCGCGGCCGGGGTGGAAGGCGTCCTCGGTGTGCGGGCTGAGCAGCACGGTGCTGCTCGCGCCGGTCTGCTCGTCCTCGTGGCCGGGCGAGGGAACGATGTTGTGCACGAACCGGCCCTCCTGCTGCCCCTCCCAGGCGATCGGATGGCCCATCGCGGTGGCCAGCAGCAGCAGGATCACGTCCCATTCGGCCGCGCTGTCGCCCGCGGTGGCCCAACTGGAAGGTGTGGGGCCGGTGCCGCCGTCGTCGACGGGCAGGCCTCGCAGGACGAACAGGCCGTCGTCGGTGTCGACCGGGCGGCAGTGGTGGCGGATCGCCTCGCCGAGGCGGGCGGCGGACGCCGCGACGCGGCGGAGCAGTTCGGGCCGGGCCGCCGAACTGCCGAAGTGGGCGAGGATCTTCTGGGCTGTGTCGGTCAGCTCGTCAACGGTGTGCGGGTCGAGCTGCCGTAAGGATGCGGCTCTCGTGGGCATGGCGGAGTCATCCGTTCCAGGGTGCGGGTGAGGGGGAATTGCGGCGGGAACGCGTTCCTGTCGGCTTGCTGTGCCTCGGCGGCCGAGAACGTATCAGCGGAATTTAGGTAAGGCAACCCTTACTAGACCTCATGTCGTCGCGAGGCCCGCATCACGCCCCTCGCGCTGCCATGCGCCCCCCTGTGCGGGTTTACCGCCCCGGCAGAGGCGCGAAATGGCCCGCACAGCTTGCACACGGGATCTTCTTAGGGTAGGCACACCTAAGTAATCTTCCTCATGTGACGGGAACGAGGGCGTACGTGAACTGGAACAGGCGTCAAGTGCTGTGGGCCGGCGGCGGGATGGGCGCGGCCGCACTCCTCGCCGCCTGCGGCGGCGGCGACGAGACCTCCTCCAAGTCGCCATCGAAGACGAGCGAGAAGCCGCGGCCCGGGGGCACTCTCCGGGTCGGCGCGCTGGGCCGCGCCTCGGCCATCACCCGTGACCCGCACGGCACCCAGGCCAACGAGAGCGACTACCTGATCATCTCGCTGGTGTACGACACGCTCACCGTCCCTGGCGCCAGGCCCAACACCCTCCCCCGCCTCGCCGCTTCCTGGAAGGCGTCGGACGACCTCAGGACCTGGCGCTTCACTCTCGCCAAGGGGGCGAAGTTCCATGACGGCACGCCGGTCACCGCCGAGGACGTCGTCTGGTCGTTGAAGCGGCTGCGCAACACCCCCTCGGGCGCCTCCCGGCTGCCCGGCATCAAGCCCGCGAACATCAAGGCCGAGGGCGACGACACCGTCGTCCTGGTCTCCGACTACGCCAACGCCGAACTGCCCCTGCTCACCCGCCTGACGACGTTCGTCCTCAAGAAGGACACCAAGGACTCCGACCTGGGCAAGGCGCCCGGCACCGGCCCGTTCGAGCTGGAGTGGTTCCGCGCCGGCAACGCCAGACTGGTCCGCAACAAGGACTGGTACGGCGGTGAAGCCATCCTCGACGCCATCGAGATCAAGATCTTCGAGAGCCCGCAGGCGATGGCCAACGCGCTGCTCGCCGGCCAGATCGACGTCGCCTCCAACGTCGGGGCGGTGGCGGCGCGTACGGCCGAGAAGCGCCGGGACGTCCAGATCGTGCGCCGCCCCAACGACATGGCGATGCCCATCGTCATGCGCACCGCCGAGGGACCGTTCGCGGACGCGAGGGTGCGCGAGGCGCTGCGGCTGGCGGTGGACCGCGAGGCCATGGTCAAGCAGGTGCTGTCCGGGTACGGCACGGTCGCCAACGACATCCTGGGCACCGGCGACCCCGCCTACGCCAAGGACATCCCGCAGCGCAAGCGGGATCTGGCCAAGGCCAGATCGCTGCTGAAGGAGGCCGATTTCGACCTGTCGAAGACGTACAGGCTGCTGACCACCGAGGACATCGCCGGCCTCGCCGAGGCGGCCACCCTGTTCGCCTCCCAGGTCCGCGAGGCCGGGGTGAAGGTCGAGGTGGTCAAGCAGGAGTCGGCCACGTTCTGGGGAAAGACCTGGCTCAAGGGCGACCTGTACACCACGTACTGGGGCACGAACGACTCGGTGGTGTTCTTCGCCAGCAAGACCATGGTGTCCGACTCCGGCCAGAACGAGGCCGGTTGGAGGAACAAGAAGTTCGACGCCGCGTACGAGAAGGCGATGGCGACCGAGGACGCCGCGGAGCGCGCCGAGCTGCTGCACGAGATCCAGCAGTTCGAGTACGACGAGTCCGGCTACCTGCTGTGGGGCATGGCCGACGGCATCGACCTCGCCGCCGCGCCGGTGCGGGACCTGCCGGCCCTTCCCGGTTACGGACGCGTCCAGCTCGAGACGGCATGGCTGGCTCGCTGATCGGGGCCGTGCGACGCGGGCCGGGCCGGGGCGACGAGCCCCGGCCGGCCCCGGCCGTCGTACGTCTCCTCCTGCGCGTGACCGCGGTGCTCGCGCGCCGGGCCCTGCTGCTCGCCGTACTGCTCGCGTTCGTCTTCGCCGCCGTGGAGCTGCTGCCTGGCGACGCGGCCACCGCCACCTCCGAACGCGGAGAGAGCGCGGCCGACCTCGCCGAGCGGCGTCATCTGCTCGGCCTGGACCGGCCGGTGCCGGAGCGCTTTCGGGAGTGGATGACCGGCCTGCCGACCGGCGATCTCGGCACCTCGGCGCACGGCGAGGCGGTCACCGATCTGCTCGCCCGTCCCTTCCCCAACACCCTGCTGCTCGGCGGGCTCGCGCTCCTGGTGACCCTGGTCGCCTCCGTCACCCTCGGCTGCTGGGCAGCGGCCGAGCCCGGCGGGAAGGTCGACCGGGCCGTGTCCGCGAGCGCCACCGGTGTGCTGGCGCTGCCCGAGTTCGTCGTCGCGGTGGCCCTGATGCTGGTCTTCGCCCTGTGGACCGACTGGCTGCCCGCCGTCACTCTCACCGACGCCGACGGCTCGCCCGCCTCCTGGAAGATGCTCGTCCTGCCCGTGCTCGCGCTGGCGATCCCGCAGATCGGCTGGAACGTCCGGATCGTGCGGGCCGCGCTCGCCGACGAGTCCACAGCGCCGCACATCGAGACCGCCGTCCTCGACGGGCTGCCCCGGCACCGGATCTTCACCCACCATCTGCTGCCCGGCGCGCTGCCGACCATCACGGCCGGGATCGCCACCTCCACGGGCATGCTGCTGGGCGGCGCGGTCGTCGTGGAGACCATCTTCAACTACCCCGGCATCGGCTCGGTCCTCGCCGGAGCCGTCACCGACCGGGACAGCCCGCTCGTCGCCGGCGTCGTCGCCGTGACCGGAGCCGTCATCACCGGCGTCCTGCTGCTCGCCGACCTCGTACGCGCCTGGGCCTCGGGAGGCCGGACATGACCGTACCCACATCCACCGCACATCCCGTCCCTCCCGCGCGCCGTCTCCCCGGGCGCCGCCGACCGGCACTGCGGGTGCTCCCGGCCCTGCTGCTCATCGCCCTCACCCTGGCCGGGCCGTGGCTCGTCCCGCACGCGATCGACGTCCCCGTCACCGCCCCCTACGCCGAACCCGGCGGCGACGCCCCCTTCGGCGGCGACCAGCTGGGCCGGGACGTGCTCAGCCGGGTGCTGGCCGGAGGGCGCGAACTCGTCGTGACCTCTCTCCTGGTCGCCGTCCTGGTCACGGCCGTGGCCGCCGTGCTCGGCGCGGTCAGCGCCCTGCGCCCGGCCGTCGGACGGATCGTCGAACGCACCGCGGATGTCCTGATGCTGCTGCCCGCCGTCCTCGGCATCCTCCTCGTCACCCTGTCCTGGCCGGACGGCGGACGGCTCGCGGTCGTCACGGCAGCGGTCGTCCTCGGCGTGCCGTACGCGGTGCGCCTGGTCGCCGGCGCAGCCGCACCCGTGGCGGCCTCCGGATACGTCGAGGCAGCGGCCGTCGGCGGCGAACGGCTCGGGCACCTCGTCGTACGCGAGGTGCTGCCCAACCTGCGGGCGACGCTGCTCGCGCTGTTCGGACTGCGCTTCGTGGCTGCCGTCTACCTCGTGGCCACCGCCGGATTCCTCCAGATCGGTCCCCAACCGCCCGCCGCCGACTGGGCGTTGATGATCCGCGAGAATTCCGCGGGCATCCTCCTCAACCCCTGGGCCGTCCTCGCCCCCAGCATCGCCATCGGCCTGCTCGCCATGAGCGTCAACCTGGCGGCAGCCGCCCTGATCCCCGTAGCCGGCCGGAAGGCGGTACCCGCACTGTGAACCACATGCCCGACTGGTACCCCGACAGCCCGGCAGCGGACGGGGAGAACGCGGCGGTCCAGGTCTCGGGCCTGACCGTCGCCGCCCGCAGCGGCCGGATCCTGCTGGACCGGGCCGACCTGGAACTGGCCCCGGGCCGCGTCACCGCCGTCGTCGGCCCCTCCGGCAGCGGCAAGACCACCCTGCTGCGAGCCGTGACGGGCACCCTGCCCCCGGACACCGACCGGACCACCGGCACCGTCACCGTCCTCGGCCAGGCCCCTCTCACCCTGCCCGCCCCCGCCTTGCGCGCCCTGCGCCGACACCGCCTCGCCTACGTCGGCCAGGACCCCGGCTCCGGTCTCAACCCGCGCATGAGCGTGCGCCGCCTGCTCGCCGAAGTCACCGCGGCCCCGAGCCGCGAAGCCCTCCGGGCACAGCTCAACGAGGTGCGGCTGTCCGTCGACGGCGGCCTGCCGGACCGCCGTATCGGCGAACTGTCGGGCGGCCAGCAGCGCCGGGTCGCACTCGCCCGGGCCCTGGCACGCCGACCCGCCGTCCTCCTCCTCGACGAGCCCACGGCCGGACTCGACCCGGCGCTGCGCGACGAGATGGCAGAGCTCCTGCGGCACCTCGCCGAGAACCATCGGATCGCCATCGCCCTGTCCTGCCACGACACCGACCTGGTCGCCCGCCTCGCCGACGACGTCGTGCGCCTGGGCGGCCCACGCCCCGGGGCGACCCCGCCCGGCCCCCGCCCTGGGAACGAACCCGCCCGCCCCCCGTCCGACAGCCCGCCCATGCTCACGGCGTCCGGCCTGCATGCCGCCCACACCCACCGCGGCCGACGCGTCCCCGTGCTCCACGGCATCGACATCGCCCTCGCCCCCGGAAACAGCCTGGGCATCGTCGGCGCCTCAGGCTCCGGCAAGACGACCCTGCTGCGCACCCTCGTCGGCCTGCACCGTCCCACTGGCGGCAGCGTCAGCCTCGACGGTGCCGGCCTCGCCCCCGCCGCGCATCGCCGCTCCCGCGAGCAACGCCGCCGCCTCCAACTCGTGCCGCAGGACCCGCTCGGCACCCTCAACCCCAGCCGCACCGTCGGCGCCACACTGCTCCGCCCTCTCCTCCTGCACCGCCGGACCGGCCGCGCCGAGGCGTCCACCCGTGTCCTGGAACTCCTCGAGCAGGTCGGTCTGCCCGCCGCGTCAGCCGACCGCTACCCCCACGAACTGTCCGGCGGACAGCGCCAACGCGTCTCCATCGCCCGTGCGTTGGCGGCCGACCCCGACGTGCTGTTCTGCGACGAAGTCACCTCCGCGCTCGACGCGGACACCGCTGTCGCCGTCATGGACCTGCTGACTGACCTCCGCGACCGTCGCGGCCTGTCCCTGGTCCTGGTCAGCCACGACCTGCGCCTCGTCGCCGACCGGACGAACGCGGTGATCGTGATGTCCGAGGGGCACGTGGTGGAGTCGGGCCCCACCGCCCGGTTGTTCAGCTCACCGACACATCCGGTGACGGTGGCGCTGGCGACGGGCAGCGCGCTGGGCGGCTGACCCACTGCCTCGGAGTCGGACGCGGGCGGCAGAGTGTCGCGGACTGCCTGCGGTCCGTCGCGGGCCCGCGGGGGCTCTCGCCGCGCCGCCGGGGGCGCCTTCGCGGGTGGGGTGAGGTCATGGTGGTGCCGCCGTTCCTCCGGTTGGGCCCACGATCCGGCGAGCGTCGACGGTCTCCTGGTTTGGTCCGCCCTTCCCGGGGGCTTCTGTCCGACGGGCGGGGGCTGCCACGGCGGGACACTGTGAGTGACGCGGCACGTCCGGGGCCTGTCTGCCTGTCCGCGCCGGTCGTGGGCCGACGCGGCACTCGGCCGGGCACCGTCACTGCGCGACAGAAAGGGAGCGGTGTCCCCCGGGCGACGACGCTCATCGTGCGGGGGTCACGCCACGGCCGGGTCTGTGGGGCCCGCATCCCTACAGGGCGGCGGGAGGGACCTTCGGCGCGAAGATGTTCTGCGGCGCGCTCGGCTGGGCGGTGGATGCCGGGCGCAGTACCTGGGCCAGGTCGCGGTGTATCCGGTCGGCTTCACCGCGGACCTGGACGGGGATGTCGCCGCGTTCGGCGACGAGGCGATCGTAGACGGGGGTCTGCTGGAACACGGCGGGGCGGTCTCCCTTTCAGCGGGCGGTTCACGGACTGGCGCAGCATACGGCCCCGTTGACGCCCCGCCGGTGGCGGGGCGTTCAGACCAGGACGCGGGGAGCGCGGGCTGTGGTGTCCCGTCGCCGTCGAAGGCGCGGCGGCCAAGGCGGGCGTGGGCCGCCGGAGGGGGCCGCTGCGCGTGCGGTTGTCGCCGGTTCAGGGAAAGTCCGGCGCTGAGCGGCACGTCCAGGGCATGTCCCGCGCTGAGCGGCACACCGTGACCGCGCCGTGGACAGGGAGGAGTCCGGGCCGCGGTGCCGGCCGGCAGCCGCTCGAGGTGGGCAGCGCTCCCTCCCCCCGGCTCACCTCGGCCGCATCCGCTGCTCGTCCGGTGGATCACCCGGGTACGGCCTCACGTTCGCTCACCCGGAAAGGTGCCGGCACCGTTCGCCCACCGCCGGAGCCGGACGGCCCGCGCCCCCGCTCCCCGCGCGCCGGAAGAGGACAGGCAACCCTGCCGGATGTCGAGACGTCTCAGAGGACGAGTCTGATCGGGTCCCTCCCCCGGCGGACGCGCCGGAGCGGAACAGCGACACGCGACAGTCAGGAACCGAGCGGTCCGGAGGACACCGAACATGCAGGTGAATGTGGAATGGGTCGACGCACGAGTGAGGCTGCCTCACCCCGGGGAACCTGTTGCGGCCGCGACGTTCGGCACCTGGCCACACGACTTCCATGACCGTTCCGTCGCAGGTGAACACTACTGGCTGGTCAGGCCCATGGTGTTCCACGACCTGTACATCCCGACGACCTTCCAGCACCGGTCCGACGACGACAGCCACTACCACGACTGCTTCGTGGACTCCGACGGCATCATCCGCTACCCCCCGGGCGGACCGGGTGAGGACCACATCACCCACTGGGCGGCGCTGCCGTTCCTGCCGGGACTGTCGGTGCACGTGGCAGGCGGACCGGAGGCCGGCGCAGCCCTCCGGCGAGCTCGCGAGGCCACCGGCCTTCGGTAGACCGTCGCACGGCACCGTCACGTTGTCGCATACCTGGCTGTCCGAGCGAGCGTCGGGGCGTGGTGGGCCGCGGCCCGGGCCCGTGTTCGGGCCGCGGTGGGCCGGCCGGCGTCGGTGACCTGGTCCCGGACGGCGAGACTGCGGGACCTGGTGTCAGTGGATGAAAGAACCACACGGCGTCGCGGGGGGAGCGATCGGCCTGCCACCGGCCCGCCGTCACCGCAGGGAGAGGTGGACCAGACGGGCGCCGCTCCCGTCCGCCGCGTCGGTCGCCAGGGCCACGTAGCGGGCGGTGATGTCCGTGCCGAGGTGGCGGGTGCGGCCGCGGCCCGTGAGCCGGCCGGCCGGGGTGTAGGTGAGGCCGTCGTTGCTGAACTCGGCGCGCAGTCCCGGGACATGGCCGTTCGTCCAGTCCGTGCGGATGTCGCGGACACGGGCATCGGCGCCGAGGTCGACGACCAGGCGGCCGTTGGGACCGGGCGCCCACGCCGTCGCCGGATCGCCGTCGACGGCGGCGGAGGGGTCCGACATGCCCGGCGGCAGCGGGCTGGTGGGAAACACCGTGCGGCCCAGTGCCAGGTCGCGCAGGGGGTAGGCAGTCGCCCGCCGCACGGTGACCGTCGTGGGGCGGCCCGCGCGGACCACCGCCACCTCGCTGCGCCCCTGGGCGCTCACCCGCACGCGGCAGGCCGGTCCCGTGAGTTCGACCGACGCGCCGTCGCGCACCCGCGCCCGCAGACCCGTCGGCAGACTACGGCCGTCGAGGGGGCGCAGGGTCAATCGCGGGGGCAGCAGCCGGGCTTCGGCCGCGTCGAGTTCGGCCTCGTAGGCGGTGCCACCCTCGGTGAGGGTCTGCCGTCCCTCGAAGAGCAGCCTCCCGCTCCCGCTCTGCGGTACGTCGACACGCGTGGTGACGGGCTCGTCCGACAGGTTGAACAGGCTGAGGTGGCTGTCGGTGAGAGTCGCACGGACGGCTTCGGCGTCCGCGCGTGGCGCGGGTGCCGCGGCCCGCTCGCGCAGCGTACGGGGTGAGGCGCCGGGGAGTCCCTCGACCACGAGGGGCGCGGCCGGGCCGTCGGCCAGGATGATCTCGTCCTGGTGGACCGTCAGGCGGGAGTCCGAACCCCGTACCACCAGGCCCGCGCGGCCGTCGATGTCCAGCCAGCCGCCCCGGCTGGTGACGTCGGGCACCGGCCAGGAGGCGAGGTCCTCCCACTGGACTCCGTCCGCCGACCCCTGCACCGTGTAGGCGCGACCGGCGGCGGCCTCCCAGCGCAGGGTGACCCGGTCCACCGCGTGCGAAGCCCCCAGGTCGACGGCGAGCCAGCTGTCGGCTCGGGGTCGGTCCGCCCGTGACACCGCCCACCGGGTGGTCGGGCTGCCGTCCACCGCCAGCGCCGGCTCCTTGCCGGTGTCGTAGGAGGAGGCGGTGGCCGTGCCGGTCCGG
Organism: Streptomyces sp. B3I8; assembly: GCF_030816915.1. Lineage (NCBI taxonomy): Bacteria > Bacillati > Actinomycetota > Actinomycetes > Kitasatosporales > Streptomycetaceae > Streptomyces > Streptomyces sp. B3I8. The sequence goes on along the minus strand of NZ_JAUSYN010000002.1, from coordinate 7,460,912 downwards.
GCCAGATCGGTGCCGTCCGCCCCGTCGCGCGTTTCGAAGGCGAAGAGCGAGTATCCGTAGGCCGGGTCGGGCCGCACACCGAGCATGCGCACATGCCGTACCTCGGTGCGCTCGAACGTCACCTCGTCGACGCGCGCGGCCGGCGTGGCCGGTCGGGAGTCGGAGGAGGCGACGGTGGCGCTTCCCTCGGCGAAGCGGTAGGTCCGCGCCCCGGTCAGGCCGGGCACGCCCGGCATGGTCAGGTTGTGGATCTCCAGGTGCCCCTCCCCCGCCGCGACGCCCGACGTCGCGTACACGACGGCACCCGTGGGAAGCGTGGTGAATCCCGCGTACCCGGCCCCCACCCGGAGCATCGTGGCGCTGCCGTCGAACCCGTCCCGGATCCTGCGGTAGGTCTGTACCCGGCGTTCCGTCGCCTTCAGGGAAGTCGCCGGCAGGAACATCGCCGTGGACCCGCTGAGCTTGAACAGCCAGTCGTCGTGGCCCGGTTGCCAGGCGTACTTCACGAAGCCGGGCTTGGTGACGGCGCCCGCCCATGCCGCAGCCGTCTGGTGCGACACCAGGCCGGGTCCGGGGCCGAAGTCGGTGACCCCCGCAGCGCGCTCGAACAGCTCGTCCGAGGAGAGGGGGCGGACCGTGCGGCCCTGATCGTTCGCCCACAGATGCAGGAGGTAGCTGATGGCGAGCTCCGCGCGCGCCTCCGGCTCGTACTTCGGCTCGCCCGAGAACTTCGCGATCCTGAACTCGGGCGGGTAGCTCTGGTACGCCTCCAGTCGCTCCGCCAGCGCGACTTCCGCCCGGGCGGCCGCCCTGTCCCCCAGCACCTGGGCGAGGAACACGAGCGGGATGACGTCACGGCCGTAGAGGTGCTCACGGTCGTTGACCATGGGCATCAGCGGCTCACCGGCGTCGCTCATCACGCCGAGGAGGGTGCTCCACAGCTGGTCGGCGTTCGGCTGGTGGGTGAACACCTCTGGCATCGTCCGTCCCGCGACGATGAAGTGGGCGGCGTTACGACCCGAGGTGCGCCACAGTTCTTCCTGGTAGTGCGGTCCGAACGAGCCGTGGTTCTCGACGATGAAGGTGTCGTACAGGTTGCGGGCGGTGTTGTCGGAGACGGGAACCCCGTCCACACGCGCCGGGTTCGCCAGGTCCGCCGGGGGCAGTCCGGTCTCGTTGCGCGACCACGTGCCGAAGGCTTCGGCCCAGTCACCGTGCCTGGGGTCGTCCGCGGCCCAGGCCAGTCCCGGGGCCAGGGACTGCGCGTAGACGCCCATCTCCTCGAGTTTGGTGTCCCCTTCGTGGCCGCCGAGCAGACCGTGCGGGGTCCAGCTGCCCGAGGCGGGGTCGTTGCCCGTGCCCAACGCGGTGGTGTGGGCGGCCTGTTCACGGGCGATGGTGTCCACATGGGCGCGCGTGGTCGCGTCGAGGTCGTCCCACAGCAGCCGCGCGGCGAGTACGAAGTACAGCTGGAAGGTGGTGTCGAAGAACAGTGTCCGGCCCCATTGGGTGCCGCCCGTCAGCCTGTTGGACGCGGCGAAGTGCTTGATGGTCGCTATGGTGCGGTCCTTGAGGACCTGCTTGTCGGTCCCCGCCCGGTCGTCGTCGTAGCTGCCGTGTGTGAGCAGGACGGCATGACCGAGCACGACGGCGAAGCTGAAGTCCTTGTCCGTGTAGTAGCCGCGGACCGCGTCCCACTGGGTTTCCGTCCAACGGGTGTGGTTCAGCAGGACGCGGTGATACGTGTCAGCCACCGGATCCGATCCGGTGCGGCTCTGCTCATGTCCTTGCCCTTGGGCCAGGGCCGCGCCGCTGCCGAGGGTGAGCGGGAGTGAGGCGAGCGCGCTCGTGACGCCGAGGAGTTGGACGAAGCGACGGCGGTCCATCGGGGTTCTCGGCAGCACGTACGGCACCTCTCACTCGGACAACGTTGTCAGGCAGTGGCCTGAATTCTTCGGTCCCGCGGGTCGATACGTCAAGAGGCCGGATCGGGAGAGGAAGGCCGCGGAGTGCCCCTTCGCGGTGGCGGTATGGGGAGTGCCGCCCTCTCGACAACGGCTCGGCCCCCTCCCCCGGACCCATTGACGGGTGAGCGGGAGGGAGGCGCGCCGCCGCGGCGTGAGGGCCCGGGCACCCTTGACCGGTCAGGGCACTCTGGCGACGCCGACATGGAAGCCGCTTCGCCCGGGAGCCGGCGCCGGCCCCTCCCGGTACCACTCGGTGGCGTTGACCAGGCCCGGCGCTACGAGGTCGAGCCCGTCGAAGAACGGCTCGACCTCGCTGCGACTGCGCAACCGCAGCGGGATCGAGCCCTTCTCGTACGCGGCCTCGATCTTCCCCTTCCACTCGGGGTGCTGGTCGGCCGTGCCGTGCGAGAGGACCAGGTAGCTGCCCGCGGGGAGTTCTCCCACCAGAGTGCGCACCATGTTGTACGGATCCTCGTCATCGGGCAGGAAGTGCAGCATGGCCAGCAGGGACAACGCGATGGGGCGTGCGAAGTCGAGCCTCTCGCCGGCGAGTTCCAGGACGGTCGCAGGCCGGCGCGCATCCGCGTGGAGGAAGTCGGTGAACCCCTCCGGCGTGCTGGTCAACAACGCATCCGCGTGCGGCAGGACGCTCGGGTCGCTGTCCACGTAGACGACTCGGGCGGTGGGCACGATCGCCTGAACGATCTGGTGCAGGTTGGGCTCGGTGGGGATGCCGGAGCCGATGTCGAGGAACTGGTCGACACCGTTTCTCGCCAGCCAGGCCACGGCACGGTGCATGAACGCCCGGTTCCGGGCCGCATTGCCGCGGGTCTCCTCGGGCAGTTCCAGGCCCACCTCCTGGTCCGCGGAGTGGTTGTCCTTCCCACCCAGCAGCCAGTCATAGACGCGTGCGGGACGGGGCTTGCTGGTGTCGATGCGGGCGTGGGGCACACCGGCGCTCACTGGAAACTCCTTCGTGCGGAAATCCTCCGGACACAGCGGCCGGAGCCCGTCCGCCCCCTTCCGCCAAGCGCGCGGCGGCGCGCGCACCACAGTGAGCGACACACACTAGGGGAGAACGTTCAGTCTCACCCATTACAGGCCCTCGGTGAATCCTCTGTCAATACTGAACGTTCTGTCCCGCACCGCGGTGCCGTTCTCGACCGCCTCGTGTGCGACCGCGGGTTCGTACGGCGTGCTCCGATCCGGGCAGCCGGTCGCCGTCGCGGCGGGACCGGCGTCCCGGCGCCGGGGCTCCCGCGCACAGCCGCGGGCGCCCCTGTCGGTTCAGGTTCCCGACGGTTGTGTCCGTGCCCTGGGAGGAGGAGAGGGAAAGGGCGGCGGTGAACTCGGCCGGTTGCTCGATGTGCCCGAAGCGGCCGCAGCGCTTCGGCTCGACGAGGTGCGCTGCCGCCGGCACGGTCCTCGACCGGCGAGGGCACGACCACGTAGCGTGCGCCACCGGACGCGTCTCGACGTGTCCGCTGGACCGCAGCACCGCCAGGGCCTCGCGCGCGACGTTCCGCGGACGGGGTCGAAGGTCCCTCGCAGTGGGCCGGTCCCTCACCTCCGTCGTCGCGCTCTGCGGGCACCGACCTGGAAGGCAGCGGAACCGGGTGTTCCGGGCTGCCGTCCTACGTCACCGACTACCTGCCCGGACCGCGGAACTGACGATCCCGCGGAGGCCGGGTGCCCCGGACCGCGTCGCCGGAGGAAGCGTCGACCGAGTCGTGGGGGCCGACGCACGTGAGCCGGACGTGCACGTCCGGGCCGGTGGGCCGGTGGGCCGACCGCCGACCGCCGACCGCCGACCGCCGACCGCCGACCGCCGACCGCCGACCGCCGACCGAACCATACGGACGGCACGACCCGGCCACCGGCCGACCGTGATCGGCCCGAGTGCGGCCAGGCTCCCGGGCCGTCGCGGTGTGCTCCTACCGGCGCCGCGGTCCGCTGCGGGCTCGCGCCGCCGACGGAGAGCGCTCTGACAGAGCGTCGGCCACGGCCGCCTCGGCGTGCAGCCGCGCTGTGGGAAAGATCGGCACGGGGCTGTCCTGGGGGCCGATGAGAAGCTCGATCTCGGTGCAGCCGAGAATGACGCCTTCCGCTCCGTGGGCAACCAGGTCCTTGATGACCCGTTGAAAGGCGGCGCGCGAGTCGTCCCGCACGACGCCGACGCAGAGTTCCTCATAGATCACTCGGTGCACCAGCGCCCGTCCGTCCCGCTCCGGGATCCGGACGTCGAGGCCGGCCTGTTCGAGTCGGCCCCGATAGAAGTCCTGCTCCATCGTGAACGCCGTGCCCAGCAGGCCGACCCGCCGCAGGCCCGAAGCCCGCACGGCGTCCGCGGTGGCGTCGGCGAGGTGGAGCAGCGGAACGGAGACCGCAGCAGCGACCACGTCGGCGACCTTGTGCATGGTGTTGGTGCAGATGAGCAACAGATCGGCACCGGCTGCCTCCAGGGACCTCGCGGCCTCGGCCAGGACCGTGCCGGCTTCCGCCCAACGCCCCTGGACCTGCAACCGCTCGATCTCCGCGAAGTCCACGGAGTAGACGACGCATCGAGCCGAGTGGAGGCCGCCGAGCCGGTCGCGCGTGCGCTCGTTCAGGATCCGGTAGTACTCCGCTGTCGACTCCCAGCTCATTCCACCGATCAGGCCGATCGTCTTCATCTTCATCGCTCCGCCTCTCGCGTGACCTGTTGACGACACACTACGATGGAGAACGTTCGGTATGGACATGAGGTGTGCGCAGACAAGCCCCGTCCCCGCTGCACGGGCCTGGCCCAGCGTTTACTCCCCTTCGCCGACCAGGCCCGTGGTTGCGCACTCGGCGCGTCTTCAGCGCCTCCTCGAGCGCGCCGACGCGCACCTGACGTGACGTGAGTCGATCCCGAGCGTGATGGTCATCGGGCTCGCCGAGCCCTCGTGCAGGCGAGGCGGGGCATCATGCGCGCAGCGCGCTCTCACGAGTGCGGCGGCGTTGAGCACCTCGTCATCGAGGAAGCACCGGACCCCCGGCCCGGGGCCGGCGAGATCCGTGTCCGGTGATCGCGGCCGGCGTCAACCCCGCCGACCGGAAGGTGCGCAGCGGCGCCGCCCGCGACTTCCTCTCACTGGCCATGCCCGCGATCCCCGGTCGCGAGGCCGTCGGTGTGGTGGACGGGATCGGTAACGGCGTACGGGGCGTGAGCATCGGTAATCGTGTCTTCGGACTGGGCGGTGTCACCGGAGCGACGGCTGGGCCGGCCGTACTCTCGGCCTGGGCCTCCGCACCTGCCGAATGGACCGACGGGCAGGCCGCCGGCGCCGGTCTGGCATCAGTCACCGCGCTCGCCGGTCTGGAGGTGTGTTCCCTCGGAGGTAGTACCGTCGTGGCGATCCGACCCGTGTGCCGACTGTCGCGGACGACGCCGACGCGGCGCGCCTCGGTGCGCATCCGGCCAACGCGCGCAACGACTTCCGTCTTCTCGTCCAAGCCGCGGCACTGGGCCGTCAGGGCCTCTGTACACCTCGAGTCGGTAAGACCTGCTCGCTCGAGCAGATCCGGGAAGCGCATGCTCACTCCGCAGGCGGACACGGGAGGGGGAGGTTCGTGGTCCCGCATCTGGCCGTCCGGCTCCGCGCGTGCCGTCGCCACCGGGCGTGACGCGGCGGGCCCCGGCAGCGCCCGTCCGGCGTTCCACAGCGCGTGGTCCCTGCGCCTCCCGTGCGAAGACCGCACCTACCGCTCTCGCACGGAAGAGAGCGCCTCTCCTTCCTTGGTTCCCGGCGTCCCGGGATCGTGGGCGTCGACGATCTTCGACGGGGTTTCCAGGGAGGGGACGCGTTCGGCCCGCAGTGACAGCAGCGAGGAGACGCACAGCAGCACGGCGATGAGGATCGACACCGAGGTGATGGCGTGCGCCGACCCGTACGCGTCGGCGGCCGCGTAGAAGATGCCACCGATGATCGCGACCGACAGGGCGGCGCTGATCTGAAGGGTCGCGTTGACCAGACCGCTGGCCAGGCCGGCGAAAGCGCGTGGAATGTGCGTCACCGTGATCCGGATCAGTGAAGGCAGGGCGAGCCCCTGCCCGAAGCCGATGAGCGCCAGGGGTGCGGCGGCCCACGGGGTCCGGTCGAACGCGGCGACGAGTCCGGCGAAGGCGAGGAAGCCGATGGTCTCCAGGCACAGGCCGAGAGCGGCGATCCGGCGCGGCATGACCCGCATGAGGTGCGGCACGGTCAGCGGCCCCACCAGGAAGCCGATGCCCAGCGGCAGGATGTCCAGGCTCGCCTCGAGCGGCGTACGGCCGACGGCCTGCTCGTGCTCGGAGAAGACGAGGAAGAACGCGGCGATCGAGTAGAACAGGGCGACCGCCGCCAGGGAGATCCGCACGCCCGGCGCGGTCACGGCCCGGGGCGGCACCAAAGGCATGACATGTCGTCCGCGAGAGCGGTCGCCGTCGCCGTCGAAGGCGGCCTCGTAGCGCCAGAACCTGTGCAGCACGCCGGCCGCGACGACGAACAGGACGAAGCACCACCACGGCCGGCCCAGGGCCTGCCACTCGAGCAACGGGATGACGATTCCGGCAAGCCCGGTGAAGAGCAGGACGGCGCCGACCGCGTCGAGCCTCTCCGCGCCTCGGGTGTGCGGGTCGTGCAGGAACAGACTGCCCACCAGGCCCAGGGCCGCGACGGGCAGGTTGATGAAGAAGATCGTCCGCCAGCCCAGGCCCCAGAGGTCGGCGGTGACGAGGAGTCCGCCCAGCGACTGGCCGATGACCGCGGCGAGTCCGATGGTCGCGCCGTGGAAGCCGAGGGCGATCGTCTGGTCCCGGCCGTCGAGGCTCGCGCGGATGAGGGCCAGCGACTGCGGCGCCATCAGCGCGGCGGTGAGACCTTGCAGGACGCGTCCGACGACCAGCAGCCAGGGCTCGCCGACCGCACCGCACAGGAGCGAGGCGAGGGCGAACCCTACGAGGCCGATGAGAAAGACTCGTCGCCGCCCGTACAGATCGCCCAGACGGCCACCGAGAATAAGCATCACGGCATAGGTGGCGGCGTAACTGGCCACGATCTGCCGGCCCAGGATGTCGCCGCCGCCGAGGTCGTCCTGAATCGAGGGGATGGCGAGGTTGACGACGAAGAAGTCGAGTGGCGGCAGCAGCGTGCCGGCCAGGAGTGTGACCACGCCCACCCAGGTCCGGGCGGACGTACGTGACGAAGAAGTCATTGCTTGGCCTTGTTCTCGGCAACGACCGTCTCGGCCTGCGTCTCCCGGAGGGGCAGAAGGGCGTCGGCGGAACGTTGCATCGTGTCGGCGGGCACGCCGTCGCGTGCCTGGGCGGAGATGCTCATGAGGAATTCGTGGACGAGACCGGCCATGGCTTCCGCGTCCGTTCCCGACGGCGGCGCGCCTTCCGCGACCGCCTGCCGGACCCTGTCGAGTACGCGGGAGCAAGTGATGTCCCGGCGCTCGGCCTCCCTCCGGTGGGCCGGGTCGTCGCAGTCCGAGATCGGGGCGGCCGGAACCATCGTGCAGCCGGGCGGGTGTCGCTTGTTGGCCCGCATCGCGATCGACCGGCTCAGGGTCGGCCCGACGGCTTCCCACGGATCCGGCGACGCATCGGTCAGCGGTTCCGGCGCGCGTCCGCAGGTCGTGCGGCAGTGCGTGTTCGCGTCGGCGAACACCTCGGCCTTGCTGCCGAACAGCTGGTTGAAGCCGGCCGATCGACGGCGGACATTGACCTGCACGCGACGTTGGTCATCCCCTGACCGAGCACGTCGACGTCGTGCAGCGGGCTCAGTAGGTGAAAGGGACACCACGGAGCCGGGAGGGGGTGAGGTCGGTGCAGCGAACGATGCCGTTCCTCACTTCCTCGGTCTCCGGCGCACCGAACACGGCGACGGAGGGCTCCTGGTCGCGTCGCCATGGGCGGTGCGTGCGACCAGTTGGCCGCGCATCATGACGGCCGTCTGCGCGCGGACGTCGTCCGATGCCTTCGGCGAGGTCCAGGCCTCGGCCCCGGCCCGCACGGCGGCTTCGTTGTCGCCGGCCTCCAGCGCCGCCCTCCCTGTCCCACGCGCTCCGCGGACAGGAGGAGGGCGGCAGGTCGTGCGGCCGGCCCGGGCCGGCTTCGTAGGGAGGTATCACGGTTGCTTGGTTCTTTCGAAAAGGTCGGCGTGTCCGTGGCTGTCGCCCACCGGCCCTCGGTGACGGAGCGCCGGCTACGCGGCCGCGTCGAGTTCGGCCGGTTCCGCACTCGGCGCGGTCCCCGGGCTCGCCCCGGATGCCGAGTCCGGTAAGCCGCATGGCGCCGAAGCCCGGGCGAGCGATCTTCTTCCCGGCGATCTCGCAGGTGCCCACGCTGTCGGCGAGAAAGGTGTTCATGATCGTGTGTCACCTAGTCTCCGGAGTCACGTTCTCGCCGGTGTCCGCCGCATCGGTGGCCGCCTGGTCGGCCAGCCGGCGCAGGAGGACCAGGCTGTCGTGGCCGGCACTGCCGGGTTCGGCGCTGTAGACGGACAGATGCTGTCCGGGGGCGCTGGCGACGGCGAAGGTCTCGAAGTGCAACCGCAGTTCCCCTACGCGCGGGTGCACGAAGTGCTTCTGCTCCCGGGTCCGCGGACGCACCTCGTAGCGGGCCCACAGGTTCGAGAACGCCGGGCTGTGCAGGGTCAGTTCACCGACGACCCGCTCGATGCGCCCGTCCGCGGGGAATTGCGAGGACGACGCCCGCAGATTGCTCACCGCAAGACGCGCCGCGGCGTCCCAGTCACCGTAGAAGGACTTCGCGTACGGGTCCAGGAAGATCATGCGCAGCAAGTTGTCGTACCGGGCGAATCCGCGGTACAGCTCGCGCGCCATCGCGTTCGCGCCCAGGATGTCCTGCGCCGCGCCGACCAGGAAGGCCGGCACGTCCGGCATGCCGTCCATCAGCCGGACCAGCTCCGGGGCGACGGTCGGCGACGCGGCCGCCCTCGTCCCGAACACCGGCAGGCCGAGCCGGAACAGATGCGCGGCGGCGTCGTCGTCCAGTCGCAGGGCGCCGGCGATCGACCGCAGCACCTGGTCGGAGGGGTGCCGTTCCCGGCCCTGCTCCAGCCGGATGTAGTAGTCCGTGCTCACCCCGGCGAGCAGGGCCACCTCGTCACGCCGGAGCCCCGGCACCCGCCGGGGACCGTCGTCGGGCAGACCGACGTTCCGCGGCCGGACCAGTGCGCGTCGGGCCCGGAGGTATTCACCGAGCTTGTTCTCGCTGTCCACCCTGACGACAGTAATGCGGACCGGCTCCCCGGGCGTGGGTGTGGTGCACCCACGCCGGCCGAGCCGCCGCCGCGGCGTCGCGCCCGTCATTCCTGCTGCTCCGTCGGCCGGACCAGGATCTCGTTCACCGCGACGTGGCGCGGCCTGGTGACGATGAAGGCGATGGTGTCCGCCACGTCCGTGGGACGCAGGCACTCCATCGTGGTGTAACGCTCGTACATGCGGTCCCGGACGTCGGGGCGGTTCTGGAGGGGCAGTTCGGTCTCCACCGCACCGGGTTCGACGAGCGAAACGCGCAGGTGGCGCTGGGTGACCTCCTTGCGGAAGGCTTCGCCGAAGGCGGTCACCGCGTACTTGCTCGCGTTGTAGACACCGCCGCCGCCGCGGACCATTCGGCCCGCGGTGCTGCTGACCAGGACGATGTCGCCGACTCCGCGCGGGCCGCCGGCCGCGGCCTCGAGCAGGTGGGGAGCGGCCGCGTGGGCGGTGTACATGAGTCCGAGGGTGTTGAGTTCGATCATCCGGCGCCAGTCGGTGGTGTCGGCGTCCGTGATCGGTCCGAGGATCATGACACCGGCGTTGGCCACGACGGTGTCGAGGCGGCCGTAGGTGTCGACGGCGCGGGCGACGGCCGCGTGGGCCTGCTCTTCGCGGGTGAGGTCGGCACCCACGGCCAGGGCCTGGCCACCGGCGCCTTCGATCACCTCGACGAGTGCGTGGAGGCGGTCCGCGCGGCGGGCCACGACGGTCACGCGGGCGCCGAGGGCGGCCAGCGTGAGCGCGGTGCCCTCACCGATTCCGCTGCTGGCTCCGGTCACCAGGGCGACCGTGCCGGAGAGGGGGCGGCCATCGGCCGCGGCCCGGCCCGGGACCACGGCCTCCTCCGCCGTGGACCGTGGACGGGTGCGGACCGCGTCCGCGGTGTGGGAATGACTGGTCATGAGGTCGACGGTAGGAGTGCTCCGGCCGGCGTGGGAGGGAGCATCACCCCCACCCGAGGAGCCAGAGCCGTCGGGCGCCGGAGGCCGCGGAGACCGTCACGACAGGCTCCACGCCCTGCTGGGCATCGTTCAGGGTTCGCGTCGGCGGGTTCGTGCGGTATCCGGTGGATGCGGCGTCGACGACTCCACCGGTGACACCGAGGACGGTGTGCAGGACGTGGACGCCCTGATCGGCCTCCGGGTCGGGGTACTTCGGTGCGCGGAGCAGGGATTCACGCACGGGCGTCGTGGTTCCGCCGTCCTCCCGCACGGTCCGGGTGATGTCGTGGCCGTAGGCGGAGGTGCCGGCGACCACTGCTGCGAAGTCGCCCTCCGCCACGTGCGCCCACCCGTGCGCTGACGGGCGCACGCCCCGGGACAGACCTCAGTGCGCCAGCAGCATCCGCCGGGCCAGGCGGGTGATCTCCCGGGTCGCCGGTGACAGTACCGAGCCCTGTCTGCGGACCACCGCGATCGTGTCGTAGAGGGGCTCCGCGAAGCCGACGGTGTGGAGGGTGTCGGGGAAGGTGCGGCTGCGGGAGACCGCGCGGGAGACGACCGTGTCGCCGGCTCCCCGGGCCACGATGTGCAGCGCGGATTCGACGTGCTCGACCTCGATGGCCGCGGAGAGGGCGACGCCCTCCACCTGGGCCCGTTCGGCGAGCTGGCGGCGGGTGGGGTCCCGCCAGCCGTAGTGGGCGTCGTAGAGGATGAGGTTCGCCTTGGCGAGGTCGGCCATGGTGACGGGCCGTGCGGTGCGGTCGGGATCGGCTGAGGTGTAGACGACCTCGTCCCGCATGAGGGGGGTGACGTCGAGCCCCTCGGCATCGATGGGCAGCACGACGAGCCCCGCCTCCAGGTCGCCGGCGGTGACGGCTTCCGCGACCTCGACGGAGTTCAGGCCGACGATCCGCAGCCGCACCCTGGGGTGGCGGGCGTGAAAGGTCTCCAGCAGTTCGGACAGGAAGTAGTAGTCGGCGTTGCGCAGCAGACCGAAGGTGGCGACGCCGCCGTCGAGGGAGGTCAGGGAGCGCAGGGCGCGGTCGGCGCCGTCGGCCGCTTCGGTGGCCTGCTGGGCGTAGGGCAGGAGTTCCTGACCCGCGGCGGTCAGCACCAGCCGGCGCGGGCCGCGGGTGAACAGGGGCACCCCGTAGTGCTCCTCCATGCGTCTGATCAGCTCCGACACCGAGGGCTGGCTCGTCCGCAGCTCGGCCGCGGCGGCGGAGAACGTGCCCAGCCGTGCGGAGGCGAGGAAGGCGCGCAACTGGTTGAGGGTGATCGCGACGGCGGCGGACGGAGGCATGCCGGGATTGTGCCATAGGGCAGCCCTATGGAATGCCGAGGACAATTCGGGGTTGTCCTTGAGAAGGTGCTGCTTCAGTCTCAGATGCATGAAATTGAGCCACCGCTTCACCACTGCCTTCGCCGGCCGCTTCACCCTGCTCAAGGCTCCCGAGGTGAACGCTCCCCCGGCCCAGCGCGACCCCGAGGTGATCGAGACCGTCAGCCGGATGCTGTCGGACATCGAGCGCCACGGCATGGACGCGATCCGCCGCTACGCGAGCTCCCTGGACGGCCAGCCCGACGGCCCGGTCGAACTCGGTGCGGCGGAGGTGGCCCGCAGCGGCGACCGGCTGCCCGAGAAACTGCGGGAGGCGATCGAACTCGGTGCCGAGCGCACCCGGCGTTTCGCCGCGCTCCAGCGCGCTCATCTGACGGACTTCGAGGAGGAGATCGCCCCCGGGCTGCTGGTCGGGCAGCGCTACGTTCCCGTCGGCGCGGTCGGCGCGTATCTGCCGGCCGGGCGCTTCCCGCTCACGGCCAGCGCGTTCATGACCGTGGGCGTGGCCAAGGCCGCGGGCGTCCCGACGGTGGTGGGATGCACTCCCCCGCAGCCTGACGGCCGCGCCAACGACGCCGTCACCTACGCCGCGCACCTGTCCGGGATCGACCACCTCTACGTCCTCGGAGGCGTGCAGGCACTGGCCGCCATGGCGTTCGGCCTGCTGGACCGGCCGCCCGTCGACATGATCGTCGGCGCGGGCAACGCCTATGTCGCCGAGGCCAAGCGCCAGCTGTTCGGGACGGTCGCCATCGACCTGCTCGCGGGCCCCTCCGAGGTCGCCGTGATCGCGGACGAGACGGCCGACGCAGAGGCCGTCGCGGCGGACCTGCTCGGGCAGGCCGAGCACGGCCCGACGTCCCCGGCCGCCCTCGTCACCACCTCCGAACGGCTGGGGCGGGATGTCGTCGCCGCGGTGGAACGACAGCTGACCACCCTGTCCACGCGGGACATCTGCGGTCCCGCCTGGCGCGACCACGGCTCGGTCGTCCTGGTCGGCAGCCGGGAGGACGCGGTGGCGGTCATGGACGAGTTCGCCCCCGAGCACCTGGAGGTGCACACGGGCGAGGACGACTGGTACCACGACGCGCTGCACAACTACGGCTCCCTCTTCCTCGGTCACTGGAGCACGGTGGCCTACTCGGACAAGGGCATGGCCGGCACCAACCACACCCTGCCGACCGCGGGCGGTGCCAAGCACAGCGCCGGGCTGTCCGTCTCGCGTTACCTCAAGCCGCTCACCTACCAGCGCGTCGCCCGGGAGGCGACCCCGCTCCTCGCCGAGGCGGTGGAGGTCATCTCGGCGAGCGAGGGCATGTCCGCCCACGAGGCCACGGCCACCCTGCGGCTGCGCACCTACCAGGGCTGACCCCGCCCGCGCCCCCTCGGCGCCGAGGTCCCGCCCTCCCGGGCCCCCCGCCGTCGCGGTCCGTCCGACGGCACTCCGTGCCCCGGGTCACGGCGGGCCCTCGGCCACCGAGCGGACGATGCCCGTCGGGCTCTCCGGCGGGCCGTACCGTCCCGTCCCCCTCGCCCTCGCCCTCGCCGCCCCGGGACGGTACGGACCGCGCGGCTCCCCCCTTCTTCCCCCACCTCCCGATCCAGCCATCCCGTACAGAGAACCGGTGCACCATGAAATCCGTACGTCGTGAAGGGGCGGGCCCGCCCCGGTTCGCCCCGGTCGCCGCCGCGGTCACCGCGCTGGCCGCCCTGCTGGCCTGCGCCGGATGCAGCCCGCCCGGGGCGGGCAGGAGCCCCGCCGGGGCGAACCAGCCCGCCGTCACCGACCCCGTGACCCCCGCGCAGGTCGCGGAACTCGGCGAGGTCACCTTGCGGATGTGGGCGGACCAGGCGGAGAAGCCCCTGATGAAGTCCGTGGTACCGGCCTTCGAGAAGCGGTACCCGAACGTCAGGGTCGACCTCACCTACAAGAGCTTCGACGACCTCGTCGCCACCGTCGTCAACGCGGCCTCCGGCACCAACCCGCCCGACCTCTTCCAGGGCAACATCGGCTATGCGGTCGACGGGGCGCTGGTCAAGGCCAAGCTGGTCCGGCCGCTCGACGACGTGGCGGCCGCCTACGGCTGGATCACCGGCACCGGTGCCAGCACCCTGGCCCCCGCCCGCTGGAACGGCTCGGGCACAGCGTTCGGCAACGGCAACCTCTACGGCATGTCACCCATCAGCGAGGTCCAGGGCATCTACTACAACAAGGCCCGACTCGACGAGCTCGGCCTGCGGCCGCCGCGGTCCCTCGCCGACCTGGAGAAGGACCTGCCGCTCGTCAAGAAGGCCGGCAAGCAGCCGATCATGCTGGGCAACAGCGACCAGTACGCCGCCACCCACATCTTCTCCGACCTCGCCGCCACCGAGCAGTCACCGGCCTCGATCCGGGACTGGATCGGCGGCAGGGCGGGCACCACCTTCGTCACCCCGGGCAACGCGAAGGCGGCCGGGACGATGGCCGACTGGGCGAAGAAGGGCTACTTCGGCTCCGGCTACGACGGCCTGAGCAACGAGGACGCCGTCTCCCGCTTCGCCAAGGGCTCGGGTGTCTTCTTCGTCGGCGGCTCGTGGAACGGCGCCACGCTCGACCCCGGGAAGTTCGGCTTCGGCGCCCTGACCACCGGTGGCGCCGGAGCGACCGCCTCCCCCTGGCACATCTCCGCCTCCTCCGAGGTCACCCCCGCCGCCGTCGCCTTCCTCGCCGCCCTGCACACCCCGCGAACCGGCCAGGAGATCCTCGACACCGGCCGGCTTCCCGTCGTCACCGACGGGGTGAAGGGCGGCAACACCCTGCAGAGCCAGACCCTCGACGCGCTCAAGCGCACCATCGCCGCCGGAACCCAGGTCGGCTACTACGACTGGACCGCCACCGACATGCTCAACGTCATGGGCGGCAAGCTCCAGGAGGTCATGTCCGGCCGCACGAGCGGCGCGGAGTTCCTGAAGGCGGTCCAGGACTCCTGGCGGACGGCGAGGCAGAAGCGATGAGCACCGCGGCCCCCACCACCGGGCGCCCCACCGAGACCTCCGCGCCGTCGGCCACCGGCGGCCGCCGCCGCCCCTCCCCCCTCGCCCGCCTGTCCTCCCTGTCCTGGACCTCACTGCTGTACGTCGCCCCGGCCCTGGCCTTCTTCGGCGTCTTCGTGCTCTACCCCATCGGCATCTCCGTCTGGTACTCGTTCTACGCCTACGACGGTCTGACCGTGGGCACGCCGGTCGGCTGGGGCAATTACACGGCCGTCTTCACCGACGGCCGGCTGCGCGCCGCACTGCTGCACTCCCTGGTCCTGCTGCTCTTCTACGCCGCTCTGCCGGTCTGCGTGGGCCTGCTGCTGGCCGGGGCGATGTCCCGGATCCGGGTGTACGGACTGACGGTGTTCCGCGCGGTGCTGTTCCTGCCGCAGATCCTGTCCAGCGTCGTCGTCGCCGTCGCCTGGCGGAACCTGCTCGCCGCGGACGGCCCCGTCAACGCGGTGTTCCGGGCCGTGGGGCTGGGCCGGTTCGCCACCAGCTGGCTGGGCGACTTCGACACCGCCCTGCCGTCGATCGGGCTGATCGGTACCTGGGTGGAGTACGGGCTGTGCATGGTGCTCTTCCTCAGCGGCATCGTCACCATCGACCGCTCCACCTACGAGGCCGCCCGTCTCGACGGCGCCGGGCCGGTGCGGGAGTTCTTCGCGATCACCCTGCCCGCGCTGCGCCCGCAGATCTCGATCGCGCTGGTCCTCACCGTCACGTTCGCGCTGCGCAACTTCGACCTGATCTGGAACACCACCCGGGGCGGCCCCGGCACCACCACGACCGTGCCCAGCCTGTACGTCTACCAGGACGCCTTCCAGAACCGCATGCTCGGCCGGGCCTCCGCCCTGGCCATCGTGCTGACCCTGGTCATCCTTCTCGTCGTGGTGGTCGTCCAGCTGGCGCTGCGCGAACGCGAGGGCCCGCGCCGCCGGTTCACCAGGCCGCGCACACCGGACAGAAAGGTGCAGTCGTCATGAGGATCGCCCGCAGCGAGAGCATCGCCACCCACACGCTGCTCGTCCTCGCCTCCGTCGTCGCCGTGTTCCCCCTGGCCTCGATCGTCGTCTCGTCCCTGCACGGGGTGGCCGGCTCGTCCGGCGGGCTGACGTTCGACGGCTACTCCACGGCCTGGACGCAGGGCCGGTTCGGCTCCGCCCTGCTGTCGAGCGCGCTGGTGTCGGTCACTGTCGTGGTGGTCACCGTCGTCCTGGCCGCCCTGGCCGGCTACGCGCTCGCCACCATGCGGGTGCCCGGCGGCAAGATCATCGTGGCACTGCTGCTGCTGGGCCTGGTCCTGCCCTACGAGGTGACCGTACTGCCGCTGTACGAGCTGCTCACCGGGTGGCATCTCATCGACACCTACTGGGCACTGATCCTGCCGCAGATCGCGCTGTCGGTGCCGCTGGGCGTGCTGTGGATGCGGTCGTTCTTCGCCTCCGTCCCGGTGGAGCTGATGGAGGCGGCGCGCATCGACGGCACGAGCCGTCTGCAGAGCCTGCGCCTGGTCCTCCTGCCCATCGCCGGCCCCGCGCTCACCACCCTGGGTACCGTGCTGTTCCTGTTCACCTGGAACGAGTTCCTCCTCGCGCTCATCCTCGTCCCGGACAACCCCTCGGTGCAGACCGTGCCGCTGGCGCTGTCCTTCTTCTCGGGAGCCGCCCGGTCCAGTGACCCGGCCGTGACCGCCGCCGCCGCCGTCCTGGTCGCCCTGCCGGTGCTGCTCGCCTACGTCTTCCTCCAGCGGCGCCTGATCAGCGGCCTGACCGAAGGAGCCGTCAAATGACCGCGCCCGTCCCGCACCCGGACAGTGGCGTCGCACTCGTGGTCTGCGAACAGCTCGCGCCGCGCGTCGGCGAGCTGGCCCACAACAAGGAACTGGCCCTGGACGCCGTGCGGCGCGCCCGCTCCGAGCGGGCCGACATCGTCGTCCTGCCCGAACTCGCCACGTCCGGCTACATGTTCGCCGACCTGGACGAGGCACGGCGCACCGCGATCACCCCGGACGACGCCTTCTTCAGCGACCTCACCCGCCTCCTGGCCGGGACCCGCACCGTCGTGGTGCTCGGCTTCTGCGAGGACGGCGGCCCCACGCTGTACAACAGCGCCGCCGTCCTCGACGCCGACGGCGTACGCGCCGTGTACCGCAAGACCCATCTGTGGGACCGCGAGACGCTGTTCTTCACCCCCGGCGAACGGATGGCCCCGGTCGTCACCACGGCGCACGGCCGCATCGGTGTGCTGATCTGCTACGACCTGGAGTTTCCGGAGATGCCCCGCCGGCTGGCCACGGCGGGGGCCGACCTGATCGCCGTGCCGACCAACTGGCCCCTGGAGGAGCACCCGGCGGGCGAACGCCCCGCCGAGATCGTCCAGGCGCAGGCCGCCGCGCGCGCCAACGGTGTCTACATCGCCTGCGCGGACCGCGGCGGCACCGAGCGCGGGCAGGCCTGGACACAGGGGTCGGCCGTCGTCAACCAGTACGGCTGGCTCACCGCCACCGCGACCGCCGCGACACGGCACCGGGCCGTCACCGACGTCTTCCTCCATCTCTCCCGGGACAAGTCCCTCTCCCCGCACAACGACCTGCTGCGCGACCGCCGAACCGACCTCTACGCCCAGGAGAGCCCTCAGCTATGACGTCAGCCGACACCACGCCCGCGCCGGCGCCCGCCTCCCCCGCGGCGGACGACGCCTGGTGGCGCACCGCCGTCATCTACCAGATCTACCCGCGCTCCTTCGCCGACAGCGACGGCGACGGTACCGGCGACCTGCCCGGCATCACCGCCCGCCTGGACCATCTGGCCGATCTCGGCGTCGACGCCCTGTGGCTCTCGCCGTTCTATCCCTCCCCGCAGGTGGACGGCGGCTACGACGTCGCCGACTACCGTGACGTCGACCCGCGCTACGGCACCCTCCGCGACTTCGACGCCCTGCTGGCCCGCGCCCACGCGATGGGCATCCGCGTCGTCGCCGACCTCGTCCCGAACCACTGCTCCGCCCTGCATCCCTCCTTCCGGGCGGCGTTGACCGCGCCGCCCGGCAGCGCGGAGCGGGCCCTGTTCCACTTCCGTGACGGCCGCGGTCCCGACGGAAGCCTGCCGCCCAACGACTGGACATCGATGTTCGAGGGCCCCGCCTGGACCCGCGTCACCGAGGCCGACGGCAGCCCCGGGCAGTGGTACCTCCACCTGTTCGACCCCGGCCAGCCCGACTGGAACTGGGACAACCCCGCTGTGCGCGAGGACTTCGAGACCACGCTGAGGTTCTGGCTCGACCGCGGCGTCGACGGCTTCCGCGTCGACGTCTGCGACGCCCTCGTCAAGGCCCCCGGCCTGCCCGACTGGCCGCACCCCACCCACGGGGTCGTCGAACCGGTCGACGGCGTGATGCCGCCCATGTGGGACCAGGACGGCATCCACGACATCTTCCGCTCCTGGCGCCGGCTGCTGGACGGCTACGCCGGCCACCGCATCCTGTGCGCCGAGGCCTGGCTGCCCCCCGAGCGCGCCGCCCGCATCATCCGCCCCGACGAGATGCACCAGGCCTTCAACTTCCGCTTCCTGGAGACCCCGTGGCGGCCGGCCGACCTGCGCCGCGTCATCGACGAGTCCCTGGCCGCCAACGACGCCGTGGGCGCCCCCACCACCTGGGTCCTGTCCAATCACGACGTGATGCGCCACGCCAGCCGTTTCGGCTACGACGGCCCCGTCGCCCTGGAACACGGCGTCGGCGCCGACGACCCCCAGCCCGACCGCGCGCTGGGCCTGCGCCGCGCCCGCGCCGCGACCGCGCTGATGCTCGCCCTGCCCGGCTCCGCCTACCTCTACCAGGGGGAGGAACTCGGCCTCCCCGAGGTCACCGACCTGCCCGACGCCGCCCGTCAGGATCCCGTCTGGGAGCGCTCCGGCCACCGCATCCGCGGCCGCGACGGCTGCCGGATCCCCCTGCCCTGGACCGCCGGCGACACCGCCCTGGGCTTCAGCGACACCCCCGACACCTGGCTGCCGCAACCCTCCTACTACGCCTCCTTCGCGGCCGACACCCAGCGCGACGATCCCGACTCGACCCTCCACCTCTACCGCCACCTGCTGTCACTGCGCCGCCGGTACGGGCTGGGTGCGGGCGGGCTGCGCTGGCTGCCGTCCCCGCCCGGGCTGCTGTCCTTCACCAACGGCACCGTCGAGGTCCTGGCCAACCTCACCACCGAGCCGGTTCCCCTTCCGGCCGGGGCCCGGGTGCTGGCCGCCTCGACGGCGGTGGGCGATCGGCTGCCGGCCGAGGGAACGGTCTGGTTCGTCAGGGAGTAGAGGGAGCAGGAGGCACGGCACCCGGCGCGACGCCGGGTGCCGTCTTTCGGCCCCGGTCCCACGACGGGTCCCGGCCGCGGTCTGCCGCGTCGTGGCGCTGCCCGCCGGTGTGCGCAGGGCGACCGGCGCGGCGTACTGCGACGGCGGCCGAGCCGCTCATCTCCCCGCGCGCGTCGCCGACCGGGGTCCGGCTCGTTGCACCGCGCGAGGATCTTCCGGGCGGCCGGTCCGCCCGGGTACCCGCGAAGGCGCTCTCGCCCGGATCACCCCTGCCCTGCTGTCGGGCGTCCCGGCCCGAGCGCCGCCCGCACCGGCCGCCCTTCGGACGGCGGGGAGGGAACCCGACGGAATGGGCCCGCCGGCGGACGACCGGCGGGCCCGTGGCAACGCGCATGCGACACCTGCGGTTGTTACGGCTTGGAGCCGTTCATGATGTTGGCGATCGGTCCGATGAGGAACCACTTGTTGTCGACACCCTGGCCCTTGATCTGGTGGGGCTCGGTGTCGCCCGTGTAGTAGTACAGCGGGTGGCCTCCGTAGGTGACCTGCTTCGTGCCGTCGGTCCGCTTGATGGTGCCCAGGTTGCTCGGCACGGTGTACTTGCCCGTCACGGTCACCGGCTTGGTCGTCGTGAGCGGCGGCCACTTCTTGGCGCACGCGTCGTAGCAGTTGGACGCCGACTTCTTGTCGTCGGTGTTCAGGTACAGCGTGCGCCCGGCCGTGTCGGTGAGCCAGATGCCGGCGCTGCCCTTCGCGGTCTTCAGGACCAGCTTCGAACCCGCGTCCGACTTCGCACCCGAGTCCGCCGAGTCCGGCGC
This sequence comes from Streptomyces sp. B3I8, assembly GCF_030816915.1. Classification (NCBI taxonomy): domain Bacteria; kingdom Bacillati; phylum Actinomycetota; class Actinomycetes; order Kitasatosporales; family Streptomycetaceae; genus Streptomyces; species Streptomyces sp. B3I8. The sequence continues at coordinate 7,441,220 of NZ_JAUSYN010000002.1, read as the reverse complement.
CGTGGACGCCGTCTTCGAACCGGTGGACGACGAATCGTCGGAGGAGTCACTGCATGCTGCCGCGAACGTCGCCAGGGCGGCGAGGGAGAGGCCGAGGCCGAGCGTGCGCAGTGAAGTCGTACGGAGCATGACCATCCTTGTGTGTGAGTGCAACGCGACATGTGCCGTGGTGCGGGTTGTGGTGGTGAGGTGGACCGGCTCGCGGCTCCGCAGGAGCGCCGCCGGTCGTGGCCGTCAGGAGACCTTGACGGTGAGGGTGTGGTAGCCGGTGGCGCCGTTCGGCACCACGCCCTGGACGGCGGAGGTCTGCACGGCGCCGGTGGCGTCGGTCGCGCGCACCCTGACCTTGTGCGAACCCTTGGGCGCGTTCGTCCACTCGTACGACCACTGCCGCCAGGTGTCCGGGGTGTCCGCCGCCGTCAGCGTCGCCTCCCGCCAGGGACCGTTGTCGATCTGCACCTCCACGGCGGCGACGCCGCGGTGGGTGGCCCAGGCCGTGCCGGCGAGCGTCACGGTCCCGGCCGGGACCGTCGCCCCGCTCCGCGGCACATCGATCCGGGACGCGGTCTTGACCGGGGCCTGCGGCGAGTAGCCGCGCGGTGTCCAGTACGCGTCGGAGGCGGCGAAGGTGGTGAGGTTCAGATCGGTCAGCCACTTGGTGGCCGACACGTATCCGTACAGCCCGGGGATCAGCATCCGGCAGGGGAAGCCGTGCTGGGTCGGCAGCACCTCGCCGTTCATCGCGATCGCCAGCATGGCCTGCCTGCCGTCGAGCACCGCTTCGACCGGCGAGCCGATCGTCATCCCGTCGGTGGAGGTGGAGAGGATCATGTCCGCTCCGCGGTGGACACCGGCGCGGCGCAGCAGGGGCGCCAGCGGCGTGCCGAGCCAGCGCGCGTTGCCGACGTACGGTCCGCCGACCGGGTTGGACACGCAGGTCAAGGTCATGTCGTGTTCTTCGAACCGGTAGGAGAGGAGCTCGTCGAACGTGATCTCGAACGGGCGGTCCACCATTCCGTGGATCTTCAGCTTCCAGTCCCCCGGGTCCACCCGCGGGACGACGAGTGCCGTGTCCACCCGGTAGAACTCCGAGGTCGGGGTGAAGAAGGGACCGAGGCCGCGGACCTTCGCATGCACCGAGGCGGGCGGTTCGGGCAGTGCGGTGGCCGGCGTCGGGAGCACCACCTTCGCGCGCGCCTTCGCGACGTCGTAACGCTGCTTGATCCACTCCCTGCCGCCGTATCCGGCCACCAGAGCGCCCGCCGTCGTACCGAGTGCGCCGATCACGAAGCGGCGCCTGGCTCCCGACTCCGCGGACGGCTGCGACTCCTCGAGCGACAGGAGGGTGAGCCGCCACAGCACCAGCGCCGCGGCGATTCCGGCGAACAGTGAGGGGAACAGCCAGTTGGTGCTCGCCGTGGGCCGGGTGACGGCGGTGATCGCGCCGACGACGCCGAACGCGGCCGTCAGCACGCTCGCGAGGGTCAGCCGGGCGCGGGCGAGTACGCCGTTGGCGGCCGCTCCTATGCCGATCGTCGTGTAGACGCCGGTCAGCAGCACCGTCTTGTCGTTGCTGCCGAAGTTGCGGATCGCGAACTGCTCGAGCCATGTGGGCGTGATGCTGATCGCCCAGTTCCCGACCGCCGTCACCGGCGCGGAGGCCTCCCCCGTGGCCACCGCGACCAGTTCACCGACCGCCAGGCCCGCGCCGCCGGCCACCAGGCCGACCAGCGCGCCCCGCGCGATCCGCCCGACGCGAGCGGCCGGGCGCGTCCTGGCCCTGGTGGAACCCGGCTCCTGCTCCACGTCCATGCCTCCCGGCTCCGGCACCGGGGTGTCCGCGGCCTTCCCCCGACCACCGTCGGGCTGCTGCTCGCTCATACGCCCTCCGTGAACGTCGCAGTCGATGCCGGGAGGAACGGGGCGGCCGGTGCGGGGGTGACGTCTAACGATGCGCTGCCCATGTCAGTCCGCCTGGTGGGCGCGGCCGAGGCGCAGCGCCGAGACGAGGAAGAAGATCCCGCCGAGGACGGCGTAGCCGCCCACATTGGTCAGCTTCGGATCCGGGGCGGAGGCACTCAGGCAGAACTGCGTCCCGGCCAGCACGGAGATGCCACCGCTGAGGATCATCGGCCACTGGCCGCCCATCCGGCGCTTGCGGCGGCCGAGCCCCACGAACAACTGGAGGGCTCCGGAGACGACGGCCCAGGCGCCCCAGACACGCAGGACCGCCGGCACTCCCGAGGCACCGGCGACGGCGAGGCCGACCGCGGCGACGGTGCTGATCGCGATGTTCGTCTGCAGTCCGCGGAGCGGTCCGGTGACGCCGGACGAGCGTGCGTCGGCGATCGCCGCGGCGACGTCGAACAGGGGGTAGAGAACGAGCAGGGTGATGCCGAAGACGCCGAGGTCCGACTTGTCGGCGAACAGCAGGGCCGCCCAGACGACGGCGAAACCGGACCGCACGAGGTAGAGCTGGCGCAGGGCCGGCGCGAATCTGCCGACGGCCGCGGTGGAGCCGGCGGCCGGCACGTCCAAGGAAGTCACGATGTTCCTTTCGGGCTGTGACGGAGGGGACAGGACGTGTCGGCCGGCGGCACTGTCGTCAGCTCCCTCTGCGGGCAGGCGAGGGTGTGGAACCACCGGGTCCGTCTCGGTACTGAACGTTCTGTCTTGACTCAGCATCACGGGCCCGCCCCTCCTTGTCAAGACAGAACGTTCTCCCTGTCAGGCTTACGGTGCCTACCGCGCCTTTACCGGCGTTGCGGAGTGCGCCCTCTGCCGAGGTCTACGGGCGCGGGTCGGAGGGCGGTCGCCCCTCCGCGCCGTTCTCCCTCCCGAACTCGGCCAAGTCGTCGAACGCACGGATCGTCACCGCGCGACGCTCGTCCCTGCAGCCGGACGGGGGGCGACAACTCATCGATGCCGCGCTCCTCCACCAGCAGGTACGTCTTCTTCCACCCCTCGACCACCTCGGCATCGCGCAGCGACACCCCGACACAGCCCTGTCCCGCCAGGAGGCCGAGCAGTTCCAGGTCGGCCGGCACCGCGACACCCCAGCACTCGGCGGGCTCGATCTCGGCCGGGCCGGCGGACATCGCGTCGGCCACCTCGGCGAGGAGCCGGTGGGTGCGGATGCGCGGCCCTTCGCGCGTGCGGGTGTCGTTGAGCGGCCCTTCGAGCGTGCGGGTTACGTGTGGGTGTGCGTGCGCAGCCCTTCGAGCGTGAGGGTGAGGTAGCGGCGGACGACGGCCGCGCGGTCCTCCGTGTCGGCGGCCGCGCGCATCCTCGACGCGTGGACCACGCCGCACATCAGCGGCAGCAGGTCGCCCCGTGTCACCTCCGGGTCGGCCACTCCCGCGGCGTGCGCGCGGTCGAGGAGCTCTCCGAACACCTCGTTGAGCCGGCGCTTGAGCGCCGTGATGTGCGGCAGGGCGTCGGCCGGCGCGGCGAACACCGGAGGGAGCGAGGCGTCGACCATGACGGCGGTCGTGCCCGCGTGCAGATAGTCCGACAGCGCGGTCCAGGGGTCGTCGAGCTGGAGCACGCGCTCGGCGTGGCCGATCAGCGCCTCGATGCCGGGGGTGGCCACCGTTTCGAGGAGCGCTTCGGGGGTGGGGAAGTGCCGGTAGACCGTGGCCACTCCGACCGAGGCGACCCGGGCCACGTCGTTGAGCTGGAGCGGCGTCCCCTCGTCCACCAGCCGGCGCGCCACGTCGATGATCTTCTGCCGATTGCGGGCGGCGTCCTTGCGCAAAGGGGCGGGGGACATGGGAACCAGCTTAACGGATGAGCCATCCGTTTGTGCTACGGTGAAACGGATGAGTCATCCGTTTCACCGTAGCGATCAACCGTGGCGATCAGAGGACAGGCAGATGAACCCGAACAGCGTCGACGTCGACGGCAGACCTCGCACCTACACCGTGGTGGGCCCCGCGGACGGCAAGCCCTCCCGCGCGCTCGTCCTCGTCTTCCACGGCTCGTCCCAGACCGGGCGGAAGCACCGGGCGTTCACCGGCGCCGCCTACGACGCCCTGGCGGACACGAATGAGGCCGTCGTCGTCTACCTCGACGGCCACAAGGGCAACTGGAACGACGCACGCCGCGGCAGCTCCTTCCCCGCGCGGACGGAGAACATCGACGACGTCGCCTTCGCCCGGTCGGTGGTCGGAAAGCTGGCGGAGAGCCACCGCATCGACACCCACCGGGTCTTCGCCGTCGGCTACTCCAACGGCGGGCAGATGGTGATGCGTCTGATGCACGAGGCGCCGGAACTGCTCGCGGGGGCGGCGGTGATCGCGGCGACGCTGCCGGCGCCGGAGAACTTCCTGGCGGCGGACCTGTCGCCCGCGCCGATGCCGGTGGCGCTGATCCACGGGACCAAGGACCGCATCGTCCCCTACGCGGGCGGCGAGATGGCCTGGTGGACCCGGAAGCTCTTCAAGGTCGGCGGACGGGGCCTGTCGGCGCCGCGGACGGCGGCGTACTTCGCTCGCCACAACGGCATCGCCACCGAGCCCGTCAGCACCACCGTGCCGCACCGGGCCGGCTCGGCCGACGGGACCTCGGTCGAACGCACCGCCTACGAGCAGCAGGACCGGCCGCCGGTGGTGCTGTACACCGTGCACGGGGGCGGCCACACCGTACCCGGCCCCAAGAAGGCGCCCGCCGTCCTCGGCAGGACCAGCCAGGACCTCGACGTCGCGGAACTGGTCGGCGAGTTCTTCGGCACAGGACGGTAGTCGACGTCCCGGCCGGCACCGCACACCCCGGCGGCGCCCGAAGAGGTGACCCGAAGGGGTGACCCGAATGACTTGATGCTGTTAACTTAACGCAGTCAAGTCAGGAGGCTTCCCCATGCCCATCACCGCGGCCGACATCTACGCGCTGGCGCCGTACGCCAAGACCCTGGGAGTCGAATTCGGAAGACTTAAGGCCGGGTCGGTCGAGGCACGTCTCCCTCACGCCGTCGCCCTGTCGACCGGCGGCGGGGCGATGCACGGCGGAGCGCTGATGGGACTGGCCGATGTGGCCGCCGCGGTCTGCGCGGCGCTCAACGGCGGGGAGGGTGCGGTCCCGGTCCCGGCGACCATGGAGTCCAGCACGCACTTTCTCCGCCCGGTGCTGGGAGCCGCGGCGTTCGCGATGTCACGCCCCCTGCACGTCGGCAGATCGACCGTGACGATCGAAGTGGACATCCACGACGACCAGAAACGTCTGTGCACGCGTGTCACTCAGCTCGTCGCTCTCAAGAGGCCCCGATGACCGGATCCGGTGACTCCGGCGCCCCTCGCCCACGGCGCCGTCCACGGGCCCGGCGCGGCGAGGGAGGCCGGCTGTACGAGGAGCTCCTCGACGCCGCGGAGGATCTGCTCGACACCTCGGGGGAGGACGCCGTCACCATCCGCGCCGTGGCGCGGCGGGTGGGCGTCAGCAACCCCGCCGTGTACCTCCATTTCGCCGACCGCTCGGCCCTGTTGAGCACCGTCTGCCTCAGGGTCTGGGACCGGCTCGACGCATACATGGCGGATGCCGGCTCGGCCGCCACGGACCCCGTCACCGATCTGAGGAACCGCTGCGTCGCCTACATCAGGTTTGGCCTCGACCACCCGCTCCGCTACCGCCTCGTCGCCTCGGGACCGGCGACGGAGGCCACGGCGCAGGTGGCGGACGCCTGCTTCCGCAACCTGCGGCAGGCGGTGCGGAGGACGGCGGGGGACGACGGTGTGCCGGACAACGAGGTGACGGCGCTGACCCGCGCCGTCTGCGCCTGTCTGCACGGCGCCGTCTCCCTGCTCCTGCTGCAGTCGGCGTCCGTATGGCCGGACGACCTGGACCGGTACGCGGACGACGTGGCGTCCCTGGCGACCAGCGGAGTCCTGCACCGGATGGGCCGGCGACCGGCGGCGTCGGCGTGACCCGCGGGTGTGCGGATGCGCACCCGCGGCCATCCCTTGAACGAATCGCTCACTACAGCGCCGGACGGTGGCCGCTGAGCGAGATCGCGAAGTCGGTACCGCCCTTGAGAACACGGGACAGACCGAGGGCCGCCGTCCGTACGGCCGGTGCGAGGTGCGCGGGTCTGTAGTGCTCCCGGGGGACGGCGACGGACAGGGCCGCCACGGCTGTGGCGCCGGCGAACACGGGGGCCGCGATGCAGCACACACCCGGCGCCGCCTCCTGCTCCTCGTAGGCGAGACCCGAGATCTGGGTCTGTTCGAGTTCGGTGCGGAGGCGCACCGGGTCCGTGACCGAACGGGGCGCGAGCCGGGGCAGCGGCGCAGCGAGGACCTCCTCCACGAGCTCCGACGCGGAGAAAGCCAGCAGTGCTTTGCCGATCGCGGTACAGGTCAGGGGGAGCCGGCCGCCGATGCGTGAGGGCAGGGCGAGCGTGTCGTGCCCGTGCATGCGCTCCAGGTAGACGACGTCCGTGCCGTCGCGCACCCCCAGGTGCACGGTCCGGCGCGTGCCCTCGAACAGGTCCTGGAGGAAGGGCAGCGCCGCTTCCCGCAGGTCCAGCCTCCGGGGCACCAGCGAGCCGAGTTCGAACAGCCGGTTTCCGAGTCGGTACCGCTCCCCCGCCCGCTCCAGGAAACCGAGCCGGACCAGCTCTCCGACGAGGCGGAAGGTCGTGGTCTTCGACAGGCCCGACATGGCGGAGAGTTCCGTGAGCCGGAACTCCCCTCCCGCACGCTGGAACACATGGAGGATTCTGTCCGCCTTGTCGAGCATGTTGCCGCCCGCGCTGTTCCGTGACATGGAACGAACTTTGGCACAGGACCGTGGAGCCCTCTATATCTGAGGCGCTCGCCCCTGTCCGGGGCGCTCGTCCATCCTCCGGGAGAACCCCTGCCGTGACCGAAGTGGCCGACATCCCCGTCCCCGTCCGCTACGTCGCCGATCTCCTGGCGGCCGCCGCCAGGAGCGGGCACCCCAGTCCCCCCGTCCGCGACCTGCTCGCCCCCGGCGACATCGACGCCGCCTACGCGGTCCAGCGCCTCAACACCGAGCGGGCGCTCTCGGCCGGCAGTCGGCTGGTGGGCCGGAAGATCGGGCTGACCTCGAGCGCCGTACAGCGCCAACTCGGCGTCGACCAGCCCGACTACGGAGCCCTGCTCTCCGACATGGCGGTGGACCAGGGCGGCGAGGTGCCCCCGGGACGGCTGCTCCAGCCGAAGGTGGAGGCGGAGGTGGCACTGATCCTGGCCGCCGGCCTGTCGGACGAGCGGTGCACGGTCGAGGACGTGGTGGCGGCCACCGGGTTCGCCGTACCCGCCCTGGAAATCGTGGACAGCCGTATCGCGGGCTGGGACATCTCCCTCATGGACACCGTCGCGGACAACGCGTCCTCGGGACTCTTCGTGCTCGGGGACGCACGTGTGCCCGTCGACGAGGTCGATCTGCGCACGGTGCGGATGACCATGTCCCGGAACGGCGACGTGGTCTCCGAGGGCACCGGCGCCGACTGCCTGGGAAGTCCGCTGGAGGCCGCCGTGTGGCTGGCCCGCACCCTCGCCCGCCTCGGCGATCCGCTCCGCGCGGGCGACATCGTGCTGACCGGGGCACTGGGGCCGATGGCCCCCGCCGCACCGGGGGACACGTTCGACGCCTCCGTCTCCGGCCTGGGCTCGGTGCGGGTCGGCTTCGCCCCTCGCTCCGCCGACGACTTTGCGGACGACTTTGCGGACGACTCCACCGGCGAAGGAGCGGCAGATGAGTGACCGCGTCAAGGTGGCCGTCCTCGGATCGGGCAACATAGGCACCGATCTGATGATCAAGATCCTGCGGCTGTCGGAGCAGCTGGAGATCGCCGCGATGGCCGGCATCGACCCGGACTCCGACGGGCTGGCCCGGGCGCGTCGGCTCAAGGTGGCCACCACACATGAGGGGCTCGACGGTCTGCTCGGCATGGACGAGTTCGCCGACGTGCAGTACGTCTTCGACGCGACCTCGGCGGGAGCCCACCGCCGCCATGACGCGGTGCTGCGGGGCAGGGGCCGGACGGTCGTCGACCTCACGCCGGCGGCGGTGGGCCCGTACGTGGTGCCGCCGGTCAACCTGGACGAGCATCTCGACGCGGACAACGTCAACATGGTCACCTGCGGGGGCCAGGCCACGATTCCGATCGTGGCCGCCGTCGGAGCGGTCACCCCCGTGCACTACGGCGAGATCGTCGCGTCGATCTCCTCCCGCTCCGCCGGCCCCGGCACCCGGGCCAACATCGACGAGTTCACCGAGACCACGTCCGCCGCCATCCAGGAGGTCGCAGGCGCCGCCCGGGGCAAGGCGATCATCGTCCTCAATCCGGCGGAGCCGCCGCTGATCATGCGGGACACCGTCCACTGCCTCGTGTCGGCCGCCGACACGGAGGCGATCACGGCGTCGGTCGAGGCGATGGTCGGCACGGTCCAGGCCTACGTTCCCGGCTACCGGCTCAAGCAGAAGGTGCAGTTCGGGTCCGTCGCCGGGGACGACCCGCTGCGGTCGCTCCTGCCGGACGGTATGGACGACACGCCCACGAAGGTGTCCGTCTTCCTGGAGGTCGAGGGAGCGGCGCACTACCTCCCCGCCTACGCCGGAAACCTGGACATCATGACCTCCGCGGCCCTGCGCACCGCCGAACGCATCGCCACCCACCGCGCGGACAAGGAAGCCCGCTGATGACCAGTCTGTACCTCCAGGACGTGACCCTCCGCGACGGCATGCACGCCGTTCGACACCGCTACACCGTCGCCCAGGCGCGGGAGATCGCGGCAGCCCTCGACGCCGCCGGTGTCGCGGCGATCGAGATCGCGCACGGCGACGGGCTCTCCGGTTCCTCGATCACGTACGGCGTGGGCGCGCACACCGACTGGGAGTGGATCGAGGCGGTCTGCGACGTCACCACGCGGGCCGTTCCGACGACCCTGCTGCTGCCCGGGATCGGCACGCTGCGCGATCTGCGCCAGGCACACCGGCTGGGGGTGCGGTCGGTGCGGATCGCCACGCACTGCACCGAGGCGGACATCTCCGCCCAGCACATCGCCGCGGCCCGTGGGATGGGCATGGACGTGTCGGGGTTCCTGATGATGTCCCACATGGCCGAGCCGGCCGAACTCGCCGGGCAGGCACGGCTGATGGAGTCCTACGGGGCCCAGTGCGTCTATGTCACCGACTCCGGCGGCCGGCTCACCATGGACGGTGTCCGCGACCGCTTCCGCGCGTACCGCGACGTGCTCGACCCCGCCACCCAGGTCGGCATCCACGCCCACCACAATCTGGGGCTGGGCGTCGCCAACAGCGTCGTCGCCGTCGAGGAGGGCGCGTACCGGGTCGACGCCTCCCTGGCGGGACAGGGCGCGGGGGCGGGCAACTGCCCGCTGGAGGCGTTCGTCGCCGTGGCCGACCTGATGGGCTGGGAGCACGGCTGCGATCTGTTCCCCCTCATGGACGCCGCCGACGACGTGGTCCGCCCCTTGCAGGACCGCGAGGTCCGCGTCGACCGCGAGACGCTCAGTCTCGGCTACGCCGGCGTGTACTCCAGTTTCCTGCGCCATGCCGAGGCCGCCGCGTCCCGCTACGGCCTCGACACCCGGGCGATCCTTGTGGAGGTGGGGCGGCGGGGCATGGTCGGCGGCCAGGAGGACATGATCACCGACATCGCCCTCGATCTCGCCGCCGCGGCCGGGAAATAACGGCTCTCCCCAGGCCGCAGCCGCAGCATGAACACGGACCGAGCGGGCTCGGGCTGCCGCCGGGTGCCACGCGGCGCGCCGTCCGGGCCGGACAGCGGTCGCAGCAGCGGTACGCCGTTCTCGACGGAGATCGCGTCGTACAGTGGGCGGCTCGCCCCGGTCGCCGCCCGTGTCCGAGCGCTTCGGTAGATGGGTGGGAACGCGGCAGCGGACCGGCCGGGACCCTTTCGTGAGTCCCCGAGCAGGTCAGGTGCGCCCCGCCCACCCTGGCGTACCGACTCCTCAGAACACCTGCACCTCGTAGAAGCAGAAATGCTCCTTGATCGCGTCCGCCTCCGGTTTCGGGCCGAGGTACGCCCGGGCGAGGTCGGCCGCGTCCGGCGGCGACCAGTACGATGCGTCGCCCTTGAAGGGACAGTCCGTACGCGTGGATTCTCATGCGGACGGCACAGCCCGGACAGCACAGCCCAGGCGGAGAACGGCACTTCACGGTTCTCCGCCACGGGTCACCGGCTCCGTCACCTCGGAGGAAGCGACGGAGCCGGCCCTGGTGGGCGGTGCGGTGCGGTGGGTTCAGACGAGGTCGAACCGGTCCAGGTTCATGACCTTGACCCACGCCTTGACGAAGTCCGTCACGAACTTCTCCTTGGCGTCGTCGCTCGCGTAGACCTCCGCGAGGGCGCGCAGCTCTGAGTGGGAGCCGAAGACGAGGTCGGCACGGGTGCCGGTCCACTTGACCGCGCCGGAGGCGTCACGGCCCTCGAACGTGTTCCGGTCCTCGGAGGTGGACTTCCACGTCGTGCCCGGGTCGAGCAGGTTGACGAAGAAGTCGTTGGTCAGGACGCCCGGCGTCCCGGTGAGCACGCCGTGCTTGGAACCGTCGTAGTTCGCGCCCAGGACACGCAGACCGCCGACCAGGGCGGTCATCTCGGGCGCGCTCAGGTCGAGCAGGTTCGCGCGGTCCAGCAGCAGATACTCGGCCGGAAGGCGGTTGCCCTTGCCGACATAGTTGCGGAAGCCGTCGTGTCGAGGCTCCAGCGCGGCGAACGACTCGGCGTCGGTGTGCGCGTCGGTCGCGTCGACACGGCCCGCCGCGAACGGCACCTCGACCGCGAACCCGGCGTCCTTGGCCGCCTTCTCCACGGCCGCGGTGCCGCCGAGGACGATCAGGTCGGCCACGGAAACCTTCCTGGCACCGGCGTTGAACTCGCCCTGGATGTTCTCCAGGACTCGCAGGACCTGCGCGAGATCGTCCGGGTTGTTGACCTCCCAGCCGCGCTGCGGCTCCAGGCGGACCCGGCCCCCGTTGGCGCCGCCGCGCTTGTCGGAGCCGCGAAACGTGGAGGCCGACGCCCAGGCCGCGCCGATCAGTTGCGGGACGGTCAGACCGGCGTCGAGGATCTTCACCTTGAGCGCCGTCACGTCGGCGGCATCGACGGCCTCGCCCCCTGCCTCGGGCAGCGGGTCCTGCCACAACAGCGTCTCCGTCGGGACCTCCGGTCCGAGGTACTGAGACTTCGGGCCCATGTCACGGTGGGTCAGCTTGTACCAGGCGCGGGCGAACGCGTCCGCGAACTCCTCCGGGTTCTCGTGGAACCGGCGGGAGATGGGCGCGTAGATCGGGTCGAAGCGCAGCGACAGGTCGGTGGTGAGCATCGTCGGGCGGTGCTTCTTCTCCGGGTCGAAGGCGTCCGGAACCGTCTCCGGGGCGTCCTTCGCCTCCCACTGGTTGGCTCCGGCCGGGCTCTGGACGAGCTCGTACTCGTACTCGAAAAGATTCTGGAAGAAGCCGTTGCTCCACCGGGTCGGAGTGGTGGTCCAGGTGACCTCCAGGCCGGACGTGATCGCGTCCTTGCCCACGCCCGTGCCGTGGGTGCTCCTCCAGCCGAGGCCCATCTGCTCCACCACAGCCGCCTCGGGGTCGTCGCCGACACTGTCCGCCGGGCCCGCGCCGTGGGTCTTGCCGAAGGTGTGGCCACCGGCGATGAGGGCGACGGTCTCCTCGTCGTTCATCGCCATCCGGCGGAAGGTCTCGCGGATGTCGCGGGCCGCGGCGATCGGGTCCGGGTTGCCGCCCGGGCCCTCGGGGTTGACGTAGATGAGGCCCATCTGGACGGCGCCGAGCGGATTCTCCAGCTCACGGTCACCGGAGTGACGCCTGTCGTCCAGCCAGGTGGTCTCGGGACCCCAGTAGACGTCCTCCTCTGCCTCCCAGACGTCCTCGCGGCCGCCGCCGAAGCCGAAGGTTGCGAGGCCCATCTGCTCCAGCGCGACGTTGCCGGTGAGCACCATGAGGTCGGCCCAGGAGATGCTCCGGCCGTACTTCTTCTTCACCGGCCACAGCAGCCGGCGGGCCTTGTCCAGGTTGGCGTTGTCCGGCCAACTGTTGAGCGGGGCGAAGCGCTGCTGGCCGGAGCCGGCGCCGCCGCGGCCGTCGCTGATCCGGTAGGTGCCCGCGCTGTGCCATGCCATGCGGATCATCAGCGGGCCGTAGTGGCCGAAGTCGGCCGGCCACCAGTCCTGCGAGCTGGTGAGCACCTCGGCGATGTCCTGTTTCACGGCCGCGAGGTCGAGGGCCCGGAAGGCCGAGGCGTAGTCGAAGTCCTTGCCGAGCGGGTTCGCCACGGCGGGGTTCTTGGCGAGGATCTTCAGGTTCAGCCGCTTCGGCCACCACTGGCGGTTGCCGCCACCCTGCGTGGGATGCGCGGCACGCTGGTGCGCGACCGGGCACCCGCCGGTGCCGTCCGCCTTGGGGTCGGTCACGATTGCATCGGGGTTCTCAGACATGACAGTCCTTCCGAACTGGGGGGATCAGGAGGCTGGAGCGGGGGCTTCGACGGAGCAGACGGAACACAGGCCCCGTGATCTCCGCTCGAGGTCCGCGGACCTCACGTCTGAGCGGTGGCTCCCGTGTCCACCGCGTCGACACCGTGCACCACTGTGTCCGGCGCCGTCCGTGACGCGGCACGCTCATGCGGGTTGAGCGTGAGGAAGACAAGACCGGCGAGCGCACCACCGACACCCTGAGCGATGAGGTAGACCCAGAGGGAGGACCAGGCGAAAAGGCCGGCCACGGAACCCCCCACAGCCACAGCCGGGTTGAAGGCTCCGCCGGATATGCCCCCTACCGCTACCGCGCCCGCGAGGACGGTGAAACCGATGGCCAGGCCGTAGAAGGAGTTCTGCGGGTGGTCACTGCTGGTGGCGACGTTGAGAACCACGTAGACGAGCATGAAGGTGAGAAGTACCTCCACCACGAGCGCCGCCGCGAGTTGATGGCCGGACAGGGAGACGGCCGAGACCTCATCCGGGTCGACGGCCCAGCGGCCGAGCAGTCCTCCACCTGTCCCACCCGCTACCTGTGCCACCACATAGGCCATCGCCTCGGCTCCGCCGATGCGTCCGCGCACGAAGACGCCGAGCGTGACAGCCGGGTTGAAGTGAGCACCCGAGACATGGCCTCCGGCGTACACCATCACCATGAGGGCCGCACCGATCGCCAAGGGGGCGAGGGCGGCCTTGGTCAACACCGCAGCGGTAATGGTGAAGACCAGGAATAACGCACCGATGAATTCAGCTGCCGGTTTACGCAAAACTCTCTCCTTCGAGGGCTGAGTCCTACCTGGAATACGTGTCGTGCATCCTGGATGTCGCGGTGCACAAGACGGTTCGAGAAATGCACAGCGATCCGTGACGCTCGGGCATCGGCTGCGAGCAACACCCTAGGGAGGACCGGAGGGTTTCCCACCGGCCGAGCTCTTACGAAACGCTGACATCGTTGCCTTACCGGGGCGGCGGGTTGGCGGCAGGTAGGTCGGCCAGGCCCCGGTCACGTGGAACCTCAGTCCAGCTCCGGTGGCAATGACTGCCTGCTCAAGAGAGGGGATCCCCCGCCACGCCATGCCGCGTGTCAGGCGGTATTTCCCACTCGACCTCCGTGAGCAGGCGAAGCCCGGGCCATCGAGCTCAGGCATCCCGCCTTCGTCGGCAGTGTCCCGTCGAACGCTGATTCCCGCAGCGCGTCCGGAGCCCGCCCACGTACCTCGGCCGCTACCGGCGGGCCTGGCCGGGGCGAGCAACGGCAGACCGGTTCTTTCGGAACGCGGGTGCTCGAACGCGTCGTGCAGGCTGCCGCTCTCGGGTCGTATCGCCTCCTGCGACGACGCGCGGCAGCCAGTGCTCGCCCTGGTCGGCGATGTGCGAGATCCCACACCGAGGGGACATCAGCGGTGACACCGGAGTGGACAGCTCGGGGCCTTCCGCGCAACCGGTCAGCAAGGGGGTGCGTTCGCGGACCCGTGACGAGCGTGAGGAGCGCCACGCTCACGCCGGGTCTTGGCGTCTGTGGACACCTCACCCACGGCTGTGGTGCAGGTGGCGTCGGTAGAACGGTTCATCGGCCGTTCTTCTCGTTGAGCGGGCCGGGGCCGGTGGCGCCCGGCGTGACCGGCATGTCGTCGGCGGGGCAGCGGCCCACGACACGGGGCGCTCCAGGAGAACTCGGTCGCAGCGTCCGTGACCAGGTTCTTGGCGCCGAGCCGGGGCAGGTCGTCGAGTGCGGTGGTGACGCAGATGACGGCCGCCCGACGCAACTCGGGATCGGTGAGCCCGTCGCGGGCCGCGACCTCGTACAGGGAATTGTTCGGGCGCCTGCCGACCGGGCGTGCGCTCGGCGAACGGCTCGACAGGCGGTTTCGGTGGCCTCGCGGTCGTCGAACAGCGCGGCCGTCACCGCGAGGGGCACGATCCAGCCGTCACCGCCGGGCTGCGCGTCGATCACGCGCAACTCCAGGTGGCCGCGCGGCCGAACGGGCGGGAAGGTGGATCGCCGGCCGGTGAGCCGCTTCTCGGCCATCGGAGAGTTCGCGAACGATGCGAGCAGGACGGCCCCCAGGTGATGTGCCGGCCACCTACGACGTACGTGACCGAGGGGTTCCCCCTCTTTGTACCCGGCGTCCACGCACACGTGCACCGACACGGAACCGCACATCATGTGGCGGCCCACCGGCCGAGGCACGTGGCCGTCAGGACGCGCTCCACCCGCCGTCGAGCGTCAGCTCGGACCCCGTGAAGGACGCCGCCTGCGGTGAGCACAGGAACGCCACCGCGTCGGCGACCTCCTCGGGCTCGATCAGACGCTTGACCGCGGACCGGGTCAGCAGCACCTCCGAGAGGACCTGTCCGGCGTCCAGTCCGTGCAGGGCCGCCTGGTCCGCCAACTGCTTCTCCACCAAGGGGGTGCGCACGTAACCCGGGCACACGCAGTTGCTGGTGACGCCCTTGGCGGCGCCCTCCAGCGCGATGACCTTCGACAGCCCGAGCAGACCGTGCTTGGCACTGACGTAGGCGGACTTGTAGGCGCTGGCTCTCAGGCCGTGGACGCTGGAGATGTGGACGATCCGTCCCCAGCCCCGCGCGTACATGCCGGGCAGCACGGCGCGGCTGAGCAGGAACGGTGCCTCCAGCATCAGCCGCAGCATGAAGGAGAACCGTTCGGGCTCGAACTCCTCGACGGGCGCCACATGTTGGACACCGGCGTTGTTCACCAGGATGTCCGCGCCCAGAGCCGGCCCGGCCAGTTCGGTGGTCCGGCTGAGGTCGAGCACGAGCGGTTCGCCGCCGATCAGCCCGGCGGTGCTCTCCGCTCCCTCGGCGTCGATGTCGCAGGCGACGACGTGGGCGCCGAGTTCCGCGAGCCGGAACGCGACGGCCCGGCCGATCCCGCTCGCCGCGCCCGTGACGAGCGCGCGGCGGCCGGAGAGGTCGGGGCCGGGGGCGGGACCGATGACGGGGCCGTCGGCAGGGCCGTTGGCGGGGCCGGTCATGACGCCGGGGAGGCGAACGGATTGGCGTGGGTGTGGTGGTGTCCCCAGACGTCGGAGACACCGAAGTCGTGCGGAACCCAGTCCTCCCCCACCTCTATCCCGCCGCAGCCGATCTCCAGGTGGAAACCGCTGGGGTTCCGCACGTAGAACGAGATCGCCTTGTCGTTCATGTGCCGGCCCAGGCTGATGGAGATGGGCGCGCCGTTGGCCTTGGCGCGGTCGTACGCGCGCCCGACGTCGTCGATCGAACCGTGCTCGAACTCCAGGTGGTGGATCGAGGGCGTGTCGGCGTCGGCGAGCGCGATGCTGTGGTGCGCCGCGTTGCAGCGGAGGAAGTACAGCCCGGGGGCACGGTAGTCGGTCAGTCTGAACTCCAGGACGGACTCGTAGAGTTCACGCAGCTCGGCGAGCCGGGGACTGGCCAGCACGAAGTGGCCGAGGCCGGTGGTGCCGGGCATACCGTCGGGCCGGGCGACGCCGGTGCGTGCCTTGGCCTCGCCGACCGCCAGTTCCACCCGGTGGCCGACGGGGTCGGTGAACCAGCGCAGGAGTGTGGCCCCGCGCAGTTCCGTCTCCTGCGCCGAGCCGTCCTGGACGGTGCGGCCCGAGTCGGTGAGCCGGCCGGTGAGCCGGTCCAGCTCGCGCGGGGTGTCGACGATCCAGCCGAGGTGCCGTGGGGAGTCCTCCGTGGACGGGTAGAGGGCCAGCCGGTACTTGAACTCGTCCAGTTCGGCGAGTGCGATCTCCTGTGTGCCGGACTTCGCCGGGGTGACTCCGATGCCCAGCGTGCGCCCGAGCAGGTCGGTCCAGGCCTCGGCGTCCGAGACGTTCAGCCCGACGTAGCCCAGTTTGCGGATACCCACGGTCTCATCCCTCCGCCGCGGCGGCCGCGCCGCCCTGCAGGAACTCTCGGACGATGTGGTTGAACTCCGGTGCGCGCTCGTACTGCACCCAGTGCCGGCAGTGGGGAAGGACGCGGAGCTCCGCGTCGGGGATGCCCGCGAGGAGCGTGGAAGCCCAGGTGAGCGGGACGGTCTGGTCCTCGCGCCCCCAGACGAGCAGGGTGGGGGCGGCGATGAGCGGCAGGTCGGGGGTCAGATCCCCGAAGTTCGGCGGGATCGGCAGCTCCGGGTGGGCGCGCAGGCTCGCCTCGTACCGCTCGTCGATGAGGGCTTCGGTCGCCAGCGTCTCGTCGTACACCATCAGCCGTACGAACTCGGCCATCGCCTCGCGCGACGGCTTCTGGGCGGCCATGTAGGCGAAGAGCCGGTCGAGGCCGACGGGCCACGGCGGCGCGTCCGCCGGGAGGACCCCGCCCGGGGCCATGAGGACCAGCCGGTCCACGAGGTCGGGGTGGCGCGTCGCGAGGCGCATCGCGACGGCGCCACCGTAGGAGTTGCCCACCAGGTGGGCGCGCTCGATCCCCAGCGCCGTCATCGCCCGGCGCACCCGCTCCGCCGCGTGGAAGATCAGCGGTTCGTCCGGGGCGGGCCGCGGGGAGTTCCCCCAGCCGGGGAGGTCCAGCACGATGTTGCGGTGGTCCTGGAAAGCCGCCAGGTTGCCCCCGAAGTTGCTCATGCCCGTCGCGCCCGGGCCCGAGCCGTGCAGCCAGACGACCGGACTGCCCGAGCCGACGTCGGTGAAGGCCAGCCGGGTGTCCCCGACGTCCACCGTGTCCGCCGTGTTCGTCATGTCGGCCCCCTCTCTGTATGTAGCGCTCACTATACAAGTCTGTGCGGCACTCGCACCTGCTGTCAAGCGCCGCGAAAACCCCCTGCCCGCACGGGAGCAGGGGGCGCCGCGCGGGTCATCGGCCGTAGGCCTCCAGCAGCCGCAGCCACACCTCGCTGACCGTGGGGAACGCCGGAACCGCGTGCCACAGCCGGTCCAGCGGCACCTCCCCCACCACCGCGATGGTCGCCGCGTGCAGCAGTTCCGCCACGTCCGGGCCGACCAGGGTGAATCCGACGATCACCTTGCGGTCCTCGTCGACGACCATCCGCGCCCGGCCGTGATATCCCTCCGCGTGCAGGGAGGAGCCGGCGAGGGCGGCCAGGTCGTGGTCGACGACCCGGATGCGCAGCCCGGCGGCCTCGGCGGCGGCGGCCGTCAGCCCGACGGACGCGACCTCGGGGTCGGTGAAGACCACCTGCGGTACGGCGCGCTCGTCGGAGGTGGCCACGTGCCGGCCCCACCGACCCCGCTCGACCGGTTCGTCCTTCGCCCGGGCCACGATGACGTCGCCCACGGCGCGGGCCTGATACTTGCCCTGATGAGTCAGCAGCACGCGGCGGTTGACGTCTCCGGCGGCGTACAGCCACCCGCCGTCGAGCGGTGTGCCGTCCTCCCCGGTCACCCGCAGGGTGTCGTCGACGGTGAGCCAGGCACCGGGTGTCAGTCCGACCGTGTCCAGGCCGATGTCCCGCGTGTTCGGCGTGCGGCCGACCGCGACGAGCACTTCGTCGGCCTCCACCTGCTCACCGTCGGTGAGCGTGAGGGACACCGTCCCGTCGTCGGCCCGCTTCACCGAGACGGCCTCGGCGCCGAGGCGGACCGACACACCGCTCTCCCGCAGCGACTCGACGACGTGCTCGCCGGCGAACGGCTCCGCCGACGGGAGCACCCCGTCCCGCGCCAGCACCGTCACCGAGGCGCCCAGCGCGGCGAACGCGGTGGCCATCTCCGAGGCGACCACGCCACCGCCGATGACGGCGAGCCGTCCGGGCACCGCACTCGTCGCGGCCGCTTCGCGGCTGGTCCAGGGACGGGCCCGGCGCAGCCCCTCGACGTCCGGGACCAGGGCGCCGCTCCCGGTCGCGACGACGACCGCGCAGCGCGCGTTCAGTGTGGTCGTGGTGCCGTCCTCGCCGGTCACCTCGACGACCCGGGCGGAGCTGATCCTCCCGTGTCCGCGGTACAGCGGGACGCCCACCTGTTCGAGCCACGCCGCCTGCCCGTCGTCCTTCCAGTGCGAGGCCAAGGAGTCGCGGCGCCGCAGCACGGCGACCACGTCGAGGTCGCCGGTCACCGCCTCGCGGGCGCCGGGCACCTGGCGGGCCGCGCGGAGCGCGGCCCCGCCGCGCAGCAGGGCCTTGGTCGGCATGCAGGCCCAGTATGAGCACTCGCCCCCGACCAGTTCGCGCTCGACGACGGCCGCGCTCAGGCCGCCCTGTGCCACCCGGTCGGCGACGTTCTCCCCGACCGGGCCCGCGCCGATGACGACGACGTCGTAGGTGTGGGTGCTCATGTCAGCCTTCCTTGCGGGAGCGGCCGAGACGCAGCGCCGAGACGAGGAAGAAGATGCCGCCGAGAACGGCGTAGCCGGCCACACCGCTGAGCTTCGGGTCCGACCCGGAGGCGCTCGCCACGAAGTTGCCGCCGGCCAGTACGGAGATGCCGCCGCTGAGGATCATCGGCCACTGGCCCCCCATCGCGCGGCGCCCGACGCCGACGATGAGCTGGACGACTCCCGAGACGATCGCCCAGGCTCCCCACACCCGCAGGACCGCCGGCACACCGGAGGCGCCGGCGACGGCGAGGCCCACGGCGGCGACGAGGCTGATGGCCATGTTCACCTGGAGGCTGCGGACCTGCTCGTTGGTGTCGGACGAGCGGGCGTCCCACACCGCTGCGGCGACGTCGAAGAGCGGGTAGACGACGACCAGGGCGACGCCGAACGCGCCGAGTTCGGACTTGGTGGCGAACACCAGGGCCGCCCAGACGACGGCGAAGGCGAACCGCACGAAGTACAGCCGGCGCAGAGCCGGAGCGATGCTTCCGGCGGCGGGAGTGTCAACGGTGGTCACGATGATCCTTTCGGGGTTGTGTTCTCGGGGCTGTGGCGAGGCCACAGGTGCGATTCAGCGGGTGGCACGTCCGTCCGGCTCCGGGAGGCGGCCGCGGAACGGGCCATGAGAACCGCCGGTGTTGATACCGAACGTTCTACCTTGGTCCAGCATGGCGACTCCGCCGACCCCTGTCAAGACCGAACGTTCTACCTTGCACAACGCGATCCGCGAGAACACGGCTCCCGGTCACCGCGGAACAGCCCGCGACGACCGGGAGCGCCGACGGCATCCGGGCACGACGGGGCGAGCCCGCCGTTCCCGTCGTGGTCGTCACCGGTAGATCGACTTCACCTGCTGGTAGTTGAACACCGCCTCCGGCCCGAACTCCCGGCCCAGCCCGCTCGCCTTGACCCCGCCGAACGGCGCCGCCGGGTCGACCGTGTAGTGGTTCAGCCCGACCGTCCCGGTGTGCATACGACGGGCGACGCGCAGGGCGCGTTCGTCGTCGTCCGTCCACACGGTGCCGCCGAGGCCGTACTCCGAGTCGTTCGCGAGGCGCACGGCGTCGTCCTCGTCGGTGTACGGAATGACGGCCAGTACCGGACCGAAGATCTCCTCACGGGCGATGACCTGGGTGTTGTCCACGTCGGCGAACACGGTGGGCGTGACGTAGTAGCCCTTCTCGAGGCTCGGCCGGGTGCCGCCGACGACCAGCCGGGCGCCTTCCGACCTGCCCTTCTCGATGTACCCCTCGACCCGGTCGCGCTGACGCGCGCTCGCCATCGGCCCGACCTGCGTGGTGGGGTCCAGGGGATCGCCGACGGTGAGGCCGCCGACCAGGGAGGCCACCGCGTCCACGACCTCGTCGTACCGGCTCCGCGGCGCCAGGATGCGGGTGCTGGCGAAGCATGCCTGACCGTTCGCCAGGAGCGTGGCCCGGACGAACGGTTCGGACATCGCCGTCGCGAGGTCGACGTCGTCGAGGATGACGGCGGCCGACTTGCCCCCGAGCTCCAGCGTGACCGGACGCAGCAGGGCGCCGCAGGTCGCGGCGATCCGCCGGCCCGCCGCTGTGGAACCGGTGAAGGCCACCTTGTCGACATCGGGGTGGGAGACGAGGTACGCGCCGGCCTCGCGGCCCGCCGGCACGACATTGACGACGCCCGGCGGCAGCCCCGCCTCCTCGACCGCCTCCGCGAAGAGCACCGAGTCGAGCACGGTCTCCGGCGACGGCTTCAGCACAAAGGTGCACCCCGCGGCCAGGCCGGGCGCGTACTTCGTCGCGGACAGGAGCTGCGGTGCGTTCCACGGCACGATCGCCGCCACCACGCCGAGGGGTTCCCGGCGGACATGGACGGGCGCGCCGAGCATGCCGTCGCGGACGCTCTCGCCCGGCTCGTCGCGGACGAGGTCGGCGTAGTAGCGCAGCAGGACGCCCGGGAGCGCGCCCTCGACCTGTTCGGAGAGTCCGATCGTCATGCCGTTCTGGGCGCTGACGAGGTGGGTGATGTCCTTGACCCGCCGTTCGAGTGCGTCGGCGAGGCGGTGCAGGGCTTCCGCCCGCCGCGCCGGCTCCCAGTGGGCCCATCCGTCCGGATCGTCGAAGGCGGCCCGGGCGGCGGCCACGGCCGCGTCCATGTCCTTCTCCGTGCCCGCCGGGACGCTGCCGAGGATCTCCTCGGTGCTCGCGCCGAGGACCGTGATGCGCTCGCCGGATGCGGGGGTCACCCACCGGCCGCCGATGAAGAGCGCATCGTGGTGCGGATTCATGGCGTCTCCTTCGACGGGCGGTTCACGCCCAGCCCTTGTAGTGGTCGGCCGGGAGGGGGTGGTCGACGGGCACGACACGGGAGTTGACCGCGGTCAGGCAGCCGGGACAGCAGAGCTGCCGGAAGACGACCTCCGCGTCGACGTACTCCGACGGGTCGTGCCAGATGTGCGGCCCGGCCTCCGTCGGCGCCGAGTCGAGACGGGCCAGCGACCGGACGTACGCGCCGTCGGCCGGCGGGCCGATCTCGGTGGCGCAGTGGACGCACACCACCGTCCCGCCGCCGGCGGACTCCCGGACGGCGAGGTTGTCGTCGAGCCTGCGGGCGTCGCCGAGGTCATGGGTGCCCAGCGGCTTGAGGCGGGTGTCGGCCAGTCCGGCGCCGGCGGCGCGACGGTGGCGCATTTTCCGGCGGAGCTCACCGGACGCCGTCGGGTCCACCGTGCCGTCCTCGCGCAGTACGACACCGTAGACGTCCCGCGCGGCGTCCGCCGACACGCGCACCATCAGCACGTCCTCGCGGACGCTGTCGGGCTCGCGCAGCAGCGGGTCGCCGTAGCCGCCGCCGGCCTGCCAGTGCAGGTAGAGCGCGTCACCGGCGCCGAGGGTGGACTCCCCCTCGCAGGGCAGTACCTCGATCTCCCCGCCGAGCCCGTCGAGGTCCGCGGGGATCGCCGTCGCCCCGGCGAGCCGGGGCACGTCGATGCCGCGCACCACGAGGTCGAGCTGCGAGTTGCCCGGGTAGCCGCCGGCCAGTCCGACGTTCTGGTTGGCGACCTTGCCGGTGCCCGAGACGACCAGCGACATCGTGCCCGTCTGGTCCGGGTGCTGCACGTAGCAGACCGAGCCGCTCATCCCGCCGCGCTGCCGGCCCGGGCCGCCGGAGTCGGTCTGCTCACGCCGCCACAGGGCGACGAGGGGGTAGAGGTACTCGGTCATCTCCACGTCGGGGGCCCGGGCGGAGGGGATGATGAGCCGGCCGCCGGTGTCGACGCCGTCGTGGTGCACCTGGGCCCCGTAGCCGCCGGCCATGACGTCGAAGACGGGGGACACGAAACCTTTGTGCGCGCCGCCGCGGACGTCGACGCCGGAGACCACGCAGAGGTCGGTGGTGCCGTTGCAGATGGACTGCACGTCGGCGCGGTGGTCGGGTTCGGCGTCCAGCATCCTGGCGAGCACCTCGGCGACGAGGTTGCCCGATCCCCAGGCAGGCCCGAAGGGGCCCTTGCCCACGGCCGCGGGGAAGGAGGCGTTGGTGATCGTGTTCTCGTCGGTGACGATCTCGAAGCAGCGCATCAACCCGCCCGCCGCCCAGGGGATGTCGCCGGCCAGGAGGGGCAGCATCGTGAAGACGATGCCGGCCCGCAGGCCCGGGTAGGGGCAGTTGATGACGCCGGTCTGCTCGGCGGTTCCGCGGAAGTCGAAGACGAGCCGGTCGGCCTCCTTGGTCATCGTGACCTTGATGGCGTGCAGGCCGCGGTCGCCTGTCCCCGACTGCTCCTGGTAGCCGACGGCGCTCCACGTCCCGTCGGGCAGGGTTTCCAGCTTGGCCCGCAGCCGGCGTTCGGCGTCGTCCATCATCCGGCGCATCACGGCCTTGACGGTGTCGGCACCGTACTTGGTGATGAGCCGCAGGATCTGTTCGGCGGCGTTCTTGTTCGCGGCGATCTTGGCGCGCAGGTCGAGGCCCACCAGATGGGGAAGGCGCGACCTGCGGACCCACGCGTCGGCGACGTCGCGTTGCAGCACCCCGCCCCGGACGACCTTGATCGGCGGCGTGGGGACGGCTTCGCCGAAGACGTCCTGGGCCGAGGGGCTGAACGAGCCGGGCCGCGGGCCGCCGAGGTCGACCTGGTGGGCGATGGCCGTCGTCCAGCCGAAGAGCTTGCCGTCGTGGAAGACCGGGGCGAGGATCGCGGCGTCGTTCTGGTGCAGTCCGCCGCCGATCCACGGGTCGTTGCAGAGGAACATGTCGCCCTCTTCGATCCCCGGGTTGTCGCTGCGCTTGCGCAGCGTCCAGACGACGGCCAGGTCCATCGAGCCGATGAGGCCCACGTTGTAGGCGCCGACCTGGACCTGTTCGCCGAGTTCGTCGCAGATGGAGAAGTTGAAGTCGTTGGACTCGGTGACGACGTGCGAGCCCGACATCCGGCGCAGCGTCTCGCCCATCTCCTGAGTGATGGCCCACAGCCGGTGCCGCACCACCTCGTAGGTCAGTGCGTCGACGCGGTCGGCCGTCTCGTCGTCGATCTGGTGCAAGGGAAGACCGGGCGAGATCTGCCGCAGCAGTTCCTCGCGGGGCAGGGGGCGGCTGGTGTACTCGTCCGCCCCGGGGATCTGGGATGTCATGGGAGCTGTCCTCACTGGTAGCGCAGCACGAGGTTGCCGAGGTGGTCGACGCGGCCGGTGACCCCGGCGGGGACCACGACCACCGTGGTCGGGACATCGACGATCGCCGGTCCGACGAGCTCGTGGCCGGCCCGGAGCCGGGCGTAGTCGTAGACGGGGGTGGGCACATAGCCGGTCCGTGAGTCGAGGCAGACGTCGCGTTCCCCGAGGAGGGCCTCGGCCGGGTCGGGGCCGTCGGCCACGGGCGCGACCGGCAGTGTCACGGGGAAGCCGAGACCGGCCTTGGCCCGCACGCGGTAGGTGATCGCCTGCACACCGGCCTCGCGGTAGCCGGCGCCGCTGCCGTTGACGCGTTCGTAGCGCTCCTCGAAGCGCCGGAGAATCTCGGCACCGGTGTGCTCGGTGAACTCGGTGTCCGGTACGGCCGTCGAGAGTTCGGTGACCTGCATCGAGTAGCGCAGGTCGATCTCCCGTTGCAGCGTGACGTCCTGGAACGTCACCTGCTGCCGGTCGAGCGCGCGCCACAGATCGGCTTCGAGACGGGCGTAGTGCGCTTCGAGGACCGTGTGGTCGACCGGGAAGGAGGAGGGGTCGGAGAGTTCGGCGCTCATGATGACGTCCGAGGCGGCGAGTCCGTAGGCCGAGAAGGCGGAGGCGACGGGGCCGAGGGGGACGACGACCTCGCTGACCCCGAGATCCTGGCAGTAGCCGGCGCAGTGGGCGGGCCCGGCACCGCCGAAGGCGTAGACGACGAAGTCGCGGGGGTCGTAGCCGGCCTGCACGACGGCCCGGCGCAGCAGGTCGCCCGCCTGGGCGTTCTGCACCTCGTGGATGGCGACGGCGGCTTCTTCCACGGTGAGGCCGAGCGGCTCGGCCACGTGGGTGCGGATCGCCTCCCGTGCCAGGTCCATTCGCAGCGGTTTCCGGCCGCCGAGCAGACCGTGCGGGCTGAGGATGCCGAGGACCAGGTTGGCGTCGGTGTTCGTCGGGTGGGTGCCCCCGTTGCCGTAGCAGGCGGGGCCGGGGACGGCCTCGGCGCTTCGCGGACCCAGGCGCAGGTTCCCGCCGGCGTCCACCGAGGCGAGTGCCCCGCCGCCGGAGCCGATGGTGTGCACGTGGATGGTCGCCGCGTTGATGGGGAACTGGTTGACGACGGAGCCCGGTGCCATGACCGGCTCTCCGTCGACGATGAGCCCGGCGAGGAAGGTGGTGCCGCCGACGTCGGTGGTGATGACGTTGCGATGCCCCAGTTGCCCGGCCAGGCGCATGCCGCCGATGACGCCGCCGGACAGGACGGAACCGACCGTGGTGATGGCGTGTTCCGGTGCGCGGTCGGCGGTGATGGTGCCGCCCTCGCTCTGCATGACCAGCAGGGGCCCCTTGAGGCCGCCCTCCTCCAACTGCTTCTGCAGCGGCAGGAGATAGGTGCGCAGCCGCGGGCCCACCTGGGCGTTCATGATCGTGGTGGAGGTTCTCGCGAACTCGCGGATGCGCGGGCTGACCTCGGACGAGAGGGTGACGTACAGGTCCGGGGCGATCTCGTGGATCAGCTCGCGGACGCGTTGTTCGTGCGCGTCGTTCTTGAACGACCACAGCAGGCAGACCGCGATCGCCTCGACGCCCTGGTCGACGAGGGACCGCGTGACCTCGCGGACCTCGTCCTCGTCGAGGGGGACCAGGATCTTCCCGGCGTGGTCGACGCGCTCGGTGACTTCGAGGGCCCGGTACTTCGGGATCAGCGGTGCGGGTTTGCGCTGCCGGAGGGTGTCCTGGATCTCGTGGGCCGACCGGCCGAGGGTGCGGCCCTCGGCGTTCATGATGTAGATGGCGTCGCGGTGTCCCTTCGTGGCGATGAGCCCCACGTCGGCCACCTGGCCCTGGACCAGGGCGTTGATCGAGGCGGTCGTGCCGTGGGCGATGTAGTCGGTCCGCGAGAGCAGTTCGCCGACGTCGATGCCCAGCTCGCCCGCGATGTCCTCGATCGCGCGCATGACACCGACCTCACGGTGCGGCGGCGTCGTCGGTGTCTTGGCCGACACGATCCGGCCGGCGCCGTCGGAGGCGACCGCGTCGGTGAACGTGCCACCGACGTCGATGCCCAGTGCGTATGACATGTACCTTCTCCTGTTGCTCTCTACCGCTGAGGGGCGGCGGCCCGCCCGGTGACTGTCCGCAGGAGTTCCTCGGGACGGGCCTGCGGCCCGCCCATCCAGGCGACGTGCTGGTCGGGGCGTACGAGCAGCAGCTCGGTGGGGTAGTGGTCGGGCCGGGGTGCCGGCAGGTCGACGACGGCGAGCGGGATGCCGAGGCGGTCGGCCGCCGAGGTCCACGACGTCACGCCGACGCCCGGGTCGGTCCGCAGCAGGGTGAAGCCGGGACCGAGCACATCGAGCACGGAACGCTCGTCGTCGAGCCAGACGTGCGGCAGCCGGAACCCCGGCTGTGCCCGCCGGAGGTGGTCGCCCATGGTGATCGCGGCCTGTTCCTCGCCCCCGACCACGAGGGGCGAGTCCGCGTAGTGGTAGCCGAAGCTGAAGCCGTCGGGCGAGTAGCGCTGCGGCTCCGAGGCGGCGAGCCGGGCGGCGAACTCCGCGCGGGCACGCTCGCCCTCGGGACCGGGCAGATGGATGTCCGGCGAGAACTCCGCGAAGGCCTTGTCCGCCGCCGCCCCCACCGCAGCGGCGAACTGCTCGCCCACCGGCCTGCGCTCCCGCTCGTACGCGTCCAGTACCTCCGGTGCGGCCCACCCGTGATGGACCGCCGCCAGCATCCAGCCCAGTGCCGCCGCGTCCTGGATACCGGCGTTCATGCCGAACCCCCCGACGGGGATCCAGATGTGGGCGGCATCCCCGGCCAGGAACACGCGCCCGGTGCGATACCGCTGGGCGACCAGCCGGCGTCCGGTCCAGCGCACCACGCCGAGCACCTCGTGCGCGACGGATGCGCCGACCGCCTCCCGCAGCAGCTTCTCGGGGTCCTCGGCCTCGGTGTCGTGGTCGGGGGCGAAGGCCACGTGGTGCAGCCACCGCGTGTCACCGTCGATGGCGATGAGGGAGGAGATCCGACGGCCGTAGGTCCAGTACGTCCACGCCCGGTCCCGTGCGGCCAGCCGCCCGAGCTCGGGCGAGCGGAGGTAGGTGGAGACGAACTTCTGGAGGGCGTCGACGCCCTCGTAGCGGATGCCGAGTCGACGCCGCACGGTGCTGTGGGCGCCGTCGCAGCCGACCACGTAGGCACACCGCAGGGTGCGGCGCTCCCCGGCACTCTCCACGACCGCCTCGACATGGTCGTCGTCCTGCTCGAACCCGACCAGGCGGGTGCCCCGCTCCAGGGTGAGCCCGGGGAGCCGGCGCGCGTACTCCTCCAGGATCGGCTCGAGGTAGAGCTGCGAGATCCGGTGCTGCGGCTCCGGGGTCGGCCAGTCCTCCTTTCCCTCCCCGTCCAGCACGTCGCGGGCCGACGGCAGGTCGATGCGGAAGATCTCCTCACCGGTCAGGGTCGTCCGGTACTGGATGGTGGTGGGGTGGTTCTCGGGGAGCCCGGCACGCCGGACGTCGTCGGCCACTCCGAGTCTGCGGAAGATCTCCATGGACCGTGCGGAGGTGGTGTTGCACCGGGGGTTGACGGCCCGTTCCTCGGCCGCCTCCACTACATGGCACCGCACGCCGCGCCGGGCCAGGTCGATGGCGAGGGTCAGCCCGGCGGGCCCGGCACCGACGACCAGGACCGGGACACGGTCCTCGCTGTTGCTGGTTGCTTTCGTCATGCGCTCAGGAACTCTCCTACCAGGCCGCAGAAGGCGTCCGGCCGATCGACATGGATCCAGTGGCCCGCCCCCGCCACCACCTCCAGGCGGGCGTCGGGCAGGGCATCGACAAGGCGCTCGGAGACCTCGACCGGTGAGACCCGGTCGCGGGCGCCGTGCAGGGCGAGCACCGGATTGGCGAGCTTCGTGAGATCGACGGGAGGGGGACCGCCCGCGACGTCGGCGAACATCGACCGGAACGCCGGCTCCGCTCCGGGGCGCAGCGCCTGGCGCAGCCGGACGGCGGTGAGGGCGTCGAGGAGCGCGCGGTGGGCGCTCTCGTCGGCGACCAGCCGCCCGAGGGTGGCGCGCATCGAGTTCTCGGTCGGGTCGTCGTAGAAGGGAACGACCCGCGGCGGCGGTCCGGTTCCCGCACCTCCCATGACGACCGCCCGACCGACGCGGTCGGGTGCCAGGGACAGGAGCGCCAGTGCCGCGGCTCCGCCGGCGGTGGAGTTGCCGAGGAGGTGTACGCGTTCCAGTCCCTCGCGGTCGAGGAGGTCCAGGACCTGCCGTGCCCGCGCCAGCGCCCAGGCGCGCGGCCCCCGTATTCCGGCCGGCCCTTCGATCCGGGCGCCGAACCCGAGGAGATCCGGGGCCAGGCAGCGGAACTCGTCCGAGAGCCGCGAGCGCACGCTCGCCCAGTTGCTCTCGGCGTCGACGCCCGGACCTCCCCCGTGCAGCAGGACGAGAACGGGTCCGATGCCGGTACGGGCGACATTCTCCGATGTGTCCGCCACGTGCAGCCTCCTCGCTGGGCAGTGCTGGGTAGCACCGGGTCGTACGTCGGGTCTCTCTTCACGGCGGCCGAGCCTCGTCTGCGGTGACCACCTGCGACGGAGCCAGGGATGTCACGCTCCGGCCGCAGCGCCCTCGACCGGGTCATACGGCGCGGCCCTGGCGCGCATGGAGCGTTGTGTATGTAGCGTTCACTCTACGGCGCTCGCACCGTGTTGGCTACCTCCGCGACACGGCTGTGCGAATCCGGCTACATGCCCCACCGGGGAGTTATCTCGGCGACGGTCAGGGCCGCGAGCCGCAGGGTCGCGTCGCGGCGATGGCGCCGCGACGCCGGCGTGTCCGCCCTGGCCACGGCATGGCCGCAGGCCTCTTCGGGGCGGTCGGCGGTGACGATGAAGACATGCGTCCCGAACGTCCCTTGAGCGGTGAGCGTCGGGATGGTGACAGCCCATTGAGGCATGGCGTGTCTCCTGCGAGGCGTGCGGCGAGGTGTGGACGCAAAGCGGCAGGATCTTCATGCCCGCCTTGACTGGAGCACTCGGTACGAACGGCAGCCTAGGGTCGCCACACCCCTCCGTCAAGACCGAACGTTCTGCCGCAACTTCGCGGTCGGCCGACCGTGTCAGGCCGCGCTACGACCCGCCCCGCCCCGCCACGCCACTCCGCGCTACGCCGCTCCGCGCTGCGCCGCCAGGCCGCGGACCATCGAGAGGAACGGGGCGACATGGGAGCTGTAGGCCACGTTGTCGAAGCTGTTGGTCACCGACAGGCCGTCCGTCAGGGCCCGCCCGAGGACCGCCAGCTCCTGGACGAGCGCTTGCGCGTCCTCGTCGCCGCCGTCCGGCACGAATATCGGGGTCAGGGCGTCCACCCACGACTTGTGGGCGTAGTCCCGGATGCGACGCACGATCCGCTGCACGGCCTCGGCATCCTTGTGCGGGCCGACGCTGACGGCGACCAGCAGACGCAGGTAGTCGGGGCGCCGGTCGAGGGAGCCGCAGGCAGCCGAGAACCATGCCTCCAGGCGCTCGAACGGTGCCAGTTCGTCGAACGAGGACGGATTGGGGAACAGGGCGTGGAGTTCCTCGAAGGTGCGCTCGAGCAGCGCCGCCAGCACGCCGAACTTGTTGCCGAAGTGGTAGTAGATCGAGCTGGGCGGGAGCCCCGACTGCGCCGACAGGTCCGAGATGGCCATGCCGTCGTAGCCCTTTTCACCGATGAGCGAACGAGCCGCGTTCAAGATGACCTCGCGGCTGCTCAAGCCGGCACCAGCCGACGCCGAACCTGAAACCCTCGCCATGCGGCCATCATAGATCCCCGCACTCCCCTCCCCCGGAGGCCCGCCCCGGGCTCCTCCCCCCGGAGACCTGCTCCAGGCCCTGCCCCGGAGACCTGCCCCGAGACGGCGAAACAGACCAGGACTGCAAAGCAGTAGAACGTTCTGTCTTGACGCCGACCGCCTCCGTGGACACACTCACATAGAGACAGAACGTTCTACTTTGTCGAGGGCCACCACGGCCCTCCGATCCGAGGAGAGAGAAGTGACCGACATCCCGTACAGAGGCATCGCCACGTCCACCGGCGACGGCAGGTCGGGGGGCCGCGCCCGGACCAATGACGGACTGCTCGACCTCACCCTGGCGATCCCGAAGGAGATGGGCGGCCCCGGCGGCGCGACCAATCCCGAACAGTTGTTCGCGG
The DNA here is from genome assembly GCF_030816915.1 of Streptomyces sp. B3I8. Lineage (NCBI taxonomy): Bacteria > Bacillati > Actinomycetota > Actinomycetes > Kitasatosporales > Streptomycetaceae > Streptomyces > Streptomyces sp. B3I8. Next base: position 7,411,569 of record NZ_JAUSYN010000002.1, on the reverse strand, counting down.
CCGGCTGGGCCTCGTGCTTCCACTCCGCACTCAAGGCCGTAGCGGCTCAGCAGCGGACCGAGATCTCCGACTCCACCGTCGTCGCCGAGGTGGGTGTTCAGAAGACTCCCGAGGGCGGCTTCGGCCTCAGCGCCGTCCTGCGCGTCGAACTGTCCGGCGTCGAGCAGGAGACGGCGGACAAGCTCGTGGAGGCGGCCCACGCGATGTGCCCGTACTCCAACGCCACCCGCGGCAACCTCCCGGTCACCCTCGACGTGACGGTGGCCTGACGCCCCCGGCCGGGAGAGCAAGCCTCCCCTCCCCCGGCCGGACGGTTTCCTGCATCCACAGGGCTGTTCGGCGTACGATGGCTAAAACGAACGTTCTATCGCGCCAGTCGGGTAAGTGAGCGTATGAGTCGGAGCATTGAAGGTGCCGCCGTGTCCGAGGCCCGGACGCGGCTGCTCAACACGGCAACCCGGATCTTCTACGCGGAGGGGATCCACTCCGTCGGCATCGACCGGATCGTCGCCGAGGCCAAGGTGACCCGGGCCACCCTCTACCGGCACTTCGCCAGCAAGGAAGACCTCGTCCTCGCCTACCTGCAGCAGGCCGACCAGGCCGTCCGGGGACAGGTGGGCGCCGCCCTGGCCGACGCCCCCGCCCCGGCCGACCAGGTGCGGGCCGTGGCCACGTCCATCACCCAGGGCATCCGGTCCGCCGGGTTCCGCGGCTGCGCCTTCCTCAACGCGGCCGCCGAGTACTCCGACCCCACGCACCCGATCCACCAGGCCGTCCTGGCCCACCGGCAGTGGTTCCTCGACACGGTCACCGAACTGCTGGCCCGAACCGGCGACAAGCCCGCCGAGGCCGCGGGCCGTCACTTCGTGATGCTCCGCGACGGCGCGATGGCGGCCGGCTGCCTCTTCGACCCGAAGCTGATCTCCGACACCTTCCTCCACGGCGTCGAAGGCATCATCAGGGCCCGTGCCGTCCCCGAACTCGCCCCGCGCAAGGTTTGAGGCTGCCCGGCCGACGGGTCCCCCCGTCTCCTCGGCCGACGGCGCACGCGCCTTCACGCATGTTCCTCCCCACCTCCGCGGAAGCACCCGCCCGGCGGGGAGGACGTCTCGTGGTGCCGAGGCCGGCCGAGCGGTACCGGGTGGTGCTGTGCCACTACACGGGCTCGCGCCGCCTGACCTGCCGGCCCGCACTCGACAGCGGTACTGCTCGCCGGGCGGCCACACCGGCGACGTCGTCGCGACCGCGAGGTCAGCGAGGAGCGGGACACGAGCGCGCGGTCTCACCACGGTGGACATCGACGAACTCCTCGCCTCGCGGGAGCCGAACCGTCCGCGCCGGTCCTCCGTCACGGCGCCGTCGGTCACGGGCGATCCGGAGCGGCGGCACCACGGCACTCCTCGCCGCACGCCGGTACGCCCACACCGCGGACGCGGACATCGCCCCGGCCACCGTTCCTCCCGGCCCGGCGCGCATCTCGGACTCGCCGGGCCGGACCGTCGCCCTCCGCCCCGCGGCCCGCATCGCCCGACTTCGGGCGAAAGCCCTCAAGACTGAACGTTCTACCGTTTGGTACCGTGGGAGGCATGAGTCGGAGTACTGAAGGCGGCACCGTGTCCGAGGCACGGACCCGGTTGCTCAACACCGCGACCCGGATCTTCTACGCGGAGGGGATCCACTCCGTCGGCATCGACCGGATCGTCGCCGAGGCCAAGGTGACCCGGGCCACCCTCTACCGGCACTTCGCCAGCAAGGAAGACCTCGTCCTGGCCTATCTGGACCAGGCCGACCAGGCCATCCGGGGACAGGTCGACGCCGCTCGGGCGAGCGGTGCGTCCCCGACCGACCAGGTGCGGGCCGTGGCCAAGGCGATCACCGACGGGATCCGGTCCGCCGGGTTCCGCGGCTGCGCCTTCCTCAACGCGGCCGCCGAGTACTCCGACCCCACGCACCCGATCCACCAGGCCGTCCTGGCCCACCGGCAGTGGTTCCTCAACACGGTCACCGAACTGCTGGCCCGAACCGGCGACAAGCCCGCCGAGGCCGCGGGCCGTCACTTCGTGATGCTCCGCGACGGCGCGATGGCGGCCGGCTGCCTCTTCGACCCGAAGCTGATCTCCGACACCTTCCTCCACGGCGTCGAAGGCATCATCAAGGCCCGCACCATCCCCGAACTCACGAACGCGGCGTCCCCTGCGGCACGGGACTGACAGTCCCACCGGTGCGGCACACGGAGTTCGTCGCCGTGCTCAGCGCCCGGCGGTGGGGCGCGTCCAGGCGCTCCCGCACCGCTCCCGACACCTCCGCCAGCGCGAGCTGCACCGAGCAGGTGACCGGCCTGTCGCGGAGTTCCGCCGTGTTCCGCAGTTCCGCGAGCAGGTCCGTGGTCAGTCGGTCGAGGCGTACCCGGATCACGCCGAGGTCGGGGCGTGTGGTGGGGGCTTCTTCGGGGTGAGCGGTCCAGCGGGCGAACAGTGCGCGCTGCACCTCCTTGCTCGCGGTGATCTGGTCCCGGAAGAACGCCACCGCCGTGTCCGCGTCGACTCCCGCGGCCTCGGCCTGCGCGCGGACCTGCTCCAGCACCTGGGCCTCGCGCACCGGGTCCTCGACGGGTGAGTCGGTGCCGAATTTCGCCGCCGCCACCTCGTCGCTCACCAGGAGGCGTTCGATGACGAGGGCCGTGAGAGGGCCGAGCCTGCCGAGGGGTTTCGCGGTGGCACTGCTCGCGGGTTCGGCGCTCGTGCGCGTACCTGCCGCCACGGCCTGGGGGGCGGTCAGTACCGTGGCGGCCAGCAGGAGTCCGACGGTCGCCGCGCGGTGCGTCGTCCGGGTGCGCAGGTTCAAGGGTCTGCCTCGTTCTCGTGGTGTGGAAGGGACGGGTGACATGGGTCGCGTACTCGGCTGCCGGCGAGGGCCGGTGGCCGGAGCGGTCCGGTGGCGGAAGGTGTCCGGAGCGGTCAGGAGGCCTGCTCCGCCTCCGGCGCCCGCACCGCGCTGTCGGACGCGCGCAGGGGGACCTCCTTGATGAACAACGTCACCAGGAAGGCGATCAGGGCGACGGGGGCGGCGTACAGGAAGATGTCGCCGATGCCCCGGCCGTATGCGCCCTCGAGCCAGATGCGAACGGAGGCGGGCAGCACGGCGAGGTCGGGCAGCCGGCCACTGCCGGCAGCCTTCGCGGCGGCCGCCCGGTCCTGCGGGCCGAGGTCGCCGATGGTCTCCATCGCGTGCCGGCCGATGCGGCTGGAGAGGATCGAGCCGAGGACCGAGACCCCCACCGCGCCGCCGAGCGAGCGGAAGAAGGTCACGGTCGAGGACGCGACGCCGAGGTCGCGGGTGGAGACCTGGTTCTGCGTGCACAGGACGAGGTTCTGCAGGGTCATGCCGACGCCGAGCCCGACCAGCGCCATGCAGCCGGCCACGTAGAGGTACGGGGTGTCGTGACGGAGCATGCCGAGCAGGGCCAACCCCGCCGTGAGCAGGATGCCGCCGGCCAGGAGCCATCCCTTCCATCGACCGGTCCGGGTGATGACCCGGCCGGAGACGGTGGAGGAGAGGAACAGGCCGCCGATGAGCGGGATCGTCATGACCCCCGACAGGGTGGGGGACGCGCCGCGGGCCAACTGGAAGTACTGGCTGAAGAAGACGGTACCCGCGAACAGGGCGACGCCGACGAACAGGGAGGCGACGGAGGCGAGGGCGATGGTGGGGTTGCGGAACAGGCGCAGCGGGATGACCGGTTCGCTCACCTTCGTCTCCACGTACAGGAAGACGAGCGTCAGTGCGAGCGCGGCGCCGAGCAGCGTGTACGTCTGCCAGGACAGCCAGGCGTACTTGTCGTCGGCGAAGGTGACCCAGATCAGCAGGGTGCACACGGCGGCGGTGACGAGGAACGCGCCGGCCCAGTCGACCTTGACGTGACGCTTGGTCAGCGGCAGGTTCAGCGTGCGCTGCAGCACTATCAGCGCGACGACGGCGAAGGGGACACCGACGAACAGGCACCAGCGCCAGCCGAGCCAACTGGTGTCGGTGATGACGCCGCCGAGCAGCGGTCCGCCGACGGTGGCCACGGCGAAGGTGGCGCCCAGGTACCCCGAGTAGCGGCCCCGTTCACGAGGGCTGATCATCGCGGCCAGCACGACCTGTCCCAGCGCCGAGAGGCCGCCGCCGCCCAGGCCCTGGATGACCCGCGCGGCGATCAGGGTGGCGGGGTTCGGCGCGAGTCCGGCCACCAGGGAGCCGAGGACGAAGATCACCAGCGCCGACTGGACCAGGATCTTCTTGCTGAACAGGTCGGCGAGTTTGCCCCACAGGGGGGTAGAGGCGGTGACCGCGAGGAGGGACGAGGTGACGACCCATGTGTAGGCGCTCTGGCCGCCGCCGAGGTCACCGATGATGCGCGGCAGCGCGTTGGTGACGACGGTGGAGGACAGGATGGCGCAGAACAGACCGAGCAGCAGACCGGACAGGGCGCGCATGATCTGCGCATGGGTCATCGTGCCCTCGCCGTAGTCCTCGGTGTGGGGGGCGGGTGACTCCGTACCCGCGCTGGGGGTGGTTGGCATGGGGTGTGGTTCCTTCATGTGGTGCGGTGGGTGTGCCGTGGCCGGCGGCGCACCGGGCGCGGTCCTCACAGGTGAGCCGCGGGGCGGTTCTCGGAGGTGGGCCGCGGGGCGCGTCGGCGTCGGTCCGTCACCCCGCCTCGGCGTGGCAGTGGCGGGTCAGGGCGGTCATCTCCAGGAGGCCGTCGTCGAATGCGATGCGCGGCCGGTAGCCGAGGACGGTGCGGGCGGCGCTGATGTCGTAGACGCGGTCGCGGCCCAGGACCGCGACCCACCACTTGGTGAGCGGCGGGGTGGTGGTCCTGCGCGGCAGGCGGGCCCTGCTTTCCATGAGGACCGCGAGGGGTGCGGCGACACGCGAGGGGAGGCTGCGGCCGGTGGAGACGTCGACACCTCGGGTGGCCAGCAGTGCGGTGAGGAAGTCGCGTACCGGCATCGGGGCGCCGTCGGTGACGTAGTAGGGCACACCGTGGTGGCCGTGCTCCAGGGTCAGCAGCACGGCGTCGGCGAGGTTGTCGACATGGATGAAGTCGATGACCCGCCGGCCCCCGTCGATCCACAGGAACCGGCCCCTGGCGGCGACGGCGGCCATTTCGGTGAGGTTCATCCCCGGTCCCCAGACGAGGGGCGGCCGCAGGATCAGCAGGGTGGTCGCCTGTGACGCGGTGCCGCGCAGCGCCTCCTCGGTCGCCAACTTGGTGCGCAGGTACGCGGTGACGGGGGTGCCGCTGTCGGTGTGTTCGTCGACCACGGTGGCGCGTTGGGTGCCGGTGGACACATGCGCGGCGCTGAGCAGTACGAACCGGGGCACTTCCGCTTTCACGGCGGCCGCGTGCAGAGCGACGGTCGGTTCTTGGTTGTCGGCCCGGAAGCCCGCTTCGTCGCCCCGGGGTCCCGTTCTGGCCGCGGCGTGCACGACGGCGTCGACGTGGTGCAGGGTGTCGAGCCAGGCTGGGAGGGAACCGTCCGGCCGGACGAGTTCGGCCAGATCGCCGGGCACCGGCCGGGCTCCGGCGTCGGTGACCTTCTTCGCGCCCGCACCGGAGCGGGCCAGCGCGGCGACGGTGTGCCCTTCGGCGCGCAGTCGTCGAATCAGATGCCGGCCGACGAAGCCGCTGCCGCCGGTGAGAAAGACGTGCACGAGTGACTCCTCATGTGCGAGGACACCGTGTCGCCACAGGGCCCTTGGGTGGGAAGTGCGGGCCGCTCAGCGGAGGAAGCCCTCGTAGTGGCGTTGCCGGAGCCGGCTCTCGATCTGTCTCACGGTGTCCAGGCCCACGCCGACGATGATCAGGAGGCTGGTGCCGCCGAACGGGAAGTTCTGGCTCGTTCCGCTCGTGGCCAGCGCGAGGGTGGGGACGAGGGCGATCAGCCCCAGGTACAGCGCGCCCGGCCAGGTGATCCGGTTGAGCGTGTGGCGCAGGTACTCGGCGGTCGGGCGTCCGGCCCTGATGCCCGGGACGAAGCCACCGTGCTGCTTCATGGTGGTCGCGATCTCGTCCGGATCGAAGGTGATCGCGACGTAGAAGAACGCGAAGAGGACGATGAGTACGGAGTAGGCGACGAGGTAGACGGGGTGATCGCTCTTGGTGAGGTTCTGGGTGATCCAGGTCTTCCACCCCGAGTCGCCGTGCGAGAACTGGGCGATCAGGGCCGGGAGGTAGAGAAGTGACGAGGCGAAGATGACCGGGACGACACCGGCCTGATTCAGTTTCAGCGGTAGGTAAGTGGACGCACCGCCGTAGGAACGGCGGCCGATCACGCGCTTGGCGTACTGGACCGGGATGCGGCGTTGGGCCTGCTCCACGAAGACCACGAGGCCCACCAGGACCAGTCCGACGAGGAGGACACCGCCGAACGCGATCCAGCCGTCGGCGAGGGTGCCCTGCTTCTTGATGGCCCACAGTGCGGAGGGGGTCGTGGCGGCGATCGAGACGAACATGAGGATCGACATGCCGTTGCCGATGCCGCGCTCGGTGATCAGTTCACCGAGCCACATGACCACGCATGTGCCGGCGGTCATGGAGACGACCATCGTGACAGTGGTGAGGATCGCCTTGTCCGGGACGATGTCGGAGGCGACCGCGCAGCCGGAGAAGAGGGTTCCGCTGCGGGCGGTCGCCACCAGTCCGGTGCCCTGGAGCACGGCGAGCGCGACGGTCAGATAGCGGGTGTACTGGATGATCCTCGCGCTCCCGGCCCGGCCCTCCTTCTTGAGCGTCTCCAGACGGGGGACGACGACGGTCAGCAGTTGCAGGATGATGCCGGCGGTGATGTAGGGCAGGACGCCCAGGGCGAAGATCGTGATCTGAAGCAACGCACCGCCGCTGAAGAGGTTGACCAGCCCGAGCAGCCCCTGGTTGGCGGAGGCTCCGTCGACACACCGCTGGACGGCCCCGTAGTCGACGCCCGGGAGCGGGACGTGGGTGCCCAGCCGGTACACCACGACGACACCGAGCGTGAAGAGCAGTTTCCTGCGCAGGTCGGGCGTCCTGAATGCGTGGGCGAATGCGACGATCACGGTGCCTCCGGCGACCCTGCCAGACGCGCCGTCGTGGATCGTCGGCGCCCGGCAAGACCAAACGTTCTATCTCGCAGCATCGTCGACCGCGGGAAGCGTTCTTGTCAAGACCGAACGGTCTACCTACCGGTAGGTGCGGCCGAGCCGATCCTCGGATCCCGTCTCGGCCGGCACCGCCTCTCGCACCCGGCGGTGCGGCTCGGCCGGCGCGGGATCGGGCTCCGGCGAACGGGCGGCACCGAGGCGGGTCTCTCGAAGCGGACCACGCCGTCGAACCGCACCGGCGGCAGCAGCGGCGGCAGGCGGCCACCTCGGCGGACTCCCGGCGGATCGGGGCGGTCGACTCCGGTCAGGCGGCCAGGGTGAGGCGCGGGCTGCCGGCGGGCGAGGGGGGCGCGCACGGCTGGGCGGGCCGCCGTCAAGCCTCCCGGACCGTCGAGTCCACCGCCTCGTCCCCGTCCGACCTGACTCGACCGCGCGCACCGCGCCACCCCAAGGGCGCACCTCCACGCGGTTCGCGGCGCGGCTCAGTCACGGTGCGGCTCAGTCGTGGCCCTTCCCGTCCACCGGCTCCACGGGGTGCGGCGCGGGCAGGAGGACGGCCTGCAGGGCCGGGCCGAGCCGTCGGACGATCGCCTCGCGCTCCTCCTGCGCGAGCACCGTGACCCGCACGATCTGCCGTCCGACGGTGAGACCGATCAGCATGGAGGCCGCGAGGGCGACGCGGATCGCGGCGTCCTGGCCGTCCGAGCCGAACTGCGCCGCGTCCTCGGACAGCCGGGCCTCGATGAACTCCCTGAGCTGCGTGTTCGCCCGGGTGTTGGTGATCGCTCCGCGCAGCATCGCGCCCAGCGCCGCCGCGTCGGGTCCATCGCCCTCCCAGACGGCCAGATGCGCGCGGACGACCCGCTCACCGACCGACTCGGCGGGGCCGCCGAACGCGCCCGCGATACGGGCGAGCGCGTCCGGGGACAGCGACATCACGGCGCCGAAGAGTTCGTCCTTGGAACGGAAGAACTGCATCACGAGCGCGGCGTCGACGCCGGCCTCCGCGGCGACGGCGCGGATCGTCGTGTCCTTGAAGCCGTTCGTCGCGAAGAGTCGGCGCGCCGCGTCGAGCACCGCCTGACGGGTCGTGTTCCGTCCGGGTCTGCGGCCGCGCCGCGCGGGCGGCTTCGGCTCGTCGGGGTGCTCGGTCATGGGCGTAGTGTACGGTGGCCGCCATATTATCAACGTCCGTTGATATTTCCGTGGAGGAGATGGCACCGATGACGCACACAGGCCTTCTGGCCGGCCCGATCAGCGGTCTCAGGTACGAGACCCCGACGCATCGGGGGCTCACGGGCCCGCGGGGCGAGTTCCGCTACGAGGACGGAGAGCGCGTCGCGTTCCTGGTGGGAGCGGTGCCCATCGGCAACGCCCTCGCGCGTCCGCGGCTCGGCCTCGCGCAGATCGTCGCCCGCGTCGACGGCGACCTCGCCAAACTGCGCGACCCGGGGCTGACGAACATCGCCCGCTTCGTGTTCACCCTCGGCCGCACGGCCGTCCGCGACCACGGCACGCACCTCGCGCCGGAGGTCCACGACATCGTCGGCCGCCGGCCGGTCGACTTCCGCCACGACGCCGATTTCCAGGGCACGGGGGTAGTCGACAAGCTCCGCGCGTTCACCGACGACCCGGTCCTCGTCCAGCTCCTGCGCGACCTGAACGAGGCCGGTGTCTTCGAGGGCACCGAGCCGCGGACGTGGTGCTCCCCGGCGAGCGCCCGCAACGAGGTCCGCCGCAACGCGATGGGCATCCTGCGCTTCCGCAACGTCGAGATCCCCCTGCGCGACGGCGGCCACGTCCTCGCGGACGTCTTCCGCCCCGCCGGACCTGGCACCCACCCGGTCGTCGTCAGCTCAGGGCCTTACGGCAAAGCCTTCAACCACCACTCCATCGCCACCGCGGCGGACCTCGAAGCGCACGAGGTGATGGAGGACGACTACTTCTCGGGCAACCCCGGCGGGCAGGCGTTCGAGAACCACGAGACCGTCAACACCGCCTCCTGGGTCCCCGACGGATACGTGGTCGTACGCGCCGACATGCCCGGCGCCGGCAACTCCCCCGGGCGGCTCGCCCCATGGGGCATCACCGGGGCCGAGGCCCTGCGCGACTGCATCGAATGGGCCGGCACCCAGCCGTGGTCCAACGGCAACGTCGGCACCTGGGGCATGTCCTACCTCGCGATGAACCAGCACCAGGCCGCCAGTCTGCGTCCCGAGCACCTCAAGGCGATGATCGCCATCGGCACGGACGTGGACCTCTACGAGGAGGTCGCCTACAACGGCGGCATCTTCAACGAACAGTTCTGGTCCGTCTGGAAGGCCGCCGGCATCGAGCCCGCGATCGTCGGGGAGCCCGGCATCGCCGACTTCGTCGAGACCCTGAAGAACAGCCCCTTCCGCGACACCGACCCCGACGCCGTCTTCGGGCCACGGGCGGACGTCTTCATGAGCCCCGACCTGTCCGGTGTCACCGTCCCGCTCTGGGCGGTCGCCGCGACGACCCACTCCGCACACTTCCACCAGCTCGGCGGCGCCGGCGCCTACCTGGCCACACCGACACCGCACAAGAAGCTCGACCTGTGGGACGACTGGTTCCAGAAGGCCTACGCCGAGGAGACCACCGCCGCTCACAAGGCCTTCTTCGACCACTGGCTCAAGGGTGTCGACAACGGGATCATGGACGTCCCGCCCGTACGCCTCGAGATACGGACCGGGAACGGCGCCGCCGTCATCCGCCACGAGAACGCGTGGCCCGTCGAGCACACCGACTACCGGCGCTGGTACTTCGACACCTCGACCACGCCGACACCGGAACCGCGGCAGAGCCGGCGCTTCCACCTGCTCGCGACGGCCCCGCCGGCCACGGCCGGCCACGCCTCCTACTCCGCCCAGATCGCCCTCCTTCCTCCCGCCACCGGAGCGGCCCTGCGCGTCGACCCCGCCTCCGCCCCGTCCGACCCGCGCACGACGGGCATCTCCTTCCTCAGCGCCCCGCTGACCGCCGACGCCGTCCTCGCCGGATACGGCAGGGCCGGACTGGTGGTCTCCTCCACCAGCCACGACATGGACCTCTACCTGTCGGTACGGGTCATCGACGAGAGCGGCCACGAAGTCGACTTCACCGGACTGGCCACCAGCGGCTTCGGCGACCGTCCCATCCCGCTGATGAAGGGCTGGCTGAAGGCGTCGCACCGCCGGATCGACGAAGAGCGCACCACCACCTACACCGTCAAACACACCCACCGCGAGGCCGACTACGCGCCGCTCGCCGAGGGCGAGGAGGTGGAGGTCGAGATCGAACTGATCCCCAGCACCGGACTGCTCAGGAAGGGCCAGCGCCTCCGCGTCGACGTCCAGCCCTACGACGGCGTCGCACACGGCATGCACCACGCCTACGACCCCGCCTACCACGACGGAGCCACCAACACCGTCCACACCGGACCGACGCGCCTCGGCTATCTGCAACTGCCCCTCATCGACACCGGCCTGGGCCGCCCGGACGAACAGGCGGGCCGGGAGGGGGCGAGTTGACACCGCGTCCGGAGTCGGGGACGGGGCGCCCGGCTCACGTACGGTGAGCCCGGGGCCCTCCGGGCGGGCCGCGGCGAGCGGTGACCTCACACGGACCGGGAGCAGGAGCGTCGAGCTCCTCACCCGGGACGGCCGGCACACTGCCCCCGGAAGGCCCCGGCGTGCCGCTCGGAGGCGGCCGTCGGCTACTCGAAGAACTTGATGCTCCAGCCGGTGTCGGTGTTCGAACCGGGGACGTTGGCGCGGCGGTACGTGGTGTTGCCCCACCATGTGAACGAGCCGGTGTACCAGTACCGGTTGGCCCACTCGTACGGCGTCCCCTTCGGCACGGCGTGGAACATGAGAGGGAACGTGGGCCCGGCGGGCGGGCTGGTGTCGATGTCACCGTCGAGGAGCACGAAGGTGTGGTGGCCGGGGCCGTTGACGTGGAGCGTCGGGTCCCAGCCGGACATCATGGTCGCGCGGTTGGAGCCGAACAGACAGCCGTTGGACTTGTACCAGTCCCATACGTACGTCGGGTCACCGCCGGCCCGCAACCTGAGATCGGCGATGCAGTACTGCTCGCTCCAGCTCCCGTTGGCGGAGTACGTGATGTGCAACTGCCCGTTCGGGTCCTTGATGGCTTCGGGTGCCTCGTTGATGTACGGGTTGCCCACCACGCGCTCCCAGCTCTCGCGCGGCTGCGAGATGACGTACCGCGAGCCGGCGGGTGTGACCGGGTCGCTCATCCGCGCGATGTAGAGGTTCTGCTCGACGTTGGTGTCGCCGGCCCAGCCCGACCAGACGAACCAGCGCTGCCCGTTGAAGGTGAACAGCGTCCCGTCGATGGCCCACCTGTCGTCCGGCAGCAAGAGCCTCGTCTCGGCGGTGTAGCCGCTGTCCGGGGCGGCCGAGCTGATCACGTACATCCGGTGGGCCGCCCCGCGGCCGGCCGAGAAGTAGATGTAGTAGCGCCCGCCGTCCCGCACGACCTCCGGGGCCCAGATCTCGCCGAGGCCACGCGTGTCCGACCAGACCTGGCGGGCCGACGCCGAGGCGAGACCGGCCGTGGACGAGGCCTGCCGCACGGCGATGCCGCCGCCGGTCGACTGCACCGAGACGTAGGTGCCGCCCACGCGCAGCACGCTCGGGTCCGAGGCCCGCAGGGATGTCTGGTCCGCTCGGGCGGGCGTCGCCGCCGGCAGTGAGATGACGGCGGCGAGTACTCCGGACAGCGCGCAGACCGCGATGCCGGAAAGAAAGCGGGAAAGTCTCATGACCCCGTCCCGTGGTCGTCCTCCGTTGTCGACGCCGCACCGGCGCAGGCGCCGGGTGGGGGCGGCGTCCGGCCGGGATCACGCGGGAGGGAGCTGTGGGGAGTGATTCCGGCCGCCTGGCCCTCGGCTTCCATGGCGCGTTTGCATCGATGGAAGCGCTCTCACAGAGTCCCGACAAGTCCTGAGCATGTCAATAGTCTGGACCAATGTCCAACCGTCTCGCCGCACGCAGCGGAGGCGGCGGCACGCGGCACGCTCACCGCGCGGGCGAAGCCGCCGGGAGTGCTGATCGCCGACGCGGGTCGCCACAGCCCGGTGGCCAAGGCGGTCACGGTGCAGCTGATCAGGCAGCTGCGGGAGTGCGTCCGGGCCGGCATCGAGGCCACCCGGGCCGCCGGCGAGGCAGATCCCTCGCGTTCGTCGAACCGGTGCGGGAGCTGACCGGCGGCGCGGGCGTGCGTGTGGTGTTCGACGCCGAAGGCGCGGCCACCTTCCACGCCTCCATGCAGGTGTTGGCGCGCGCACGGTTCGCTGGTGTTCTACGCGACGGGGCACGGCCGGATGCCCTCGCTCCGACTCGACACGGTCCCTCGCAGCATCGGCATCACCTACCCCGGCGTCGAGGACCACGTCGGCACACCGGAGCAGTTCACCGCACACACGACGAACCGTTCTGGGGTTCGAGCGCGAAGAATCGTGACACCGGCTATGAGGCGGCTTCGGCCCACAGGTCGGTGCTGTGGGCCCCGATGAGAGCGCTGACGCGAGTGAGTACATCACCGACCGGCCGCGGGTCGAGCCGGCGTCCGTCACGCAAGCGCAGTGCGATGTGGTCGTCGGCGGCCTCCTTGGCACCGACGACGGCTTGGTAGGGAACCAGGCGGGCCTCTCGGATCCGGGCGCCCAGACTGCCGCGGTCAGGTCCCGCGATCCGGGCACGCAGTCCGAGACGGGTGCAGCGTCGGGCGAGGGCCTCCGCGTTCGGCAGTTCGGTGTCGGAGACCGGAAGGATCACCAGCTGAGTGGGGGCGAGCCAGGCGGGGAAGGCGCCGCCGTGCTGTTCGACGAGGTGGGCGACGGCTCGCTCCACACTGCCGATGATGCTGCGGTGGACCATGACCGGGCGGTGTCTGTCGCCGTCCGGGCCGATGTAGTGCAGGTCGAACTGCTCGGGCTGGTGGAAGTCGACCTGGACGGTGGACAGGGTGGACTCCCGGCCGGCGCCGTCGGTGACCTGGACGTCGATCTTGGGGCCGTAGAACGCGGCCTCTCCCCCGGCCGCCTCGTAGGGCAGGCCGGAGCGGTCGAGGGCGTCGGTCAGCAGGGCGATGGACCGCTGCCATTTCTCGGGTGCGGCAACGTACTTGCCACCGGGGCCCGGCAGGGAGAGCCGGTAGCGGGTCGGGGTGATGCCGAGCGCCTCGTACGCCCGGCGGATCATCTCCAGCGCCGCCTGCGCCTCCTCGGCGACCTGGTCCAGGGTGCAGAAGATGTGAGCGTCGTTGAGCTGGATGGCCCGCACACGGGTCAGCCCGCCGAGCACACCCGAGAGTTCAAAGCGGTACATGCCTCCCAACTCGGCCATGCGCAGCGGGAGTTCGCGGTAGCTGTGGGAGCGGGAGCGGTAGATCACCGCGTGATGGGGACACAGGCTCGGCCGCAGGACGACCTGCTCACCGCCGAGGTCCATCGGGGGGAACATGTCGTCGCTGTAGTGCGCCCAGTGTCCGGAGATCTCGTACAGCTCCCGCTTGCCGAGGACCGGTGAGTACACGTGCTGGTACCCCGCTCGCCGTTCGGCGGCGCGGATGTACTCCTCCAGGGTGTGCCGTACGGTCGCGCCGTCGGGCAGCCAGTACGGCAGGCCGGCGCCGATGAGCGGGTCGGTGTCGAACAGGCTCAGTTCACGGCCGAGTCTGCGGTGGTCATGGCGGCGGTCGTGCATGGCGGTCTCCTCGCGGACATCGGGCGAGTGACCGCAAGGCGAAGCCCCGGGGCACTCGCCCCGGGGCTTCGGACTCGGACATCTGTCAGCGCGCCGGGACACTCTCCGGCGTCGTCGTCACAGCAGCGCGCTTCATGCCGCAGAAGCTAGCAGGCTGTACCGCTGCGTGCAGGTCATTTCTCGACGGCAGCGCTCGGGCCACCCAGCCATCCGTCACGATGCCCGAAGGACGTGGGTCAACGCGACGGCGACGGCGACGGCGACGAGCTGCGCAAGAGGGGCAGCGGCCGCGCCCAGGTCCGGCACGGGGAGGTGGCGGCACCCCGAGGTTCAGGCGGACAGCGACGCGATCTGCTCGGCTGTGAGCTCCAGGTCGGCCGCGGCGGCGGAATCACGGATGCTCTCCGGGCGCGAGGCGCCGGGGATCGGGATGACGACGGGGGCGAGCGCGAGCTCCCATGCCAGGGTGACCCGGTGGACACTGACACCGATCTCGTCGGCGACCCGCTGGAACGCGCCGTGGCGCTCCGCGAGCTCCTTCGCGTTCGCGATGCCGCCGAGCGGGCTCCACGGCAGGAAGGCGATGCCCAGCTCGGCGCAGTGTTCGAGTTCCTGCAGGCTGGAACGGAAAGCGGGCGAGAACTGGTTCTGCACCGACACCAGCCGGCCGCCGAGCACTTCCCGCGCCACGTCGATCTGCTCCACGTTCGCGTTGGAGATCCCCGCCATCACGATCACGCCCTCGTCCAGCAGCTCGCGCAGCGCGCCGACGGAGTCGGCGTACGGCACGGCGGGGTCGGGGCGATGGAACTGGTAGAGACCGATCGCCTCGACGCCGAGCCGGCGGGCGGACTCCTTCACGGCACGCTTCAGGTACTGCGGGTCACCATTGAGCGTCCACGTCCCGTCACCGGGTCGCAGGTGCCCGCCCTTCGTGGCGACGAGCACCTCCGTGGCGCCCGCACCGTACTCGCGCAGCGCCCGGGCGATGAGCTCCTCGTTGTGGCCGACCTCGCCCGCGTCGCGGTGATAGGCGTCCGCCGTGTCGATCAGAGTGACACCGGCGTCCAGTGCGGCGTGAACGGTGGCGATCGAGCGCTCCGCGTCCGGACGCCCCTCGATCGACATCGGCATCCCGCCAAGGCCCACGGCGGAGACGGCCCGCCCACCGATAGTGCGCTCCCGCATGAAATCCTCCCGGACATCCTCGTGCGTGCGCGGCGCCGTGCGACACCACACCACCCACACTAAAAACCACCGGCTCGGAAGACCAACGCCAGTTCGTGCTGACACCCACAACCACGGCAGGTGAATGGCGTCCCACCAGCGCGAACAGGTGCTGACCGGGCGGTCCGCCCGGCTCCGCTCAGCTGCGCCCGGTGCCCGTCAAGGTGCCCTCGACCACGTCGCGGAGCTGTGCGCGGGCGGTGATGCCGAGTTTGGGGAAGACGCGGTAGAGGTGGGAGCCGACCGTACGGGGGGAAAGGAAGAGTCGTGCGCCGATCTGGCGGTTCGTGAGGCCGCGGGCCGCGAGCTGGACGATCTGTTGCTGCTGAGGGCTGAGTTCGGTGAAGGCTCGGGGCACCGGGCTGTCGGCGGCTTCGATGCCGGCGGCACGCAGTTCGGCCTGTGCGCGGTCGGTCCACGGGCGTGCGCCGAGTCGGCGGAAGGTGTCCAGGGCCGCGGTCAGCAGTGGCCGGGCCTCGGCGATGCGGCGTTGCCGTCTGAGCCATTCGCCGTAGTCCAGGCGGGTCTGGGCCTGTTCGAACGGCCATTGCTCGCCGCCGGTCTCCGCCAGCGCGGCCCGGAAGTGGTGTTCCGCCCGGTGGGGTTCGGCGAGCAGCGCGCGGCCCCGGTGGAGAGTCGCGGTGAGGCGGGCGGACGTGCCGGTGGAAAGGTGCCGCGCCGCCTGTTCGAGGAGCACGGCGGCGTCCTCGCGCGGGCCTCGGCGCACGGCCGTGGCGGCGAGTTCGGCGAGGACGGTGTAGGAGACGTGGTAGTGCACGGGGTCGCCGTCGTCGGTGAAGGCGGAGCGGAAGCGGGCGTAGGCGGTGTCGTGGTCGCCCTCGGCCAGTGCGGCCAGGCCCAGTGCGCGGTGGGCGCCGACGGCGACGGAGCGGCTGTGCGGCGGGTCGACCAGGAGCAGCGCCTGTTCGGCGGCCCGGCGCGCGGCGGCCGGGTCGCCGAGCAGGGCGAGGACCGTCGCGTCGAGAGCGTGCGCGCAGGCTTCGGCGTGGTCGAGTCCGGCGGCCGACGCCACCGTGGAGATCTCGGCGGCCACCGCGCGGGCGTCGGCCCACCTGCCCTGTTCGAGGTAGGCCCAGCCCACGGCGCAGCCCAGGCCGTCCGGGAGTGAGCCGCGGGCCTGCCAACGGTCGGACGCCTCGTCGAAGGTCTGGACCGCGAGGGCGGTCCGGTCCAGGAGCCAGGCCACGATGGCGAGCGCGGTCAGACGGCCGGGGTCGTCGCCGGCCTCGGCGATGAGTCCGGGCAGTGCCGGGGCGAGGGACGCTCCCGCGCCGTTCGGGTCGCAGACGGCCAGGATCCAGGCGCGAAGTGCGTCGCCCTCGTCGGGGTTCGCGTCGTCCGGCACGGCCGAGAGCAGATCCTCGATCCGTTGCCGCTGGGACTCCTCACCCGAGTAGTAGCGGACCACGGCGGCCGCGGCGAGTGCCTCCAGGGCGCGTGACGAGTGGGCGGCCGCCAGCTCCTCGCCGGTGCGGGCCAGCAGGGCGAAGGCCGCCGCGTGGTTGCGGCTCAGCGCCATGAGCTGTCCGGTGGCCAATGCGGCCCCGCTGGTCAGTACCGGGTCCTCGGTGCGTCTGCGGGCCTCGGCGGACAGGTGTTCCACCCAGCCGAGCTGGCCGGTCAGGACGGCCGTGCGGGCGGCCTCGGTGAGCAGGCGCGCCTGGTCGGCCCGGTGCGGGCTCAGCTCCGCGGCGCGGGCCAGGGCGGCCGCGGCGGCCGCGTGGCCGCCCCGTCGGCGGGCCCTGTCGGCGGTCTGCCGCAGGGCGGCGGAGACCTCTTCGTCGGGACGTGTGGTCGCGGCGGCCAGGTGCCAGGCACGGCGGTCGGGCTCCTCGTGCAGCAGCCGGGCGAGGGACAGATGTGCGTGTCTGCGTTCCTCGAAGGACGCGGCGTGGTAGACGGCCGAGCGGATGAGGGGGTGGCGGAAGGAGATCCGGGGGCCCTCCTGGCGTACGAGACCCGCCCGTTCGGCGGACGCCCACACCGGGTCGTCGACCTCGGGGATCCCCCGGGACGCGGCGGGCCCGTCCGTCGCGTCTGCGGCGGCGAGCAGCAGCAGAGGGCGCCGGGCGGCCGTGGGCAGGGACTCCAGTTGCCGCGCGAAGACTCGTTCGAGGCGGTCGGTGACGGGCAGAGGTCCCTCCACGCCGCTGCCCGCGAAGGGCCGGGTCCCGGCGGCACGGGTCAGTTCGACCAGCGCCAGCGGGTTACCGGCCGCTTCCTGCAGGATGCGTACCCGGGTCCGGCCGGAGGGTGGTGCGGGCTGCCGGTCGAGCAGCCGGTTCGCCGCCGCACCGCTCAACGGACCGAGTTCGAGGCGCGCGCAGCCCTTGTCGAGGCCGGGCAGCGCGTCGGCGGAATGTGCTCCCACCAGCAGCGTGACGGGTTCGTCGGCCATGCGACGGGCCACGAAGGAGAGGACGTCGAGCGACGCGCGGTCGATCCACTGGGCGTCGTCGACCAGCAGGAGCAGGGGCGCCGGGTACGACGGGCCTGACAGCTCGAATGGGTCCGACAGGCCTGATGGGTCCGACAGGTCCGACAGCGAGGGGTCCGACAGCGAGGGGTCCGACAGCGAGGGGTCCGACAGGTCCGACAGCAGGGTGAGCACGGCCAGGCCGACCGTCATGCCGTCGGGGGTTCCGGCGCCCGCGTCCAGCCCCAGAACGGTGCGCAGCGCCTCGCGCTGCCGCGCGGGCAGTCCGTCCAGCGCGGCGAGGACCGGGCGCAGCAACTGATGGAGGCCCGCGAACGCGAGGTGCGCCTCGGACTCACTGCCGACCGCCCGCAGTACCCGGCCGCCCTCGCGGCGCACATGAGCGGCCGCGAGATCGAGCAACGCGCTCTTGCCTGCACCGGAGTCACCGGTGAGGAGCAGCACCTCACCGCGGGACCGGCCGGCGTCGAGGCGCCGCATGATCTCCTCGGTCTCGGCTTCCCTGCCCACCAGCGGCACGCCGGGATCCACCAGCGGCACACCGGTGTCGCCGGGCGAGCTCTGGTTCCCTCGAGCCCTTCCACCACTTTCCACGGATGCTCCAGGGGACTTCACACATGCGGAGAACGACCTGAGCGCCGGAGTGTTCCACCCGGCCCTGCCTGCGAGCCGGGCATCGCTCCCGCGACTTCCATCACTCGCAACGTGCGCGCCGGCGAGGGTATTCCGGTCGGCCGGGGCGGGAGGGCCCGCTGAGGGCCGGCCTCGCCCCGGTGCACCCCGGGTTCCCGGTATCCCCGGTGTGCCGGGATGCAGTCGTGTGACGCATACCGGTGCCGCGCGGCCGGATCCAGACTCGCGCTGCGACGCCCTGCCTCGCGGCGTGGATGGCGTTCCTGCTGCTGATCTACGGCTCCGTGCACGCCCGCCGGTACGGCGCGAGGGGGCAGGGCCTGGGCGTCTTCGCCTTCATGGTCTTCTTCCTGGCGGAGTTCAGCGAGGCGCGTGTGGCGACGCTGCCACGGCTGGGTGCGGCCTTCTTCGTGGTTCGGATGCGTCGCGGCCCTGTACGGCCGCCCGGGATTCCTGACGGCGCCCCGCGTTCTGGCCCGGCTGCGGCGCACCGTCGACGCGCGACTGCGGGACGTGGCCGCGCTGCGCGTCGCCGGGCAGGACGCCGACGGGCTCGTGATGTCGCTCGCACGCCCCCTGGACAGGCCGCACGCGGCGGTGCCGCTGATCGAGAGGCTTCTCGGTGAGCGACGTTGTTCCTCACCGGCGGGCTGAGCATGCTGCTCGCCCTGCTCGGCAACTTCTCGACGGGCGTGCTCGTCGTGCGTGTACGGGAGACCGCGCTGGGCGTCTCGTACGGGGTCCTCACCGCCGCCGTACTCGTCCTGCCGCGGCGGGGTCCGTCGCGCGGGCAGGCAGAAGGAGGCCGCCTTCCGGCAGGGGCCCTTCCCGTCGGCGGCCTCCCCGCCGCGTCTCCCCCCGCCCGCCCTCCGGGCCCCCGGCACCCTCCGTGCCCCCGGCTCATCCTCGGGAGGATGCGTCTGGCCCCGAAGCGCCGCACCGGATGCAGTCATGTGACGCATACCGCCGCGCGCCCCGGCCGACGCACCCTTGCTGAGCAGGGTCGTTCAGCCGGCGGACTCGTCCCGGGCGACCCCCTCCTCCCCCGGCAGGAACCCGCGGCCCAGCTCGCGGAACCATTGCGCATTGGAGCAATTCGTGGACACCATCACCCTGGGTGACGTCACCGTGACTCGCGTCTGGGAATACTTCGGTCCGGTCGACATGACACCGGACGTCTTCTTCCCGGAGAGCTCGGCGAAGACCTGGGACGATCACCGTTCCTGGCTGGTGCCGGGCTTCCTGGACGCGCGGACCGAATCCGTCAACTCGGCCATACAGACGTGGGTGCTGCGCAGCGAGGGCAGGACGATCCTCGTCGACACCGGCGTCGGCAATCACAAGGACCGGCCCTACGCGCCGGTCTGGAACCGGCTCGACACCGACTTCCTGGGCAACCTCGCGCGCGCCGGTGTCCGTCCCGAGGACGTCGACATCGTGATCAACACGCATCTGCACATCGATCACGTCGGATGGAACACCTACCTCGACGGCCGGACGTGGGTGCCGACGTTCCCGAACGCCACCTACCTCATGCCCAAGGCGGACTTCGACTACTGGAACCCCGCCAACGAGCACAAGACCCACCTGGGCCGCGGCAATCAGAACGTCTTCGAGGACAGCGTCGCCCCGGTGCACCAGGCCGGCCTGACCCACCTGTGGGAGGACGGCCACCGCATCGACGGCAACCTGCGTCTCGAACCGGCGCCCGGCCACACCCCCGGCTCTTCCGTGCTGCGACTGGAGTCCGGAACGGACCGCGCGCTCTTCGTCGGCGACCTCATGCACAGCCCGGTCCAGATCGTCGAACCCGACACCAACAGCTGCTTCTGCGAGGACCCGGCCGGGGCCCGCGCCACCCGGCGCAGGCTGCTGGGCTCCGCCGCCGAGGACAACTCCCTCGTGATCCCCGCGCATCTCGGCGGCCACGGCGCCGCCGAGGTCGTCCGCGACGGGGGCGGGTTCGCCATCAAGGGCTGGGCGCCCTTCTCCCCGTATGCCGAGGAGAACAACACCGAGCGGTACATCGAGCAGGCCTGAAGCCGGCGGAAGGACACGAGACATGAGCAACCACTCCGCCCCCCTCGTCACCACCGATCGGGGAACCGTCCGCGGCGTGCGCCGGGGCCTCACCAGCGTCTTCCTGAACATCCCGTACGCCGCCCCGCCCCGCGGTGCCGACCGGTTCACGCCGCCCCGGCCGCACGAGCCGTGGGACGGCGTGCGGGACGCCACCGTGCCGGGCCCCACCGCACCGCAGTCCGCGCGCACGCTCGGCACCGTGGACATGACACCCTACTTCGGCACCGGATGGAGCCGCGGCGAGGACTACCTCACCGTCAACGTCTTCGCCCCCGCCCACGCCGGTGCCGGTGCCGGTGCCGGTCTGCCGGTCATGGTGTTCGTCCACGGCGGCGGATTCGTCGCCGGATCGACGCGCTCCGCCCTGTACGACGGCTCCGCGTTCGCCCGTGACGGCGTCGTCCTCGTCACCCTCAACTACCGGCTCGGCATCGCCGGCTTCCTCGATCTGCCCGGCGCACCCGCCAACCGCGGACTGCTCGACGTGGTCGCCGCGCTGCGCTGGGTGCGGGAGAACATCGCCGCCTTCGGTGGTGACCCGGGCAACGTCACCCTCTTCGGCCAGTCTGCCGGGGCGACGATCACCGCCGGCGTCCTCGCCGGCCCCGAGGCCGCGGGGCTGTTCCGCCGGGCGATCGTCCAGAGCGGCAGCGGCCTGGGCGCCTTCACCCCCGAGCAGGGCGCCCGTGTCACGCGGGCCGTGGCCGAGGCCCTCGGCATCGCTCCGCACGTCGACGCCTTCGCGGACATCCCCGACGAACGCCTGGTGGAGGCCGCCTCCGCGCCGGCGGGCATCGACCTGCGGACCGGCACCCACTTCGATCCGCTGATCGGCCTCAGTCCGTTCAGTCTGGTGCTGGACACCCAGCCCGCCGACTCCGTCGCCGCGGGGCTCGGCGCCGACGTCGACCTGCTCGTGGGTACCAACGCGGAGGAGGGCAACCTTTACCTGGTCCCGGTGGGCACGTACGCCGGCTCCACCGCCGCCGACGTCCACGCCGCGGCGGCACGCTCGCACCCGCAGCCGGAGCGGCTCGTCGAGGCGTACCGCGCGTCCCGTCCCGGGGCGTCCTTCGCCGAGCTGCGGTCCGCGGTCATGGCCGACGCGCTGTTCGGCGTGGGCAGCCGCGCCCTGGCCTCCGCGCATGCCGGCCACCCGGACTCCCGCACCTACGCATACGAGTTCGCCTGGCGCTCCCGCGCCCTGAACGGAGAGCTCGGCGCCACGCACACGGTCGAGCTGCCCTTCGTCTTCGACCTCACGGACCTGCCCGAGCTGCACGGCCCGACCGCCCTGCTCGGTCCCGACAAGCCCCCCGCGGACCTCGCCGTCCGCGTGCACGAGACCTGGATCCGGTTCGCCGGGACCGGTGACCCCGGCTGGGACCCGTACGACACCGAGCACCGGGCCACCATGCGCATCGACGGCGACTGGACCCAGGGCGACGATCCGCACGGTCGGGAGCGAGAGGCCTGGAGCTGACACCCCTCATGCGTCACTCCCGGGAACCCACCGTTCCCCCGGCTCCCCGCCCGTCGGCTCCCCGATTCCCTCCCGACTCCCTCAGGAAGAGCGGAACCTCATGACCAGAACCGTCCTCACCACCGAGCACGCGCCCTCGCCGCCGGCCCCGCTGTCGCAGGGCATCCGCAAGGGCCCCGTCCTGCAGGTCTCCGGGCAGCTCCCCTACGACCCGGGCACCGGCGAGATCGCCGGCACCACCGTCGCCGAGCAGACCACGCGGGCCCTGAGCAATGTCACCGCGGTCCTCGAGGCGGGCGGCGGGAGTTCGGGGGATGTCGTGATGCTGCGGGTGTACCTCACCGATCCCGCCCATCTGGCCGAGATGAACGCGGCGTACGCGGCGGCCGTCGGTGAGCCGTACCCGGCCCGCACCACCGTGTACACGCCGCTCCCGCCGGGCGTCCTCGTGGAGGTCGACGCACTGGCGGTACTGGACGACTGAGCGGGAGGCCGGTCGTCCGAACGGGGCGCACCCGCCCAGGAGCGGGCGCGCCGGCGCGGGCGCGGGACGCCCTGTGCGCACCGGTCGGACGGCCGGCACCGTCACGCGTGGGCCGGCACCCGTAACGTCAGCCGTCGAGCGTCAATTGTCGAGCGGCGGCAGCGTCGTCTCCAGCGTGCCCGTCAGGACGTCGCGCACGGTGAAGCGCCGTAGCGTGGCCGCGACCGAGTCGGCGACCGCGCGGTCGAGCGTGGTCAGGCTCTTCTGCACCTGGCGGCCGGTCGCGCAGGCCGGGTCCGGTCCGTGCAGGCCCAGCACCGGGTCGGTGCCCTGGAGCAGCGACCACACCCGGGCGAGCGGGATCCCGGCGGGGTCCACCGCCAGTTCCCAGCCACCACGGACACCGGGCCGCGAGCGCACCAGCCCGGCCTCGCGCAGCGGACCGAGCACACGGCGCACGTACACGGCGTTGACGTTGGCGCTGTTGGAGAGCTCCTCGGAACTGACCGCGTGCCCGTCGGTGACGCCTGCCAGGTACGTCAACACGTGCACGGCGACGGCGAATTGGGTGTTGGTGGATCGGGCCATGGGCCCATCTTGTCATTTCGTAGCCGTCATGACTACGCTTGCCGACATTCGTAATCATCATGACTACAATTAGGTGGACCGATGATCGGTATCACGGGTGCTTCCGGGGCTCTGGGGCGCGCCACCGCCGAGGCCGTGCTGCGTACGGTCGATCCCCGCCGGGTCGTGCTGACCACGCGCCGGCCGGAGGCGCTGGCCGACCTCGCGGACCTCGGTGCCCGGGTGCGACCGGCCGACTTCGACGACGTGCGCGGTCTCACCGCCGCGTTCGAGGGCGTCGACCGGCTGCTGCTGGTCTCCACCGACAACGTGGGCGCGCGCCTGGAGCAGCACCGGGCGGCCATCGCCGGGGCGGCCGCGGCGGGGGTGGCCCATGTCGTCTACACGTCCGTCCCCGAGCCGGTGCCCGGCAATCCCGCCGCCGTGGTCCTCGACCACGCCGGCACGGAGGGGGCCCTGCGCGAGAGCGGACTGCGGTGGACGATGCTGCGCAATCACCTCTACGCGCACCTCCAGGTCTCCGCCGTCGCGCACGCCGCCGCGTCCGGCCGTCTCGTCACCAATCACGGCACGGGCGCGGCGGCGTACGTCACGCGCGAGGACTGCGCCGCGGCGGCGGCCGCGGCGCTGACCCAGGACGGCCACGAGGACCGGGTGTTCGAGGTTTCGGGGCCCGAGGCGGTCACCGCCGGGGACCTGGTGGCCCTGGCCCGGGAGATCGGCGGCCGCGAGGTCGAACTCGTCGCCGTCGACGACGAGACGTTCGCCGAGGGTCTGCGGGCCGCCGGTGTGCCGGAGCTCGACGTCCGGTTGATCACCTCGTTCGGCGCCTCGACGCGTGGCGGGTACCTGGCCGGCGTCAGCAGCGCGTTCAGCGAGCTGACGGGCCGTGCGCCGACGCCCTTCGCGGAGGCGATACGCACGGCACTCCCCCGTCGAGGGGCGTGAGGTCCGTGTCGGCGAGTTGCCGTCGCGCCCGCCGCACACCGGCCGGCGTTCCCCTGCTCCCGCACCTCCCCCTTCCCCCCTCCCCACTGCGCCGAGGCCGCCACGGCCGTATCGGAAAGGTTCGTCATGACCACGGACACCACGAGTGACGCCACCCCCCGCATCACCCCCGACACCACTCCCGACGTCACCTCCGGCGCACTCCGCCTGCGTCGCCTGGGATGGGCGGGGGTGGAGATCCTGCTGGGCGGGACCAGACTGCTGATCGATCCGCTGGAGAACGTCGGGCCGCTGGAGCCCGCCCTGGGAAAGCCCAAGCGGCCTCTGCCTCCCGTCGAGACACCCGGGGGCGTCGAGGCACCCGAGGGAACCCACGTCCTGCTCACCCATCTGCACCCCGACCACTACGACCGTGAGCTCCTCACGCGGCTCGCCGGGTCCGGGACCGTCGGCTGTCACACGCCCGTCGCCCCGGCGCTGGCGCGGGACGGCGTCGAAGCCGTCCCGCAGGAGCGGGGACGGGCACGGCGGATCGGCCCGCTGACGGTGACACCGGTCGCCTCGCTGGACTGGCGCGGCAGCGAGTCCGACCAGGTCGCCTGGGTGGTGGAGGGCGCCGGTACGCGGATCATCCACTGCGGGGACACCATGTGGCACGGCGACTGGTGGAAGATCGCCCGGGACCACGGCCCCTTCGACCTCGCCTTCCTGCCCGTCAACGGGGTCATCGCCAAGTTCGAGGGCTACGAGGCGGACGTGCCGGTCACCCTGACGCCCGAGCAGGCCGTCGAGGCCGCGGCGGTCCTCGGCGCCACCGCCGTCTGCGCCATCCACTACGAGCTGTTCGACAACCCGCCCACCTACGTCGAGCAGCCCGACATCGCCGGGCGGTTCGTCCGCGCCGCCGCGAAGCGCGGCCTCATCGCTCACCTGCCGGGTGACGGCGAGGCGGTACCACTGGTCACGCGGCGGGCGGGGAGGGCCGCCCGGTAGGGCCTGTCTCTCCCTTCCCGTCGTCCGCCCGGAGGGCGGGCCGGGCGGCGTCAGGCGCGCGCTCTGGGGATATCCCCCTGCTCGCGGAGCCGAGAGCCTGGGGAGCGTGCAGGGCGTCGCCCGGCAGACGGGAAGGGAGAGACAGGCCCCAGCCCCTCCCCGCCGTCGCACCGCGGGTGGGCGGTAGTGGTGGTCCGCGGGCCGGAGTGCGCCGCGTTCACGCGCAGCGGATCCCGGTCAGTTCCTCCGAGCGGGCCCAGACGCGGCGGGCCTCGTCCGCGCTGTGCAGGCGGCTGTAGAGCTTCTGCGGCGCGGGCGGGCCGCCGAGGTGGCCGGGTCCTCCGGGGCCGTAGAAGGCGCCGCCTTCGGCCTGCGGCGACGTGGCGGCGTACAGGGCGGGGAGCAGCGCGCTGCGGACCGTGCCGAGGAGGATGCCCCGGGCGGACAGCACGCGGATGACGCGTACGCCGAGGGTGTCCTTGGTGCGCCCCAGCTCGGGGCGGGCGGCGAGGAGACTGGTGGGGGCGATGCCCGGGTGGGACAGGTTGCTGGTGATGCCCCAGTCACCGGCCGCGCTGCGACGGTCGAGTTCCAGGCCGAACAGCCCGGCCGCGATCTTCGACTGACTGTAGGCGCGGCCGCCGCTGTAGGAGCGTTCCCAGTTCAGGTCCTCCCAGTTGATCGCGAACTGGTTCGCCGCGATGCTGATCTGCGTCGTCACGCGGGCGCGGCCGGCCCGCAGCAGCGGCAGCAGGTGGGCGACGAGGGCGAAGTGACCGAGGTGGTTGGTGCCGAACTGCAGCTCGAAGCCGTCCGCGGTCGTCTGCCGCTCGGGCGGTGTCATGACGCCGGCGTTGTTGACGAGCAGGTGGATCGGGCGGTCCTCCGCCAGCAGGGTCTCGCCCAGCGTCCTGACGGAGGTGAGTGAGGACAGGTCCAGCGTGCGCAGCGACACGTCCGCGTCGGGGACCGTCGTGCGGATCGCGGCGAGCGCCGCCTCGCCCTTGCGGGGATTGCGGACCGGCAGGAGCACCTCCGCGCCGGCGGCGGCGAGGCGGGTGGCCAGACCGAGTCCGATGCCGTCGCTCCCGCCGGTGACGACGGCGCGCCTGCCGGACAGGTCGGGGACGGTGATGTCGATGTCGGTACGTGCCATGGGTGGGCTCCCTCGTGGTGTCGGTGCGACCACAATGGCCGGATCCGTCGGGCGGGTGCAGGGCCTGCCGAGCCACTGATCGCCGGGCCGTGGATACGGCGGACACAGCGGACCTTCGTGGCCATTCGCCGATCGGGGCGGTGCGGCGGGAGGGGTGTCCGAGGGCGCCGGGCGTGGGAGGTCGCGGCCGGTTCGTCGGCCGGAGAGGGGGATCGACGATCCGAGGCTGCGCCGCCGCGCCCGCCCGCGCGAGGCGGTAGAAAGGAAGGTGTTCACGGAGGAGACAGACATGGCGATCGACCGGGCCGGACTGGCCGCCTTCCTGCGGCGGCGGCGGGAATCACTGCAGCCCGAGGACGTCGGCCTCCCCCGGGGGCAGCGCCGCAGGACGAGCGGACTGCGACGCGAGGAGGTCGCGGCGCTGTGCCACATGTCGACCGACTACTACGCGCGGCTCGAACGCGAGCGCGGCCCCCAGCCCTCCGCGCAGATGGCCGCCTCGATCGCGCAGGGTCTGCACCTGTCCCTGGACGAGCGCGACCATCTCTTCCGTCTGGCCGGGCTCAGCCCGCCCGTGCGCGGCTCGGCCGGTGACCACGTCGGTCCCGGCCTGCTCCGCATCCTCGACCGCCTCGCCGACACTCCTGCCGAGATCGTCGGCGAGCTCGGGGAGACGCTGCGCCAGACCCCGCTCGGTGTGGCCCTGACCGGCGACACCACGCGGTTCACCGGTCCCGAACGCAGCATCGCCTACCGCTGGTTCGCCCTGCCTGGCACCCGTGAGCGGTACGCGCCGGAGGATCACGCGCACCTCTCGCGCATGTTCGCGTCCGGGGTGCGCGAGGTCGCCACGCTGAGGGGCCCGGGCTCACGGGCGGCGCACTACGCCGACCTCCTCCTGGAGCGGAGCGAGGAGTTCCGTGCCCTGTGGCAGGCCCACGAGGTGGGTGTCGGCCCCCGGCAGGTCAAGCGCTTCGTCCATCCCGAGGTGGGGCTCCTGGAGCTGAACTGCCAGTCACTGCTGGACACCGACCAGTCGCACCGGCTGCTCGTCTACACCGCCGCCCCCGGTTCCGAGAGCCACGAGAAACTGCGTCTGCTGTCCGTCATCGGCGCCCAGACGGTCGGCTGACCGGCCGGTCGGCAGAGTCGGCGGAAGTCGGCAGGCTCCGGGGGCGGCGGGGGGGGGCGGCCCGTGCCGGTTCCTCAGTCGAGGTGATCGGCGATGAGGGCGGCGAACTCGTCGGGCGTGGCCAGGCGGATCCCGAGGCTCTCGGCCTTGGCCCGCTTGGCGCCCGCGCCCTCCCCGGCGACGACGAGGGTGGTCTTCTTGGAGACGCTGGAGGAGGAGCGGCCGCCGGCCTGTTCGACGAGTTCGTTCATCCGGTTGCGGCTGAGCTTCTCCAGGGGGCCGGTCATCGCGCCGGTGACGACCACGGTCATGCCAGTCAGCGGGCCGCCCCCGGTTTCCCCCGCGGCTGCTTCGGCGCCCGGCAGGGTCCCGGCCCTGTCGGTGCCGTCGGCCGGCTCGCCGGTGACGTGCGCGTCCGGGACGGGTGGGGTGGCGCCGGGTTCGGTCATGTTGACGCCGGCCGCGACGAGTCTGTCGATGAGCGGCGCCAGTTCGGCCAGTTCGGCGACGATCGAGGGGGCCTTCTCGGTGCCGATGCCCTCGACCCGGCGCATCGCCTCCGCGTCCGCGGCGCGGATGTGGTCCATCGTCGCGAAGTACCGGGCGATGCGGCGGGACATGGACCGGCCGGTGCCGCGGATGCCGAGCGCGCACAGCACCCGTGCCAGCGGCCGGCCCTTGGCGGCGTCGAGGGCGGCGAGGAGGTTGTCGGTGCTGGTGTCGCCCATCCGCTCCAGGCCGAGGAGCTGCTCGCGGGTGAGGGTGAACAGATCGGCGAGGTCGGTGACGAGGCCGGCGTCGACGAGCTGGACGACGCGGGTGTGACCGAGGCCCTCGATGTCGAGCTGGTCGCGGCCGGCCGCGTAGGACAGGGCGGCCACCAGATGGCAGTTGCGTCCGTTCTCGCAGCGCCAGCGCTGCTCGCTGGTGTCGATGCCGGAGCCGCAGCGCGGGCAGACCGCGGGGAAGACGATGGGCTGTTCTTCGCCGGTGCGCAGATGGGCGACGGGAGCTTCGACGCGCGGAATGACGTCGCCTGCCCGGTGGACCATGACCTGGTCGCCCAGGCGCAGGTCACGACGGGTGATGTCGGCCGGGTTGTGCAGGGTGGCGTAGGTGATGGTGGCGCCGTCGATCTCGACCGGTCGCAGGACGGCACGCGGGGCGATGATGCCGGTGCGGCCGACGTTCCACTCCACCTCGAGCAGCCGGGTGATCTTCTCGACGGCGGGCAGCTTGTAGGCGATCGCCCAGCGTGGGGCGCGTGAGCCCGAGCCCGCCGTGCGCTGGTCGGCGGCGAGGTCGGCCTTGATGACGATGCCGTCGATGCCGAACGGCAGGTCGGCCCGCCGGGCGGCGATCTCCTGCACGCGGGCCAGCACGCCCGCGACGGTATCGGCAGTGCTGCCGGGTACCGCGGTGGTGGCGGTGGTGTTGATCCCGTAGGCGGCGGCCTGCGTCATCAGCTCGCTGTGCGCGAGTTCCGCCAGCCGGGCGGCGAGCGCGGTGCCGGTGCCTGGCAGGGGCAGCAGACCGTACCCGAAGAACGTCATCGGCACGGTGTAGGCGCGTTCCCTGGCGCGCAGGCTGCCCGCCGCCGCGCCACGCGGGTTGGCGAACGGCTGCCCGCCGTGCGCGGTGCGCACCTCGTTCGCGTGCTCGAACTGGGCGGTCGTCATCAGGACCTCGCCCCGGACCTCCACGGTGACCGGTTCGGCCAGCTCGACGGGGAGTCCCTCGATCGTGCCGATGGCGTGCGAGACGTCCTCCCCGGCCGTGCCGTCCCCGCGGGTGATGAGCCGTGCCAGCCGGCCGTCCGTGTACCGGGCGGCGACGGCGAGCCCGTCCAGCTTCGGCTCGATGCCGAACCGCTCGATCTCGTGGCCGACGCGCCGGGCCAGGGAGGCGGTCCAGGCGGTGAACTCCTCCGGTGAGAACACGTTGTCCAGGCTCAGCATCGCCACCGTGTGCGGGACGTCGCCCTCCACGGCACCACCGGCGACCTTCCCCGTCGGGGAGCCGGGCAGCACCTGCTCGGGATGGTCCGCCTCCCAGGCGGCGATGCCTCGGACCAGCCGGTCGTAGGCGTCGTCGTCCAGTGCCGAGGTCCCGTCCGCGTAGTAGGCGGCCGACGCCGTCACCGCGTCCTCGACCGCCTGCGCGTAGGCGGCGGCATCCATGATCACAGCTGCGGGTGTTGTCATGCCGGTCATCCTGCCCGCCCCCACTGACAACGGCCCTTCCCCGGCTGGTACCAGCTGTTACCATCGGGGAATGGCGAAGACACAGAAGGGCTGGCGGGTCGACGACGAGATCGCGGAGCTGGCCACGGCCCGGGCCAAGGACCGCGGCATGAGTGTCGGCGACTACATCGCCGCTCTCGTGCGGGAGGACGCCGACGGGATGCGGCAGCGCGGCCTGGAGGCGGCGCGTCGCTTCCTCGACGAGCACCAGGCGGTGTTCGACGAGGCCGAGGACGGCGACCGTCGCGCCCGGGGGGCGCACGCCGCGTAATGGAACTGCACATCGACGTTCCCTGGATCCTGCAGGTCGCGGAGGTCGCCGGCGCGGCCGACCCCTCCCCGGAGGACTACGGGGTCCCCGTGGCCGCGGTCGCCTGTCACCGGGCGGAGCTGCTGGACACCCCCGTCTACGACGGTCCCTACGCCCGTGCCGCCGCGCTGGTGCACGTTCTCGGGCGCTGCCGCTGGCTGGAGCGTTCGAATCTGGCCGTGGCCGCCGCGACGGGGGTGATGTACCTGGAGGCTTCCGGCATCCCGGTCAAACCCGCGCGCGAGGACGCGCTCGCCCTGCGTGACCTGTTGCGCGATCCCGCCTGCAGCGCCGCCCGGATCGCCACGCTGCTGCGCGGCTGGCCCCGGGCGAGCTGAAGGCGCGGCCGGTCCTTCCCGATCCCGGCGTCGGCGTCGGCTCCGGCTCCGGCGTCGGTGGGAGGAAGGAGATCAGGCGGGCGGCAGGGGGTCCAGGTCGAGGGTGGTGTGCTGGGTCGACAGGCCCTCCACGCTGACCAGGGCGCAGGCGAGGACCCTGCCCCGCCACACCCTGCTCACCGGGAGGTTCTGGCGCGGGATGAGCGGATACCCCTTCGGCTGGAAGGAATTGCCCCCGTTCGGCCCGACGCTCACATGGACGTGGTTCATGTACCGGATGCCGGTGTCGACGTCGAGGAGCACCGGGTGCCGGAAGGCCTCGGCCATGTCGAATCCGTGGCGTTCCTTCTCGGGTCTGACGTCCTGGTACTCGGTCACTTCGACGAGGTGGCCGACCGGTATCGGCGCCGGATAGTTGACTGCGAGGGGCACGCTCATGGAGCGCACGTTACCCCGCGCGGATCACCTTCCCGCACACGGTCGGCCCGGACGCCGGCGCGCGACCCGGCCGGCCTCAGGCCTGCGGCGCCGTGAAGTAGTCGCCGTGCGTGAGGTCCTCGATCAGGGTGGGCCGGCGGGGTGACCAGCCGAGCAGCTCCCGGGTGCGGGCGCTGGAGGCGGGGCCGTCGAAGGCGTAGACACGGGCCATGAACGGGTTACCGAAGTGGGTCACGGCCTCGTCGGGGGTGACCGACGCGGCGGGCAGGCCGAGGCCCCGGCCGATCGCCTCCGCGACGCTGCGCAGGGTGACACCGCTCTCGTCCACTCCGTGCAGCACACTGCCCGCGGGTGCCTTCTCCAGGGCCAGTCGGAACAGAACAGCCGCGTCCCCGCGGTGCACCGCGGGCCACCGGTTGGCGCCGTCCCCCACGTAGGCCGACACCCCGGTACGCCGCGCGGTGGCGACGAGCATGGGGACGAAGCCGTGGTCCCCGGGTCCGTGGACGGTGGTGGCGAGGCGGACCACGACGGCGCGCACGCCCCGGGCGGCGAGGTCCAGACAGGCGCGTTCGCCCGCCACACGGAAGGCGGCGAGACCGGCTTCGTCCGGCGCGTCCCGCTCGCCGCCCACCCGGCCCTCGGGCAGGACGAGCGTGCCGGAGGTGACGACGAGCGGCCTGCCCGACCCCTCCAGGGGACCGCCGAGCGTCTCGATCGCGGTCCGGTCGCGCCTCGCCATGTCGTCGAGGTCGGAGAAGTCGCCGCCGTAGGCCATGTGCAGGACGCCGTCGGCCGCCTCGGCGCCGCCGCGCAGGCTGTCGAGGTCGTCCAGGGATCCGCGGTGCGGTGTGGCTCCGAGCGCGCGCAGCCGGGCGGCGGCGGTGTCCGAGCGCGCCAGGGCGGTGACGGTGTGGCCGCCGGCGAGGAGCTCGCTGACGACGGCGGGACCGGTCTGGCCGGAACCACCGGTGACGAACACATGCATGGACATCTCCTGGACACGTCAGTGACTGGCACCTCTTAGTGCCAGTCACTGACGTTACGTAGCGCCAGTCACTGGCGTCAAGTAGCGCCAGTCACTGACACACCGGTATGGTGACCGGGTGCCACGCAGCGGAGCAGAAGCGCGTCGCCGCCTTCAGCAGGCGGCCCTGGAGCTGTACCGGGAACGCGGATACGACCGGACCACGACAGCCGAGATCGCCGCGCGCGCCGGCGTGAACGAGCGGACCTTCTTCCGGCATTTCCCGGACAAGCGCGAGGTCCTTTTCGACAGCGAGGCCGACCTGCGGGACGCGTTGGTGCGCGCCGTGGCGGAGGCGCCCGAGGGCCTGCGGCCGCTCGACGTGCTGCTGCGCGCCTTCCGGATGGCCGGACGCATTCTCGAGGAGAACCGTCCGTTCACCGAACCACGGCTGGCGATCATCGCGGTGACCCCGGCACTCCGCGAACGCGACACGGCGAAGGCCGCCTTGCTGGTCGAAGCGCTGACGGAGGCACTGCGGCGGCGCGGCGTCCCCGCCCGGCTGGCCGGCCTCGCCGCGCAGACCGGCTGGGGCACCTTCCACCACGCGGCCCAGGCCTGGATCGACGACCCCTCTCAGGACCTGCAGACGCATCTCCTGCGCGCCTTCGACGACCTGCGCGAACTCTCCGGGGCGCCCCGGCCCGCACCGGCGCGGGCACAGACCCGGGCCGAGACAGAGCGGTAAGGCCCGCCGACGAGCACCCGCTTCCCGGGTTCGCCGAGGGTGACGGGTGGGGCAGGGAGCCGACCGTGGTGCCCAACTCCTCCCAGCCGGCTCCGACGACCGGCGTCAGGCCAGTCGGCGGGCGAAGCAGACGGCCATGGGATGGCCTCTGTAGGGGCCGTAGCCGTCGGTGCGCCGGTAGCCCTCGCGGTCGTAGAAGCGGATCGCGTCGGGCTGTTCGACGCCGGTCGACAGCTGGACGGTGTCGGCCCCCCGTTGTCGTGCGTGGTCCTCCAGTGCCCGCAGGAGGGCCGTGGCCACGCCCGTGCCGCGGGCGTCCGGGGACACGTACATGCGCTTGACCTCCCCGGTGCCGTCGGGCAGCAGGCGCAGGGCCCCGCAGCCGGTCGCCTCGCCGGCCGCGTCCCGGGCGATCAGGAACACGTCGACGGTCTCCGCCGTCGGTCTGTCGGTCTCCTGGTCCGGGATGCCGTAGCGGGCGGCGAGTTCCTTCTCCATGGCGGCACGGAGGCGGGCGCCGTCGGCGCTGTCCCAGGGCTCCGGCGAGAGGGTGAAAGTCACGGCACTCCAGTCGATTCGTACGGGCGGTCGGAGCCGGCCGGTCCGGCCGACGCGGCGGTTGTCCTGCGGTGATCCAACCAGCGACGACGATCACTTCGGTAATGCCGATGCGGCAGCACCGCGCATGCCGAGCCGGCATGCCCGGCCCGCGCTGCACGGGCTCGTTCCGCCGCCATCGGGGGTCAACCACCCGGACGGGCCCAGTGGTTGCGTGCGTGTTCCACGAACTCCTCGGCCATCGGGTGGGCACCGTGCGCCGGCATCGCGATCTCCAGACTGCTCCCGGAGAGACCGTCGACCGGCCGGACACCGAGCCCCGGGAGCACGGTGTCCGGCAACGTCGAACCGTGGACGAAGGCCACGGCCCGGCCGAGCACGACGGCGGCGAGCACACCGGTCGCGTTCCGTACCAGGGGGCCGTGCCGCCGTGGGCGCCGGTCGACGTCCGCGCCGGTCCAGTGGGCCGCCTCCCGCGATGTCATGCCCGCCCAGTGGGTGACCGGCTCGTCCCGCAGGTCAAAGAGTGTCAGCCTCTCGCGGACCGTCAGGGGGTGGTCGGCGGGCAGCAGCACCATGCGGGGCTCGTGGGCGAGCCGGGCGACGACCAGTCCGTCCAGGTCGTGGCGGTCCCGCAGGAACGACACGTCCGCCGCACCGGTCCGCAACTCGTCGGTCTCACAGAGCCATTCGCGGGGAACGACGTCGACCCGCATGCCCGGACGGGCCGCCTCGAACGACCGGGTCGCCTCCCTCACGGCCACGACGTCGCACGACGGGGCGGTCACGGTCAGGGTCCGCGCCGGGGACCCCGTGCCGCGCACGCGGTCGAGAGCCGCCCTGGAACGGTCCACCAGCGCGTACGCCTCGGTGAGCAACGCGGCCCCCGCGGGCGTGAGTTCGGTGGCATGGGAGCGGCGCACGAAAAGGGGGACGCCGACCGTGCGCTCCAGCGCCTTGACCGCCCGCGACAGCGCCGGCTGGGTCATCGTCAGCCGGCGTGCCGCCCGCGTGATACTGCCGGCCTCCGCCACGGCGATGAGATACCTGAGGTGTCGCAGTTCGAGATCGGGCACGAACGTGACGGTAGGCGATACGTTCGGCTCGCGAGCGACGAACGCGCAACACCGTCTCACCCGATGCTGTATCCGTCCCACAACGGTCCGCCGGCGGCGTCCAGTGCCCGGGTCACGGCGGCCTCGAAGCCCTTGATGTCCCCGTCGGTCGCCTCCCTGGCGGCCTCGTACAGCGCGTGGTGGAGGTCGGGCTCGGCGGCGGCCAGTCGTCGCGACAGCCACTTGCCGCCGCCGAGCCAGTGCCCGCCGGCCAGGAGGACCAGCTCGGAGGCACGCTGCAGCAGGTGCGAGACGAGGTACAGCCGCTCAGCGGGGTCCGCGCAGCCGCGCAGGTCGTCGAGCAGATCGGTCACGATGTAGCGCAGGTGGTCGCGCTCACCGTCCGAGAGCGGGGGCGGACCCGCGGCCCAGCGGCTGCGGGCCTCTGCCTGGAGCGAGGCGCCCAGTCCGTCCTCGTCGAACAGCAGCGTGCCCTCGGCGCACATCGCGAGCAGCGGCGAACTGCGCTTGGCGGTCTCCTTGTCGGCGAAGTCCCGCCAGACGGCCTCCGTCTGCAGGAACAGCTCGGTGGGCCAGCCCCGGTGCACCAGGTTCTCCCGGCCGGGGGCGGGCGGCCCGTCCATGAGGACCACGATGTCCAGGTCGGAGGTGGGCGTGCGGCGGTGGGTGAGCACGCTGCCGGCGAGGAAGGCCGTCCGCGCGGTGGGGAACCGGTCCCGCACCAGTGCGCGGGCGGTGGGCAGGGGTTCGTCCATCCGCGCAGCCTACGTTCCGGCGCCGTCCCCGGTGGGCGGGGGCCGAAACCCACACCGCCGCCCCGGTGAGCCCGGCGGGCACCGACATCTGCCGCCGGTCGTCCGCCCCTGATCGGGCCGGGCCGGGCCGGGCCGGGTCAGCGGGCCAGGGAGGCGGCGTCGCCCATGACGATCATCGGCTTGCGGGACGGGTCCAGGGCGCGCAGCAGTTCCTTCATGTGGTCCCTGGCGATGCTGACGCATGCCTGAGTGGGGCCGTGGTGGTCGACGTGGACCCAGATGCCGCCGCCCTTCGCGGCGCCCTCCGGGCGGGTCCAGTCCAGCGGGGTCGTGCCGGGCTGCCGGTTGTAGTCGATCGCGACGACGTAGTCGAAGGAGCCGGCCAGCGGTTCGCCCCGTGAGCCCGTGCCGGCGATCCGGAACCCGGTGGAGCGGTCGTAGGGCAGCCGGGTGCCGGGGTCGGGCAGCAGGCCGCCCGCGTCCGTGAGGGTGAACGCGCCCACGGGGGACCGCAGGTCGCCGATCCGGTGGTCGTGGGTCCAGCCCTTGAGCGCGTTGTGGGCCGGCCAGGATCCGGTCGTGGGCTCCCAGCCGTCGGGGGTGCGCCGGTAGAGGCGGGCGGTGGCGGTACTGCCGTCGCGGTCCGTGCCGGTGACGAGGAGGACCTGGCTCGTGGAGTCGGGGACCCGGGCGAGCATCTCGGGTCCCACGCCCGGCAGGAGGCGTTCCCCGCGGACGCTCCTTACGGCGACGCCGGGTCGGCCGGCGGCGGTCGTGGGCGTGATGCGGCCGGCGGGCCGGGCCTTGCCTGCGGTGGTGTCCGAGGGAACGGCGCAGCCGCACAGGAGGAGTACGGCGCCGACGGTGACCGCGGCGCCGTAGCGGATCGGCCGGGGCGGGAGGGACAGAAGGTGCGGGAGGTGGGCGGGGCGGCGCAGGGGCATGGCGGGGGAACCCTTCGAGGGCGACGGATGTGCGGGGTGGTGCAGTCGGGTGGCGACCGCGGTTCGCGGCGTCAGCCGTGACGGGCCGAACCGATGAGTGCCTCGGCCTGGTCGAGGACGTCGCCCCAGGCTTCGGCGGGGCCGTTCGGGACGGTCTCGATGTCGAAGGCGCGCACGGTGTTCCGGCGGGGGGCGACAGTCGGTGACGAGGTCGGGCCGTGGGCGTCCTCGTCCGCCGGGCGGGCCGGGGGCTCGCCCAGGCAGATGCTCACCCGGAGTGCGGACCGGGCCGGCTTCGGTGCCGGCAGGACCAGGGCGGCGTACTGCAGTTTTCCGCCCAGGCTCCGGCAGGCGTCGCCGGGTGCGGGCGCCGGGGTGAGCGGGGTGCCGGGCGGTGCGGTGGGTTCCTCGGCGTGGGAGGTTCTGGCGTCGGGGGTTTCGAAGGCGACGAGGGCGCCGCCCCGCACCAGTTCGGACAGCGGCGCGCAGGTGAACGTGTCCACGGTGCCGGTGGTGTCCCGGCCGCAGGTTCCGGGGACCCGGTCGGCGTCGAGTGGCTGGACGGCGGCGTAGACCACGGCGCCGCCGTCACCGCGGGGCACGGCGAGCGCCTGCCACCCGGGCGGCAGCGTCAGGGTGAAGCCCGAGTCCGTGGTGAACCGCCGGTCGTGGGCGCCCGCTCCCGTCGGCGGGGAGGCCGCCGGCAGCGCGGTGTCCGGCGGTGTCCCTGGCGAACCGGTGCCCAGCCAGAGCGCGAGGCCCGCCGCGGCCAGCGCGCCCGCCGTCGCGGCCCGCGTCCGGCGACGGCGCCGGACGCGGCGCCGCACCTGTCGCATGCGGTCGGCCGGCGCTTCCAGGTGCGGGACCGACCGCCGCAGCAGCACCCGCAGTTCGGCGTCCTCGCCGGTGTCCGTCAGGTCGTGGTCAGGCACGCGCCCGCCCTCCGCCCGCGGTGAAGGCCGACGGTGCGCTCCCGGCCGACGGTGCGTCCCCGGCGCCGGGCCCGAGAACGTCCGGGTGCCGGTCGCCGAGGGCGGTGCGCAGGGTACGGAGCGCCTTGACGCTCTGGCTCTTGACGGTGCCGGGCCCGCAGCCCATGATCTGCGCGGTCTCCTCGACCGAGAGGTCCTCCAGGTAGCGCAGCACCAGCACGGCACGCTGCCGCCGGGGCAGACTTCTGACCGCGGCGGCCAGTGACTGTTCCAGGTCCACGGCGGCGAAGGGATCCCCGCCGGTCGAGGGCCGGTCGGGCAGTTCGCCGTGGGGCACCTCGCCCCGCCAGCGGCGCTGCCACCACGAGGCGTGCGTGGTGACGAGCGTCTTGCGCACATACGCCTCCGGGTGCTGGTCGGCGATCCGGGGCCACTTGGGCCACACCTTCGCCAGCGCCGTCTGCAGCAGGTCCTCCGCCTGGTGCGGGTCCCCGGTCAGCAGCCACGCCATGCGCAGCAGGCGGGGTCCGCGGGCTGTGACGAACGTCTCGAAGTCCCGCGCGCTGCCGCTGTTGCCCATCGCGCCGGTCATGCCCCCGCCATCGTGCCCGTGCCGTCCGTATGTCGCTCACACCAGGTGAACGGGGTGGGGGCCGCGCGGGGTTGCCCCGTGCGCCGGGGAAGTTCGCGGCGGGCGGGCGGTGCCGTCGGTCACCCGGCCCTCACCCCGCTCTCACCCGACCCGTGCGGCGATGGTCCGCGCGCACTCCATCGCCTCCGTGCGTGTGGTGTCCACCTCGAGGTCGTAGGTCACGCCCCGGTGGACCAGGTCCGCCTGGGCCGCCGCCATTCCGGCGGTACGGTCGCCCCGGGCGATCTCGCGCCCCGCGGCCACCGCCGCCTCGCACCTGACGCCGACCCACAGCACCGGCAGTCCGCCCAGGGCCCGCTGCCACCGGCGCTGCGAGTGGGCGCCGCCGAGGAAGACCTCGTCGACGACGATCCGGGCGCCCGCGCGGGCCATCGCGGCGACTCCCTCGATCCATGCCGCTTCCACGGCGCGGAACGCGGGGCCGACGCTCACCTCACCGTCGTCGGCGAACCCGATCCCGTCCCCCGCGGTCCGCAGGGCCGGCGGCAGCGCCTCGACCAGTGTGTCCGTCCCGAGGGCGAGCCACGGACCGGGCAGCACCGTCTGCAGGCACCGCGCGATCCCGGACTTCCCCGAGCTGGAGCCACCATTGAGGACGATCACCTGAGCCGGCACGCCGCCACTGTAGAGGCCGCGGGCTGCCCGCACACGACGGACCGGTGCGGCACGCGACGGCGGAGCGGTGCGGCCACCGCCGTCCGCCGCGTCCGGATCGGGGTGCGCGGTGGTCAGTCGCGGCCCCGGAACGTGGCGCGGTAGGCGGTCGGGGAGACCCCCAGTTCGGCCCGCAGGTGCAGGCGCAGGGAGTCGGCGGTGCCGAAGCCGGCGTCGGCGGCGACCTCGTCGACGGGGAGGTCGGTGCGCTCCAGCAGGGTGCAGGCGCGCTCGACGCGCTGCCGGACCAGCCAGCGCCCCGGGGAGGTGCCGATCTCCTCACGGAAGCGCCGGGTGAACGTGCGGACGCTGGTGGCCTCCCGGTCCGCCAACTCCCGGAGGGTGAGGGGCCGGTGCAGGTTGGCGAGGGCCCAGGCGCGGGCCCGGCCGGTGGAGGAGATCGCCGGTTCGGGCAGCGGCCGGTTGATGTACTGGGCCTGGCCGCCGTCGCGGTGCGGCGGGACGACGGTGGCGCGGGCCACGTCGCCCGCGACGACGGCGCCGTGGTCGGCGCGGATCATGTGCAGGCACAGGTCGATGCCCGCGGCGGCGCCGGCGGACGTCAGGACGCCGTCGTCGTCGGTGTAGAGGACGCCGGGGTCGAAGGCGACGTCCGGAAAGCTCTCCCGGAACAGCGTGGAGGAGCGCCAGTGGGTGGTCGCCCGCCGTCCGGCGAGGAGGCCGGCCCGGGCCAGTACGAACGAGCCGGTGCAGATCGAGGCGATCCGCGCGCCGGGCCGGACCCGGGCGAGCGCGGCGGTCAGCGCGGGGTCGAGCGGGCCGGCGTCGGCGGCACGGTCGCTCTCCGCTCCGGGCACGAAGACGGTGTCCGCCTCGGCCAGCGCCTCGGGACCGCGGGTCACGGTGACGGCGAAATCGGTGTCCGTGCGAATCTCGCCGGGCACGAGTGCGCAGGTGAGGACCTCGTAGAGCGGGGTGCCGGTGTCCGTGCGGGCCTGGCCGAACAGCCGGTGGACCAGGCCCAGTTCGAACGGCAGCATCCGGTCGCGGACCAGGACGGCCACCCGGTGGCGGCCGTCGGCCGCGAAGACGGTCATGGCCCGATCTTCGCACATGTTGTCCATCGGGCCAGTCGTGGCGGCATGGGTGCCGCCCGATGATCGGAGCCATGAACATTCTCTGGGTCATGGCCCATCCCGATTCCCGTTCGCTGACCGCACACCTCGCCGCGGAGGGCCGGCGCACGCTCCTCGCCGCGGGTCACGACGTCGAGGTCTCGGACCTCTACGCGATGGGCTGGAACCCCGTCGTCGACGCCGCGGACTACGCCCACGACCCCGCCGAGCGGCTCCATGTCGCGGCCGCCGCGAAGAAGGCCCACGCCGCCGGCGCGCTGAGCGCCGACATCCGGGCCGAGCAGGACAAGCTCGACCGGGCGGACGCGCTCGTCGTCCAGTTCCCGATGTGGTGGTTCCAGATGCCCGCGATCCTCAAGGGCTGGTTCGACCGGGTCTTCGTGCAGGGCTACGCGTACGGTCTGAGCGGGCCGGACGGGCGGCCGCTCGGCTACGGGGAGGGGTTCCTCTCCGGCAGGCCCGCACTGGTCGTCGTCAACGCGGGAGGCCCCGCCCGCTTCTACGGCGCGCGGGGCATCCACGGTGACCTCGACGAACTGCTGTTCCCCCTGCAGCACGGCACGCTGTTCCACTCGGGCGCGAAGGTGCTCCCGCCGTTGCTGGTCCCGGGTGCCGACCGGTACACGCCCGAGGACGCGGAGAGCGCGGCCAAGGAGTTGCGCGAGCGTCTGCTCACCCTGTGGACGACCGAGCCGATCCCGTTCCGCCCGCAGTACGGCGGGGACTACGACGCCGACCGCGTCCTGCGGCCGGACGTCGTGCCGGGTCGCACCGGCCTCGGCGTGCACCGCGCCTGAGGCCGGGCGCTCCCAAAGATGCGCGCGGGCCGATGCGGGAGCCGGCCCGTACCCGTGGGGGCCCGGGCCGGCGCGGGTGAGCGCCGGGTCACTTCCCGTGCGGGTCGGCCGCGTTGATCGCCCGGACGACCTCGGCGTAGTCGCCGCGGGACTCGCCGTGGCGCAGGAACTTCACCTGCTCGACCAGGATCTCCCCAGCCTCGGACCGCGCCTCGAGCAGTGCGACGGTCTCGCTCACGTACGCGTCCAGCGGCATGGCGTGTTCGTTGGTCTCCTGCCCCGGCAGGAGTGCGGTGCGGACGGACGGCGGTACCAGTTCGACGACCTTCACCGAGGTGCCGGCGAGCTGCAGCCGCAGGGACTCGCTGAGCATGTGGATCGCCGCCTTGGAGGCGTTGTAGCTCGGCGTGACCCGGAGCGGCGCGAACGCCAGTCCCGAGGAGACGGTCATGATCGTGGCGTCCGGGCGGGCCTTCAGGTGCTCGACGAACGCGGCGATCAGGCGGATCGGGCCGAGCACGTTCGTCGTCACCGTGGCTTCCGCGGTGGCGAGGAACGTCTCGGGGGCGCGCCAGTCCTCCACGTGCATGATCCCGGCCATGGTGACGAGGACGTTGAGGTCGGGATGGTTCGCGAGCACCGTCTTCGCCGCGGAGGCGATGCTCGCGGGGTCCGTGGTGTCGATCCGCACGGTGTCGATGCCGGGATGCTCCGCGGCGATCCGCTCGAGCAGGTCGGCGCGGCGGCCGCCGACGACGACGGTGTTGCCCCTGGCCCGCAGTTCGAGGGCGAGGGCGAGACCGATGCCGCTGGTGGAGCCGGGGATGAAGACGGTGTTTCCGGAGATGTTCATGCTCCGACTGTCGTCCGTCCGTCGGCGCGGGTGCAGAGACCCCTTGTCGGGGGATCGGCGGTCCCTGGCAGACCTGGCCGGGCGCGCGTGACAATCGGGGCATGGACCGTGCAGCACTCGCCGATTTCCTCCGTCGCCGCCGGGAGGCGCTCCAGCCGGAGGACGTCGCGCTCCCCGCGGGCGTACGGCGCCGCACCCGGGGTCTGCGGCGCGAGGAGGTCGCCTCGCTCGCCGTGATCTCGACGGACTACTACACCAGGCTGGAGCAGCGGCGCGGTCCGCAGCCCAGCGAGCAGACGCTGGCCTCGCTCGCCAGAGCCCTGCGCCTGACGAACGGCGAGCGCGACTACCTGTACCGGATCGCGGGGCACAACGCCCCCGCGTTCCTGTCGGCCTCGACGCACGTGGCGCCCGCACTGCAGCGGGTCATGGACCGGCTGGAGGACACCCCGGCGCTCGTCCTGTCCGACCTGGAGGAGACGCTTCTCCAGAACAGGATGGCCACCGCCCTGTTCGGTGACGCCTCCGGCCACACGGGTGCGGCGCGCAGCGCGATCCACCGCTGGTTCACCGATCCCGCGGAGCGACTGATCTACCCCGAGGCCGACCGGGAGCGGCAGAGCCGTTCCCGGGTCGCGGGCCTGCGCGTGTCGTACGGGCTGCGGGGGCCGCGGTCCCGGGCGGGCGACCTCGTGCGGCTCCTGCAACGGACGAGCGCGGAGTTCGCCGAGCTGTGGGAGCGGCACGAGGTCGCCCGGCGCTTCGAGGACCACAAGACGCTGCTGCACCCCGAGCTCGGCGCCCTCGAACTGCACTGCCAGGCACTGTTCACCGAGGACCAGTCGCAGACACTCCTGGTGCTGACCGCCCCGCCGCACACCGAGAGCCACGAGAAGCTGCAACTGCTCGGTGTGCTCGGCCTGAACCGTTTCGCCGGAGCGGAGGGCGCTGCCGGGCCGCGCCCGGGCACCGCCTGACGACGGCGGCCGGCCCGCGTCCGGGCTGCGCCTGACGACGGCGACACCCTGGCGCCGGGCAGAGGAACGGATCGGGAACGAGAAGGGAAGCGGAGCCTCCACTATCGAGAATGCGCAGGGATGGTTCCCGCCGGGGCAAATGCCCCGGAGTCCCGTTCCCGGCGTGACGGTCGACTCTCGCACCAGCCGACACGAGGGGAGGATCCGGTATGACCCGCATCGTTCTCGTCTCCGGCAGCCTCAGGCGCCACTCGTTGAACAGTGCGTTGCTGGCCACGGCGCAGCGCGTCCTGGATGAGCACGACGGGGTCCGTACGTCCGTGCTCGACCCTCGGTCCCTCCCTCACTTCGATCACGACCTCGACGTCGACGGCGGCCCGTCGCCGGTCGCGGCGGCGCGCGGTCTCGTCGGCGCGGCGGACGGTCTGCTGATCAGTACGCCGTCGTACAACGGCGCTCCGCCGGGCGTGCTGAAGAACGCCCTCGACTGGCTGTCCCGGCCGGAGGCGGGATGTGTGCTCGCCGGCAAGCCGGTGGCCGTCATGAGTGCCTCCACAGGGTTCCACGGCGCCGCGGAGGCGCAGGAGATCCTGCGGGACGTGCTCGACGGCGCCGGAGCCGATGTGCTGGACCATCCGGTGCTGGCGGTCGCCCGTGCCGACCAACTGCCGCGCCGCGGAAGAGAGCTGGCGGACCCCGCGCTGCTGGCCCCGCTGCGGGCTGTCGCCGACGCGCTGCTGTCCGCCGCCCGCCCCGTACCGGTGGAGCGACCCGAAACGACCCCCGACAGCCGGACCCGCGGCCCCGCCACCCCGGCGCGCTGAGCCCGGCCGGCCCCCCGAACCACTCAACGGGTGCGAGTGATCCGCCCGTTGAGTCGGCAGGAGCTATTCGAGGAGGGAGGTGACTGACATGACCAAGCCCATTCGCCGCTACGCCAGGGCCGCCCGCTAGTCACAACGGTCGCTCGGGGGTGTTCAGCCGGAAGAACACCCCCGAGCGCTGTCGGCGCCGGCCGGCCGGAACTCCCGGGCACCCCCCATCACAAAGCTACGCCGCACGCAGGCCTGGAGGATTTACACCCATGGAAATGCCCAGCCGGACGGTCCGCATACTACACATCGGAGACGGCACGCTCCTGGCCACGGACGTCGCGGGCCGGATCCACCTTCTCGACGAGGACCTCAACCTCCTGCGGTCCTCCCTGGTGGTGCCCGACGGTCAGCCGATCTACGCCGTGGCGGTCTCCGGCGACCACGTGGTCACGAAGGACAAGTACGGCGGGATCGGCCGCTGGTCGCTGCCCTCGCTGGACCTGCTGGACCACATCGACGCGACCCGGCTGTGCGACGACTCGCTGATGCCGGGAGAGGTGCCCTCGCCCGTCGTCAACCGCGGGCTCGGCATTCTGAACGACAAGGTCTACGTGAACAACGGCTACCTGCAGCTGGTGGTCATCGACCTGCCCACCTTCCGGGTGGAGCGGATCGTTCCGTCGATGAGCTCCGACTACCTGGAGTGGTTCGACTTCGGCCACCCCCGTCTGCACGCGGTCACGGACAAGAAGGGGCAGCTCTTCCTCGGCGACGTCGAGAAGCAGGAGTTCCCCGTGCGGGTCCAGGTGGACGACCACTCCAATCTGCACCGCGTCGTCTGGGACCACCGTCACGAGCGCTTCTGGGTCACGCAGGACCAGGGCGCGGGCGAGACGGGGAACAAGGCGAACGGCATCGTCACGCTCACGGACGACGGCCGGGTCCTGGAGAGCGTGGCCTTCGCGACGGACGACGTCGAGGTCATGACGTTCTCCCCGGACCACCGCTGGGTGTACACGGGCGGGTTCGACGGCGAACTGTACGCCTTCGACAACAGCGGGCCGGACCTGAGGCTGGACCGCATGGTGGCCTCGTTCCCCCACAACATCAACGACTTCACGATCTCGGACCGGTCCGACCGCCTGTTCGTCCTGACCCAGGACGGCGTCATCACGGCGCTCACCCCCGACGGCACCCGGGTGGCGCGCAACTCCTTCCGCCACCAGTCCTTCTGGGACCTCCAGGCCGACCCCGGCCGGCCCGACCGGCTGCTGGCCGCGGTGGACGAGGGCGTGGCCGAGCTGTTCGTCGAACGGACGGGCGCGCCCGGCGAGATCGGCGTGCGCATAGCCGCGCAGCACGACCACCGCCTCGGCCTCACCCGCCGTGTGGTGCCGCTCGAGGACGGCGGCTGGCTCGGGGTCACCCGGGAGAACCTGGCCTTCCGGGCCGGACCGGACGGCGCGTTGGTGTGGAAGGCGGCGCCGGGCGGCAGGCTGTCGACCGTCTCCGTCGACC
Source organism: Streptomyces sp. B3I8 (assembly GCF_030816915.1). Taxonomy (NCBI): domain Bacteria; kingdom Bacillati; phylum Actinomycetota; class Actinomycetes; order Kitasatosporales; family Streptomycetaceae; genus Streptomyces; species Streptomyces sp. B3I8. The sequence continues at coordinate 7,367,851 of NZ_JAUSYN010000002.1, read as the reverse complement.
CGGACGGTGCGCGGGCGCTGGTCACCTGCAACATCGGCGCCTACGAACTCGACGTCGAGACGGGCGAGACGGTGGACACCTACGAGGTCGACAACGCCCCCATCTGGGCGGGGACGTACACCCCGGACGGTGACCTCCTGCTCGGCGGCCGCAACGGGGTGTTGCGCCGCGTCGACCGCGACACGCACACCGACCGCTGGGTCTCGTTGCTCGGCGAGGAGGCGTACTGCAAACGCTTCCGCTTCGACGGCGACCGCGTCTTCGTTCTGGGCGGTGACGGCGTGCACGAGATCGACCCGGCCACGGGGACCGTGCTGCGGGTCTACTCGGAGCTGCTGGAGAACACCGCCGAGGACGCCGCCCTGGTGGACGGCCGGCTCTACGTCACCACCTACGGCCAGCAGTTGGGGGTGTTCTCCGACCCCCTTCCGCCCGGTACGGCCGAACCCGAGATGCTGGGACTGCTCGAGCCGCTGCCCGACTTCGCCAAGGTCGCGCACGCCGTGCGCAGCGCCGACGGCACGCCGTACCTGCTGGTCGGCGGGCGCGGTGGCTGGCTGCGGACGTACCGTCTGACGAAGGAAGGGCCGGAGCGGGTGCGCGACCAGTACCTGAGGCCCGTGGACCCCGGCCGCCTGGACCGTGCGTGACGCTCGAGAAGCCCGCGGCCGCGGCCTCACTGTGGCGGCGGCCGCGGTTCGTCTCCTTCAGCGCGGGCGTGTTCGCGAACAACATCGGTGACGGCATCTACGCCGTCACCCTGCCCCTGCTGTCGTACGACCTGACCGGGTCCCTGCACGTCATGGCGCTGCTCAGCGCGGTGACCCCCGTCTCCCTGCTGCTCAGCGGTCCCCTGCTCGGGCATGTCGCCGACCGGTACGGGACGCGGGCACTCGTCCTGTCGGGTCTCGCGGTCCAGTTCCTCGCCGTGCTGGTGCTGATCCTGGTGCTCGACAGCGACATCCGTCCCGGTGCCTGGCTGCTGGTGCTGTGCGAGCTGAGCGTCCAGTTCGGCGGCGCGACGTACCGCAGCGGCTGGTTCGCCAGCCTTCCGGCGCTCTTCCCCGACCAGCCGGGGCAGGCGCGCGGTCTGCAGTCGGCGTCGTTCCGGATCACCACGGTGCTCGGTCCGCTGCTGGCCGGCGCCCTGCTGGGGCCGCTCGGTTACGTCGGCCTGCTCTGGGTGAACCTGGGCAGCTTCCTGGTGCCCGTGGGGGTGTGGCTGGCGGGGGTGCGGCCGCCCCGCAAGACGGAGGACCACCAGCCGCACGACGGGTTCGCCCGGTCGATACTCGCGGGCTGGCGGGTGCTGCGGAGCAGCCGGGCGGTGTTCACCACGATGGTGCTGGTGGCGTTCGTCGAGATGCTCGGCGGTACCGGGAGCCAGGCGCTGTCGGTGTTCTACCTGCGCGACGAACTCCGGTTGTCCGGCGGCCGGGTGGAGATCGTCCTGACGGTGGTCAACCTGTGTGCCGCGGGGGGCGCGCTGTGGGCCACCCGGATCGCCGGCGAGGGCTCCCGGCTGCGCATGGGGCCCATCGCGCTGGGCACACTGCTGACCGCGGCGGGAAGTCTGGTGCTGATGACGGCCGGGGCGGCGGTGGCGGTCACGCTCGCGATGGTCGGGCTCTTCGGCGCGTACAGCGTCCTCAATGTCGCGGCCGAGGTGCTGCTGTACCGGACGATGCCCGCCGAGTACATCGGACGGTTGTGGGGACTGTGGCGACTGGTATGCGGCGGCGCCGAGGCACTGGGACCCCTGGTGATCAGCACGAGCAGCAGTGTGCTCCCAGTCAGAGGTGTATTCCTCGTGCTCGGCGTGATTGCTATCCTCCCGGTGTGCTGGCTGCTGCTGCATACCCGTACCGGTTGGGACTCTCTGCCACCGCCTTCCGGCACGCAGCACGCCGGCTCGGTCTCCGGCCCGCAGGACGCGGCCTGACCCGCCCGGGCAGACGCCCGCTGCGCACGGCGGACCCCCCGCCGTCGCGGGACACCGACCACAGCGTCGCCTCGCACCCCCTCCCCCCACAGCGAGGACTTCGCGCCGCTGCCCGGCACGCATGCGGCACCTCACGTCCGCACACACGGGGATCCGGACGAAAGATAAGGTCGTTACGTGACAGTTCAACAGCCCGGTATTCGCCTCCTGTTACTCGGGCCTCTCGAAGCATGGGACGAGGAACGTCGGATACATCTCGGGGGCACGCTCAACGAACGGGTACTGGCGGTTCTGCTGCTGGAACAGGGGCGGGTCGTCTCGGTCTCCCAGCTGGTGCAGGCGGCGTGGGCCTACGAGCCCCCGGCGACGGCCTCCCATCAGATCCGCAAGGCCGTCGGCGAACTGCGCCGGCGCATCCCCAACGGCGGTGCCCTCATCGCCACCGAACCGTCCGGCTACCGGATCCTCCTGGACGAGGGTCAGCTCGACCTCGCCCTCTTCGCCGCCCACGAGGACCACGCCCGGCGGTCACTGGCCGCGGGCGACCGGGCCGAGACCGCCCGGCAGTTGGAGGCCGCCCTCGCCCTCTGGCGCGGCCCCGCCATGCCGGACTCGGGCAGTGCCACCATCGACGCGGCATGCGCCCTGCTGGAGGAACGCCGGCTGAGCGCCCTGGAGTCGCTGGCCGACCTGCGGCTGTCCACCGGTGAGGCCGCAGGGCTCATCGGCGAGTTGCGTCACGCCATCGCCGCCCACCCCTACCGCGAGTCGCTGCGCCACCGGCTGCTTCTCGCCCTGTACCAGGCGGGCCGGCAGGCCGAGGCCATCAACGAGTACGCCAACACACGCACGTTCCTCGCCGAGGAACTCGGCATCGACCCGAGTCCGGAACTGTCCGCCCTGTACCAGGCGATCCTGCGCAACAGTCCCGAACTCTCGGTCGTGTCCAAACCGGCCCAGCCCGCGGGTGTGCCCTCCGGGCCGGCCGCGCCCGCCCAGGGCATCGAACGGCCCTGCCCCTTCCCCTATGTGCCCGACGACTTCACGGGCCGTACGGCCGAGATCGACAGGCTCGTGCAGGCCGCGACCCGCACCGCCGACCGCTCGCCCCGCATCGCGGTGATCGACGGCATGGCCGGCTCCGGCAAGACGGCGCTGGCCGTGCACGTCGTCCACCTCCTGGCGGAACGATTCCCCGACGGCCTGATGTACCTCGATCTGAAGGGATACTGCCGGGACGAGGAGGAGGTCGGCCTGTCCTCCGGCCTCGAGATACTGCTGCGCTCCCTGGGGCTGCCCGAGGCGGAGATACCCGAGGACATGCGCGGGCGCCTCACCCTGTGGCGCGCGAGGACCTCCGCCCTCAAGCTGCTGGTGCTCTTCGACCACGTCGGCGATCCCGACCTGGTGCACCGCCTGCTGCCGCCGTCGCAGGACAGCTTCGTGCTCGTCACCAACCGCTCGCAGCTCATGGACCTCGACGGCGCGGAGAGCATCTCGCTGGGACCGCTGTCCGAGGCGGAGAGCACCCGGCTGCTGAGCAGTTCCATCGGCTGCTCCCGGGCGGAGGCGGAACCGGAGGCGACGGCCGAACTGGCCGGACTGTGCGGGTACTTGCCGCTGGCCCTGCGGATCGCCGGCGCCCGGATCCGGAAGCGGGAGCACTGGACCATCCGCTACTTCGTGGACCGGCTCCGCAACGCGGACAACGTCCTCGACGAACTGCGCATCGGCTCGCGCAGTGTCGCGGCCTCGCTCGCGACCTCCTACGAGGCCCTCCCGCCGCGGATACGCGGCCACTTCCAGTTGCTGAGTCTGCGTCCGGCCTCCGACTTCGACGTGGAGTCCGCCTCGACCCTGCTCGGCATCGGCCCGGCCACCGCCGAGCGGACCCTGGAGTACCTGGTGGACATGCATCTGCTGCAGCAGAAGGGGCTGGGACGCTACGGTTTCCATCCCCTCGTGCAGGCCTTCGGCCGGAGTCTGCCCGACGACCCGCTCGGCCGGAGGCCGACGAACGGCTCCCCCGTGACGCTGACCCGCATCACGATACGTCCGGCGTCGTAGTACGTCCGGTCGCACGGCCGCCGCTGCGGGCAGCCGTGCGTGCCGTGTCCGTCCCGCCCCGGTGGCCCCCTGCCGCCGGGGCGCCGCCGTGTGGGCGGGGGCCGTCACGGCCCTCGCGTCGCCGGTGGCAGGCGGGACGGCTTCAGGAACCGCTCGGGACCGCTTCGGGACGCGGGCACCGGAACGTTGAACTCCGCCAGCGCTTCACGTCATGGCCCCGCCCCTCAGGCGGTGTTGTCCCCGGCGTCGAGGAGACCACGATGACCAGGATTGTCCTCATCTCAGGCAGCCGGCGGCTCCGTTCACTCAACACGGCGGCCCTCGCCACCCTCGAAGGGATACTCAGGGAGAGTGCCGAGCCCGTCGACACGCACGTACTCGTCCCCGACGACCTCCCTTTCTACGACGAGGACGCGGACGCGGAGGGCCGGGCGGCCGACGCCGTGGAGCAGGCCCGGGAGCTGGTGGAGTCCGCCGACGCGGTGGTGATCAGCACCCCGTCGTACAACGGCCTGATCTCCGGCCTGCTGATGAACACGCTGGACTGGCTGTCGCGCCCCTGGCACGCGGGGGCGCTGGCCGGCAAACCGACCGCCGTCCTGAGCGTCTCCACCGGAGCCCGCGGCGGCGTGGACGCCCAGCCCGTCCTGCGCGCGGTCCTGGAAAGGGCCGACGCGGTGCTGATGGACGGGCCGCGGATGGCGATCCCCTTCGCCGACGCCCTGCCGCAGACCGGGGGCCGCTTCACCCAGCAGGGCGTGCTCGCCGAACTGACCGCGTTCGCACACGCGGTGATCACCCACGCGAGCCGACGCCCCGACACCGCCGGCCTGAGCCAGGAGCACGTGACCGTCGCACCCCTGCCGGATCCCCCCGTGACGGCCCTCACCACACCGGACGGGCCTGCCGAACCGGCTGAACCGGCTGAACCGGCTGAACCGGTCGAGCCGGCCGACCGGGCCGCCTCCGGGAGCACCAAGTCCGGACATGCCTGGAGCGTGCCGAGCCCGGCCAGGATCCGGCAGAGCGTGCGGGTGCCGCTGCACCAGGGGCTGGGCACCGTCCTGCAGGCCGACCTGATGACCTTCACCGGCCTCGCCGACGTCGGCGAGCACCTCGCCGTGCGGCTGGGTCCCCCGGCCGAGGTGCCGCTCGTGCGCGTGCACTCCGAGTGCCTCACGGGCGAGGTGTTCGGCTCCGCACGCTGCGACTGCGGGCCCCAGCTCGCCGAGGCGCTGCGCGCGATCGACGACGCCGGAGGAGTGCTGCTGTACCTGCGTCAGGAGGGCCGGGGCATCGGCCTCTACAACAAGCTGGACGCCTACCACCTCCAGCAGCAGGGCCTCGACACCTACGAGGCCAACCGTGCCCTCGGACTGGACGACGACCTGCGCGACTACGCGGTCGCGGCCCAGATGCTGGGCGCCCTCGGGCACAACGAGATCGACCTGCTGACCAACAACCCCGACAAGCGCGATCAGTTGCTCAGGTACGGCATCAAGGTCCGTGACACGGTCTCCACCGGGGTCTTCGCCAACCCCTACAACACCGGTTACCTCAGGGCCAAGGTCGTCCGCACCTCGCACACCATCCAACTGAAGGGCTCGGCATGATACGTCACCATGGTCCCATCAGCGGCATCGCGGCCTTCGGCGGAGAACTCGTGGCGACGGCCGGCTACGACAACCAGGTCATCCTGTGGGACGCCGCCGAGCGCCGCCCGCTGGCCCGCGCCCACCACGACCACCTCGCCAACCACGTCGAGTTCAACGCGGACGGCACCCTGCTGCTCACCGCCTCCAGCGACTACACCGCCCGGGTGTGGTCACTGCCCGACCTGAAGCTGCGGACCGTGCTGAGCGAGCACCGGGACGACGTCGACATGGCGGCCTTCCACCCGAGCAGGCCGCTCGTCGCGACCGTCGCCCGGGACCACCTCATCCGCGTCCACGACCTCGACACCGGGGCCGTCGTCGCCCGGCTCGAGGGGCACACGGCCGACATCCTCTCCGTCGCCTGGCTGGCCGACGGCACGGAGCTGGTGACCTCCAGCGACGACGGCACGGTCAAGCGGTGGTCCCTGGAGACCCACGCCATGACGGGCGACGTCGATCTGGGGGACGCGGAGACCGACACCATCGCCATCACTCCCACCGGGGTGATCTACGCGGGCAACGACAACGGCGAGATCGTCACCATCACCGGCTCGCGCACCACCCAGCACCGCGCCCACGAGGCCGGCATCAAGCGGCTCGTCCACCACGCCGCCACGCAGTCCCTGGTGAGCCTCAGCTACGACCGCACGCTGCGGGTGTGGGACTGTTCGGGCACCGACGGCGAACCGGTCCTGACACACACCACGGAGTTCCCCGCCGAGGTGTGGCCCCGTTCCTGCGCGTTCCTGGACGACCGCACCGTCGTCTTCGGCACCTTCGGCACCGCCTACGCCACGTACGACCTGGACAGCGGGACATGGGACCTGACGGGCGTCGAACGGACGCGCTGCCTGAACGCGATCACGGCCGCCGCGGACGGGGTGTGGACCACCGGGGACGCGGGCGTCGTGTGGCGGGACGGACAGCAGGTCGCCGTCACGGGCAGCCTGTGCAACTTCCTGATCCCGGTGGGCGACCGCATGCTGACCGGCGGTCAGCTCGGCCGGCTCTTCGACGCCGCCGACGGCCGGACGCTGTTCCAGCACCGTTCGCCGCTGAACTGCGCGGCGGTCTTCGAACGGGACGGGGTGCCGCATGTCGTGGTGGGCGCCTACACCGGCGAGGGCCTGGTCTTCTCCGTCGGCGAGCAGGTCCGGCACGTGGCGACACTGCCGCTGCACACCAACCCGGTCAAGGACGTGGCGATCTCCGGCGACACCCTGTTCGCCGTCTGCGCCGACACCTCCGTGTGCTGGTTCTCCCTGACCGACTTCGAGGAGACCGGGCGCGTCGAGAAGGCGCACGACCAGATCGCCAACGGGTGCGCGGCGCTGGACGAGGGGGCCTTCGCCAGCGTGGGCAGGGACCGCACGCTGCGCGTCTGGCGCGGCCGCACCAGCCGGGCGACACCCACCCCGCACGACCACTCCATCAAGTGCGTGGCCGCCTCCGACGACGGCCGGTTCGTCGCCAGCGGCTCGTACGCGGGCACGGTCGCCGTCCGCGACCTGCGGACCGACACCTGGTCGTACGTCGGCAGGCCGACCGCGGCCGGCATCTCCTGCCTGTGCTACGACCCCGCCAAGGGGCAGTTCCTGGCCTCCTCCTACGACGGTTCCGTGCACGAGGTCCCGACGGGCGAGAGGATCGCCGCATGAGTACCATCACCCCGCCACCGGTCGATCCGCACGCCCTCGACGACCGCGCCACGATGGGCCTGCCCGCCTCCTTCGTCCCGCGGGTCGACGAGGCCGAAGCGAACAACCGGGCGCGGCTGCTGGCCTTCCGCGGCTCGCGCGACCTCGCCCGCACCGTCGAGGACCCGGCCGCGGAGTTCCTCACCCGGCTCGCCGCCGGACGGCTGCTGGCCCTGCTCGGCGACCCCCGGATCGTCCCCGACGACCCCGCGATGGTCGACGTGCCCGCGGCGCGCGTGCGGCTGGGGCTGCCCGCGGACCGGGTGGACGCGGTGACCGCGCGGTGGCACCACGTGGGCGTGGTGCGGGACTGGATCGCCAAGGAGGCCCCGCAGTACGAGGCGGACGTGCCGGCGTTCCGGATCGGCCGTTACCCGGTCACCAACCTGGAGTACCACGCCTTCCTGGTGGCGGAGCCGGACGCCGCTCCCCCGCCTTCGTCCTGGCGGTTCGGCGGCTATCCGGCGGAGCTCGCCAACCATCCGGTGTGGACGGTCGCGCCGCAGGACGCGGAGCGCTACGCGGCATGGCTGGCGGCGCGCACCGGGCGGTCCTTCCGGCTGCCGACGGAGGCCGAGTGGGAGTACGCGGCGGGCGGCGGGGACGGACGGGCCTACCCGTGGGGCGAGGAGATGGACCCCGAACGCGCCAACACGGTGGAGCACGGCCCCCTGTCCACCACTCCGGTCGGCATGTACCCGGCGGGCCGCTCCCCGTTCGGCGCCGCCGACATGGGCGGCAACGTGGAGGAGTACGTGTCCGACGACTACCGCCCCTACCCCGGCGGCGAGACGATCGAGGACGACCTGGGCGGCCGGGCGGCGTACCGCATCGCCCGCGGCGGCAGCTTCACCCGCTTCGCGGACCTGGCCCGCTGCCGCCGCCGGCACGGCTGGTACCACCGGGACATGTACGCCATGGGCTTCCGGCTGGCCGAGTCCTGAGGTGCTCCCGCGGTTCCCCGCGCCCCTTCTCAGGGGCGCGGGGCCGTGTCGACATGCGGCTGCGCCGCGTGGGCGCGGTCCTGCCGGGGGTCCGGGGGCGTAGCCCCCCCGGGCCGGAACGGGAAGGAGCGGCGGGGGCGAAGGAAACCGCCGCCCGGATGCCGCTCCCCCGCACCGGTTCAGGGAACCAACACGATCCTGCCGAACACTGTTCCCTCGTCCATCGCCCGGTGGGCCTTCGCCGCGTCCACCAGCGGCAGCACGTCGTGCACGACCGTGCGCAGCTCCCCCCGTGCGGCGTCGGCGAACTGCGCCGCCCGCACCTTCTGCCGGTCGGCGTTGGGCACGGTGTCCAGGCTGAGGGTGGCGAACGTCAGGGACTTGCGGAAGCCGTCCAGCAGCCGGGTGCCGAAGTCCGCCGGGGGCTGTCCGGCGACGACGCCGACGATCACGTACCGGCCGTTGGGGTTCAACCGGTCCACGATCCCGGGAAGACCGGGGCCGCCCACGACGTCGATCACCACGTCGAAGCCCTCGGGCGCGTCCGCGCCGCCCTCGCCGGAGCGGTCCAGGACATGCGTCGCGCCCAGGTCGCGCAGGCGCTCGCCGCGCTCGGCCGACGAGGTGGTCACCGCGACCGCGCCGGCACCGCGACCGGCCGCGAGCTGGACCGTCGAGAGTCCGATGCTGCCCGCCGCACCGCGCACCAGTACGCTCTCGCCGGGGGCGGGACGGGCGCGGTCCAGGGCGAAGTGGGCGACGACGCCGGAGCTGCCGAGTGTCACCGCGTCGGTGGCGGTCAGCCCCTCGGGCAGCGGGAGGACGTCCTCGACCGCGGCGACGGCCCGCTCGGCGTACGCGCCGGTCAGCCCCGTGAACGCCCATACGCGCCGCCCCACCCATGAGGCGTCCACGCCCTCCCCGACCGCGTCCACGGTGCCCGCGGCCTCGCTGCCGAGGAGGTGCCCCTCCTTGAGACCGAGGCCGCCGATCGTGGCCCGGCGGATCACGGCGTCGACGCCGCCGACCCCGATCGCCTCGGTCGTGATCCGCACCTGCCCGGGGCCGGGGGCGGGCACCGGCAGGTCGACGACCTCCAGCCCTTCGGGCGCCCCGAACGTCCTGATCACAACGGCCTTCATGTCACCACTCCTCGTTCGACGGAACGGCCGGGCCCGCGACCCTTCCCGGCGGGCCCCGCCGTCCTCGCAACGTAACGGACGCCCCCGTCCGGTTGGCTAAAGTGAGAGACCATGACCGAGCAACTGACTCACCCCGCCCGCTCCGACGCCCGCGACAACCGGCTCCGCATCCTGGAGGCCGCGCGCGCAGTCTTCGGTGCGGAGGGGCTCGGCGCGCCGATGCGTGAGATCGCCCGGCACGCGGGTGTCGGCCCCGCCACGCTGTACCGGCACTTCCCGACCAAGCGCGACCTGGTCCTGGAGACCTACGCCGAGCAGCGGCGTGTCTGCCGGTCCGCGGTCCACGACGCCCTCGCCGACCCGGACCCGTGGCACGGCTTCCGCGAGGTGATCGAGCGCGTCTGCGCACTCCACGCCGAGAGCCGGGGGTTCGCCGACGCGTTCATGGCCGCGTTCCCCGAGGCCCTGGACTTCAGCGCCGACCGGGAGCAGGCGCTGCGCGCGGTCGCCGAGCTCTCCCGCCGCGCGCAGCGGGCCGGACGCCTGCGGCCCGGGTTCGTCGTGGACGACCTGGTCCTCATGCTGATGGCCCACCGCGGCCTGCAGGACACCCCCCACGCCACGCGCCTCGCGGCCTCGCGCCGCTTCGCCGCGTATGTCATCGAGGCGTTCCGCGCGGTCCCGGAGGGCGACACTCCCCCTCCCCCGATGCCACCGGCACCGCGGCTGCGGGGGTGAACGGCTCACCCGGCGCGGCGGCACCTGCCGCACGCCGGTACGGGACCGCCCCGGCTGCCCGTATGTCGGGCAGCCGGGGCGAACGGGAGTGGGTGGGCCCGTCCGGTTGTCAGCCGCTCTGGTCGACGGTCGCGGCGAACAGTTTCAGGCGGGTGTCGTCCGGCAGTCGGACCGAGCGGAGCACCCGGTCCGGGTCCAGCGGGAGTGTGCGCGCGAAGATACGGACGGCCGGACCGTCGCGGCCCGTGCCCGCCCGGTACCGGTACGGCGCCGCCACGGCGACCGTCTCGCCGGGCTGCGGCTGCCCCGCCCAGTCGCTGAACCCCAGGGACACGGCGGCGGTGGAGCCGTCGGCGTAGGTGAGCGTGGCGGTTCCCTCCGCCGCGCCGCCGGAGGCGGCCCCCAGTACGCGCAGTTGCCGGGCCCGTAGCCCGGGCAGCTCCAGTGTCTGCCCCTGGGCGGTGACGGTGTTCTTCGTCCCGTCGGCCGAGGAGGGGAACGCGAACGGCGCCCCCGCGAGCACGGACGGGCCGTTCGCGGGCAGGGTCTCGGCGGCGTAGCTCCAGCCCAGGCCGTCGAAGTCGCCGTCGTCCGGATGGTCGGCGCTCGCGATCGAGTCGCGGTCGTAGGCGCCGGTCAGGTCCACCGGGCAGGAGTCGTCGGACTGTGCGCAGCCCAGGCCGCGGACGTCCAGGACGGCCGTCGCGGTCCGGCTGCGGCCGTCGCGGGTGCGGACCGTGAACCGGACGTGGTGCTCACCGGCCGCCAGGGCGGCCGGCACGGGCACGTCCAGCGCCACGTCGACCTGCGCGAAGCGGCCGTCGCTGCGTACCGCGAAGGGGTGCGCGTACCGCTTGCCGTCGAGGCTCGCGGTGACCTTTCCGCGGACCGTGCCGGGGCCCTGGACGGTCGTGCGGGTGACGAACGGGACGGTGGCCGCACGGCCGGCGATCGTGACGGCCCGCCCCGGGGCCGCGGCGAGGGTGAGCGAGCGCACGGGACGGAGGTACGGCGCGAGACGCGCCGGATCCGGGCGGCCGAGCGCGTCCAGGTCCACCGCGTCGGCCATGGCCCGCAGCCCCTCGTCGTTCGGGTGCAGATGGTCGCCGCTGTCGTATTCCGTCCGCATGCGGTGCGGGTCCGCCGGGTCGCGTACGGCGGCGTCGAAGTCGACCACCGCGTCGACGACCCCGCCGTCGCGGATCCACGTGTTCACGGTCTCGCGGGCGGCCTCCTGCTCCGGCCCGTACGTCTGCCATCCCTCGAAGGGGATGAGGGTGCCGCCCAGCACGCGCAGGCCGGCGGCGTGCGCGCGGTCGGCGATGTCACGCAGCCCCGTGACGATCTCGTCGGCGCTGCCCTCGCCCGGGATCCGCTGGATGTCGTTGATGCCTTCGAGCACGATGACGGTCCGCGCGCCCGCGCGGCGCAGCACGTCCCGGTCCAGTCTGTCCCGGGCGCTGGGTCCGGTGCCCTCGTGCAGCACGCGGTTGCCGCTGATGCCCGCGTTGAGCACGCCGAACCCGCGGGCCGGGCCGTGGCTCGCGCGCAGCCGGGCCGCCAGCCGGTCCGGCCAGCGCCGGTCCGTGCCGGGCGTCGAAGCGATCCCGTCGGTGATCGAGTCGCCGAGGGCGACGACGGCGCCGCTGCCCGTCGCGGCCTCGGGCCGGCCGGGCCGGACGTCGACCTCGGTGACGTAGTGCCAGGACTGGGTCGTCGAGGGCAGCCCGGCGCCGCCGAGGTCCCCTGCGTGGTCGGTGCCGTCCGTGGCGTAGTACGAGGTGGTCAGCCCGGCGGCGTGCAGGGTGACCGGTCCGGACGGGTCGGGGGTGTAGGTGGTGACGAACAGGTCGGCGGCCGCGGCGACGGGGAGGGCGACCGGATCGCTGTAGACCTCGGCGCCCGCGGGGACGGTGACGGCCCGGTGCCCGTCGAAGGTGAGGTCGCGCAGGGAACCGGGCGCGAGCGCGGCGCTGTCGGGCACCTTCTGCAGCCCCACGGTGGTGTGGGCGAACAGGACGGGTCGGGTGCCGAGGGCGTTGGAGAGTTTCACGCGGATCCGGTCGCCGCCGACGCTCGTGCGGACGAGGTTGCGGAGGGTGTATCCGGCGTACCCGGTGTCGCTCGCCGTGCCGCTCGCCGCAGCTGCCCAGGTGCCGGTCCAGCTCCCCCGTTCCGCCGCCGCGGAGGACGGGGCGGCGGCCGCGGCGGAGGGCGGGGCGGCAGACGTGGCGGTCGCGGGGAGGGCCGTGGCGGTCGAGGAGAGGCCCGCGGTCGTCAGCAGCAGGGCGAGAAGGGTGGCGCATCTTCGCATGGATGTTCCCTTCACAGGCGGAAAGACAACGTTGTCAGGCATCAGGCAAGCTATCGACGGTTCTGACGCCCGGTCAATCCCCTTGCGGGCCGGGCCGGTTGCTCCCTGCGGGCGGAGCCTGTCGCCGGCGGGACGCCCTCTCAGTCGGCGACGGTGACGGCCCTTCGGACGCAGTCGCGCAGGAGGGCCCGGCGCCGGTCGTGCACGGCGTCGGGCTCCTGATCACTGGCCGCGTACACATTGCTCACGGGCGACCAGGCCATGGACATGGCGATGACCACGGCCATGAGGTCGAAGGGGTCGCCCGGCCGGATCCGCCCGGCGTCCTGCGCCTCGGCGATGGCGGCGAGTTTGCGGTCGTCGTAGTGCTCGTGGGTCTCGACCAGGTGCCCGGCGGGCCGGCGCTCCAGCCGGGTCCAGGTGGCGAGCCGGATGAGGTCCGGGCGGCGCAGGTACTCGTCGTAGAGGCGCACGGCCCAGCCCGGGAGGTCGTCCGCGTCGATGGGCACGACGTCGGTGATGCGCTCCAGCGAGCCGAGGAAGATCGCGTCGAAGAGGCGTTCCTTGTCGCCGAAGTAGGCGTAGAGCTGCGCCTTGTTGGTGCGTGCCGCCGTGACGATGCGCTCGATGCGGGCCCCCGCGATGCCGTGGCGGGCGAACTCCTCGGTGGCCGCGTCCAGGATGCGCCGGTACGTCGCGGCGCCGCGTGAGGTCTGGGGCTGTTCCGGCATGCGGGGACCCTATCAAACATCAAACAGAACAGTTGGTTTGCTTTGTGGCCCACCTCGTGCCTAGGCTGCGAGGGAAGCGAATAGACCGAACAGTTTGTTTGTCATATCGATCGAGGAGGAGTCGGACTGTGCGAACGACCGTCGGATGGCGGGCCACCGGCCCCAATACGCTGCGACGCACCCCTCTGCACCGCCGTGACCTGCGTGCGGACGACCTCGCGGTGCGAGTGGACCACTGCGGGCTGTGCCACACGGATCTGCACGCCGTCCGGGGGCACGCCCCGGACGCCCCCGAGCCCCTGGTGCCCGGGCACGAGTTCACCGGTGTGGTGACCGAGACCGGGGCCGGGGTGACGGCCTTCTCGGTCGGCGACCCCGTCGCGGTCGGCAACATCGTCGACTCCTGCGGCTCGTGCGCCATGTGCGAGGCCGGACAGGAGAACTTCTGTCGCTCCTTCCCTACCCTCACCTACGGCGGCACGGACCGGCAGGACGGGTCGACCACCCTCGGTGGTTTCTCCCGCGAGTACGTCGTGCGCGAGGCGTTCGCCTATCCGCTCCCGGCCGGTCTGGACCCGGCCGGGGCCGCCCCGCTGATGTGCGCGGGCGTCACCGTCTGGGAGCCGCTGCGCTCACTGGGGGTGGGCCCGGGCAGCCGGGTCGCCGTGGCCGGGCTCGGCGGCCTGGGGCACCTCGCGGTCAAGCTGGCGGTGGCGCTGGGCGCCGACACGACCGTCCTCAGCCGCACCGGCGACAAGCGGGAGGACGCCCGCCGGCTGGGCGCGCGGGAACTGATCGCCGCCACGGACACCCGGCGCACGAGCGCGGCCCGGAACAGCTTCGACGTGGTCCTCGACACGATCTCCGTGCCCCACGACCTCGCTCCCCACCTGCGGCTGGTGGCGATGGACGGCACGCTCAGCCTCCTCGGCCACCTGGGTACGGTCACCGTCGAGGTCATGGATCTGCTCGTCGGCCGCAAGAAGCTCGGTTCCGCGGGCAGCGGCGGCCGCCGGTCGACGGCCGAGATGCTTCGCTTCTGCGCCGCGCACGGCATCACCGCCGACGTGGAGGTGCTTCCCTCCGCCCGGATCCACACGGCGCTCGACCGCCTGGGCCGCAACGACGTCCGCCACCGTTTCGTCCTGGACATGTCCGACCTGGACTGAGCGTGCGGGGACCCGCCGGGCGCCGGCACCCGGCGCGCAGGTGCCGCGCCGGGTGCCCGCCACGCAGGCACCCGGCGACCGGTCCCCCGTCAGCGCGCGGCGCCGCGCATCAGCGTCTCGAGGTCGCGTTCGCCGGCCGGTGTCTGCGCCCCTGCCCGCAGTCCCTCGCTCATCAGTCGACGTGCGGCCGGCCGGGCGATCGTGGCGGCCCAGGCGTCGTTCTCGCGCAGGAGTCCCTCCGTGAGATCGTCGGCGGGCAGCGCGCGCTTGGCCGCCTCGACGACACCGTCGGGCAGTGCGGCGATGTCGCGGGCCACCCGGTCGACGTGGTCGTCGAGTTCCGCGGCCGGCAGGGCCCGATTGATCCAGCCGTAGGCCGCGGCCGTCCTGGCGTCGAGCAGGTCGGCCGTGAGGATCAGCTCCAGCGCGCGGTTGCGGCCCACGCGGTGGCGGAGGTACTGGGTTCCGCCGCCGCCGGGGACGATGCCCATGAGCGACTCGATCTGACCGAGCCCGGCGGTCTCGACGGCCGCGAACGCCATGTCCGCCGCGGCCACGAACTCGGCCCCGCCACCACGGGCCTTCCCGGCGAGCTTGACGACGGTCACCTGGGGCTGGTGCCGCAGGAGCTCGCCGACGGCCTGGAACACGTTGACGTCCGCCGGAGCCGACGCGGCGAGCGACTCCAGCGCGGCCATGTCCTCCCCGATCCGCATGTCCACATGGGCGAGGAAGAACTCGGGATCGGCGCTGGAGAAGATGATCACGCGGACCGAGGGGTCGTCCGCGAGCGCGGTCAGCACGGTGCGGAGCTCACGCATCATCACGGCACTGATGACGTTCACCGGGGGGTTGTCGAGGACGATCCGCGCGACGCCCTGTGCGCTGCTCACGCGCAGCGTGGCGTAAGCGTCGTGGGCGTCGTGGGCGTCGTTCGTGAGGGAGGGCATGGAGGCTCCACAGGTCGCCGGAAGGCAGGTAGGTTTGCGATGCATACCTACCTTTGGCGGCATCGATGTGATCCGCAAGAACGCACTTCGGGAGTACCAGGGCACATGAAGGACACCGACCCGCACGGTTCCGGTCCCGGTGCCGGAGCCGGCCTGCGACGAGGCGCGGGCACCGCCGTGCCCGTCGTCTTCCGGGCGGACTGCCCCAGCCGGCCGATCCTCGACCAGATCGCGGACAAGTGGTCGATGATGGTCATGGCGCTGCTGGAGCGGCCCACCCGGTTCAACGAGCTCAAGCGCGGCCTGGAGGGTGTGACGCAGCGCGTCCTCACGCAGACGCTGCGGCGCCTGGAGCGCAACGGCATGATCCGCCGCACCGTGCTGCCGACCTCGCCCGTCGGCGTCGAGTACTCCCTCACGGCGCTGGGCGAGTCGCTGCGCGAGCCGTTCGGGCAGCTCTACGCCTGGACGGTCGCGCACAGCGAGGAGATCGAGGACTGCCGGCGGGAGTACGACGCCAGAGGCTGACACCCGCTGGTCGAAGGACGTCTCAGCGCAGCCGGCGGCAGAGCAGCGCGTCCGGGCCGCCCGCGCTGCCCACACGGGTGGTGAACGCGATCCCGGCGGCGTACTCGTCGTCGGCACACTGCCCCTTGTAGTTCCCGGAGGCGAAGTCGCCGCCGGAGTCGGGCCGGTTGTCGGACCGGTCGAACCAGAGCGTGCGGCCCGTGGTGCCGAGGGAGGTGCGGGCGGGGGCGCAGAGGGCGGCCGACACGCGGCTGCCGCGGCGGCTGTAGCCGATGAGGTAGGAGCCGGAGGGGCACTGGAACTTCGTGTAGCCCCCGGCCCAGTCACCGCCCTGCGGGACGTTTCGTTCGTCGGTCACGACCGTGTGGGTGCCGTCGGCGGCGCGCAGGTCGCCGGCTTCGGTGTCGGTGCACAGTCCGCGGCCCCCGGCGTGGCTCAGGCCGATCAGTCTCAGTCCGTCGGGGCAGGCGGCCTTGTAGGCGCCCGGGTCCCAGTCGCCGGTGGCCCGTACCCGCAGGGACTGGACCTGGTCGCCGTGGTCGGTGCTGAGCATCCGCCAGGCGGGCACCGGGGCGACGGAGCCGGTGCGGGTCGGTGCGGTCATCAGGTGGTCCCAGCCGGTGCGCCGCCAGTCGGTCTCGTCCAGCAGTCCGTGCCGGTGACCGTCGGCGTCGTAGCGCAGCAGCGCCCAGTCGTCGTGGCCTTCCCAGCCGACCAGCGGCCAGTAGGCGAAGTCGGCGTCGTGGTCGGCGAAGTAGTCGGTGATCCGGCCGAACCAGGTGCGGGCCGCGCCGTTCGTCTCGCCCGCGCCGATGCCGAACTCGCTGATCCACAGCGGTGCCGTGTAGTGCCGGCCGCTGTCCTGCGACACGAAGAACGCCTCGTCGTACAGGGCCTGCCGCAGTTCCTCCTCGGTCAGGTCCTGGTAGCGGGGGTCGCTGGTCTCCCCGATGCCGGTGGCTCCGCTGTGGTGGGGGCCGGTGTAGCCGTAGAAGTGGGCGGACCAGACCAGTTTGTCGCTCTGTACGAGGGTGTGCGAGAGGGTGCGGGCGGGGGTGAGCGTCGGCCGGCCGTGCGGGAAGCCGTCGACGGGCAGCCCGGTCCAGTTGATGCCCTCGACGACGATGAGGAGGCCGGGGTTCGCCTCGGTGAGGATGCGGTCGGCGGCCCACTGCGCCGCGGCGTACCAGTCGTAGTCGTCGCCGCCGCCCCAGTCGGGGTCGTGCAGCACGTCCCGGCGCACCTCGTTGTACAGGTCGGCGCCCACCACCCGGGGGTCGTCGGCGTAGCGGCGGGCCATGAACACCCAGTCGTCGACCCACTGTCCCGCGTCCTGGGAGCTGTTCCAGCGTTCGTTGCCGTCGAGGCCGCAGCACCAGCGGGAGGTGTTGGTGTGGTTGTTGAGCACGACCGCGAAGTCGGCGGCGGTGAGCGCGGCGACGACGGCGTCGAAGACCTGCAGGGGTGTCCTGCCGCGCAGTTGGGGGTTGGCCGCGACGGCGGAGTCCGGTACGGGGCCGGTGGCGTGGATCATCTCGTTGGAGAAGGGCAGCCGGACGCTGTTGATGCCGAGTGCGTGGAAGTCGGCGAGCAGCGCGGTCAGGGGGACGCGGTCCAGGCCGAGGGGGATGCCGTGGGAGTCCTGTCCGGCGTGGTGCTGGGCCGGGTCGGCCGCATCGCCGTTGCCCGTCCAGGAGCCCTGCGCCCCGTCCCAGTTGGCCGACTTCAGCCGGAACCGGTTGCCCGCCGCGTCGACGATGTAGCGGCCGCGGGTGGACAGGGGCGGTTGCCAGGTGCCGGCGGTCGCCGGCGCGTCGGACGTCGGCGGCCGGTCCTTCGGCGTGGCGGCGAGTGCGCCGGGGGCGGTGGCCGTCAGGAGCACGGCCGACACCGCGCATGTCAGGTACTTGACAATCCGATGCAGTGACATGGGCCCCTACCGGTGGTGGACGGGAGACGGTGACCGCGACAGCAACTACCCATGGGACGGAGGTGGTTGACGCGGATAGTAGTCCTCGCACGGCAGGGCGTCGAGCGGGCCCCGGACCGTGGGGTCCGGGGCCCGCTCGACGCCCTGCGCGGACGGGGTCAGGCGGGCCGACGGGCCGCGCCCGCCGCCGACGGCGCGTCCGTGACCTGCCGGTGCGCGCTCTTCGCGGCGCTGCGGCAGAGGGAGATGCCGAGGGCGAGCAGCCAGTAGCTGAGGATCGCGCCCATCGAGGCGGTGGTGCCCCAGCCGTTCGCCGCGTAGAAGTGCGCGGGTTCGTTGCCGAAGAACAGGGACGGCACGAAGGCCACGTTGAGCCCGGCCAGGACGAAGGCGCTCCGGTGGGCCCAGGACGGCAGCAGACGGGTGCGGGACAGCGTGTGTCCGACGGCGACCAGGAACAGGGCGAGCAGGACGCGCCCGATCGTCCCGTACAGGATGTAGGTGCCGCTCACGTCGATGGTCGGGTCGATCGGGTGGTCGGCGGCGATGACCGCGCCGCCCTCCAGTCCGCTGGAGACGAGGGTGACCGTCCCGTAGACCAGCCCGGCGGTGAAGGCCAGGCTGCCCGCCCATTCGTACGCGGGGCGGACCGTCCTGACCAGTTCGCGGAAGGCGGCCGCGAAGACGATGAAGAACGTCAGCCCCAAGATGCCGAACAGCAGTCTCGCGAGGACGTTGGAGTCCGGTGGCGGGCCGTCGTAGAGGAAGTACAGGGGTACTTCGACGATGAGGGCGACGGCGGCGGCGAGGCAGGCGAACCCCGCAAGGCGCCGGGCGGTGGTCTCGTTCATGGGTGTTCCCCCGTGGGTGTGTCTCGGATGGTGTGCCGAATGGTGTTCCGGTCCGGGCGGCGAGGGCCGGTGGTCCTCGCCGCCGGGACCGACGGACTGAGCCGTCGGCCGGTCATCGGGCTCGGCCCGGGGCCGGGCGGAGTGTGTGCTGTCGTCGCCCCTCGTCGTCCCTCCCCTGTCGGGTCAGCCGCCCCCCATGCCGCCGCGGGCGGCGAGGACGGTCATGGGCAGGGAACGGACGGCCTTCTCCAGGCCGGGCGCCAGGGCGGCGAGCCGCCTCGTGCAGGCGTCGATGCGGGACCGGAAGGCCCTGCGCTCATGCCGCGGGACGACGGAGGGGATACCGCCCGCCGCGGCCAGCGCCAGCAGCGCCGCGTCGGTGGCGGGCAGCCGCTGCACGGGGCCGTCGCCGTGCAGCGCGGCGCGGACGCGGGCACGGACGGCGGCGGTCGCCGCGGGGTCCACGGCGGTCGAGCGCCGGCGGCCGAGGAGGCCGCGGTGCGCTGTCACGGTGAGGACTCCGGCCGCGGCGAGCCTGTCCTCCACCTCGGCCAGGGTCCGCGCCCGGTGGCGGCGTACGAGGTGTTTCCAGCCGTGCCCGGGTGCGTCGCGCAGCACCCCGTCCAGGACGGGGTCGCCGGTGGACCCCGTGCCGTGCACGGTCACCGTGCCGCCGTCCTCACCCAGCCGTCCGCGCAGTACGAGGTCCGTCAGCGCGGCGGCACGCAGCAGCAGCTCGGTGCGGGAGCGGTCGTAGGGGCCGTGGGCGGTCTCGTCGTGGGCGAGCAGGTAGGTGAGGCAGGCCAGGTCTTCGGTCATGTCTCGACGCTACGGTCGGGCTCCCCGACGCGGATCGGCCGCACGGAGGGACCGGCACTGGGAGCACGGGAGGGACGACGGGCCCTTCTCCTCCCTGAGGAGGAGAGGGCGCCTCGGGGGTGGCGCGGGCGTGGCGGTGCGGGCGTGGAGGAGGCGGCTCAGGGACGGCGGGGCCGCACCAGGCCGTGGTCGTACGCGGTGACGACCGCCTGGACGCGGTCGCGCAGGCCGAGCTTGCGCAGCACGGCGGTGACGTGGTTCTTGACGGTGGCCTCCGACAGGGACAGCCGTTCGGCGATCTCCGTGTTCGACAGTGCCTGCCCGATCAGGGTGAGCACCTCCCGCTCGCGCCCGGAGAGGCTGCGCAGGGAGGGTGCCGGCGCCGGGTCGGGCAGGGTGCGCAGGAACCGGTCGAGGACGCGGGTCAGCACGGTCGGCGCGAGCAGTGCCTCGCCGCGCGCGGTGAGGCGGATGGCCTCGACGAGTTCGCCGGGGCGGATGTCCTTGAGCAGGAAGCCGCTCGCCCCGGCGCGCAGTGCGTCGACCACGTGCGCGTCCACGTCCCAGGTGGTCAGCACGAGGATCCGGGCCCCGCTGCCGCCGTCCGCGATCCGCCGGGTCGCCTCGATGCCGTCCACGACGGGCATGCGTACGTCCATCAGCACGACGTCGGGCGCCAGCTCCCGGGTCAGCCGCACCGCCTCCCGGCCGTCGCAGGCCTCCCCGACCACCTCCAGGTCGTCCCGGGCGTCGATGATCATGCGGAAACCGGTGCGGACCAGGGCCTGGTCGTCGGCCACCACCACGCGCAGTGTCATGAGACCCGCTCCACCGGCAGCCGTGCCGCCACCTCGAATCCGCCGCCGGGCCGGGGCCCTGCGCTCAGGGTGCCCCCGAGCAGCCGCGCGCGCTCCTTCATCCCGACGAGTCCGCGCCCCGCACCCGTCATGGCGACCCTGCCGTGCGCGGTCCGCCCGTTGTCGGTCACCGTCACGCGCACGCAGTCTCCCTCCGCCGTCACCCGTACGCTCACCTCGTCCGCGTCGGCCGCGTGGCGCAGCGCGTTGGTGAGCGCCTCCTGCACGATCCGGTATGCCGCCAGGTCCACCGCGGCCGGGAGTCCGTCGAGGTTCCCCTCGTGCCGCACGTGCACGGTCGTCCCGGTCGCGCGCACCGAGTCGGCCAGTTCCGCCAGGCGTGCGAGCCGGGGTCCGGGGTCTCGCGTCGCGGCCGGCCCCTCCTCCTCCGCGTCGGGCCGGAACGCCCGCAGCATGGAGCGGAGTTCACCCAGTGCGGAGCGGGCGCCCGTCTCGATGGCCCGCAGCGCCTGACGGGCCTGGGCGGGCTGTTCGGTGAACACGTCGTCCGCCGCGCCCGCCTGGACGACCATCACCGACAGGGTGTGCGCCACCACGTCGTGGACCTCGCGCGCGAGGCGTTCGCGTTCCTCCGCCAGGGCCCGGCGCAGGTCGGCCCGCGCCCGCTCCTGCTGGGTCCTGCGCCACTGTCCGAGGGTCCAGGCCAGGGCCGGTGCCAGCAGGCAGAGCACGAGGTCCGCGGTGCCGCCCGTCACCAGGGCGAGCGGTGCCACCGCCCACAGCGCGACGAGGGCCCGCGCGGACGCGCGCGGCGGCCGGACGGCCGCCGCGACGCACAGGGTGACCTGTGCGGCGAGCAGCGCTCCGGTCAGGGTCACCGTGGGCAGCAGCGCCCAGACGGTGAGTCCGGTCGCCGCGTGGGCGGCTAGGACGGGGAGAGGGGCGCGGGTCTGCCATCTCAGGGCGCCGACCTGGGCGAGCACCAGGACCTCGGCGACCGGGAGCCGCCCGCCTCGTCCGGTGCCGGCGACGAGCACCGAGGTGCCGAGGACGGCCAGCACCAGGGCGGCCGAGCTCCACCACAGCACCCGGGCATCCCGGGACGACGGCGCGTCCGATGGCTCGAAGGCCCCCTGCGCAGGCCCGGTCCACACGCCTTCCGGGTGCGTACCGGTACGGTCGTCGTCCGACTGCGTGCTGCCGCTGCCCCCCACGTGCCGACCATACCGTCCTGCGGGGCCGGGGGCTGCCGCGTTCCCACCCGCCGTTGCGGGCCCGTGGGCCGACGTCGGGTCAGGCGTGGGCGCCGGGGGCGGTGTGGCCGCGCAGGGCCGTGGTGCCCTCACGGATCAGTCGCTGGGTGCGGGGGAAGTCACGGAGCCGGCCGGCGAGGAGGTCCAGGCCGACGGTCAACGACCGGGCGGGCACGGCGCGGGCTTCGAGGATGACCGCGGTCCAGGTGAGGAAGTCGGTGAAGATCGCGCCGTCGTCCATGTAGAGGGCGGTGGCGAGGAAGTCGAGGATGTGGGCGAGGTCCTCGGCGGTGCGCTCGCGCTGCGCGTCGCCGTGGTCGCGGACGGCGGGGAAGGCGTCCTCGAGGTCGACCAGGGTCTGTTTGACCAGTTGGGCCCGGGACCGGACGATCAGGGTGTACTCCTGGTCGGCCAGGTGCGGCAGGTCGTCCACGGCCTGGCGGCCGGCCGGCGGGGCGGGCCGGGAGAGCCCTCCTTCCAGGGCGGCGGCCGCGCCCCGGGCGTCCGGCGCCCACCCGTCGGCGCCGAGCGCCCGGGCGTGCCGGCCGTCGGGGCCGAAGGCGCGCCCGCCCGCGAGGACGGGAACGCCGACGGACCGGCAGGCGGTGATGGCCGCGTGGGCGGCCGGCAGGTGGGTGGGGATCGACCCGGACAGCAGCACCGCGTCGGTGTTGGTGTGGTGCAGATGCGCGACCAGGTGCGGGGTGGGGGTCTGCGCGCCCAGGTAGTCGACGTGCCAGCCGCGCAGCCGCAGCACCTCGGCCACGAGCCGGGCGGGGAAGGCGTGCCACTCGCCGTCGACGCAAGCGACGGTCACGCGTCCACGCGCGGTGTCCGGGCGCGTCGCCGCGGAGGTCCGGTGGGCGAGGACGGCGACGACGCGTTCGTTGATCGCGGTGGCGGCGTGTTCCCGGGCGACGCTGAGGCGGCCCGCGGCCCACTCGGTGCCGACGCGTTCCTGCACCCGCGCGATCACCTCCAGGAGCAGCATCTCCCCGTCGACGTGCCGGGCCGACGCGTCCTGGACGAGGGCGACCGCGGTGTACTCGTCGCCGTCGGCCACAGCCCGCCACAGTTCCTCGCGCAGGCCGGCCGGCGTGGTCGGGTCACTCACCGGTCCTCCCGGCTTTTCCCTGCTCCCGCGACCGGCGTCGGGCCGGTGCGCACCGCTCCGATGGCGACGACGGCCATGTCGTCGTGGCCGCCGGAGCGCAGCCACTGGAAGGCGAGCATCTGCACGTGTGCCACGACGGCCTCCGCGGGCATGCCGGCGCATCCGGCCAGGGCCCGCCGCAGCCGTTCCTCGCCGAACAGTTCGTCGCCGAGCGGGCCGCCGCGGGCCTCGGTGATGCCGTCGGTGTAGAGCAGGCAGATCTCCCCCGGGGCGAGCGTCGTGTCGACGGTGCGGGCCCGCGCCTCGGGCAGGGCGCCGACGAGGGTGCCACGGGTGGGCGCCTCCTCCACCGTGCCGTCGGCGCGGACGAGCAGCGGGGGCAGGTGGCCTGCGCTGGTCAGCCGCAGCCGCACGCCGTCGTCGTCGCGGCGGCGGCGCACGGAGGCCAGGACGAGGGTGGCGAAGCGGGTCTGGTGGGAGGACAGGAGCGCTCCGTTGAGGAGGCCGAGGACGCGTTGGTGGTCGTCGGCGAGCGGCAGCAGGGCCTGCAGGGTGTTGCGGATCTTGCCCGTCAGCACCGCCGCTTCCAGCCCCTTGCCCGCGACGTCCCCGAGGACGACGAGGGTCTCCCGGGAGGGGTCGGCGCCGGGGTGGACGTCGTAGAAGTCGCCGCCGATGCGTTCCTGGTCCGTGGCGGCACGGTAGTTGCCGGCGTACTCCACCCCGTGGACGCTGCCGAGCACCGGCGGGAGCAGTTCCCGCATGAGGGTGGAGGTGATGGCGGTCTGCTCGGCGTAGAGGCGGGCCGCGGACAGCGCGGCACCGGCCCGGGCGGCGAACAGGCGGGCGAAGACCTCCTCGCCCTCGGTGAACGCCGTCTCGGTGCCGGAGCGCAGCAGCACCAGGGCTCCGGCGGGTACCCCGTGGCCGGGCAGCGGTGTGACGATCACCGAGCCGATCGGCCTCACGAAACCGTCGGGTATGAGCCAGTCCGGGATGTCGTCGGGGTTGAGCCGGCGGGCGGGCACCGGGGGGTAGCCCTGCAGGGCTTCCGCCAGCCCCGGCACGCCGCGGGTGTCGACCTGCCGGTTGACCTGGACGGCCGTGGTGCCCCGCGCCGCGTAGGTGAGCTGGTGGCGGCGCCCCTGCGGCGGGGCGATCAGGACGGCGGCCTCGGCCAGGTGCTGGGCGGCCAGAGAGGCGGTCACCTCCATGCAGCGCGGCACGTTCAGCGTCGACAGCAGCGTGGAGGCGATCTGCGAGAGCATCTCGGACCGGTCCCGGGCGTTGTCCAGCGCCGCCTCCGTCCGCCGGAGGTCGGTCTCGTCGATCAGCCACCAGACCACTCCCCCGTCGGCGGACTGGGTCGGGTGCGCCTCGAAGAGCCGGCCGCCGAGGTGCCCGGCCGGGACGGCACCACCGGCCAAGTGCGGTGCCTCGGTGAGACGGTGGTGGGCGTCGGCCAGCCAGGAGGGCACGCGGTCGCGCAGCCGGTCGCCTCGGACCGCGTCCGGCAGACACCGCCGGGCGGCCTCGTTGATCCCCGTCAGGTCCCCGTGCCGGTCGACGACCAGCACGGGGTACGGGGCGTGGCGCCACGTCCCGCCCACCGGGACGTCGGGGTCACCGGAGCCGGGGGACGAGCGGAGGCCGGGGTCCGTGACCGGACCGGGGGAAGCATTCAAATCGGCGGGCGCGCGCCGTGCGCACCCCACCGCCTTTCCGCTGGCTACGAAGACCTGTGGGCACAGATCCCTGGGCAAGGACGTGGAACGTTCAGCGTTCCGCAATCACCCGGCTGCCGCAAGCCGCCCCGAAACGCCTTGTTGAAACGTGCGACGGGTCACCTTGTGGGGGACGGTGCGAACCGCCGGTGCCCGGTGTCAGGTGTCGGGGGTGTGCGCGGTGCCGGGGGCGAGTGCGTCGTCGACGAGCACGATCCGGGCGGTGACGCGTTTGCCGGTGGGTTCGCGCCGGGTTTCGAAATCCCGGGCGATGGCCTTGACGATCTCCAGTCCGTGCTGGCCGATCCGGCCGGCGTCGGCGGCCCTGGGCACCGGCAGTTCCGTGTCGCCGTCCCGCACCACGACCTCCAGCAGGTTGTCCGTGACCCGCAGTTCCAGCGAGACGGGCCCGGGCGCGTACTTGCGGGCGTTGGTGACCAGTTCGCTCACCACGAGCTGGGTGTCGCCCACGACCCGCGCGGTCAGGGGCAGCCCCAGTTCGTCGCGGACCCGGCCGAGGAACGCGGTGGCGAGGTCACGGGCCCGGGCGATGCTCATGCCTTCCTTCTCCAGCGTCACCGCGACCCGTTCCGGTGTCCCGCCGAGCGGAGCAAGACGGCCGTCGCCGCCGGTAACCGACTCCATACGTCCTCATTCGTACTCGACCCGCACCTGCCCCGGCCGCACGGATGTGCCCTCGCACCGGCTCAGCCGTCTCCTCAGGGTAGAGCAGACGTTCGTGCGCGCTGTACAGGCGTTTCCCTCGGGGGTACCCCGAAGCGTCCCGGGCGTGCCTCCCCGCGTCCCGCCTTTCGTCGCTCACTCGTCCTCGGCGGTGGCGCGGAAGGTGAAGACCCGCTCGAGGCCCACGACGGCCAGAACGCGTTCGAGGTCGGGCGGTACGGCGGTCAGGACGAGTTCGGCGTCGGCGGCCAGGGTGTGCCGGCGGGCGGCGAGGAGTGCGGTGATGCCGGTGGAGTCGCAGAATTCCAGGCCGGACAGGTCCAGGACCAGGCACTGCCCCCGGTGCAGCACGAGCCGCTCCACCTACCGGCGCAGTTCGGCGGCGTGGACGAAGTCGAGTTCACCGGCCACGAGGAGGACAGGGCCGGCGGCGGTGTCGCGCTGGGTCAGGCGCAGCGGGCTCATCGCGGGGGGTCCGATACCGGGAGGGGGTGTACGGGGGTGTCGGGGACGCCCAGGGCCAGCAGTGCCGCGTCGTCGTCGAGGCCTTCGCCGAAGCCCTTGAGCAGTCCGGTGAGCGCGGTGACCAGTTCCTGGGCGGTGGCGGGCGCCCGTGCGGCGAGGAAGGCGTACAGGGCGTCCTCGCCGTACAAGCTGGCACGGGTGGGTCCGGTGCGCGCCTCGGTGAGGCCGTCGGTGTACAGCAGGAGGGTGTCGCCGGGGGCGAGGGTGGTCCGTGTGGTGGCGACGGGGGCGTTCGGCAGCACGCCGACGAGCAGTCCACCGGGGGTGGGCAGCAGGTCGACACCGCCATCGGCGCGCAGGACGAGGGCCGGGGGGTGGCCGCCGGAGGCGAGCTGGACCGTGGTGGGCCGGCCCTCCCCGCCGGGTTCGAGGACGCCGTAGACGACGGTGCAGAACCGGGGGTCGCCGCTCGCCGAGTAGCGCTCGTGCAGGACGGTGTTCAGGGTGGTCAGGGCGGCGACCGGCGCGGAGTCGTGGTGGGCGGAGGTGCGCAGGGTGTGGCGGGTCAGCGAGGTCAGCGAGGCGGCTTCGGGGCCCTTGCCGCACACGTCGCCGAGGAAGAACGCCCACCGGCCGTCGCCGAGGGGGAACAGGTCGTAGAAGTCGCCGCCGAGCCGGTCCGGAGAGGCCGTGTGGTAGTGGACGGCCGTCTCCATGCCGGGCAGCCGGGGGAGGGTCTCGGGCAGCAGGGACCGTTGCAGTACGGCGAGCGCGTCGGCCAGCCGTTGCCGGTCGGCCTCGGCCTGCCGGTGGGCCGCCTCCGCCTCGGCCCGCGCCTGCTCGGCCTCCTTCCGGCGGCGCAGGAGTTCCTCCTCGTAGGCACGCCGGTCGGAGGCATCGAAGACACTGGTGCGGATGAGCAGCGGATCGCCCTCGCTGCCGAACTTGACGGTGGAGGAGACGAGCACGGCGAGCCGGGCACCCCGGGCCGTCCTCATCTCCAGGGCGATCCCCCGCAGTTCGCCCTGCATGCGCAGCAGGGGCGCGAAGTGCGTCTCGTGGTAGAGCTTGCCGCCGACGGTGAGCAGATCGACGAAGCGCCGTCTGCCGACGACGTCCTCGCGGTCCAGGCCCAGCCAGTTCAGCAGCGTGGTGTTGATCTTGGCGATGGTGCCGTCCATCAGCGTCGACAGATAGCCGCAGGGAGCCGACTCGTAGAGTTCCTCGGCGCTGTCCTCCAGCAGCGCGCTGAACGCCGCGTGCGTGTGGTGCCGATCTCCGTCGCGGGACGGCTCGGGTCCTCCGCCCGTGCGGGACATCACTGCAGCTCCCGCAGGAAGCCGAGGAGCTCCCGCGCGGTGGCCTCCGGGGCGCTGAGCTGCGGGCAGTGCCCGGTGGCGTCCAGGGTGATCAACCGGGAGCCGGGAATCGCGGCGTGCACGTAGGCGCCGACCTCGCGCGGCGCGATGACGTCCTCGGAGCACTCCATCACCAGCGTGGGTACGTTCACGCGGGCGAGGTCGTCCCGGCTGTCCGACAGGAAGGTGGTCCGGGCGAAGACCCTGGCGATGTCGGGGTCGGTGGCGCAGAAGCTGTTGGTCAGCTCCTGTCCCAGTTCCGGCCGCTCGGGGTTGCCCATGATCACCGGGGCCATCGCGGAGGACCAGCCGAGGTAGTTGGACTCCAGGGAGCCGAGGAGTTCGTCGATGTCCTCGCGGGTGAAGCCGCCCCGGTAGCCGTCGTCGTCGACGTAGCAGGGCGAGGGCGTCACCATCGCCATCGCCCCGATCCGCTCCGGCGCGGCCTCGGCGGCCAGCACGCCGACCATGGCGCTGACGGAGTGCCCGACGAAGACCGCGCGCCGCAGATCGAGTTCCTCGCAGACCTCCACCACGTCGCGGGCGTAGCCGCGCAGCGAGGAGTACCGCTCGGCGTCCCACGCCGACAGGTCCGAGCCGCCGGAGCCGACGTAGTCGAACGCCACCACGCGGTGGCGCTCCGCCAGCGCGGGCTCCACCAACCGCCACATGTTCTGGTCGCAGCCGAAGCCGTGGGCCAGCAATACCACCGGCCCGTCCGCGGCACCGGTGATCCTCACGTTGTTCCTGCGACGGATGTCCATCGATCCATCGTCGCACCTCGGCCGGGCGGCCAGGACTGCGGTCCGATCCGCAAGCGGTCCGTGCACGTCTGCGCCGCCCGCGACGCCGCCGGGCCCGGACCCCTCGGGCGGCCCGGCGCTCCCGCACGGTGACGCGGCTCACGCCCGCGCCGTCGTCCGTGTCCGCCTCCCGTCCCGTCTCCCGTCCCGGTTCTCGTTCCGCCTCCCGTCCCGGTTCCCGTCCGTACCCCTGTCCCTCCCTCCGCCCGTGCCGCCGTCCGCGCGGTGGACGAGGCCGACCGCCGCGAGGGCGACGCAGAGGCCGACGGCCGTGCGGACGCCGAACGGTTCGGCGAACATCAGGGCGCCCCACACGGCCGTGACGGGGGCCATCAGGAACATGAGGGTGTTCACCCCGGTCACTCCCGTGCGCCGCAGCAGGACCCAGTAGAGCCCGTACCCGCCGAAGGTGGACAGCACCACCAGCCATGCGATCGCGGCCCAGAACGACGGCTCGGCCGGTGGCCGTGCGGCCCCGGTGCCGGCGGCGAGCGCGGTGAAGACGACGGCGCTGGTGAGGCAGTGCGTGGTCATCGCCGCATCGGGCGCGACCGGTGTGCGGGTGCGGCCTTCGAGGAACGTGGCGGCCACCAGGGACAGCATCCCGAGGAACGGTACGAGGTAGGCCCAGCGGGGGACGCCGGTGCGGGCCGCGGCGTCGGCCGTGGTGACGAGGACGACGCCGCCGAGCCCCAGGCACAGACCGAGCCACTGCCGGCGCGAGACGTACTGGCGCAGGACGGGTCCCGCGAGCGCCCCGGCGACCAGGGGCTGGACACCGTCGATCAGCGCGGTGGTGCCGCTGGAGACCCCGAGCTGGATCGCGTGGTAGACGGTGAGCAGGTAGCCGCTCTGCGAGAGGAGCCCGATCACGGACTGCCGGGCCACGTCCCTCGCGGTGAGCCCCCGCCACGCCCCGCGGGCGAGGGAGACGGCGCCGAGGACGAGGGCGAGGGGCAGGAACCGCCACATCAGGATCGTGACCGCGGCGGCGCTGCCCGCGCCGAGCTTGGCGCCGATGAACCCCGAACT
The DNA here is from genome assembly GCF_030816915.1 of Streptomyces sp. B3I8. Classification (NCBI taxonomy): domain Bacteria; kingdom Bacillati; phylum Actinomycetota; class Actinomycetes; order Kitasatosporales; family Streptomycetaceae; genus Streptomyces; species Streptomyces sp. B3I8. The sequence goes on along the minus strand of NZ_JAUSYN010000002.1, from coordinate 7,339,123 downwards.
CCAGCAGAGCACGAAGGCGGTCCGGAGCAGGACGTTCACGCCGGCCTCCTCTCGACGGGCCGGACCACGCGGGCCAGGCACTATACAGATCGGTATAGTCACGCTCCCCCACACTATACAGGTCGGTATACTTCCGGGATGTGAGCACTGTGAGCGAACCGCGACGGATCACGATGACGCCCGCCGCCCGGCGCGCCCTGGCGGCCGCCGAGAGGCTGTTCTACGCGCGCGGCATCCATGCCGTCGGTGTGGACCTGATCGCCGCCGAGGCCGGGGTGACGAAGAAGACGCTGTACGACCGGTTCGGCTCCAAGGAGCAGCTCGTCGTGGAGTACCTCGCCGCCCGTGACGAGCGCTGGCGGGTCTTTCTCGACGGGCTGCTCGACGCCGCGCCGCCGGAGCCCCGGGCGCGGGTGCTGGCCGTCTTCGACGCCTCGCTCGCCTGGACGCGGTCGCAGGAGTCCCATGCCAAGGGGTGCGGCATGGTCAACGCGCACGCCGAGATCAGCGACGCGTCCCATCCGGCCTATCCGGTCATCACCGGGCAGAAGCAGTGGATGCTCGCGCTGTTCACCCGCCTCGCGCGGGACGTCGTCCAGGACGGGGCGGGGTCCTGGGAGCGGGCCGAGTCACTGGGCCAAAGTCTCATGCTGCTGCACGAGGGGGCGTTCGTCGCCCACGGGCTGCGCATCTTCCCGGACCCGTTCGGCCGGGCCCGCGCACAGGCCGAGACCCTCCTGGCCGGCGCCGGGGAGCCCGCGGCGCCGCACGGGGTCGGCACCCCGCACGCATGAGGGGCCCGGCAGGCGTGCGGATCGGCCGCACCCCGCGCTCCGGGGCCCGGCGCCGGGTTCAGTGGCTCGCGGTGAGTTCGCCGCTGAGCCTGCCGTGCAGGCGGGCACTGGGGCCGTTCAGTCCGATGATCTCCACAGTCTTGCCGCGCTGGGCGTATTTGGTCTCGATGGCGTCCAGGGCGGCGACGGAGGAGGCGTCCCACACATGGGTGCCGGTGAGGTCGATGACGACCTTGTCCGGATCTCCGGCGTAGTCGAACCGGGTGACGAGGTCGTTGGAGGAGGCGAAGAACAGCTGCCCGGTGACGGTGTGGACGACCTGGGTGCCGTCCGGGTCGGTGACGGAGGTGACCTCGGTGAGGTGGGCGACGCGACGGGCGAAGACCACCATGGCGGTCAGCGAGCCGACGACCACGCCGATGGACAGGTTGCCGGTCGACACGACGACGATGACGGTCACCACCATGACGGCGGTCTCGCCGACCGGCATGCGCCGAAGCGTGGCGGGTTTGATCGAGTGCCAGTCGAAGGTGCCGACGGAGACCAGCACCATGACGGCGACCAGGGCGGCCATGGGGATCCGGGAGACCACGGGGCCGAGCGCGAGGCACAGGATCAGCAGGAAGAACCCGGCCAGGAAGGTCGACAGCCGGGTGCGCGCCCCGTTCTTCACGTTGATCATGGTCTGGCCGATCATGCCGCAGCCGCCCATTCCGCCGGAGACGCCGGTGACGATGTTGGCGATGCCCTGGCCGACCGCCTCGCGCGTCTTGTCGGAGGGGGTGTCCGTGAGGTCGTCCACCAGCTTGGCGGTCATCATCGACTCCATGATCCCCACGAGCGCCATCGCGAAGGCGTAGGGGGCGATGACGGTGAGGGTGTGCGTGGTGAACGGCACGTCGGGGAGGCCGGGCACCGGCAGCGAGGACGGCAGTGTGCCCTTGTCGCCCACGGTCGGCACGGCGATCCCGGCGGCGACGGTGAGGACGGTCAGGGCGACGATCGACACCAGCGGCGCGGGCACCGCCCTGGTCACCCTGGGGAAGAGCAGCATCAGCGCCAGTCCGCCGGCGACGAGCGGGTAGACCGGCCACGGGACGTCGCGCAGGTTGGGGATCTGAGCGGTGAACAACAGGATGCCCAGGGCGTTGACGAAGCCGACCATCACGCTGCGGGGAACGAACCGCATCAGCTTGGCCACTCCCAGCGCGCCGAGCGCGATCTGGAAGACGCCGGCGAGAATGACGGTGGCGACCAGGTGACCGAGGCCGTACTGGCGGGCGACGGGGGCCACGACCAGGGCGACGGCGCCGGTGGCGGCGGAGATCATCGCGGGCCGGCCGCCGACGAAGGCGATCACCATGGCCATGGTGCAGGCGGCGAACAGACCGACCTCGGGGTCGACGCCGGCGATCACGGAGAAGGAGATCGCCTCCGGGATCAGGGCCAGCCCGACCACCAGGCCGGCCAGGGCCTCGGTGCGGAACACGGTCGGCGACAGCCACACGGGACGGCTGGGGCGGCGCGGCAGCCGTGCGGAGGCGGGCCGGGGAGAGGGCGCGGGAGCGGGAGTGGGCAAGGAAGGCGGTACCTGTCGTGCTCGGGCACGCCCGGCGGGGAGCCGGGGGCGGCGGGGACGGAGAGGGCGGGCCGGGCGGACGGCCGCGGTCGGCCCGCCGGGTGCGGGCCGGAAGCGGGGTGGGAGGCCGGCGGCGGACGACTGCCCGCGGCTCGGCCGGTGTTCAGGACCGGTGCGTCACGGTGGACAGCCGACGGCGCCGGGCGTCATCGGCTCACACACGCGCATCTCCCCCGGAACTCGGTGATCGGACCTCGGCCTCGGACCTCGGCCTCGGGTCTCGTTCGCCGGGGGCGGCATCGGCCCCGGCCTCGACAGCGGTGGGGCCGCGGCACCCGTGCCGCGCACGGCACGGGTGTGCCGATCCTCACCGGCGGCCGAGACTACACCGACGTGGGAGTGTGCCGGGGCGGGTGGGCCGGACCTCAGGCCGCGGCGAGGGCGCGGAGGACGGCGACGACGGCCGGGGACGGCGGGCCCGGGAGGCGGGCCGCGAGGACGCGGCGGATCTCGGGTGGTGCTCCGTCGACGCGCAGCAGGCTCACGCCGGGCGGCAGCGCGGGCCCCATGCCGCGGGGGACGGTCGTGACGCCGAAACCCGCGGCGACCAGCCGGAGCTTCGTCAGCCAGTCGCGGGCGGTGTGGACGACACGCGGGCGGCCCGGCAGACCGGGCCAGACCCCGAGCGAGGGTTCGGCGCCGGAGGAGGGGGCGGCGATCCAGGGGACGTCGACGAGTTCCCCGGCGTGCACCGCCGTGCGGCCGGCGAAGACGCCGGTGGTGGGTGCCGCCACGCACAGTTCGGTGTCCTCGATACGTTCGACATGCAGCGGAGGGCTCTCACCGTCCGAGGGCCGGTGCGGCGGGCGGGAGGTCAGCACGGCCAGGTCGAGCGAGCCGGCCCGCAGGGACCGGATCAGGCTCGGCGTGGTGCCCTCCCGGGTCGTCACGGCGACCTGCGGATCGGTCGCGGCGAGCAGGGTCAGCGCCGGGGGCAGCAGTGTCGCTCCCCCGCTGGGGAAGATCCCCAGCCGTACCGGTTCCGACCGGGGTGCGGACCCCGACAGGTCCTGTGCGGCCTCGTCGAGGCAGGCCAGGATCGTGCGGGCGTGCCGCAGCAGGGTCAGGCCGGCGGGGGTGAGCCGCACTCCGTCGAAGTGCCGCTCGAACAACACCGCGCCCGCGCCGCGTTCGAGGGCGGCGGCCTGCCGGGAGATCGCCGACTGCGTGTAGCCGAGCCGTGCGGCGGCCGCGGTGAAGCTGCCCGACTCGGCGACCTGGCGCAGCACCCGCAGCGCCGTACTGGAGAAGTCCATGCGTCCCAGGCATACCAGATATGCGGGACTGTCGCTTCACGCATGCCCTCCGCGCTCCTAGCCTCGGCAGGGAGCGATCAAGGAGAAATACGATGCGAGCAGCGGTTCTGACGGAGTTCGGCGCGCCCCTGGCGGTGCGGGAGATGCCCGATCCGGTGGCGGGCGGTGGCGAGGTGGTGGTAGAGGTCCTCGCGGCCGGTGTCGCCCCGTACGCCGAGGAGGTGTTCGGCGGCCGGCGCAACTACCCACTGGTGCCCCCGGTGGTGCCGGGCATCGGCGGGGTGGGCCGCGTCGTCCACGTCGGACCGGACGCCACCCGGCTGCGCGTGGGCGACCTGGTGTGGTGCGACTGCACGGTGCGCGCCCGGGACGACGCGCTGACCCCCGACATCACGTTGCAGGGGTGGAGCGCGCGCGGCGAGGGCGGCGCCCTGCTGGCCGAGTACATGCACGACGGGGCGTACGCGGAGCTGATGCGGCTGCCGACGGAGAACGTGTATCCGCTGCCCGCCGCGGCCGGGGACGACCCGGCGCGCTGGTCGACGCTGGGCGTGTACGTGATTCCCTACGGGGGGCTGCTGGCGGGCGGCCTCGAGCCCGGCGAGACGCTCCTGGTGAGCGGGGCCACCGGCAACCTGGGCAGCGCCGCGGTCGCCCTGGCGCTGGCGATGGGGGCGGGTCGCGTGGTCGCGCCGGGCCGCAACCGCGCCGTGCTCGACCTGCTCGCCGACCGGTTCGGCCCGCGTGTCCGCCCGGTGGAGCTGACCGGCGACGAGGCGGCCGACCGCGCGGCGATGTCCGCGGCCGCCGGGGGCCCGGTCGACATGGTGCTCGACCTGCTTCCGCCGTCCGCGCCCAGCACCGTGGCCCGGACGGCGGCCATGACCGTCCGCGAGTACGGGCGCGTCGTCCTCATGGGCGGCGTCGGCATGCTCGGCGGGCCGGAGCTCGCCCTCCCCTATCCGTGGCTCATGCGCAACTCGGTGACGGTGCGCGGGCAGTGGATGTATCCGCGCTCCGCCGACGTCGGCATCGTGCGGCTCGCCGCGTCCGGGGTGCTGGACCTCGCCGGCGACCGGGTGCGGACGTTCGGCCTGGACGAGGTCAACGAGGCCGTCGCGTACGCCGCCGCGCACCCGGGCCCCTTCGACCGCACGGTCCTGGTCCCGCGCTGATCGCCCGGCCGGGCCGCGTCCCGCTCACAGATGCCCGGTCAGGAACTGGACGGCCAGGCTGGTGGCGGTGACCACCAGCCACAGGCAGCCGCCGAGCAGCAGGGGCGCGGGCCCGGTCCGGCGCAGCCGGGCGAGGTCGGTGGACAGGCCGATCGCGGAGAGGGCGAGCGTGATCAGAAAGCCGGCGGCGGCGCCGAGCGGGCCGTGGGCGGCCGCGGGAAGGAGACCGGCGGTGTTGACCGCCGCCAGGGCGAGGAAGCCGACGAGGAACCACGGCACCAGCCGCCCGACCCGCACGGGGGCGAGCCGGTTCCCGCTCCGGCCCGCGTCCACGTCACCGCGCGTGCCGGTGCGCGCCCCCGCGTTCGCGCGGGCATCCGCCGCTTCAGCGCGGCGGCGGGCCAGGGCGGCGAGGCCGAGGCAGATCGGGATGATCATGAGCGTGCGCGCCAGTTTGACCACCACGGCCTGGTCGGCCGCGTCGCCGCCGTACGCCGAAGCGACGGCCACCACCGACGACATGTCGTTGACGGCGGTGCCCGCGAAGAGGCCGAAGGCGTGCTGGTCCATCCCCAGCAGATGCCCGAGGGCGGGGAAGGCCGGCACCGCGGCGACGTTGAACACGAAGATCGTGGAGACGGCGTAGGCCACGTCCGCCCCCGCCGCGCCCACGACCGGCGTCACCGCCGCGATCGCCGAGGCACCGCACACCCCGGTGCCCACGCCGATCAGGGTGCGCAGGTCGCCGACGACACCGAGGCGGCGTCCGATGCCGTAGGCCGCCGCCAGACAGACCGCGAGGGTCACGAGCATGACCGGCAGCGAGCCGGCCCCGGCTCGCAGCACCTGGCCGAGGGAGAGCCGCGCGCCCAGGAGCACCACCGCCGCCTGGAGCACCCGGCGCCCGGCGAAGTCGACGCCCGGACGTGTCCGCTCCCCGGGGCGCACCGCGACCGCCACCAGTGCCCCGAGCGCGATCCCGCTCACCGGCCCGCCGACGACGGGGACGAGCCGCCCCACCGCGGTCGCGACGGCGGCGACCACGACGGCGAGCGCGAGCCCGGGCAGCCGGGCGGCGATGCCGCGCGGGGCGGAACCCGCGGCGTTCCCGGGCACGGGCACGGGCACGGGCACGGGCACGGGCACGGGCACGGGCGCCGTCGCTGACGCGGGCGCCGTCGCCGGACGGCAGGAGTCGGTGTCCTTCATGATCACCACTGTGCGCGGGCCCCGGCCCGTCCTGTAGCCCCCTGTCGACGAGGAGCTCATAGCGTCGACGTATGACCAACTCATACGCTGGCGCTGTGACTGACACCCCCGCCCCCCGTGCCGCACCGCTCCCGCTCCCCCTCCCGCTGCGCACCCCCGATCTGGAGTCGCTGCGGCTCCTCGTCCTGGTCGCCGAACTGGAGAGTCTGGGCCGGGCCGCCGAGCGGCTGCGGATCTCCCAGCCGTCCGCCAGCCGTCGGCTGTCCACGCTGGAGCGCGGGCTCGGTCTGGTGCTGGTGGACCGGACCCGGCGCGGCTCCCGGCTGACGCTGGCCGGGCAGGTGGTCGCCGGGCACGCCCGGCGGGTGCTGGGCGAGCTGGACGACCTCCTCGCCGGCGCCGGCCGGCTGCGGGACCGGCGGGAGGCCGAGCTGCGGGTGGCGGCGAGCCTGACGATCGCCGAGTACCTGCTGCCCGCCTGGATCGGCGAGCTGCGCGCCCGCCGGCCGGAGCTGTACATCGGCCTGAGGGTGACCAACAGCGCGCACGTGCCCGAGCTGGTGGAGTCGGGCGAGGCCGACATCGGGTTCATCGAGGGGCCGCGGCTGTCCCGGGTGATGTCGACCCGGCAGGTGGCCGAGGACCGGCTCGTCGTCGTGGTGGACCCCGGGCACCCGTGGGCGCGCCGTCGGGAACCGCTGACGGCGCGCGAGCTGTCCCGCACGCCGCTGGTGCTGCGGGAGAGCGGGTCGGGCACCCGGCAGACACTCGACCGCGCCCTGCACCTGGCCGGCTGCGAACGCGCCCGGGCGCTGGTGGAGCTCGGGTCGACGACGGCGGTGCGCGGCACGGTGGTGGCCGGCACGGGCCCGGCCGTCCTCAGTGAGCTGGCCGTCCGCAGGGACCTCGACGACGGTCTGCTGATCGGGGTCGAGGTCACGGGCGTCGACCTCACCCGCGAGCTGCGCGCGGTCTGGCCCACCGGGCGTCGCCTGGTGGGCCCGGCGGCGGAACTGGTCACGGTGGCCCGCGGCACGCGCGCCGCCCGGCGTCCGGCCGGCCCGTCGGCTCGGTGACCGCGTGGCCGGTCGCGTCAGAACGGCGACCGGTGGCGCTCCCGAGGCGGACACGGAAGAGGTCCGCGTCGGCCGGGGCCCGGAAGCCCGGGTCCCGGCGCTACTTCTTCGGGAGCCGGAAGCGGCCGAACGTCTTCGCGAGGGTGTCCAGCGGTGAACGGTCGGCCCCGGTCGTCCCGGTCGCGGGCGGGCGGGACGCGCCGTCGCCACCGGTGAAGTCGGCGAGAGCCGCCTGCGCCGCCTCGGCGGCCTCCTTGTAGAGGTCGCAGGACTTCGTCATGGCGTCGAGCGCCTCGGCGTACCTGTGCACCATGGCCTGGGCGTGGACCAGTTCCTCGTCCGGCGTCAGCAGGTGCCAGCCCAGGCGCAGCCGGTCCAGGGCCCGCTCGGCGTCCTCGGGCAGCGGCCGGGGCAGCGCGGCGAACTCCGTGAGGGTACGCAGCACTTCGGTGGGCTCGGAGCCGTCGAGGAAGACGCTGCGCACGGTGAACCGCTCCGCGTCCCGTTCCGCCGAGCGGTCTGTGCCGCGCGGCGCTGCGGGCAGGACAACGGCGCCGCCGCGCGGCATGCGGACGTTCAGCTCCCGTTTCATCTCGAAGTCGGCGATCTGCGCCTGTTCCGGTGTGGCCCGGTGCTCGACGACGCGGTGCCGCAGGCTGGGCGGCAGGAACGCGGAGAGCGGCCGCTGCCCCCGCGCGTCGGGCGTCATCGCCTCGTGCACCACCAGGTGGATGTACCAGCTGCCGCGGACGCAGTCCCGCAGCCGGTGGCGCAGCGCGTCGCCGTCCTTGGGCAGGTGGTTGACCTCGCGCAGGCGTACGTCCGGCACGGTGTCGTGGTCCCAGGGGACCTGTTCGCTGTCGGGCCAGAACATGGTGGCGGGCGAGGGCCAGCGCGCGTCCCAGGGGCGCTCGGCCTCGGCGGCGAGGACCCAGGTGACGCCCTCCCCGTCCTTGCGGCGGTTCTCGGGGTCGTACGTGGTGAGCTGCGCGCGGACGGTGACGTCGTCGGCGACGCGCCAGCGGGCCTCGAAGAGGCGCCGGGCCGACGGGCCGGGGTCGGCGGCCGCCTCCCTCGGGTGCAGGACGGTGGAGCGGGCCGCCTCGACGGGGTCGAGGTCCAGGAAGTCGTCGAGCACCCCGGCCGCCTTGAGGGCGATCAGGTTGCGGCGGGCGTCCTGCTCGGGCTCGTGCCCGGGGTGGCGGCCCCGCGCCAGCCACACGGTGGCGGGGACGAGCTTCTCGGAGCTGCTGTTCTTGGCCATGGAACCGTTCTGTGGGAGGGGACCCGGGGGGACCCGACCAGTATGGTCCCAGCCGGACGGATGCCCACGCGTGACCCGCGCGACACCACCGGTGCGCGCGTGCGCGCACTCAGGGGGCCTGCTGGACGTCGCCCCGGGTGGAGGAGGCGACGGGGTCGCCGTGGGCGAAGTCGCCGGGCGGGATGCCCGGGTGGTGGCCGGGCGCCGGTTCGGCCGGGGCCGCGGTCGTGGCGGTGGTGGGGCCGAGGGTGAGGCGGGAGACGATGCGGTAGCGGTCTCCGCGGTAGAGCGAGTGCACGTACTCCACGGGCCGCCCGCGCACGTCCGAGGTGAGCCGTTCGAAGAGCAGCGCGGGCGAGAGTTCGGGCACGTCGAGCAGTTCCGCCTCGGCGCGGGTGACGACGGTCGGCTCGATGCCCTGTACGGCTTCGCGGACGTGAACGTCGTGGTGGCGGCGCAGATGCTCGTAGAGGTCGCCGTTCTCCAGTTCCTGCGGGGTGAGGCCGGGCACGAGGTCGGCGCGGATGTGCAGGTGCTCGATCGCCATGGGCGTTCCGTCGACGAGGCGCAGCCGGGCCACGTAGACGATCTTCGCCGCGGGTGAGAGCCGCAGCCGGTGGCCGATGCGGGCGCCCGCCTGCAGGGTGGTGAACTCCAGCAGCCGGCTGGACCAGACGCCGTCGGCCTGGGGCACCGTCATCGTCTGTTCCCCGGAGACCAGCTCCTGGGTGATCTTCCCGGGTGCGACGAACATGCCGCGGCCGTGTTCGCGGACGAGAAGCCCGGCGGCGACGAGTTCATCGACGGCGGCGCGGAGGGTAGGCCGGGACACCCCGAGGCGGGCGCACAGGGCGCGTTCGGAGGGGATCGGGTCGCCGGGGTGCTGGGACTCGATCAGCTGGAGGATGTGGTCGCGCACCAGCTCGCGTTTGAGCACCGGTCCCGGCGCACCGCCGTCGGCGTCGGCGTTCACGTCACTCCCCGTTTTCGTACGACCAGTTGCCTGACCAGTTGACCACGTGCCGCCCGAGATCGACAACTATTCGCAGTTCATCGAGGGTTGACGGCCGCATTGGTCTATGCCACCTTTCTCCACCAACAGAGGTCACCTGACCAGTTGACCAACTGGTCAGATGCGACCCCAGGCGCGACTCTCCGAGGTGACCCGTGAAGCACCGCTTGCTCGTCGGCCTGTCGCTCGTCGCGGCCGTAGGAATCAGTGCCTGCAGTTCGTCCGGCTCCGACGGGGCGTCCGGTGACGGCGGGCGGACCGCCATCGACGTGTGGCTGATGCGCGACAGCGTGTCGGCCGCGTTCCAGAAGGAGTTCGAGAAGGGCTTCGAGAAGGCCCATCCCGACATCGACGTCCGGGTGCAGATACAGGAGTGGGACGGCATCGGGGAGAAGGTCACCGCCGCGCTGGCCGGCAACGACGCCCCCGATGTCATCGAGACCGGCAACACCCAGGTGGCCCAGTTCGCGCAGAGCGGCGGTCTGCTGGACCTCAGCGACAAGGTCTCCGACCTCGGAGGCGCCTCCTGGCTGGGGGGCCTCGCGGAGCCCGGTGCCTATCAGGGCAAGCAGTACGGCATCCCGTACTACGCGGCGAACCGCGTCGTCGTCTACCGCAAGGACCTGTTCGAGAAGGCCGGGATCGACGCCTCGAAGATCACCACGCGGGAGCGGTGGATCGACGCGACGAGGAAGCTCGACAAGAGCGGCCGGCAGGGCGTCTACCTGCCCGGACAGAACTGGTACACCCTGGCGGGCTTCGTCTGGGACGAGGGCGGCGATCTCGCCACCGAGTCCGGCGGCTCCTGGCACGGCACCCTGGACACGCCCGGGGCGCTGCGCGCGATGGCCTTCTACAAGAAGCTCCAGGCGCTCGGCAAGGGGCCCAAGGACTCCGACGAGGCGAACCCGCCGCAGGCCGAGGTGATGGCCAAGGAGCAGGTGGCCCAGATCGTCAGCACGCCGGGCGGCGCCAACGTCGTCACCCAGAACAACCCCGGGCTCAAGGGCAAGCTGGGCTTCTTCCCGATCCCCGGGAAGACGGCGGACCGTCCCGGCTCGGTGTTCACCGGCGGTTCGGACCTGGTGATCCCGGTGGTGTCGCGACATCACGACGCGGCGTACACGTTCGTCAAGGAGATCACCGGCGACGCCTGGCAGAAGAAGCTCGCGGTCGCGATGAGCTATGTGCCGAACCGCACGACGCTGGCGTCGGCGGTCGCCGGCGACCCGGGCGCCTCGGCCATGGCGGTCGGCGCGGCCCGGGGGCACGCGACGCCGAACACGCCGGGCTGGGCCGCCGTCGAGGCCAAGAACCCGGTCAAGGACTACATGACGGCGGTCCTCACCGGCGGGGACCCCGCCCGCGAGGCGAAGAAGGCGTCCGACGCGATCACCCGGGCCATGAAGTCCGGCACCTGACCCACCCACCGCGACCGCCGGCGAAAGGAGTGCGTCCATGTCGGTCGTCCGTGAGCGGGCCGCGCACCGCCCCCTCGTACCGCCGCCCCGCCGCCCGCCGGGTCCGGCCCGCCGCCCCACCATGGCCGGTGTCTGGCCCTTTCTGCTGATCGCGCCCGCCGTCCTCGGCATGCTGTACCTGCTCGTCTACCCGCTGGCCCGGGCGGTGCTGATCTCCTTCCAGGACTTCGGCCTGCGCCAGCTCGTCCTCGGCGACGCGCACTTCGTCGGCTTCGCCAACTACCGCGCCCTGCTGACCGATCCGCGGTTCTGGACGGTCGTGCGCCGCACCTTCCTGTTCATGGCGGTCAATGTGGCCCTGATCATGACGCTGTCGACGCTGGTGGCGCTGATGATCGAGCGTCTGGGCCGCCGCTGGCGCACCGCGGTGCTCAGCGCGCTGGTGATGGCCTGGGCGATGCCCGTGGTCTCGGCGACGACGGTCTTCCAGTGGCTGTTCCACTCACGGTTCGGGATCGTCAACCACATCCTCACCGGCCTCGGATTCGACTCGTTCGAGGACTACCCGTGGCTGGCGCACGGGTCCGCGGCCTTCGCCATCCTGGTGGCGCTCGTGGTGTGGCAGTCGGTGCCGTTCGCGGCGATCACCCTGTACTCGGCGCTCACCACCGTGCCCTGCGAACTGTACGAGGCCGCGCGGCTGGACGGCGCCTCCGCGGTCCGCGTCTTCCGGTCGGTGACCCTGCCGATCCTGCGGCCCCTGTTCATGCTGGTGCTCTCGCTCGAGGTCATCTGGACGTTCCGGGCGTTCGTGCAGATCTGGGTGATGACACGCGGCGGTCCCGGCGACGCCACCACGATCCTGCCGGTGTACGCCGTGCAGACGGCGCTCGCCCAGCAGCGCTACGACCTCGGCTCGACGGCGTCCATGCTCACGGTGCTCCTGATGTCGGGCGTGCTGGTCCTCTACTTCCGGCAGATGTTCCGTCAGGAGGCCGAACTGTGAGTACGCAGAGGGCACTTCGCCGTCTTCCCCTGCACCTGGCCGCGAGTGCGACGGTGGTGGTCTGCCTCTTCCCCGTCTACTGGATGATCACCACCGCGTTCACCCCCAACCGCGACATCCAGTCCGCCCACCCCCGGCTGGTCCCGCGCACCTGGACGCTGGAGCACTTCCGGCGGGCGGTGGACGCGGACGGGTTCGGGCTGTTCTGGCGCAACAGTCTGCTGGTGACGCTCGGCACCGTTCTGCTCGCGCTGCTGGTCGCGCTCGGCGCCTCGTTCGCCGTGGCACGGATGCGCTGGCGGGGCCGGCGGCAGTTCATGCTGGCGGTGTTCGTCGCCCAGATGGCGCCCTGGGAGTCGCTCATCATCCCCGTGTACATCATCGCACGGGACACCGACATGCTCGACCGGCTGCCCACGCTGACGCTCGTGTACTTCATGATGACCCTGCCGTTCACCATCGTCGTCCTGCGCGGCTTCCTCTCGACGATCCCGCCGGAGCTGGAGGAGTGCGCCCAACTGGACGGCTGCACGCGGCTGTCGGCGTTCCGGCACGTGGCCCTGCCGCTGCTGGCACCCGGGCTGATGGCGACATCCCTGTTCGGCTACATCACGGCGTGGAACGAGTTCGCCTACGCCAACTTCCTGATCATCAAGCAGCAGGACCACCGCACGCTCCCGGTGTGGCTGTCCTCGTTCCACAACGTGTTCGGCACCGACTGGGGCGCCACCATGGCCGCCTCCACCCTGTTCTCGCTTCCCGCCCTGGTGGTGTTCCTGCTGCTGCAACGGCACGTCACGTCCGGCTTCGCGGCCGGCGCGGTCAAGGGCTGATCCGTCGCGCCTCCGCCGTTCCGGCGCCCCCGCGACACCCGCCGCCCCCACCGTCTGGGCACCCCCGCCGCCTGTGCCGCCCCCGCCGCCCTCGCCGCCCCTTCGTCCCCCGGAGGACAGCAGTGTCCGCTCACCCGCCCGTAGTGATCCCCCAGCCCACTCAAATCGCCCACCGGCCCGGTGCCTTCACCCTGCGCGCGAGCACGTCACTGCGGATTTCGCCCGGCGCGGAACCCGCGGCCGCGCTGCTGCGGACACTCGCCGGTCCGTCCTCCGGGCCGGCCTTCCCCGCCTCCCCCGACGGGCCTTTCGTCCTGGCGCTCGACCCGAGGCTGACGGGGCTGGGCGCGGAGGGGTACGGCCTGACCGTCGCCCCGGACGCCGTACTGCTGCGGGCGGGCGGAGTCACCGGCCTGCTGCGCGGCATCCAGACCCTGCGTCAACTGCTGCCGGCGCGGGCCCTGTCCGGACGTCCCTCGCCCGGCGCCGCCTGGCAACTGCCCTGCGTGGAGATCACCGACGTGCCCCGGCACCCCTGGCGGGGCTTCATGCTCGACGTGGCCCGGCACTTCCAGCCCGTGTCACTGCTGCGCCGGTACGTGGACCTGCTCGCCCTGCACAAACTGAACGTGTTCCAGCTGCACCTCACCGACGACCAGGGCTGGCGCATGCCGATCGCGGCCTACCCACGGCTCACGGAGGTGGGCGGGCGGCGCGCCGAGTCGATGGTGGGTCCCGCCGGGTCCACCGTCTTCGACGGGGCACCGCACGAAGGGGCGTACACCCGCGAGGAGTTGACCGGCCTCGTCGCCTACGCCGCCGCGCGCGGGGTCACCATGGTGCCGGGAATCGAGATGCCGGGGCACGCGCGGGCCGCCGTCGCCGCCCATCCGGAGCTGGGCGCGGTGCCGGGGCGGCGGGTCGGCGTGTGGACCGAGTGGGGGGTGTGCGACACCGTGCTCGGCGTCCACGAGCCGGTGTTCGACTTCTGCCGCACCGTCCTCGACGAGGTCATCGACGTCTTCCCCTCCCCGCACATCCACCTCGGGGGCGACGAGTGCCCGACGAAGCAGTGGGCGGCGAGCCCCGTGGCCAGGGCGCGGGCCGCGGCCGAGGGGCTCGCGGGCCCGGAGGCGCTGCACGGCTGGTTCCTGCGCCGTGTCGGCGCGCATGTCCTGGAGCGGGGCCGCACCCCGGTCGCCTGGGCGGAAACGGGCGAGGGGCTGCCGCCGGAGTTCACGGTGATGACCTGGCGCGAACCCGAGCACACGCGGATCGCCCTCAAGCGCGGCCACGCGGTGATCAGTGCCCACCACCGGGCCGCCTACCTCGACTACGCCCAGACCGACTCCCCCACCGAACCGCCGGCGCAGCCCGGGGGCGTGGTCGACCTGCGCGCCGTCCACGAGCACACCGTGCCGGAGAGCGACGACACGGCCGGTGAACTCGTCGGCCTGCATGCCGCGTTGTGGACCGAGTTCGTGTCCGCGCCGGAACACCTCGACCATCTCGCCTTCCCCCGCCTGTGCGCGTTCGCCGACCGGGCCTGGTCCGGCGCCGCGTCCTGGCCGCACTTCCACGACCGACTCACGGCGCACGCCCCGCGGCTCACCGCCCTCGGCGTGCGGCACGGGCCTCTGCACCCCCACCTCCCCGCCCCCCACAGTTCCGGAAAGGAACAGTCATGAGAAGGACGACCCTCGGACGATCGGTCACCTGTGCCGTCGCCGCCGTGCTCGGCGCGGTGGGCCTCGTCGCGTTCCCCCCGAGCGCCGGCGCGGCCACGAGCGCGGTGAGCGTGCAGTACCACACCGGCTCCACGGGTTCCGACCAGGCGGAGCCGTGGCTGAAGGTGCGCAACACCGGGGACACCGCGGTGTCCCTGAGCTCGGTCAAGGTGCGGTACTACTTCAAGGCCGACTCGGCGGGCGCGGGTTACCGCTTCGCCTGCTCGTGGGCGGTCAAGGGGTGTGCCAACGTCACCGGCACCTTCGGCACGCTCGCGCATCCCACCGCGACCGCCGACCGCTATCTGGAGATCGGCTTCACCTCCGGCGCGGGCACGCTCACCGCGGGCGCCGACTCGGGCGACCTGCAGCTCCGGTTCTACCGTTCCGACTGGCAACCGCTCAACCAGGGCGACGACTACTCCTTCGGCGCGGGACAGACGTCGTACGCGAACTGGTCCAAGGTGACCGCCCAGGTCGGCGGCGCGACCGTGTGGGGTACGGCGCCCGAGGGCAACGACCCGGGGGACCCCGGAGACCCGGGCGATCCCGGAGACCCCGGGGGCCCGAACGCCGGGACGGCGCTGTTCGACGACTTCAACTACTCGTCGTACAACGACCCGAGGATCTCGGCCAACGGCTGGAGCGTGCGCTCCAACTCCGGTGGCCCGGGCATCCCCGGCGCGACCTGGGCCCCGGGGAACGTCACGTTCTCCTCCTCGGGCGGCAACTCCGTGATGAACCTGGAGACGTCCACGGCGGGCTCCGGCGAGAACACCAAGCAGGCCGAAGTCCTCACCAAGGCGCTGAAGTTCAAGAACGGCACGTACGCGGCGCGGGTCCGGTTCAGCGACGCCCCGAAGAGCGGGCCGGACGGGGACCACCTCGTCCAGACGTTCTTCACCATCAACGACCTCAAGGCGCCCATGGCCGACGACTACTCGGAGTACGACTTCGAGTACCTGCCCAACGGAGGCTGGGGCGAGTCGTCGAACATCCTGTACACGACGTCCTGGGAGACCTACAACCCGGACCCGTGGCAGGCGGTGAACCAGCACACGGAGGGCCGGCAGAGCTACGACGGCTGGCACGACCTGGTGCTCACCATCGACAACAGCGTCATCCGGTACTACATCGACGGGCAGCTGTTCGGCACGCACGACGCGCAGTACCTGCCGGAGCGGCCGATGTCGATCAACTTCAACCAGTGGCTGATCGACTTCGGCGGACAGTCGAGCACCAGCCCGCGGGCGTACGACGAGAAGATCGACTACGTCCTGCACGTGAAGGACCAGGCCCTGACACCGGCCCAGGTCGCCGCGAAGGTCGCGGCCTACCGCTCGGCGGGCACGACGTTCGAGGACACGGTCCCGGGAACGTGACCCGAACCCCGCAGGGCCGCGCCCCTACAGGGCCGCGGCCCTGTAGGGGCGCGGCCCTGTAGGGGCGCGGCCCTGTAGGGGCGCGGGGAACTGCGCGACCAGCCACCACGCAGCCGCGCACAACCGCCCTGCGCCCCTGAAAAGGGGGCCCTACGGCGCCGGCGTCGACGCCGGCTCGACGCGGCGTCCCCGGCCCGTCTCCAGGCGAGCCCGGGACGCCGCCCCCACCGGCACCGCGTCGGGGCCGAGCCCGGCCCGGACCAGGCGGACCGGATGCCCGCTGACCGGCGGCTCCTCGACGAGCCGCTGCCGTATCACCGGCTCCAGCAGGTGCCACGCCCGGCTGACGCCGCCGCCGATCACCACCGTGGTGATGTCCACGAGCCCGGCGGTCATGACGACCGCCCGGGCGAGCCCGGCAGCGGCGTCGTGGAACACCGCCCGCGCGTCCTCGTCGCCGCTTCCCGCCGCGTCCGCGAGGTCGGGGGCGGTGAGCGTGCGGCCCGTGCGCTCGGCGTACCGGGCGGCGAGCGAGCGGCCGGAGGCGAGGGTCTCCAGGTGGCCGCGGCCGCCGCAGGTGCAGGGCAGGTCGCCGAAGCCGGGGATGTGCCCGATCTCACCGGCCGCGCCGTGCGGCCCGGGGAAGAGGCGGCCGTCCGTCCACAGGGCGCCGCCGACTCCCGTGCCGAGGGTGATGCCGAGGACGTCCGGTTCGCCCCGGACCGCACCCGAGGACGCCTCGCCGCGCAGGAACGCGTTGACGTCGTTGTCGAGGAAGGCCGGCACGCCGAGCGCGTCCGCCACCGCGGTGGTGACCGGGAAACCGGCCCAGCCGCGGAAGGAGTCACTGGCCACCAGGACGCGGCCCTCGGCGGAGTCCACGACCCCTGCCGCGCCGACGCCGACGCCGGTCAGCCGGCCGGGTGTACCGCGCAGCAGCGGGGTCAGCGCCCCGAGCGCGGCGTCGATCATCGCCTGTCCGCCGTGGGCGGCCGGCGTGGTGGTCTCGGCGCGGTCGAGGACCGTGAGGGCGTCGTCGCAGAGGACGACCTGGGTCGTGGTACCGCCGATGTCCACACCGGCGTACAGGGTGCGGTCGCTCACGCCCCGCCCTCCGTACGTCCGGCCGCGAGGGCGGCCAGGCGTTCGGTTCTGCGTGCGCGCTGGACCACCGGATCGGGGACCGGGGCGGCGGCCAGCAGCCGCCGGGTGTAGTCGGTCTCCGGGTGGAGCAGCGTCTCGCCGGTGGGGCCCTGCTCCTCGATCCGCCCGGCCCGCATGACGGCGACCCGGCGGGCGAAGTGCTGGACGACGGCGAGGTCGTGGGAGACGAACAGGCAGGCGAAACCGAGGTCGTCCTGGAGTTCGGTGATGACCTCGAGGACGGATTCCTGCACGCTGACGTCGAGCGCGCTGGTGGGTTCGTCGGCGACGAGCAGCCGGGGTTCGAGCACCAGGGCGCGGGCCAGGCTGACCCGCTGGCGCTGTCCGCCGGACAGTTCGCCGGGGGCGCGGCGGGCGAGTGCGCGCGGCAGCCGTACCTGTTCGAGTACGTCCTCGACCCGGCTGCGCCGGTCCCGCGCGGACATCTCGCGGCGGTGGACGAGCAGGGGCTCGGCGACGCAGCTGCCGACGGTCATCCGCGCGTCGAGCGAGGCGACCGGGTCCTGCAGCACCACCCCGATACCGGCCCGCAGCGCCCGCCGGGCGCGGCCCCGGGTGCGCGCGAGATCGGTGCCGAAGAGGGAGACGGTTCCGGCGTCCGGGCCGATCAGCCCGAGGGCGACCCGCGCCGCGGTGGACTTGCCGGATCCGGACTCCCCGACCAGGCCCAGGGTTTCGCCGGGCCGCACGACGAACGACACCCCGTCCAGCGCGCGCACGGCCCGCTTGCCGCGCCCGTACACGACGGACACGTCCCTCAGCTCGACGACGGGCCCGCCCGCGGCACCACCGCCGGACGTGCTGTCGGACTCCCCGTCGGGACGTGCGCCGGTCGATCCGGCCTCGTTCTTCGGGGCCCGCTCGGTGACCCTGCGGGCCCCGCCCGCCGGCCGCCGTTCTCCCGTCGACGCGACCGTCAGTCGCGGTACGGCCGCCAGCAGCCGCCGGGTGTAGTCGTGGGTGGGGCGGAGCAGCACGTCCTCGACGGTGCCGCTCTCCACGATGCGGCCCTGGTGCATCACGGCGACCCGGTCGGCGAAGTCGGCGACGACGCCCATGTTGTGGGTGACGAGGAGGACGCCGGTGCCGGTCTCGGCGGCGAGCCGGCGCAGCAGGTCGAGGATCTCCGCCTGCACGGTGACGTCGAGCGCGGTGGTGGGCTCGTCGGCGATCAGCAGGGCGGGGTCGTTGGCGATGGCCATGGCGATGACGACGCGCTGGCGCTGGCCGCCGGAGAGCTGGAAGGGGTAGGCGCGGACGCGTCGTTCGGGTTCGGGGATGCCGACCCGGCGCAGCAGGTCGACGGCGCGGGCGGCGGCGTCCTGGGCGGTGACGTCGTGGTGGTTGCGGATCACCTCGCTGATCTGTCCGCCGATGCGGGTGAGCGGGTCGAGCGCGGTGGCCGGTTCCTGGAACACCATGGAGACGGTCCGTCCGCGCAGCCGGGCGAGCCCGGCCTCGTCCGCGCCGACGATGTCGGTGCCGGCGACGGCGGCCCGGCCGGTGACGCGGGCGTTGCCGGACAGCAGCCCCATCGCGGCGAGCGCGACGGTGGACTTGCCCGAACCCGACTCGCCGACCAGGGCGAGGGTCTCGCCGGGCCGGACCTGGAGGGACACCCCGCGCACGGCGGGGACCCGCGCGGACTCGGTGGTGAAGACGACGCCGAGGTCGTCGAGTTCGAGTATCGGCTCGGCCGCCGTCGCGGTGTCGTCGGGCTGGGCGGTCATCCTCGTCCCCTCACGTCGAATGCGTCGCGGAGCCCGTCCCCGATCGCGTTGAACGCCCACACCACCAGGATGATGGCCAGGCCCGGCGGCAGGATGAGCCACCAGTAGCCGGAGTAGGCGGCGTTGAGCCCCGCCGAGAGCATTCCGCCCCAGTCGGTGGACGGCGGTTGCACGCCGAGGCCGAGGTAGGAGACGTAGGCGACGAGGAGGATGGCGTCGGCGATCTGGAAGGTGGTGGCCACGATGATGGTGGACACGGAGTTGGGCAGGATGTGCCGCAGGATGGCGCGGGCGTGCGTGCCGCCGATGGCGCGCAGGGTGAGGACGTAGTCGCGGTTCTTCAGGCTCAGGGTCTCGGCCCGGATGAGCCGGGAGGGCACGAGCCAGGACACCAGGCCGAGGATCAGGATCATCCCGGCGAGACCGGGGGTGGTGATGGCGGAGACGACGAGCAGGATGAACAGGGCGGGGATGGCGATGCCGGCGTCCACGACACGCATCATCGCCGCGTCGATCCACCCGCCCGCGTATCCGGCGGTGGCGCCCCACAGGGTGCCGATGACGGTGGCCAGGACGCCCGCGGCGAGGCCGACGACGAGGGACACCTTGCCGCCGTACATGAGCCGGCCGAGTTCGTCGTGGCCGACGGCGTCGGTGCCGAGCCAGTGGTTCCCGCTCGGGGAGAGGTTGACCTGCTGGAGCGCGGTGTGGGTCTGGTCCGTGGAGTACACGAGCGGGCCCACGAAGCAGAACAGGACGAAGAGGGCGACGACGCAGAGCCCGGCGACGGCGAGCCGGTTGCGCAGGAAGCGCCGGACGGCGAGCCGGAGGCCGGAGGCGCCCTCGATCGGGGTGTCGGTCGCGCCGGGCAGTTCGGCCGGCTGGAGGATGGCGCTCATGCCCTGCCTGCCTTCACTCGGGGGTCGATGACGCGTTGGACGATGTCGGCGAGGAGTGTGCCGACCACGGTGGCGAGGGCGATGACCAGGACGCAGCCCAGCAGGACGGGATAGTCGGACGCCTGCGCGGCGGACCAGAACAGCAGCCCCATCCCCGGGTAGTTGAAGAGCTGCTCCACCACGAGCGCGCCACCGAAGAGGACGGGCACGTAGTAGCCGAGCATGGCGACCACCGGGGTCAGGGAGTTGCGGAAGACGTGCCCCCGCAGGATGGCGCGGGAGCGGGCGCCGCCGGCCCGCGCCGTCCTGACGTAGTCCTCGGAGAGGTTCTCCAGGGTGGCGGCGCGCATGTAGCGGCTGAACACCGCGATCATGGAGGCGGCGCCGGCGACCACGGGCAGAACCAGTGCCTTGGGATCGGAGAGCACGTCGGCCAGGGAGTCGCCCTGCGGTGCCTGGGAGGGGAACCAGGGCAGTACCTGGCTGAACACCAGGACGAGGACGAGGCCGAGGAAGTAGACGGGGGTGGAATAGGCGATGAAGCTGAGTGTGGTGATGACGTAGTCCACGGGCCGGTTGCGCCGTACCGCCTGCCACATGCCCAGCGGGATCGCCAGGAGCAGCCCGATGACGGCCGACAGGACGGTGAGGACGAGGGTCTTCGGCAGCCGTTCCCCGATGAGCCGGGAGACCGGCGCGTTGAGGGTGTACGAGGTGCCGAGGTCACCGTGCAGCAGCTGATCGAGGTAGTAGAAGTACTGCACGGGCAGGGGCTTGTCGAGCCCCTGTTCGTGGTTGAAGCGGGCGATCTGCTGGGCGGTGGCCTGGGGGCCGAGGATGCCTCGGGCGGGGCCGCCGGGCAGGGCGTGCAGCAGGGCGAAGACGACGATCGTGACGATGACGACGACGGCGAGGGCCTGGAGGACGCGTCGAATCAGGAACGTTGAGGTGCTCATGTGTTTTCCGGTCGCTTCGGCTCAGGGGTGCGCGGGGTCACCGGCCGGGCTCACTTGCCGGTCCACGTCCACATGGCGGGGTGGAAGTTGGCGAGGGAGTCCTGGGCGAAGCCACCGAGTCCGTCCTTGACGACGGAGACCTGGTAGTCGGGCTCCGGGAGCCAGATCACGGGCAGGTCCTTGGCCAGTGCGGCGCTGTACTCCTGGACCGCCTCGGTGGATTCGGAGGTGGTGGTCCGGTCGATCAGCTTGTCCACCGACGGGTTGGAGTAGTTGCCGAAGTTGGAGCCGCCGCCGGTCTGGAACAGCGAGTCGCCGCTCGGGTACGCCGGGAAGTACCAGCTGCCCGCGGTACCGAAGAAGGAGAGCTGCCACTTGCAGCCGGCGTCCCCCTGCTTGCACTGACCGGACTGCGAGAGCACGGAGTTGACCGGGGCGGTCTTGATGGTGAACTTGATGCCGGTCTTCTCGAAGGAGGACTGCAGCGCGCTCATCATGTTGTCGGTGACGGCCGAGCCGGACTGCGACAGCACCTGCATGCGGAACGTGGTGCCCTTGGCGACACCCTTGCCGCACTGGTCGTCGCCGCTGCCCGCGTCGGTGCACACCATGGTGCCGCCCTGCTCGGTCCAGCCGTGCGAGGTCAGCAGCTGCTTGGCCTTGGCGGTGTCGAAGGGGTACGGGTTGTCCTTCTGCACCGGGGAGACGAAGTCGGAGCTCTGACCCTGCGGGATCGGGCCGAAGGTGGGCACGGCCGTGCCGTTGAAGATGACCTTGGACAGGCTCTTCTGGTCCACCGACATCTGGATCGCCTGGCGGGCGTAGAGCTGCTTGAAGACGGCGCCCATGGCCGGGTTGTTGAAGTTGTAGGGCATGTAGGTGATCGCCCAGCCCGCCCACGGCTTGACGCTGTAGCCCCGCGACGTGAAGGAGGCCTCCTGGCCGAGGTCGGTGGCGTTGATGTAGCCGTAGTCGACCGAGCCGGCCCGCAGTGCGTTGGCCTCGGCGTCGGTCGTGGTGAACGGGAGCAGGTTGACGGTTTTGATGTGGGCCTTGCCGCCGCCGTCGTACTTGGCGTTGGCGGCGAGCTGGACCTTGCCGGCGGTGGAGAAGGATTTCAGCGTGTACGGGCCACTGACCGTCTTCCAGAGCGGGTCGCTCGCGTAGCCGGAGATGTTCTTGGCGGCCTTGTTGAGGTAGGCCCACACCTTCTTGGCGCCGGCGGCGGTGCGGTCCTGGTCCGAGACACCGGCGGAGTCACCGGTCTTGTCCCACACGTGCTGCGGCATGGGGCGGATCATGCTCAACTCGTTGGCGAGCATCCACTGTTGGTTGTACGCCTTGTCGAAGGTGAGGGTGAAGTGCGTGTCGTCGACGGTCTTGAACGAGGTCCAGTTGTCCGGCGCCTTGCCCGGGCTGTAGTTCGCCCAGTCGGCCTTGTCCGCCTTCACCAGGTTGAACCAGAACTCCACGTCGCGCGAGGTGACCGGCTTGCCGTCGCTCCAGTGCCGGTTGCCGAGGGTGACGGTCACGCTCTTGTTGTCGCCGGCGAACTTCGCGGCCGTGGCGAGGGAGTTGTCCTTGTTCCAGCCGACCTGGCCGGTGGAGCCGTCGTAGGCGATGAGCGGCTCCCAGAGGACCTGGGATATGGAGGAGTTGTTGGTGTTGAGGTGCGCGGCGGTGCCGATCGGGAGGATCCAGTTCGGCGTGAAGTTGGCCGGGAGCGCGTAGTTGATGCTGTCCGCCGAGTGTCCGCCGGACGACGAGTCGCCGCCCCCGGAACAACCGGTGAGCAGAGCGCCGGAGGTGACGGCGGCACCCGCGACCAGGGCCCAGCGGCGGCCGGTCGCCGTGCGAGCAGGGAACATGACTCTCCTCGAAGTGGAAGGACCCGTGAGAGGCCCCGGCGACGGCCGGGGTGGGCGCCGCGGGAACCGGCGCTGTCTGCACGACAGTCAACGTCCCACACGTCTGCCGAACAAACAAGGATCGGTAAAAATTAAGTGCCCGCGAACTCGGCGCGGCTTTCATGAGTGTGCGTCAGGCCGGGATATGGCCGCCTTCATCCCTATTGGTGCCACTTTCACCCTTGGTATTGCCACCCGGAAGACGGTTCCCGTCCGCGTCCTGCGGGCGTACTGTCTTCGCCACACCCACCGTTGCGGAAGTTACTTCGTACATGACTGAAATAAGTGCCCGGAACCGCCGGCCCGCGAAGGACCAGTCCGTGGAAGGCCGGTCCGTGAAGGGGAAGTCCGTGAAGGGGAACTCCCCGCTCGCCGCCCGGGTCCTGGAGCTCGTGGCCTCGGGCCAGGCCTCCTCACGCGCGGAACTCGCGGCCCTGCTCGGCGCGGCCCCCTCCACCATCTCCCTCACCGTGGGGCAGTTGGTGGAGCGCGGGCTGATCGCTGAGGAGGGCACCCACTCGTCCACCGGCGGGCGGCCGCGCAAGGTGCTGCGCCTCGGCGGGACAGACCAGTTCGCGGTCGCCGCCGACCTGGGCGGCCGGCACGCCCGCATCGGCGCGGTACTGCCCGGCGGCCGGCTGAGCCGGGTCACCACCGTGCCGTTCGTCATCGCCGACGGTCCCGAGGAGGCACTGCCCCGGCTCGCGGACACACTGGAGGCACTGGCGGAGGAGCAGGGCCGCGACCGGCTGTGCGGGGTCGGGCTCTCGCTGCCGGGTCCGGTCGACGTCGAGTCCAGGGCCGTCATGCTGCCGTCCCGGATGCCGGGCTGGAACCGCTTCCCCGTCGCCGACTGGCTGCGGGACCGCTTCGGCGTCGCGGTCGCGGTGGACAACGACGCCAACTGCATGGCGATGGGCGAGCACACCGTGCGGCCCGCCGAGCACCGGCAGTCGATCATGGTGAAGATCGGTTCGGCGATCGGCGCCGGTGTCATCGTCGACGGTCACCTCTACCGGGGCGCCACCGGTGCCGCCGGCGACATCACCCACATCCGTATCGACGGCGGCGCCGACATCCCCTGCTCGTGCGGCAAGACCGGCTGTCTGGAGACGGTGGCCTCCGGGGCCGCGCTGGTGCGCATCCTGCGCGAGCGCGGCGCCGACGTCGACAGCCCCGAGGACGTGGTGCGGCTCGCCGCCGACGCCGATCCCGAGGCGACGCGCGCGGTGCGCCGGGCCGGGGAGCACCTCGGTCAGGTCCTCGCCGCCAACGTCAACTTCTTCAATCCGGACGCCGTCTACCTGGGCGGCATCCTCTCCACCCTGGAACCCTTCGTGGCCGCCGTCCGCAGCCGGCTCTACGAGAGCTGCCATCCGATGGTCACCGAGCACCTCACCATCGAACGCGCCCGCCTCGGCGCCGACGCCGGTGTCGTGGGCGCCGGACAGTTCGCGCTGCAGCACGCCATGGCCGACGCCCTGCGCGGCCTCGGCGCCGGCGCTTCCGGCACCGGGCGCCCGGACCGCCTCGCACCCCGCACCCCCTGACTCACCCGCGTCCCACCCCCGTACGGAGAACCATGTCGGAAACCGCCGCCTCCCCCGCCGGCCCCGCACGTCCCGCCGCCGCCCGTCCGGTCATCGCCGTCGCCGGGCTCGGCATCGAGTCGTCCACCTTCTCCCCGGCCCGCACCGAGGCCCCCGCCTTCCACCCCTCGCGCGGCGCCGAGGTGCTCGACCGCTACCCCTTCCTCGCCCCGGGCGAGGAACTGTGCGAGGCCGCCGACTGGCACGGTGCGCTGGTGGGCAAGTCGCTGCCCGGCGGCACGGTCACCGCCGCCGCCTGGACCGCGCTCACCGACGAGCTCGTCGAGCGCCTCGCCGCGCTCCCGCGGCTCGACGGTCTGTGGTACGACATCCACGGCGCGATGACCGTGGAGGGCGTCGACGACGCCGAGGCCGTCCTGCTGGAGCGCATCCGCGCCACCGTCGGCCCCGGCGTCCTCGTCTCCACCTCGATGGACCTGCACGGCAACGTCTCCCGCGAACTGGCCCACCGCAGCGACCTGATCACGTGCTACCGGACGGCCCCGCACGAGGACCACATGGAGACCAAGGAGCGCGCCGTGCGCAACCTGGTCGACCTGCTGGCGTCCGGCGGCCCCCGCCCGGTGAAGGCATGGGTGCCGGTGCCGGTCCTGCTGGCCGGGGAGCAGACCTCCACCCGGATCGAGCCCGCGCGGAGCGTGTACGCGGCGGTCGAGGAGGTCGAGGCCTCGGACGGCGTCATCGACGCGGCGATATGGGTGGGTTACGCCTGGGCCGACGAGCCCCGCAACCGCGCGGCCGTCGTCGTCACCGGAACCGACCGGGACGCCGTGGCGGCCGGCGCCGAACGCCTCGCGCGCGGCTTCTGGGACGCCCGTCACGACTTCGACTTCGTCGCCCCGACCGGCACGTTCGACGGCATCCTCGACGAGGCCCTGGCCTCGCCGGACCGGCCGTACTTCCTCAGCGACACCGGCGACAACCCCACCGCGGGCGGCGCGGGCGACGTCACCTGGGGGCTGACCCGGCTGCTTGAGCGGCCGGAGTTCCGGAAGGACGACGGTCCGACGGTGCTGTACGCCTCGGTGCCGGGCCCCGCCGCCGTGGACGCCGCGGTCGCCGCCGGAGTGGGTGCCACCGTCACCGTCACCGCCGGGGCGGAGGTGGACGACCGGCACGCCGGGCCCGTCACCCTCACCGGGGTGGTGCACGCGATCCGGTACGGCGACCGGGACGCGGAGACCGAGGTCGTGATCCGCGTCGGCAGCGTGTACGCGATCCTCACCCGGCTGCGCAAGCCGTACCACCACGAGCACGACTTCACCGACCTGGACCTCGACCCCCGCTCCGCCGACATCGTCGTCGTGAAGATCGGTTACCTGGAGCCGGAGCTGTTCGACATGGCCGTGGGCTGGAAGATGGCGCTCACCCCGGGCGGCGTCGACCAGGACCTGGTACGGCTCGGCCACCACCGCGTCCGCCGGCCCCTGTTCCCCTTCGACCGCGACATGCCCGACCCGGATCTGACGGCACGGATCATTCCGGCCTCCGACCTGCCGCTCACCGGGGAGGACGAGTGACCGGCGGGAGTGCCGTCGCCGCGCTGGAGATCGCCGTCACCTCCCCGGCCGGGGCACGGACCGCCCTCGCGCACGGTGCGGACCGGGTCGAGCTGTGCACCGCGCTCGAACTGGGCGGACTGACCCCGTCGGCGGCCGTGGTGGAGGCGGCCGCGGCCGTCGGGCCGCCGGTGCACGCCCTCGTGCGGTGCCGTCCCGGTGACTTCGTGTACGACGCCGAGGAGATCGCCCTCATGGTCGCCGAGGTGCGCTCCGTCGTCGCGTCCGGCGCGGCCGGGGTGGTCGTCGGCGCGCTCACCGCCGGGGGCACCCTGGACACCGACGCCGTCGCCCGCCTCGCGGACGCCGCCCACGACGGGGGCCGGCCTGTCGACGTCACCCTGCACCGGGCCGTCGACCAGTCGGCCGACCCGGTCGCCACCGCCGCGCTGCTCCTCCCGCTCGGTGTCACCCGGGTCCTCAGCTCGGGCGGCGCGGCCACCGCGGCGGAGGGGTCGGCCACGCTGACCGCGATGGTCGCCGCGGCGCCCGGACTGGAGGTCATGGCGGGCGGAGGTGTACGCGTGACCGACATTCCCGCGCTGGTCGGCGCGGGCGTCGCGGCCGTGCACCTCTCGGCCAAGCACCGCGCCGAGCCACGCCGCACGGGCATCTGGACGCCCCTCGGCGCGGCGGGAACCACCGCCGACGAGGACACCCACTTCGTCACCGACCCGGCCCTCGTGGCGGCGGCCCGGCGGGCGCTGGACGTCAGGGCGGCGAGCCTGCCGGGCCGGGCACGCTGAAGACGACGGCCGAACGGCCGGGATGCCGGGATGGCCGGCCGGACGGCTACGCCCGGGAACCGTCGCCGTACGGAACGGCGAACACCCCGCGGGCGGAGCCGCCGTCCGGGGTCTGCCAGGTTCCGGTGACCTGCCCCGCCCTCTGCGGGGGGAGGGACCGGCCGGGGCGGGCCGCAGGATCCTGTGCGGATGGAGCGAGATGCCCCGGGACGCGGTCAGCACGGTGCTCTCCCGGTCGTCGTCGGTGACCGTGAAGTCCCTGGGAAGAGGGCCGTCACCGGTGCGGACGACGGACACCTCCCGGTCGACGGTGTCATCGCGGAGGGGTACCGGTGTCCAACAGGGCGAGGAACGCGGCCGCCGCAGGGGGTGGCGGGAAGCGGCTCCAGATGAGGTGTTCGACGCGTACGGGGCCGTCGGTGAGCGCCACGCACCGCACGCCGTGCAGCTCGGCGGTGAACGCCTCGGGCAACAGGGCGATGCCGAGGCCGTGGCGGACCATGCGGACCATCAGTTCCACGCCGGACACCTCGAAGGCGACCTCGCGGCGCAGGCCCGCCGCCGCGAACGCCCGGTCCGACTGGGCACGGGCGGCACTGCCGTCGGCGAAGTCCACGAACACCTCGTCGGCGACGCGGCGCAGGTCGACCCGGTCCTCGTCGGCCAGCGGATGGCCGGGGGCGACCACGGCGACGTGCCGGCCCTGGCGGAGCTCACGGTCCCGGACGCCCTGCGGCCGGAATCCCGGGGGCACGCCGAGGAGCGCGGCGTCGAGCGTGCCCTCGCGCACCTGCTCGACGAACCGCTCGCTGGAGCCCGTGCGCAGACGGATCCGTACGTGCGGGTGGCGCAGCCGGTAGTCGCGGAGCAGCGCCGGGAGGTCGAGGGCCGCGAAGGTGGGGATCGAGCCGAGGGTGAGCGTGCCGCGTATCTCGCCGGTGGCCGCCGCGACCTCGGCCCGGGCCCGCTCGGCCGCCTCAAGGGCCTGCCGGGCGGCCGGCAGGAACGCCTCGCCCGCGGGGGTGAGCCGGACCCGGCGGCTGGTCCGCTCGAACAGCCGGGCGCCCAGTTCTCGTTCCAGCCGGGCCACTTGGTGGCTGAGCGCCGACTGCACGATGTGGCACCGCTCGGCGGCGCGGGTGAAGCCGCCGGTGTCCGCGACCGCGAGGACGTAGCGCATCTGCTGGAGATCCATGGGGATCGATCGTGGAACACGATGGATCGGATGACAAGCATGTGTTGGACCGATGGACGGCCGTCCGGCCATGCTGAACGCGGCGGCGCGCTCGCGTCGGGTCCCTCACCGGTGGACCGCCGTCACACCGTTGCACCGCTCCGGCTCTCATTCGGGAGACATCCATGCGTGTGATCGCCTTCGACCACCTCGTCCTGAACGTCGCCGACATCGAGCGTTCGCTCGACTTCTACACCGGCCCGCTGGGGCTGGAGCCCGTACGGGTGGCAAAGTGGCGGGCCGGCCGGGCGCCGTTCCCCTCCGTGCGGGTCAGCCCCACCACCATCATCGACCTGGTGCAGGTGCCCGCAGGGCGGCCGGGGGGCGCTTCCAACGTCGATCACATCTGTCTGGTGGTCGAGCCGCTCGACTGGCAGGAGGTCGTCGACTCGGGGGTCTTCACCGTGCTGGACGGGCCCGGCGAACGCTACGGCGCCCGGGGCACCGCCCTCTCCCTCTACGTCCGGGACCCGGACGGCAACACGGTGGAGCTGCGCTGGTATCCGCAGGACGCCTGAGCGCGACCACCGGGAGCCGGGGCCCCCAGGTCGCCTGAGCCGGGTCCCGCGCAGCCGTCACGCGGAGTCGCGGACGACCAGCTCCGGGGCGAAGACCACCGACGCCGGTTCGGTGCGCTCGCCCCGGACGTGCTCGTCGAGGAGGCGGGCCATCCGGGCCGCCATGTCCTCCACCGGCTGCCGCACCGTGGTCAGCGCGGGGCGGGACGTCCGGGCGACGGCGGAGTCGTCGAACCCGACCACGGCGACGTCGTCCGGCACCCGTCTGCCGTGTGCGCGCAGCACCTCGCAGGCGCCTTGCGCCATCAGGTCGTTGGCCGCGAACACACCGTCCAGGCCGGGCAGTTCGGCGAGCAGCCGGGTCATGGCGGCGACGCCGCTGTCGTGCGTGAAGCCCCCCTCCTGGACGGGCACCGGATCGTGTCCCGAGCGGGTGAGCGCCTCGCGGAAACCGGCCAGGCGCTCCCGGCTCGCCGCGACGTCCAGCGGCCCGGACACGGTGGCGGGCCGCCGGCAGCCGCGTGCCAGCAGGTGTTCCGCGGCGAGCCGGCCGCCGGCCCGGTGGTCCAGGTCCACGTGGCTGAGCGGGACGGGGTGCCCGGGGCGCGCGAACAGGACGGCGGGCAGGGCCTGTTCGGCGAGCAGTGCGGGCAGTGGGTCGTCGGCGTGCGTGGAGACGACGAGCGCGCCGTCGGCGCGGCCCTGCCGCAGATAGGTCAGCACCTCGTGCCGGTCCTGCGGGGAGTCGGCGAACATCAGCACCGGGTACATCGAGTGCGGGCGCAGATAGCCGACGACGCCGGCCACCACCCGGCCGAAGAAGGGATCGGTGAACACCCGTGCGGCGAACGCCTCCTGGGTGTCCTCCGGCGGCTCCCCCGCCCCGGAGACCACCAGGGCGACGGTCTCGGCGCGTCGGGTCACCAGCGAACGCGCCGCCCGGTTGGGGGCGTAGCCGGTGCGGGCGATGGCCCGGCGGACCACGTCCTGGATCGCGGGGTCCACGTTGCGGATGCCATTGACGACCCGCGAGACCGTCGCCCGGGACACACCGGCCTCCCGGGCGACGTCCTCCAGCGTGGGAGCCCTCCTGCTCATGCCACGCACCTTAACGGCCCGGCGATCACCGCGAACAGAGCGCTCCCCCGGCCCGCTCAGCCGTAGACGCCGAACTCGTACAGCGAGTAGCCGTAACCGGTGCCGCGTGCCGTGCCGTCGACGCGGACGTAGCGGCCGGTCCCGGTGACGTCGAAGTCGTCGACGCCGCCGTTGCCGTCCGTCACCGTGCGCACCGTCCGCCAGGCCTGTCCGTCGTCGGAGGCCTGGACGGTGTACGCCTTGGCGTAGGAGGACTCCCACACCAGTTGGACGTGGCGGAACGAGGTGCGGCTGCCGAGGTCCACCTGGAGCCACTGCGGGTCGCTCCAGTCGCTGGCCCAGCGGGTGGCGGGGTCGCCGTCGACCGCGTCGGCCGCCGTGCACGGGCAGTCCCCGTAACTCGGCTGGAAGGAGGAGGCGGTGGCCGGTCTGCGCAGCGCCAGGTTGGTGCCGCCCACCTCGGGCGGCACGACCCGCATCGAGCGGGTCTCCACACCGACGTTGCCGTGCCCGTCGGTCGCCTTGACGTAGACCTTCCACACGCCGGGCCGGTCGGGGGCCGTGAACGACAGCCGGCCGGCGCCCGGACCGGTGAACGGCAGTGAGTTCAACTGCTTGCCGCCGTCGACGTAGTTGCTGTTGTCGAGCACCTCGTAGGTGATCGGGTCGCCGTCGGGGTCGCTCGCCCGGACGTCGAGGGTGACCGCGCGTCCGGCAGGCACCGCGCCCGCACCGCCCTCGACGGACAGATCACTGATGACCGGTGGTGTGTTGTCGTGGGAGGTGTCCTTTCCATAGGCCCGCTTCACCGCGTAGTACGACAGCCGTTTCTGGCCCGCGGGCAGCAGGTTGAACCAGATGCCGCCGAAGTCGTACTCGGTGCCGTAGTGGAACATGGTGGCGCCCAGGGCGACGCCCTCGTGTCCGGTGACGCAGCCCCAGGCCTTGGTGTATCCGTCGGCCTTGGCCTGGTCGCTCGGCTCCTGCGGGACCCCGTTGGCGTCGTCGGGCACCTCCCACTCCCCCGCGGGCCCGGTCTCGGTGACGATGTACGGCTTGGTGTAGCCGCCCTGTTCCCACGCGGACCGCACGTCGCAGACGCCGTTGTAGGAGTTGACGGCGTACAGGTCCAGGTCGGGCGCGTTCTTCTTGTAGTACGGCCAGGCGCCGACCCAGGCGTCGGTGGAGGTGACCGGGTGGTCGGGGTCGATGCCGTGGATCTTCTTGGTGATGTCGTTGACGAGGGTGGTGTAGGCGTCGCGCTGGCGCTCCAGTTCGTCGCCGCTGTAGCAGTTCCGCAGGCCGAGCACGGACTCGTTGCCGACGTCCCACATGAGGACGCCGGGGTTGTCCTTGTAGGTCCGCACCCACTTGGGAAACTCGTCGAGGACCTGCTTCTTGTACGCGGTGTCGGTGAGGTAGTTGACACAGCCGCCGGAGCCGGGGCCGCCGCCGGGCTGGAGCCAGAACCCGGCGACGACCTTGATGCCGTGCGCGGCCGCGGCGTCGAACAGGGGCTTGCTGGAGGCGTCTGTGCCCCAGGTGCGGATGGTGTTGACGCCCATGGACTGCAGGTCGGGCAGGTACTTCTCGGCGTCGGCGACGGACGGGCCCCAGGTGAGGCCCTTGACGCGGTACGGGCTGCCGTCGACGGTGAGCTGCCAGTGTCCCTGGGAGCCGGTCACCTTGACGACGCTGCCGGCGGCGTGCGCCGCGGTCGCGGGGAGTGCCGCCAGGGCGCCCGCCACGAGGGCGCCGACGGTGAGGGGGGCCAGGAGGCGGCGGGCACGGGTGCGGGGTGGGGTCACGGTGTCCTTCTCGGTGGTTACGTTCGCCGGTTGCGCAGGCCGGTTCGGTGAGGACGCGAGCCGGATACGGGATCCGGCCGCGTGGGCCGGTTGCGGAATCCGACTACGGAAGCCGGTCACGGGAGCCGGTTGCGGAGTCCGACTACGGAAGCCGGTAGTTCTCGTCGAGTGCCGCTCCCGCCTCCGGGTGCGTCTGGTCGTAGCCGCGCGCGTCGCACTGCAGTCCGCCGACGACGCAGTGGTCGACCAGCGCCTTCAGCGTGGCGTCGTCCCAGGCGTTGAAGAAGTCGTAGTGGAAGCTGTGCCCGGAGCCGCTGGCCAGCGTGACCCGTGACATGTCGCCGTTCACCGGGAACGCCATCTTGAACTCGATCATCGGCAGCGCCACTGGGTGGTCGGTGGGGCAGATGTTGTCGTTGGTGCCGGCCTTGACCACCGGGTAGGCCATGTGGCTCTTGTGGTCGGGCGTGTCGAGGTACGTGCCGTCCCAGCAACTGGGGGCCTGGAACCGGATGTTGAGCTGGACGTCGGGACGGTCCGGGCAGCTCGCCGGGAACTCGGTGTTGAAGAAGCTGTCACCGCACTCCCAGCCCTCGACGAAGCCGGGGTGGTTCCGGAACTCGGCGGCGCTCTGCATCGGGTTGGCGACGACGAACCGCAGTCCCTTGGGGAAGGGCCGGACGCTGGTGTAGTCGGTGACGCCGGCTTTGTAGTAGATCGTCTGGGGGCCGACCGGGAGCACCGGCTTCCCGTCGTTGAGCAGGGTGGGCATCCAGTAGCCGGAGAGGTCGCCGGGGGCCTTGCAGGTGGTGCCGCCCGCGGCCAGCGAGGCGGTCGAACTGTTGGCGTTCGTGGTGGTGTTGCCCATGAACGTGTGGTCGTGGGACTTGCCCGGCTGCTGCGGGTACACGATCGGGTCGTCGGGGGCGGTGTGGGTGACGCCGCAGTTGGCCTGGAACTCGTGGAAGTAGCGGTGCGGCGGGTTCTGCGTGGAGGGGGTGACCCCGGTGACCGGCGGGTTCGCCGGGATGTACCCGTCGCCGTCGGGGTCGTCCGGGGACGATGCGGTGGACACGGGCATGGCGTTGCCGGAGTGGCCCGCGTGCGCGGCGGTGTGCGAGGCGGCTGCCGTGGTGCCGGGTGCCGCGGCGTCGGCGTCGGCGCTCAGGGCGATGCCGCCGGCGCCGAACGTGGCGCACAGCAGCGCGCCCGCGATCAGCGTTCCGGAGAGGGCCTTCGATCTGCGGGGCATGAACGCCTCCTGAGTGTGGGGGGTGGAGGTCGTGCGAGGACGCGGGAGGGCGTGAGGTGCTCGGTAGGTGCTCCCGGAGTGCTCCGGGGTGCTCGGTGAGTGTGCGGGAGACCGTGGGAGAGTGCGGGAGAGCGCTCTCCCATGCACGGAGTGTCCGGGCGCTCATGACAAGGTGTCAAGAGGCGTGGCAGAAGCTGTGGCAGCGGACGCGCCCGGCGGCCGGGTCGGGCACGGGGGCGTTGTCAGTGGTGAGTGGCAGCATCCGGGACATGACGCAGACCACGACCTTCGACTGGCGCCCCTTCCTGCTCACATGGAGTGGAGAGTGGGCGGACTGCCAGGACGGCACGAGCGGGCTCGAGGGCGACGAGGCCGCCCGGCAGGCGCGGTGGCTGGGTTTCCCGCCCGCGTCCGAGGAGCGGATCACCGCCATGGAGGCGCGTCTCGGCCGCCGGATGCCTCCGTCGTACCGGGAGTTCCTCGCTGTCTCCGACGGCTGGCGGCACGCGGGCGGCTTCCTGTGGCTGCTGGCGGGCACCGAGGAGGCGCGCTGGCACGACAACGGCTCCGGTCTCGCCGACGACTTCGAGGACTACCTGGCGGAGGACGCCACTCCCCAGGAGCGCAAGGAGGTGGACATCTGGCGGAAAGGGCTGCAGTTGGACGTCGAGTCCGACGGCCTGTACGTGCTCATGGATCCCGAGGACGTGGACGAGCACGGCGAGTGGCCGGTGTACACCTGGGCGGGCTGGCGGGCCGCGCCGCCCGAACGGCACGCGAGCTTCCGGGAGTTCATGTGCGAGATGCACAGGGAGTTCCACCGCCTGCGTGCGCACGACGGGGACGGCGGCGCGGAGTTCGTCAACGACACGACGCGCGAGCTGGACGCCCTTGTGGAGGTGGCCCGGCTCGACGCGCTGCGCGGTGACTGGGAGCGGGCGCTTCGGGCACTGGACGAGGCCAAGGCGTACGGCAGGCCGCGGGCCACCGCGCTGGGCGACCAGATACGCCGTCTGCTCGGACGCACCTACCTGGTGTATTACGACGGCCTGGCCGCGGACCCGCGGTACGCACCCGAACTGCTGCCGCCGCTGGTGGTCGAGCACGTGGCGCACTCCTACCGGGACGACTCCACGCTGAAGTTCCACCTGCGCGGTGCCGACGAGGAGTTGCTGGCACGTGCCTACGCGACCCTGGACCAGGTGCGCACCGGCACGTACCGGTACGCGCCGGCCGGGCCGTTCGGGGAGGCGGTCGGCGAGGCGCGGGAGTTGGCGCGGTGGGGCGACACCGACGGGGCGTGGCGGACGCTGAGGAACGCGTTGCCCCTGTGGGAGCCGCTGGGGCCGGACCACCTGGCACCGCTGGGCTGGGTGGCCGACCCGCTGCTCGGCCCCCTGCTGACCCCACCGCGGGCGGAGGAACTGCTGTCCACGCCGAGGGGCGGACAGCGGGGTGCGGCACCGTCACCGACGGCCGGTGACGATCCGGAGGGCCTCGCGTGGCTGGCGGAGCCGGACCCTGGCAACAGGCGCGGTTCCTATCGCTTCGTGCTGGTGGAGGGCGTCGAACCGGCGGACCTGCCCGGGCGGCTCACAGACGGGGGAACCGCGCTGAAGGAGCCCATGACCCTGTGGGACGCGCACCGGGTGCGGAGCGACAAGAGGGAGTTCTCCTCCTACGACGACAAGGCGCTCATGGCCGTCGGCCGGGCCGGCCCCGGCTGGAGCTTCGCCTTCGACGCGGAACCCGCTCCGTTCAACGGGCAGCGCTTCGTCTCCCCGGCCGGGGCGGCGAGTGAGGGGACCCGCGCGGTGGTGGTGTGGAGCGGGCTGAGGGCTGGCCACGGGAGGCCGTCCTTCCACCTGTCGGTGGCGCGAGACGGCGTCGAGGAGTACGCCTTCACCTACGAGGCCGGGGAGATCCGCACGAGCGGCGCGATACCGGACGCGCTGGCGCCGAGCCGGTTCTTCGGCCGGACGAAGGAGGATGCCGCGGCGGAACAGGCGGTGCTGACTGCGGTGGCCGAGGAGTTCGGCGTCCGTCTGCCGCGGCACGCTCTCCTGCACGGCCGGCTGCACACCTTCACCACTCGCTCGTGGACCCGTCCGCCGGTGGCGGGAGAGACGTACGCGGTGATGACCCTCGGCTGGGGCCCGGCGCTCGTCGCGGACGGCACCGCTCCCGAAGGCACCGGACCGGACGGCGGCTGACAAGTGCCGGCGGGGCGGCGGGGCGGCGGGGCGGCGACCGGACCCTCGGCCCGCGGTCCGCCCCGGCAACTCACCACGGAACGGTCTTGCCCCAGCGGTCCAGGTACGCCAGGCCGGGTGTGCCCTGCCGGGAGAGGAGGACGTCGACGATCAGGGGGACGCTCTCCTCGATGGTGTACGGGACGTCCGGACCGCCGAGCGCGGTACGGATCCAGCCCGGCGCCATGAGGACGAGGGCGCGGCGGGTCCCGGCCTGCCGGGCGGCGAAGCCGCGCAGGAACATGTTCAGGGCGGCCTTGCTGCCCCGGTAGACCTCGCGGCCACCCGTGGTGTTGTTCGTGATGCTGCCCTGCCCTGAGGACATCGCCGCGATCAGACCGGTGTCCGGCACGAGGTCTTCGAGCGCCTCGATGACGCGCATCGGACCGAGCGCGTTGGTGACCATGATGTCGACGAAGTCGGCCGTGGGCACCGCCCCGATCGGGGTGTCCACGTTGTTGGTGGTGCCCGCGTTGACGAGGAGGAGGTCCAGCCGGCGCGCGGCGAGTCGGTCGTGCAGGGGCGCGAGGTGGGCGGGCTCGTTGATGTCCAGGTGCTCGACGGTGACCCGCCCGTCGGACCGGTCCGCGAGGTCGTGCAGGGGGGTGCGGGCGGTGGTGTCACGGACCGTGCCGAAGACGTGCCACCCCCGGTCCAGGAGCTCGGCCGCTATCGCGTGGCCGAGCCCGCGCGAGGCGCCGACGACGAGGGCGGTGGGAGCGGAGGGGAGGTCAGGGGCGTCCGGGGTGTTCGGGGCGGCCGAGGTGTGCCGGTTCCCGGCGGTCGACGACATCCGAGGTCATCTCCGTTCGGTGCGAGGTGGCTGGTGGGTGGTGCGCAGTGGATGCTGCGCGGTGGGTGACGTACACGGCAAGTCTCCGCGCCCCGCCGTCGCCGACAGGACTCCGGAGGGTGTTTCTGTAGGATTCCCGTCATGCGGGATGCTCCGATGTCTGAATCCTTCGCCGTGCGGTCCGAGGATGTGCGGATCATCCGCGCGCTGCAGATCGCTCCGCGGGCTCCCTTCGCCGCGCTCGCGGGTGCGCTCGGCCTCACCGAGGCCGCCGTCAACCGCCGGTATCGGCGGCTGCGGGGCGAGGGGGTCCTGCGGGTCACCGGTGTGGTGAACCCGGGGGCGCTGGGGCAGAGCAGATGGCTGGTGCGGTTGCGCTGCCGCCCCGGCAGTGTCTCGGCGATCGCCGAGGCGCTCGCCCGGCGGGAGGACGTCAACTGGGTGGCACTGAGCGCGGCCGGTTACGAGATCACGTGTGCGATCCAGTCCCGGAACCGGGAGCAGCGTGAGGAACTGCTCGGCCGGCGGCTGCCGCGCACGGCGGCGGTGCTCGACATCAACGCCTTCGCGATGCTCCGTCAGTTCCTGGGCGGACGCGGCCACTACTGGGCGGCGCTGGAGGGTGTGCTCTCCCCGGAGCAGGAGGCCCTGCTCGGGAGCGAGGGCTCCCCGTTCGCCGAAGTCCCCGTGGTCGCCCGCGAACCGGTGGTGCTGACCGCCGAGGACGAGCGGATCTGCGACGCCCTCGCGGTGGACGGCCGGGCCTCCCTCGTCGACCTGGCCGCGGCGGCCGGTTCCACTCCGGGACGCGTATCCCGCCGTCTGCACTCCCTGCTGGAGCGCCGGGCCGTGCACATCGACGTCGAGATCGCGGCGGCCGCCCTCGGGTACCACGCACGGGCGAACCTGTGGCTGCGGGTGCATCCCTCGGCGGTGAAGGAGGTCGGGCGCGCGCTGGCGCGGGAACCGGGGATCGCCTTCGCCGCGGCCGTCTCCGGGCCGTACAACGTCCACGCCGTCGCGCACTGCCGGGACCTCGACGAGCTCTTCGAGTTCACCTCGGACCGCGTCGGCTCCCTGGCCGGACTGCAGAGCATGGAGGTCTCCCCCGTGCTGCGGCACCTCAAGCAGGCCGGCACGCTGCTGTCCGGCGACCGCCTGGCCGGGCCGGCGCACGGCCGCACATGACCCGGGACGGACGGTCCGACGGCACGCCTCACCCGGGTCACCGTACGACGGCCTCACCGTACGACGGCCTCACCGAACGACGGCCTCACCGAACGACGGCGCGACGGCGGCGTTCCGGGGCGGCCAGGATCTCGGCGGCGTACCCGGTGTCGCCGGGATTGAGGTCGGTGCCCGGTGCGACGACACGGTCGACGCGGTCCAGTACGGCGGGTTCCAGGACGACGTCGGCGGCGGCGAGCTGGTCGCGCAGGTGTCCGGCGGTGCGCGGGCCGATGATCGCCGCGGTGACCGCCGGGTGTGTGGTGACGAAGGCGAGGGCGAGCTGGATCAGCGTCAGGCCGGCCTCGGCGGCGATGCCGGCGAGTTCGGTGGCGGCGTCGAGCTTGGCCCGGTTGCCCGGTACGTCGAGGTCGTAGTGGGAGAGCGTGGTGCGGAAGGGCATCGTGCGGGTGCGGTGGCTGGACAGGTCGGCCGCGTCGCGGTGCCAGCGGCCGGACAGCCAGCCCCCGGCCAGCGGGCTCCAGGCGAGCACGCCCATCCGGTGGCTCTCGCAGGTGGGCAGCACGTCGGCCTCGACGCCCCGGGCCAGCAGGGAGTACGGCGGCTGTTCGCAGACGAAGCGCTCGCGCTGCCGTCGTTCGGCGGTCCACTGCGCCTGGACGATCGTCGAGGGAGTGAAGGTGGAGGAGCCGGCGTAGCGGATCTTGCCCGCGCGGACGAGGTCGGTCAGGGCGCCGAGGGTCTCGTCGAGGTCGGTCTCGGGGTCGGGCCGATGCACCTGGTAGAGGTCGATGTGGTCGGTGCCCAGACGGCGCAGGCTCGCCTCGCAGGCCTGGGTGATCCACCGCCGGGAGGCGCCGCGCTCGTTGTGGCCGGGGCCCATGGGGCTCGACACCTTGGTGGCCAGGACGACGTCGTCGCGGCGTCCGGCGATCGCCTTGCCGACGATGATCTCCGACTCGCCGCCCGAGTACACGTCGGCGGTATCGATGATGTTGACGCCCGCGTCGAGCGCGGTGCGGATGATGCCGGCCGAGTCGTCATGGTCGGGGTTCCCCCACTTCCCGAACATCATCGCGCCCAGGCACAACGAGCTGACCTGGACGCCTGTGCTTCCCAGCGTGCGGTACCGCATGGTGTGGACCCTTTCCGTGGAGCGGCGGCCGACTGCTATCGTTCCGCCCAAGCGGAGTCGACTCCGCTTGATTTCGCCACGGTAAGCGGAGTCGACTCCGCATAGCAAGCCGAGAGTGGGAACACGCGCATGCCTGAGCCATCCGGCCGGTCCGTCCGGGCCGACGCGCGGGCCAACGAGGACAAGCTGCTCGCCGCCGCCGCGTCGGCCTTCGCCCGGGACGGCGCCGCCGCGACATTGAAGGGCATCGCCAAGGACGCGGGCGTCGGGATCGGCACGCTGTACCGGCGCTTCCCGACCCGCGAGCAGCTCGTCGACGCGACCTACCGCTACGAGACGACCCGGCTCGCCGCCGGGGCCCCGGACCTGCTCGCCGAACTGCCCGCCGACCGGGCCCTGCGCACATGGATGTCGCGCCTGTTGGACTACCTCGTCACCAAGCACGGCATGGCCGACACGCTGAGGACCCTTCTGCGGGACGACGACCGCCTGAGCTCCCGGACCCGCGAGCAACTCACCGGCGCGATCGAGCGGTTCCGCCTGGCCGGCGTGGCCCAGGGCCTCCTGCGGGAGAACGTGTCCTCCCCCGACATCCTCATGGCCCTGGCCGGCATCACCCTCGTCACCGGCACCCCCGAGCAACGCGCCCAGGCCGAGCGCCTTCTCGACCTGCTGATGGCCGGACTGGTCCGCTCGCGCTCCGGGGACGACGGCCGGGGGCCGGTGCGCGGAGCCCGGTGAGTGCGCTGCGACTCGGCGAGCCGGCCCCGCCGCGCCCCCCGTCGAACCCCTACCGGCGCGGACCCGCGAGCGCGTAGGTCGCGGTGCCCAGGGCCGTGAGGGTCACGGCGGTCCAGGTGGCCGACGCGGTGCCGGGGGGCAGGAGCAGCCAGGTGGCGATGCGTGTCGGGGTGCCGGTCGCGGGCGGAGCGAACAGCGTGAACGCGAGCCAGGTGAACGGCAGGGTCCACGCGTACTGTCGGCCCCACAGCGCGGCGCCCAGCGCGGCCAGTCCCATCAGCCC
This sequence comes from Streptomyces sp. B3I8, assembly GCF_030816915.1. NCBI lineage: Bacteria > Bacillati > Actinomycetota > Actinomycetes > Kitasatosporales > Streptomycetaceae > Streptomyces > Streptomyces sp. B3I8. Next base: position 7,300,456 of record NZ_JAUSYN010000002.1, on the reverse strand, counting down.
CGCGGCGTCCCGGACGGCGAACGCGAGGGGTGCCGGGGCACCGCCCAGTGACTCGACAACGGGCAGTGCGGCACAGACGGCCGCGGCGGCGATCAGCACGTGGGCCGCCCGGCGGGGTGCCCAGCGGATCGCGGCCGTCCGGTCCAGCGCGAGGTCGTGGCCGCCGAGTCCGGCCGAGGTCGCCATCGCGCCCGTGGCCAGGACGAGTACGGGCAGCCGCGGATCGCCTTCCGCGTCCCGGGTGAACGTCCACAGCACGAGGGCGCTCACCAGCAGCACCGCGAGCGACGCGGGCACCTGGCGCGAGCGGGTGTACAGCGTCAGCCGTCTCACCGGGACCCACCGCCCTTGAGCGCGTCGAACGCGTCGCCCTCGCAGGAGAACGCGGCGTCGCGCATCGCCCCGATCCGGGAGAGCTGCTCCGCCCGGGGCAGTGCCCGGAGCTTCTTCCACACCGGGCGGGCCTGGGCGTCGACCTGGTGGTGCAGCCCCGACGCCTCCGTGCCGGGGAGCGGTTTCAGGTCCCCGAGGACCCAGCCCACCGCGACCGCCTGCGCGTACAGGTCCCCGCCGACGCCGCTCCAGCCCACGGGCGTGCAGTCCGGCGCCATGCCCTCCGCGACCAGGGCCCGGGTCAGTTCCTCGCCCTTCGCGCCGCCGACGAGGCCGTCGTCGAAGCCGAACAGCACGGTGTCGCGGGACCACCGCGGTGTGGTGCCGTCCGGCTGGACGGCGGTGTTCTCACGGACGGTATCGGGGGCGCGGTCGCCGAGGGCGTCGTGCAGCAGGCGCAGTGCCTTCCTTCCGGGGCCGGCGACCTCGGCGAGCCGCTCCCGGTGCACCCGGGCCACGCAGACCGGACCGTCGCACACCGGGGTGGCGGCCGACTCGTCGACGACGTACATCCGTTGCGGGTCGGCGGGGAGGACCAGGAGTGCGAGGACAGCCCCGGCGAGGGCGGGTGTCACGGCGAGCAGCCGGGTGCGCGGGGTCGCCGCGACGAGCAGGGTGAAACCGGTCGCGGCCAGGCCGAGCAGCCAGAGCGTCTGCCCGACGTGCACGGAGGCGGAGAGCGTGACGAAGACGTTGTGCACCTCCTCCACCGTCGGCGACAGCAGGGAGAGACGGTTGGGCTCGGATTCGGGGACGCCGTTCGGTGCGGCGGTCTCGGTGTGGCCCAGGGACGCGTTCATCAGGACGGTGAACGTGAAGGCCGCCATCGTCAGCGCGGGCGGGGTGAGCATGGAGGGCAGCGCCCGTGCGACCCCCATGCCGAGCACGGCTCCCGCGACCAGGGACAGCGCTCCCACAGTTGCGATGGGCAGCCACCCGAGGTGCGTGTAGTCGGTGTGGGCGAACACCTGCACCCCGCCCACGAGGACGAGCAGCACGTACGCGCAGGCCAGTGCGAGCGCCGTCGCGCCGGCCGGCACCGCCGCACGCTGCCATGCGGGCCTCGGGGTGCTCGACAGCAGTTCGGGCATCCGGGAGCGGTGGTCGCGCAGCCCTTGCAGCGCGCCGAGGCCCACGGTGAGCGGCCACAGGTAGAAGAGCAGGCCGCGGGTCCACAGGGCCAGGGAGGTCCACTGGGCCGTCCAGGCCGTGCCGCCCCGCCACCAGGAGCCGTCGATCAGATACAGGAACGCGAGCGCGCCCGTGAGGACGGCTGCTCCGGCCCAGGGGGCGACGGAGCGCCTCAACTCGGTACGCAGGACGGTGGTGTTCAACTCGGTACGCAGGACAGGGACGTTCACCAGGAGCCCCCTTCCCGGCCGGGGCTCAGCAGCAGCGCCGAGTAACCACGCTCCAGCGGGCTGTCGCCCACGTGCTCGGGCCCGCCGGCCGCGGCAAGTTCCCTCGGGGTGCCCCGGAAGACCAGCCGGCCCTCGGCGAGGAGCACCACATGGGTACAGGCGGCGCCCACGTCCTCGACCAGGTGGGTGGAGACGACGACACAGGTGTCGGTGCCGAGTTCCTGCAGCAGTTCGCGAAACCGCACCCGCTGCGCCGGGTCCAGGCCGGCCGTCGGCTCGTCGAGGAGCAGCACCGCCGGGTCGTTGACGAGTGCCTGGGCGATGCCGGCCCGGCGCACCATGCCGCCGGACAAGGTCTTCATGCGGGCGTCGGCGCGGTCGGCGAGGCCCACCCGCTCGACGGCGCGCTGCACGGCGCCGGGGACGTCCTTCTTGGGCACCTCCTTCAGCCACGCCATGTACTCGACGAACTCGCGCACCGTGAAGCGCTTGTAGTAGCCGAACTCCTGCGGCAGATAGCCGATCCGGCGGCGCAGCGTACGGTGTTCGCCCCTGCCGCCCACGGTTTCGCCGAGCAGTTCCAGGGTGCCGCCGGCAGGGCGCAGCACGGTGGCCAGGGCGCGGATGAGGGTCGTCTTGCCGGCGCCGTTGGGGCCGAGCAGGCCGTGCACTCCGGTACCGAGCGACAGGTCGAGGCCGTCGACCGCCATGCGTTTCCGGCCGGCCCTGACCTTCAGGCCGGTGGCCCGGATCTCCCAGGCGTAAGCCGTCGGCGCGAGATCGGCCGCGCTCACCGCGGGCGTCATGGGCGTCATGCGGGGGTCCTCCTTGTTGTCGCTGTCGGGCGTCGTTCTTGTTGTCGTCGTCGCTGTCGGGGGTCGTCGGCGTTGTCGGGCGTCGTTGTTCGTCGCTGTCGGGTGCCGTTGTCCGTCGTCATCGATGGGCTCCCAGCACGGCGTACGCGCCCCTGCGGGCGAGGACGACCGTGGTGGTGAGGGCGAGGACCAGTCCCCATCCGGGCAGCGCGGCCGTCTGCAGGACGGCGGTGGTACGGCCGGCGGTCAGGGCCGGTGTCACGATCACGGCGGCCCACACGGTCACCAGGGACACGGCGGCGCGGGTGACGCCGATGACGCCGCCGAGCGCCAGGGTCGCGGAGGTGAAGGCCAGACAGGGCAGCAGCCACTGTCCGGCCGTCACCCCCGTCGCCCACCCGCCCGCGAGCAGCGCGGGCACGACCACGGCGAGCACGGCGGTGGTGCGCCGCAGCACCAGGTGCAGCCCCGCCCTCGGTGCGGAGGCCGTCAGCTCGTACGCCGGGTCCAGGCCGCGCGACCACGACGCGGCGACGCCGAGCACGGGCAGGACGGGGGCCAGCAGGAGCACGAGCGGCGCCTCGCCGGTGCCGATCCGGTCGAGGAGCAGCGCAAGCAGGGTCACGGTCACCGTCATGGCCAGCCACGGCACCATCACCGGCGTCGTCCACCGCGACAGGCGTGCGGGCCACCGCCGCCGGTGGGGCAGCGGGGGGATCGCGGCCAGTCGGGGTCCGAGGTCCGACCACACGGTGTCGACCAGTGCCGCCACCGCCGGGGCCCGGGCGTCCACGACGGCCGACAGCCGGTCGCGGCACGTCCGGCACTCCTCCAGGTGTGCCTCCAGGGCCCACACCTCGTCGTCGGCGAGACAGTCCGCGACGCCGCGCGCGTAGGCGTCCAGGAGCGGCGGTGACGCGTGTTCCCCGTGCGCGCCACCACTGCCGTGCCCGCCCATGCCGTTGGTGCCCATGCCGTCCCCTCCCCTGCCGTTCATGCCAGTGCCTTCCGCATCGCGATCCGGGCCCGGCGGGCGCGGGTCTTGACGGTTCCCTCGGGCAGCCCGAGCAGGACGGCCGTCTCCCGGACGGACATGCCGTCGAGGACCAGGGCCTGCAGCACCTGCCGCAGTTCCGGAGCGAGACGGCGCAGCGCGTCCCCGACGTCGCCGCCGACGGCCGCCGCGAGCGCCTCCTCCTCGGCGGCGGGCGCCGCGGTGCGCGGGGCGGCCGCGGGCGGCGGCTCCGCGTGGTGGGCGCGGCGCCGGAACGCGTCGACGAGGCGGCGCGCGGCGATCGTCCACAGCCAGCCGACGGCGCTGCCCCCGGCCGCGCTCCCGGCGAACGCGCCGGCCGCGCGCCACACCGCGAGGTACGTCTCCTGCATGACCTCGGCGACGATCTGCTCGTCCGCGCACCGCCGGCGCAGCCGTACGGCCAGCGACGGCGCGGTACGCCGGTACAACTCCTCGAACGCGCCCCGGTCACCCTTGGCCACGAGCCGGACGAGCCCTTCCTCGTCCAGCTCGCCCGGTGCCTTCCTCCGTGAACTCACGCCTTCTAGACGCCGGGCACGGCCGCCGGGTTTTCCCCTGCGGGTGATGCCGGTCACATCTACAGGTCCGCCTCGACGCCCGCGTCGCGCCGCAGCGCCGGTGCCACGCCGGGAGGGAGCCGGGCGGCGCCCCGTTCACGGTCCGCTACTCTCGCGGAGAGGTACCCCACTTGGCGAAGGCAGGAAGCGACCGTGCCCGACACCGCAGCGCGCCGGCCCCTGCGCGCCGACGCCCGGCGCAACCGGGAGCGCATCCTCACCACCGCCCAGGAGGCGTTCGCGGTCCATGGGGCCGGCGCCTCCCTGGAGGAGATCGCCCGCCGGGCGGGCGTGGGCTCGGCCACCCTGCACCGGCACTTCCCGTCCCGGCGGTCCCTGCTGGAGGCCGTCTTCCACGACCGCGTCGAGGCGCTCTGTGCCAAGGCGCGGCAGCACGCGCAGGAGAGCGAGCCCGGCACCGCCCTGTTCTCCTGGCTGCGGGACTTCAACGCCTACGCGGCCACCTGCCGAGGTCTGGCCGCCTCGCTGGCGCACGACGACCGGGACCCCGAGCCGGTGCGGCGGAACGAGGGCTGCACCACGATGATCGCCGACGCGGCCGGTGAACTGCTGCGGCGGGCACAGCTGTCGGGCGCGGCGCGCCCCGGCGTCCGCGTCGAGGACCTGCTCGCGCTCGTCGGCACCATCGCGCTGGCCACCGAGCACCGGGCCGACGACGAACAGGCGCGCCGGCTCCTGGACATGGTGATCGACGGCGTGCGCGCGGAGCGCCAGGAGCCCTGAGCCGCACCCCGGAGCACCGGACACCGGGCAGCGGGCAGCGGGCACCGGGCAGCGGGCACCGAAGAAGTCCTGATGGCGTCGGACGGTGTGGGAGGGCACCGGACGGTGTCTTGACCCTCACACCGTGTCAGGCGGTCGACTCGGAGACATCATGTTCACCATCGGAGACTTCGCCCGGCACGGCCGCGTCTCGGTCCGGATGCTGCGGCACTACGACGCGACCGGTCTGCTGCGCCCGGCCCACGTCGACCCCGCCACCGGCTACCGCCACTACACCGCCGCCCAACTCGCCCGCCTGAACCGGATCATCGCGCTGAAGGAGCTCGGCTTCACCCTTCGGCAGGTCCGGGACATCGTGGACGAGAAGGTCGGCGCCGAGGAGCTGCGCGGCATGCTGCGGCTGCGGCGGGCCGAGCTGGAGAGCGCCGTGGACGCGGCACGGGCGCGGCTGGTCCAGGTCGAGGCGAGGCTCCGAGCGATCGAGAGCGAGGGGCAGATGCCCACGAACGACGTCGTCCTCAAGAAGGTCCCGGCGGTCCGGGTGGCGGAACTGACCGCCACAGCCGCGAGCTTCGGGCCCGCGGACATCGGGCCGGTCATCGGCCCGCTCTACGACGAACTGTTCCGTCGCCTGGAGGCGGCGGGTATCAGGCCCACGGGCCCCGGTGTCGCCCACTACGAGGACGCACCCGAGGGAGGCGGCCGGATCACCGTCCACGCCGCCGTCCAGGTCTCCGTCCCCGTCCGGGACGGCGACGTCCGCGTCCTCGACCTGCCGGCCCTGGAGCGGGCGGCGACCGTCGTGCACCACGGCTCGATGGACACCGTCCTCTCCACCGCCCAGGCCCTGGCCCGCTGGAGCGACACCCACCGCTACCGCCCGACGGGCTACCCCCGCGAGATCAACCTGGAATGCCCCGAGGACCGCGACGCCTGGGTGACGGAACTGCAGGTCCCGGTGATACCGGCCTGACGCGGAGGCACCGGTCAGGCCCTCCCCGGAGGGCCTGACCGGTCACCGGGTGCACGCCGGGCACGGCCACCGGACGTACGCGGGCGCGGTGCCGGATGCCGCCGCGCCCGCGGTCACCAGAGCCCGCAGGGCTCCCTGGACGCCGCCCGGCGCAGGATCGCCCGGGTGGAGCCCATCCCGTACTTGTCCATGTCGCTGGAGAGTTCGGCCACGGTCAGGAGCAGCGGCCGCATGTCGACGCCGGCGTCCCGTGCCTGCCCGCACAGGTGGTCCAGGTCGACCATCATGTCCCGGGCGTCGTCGCCCTGGTCGACGACCGCCACCTCCAGCAGGCGTTGGGTGAACCCTTCTGCCGTGTGCGGGAAGGGCAGCGTCGCCGCCCAGCGGAAGGAAGCGCAGCGCTCCAAGAGCGTGCGCAGGGCCGCCCGGACGTCCTCCCCGCCCTCCTCGTACCGGCGGAGCACTTCCCGCAGCGCGGCCTCGGCCTCGGTCCGGACCCCCGCCTCGTCCAGCGGGTGCGGGGCTTCCCGCACCGTGCGCCTCCAGTCGGGATCGGTGAAGTCCACGGCTCTGGTCGCCATGGGCTTGACGCACACGTCGACGAGCGCCACCCGCTCCGCGAGCTCCGCCATTGCCTCCACGCTCAACGTCCGCCTCGCTTCCCCGCGTTCGGCACACGGAGACAGTGCGGGCCGCAGCCCGGCTCTCTTTGTCGCACAACATGATCAACCCCTCCGTCATGTCCTGCCCACCCCGCCGACGGCGCACACGGCCCTGTTCCGGGAGGCGGTGTCGGTGTCTAGGATGCGGAAGTCATCGCAGCGTCGCGCGTGGTGAAAGGTGCCTGCGGGGAGCCGGTGCGGGGTTGCGGCGGCCGGCCGCGCGATTCTCGCGGTGCGCGGCCGGCCGCCGCCACCGACGGAGCACAAGGCACGCAGCTCGCAGCTCGCACCGACGAAGGGAAGAGGACCGGACCGGACTGGACCGGATGCGCACCACCGCCCGCCCCGCCCGCAGATGACCGCACCCGTCCGCTCACGTCGGAAGGCACCCCCATGCGTCCACTTCTCATCCGCGTGCTCGACTCCTCCCGGGCCTCCCGGGCCTCCCGGGCCTCCCGGGCCTCCCGCGCCGGACGCGTCGCCGCCGCCCTGGCGCTGGCCGCGGCCTCGTCCGTCCTGGTCACCTCCGCGACGACCGCCGCCGCCCCCGCCGTGGCCGCCGAGGCCGCCTCCGGCCAACGCGCCCATGAACACGGCTGGTTCACCTCCTGGGCCACCTCCCAGCAGCATCTCTCCAGCACCCCTCTGCGCGACCGGTCCGTACGGATGATCACTCACCTCAGCCAGGGAGGTGACGCGCTGCGCGTGCGCATCCAGAACACCTTCGGCGACACTCCCCTCACCGTCGACGCGGCCACGGTGGCGCTCACCGACGGCAAGAGCGCGGCGACGGAAGGCGCCCCGCGCACCGTCACCTTCGACGGCCGGCGCACGGTGGTCGTCCCGGCCCACGGCGAGGTGTGGAGCGACAGCGCCCGGCTCAGGACCGGGGCCCAGGGCGACGTCGCGGTGTCGCTCTCCGTCTCCGGCACGGCGCCCGCGGGCCGCCACGACAGTGCGTTCCGCACCAACTACCTCACCCCGCCGGGTTCCGGCGACCACACCGCCGACGCGAGCGGCGACGCGTACACCGAGACGACGGAGTCCACCTACCTGGTGAGCGCCGTCGACGTGCACAACACCCGGCTGCGCGGCAGCCTCGTCGCCTTCGGCAGCTCCGTCGTGGACGGCACCGGGTCCACCAGTTGCGGTCCCGGCTGCGAGCGTCCGGGTGAGAACCTGCGCTGGACGGACGACCTGGCCCGGCGGATCACCGCCGAGCTCCCCGCCTCGCGGCAGTTCGCCGTCGCCAACGCCGGCATCGGAGGCACCACCAGCGCCGCGACCTGCCCGGGCAACGGCGACTCCATCCGCGGCCTGGACGCCGTCTCCCGCCTCGAGCGCGACGTCCTCGCGCTGCACGGAGTCACCGGCGTCCTCTACTACTACGGCACCAACGACCTCGCGAACCGCTGCGACGCCGACCAGATCCTGGCCGGCTACCGCGAGGTCTTCCAGCGGCTACGGGACGCGGGGATCAAGGTGTACGTCACCCCCATCACCCCCCGCCCCGGCTACAGCGACCAGAACAACCGCGACCGGCACACCGTCGGCACGTTCGTCTCCACATGGAACGACTGCACCGGCACCTGTGACGGCGTCCTCCCCTTCGACCAGGTGCTGGCGGACCCGGTGAAGCCGAACAGCATCAACCCGGCGTACGACCTGGGGGACGGCATCCACGCGAACATCGCCGGTCAGCAGGGACTGGCCGACGTCATCTCGCTCCCGATGCTCGCCTCCTCGGCGGCTCGCCGCTGACCGCCCGCCGTACGGGTGCCCCGCCCGGTCCCCTGCTCTCCAGCCGGGCCCGGGCGGCGGCGCCGTCGTCGCCGGCGCCGGAGAGCGCCTCTCGCGCCGCCGTCCAGCCCGTGTCGTCCAGGCCGAGGGCATGGCGCAGATAGGCCCAGGTGACGCGCTGGAGCAGGGCGACGCGCGCGGGGTCCTCGTCCGTCGTCTCCCGGGCCTCGTAGCCGGGGATGCCGCCCAGGGAGTGTTCCGCCCCGAAGAGGGTGAGCAGGCTCTTGTCACCCGGGCTCAGGGTGTAGGCGTCGGTCATCCAGTCCGGTCCCCGGTGGGTCAGAGGGGAGTCGTCGCGGTCGCCGACGACGACGAGGGCCGGTGTCGTCATGCGGGCGAAACTCGGGTTCAGGAAGGGGAAGTTGTCTGCCGCGAACGGGGTCAGGTCGGCGCCGCCCCTCCCGGCCGTGGCGAGGAGGAGGCCCGCCGTGATCCGCGCGTCGGACAGGTCGTCCTCCTCCTGCCCGGTCATCGGATCGAGGACGCGCAGTCCGAGGAGATTGCCCACCGTCTGGCCGCCGAAGGAGTGCCCGGCCGCGGCGATCCGGCTCCGGTCGAGCCGGCCGCCGAGGCCGGGCACGGCGGCCTCCAGCACGTCGAGGTGGTCGAGCACGCGCCTCATGTCCTCGACCCTGATCCGCCACAGCCGCGGGGTGCGGGGATCGTCCGGGGGCAGGCCGACGGTCCGGGAGTCGAGGTGGGTGGGCTGGATCACGACGAACCCGTGGGCTGCCCAGAAGTCGGCGAGCGGCCCGTAGCCGTCCAGCGAGGAACCGTAACCGTGCGAGAAGAGCACGACGGGGAGCTCGCCGCCGGTCACGGGCGCGGAGATCCTGACCCTCAGGTCCGTCCCCCGCCCCGGGGCCTCCAGCGTCACCGGCTTGACGGAGACGACGGGAGCGACGGCGGTGAGACGGACATCGATGAGCGCCATGCCGGACGTATCCTGTCCGGACGCTCGTCCGGTAGCTCGTCCAGTCCTTTGTTCGGTCGCATGTTCGGTCGCTTGTTCGGTCATGGGAGGGCCCTTTCTCGGACACCGAGGGGGAGGCCGCCGGACGGGGCACAACCCCGCCCCGCACCCCGGTGGGAACGGCCCGGCGGGCACGATCCCGGCGGGCGGCGCGGCGAGAGCTACGCTAAAAGCTCACGTCGACGTCAGGAGCAAGCGACGGCGTCCGTCCGGTCCCGGAGGAATCGATGCGCATCGGCGAACTCGCCGCCCTCACGGCCGTCAGCGTGCGGGCCCTGCGGTACTACGAGGAGCAGGGGCTGCTCGTCGCAGAGCGCGGTCCCGGCGGCCGGCGCCGGTACCCGGAGGGCGCGGTCGACCGGGTCCGGCTGATCCAGCGGCTGTACGCGGCGGGCCTGTCGAGCCGGACGATCAGGGAGCTGCTGCCGCGGGCGGCGAACGGTGAGGCCACACCCGAGCTGCTGGAGCGGCTCTCGGCCGAACGGCGGCGGCTCGACGGGCAGATCGACGACCTCGTGAGCACCAGGGGCGAACTGGACGCGGTCATCGCCCTCGCCACCGAGAGCCGGCGGACGGGCCGGCGCTGCCCGCAGCACTGACCGGCTGCCCGCTGCGCTGACCGCCGCGGGGCGGTACGGGGATGTCCCGACACCACGGGGCGTCGCCGGCGCACGGCGGGCGACCACCGCATACGGCCTGGACCACCGAGCCGCGCGAGGCCGCCCGAGCGCGGGACATCGCCGGCGACACCGCCGAGCGGCGGCCCCGCCCTACCAGCCGGACGGCTTCGCGGTGCCCATGACCCGGTCGACGGCCACCTCGATGACCACCCGCTCGACATTCGGCCGCGGGGGCCGGTAGCGCTCGGCGTAGCGGCGTACGGCCTCGGCGACCGACGCCGCGTCCTCGCGGACGACCGCCACCCCTTCCAGCGTGCACCAGCGGCGGCCGTCGACCTGGCTGAGGGCCACCCGCGCACCCGGCCCGGCGGCCAGGACGTTACGGACCTTGCGGCTGCGGCCGCTGCTGATGACCCGCGCGATCCGTGTCCCGGGGTCGTAGGTCACACCGACCGGGACCTGGTGCGGTGTCCCGTCGGGGCGCAGGGTGACGAGGAAACAGAGGTGGCGCTCCCGCCAGAACGTGTCGTCGGTCGCGGACGGGATCTCGGCAGGCACGTGGTCTCCTCGTACGAAGGGCACGGCGGGGCGCGGAATGACGGGCCGTACCGGCACATCGTACGGAAGGTCATGTCGGCCGAGCCGACCCGTAAGGGCATGATCGCGTCGGCGAGACTGCCGAGCCGGCGAAGGCGTGCGTGGCGAACGGCAGCAGCGTGATCGTGCCGTGCACGGTGAACGCCCGGCTGTACTGCTCCTTGGACAGGAACTGCGGCCCCGGACCCCGGCTCGGCCCTGATCGCCAGGGCCGGGACACGGTGGGTACCGTTCCGTCCGGCGCCGCCCGCCGGAAGGCCGGGGCGGGCCACCGGCCCCCGCACGGCACCGGATACATGTGCCCCCGCGCCGCATGCCTCACCCACCGGCTCGGTGAGATTTCCCGACCCTGTTTCCTGCCCCTGGGGCGGACCGGCCGGACGTGGCGGTGCGGGGGCCGCCGCGTCCCTTAAAGTGACCAGGATCAGTACCGGCGAACAGACCTGTGAGGTGAACGACAGCCATGCCGGCCGAAACGTTTGAGTTCCAGGTAGAGGCCCGTCAGTTGCTCCAACTGATGATCCACTCGGTCTACTCGAACAAGGACGTCTTCCTGCGCGAACTCGTCTCGAACGCCTCCGACGCACTGGACAAGCTGCGTCTGGAGGCCCTGCGGGACGACTCCCTCGGCGCCGACACCAGCGATCTGCACATCGAGATCGAGACCGACCCGGAGGCCCGCACCCTCACCGTGCGGGACAACGGCATCGGGATGTCGTACGACGAGGTCGGACGGCTCATCGGCACCATCGCCAACTCGGGGACGGCCGAGTTCCTGCGGGAGTTGCGGGAGACCAGGGAGAAGGCGGGGACGGAGAACGAAGCCGGGACGGGGGCCGACGGCGGTGACGCCGACACCGAGGGGCTCATCGGTCAGTTCGGCATCGGCTTCTACTCGGGCTTCATGGTGGCCGACGAGATGACCGTGGTGACCCGCCGGGCCGGCGAGTCCCAGGGCACGCGCTGGAGTTCGCGCGGCGAGGGCACGTACAGCCTGGAGAAGGTCGACGAGGCCCCGCAGGGCACCGCCGTCACCCTCCACCTCAAGCCGGCCGACCCGGACGACCAGCTCCACGACTACACCTCCCCGTACACGATCCGCGAGATCGTCAAGCGGTACTCCGACTTCATCACCTGGCCCATCCGAATGGCCGGGGAGAGGCCGGGCGGGAACGGAGACGGGGCGGGCGAGGACGGCGACGCCGGTGCCGCGCCCGAGACGCTGAACTCCATGAAGGCCCTGTGGGCGCGTCCGCGTGACGAGGTGTCCGACGACGAGTACCACGAGCTGTACAAGCACATCGGCCACGACTGGCGTCCCCCGCTGGAGACCATCCGGTTCCAGGCGGAGGGCACGTTCGAGTACCAGGCCCTGCTGTTCCTCCCGGAGCACGCCCCGCACGACCTGTTCACGCGCGGCTACCGGCACGGCCTGCAGCTCTATGTGAAGCGCGTCCTGATCATGGACGACTGCGAGGCGCTGCTGCCGTCCTTCCTGCGGTTCGTCAAGGGCGTCGTGGACGCGCAGGACCTGTCGCTCAACGTGTCCCGGGAGATCCTTCAGCAGGACCGGCACATCCGCATGATCCAGCGGCGGCTCACCAAGAAGGTGCTGTCCTCGCTGAAGGAGATGAAGAACCGCGAGCCGGAGCGGTTCGCCACGTTCTGGCGGGAGTTCGGGACGGCGGTCAAGGAAGGGCTCGTCACCGACCCCGACAGCCGCGACGCCGTCCTCGCCGTCACCACTGTCGCCACCACGCACGGCGAGGAGCCGACCACCCTCCACGAATACGTGGAGCGGATGAAGGACGGCCAGGACGCCATCTACTACATGACCGGCGAGTCGCGGCAGAGCATCGAGAGCTCCCCGCACATGGAGGCCCTGCGCGCCCGGGACATCGAGGTGCTGCTGCTCACCGACCCCGTCGACGAGGTGTGGGTCGACACCGTCGGCGAGTTCGAGGGCAAGAAGCTGCGCTCGGTCGCCAAGGGCGAGGTCGGCCTCGACCCCGTCGCGGACGAGAAGGACGAGGAGGAGCGCGAGAAGCAGGGGGAGGAGTACGCGGCCCTGCTCGGCTGGATGAAGGAGCAGCTCGACGACGAGGTCAAAGACGTGCGGCTGTCCGCCCGGCTCACCACCTCCCCGGCGTGCGTCGTCTCCGACACCGACGACCTGTCCCCCGCCATGGAGAACATGTACCGGGCGATGGGCCAGGAGGTGCCGAAGGCGAAGCGCATCCTCGAACTCAACGCCGGGCACCCACTGGTGAGCGCGCTGAACCGGGCGTACGGGGAGCGTGAGGACCGCAGCGGCCTGGTGGAGACCGCCGAACTCCTGCACACCCTCGCCGTGCTCGCCGAGGGCGGCCGGCCGGAGGAGCCCGGACGGTTCGTCAGGACGGTGGCCGACCGCCTCGCGGCCACGCTCTGACTCGTTCCTGTTCCTGTTCCCGGGCCTGTGCCCGGCGCCGACGCGCCGGGCACAGCGGGGCCGGCGCTCTGCCGTCCCGTTCCGCCCTCCCTCATCGAACCCACCACCGGTTCCTTCACCGGCTCCCTCCCCCGGCCCGAGCGCTCGTCGACGGTGTGCGCGTTGCTCGGGCGGCGTCGACGGCCGCTGTCGACGAGATCGCGCTCCGCCCACCGGCCCGCTGCTCGACGCTGCCGTGCACGTCCACGTCCTGGGCGCGCCGCTCTCCGCCTTCGCCGTCTGCCAGGTCGACCCGGTCCGCCACCGGTGGAGCCTCGCCCGGCGGGGCGGTACCCTGTCGGCCGCCGGGGGCGGCCCGCACCGTCCTCCGCCGTCCTCGCCAGGATGCTTTACGCCACTCCCCGCCGGCACCGCGTTCGCGGCCGCCGACCCACGCCGGTGCGCCCAGTGGATGTACCTGTCGCGCCCGGCAGCATGCGGCCAGAGATGCACATACCGGTCGCGGCCGGCGGCAGCCCGCCGCCCGTCCGGGGACGGCGGTCCGCCGGGGGGGACACGGCTCCGGAGGGACGGCCGGACGGGCCGTGTCGCGGGCCGACGGGTTGAGCCGGGTTGCTCCGCCCTTTTCCGGCTACTCGCCTCCCATGACCAACAGCGCATTCCCGCGCCGGGCAGGCGCGAAGATGATCCGGGCAGACGCCAGGACGAAGAGCCGGACAGCGCCCGATGCCAAGGGGCCCGGCCGGATTCTGGCGGCCACGGACCGGATCGAACGGTACTCCGGGGCGGACAAACTGCTCGCACAGGTGCAACAGGCGGTCCGGGCGCTGCCCCTGGGCCAGGCCCGTGACGCCCTGCACGGGCGGTGGCTGGGCCATCCCGTGCACCCCCTGCTCGTGCAGATCCCGGTGGGGAGCTGGCTGTCGGCCGCCGTGCTCGACCTGTTCCCCGGCCAGCGGCGGGCCGCCCGCACCCTGATCGCCACCGGGCTGGGCGCCGCCCTGCCGGCGGCCGTCGCGGGCTGGGTCGACTGGGCCGAGCTGCACCGCGAGCAGATGCGCGTGGGCCTGGTGCACGCCGTCGCCAACATCACCGGGATCGGCCTGTACGCCAGCTCGCTCACCGCGCGGCTGCGGGGGCGCGAGGCACGGGGCCGGATGCTCGGACTGGCCGGGCTGACCGCGGTGGGGGTGGGCGGCGCGCTGGGCGGGCACCTGGCCTACCGCCAGGCCTCCGGCGCCAACCACGCCGAGCACGTTCCCCACCTGGTCCGGCCGGGCTGGCATCCGCTGGCCGCCCTCGACGAGCTGCCACTGGGCCGGCCCGTACGGCGCGACATCGACGACATCGCCGTCGTCGCGGTGCGCGCGGAGGACGACACCGTGCGGGTCCTGGCCGAGCGGTGCAGCCACATGGCCGGACCGCTGTCCGAGGGGACGGTGGAGGACGGCTGCCTGCGCTGCCCGTGGCACGGGAGTCTCTTCCGGCTCAGCGACGGCTGGAACGTGGAGGGCCCCGCCACCGCGCCCCAGCCCGCCTTCGACACCCGGGTCGTGGACGGCCGCGTCGAGGCCAGACTCCGGGTGGAGCCGGCCGACCGCTCGTGACACTCCCTTTCCGCGCCGACGCGGAGGGCGCGCGCAGGAACCGGCCCCCCGCACGACGGCACGGACCGCCGTCCCCGTGCCCCGCACCGGCACTTCCCCGGCCCCGTCCGGACCGACATGAGGAGAACACACCATGAAGACGCTCCGCCGCGACCCCCTCGTGCGCGGTCTGGGCCTCGCCAGCGCGGCTCTCGGCATTCCGCAGGTGGCCAAGCCCGCCGACGTGGCCCGGGGCATCGGCGTAGCCGCCGGGCCCCGGCAGCGCACGGCCACTGTCGCCGTCGGCGTCCGCGAACTGACGGCGGCGGCCGGGCTGCTGGCCCGTCCGCACCCCGTCTGGCTGTGGGGCAGGGTCGGCGGCGACGTCGTCGACCTGGCCCTGCTGACCCGGACCCTGCGCCGCCACGACGGCCGGGGCCTCGGCCGTACGGCACTCGCCACGGCCGCGGTCGCCGCGCTGACCACCGTGGACGTCTACACGGCCGTGACCCGGACCGGCAAGGGGTCGGAGACGACGCTGACCGCCACGACGACCGTGAGTAATCCGCCCGAGGAGGCCTACGCCTACTGGCGGCGCCTGGAAGGGCTGCCCACGTTCATGGCGCATCTGGAGGAGGTGCGCCGGACCGGCGCGACGACCAGTCACTGGCGGGCGAGCGCCCCCTTCGGCCGGACGGTGGAGTGGGACGCCGAGGTGACGGAGGACGTGCCCGGCAGCGTTCTGGCCTGGCGTTCGCTGGACGGCGCCGACATCGACAACCGGGGCGAGGTGCGGTTCTCCCCCGCCCCGGGCGGAAGCGGTACCGAGGTGCACGTGACCCTGCGCTACGCGCTGCCCGCCGGTGCGCTGGGCCGCGCGGTCGCCCGCTACTTCGGCGAGGAGCCGTCGCAGCAGCTCGACGACGACCTCCGGCGCTTCAAACAGGCCGTCGAGACGGGGGAGGTCGTCCGGTCCGAGGGTGCCCCCGCGGGCAAGCGGGCCCGCGGCGAGTTCCCCCAGCACCCGGCCCGCCCCCTGACCTCGAAGGAACTGAAAAAACTGACGAAACTGAAGGAGACGCTGTCGTGAAGGCCACCTGCTGGACGGGGCCCGACTCGGTGTCCGTGGAGGACGTTCCGGACCCGTCGGTCCTGAACGGCCGGGACGCCGTCGTGCGGATCACCTCGACCGCGATCTGCGGTTCCGACCTCCACCTCGTCGACGGTTACGTGCCCGGCATGCAGAAGGGCGACATCCTCGGCCACGAGTTCATGGGCGAGGTCGTCGAGGTGGGAGCCGGGGTCGACCGTTCGAAGATCAGGGTCGGCGACCGGGTCGTGGTGCCGTTCCCCATCGCCTGCGGCGCCTGCGCGGCCTGCCGGGCGCGGCTGTACTCGTGCTGCGAGAACAGCAACCCCAACGCAGGGCTCGCCGAGAAGGTGTTCGGCCATCCCACCGCCGGGATCTACGGCTACTCCCACCTCACGGGTGGTTTCGCCGGCGGCCAGGCCGAGTACGCGCGGGTGCCCTTCGCCGACGTCAACCCGCTGGTGGTCGAGTCCGACCTGGACGACGAGCAGCTGCTCTTCCTGTCCGACGTGCTGCCCACCGGGTACATGGCGGCCGAGATGTGCGACATCACGGACGGCGACGTGGTCGCGGTGTGGGGCGCGGGAGCGGTGGGCCAGTTCGCCATGGACAGCGCGCGGATGCTGGGCGCGGCGAAGGTGATCGCGATCGACAAGGAGCCGTACCGGCTGGACATGGCGGCGGCGCAGGGCTACGAGACGATCGACTTCGAGACCGTGGACGTGCGTTCCGCGCTGCTGGACATGACCGGCGGGCGCGGTCCCGACAAGTGCGTCGACGCGGTCGGCCTCGAGGCCACGCACGGCTCCCCGCACGTCGATTTCTACGACCGGGCCAAGCAGGCGGTCCGGGCCGAGAGCGACCGGCCGCACGCGCTGCGGCAGGCGATCACGTCCTGCCGCAGCGGTGGGGTGGTGTCCGTCGTGGGTGTCTACGGCGGGCTCGTCGACAAGTTCCCGGTGGGGGCGTGGATGAACCGGTCGCTGACCCTGCGGGCGGGGCAGTGCCATGTGCACCGGTACATGAAGCCGCTGCTGGAGCGGATCGAGCGCGGGGAGATCGATCCCACCAGGGTGATCACCCATCGGATGCCGCTGGTCGAGGCGCCGAAGGGCTACGAGCTGTTCAGGAACAAGCGGGAGAACTGCGAGAAGATCGTCCTGAGCGCCCGCTGACCCGCTCCGGACGTCGTCCGGTCGGTCCGGTCGGCCGGGCGGGCGCCTAGGGACGTCTCGCGGCCGGCCGGGCGAGCGCGAGCCCGGTGGGTGCCGGCCGCCGGGCCGGTCCCGGTGGGACGGCCGCGGGGACGCGCTCCAGCACCCCGCCCGCGAAGACGTCGTACAACGGCAGTGTCTCCAGGTGGACATAACCGATGTGGCAGTCGCAGACGGCGAGCGGGCAGGGGCGGGGGCGCAGCGCGGCGCGGTAGGAGCCGTCGTAGAGGTTGCCGAGTTCGGCGGGGACGAAGTGGCAGCGGCGGACGGTGCCCTCGCCGTCGACGGAGATCACCGACTCTCCGGTGCGGCAGGGCAGTCCGGCGCTGGCGTGCGGGTGGCGGCTGTAGGGGAAGAGGGGATCCAGGGCCGTCCACCGGTCTGCTTCCGCGTCGGTGTACGTGTGGTCCTCGGCCGCGTTGATCCACAGGTAGACGTGGGCGGGCAGATCGGCGCGGAGCCGGCGGGCTGCCTGGAGGTGTTCGGGCAGGCCGACGACGCCGACGCTGAACCGCACGCCCCGGTCGGCCAGTTCGCGGCACTTGCCGAGGAAGCGGTCGTACGGGGTCTGGCCCGGATGGTAAGTGCACCACAGGGCGAGGGTGCCGGGGTCGGCGTCGGCCAGCCAGTCTGTGCGGCAGCTCAGGTTGGTCTGGATGGCGACGCGGCGGATGTGCGGCAGGTGCGACAGCTCCGCGAGGGTGCGCCGGTACCAGGAGCGGACCAGACCCTCCCCCCACGGGGTGAACAGCAGGGAGAGGCGGTCGTCCTGCTGGGCGGTGGCCCAGTGTGCGAAGCGTTCCAGGGCGGCGCGGTCGGCGCGCAGTTGGTCGGTGGAGTCGCGGCGCTTGGCGAACGGGCAGTAGGGGCAGTCGTAGTCGCAGGAGGCGAGCGGCCCCCGGTACAGCACGGTCAGGTCCATGGGCGGCCGGTCACTTCCTCTCGTACGCGGCCATGGCGGCGCGCACGGCCGGGGAGAACAGCAGCGGTCCGACGGCGTCGGAGTGGGCCAGCCCCTCGGGGGTGAGGCGCAGCCGGCCGTCGGCGGCCGACAGCCAGCCGCGGTCGTCGAGGACGTCGAGTTCCGTGCCGAAGTCGTCGGTGGGGGCCTGTCCGAACCGGGCGCGGTAGTCGCTCTCCGCCAGGCCCTCGGCCTGCAGCAGGGACTGCAGGAGATGCCGGCGGCGGGCCTCGTGGGCGTCCATGCGGTGGCCGACCTCGGCACGGGTGAAGTCCTCGGTGGCGACGTAGTCGTCGATGATGCCGCGGATGGCGTGCATGCCGACGGCGTAGTCGAAGGAGTAGTGCAGTGCGGAGGTGTACGAGCGGGCGCCGCAGCCGAGGCCGATCATGCCGTCGGTCTGGCAGGCGTAGTCGTCCGCGCCCTGGGGCGGGGCGTCCGCGCGGCGGAACATCCGCATGGACTGCTGGGTGTAGCCGCGGGCGAGCAGGTGGTCGCGGCCCGTGCGGTACAGGCGCAGCCGCTGCGCGTCCCAGGCCGGGTCGGCGCCCGGGGAGGCGGCGCGGTGGCGGTCGAGGCCGGTGAGGGGGCGGACGTAGAGCGGGTAGAGGTAGAGCTCCTCGGGTTCCCAGGCCAGGGCGGCGTCCAGGGAGTGGCGCCAGGTGTCCTCGGTCTGGCCGTCGATACCGTAGATCAGGTCGATGTTGAGCACGGGGATGCGGGCGTCGCGGATCCGGCCGAGGGCTGCTTCGACGTCCGCGCGGCGCTGGGGGCGTACGGCGGCGCGGGCCTCGGCCTCGACGAAGCTCTGCACGCCGAGGCTGAGCCGGGTGGCGCCCCGGTCGGCCAGGACGGCGAGGCGGTCGGCGGTGGCCGTGGCGGGTGACGCCTCGACGGAGAGGGGTATCGCGTCCAGCCGGGCGCCCATGCGCGACTCGGCGATGTCGCACAGCCGTTCCAGCTCGGGTGCGGTCAGGAAGGTGGGCGTCCCGCCGCCGAACGCGGCGGTGGCGAAGCGGATGTCCTGCCCCTCGCCGAGGGCGTCGCGCACGGCGGTCGCCTGGCGTTCCAGGGCGTCGAGGTAGGCGCCGGTGAGGCCGTCGGGGGCGCCGATGCGGGTGAAGAGGTTGCAGAAGCCGCAGCGTACTTCGCAGAAGGGGATGTGCAGGTAGAGGGAGAGGGCGCTCTTGTCCTCCGCCGCCCACAGGGACGTCAGCGTCGGGCGGTCGGGCAGCCGACGGTAGGCGCTCTTGTGGGGGTAGGCGTAGACGTAGTGCTGGTACGGGCCGGACGGGTCGGCGGCCGGGGTGAGGGTCGGTAGCGGCGTCACGGCGGCCGGTGTGGTCGCGGTGGTCGGGGCTGTGGTCATCGGTGGGCCTCGGCGGGTTCGAGGAAGAAGTGGGCGTAGGGCACGGTCCACACGCACTCGTGGCCGAGGCGGTGACCGGTGTAGCCGTCGTCGCCGTAGGCGGTGCCGTGGTCGGAGCAGACGATGGCGAAGCAGCGGCGGCGGGAGGCGGCGGCCGCGAACAGGCGGCCGATGTGCCGGTCGACGTACTCCAGGGCGGCGGCGTGTGTCTGCCGGGTGTCACCGGCCTCGCGGGTGGCGCCGGGCAGGTGGAACCAGTTGGGCTGGTGCAGCGCGGAGACGTTTACGAAGAGGAACAGCCGCTGTTCGGCGGGGAGTTCGGCGATCACCCGCTCGGCCCGGTCGATCTGGTTCTCGAAGGAGTGGGGCGAGGTGACGCCGAACTCCGGTTCCCAGTGCGACTCCTGGAAGAGGCCGGGAAGCACGGAGCCGAGCGGTCCCTGTCCGTTGAAGAAGCCCACGCCGCCGATGCACACCGTGCGGTAACCCGCCCCGGCGAGTCCGGAGACCAGGTCGGGGGTGTCGTAGACGAAGGTGCCGGGCGCGGTGCTCTCGCTGCCCGCGAAGCTCGCCGCGAACAGCCGCGGGTGCGGGCCGGGCCCGGCCGGAGTGGGCAGGAAGCCCGCGAAGATGGCCTGGTGGGAGGCGTAGGTGAAGCTGCCGGGCGCGTGCCGCTCCTCCCAGCGGCCGCCGGGAAGGTGACGGGCGAGGTGGGGCAGACGGCCCTGCCGCGCCAGTTCGACGGCCACGTCGTGGCGCAGTGTGTCGAGGGTGACCAGGAGGATGTCGTGGTCACCCACGACGGTGTTCATGTCCGGAGCCGACAGGCCGGGCGCGCCGGGCGGTTCATCCTGGCCGGGCACTGCGGGCGGCCCGGGTGCGCGAGGTGTGGTGGGTCGGTGCATGGCGGTCCTGTTCGTTACGTGTGGGACGGGTGCCGCGGAAGCCGCGAGCCGTGGTCCGGGGCGTCGGCCGGGCCGGAGCGGCTGTGACGCGGACCGGGACGGGCGTGGGAACCGGTGGCGCCGGGGCCGTGCAGGACGGCCGCGACCTGTGCGGCGTACGTGTCGGCGCTCTCCGCGCCGCTGCCGGGCAGTCCGGTGAGTCCGGGCAGCAGGTCGCCGAAGGCGTTGACCTCGCCGACGACGAACCTGCGCCAGCCGGTGGCGGGCAGCAGGTCCACGCCGACGCACAGGGTGCGTGGGAAGCAGGCCGCGGCCCGCTCGCACACCTGGAGCACGTCCGCCCAGCGTGCTCCCGCCCTCTCGACGGCCTCACGCGCCGCGTCGAGATCGCCGCGCGTGCCGCCGAGGTGGAGGTTGGTCATCGGGGCACGGCTGGTGCGGACCACGGCGTGGGTGGCCCTGCCGGCCACCACGACCACCCGCAGGTCGGCCGCGCGGCCCTGCTGGGACGCCTTGGGCAGCCAGCGTTCCAGGTGCAGCCCATCGTGGGCGAGGGTGTCGACGATCGCGGCGATCTCCTGTTCGCTCTCGTAGCGGCGCACCTTGAGCGAGTTGTACAGCCGGCCGTCCGGGGCGCGTTCCACCGAGGTGGTGGCCCGGATGCGGGCACCGGCCGTCTCGACGGCCAGGACCCCCGAGGCGGACGAGCCGTGCGCGAGCTTCACGAACAGCCGCGGCATCCGGTGTGCGCGCATCAGCGACCGCACGTCGTCCCAGCCGCGTACCGGCGCACCGTCCGGGCCCGAGGTGGGCGAGGCGGGTACCGGCACGCCGGCCGCGTCGAGCACGGCGTGGCAGCGGCGTTTGTCGAACAGCACGGCGAGGTCGTCGGGGTCGTCCAGACGGACGCCGCCGCGCAGTGTGGCGACCGCGGCCGTGAACCGCGCGTACCAGCGCGCCGAGCCCTCCACCCGGGCGGGGTCCCCGGCGTCCCGCAGCAGGCGGTCGATCTCCGGGTCCTCGCCCGGCGAGTCGAGCCGGACCGTCTCGTCGGGGGCGAAGTCCGCTCCCCCCTCGCGCAGTACGTCGATCCACGGCACGACGCGCGGGCCGGGCAGCCCGGCCGCGCGCACCGCTTGGGCGAACAGGGCCACCCGACGGTTGTCGGGGTTGCCGACCACCGCCAGGCGCGGGGCGTGCGGCACGGCCGGCGACGGGTCCGACGGACCCACGGCCGGGGCCGCGTGCGCCCCCGTCCCCGCGCCCGGGGCCGCGGACAGCGCCTCGCGCGGTGTCCGCGGCCCGACGGCGTCGGGGACGCTCATTCGTCCACGGCGACGTAGCGCCACGTCGTGCCGTCGTCGTTGGTGTCCTCGTAGACGTCGCCACGCTCCAGCTCGACCTCCACGCCCGCCGGTTCCAGCGCCTCGCGGAGCCTCTCCCGCAGGGGCTCGCTGAGGTAGTTGTGGTAGAGGTCCAGCTTGCGGAGGTGGGTCAGGGGCTGTCCGCCGAGGAGCGCGGCGGCGCCCTCGTCCGTCAGCGTGCCCATGGACATGTCCAGCACCTCCAGCTGGGCCACGACGGGGGCGGCGGCGACGGCCGCGGCCACCTCGTCCTGCATCTCGCTGTTGCGCAGGGCGAGATGGCGCAGCTTCGGCAACCGGGCGCCGGACAGCAGGGGTTCCAGGTCCGTGATCTCGCTGTCGCCGCCGTAGTTGGCGACGCCGAGCCACAGGTCGAGGTGTTCCAGCGCGGGCAGGTCACTGGCGCCGATGCCGCGCACAACCGTGGCGGGCAGCCCGCCGGTCTGCACCTCCAGCCGGCGCAGGTTCTCGTGGCGCAGGGCGGTGAACTCCAGTCCGATGCCGCCGCGCACCCCGAATTCCTCCAGCGCCGGGAAGGCTGCGAGCAGCGGACTCACGTCGCTCTGGTTGATCCACGATATCTCGGCCTGCTCCATCGAGATGTCACCGAGGAAGATCGCGCGCAGCTCCGGGAAGCGGTCCCGCTCGGCCACCAACGCCTCGATGACATGGGACGAGTCGTCCTCGGTCATGTCCGTCCACGCGCCCACGATCAGCGCCCGCACCCGGGTGGTGTCCACGGCGCTGCAGAACCGCGCGAGCGCCCTCGGCCATGCCTCGTCGGCCTCGTAGACATGACTGCTGACGCACCATGCGACGGAGTCGGCGGCGGGCAGGTCGCCCAGGGGCTCGTCGGGGGACGGGAATTGCGCGGCGGGCAAGCCGTACAGCGTCTCGATCTCGTCGGCGTCGTACACCTGGGTGCTCCTCGGCAGTTGGGGATGGCGCTCTCGCGATTGCCGCAGTTCTACCAAGAGCCACTGACATCCGCCGTGGGCGGGGCGGACGGAGCGCGGTGCGGGGGCGTTGTCAGTGGTGGCCCCTACGGTGTCGTTCATCAGGCCGGTGCGCGACGCACCCGGCCAGGAGGGGAGAGTCATGTTCCGGCAGGGAGACGTACTGATCGTGCCCGTCGCGGAGACCGCGGTCCCGGCTCATGTGGCGCAGGCGCCGAAGGAGCGGCGGGACGGGCGGGGCCGGCTCGTCCTGGCGCTCGGCGAGGTCACGGGGCACGCCCACGCGGTGGTCGGCCCGGGAGAGTTGATACGTGAGCCGGGGCCGCTCGGGCCGATGCTGCTGCATCTGCCCAAGGGCGGCCGGGTGGTGCACGAGGAACACGCGGTGGTCACGCTGCCCGCGGGCTGGTTCCGGGTCATCCGGCAGCGCGAGTACGTGCCCGGGTCCGTGCGCATCGTGGCGGACTGAGCACGGAGCCGGGTGGGTGCGGGGGCGCACCGGTCGGAAGGGCACCGGTACACCGGGCACCGGCGTGCGCACGGCCCCCGGGAGACATGCGAGTGATGAGCGTGGGTGGGACAGACGTGGGTGGGACGGACATGGGCGGGACGAACGTGAGCGGGACCGGCGTGAGTGGGACCGGCGTGAGTGGGACCGGCGTGAGTGGGACGGACATGGGCGGCACGAACCTGAGCGGGGCGGACATGAGTGAGACGGGCGTGATCGACGGAGACGGCCGGACGAATCTCGACGGCGTGTCGGAGGCCGAAGGGGCGGTGGCCGGCGGACCGGTGGTGGGAGCGGCGGACGGTGGCTCCGCCGACGCGGACGGGCTGGGTCCGTGGCGTGCTCGGGCCCGGGCCACCGCCCCCGCCGACCGGACGGCGGCCGAGGCAGGCATCAGGGCGGCCTACCGGCAGGCCGGACTGCCCGAGCCCGAGCGCTTCGTGTGGGCGGGGTCTCCGCGCGCTGCCGTGTCCCTGATACGGGAACTGCCCGACCGGGGCACCTGTGTCCGCGACGCGGTCAGGGACACCCCCTGGTCCGCCGAACGTGCCCGACTGCACGCCGAGTTGGGCGCCGCCGGGTGGTCGGAGCACTGGGCGGCGACGGGCGGGCGACTGTGGGAGTCCACGCAGGCGCTGGTGGACCGGATCAGGAGTGGAGTGCTGGAGGAAGTGGCCGGCGGGACGACGGGGGCGGAGGCGACCGCCGTACGGCTGCTGCTCCTGGACGCGGTGCTCGGACAGCACGACGCACCGTGGCTCGCGGCGTTCGCCACGGACGGCGGTCCGGTCGAGGCACTGACCGAGGTGTGCCGCAGCGCCGGCTGGTGGTGGCCGTACTCCCGGGTCGTCGTGGTGTCGGAACGCCCCGCGGCGCTGCACCAGGACGAGGCGGGCCGGCTGGACAACGGGGAAGGGCCCGCGCTGGCCTACCCCGACGGCTTCGCTCTCCACGCCTGGCGCGGCATGCCGGTGCCGGCCGACTTCCTCACCGAGCTGGCCGACCTGACGCCGCGCCGGATCCACAAGGAGGAGAACGCCGAACTGCGCCGGGTCATGCTGGAGTTCTACGGGTACGACCGCTATCTGAAGGACTCCGGCGCCCAGCCCCTGCACCGCGACGAGACCGGCACCCTGTGGCGCATCGATCTCGTCGGCGACGAACCGCTCGTGATGGTCGAGGTGCTCAACTCCACCCCCGAACCGGACGGCACCCACCGCACGTACTGGCTGCGGGTCCCGCCGACGACGCGCACGGCGAAGGAGGGGGTGGCCTGGACGTTCGGCGTCACGGCCGAGGAGTACGTGCCGCTGCAGCAGACCTGACGCAGCACTGACGTCAGCTCTGCCGACGGACGTGACCGCAGAGCTGACGACGACAGAACTGACGACGGAACTGACGACAGAACTGACGACGGACCGGGCGAGAGACGTGGCGGAGGAACTGAGGCCCACCCGGCGGGTCACCCGAGGACCCGTCAGGTGTGATCGGGGGTGGGTCGGCGCGCGTCGAGGAGGAACGCCGAGATCAGGTCGGTCAGGACCCCGGGTCGCTGCAGATGCAGGTCGTGCCCGGTACCGGGGACGCTGACGGACGTCATGTCGGGGCGTCGCCGCAGCAGTTCGTCGATCTCCATGGGCGCGAGAAGGCTCGCTCGGGCCAGCACGAGCAGGGTGGGGCAGGTGACACCGCTCCACTCGGGAGCGAAGGAGCGCCGGGCCGTCTCCGCCAGTGAGCCGACCATCACGTCCCGGTCGAAGCGCGGCCAGAGCCGTCCGTCGCGCTCCTGAAGTCCGTCCGCCCAGCCCTCGCCGACGGGCCCGCCGCCGAAGTACCGGACGGCGGCGTCGCGCGAGGGGAAGGGCACCGGCCAGGAGTCCAGCCACGCCCCGATGTGCGCCGGGGTGTCCGGGGAGGGCTCGCCCGCCCCGGCTTCGACGAGCACGAGCGCGCGCACCAGCCCGGGATGCCGCGCGGCGGTGAGAACGGCAGTGTGTCCGCCGAGCGACTGGCCGACCAGGACGGGCGACTCCAGGCCCAACTGTTCGGTCACGGCGAGGACATCGCCGACGTAGGCGTCGCGGGAGACGTCCGCGGACAGGTGTTCGCTCGCGCCGTGGCCGCGCTGGTCCACCGCGACGACACGGTGCGCGGCACGCAGCCGCGCGGCCGTCGCGTCCCATTCGCCGGCGTGACCGGCCAGCCCGTGCAGCAGCACCACGGGCGGTCCGCTCCCGCCCCAGTCACGGCAGACCAGCCGCACCCCGTCCCGTACGACCGTACGCTCCGTCCACGTCACCGCGCCTCCCCTGTCTCTTCCCTCCGTTTACTGTCCGAACTCCCCTCAGCCCCGTTCGCGCAGGCCCGCGACGAGGAGGCCGACGAGCCGGCGCGCGTCGTAGTCCGGGTCGCGATCGGCGCCGATGCAGAGGTTGCCGATGCCGTGCAGGAACTGCGGGGCGTCGGGTCCGGGGCGGATCTCCCCGGAGGCCACGGCCGCGTCGAGGAGGTCCGCGCAGACCGGCACCAACCGGTCGAGGAAGTAGGAGTGGAGGGTCTCGAAGCGGGTGTTGTCGGCGCGCAGCGCGGCGGCGAGTCCGTGCTTGGTGACGAGGAAGTCGACAAAGAGGTCCACCCAGCGCGCGAGCGCGACGTGGGGCGTGGGGGCAGCGGCCAGCAGGGCCGGTCCGGCCTCGACACAGGCGTCGACCTGGTGCCGGTAGACGGCGATGACGAGGTCCGCCCGGGTGGGGAAGTGCCGGTAGAGCGTGCCCATGCCGACGCCGGCCCTGGCCGCGATGTCGCGCACCGGTGCGTCCACCCCGGAGGCGACGAACACTTCGGCGGCCGCGTCCAGCAGGGTCCGCGCGTTGCGCCGGGCGTCCATGCGCCTGACTCCGGCCTCCTGCGTGGTGCCGTGGTTCACCGTGGTGCTCCCCTCTCGTGAGGCCGGATCGCGGATCGCGGGCCTCGAACATCGCGGAACGCGGATCGCGGATCGCGGGAACATTGCGAAGCGGAGCGACGTTCCGTATCGTGAGCGGAGCGACGTTCCGCTTCTGCCCATCCTGGCAGTTCCGGAACGCGACGTCCATCCCGAGCGCCCGCCCACGGTCCGTCGCCGTGCCTGATCACCGCCTTGCCCACTCCGAATACCGAACGGAAGGCATCACTCATGTCCGCCACGCCCGCCACACCACCCACAACCGCCACTCCTGCCATGCCGAAGACGACCGATCTGCGGGAGACCGCTCCCCCGCCCACCCCGGTGGTCTCCCTGCGCCCGATCGTCCTGCCCGCCCCGGAACGCGGCGAGGATCTCCAGGTGCGCGTCACCGCCCCCGCGAGCGGTGCCGGCCTGCCGATCGTCGTCTTCTCGCACGGCTTCGGCGGATCGATGAACGAGTACGCCCCGCTGGTGGACTTCTGGGCCGCCTCCGGTTTCGCGGTCGTCCAGCCCACTCACCTCGACTCCAGGACGCTCGGCCTTCCCCCCGAGGACCCGCGTACGCCGCGGATCTGGCGTTACCGCATCGAGGACCTGGTCCGCGTACTGGACAACCTCCCCGCGCTGGAAACCGCCGTACCGGGTCTGACCGGGCGGCTCGACCACGGCAGGATCGCCCTGGCCGGCCACTCCTGGGGCGCGCAGTCCGCCAGTGCCCTGCTGGGCGCCCGCGTCGTGGACGCCGAGGGCGTACCGGGCGAGGACATGACCGACGGCCGCGTCTCGGCGGGCGTACTGCTCGCGCTGACCGGCCTCGGGGACAGTCTGACCCCGTTCGCCGAGGAGAACCTCCCCTTCATGAAGCCCTCGTTCGACGACATGCGGACGCGGAGCCTCGTCGTCGCCGGGGACAACGACCAGTCCTTCCTGTCGACCCGCGGCCCGGACTGGTTCACCGACCCCTACACCTACAGTCCGGGCCCCAAGAGCCTGCTCACCCTGTTCGGGGCGGAGCACTCGCTCGGCGGCATCTACGGCCAGGAGTCGACGTCGACGACGGACGAGAACCCTTCGCGCGTCGCCCTCCTCCAGCGGCTGACGACCGCCTTCCTTCGTGACGCCCTCGTACCCGGCGACTCCGGCTGGCAGGCCGCGGCCGCCGCCCTGGAGGAGGGCCGCGACCCCCTGGGGCGGCTGCGGAGCAAGTAGGCGAGCGGTCGGCGAGTCATCGCGGAGCGGTGCGGTCGGTGCGGAGCGGCGAGACCACGCGTCGCACCGCGCACCTCCGGGGCGCACGCGCGACGTCCGCCCCGGAGGCACCGGCCGCCGCACCGAACGCACCGAACGCACCGACCTCACCGACCTCACCGACCTCAGGGCGAGCACTTCTTGCTGAGTAGGCATACGATGCTGCTCATGACGCAAGACGACGACGGTGATCTCGACAACCTCGTTCGCAGACGCATCCGTGCCCTTCGCCTCGCCCAGGGGTGGTCGCTGGAGGAACTGGCCGCCCGCGCCCGGCTCAGCCAGTCCACGCTCAGCCGGATCGAGACCGGCCGACGGCGGCTGGCCCTGGACCAACTGGTCACCCTCGCCCGCGCGCTGGACACCTCCCTCGACCAGCTCGTCGAGACCGCCGTCGACGACGTCGTCTCCCACCCGGCGATCGACGCGGCCCGCGGACAGATGAGCTGGCCGCTGAAGGCACAGCCCGGCGTGACCGTGGTACGTCAGCGCATGACCAAGCCGCCGCCGGACAACCCGTCCCGCATGCGAGCCCACCCCGGGCACGAATGGCTCGTCGTGCTGTCCGGCACCGCGACCCTGCTGCTGGGCAACCGCCGGCTGCGTATAGAGACCAACCAGGCGGCGGAATTCCCCACGATGCTGCCGCACGCCATCGGCGCCGAGGGCGGGCCGTGCGAGGTGCTGGGCATCTTCGACCGCGACGCCCGCCGCGGTCACAGGCGCGGCGAGGGCGCCGACAGCCCACCACGCCGGCCCTCCTGACCGTTCCTTGCGCGTCCGGCAGCAGAACGGGCCGCCGTCTTGCCCATGCGGGGAACACGGGGGGCGTACGCGGCCGGCCCGCTTAGCGTGACGGCATGAACCACCCCTCCCCGCACACGCACACGCACACGCCCACCGAGGTCCAGTCCGAACTCCTCGACCTGGACGCGGAGGTGCTCGCCGAGCACCTCGCCTCCCTCGTCGCCTGGTTGCCCGTCAGCGGTGGTCCCAGACACCTCGTCGACCTGGGGTGCGGCACCGGCGCCGGCACGTTCGCCCTGCTCGACCGCTTCCCGGAGGCGGAGGTGACAGCCGTCGACTCCTCCGCCGCGCATCTGCGCCGGCTGCGGGAGAAGGCGCACGCGGCGGGCGTCGCCGACCGCGTGCACGTCCTGGCGGCCGACCTGGACGCCGCCGAGTGGCCCGACCTGGGCACGCCCGAACTGGTGTGGACCTCGGCCGCCCTGCACCACCTGGCCGACCCCGAGGGCGCACTGCGCCGGGTGCGCGACCTGCTGGCACCGGGCGGGCTGCTGGCGGTGGTCGAACTGGCCGGCTTCCCCCGGTTCCTGCCCGCGGACGCCCCGGCGGAGGCCCCGGGCCTGGAGGAGCGCTGCCATACCGCGCTCGACCGCCGGCACGCCGCGAATCTGCCCCATCGTCATGCCGACTGGGGAACCCTGTTGCGGAGCACCGGGTTCACCGTCGAGGGGGAACGTGTCTTCGACATCGCGCTGGGTCCCGGCATGCGGGCCCCGTCGGACCAGGACGCGGTGCGCCGCTACGCGTCGAGCAGTCTGCGTCGCATCCGGGACGCCGTCGCGGCCGAGCTGGCACCCCGGGACCTGACCGCACTGGACGCGCTCCTCGCCCCGGACGGCCCGAGCGCCCTGTCGCGCCGGAACGACCTGGGAGTGCGCACCACACGCATGGCCTGGACGGCCCGCCGCGCCCTCTGACGTCCGTGCCGGGGCCACGCCCGTCGCCCCTCCCCCGCCGACCTCGTCCGGCACGGCCGGCCTTCCGGCCGGCCGTGCGGGGAGGCGGCGTTCCCCCCTGCCCGGGTAGCGCCTGCGGTACTCGCGGATGGGCAGCACACGGGTTGGTGGCGCGTGGGTGCCGCACGGGAATCTGGGACCATGAAACGACGCACGGCGATACTCCTCCCCTCGGCCCTCCTCACCCTCGCCACCCTGACCGCGGCCACCCCGGCCGTCGCGGCCCCCTCGGCCCACCCCCCGACCCGGGCGGCGGACACCGACCGCTCCGACAGGTCGACGGACCGGGTGGTGCGCGGCATCGAACGAAGCGCCCACGTCCTGCGGACCACCGACCCCGGGAGCCGTCTGCGGGACCTCGACGCGCTGGACCCCATGATCGCCGACGCCGAGGTGGTGGGGCTCGGCGAGGCGACCCACGGCTCGCGGGACTTCTTCCGCATGAAGCACCGGGTGCTGCGTCACCTGGTCCAGGAGAAGGGCTTCCGCGCCTTCGCACTGGAACTGCCCTGGAGCAGCGGCCTGCGCCTCGACGACTACGTGGTGCACGGCAAGGGCGACCTCGAGGACATCGCACACGACGAGTTCCAGGGCTCGTACGACATCTGGAACAACCAGGACTACCGCGACCTCATCGCGTGGATGCGGAACCACAACCTTCGTCACCCGCAGGACCCGGTGCACTTCGTGGGCACCGACATGGGCTACGCCGGGCCGGAACTGTACGACCGGATCACCGACTACGTGGCCCGCGCCCACCCGGAACTGCTGGACCGGGTCACCGCGCTCTACGAGGGGCTCAGGCCCACCACCGACGCCGCGACGTACAGCAAGCAGTACCTCGAACTGCCGCTCGCCGAGCGCAAGGACCGCGCGGAGCGCACCGGGAAGGTGCTCGACCTGCTGGAGGGGCAGCACCCGGGACGCGGTGCCGACGCCCGCGCCCAGCTGTGGGCCGTGCAGAACGCCAGGGCCGTGGACCAGTTCGCCGAGGGCTACTCCTTCGACATCGGGGACGACGCCCAGGTCGCGCGGATGATGAAGTTCCGCGACCGGACGATGGCGGCGAACACGCTGTGGTGGAACAGGCACACCGGTGACCGAATGCTGCTGTCGGCGCACAACACGCACGTGTCCTACGACTCGTTCGACCCGCGCTACCCCAAGACCGAGGGCGCGTACCTGCGCGACGCACTGGGCGGGAAGTACGTCAGCATCGGTTTCAGCTTCTACGAGGGCGGTTTCAAGGCGTTCGGCACGGACGACGGGGTGATGCGGACCCGCACCGTCGGAGCCGCGCAGCCGGACTCGAACGAGTACACGCTGGACGAGGCGCGACAGCGCGACTACATCCTCGACATGCGTACCGCCCCGCCCGCCGTACGTGCCTGGCTGGACCGGCGGCGCACCACCTACAACATCGGTGCGGGCTGGCCCGACACCTACCTGTACGACATGGCGCTGGGGCAGGCGCACGACGTGCTCATCCACCTGCACGAGATCCACGCCACCACGTATCTCGGCTCGTCCTGACCTCCGACGTCACGTGCCGGGTGACGTCACCGTCGGCGGGGCTCGTCGCCCGCCTCCTCCGGTCCGGTGTGCGGGAGCGAGGGAGCGTGCCAGCCGATCCGGGGATCCCGCGCGGGCGGGGCGGCGCCGCGGGTGAGGTCGCCCCGCCGGATGGTGACCGTGCGGGCGTCGAGCGGGCTCAGGGTCACGGTGTCCGCCTCCAGCGGAACGGGCGCCGCCGACCGGGCCGGCACCACGGCCTGCTGGTGGCGCATCCCGGAGAAGGGATTGCGCCAGAAGTGCGAGCGCGGGGTGCGCCAGCCGTAGCGCAGGGCGAGCAGCCGCAGGGCGATCGCGAACACCGACGCGCCGACGGCCGTACCGACGTGGAGCACTCCGGTGAGGTGGAGGACGGCGGTCGAGCCCGCTCCGGCGACAGCGGGCAGCGCGTAGAGGTCATTGTCCCAGCGCAGCAGGGAGGGCACCTCCATGGCGAGGACGCTGGCCAGTACGCCGCCCCCGACGGCGCTCGCGGCACCGAGGGTGACGGCGGCGGGGACGTTGAAGCCGTGAGTGAGCGCCTTGATGGTGCCGGTGACGCTGAACAGCCCGAGGGCCCCGGCGTCGGACACGTCGAAGATGACGCTCTTGCGCACCAGGAGGTCGTCGTGGAGACGGTGTCCGAAGTGGACGACGGCGGCGGCGCCGACGGGGGTGAAGTAGTAACCGAGGTCGGTGAAGGCGGCCGGCGGCACCTGGAGGACGAGGTCGCGGAAGAGGCCGCCGCCCAGTCCGGCGGCCTCGCTCAGGATGACCGTCCCGAAGACGTCGAAGTCCCTCCGTACGGCGATGAAGGCGCCCGAGAGGGCGAAGGAGAAGATACCCAGGAGATCCATGACGTACTGGGTGGCGCCGTTCAGTTCGTCGATCGGCATGGGACGGGACCTCCGGAGCAAGGTGTGCACGTGCGGCAAGTACGGTGAACACCCGGCTCGGGAACGGGGCACCCGTGTGGCGTTCCGAGACGACAGACGTCTCCTGTGCCGTCCACGTTCCCTTGCGCGGGCGGGAGTTGCTCACCCGCTCCGCGACTTCGACCGTACGGCTCGGTAACGGGACGCACGGTGACCCCGGCACCCGCGGAGGCCCGTGTGGAGGAGGCGGGCGCGAGGGGGCCGGGGTGTGGGAGGTGGGACGGTCAGTCCCGCGCCGCCTCGTTGACGGCGACGGCGCGTTCCAGCAGGGCGGGGTCGGCCAGGGTGGCGGGGTGGCGCAGCATGAACGAGACGTCGTTGAAGGCGCGGGCGATGTCCCCGTCGAGGAGCGTCGCGGCCGTCAACTGGCCCATCGCCCAGCGCTGTCGGCGGACCTCCTCGGGCACCTCGGCGCCGGTCTCCGCGTCGAGGCGGGCGGCGTCGCCGCCGGCGGAGACCGCCCACGCCGCGTCCACCACGATCTGCTGGAGCGCGAAGAACTCCGTGGCCGCGGCCGAGAGGTCCGGCTTCCCCGTGAGATACGCGGAGAGGCACGACGCGTGCAGGGTGGCCGAGCTCATGCCCTGCCCGTAGACGGGGTTGAAGGACGCGACGGCGTCGCCCACACCCACCAGGCGCGCGGGGAAGCGGCGCAGGCCGGTGAAGGTGCGCCGTCGGCTCTCCGCCTGGTGGTAGGTGACGATGTCGCGGGTGAGGGCACCGCTGGTGGCCTCGGTGAACAGGGGCGGCAGCTTGGCGCAGGCGGCGCGGAACTCGTCGATCGTCCTGCCGGGGCGGTCGTCGCCGTACCCCATCAGCATGACGATCCACTGGTCGTCCTCGATGGCGTTCACCGCGGCGACGGACACGCCGCCCGCGTCGTACCGGGGCGAGAAGATGCTCAGCGCGAGGCCGACGTCCAGGTCGGCGGTGCGTGTGCGGCGTTCGAAGAGCGCGGTGGCGTAGTTGATGGGGGTGCGCAGGCGTTCGAGCGGGGGTTCGTCGTAACCGTCCCGTCCCACCCACTCCGCGAGCCGGCCGCCGCGCCCGGTGGCGTCCACGACGAAGTCCGCGTCGAGTATCCGTTCGGTGCCCGCCTCGTCGACGCGGACACCGTCGACGGCGCCGTCGCGGTACCGCAGTCCGGTGGCCCTGGCATGCAGGTGGGAGACCTGGGGCAGAGCCATGACCGCGGCCCGGACGCGCGCCTCGAGCAGCGGCCTGCCGATGCCCAGCACCTCCAGGCCGGCGCCGCTCGGCGCCTGGGGGTGCCCGTCGAGGAGGGTGGCGGCCCGGTCGAGGCCGATGAGGGTCGCTCCGCGTTCCCTGACGTCGTCGGAGAAGCCGGGGAGCCAGCGCTCGATCCAGCTCAGACCGGCTGGGAGCAGGGTGTGCACCTGCTGGTCCTGTGGCACGCCGCGGCGCGGGGCGCCCTCGGTGGAGACCTCGTCCCGCTCGACGACGATCACGCGGCGGGCGTGGCCTGCGAGCACGCGGGCGGCCAGCAGGCCCGCGACGCTGCCGCCGAGGACACACGCGGTGTCGAACAGGACGGGGCTGGCGGTGGGCGGTTCGGCCCGGACGAGTCCGTCGAAGACGGAGACGACGGAGTCGGCGGGAACGACGGAAACAGAAGGAACGGCGGAAACAGAAGGAACGGCGGGATCCGCGGGAACGGCGGATGCGGGATCGGTCGGCACGGTCACGGGGTGTACTCCCCCAAGGAGTCCGCGGAGTCCGGCGGCACGTGCGGGACGAGCGTCGTACTCCGTGGAGATCGAAAAGCTGCGGTCGACAGGAGTCTCGCGCCTCACGCACGGGGCACATTGCACGTCCGTGCCAGGGAACGGCATCCGTGTGCCGTTGTGGGCTTAGGGTGGACGGCGGCCCAACCCGCCCTGCGTGCGGTGGTGTTGACGGCGGGTGTGGGCAGCGAGGAGGTGACGCGCCCATGCGCGACCAGGGCGGCCCCGTGCCGCTGCCGAGCGACGACCCCTCGGACGGATTCGCGATCGACCTCACCGTCCCGTACGCCGACAGCGACCGCGACCACGTGCTGCGGGAGCGGTGGCGGCGCCAGGCGGGAGACGCCGTGCCGCCCCCTCCCCTGCGGCTGCCGCGGCACAGCGAGGGCGCGTACCGGGTCCGGATCCGGCTGCAAGTCCTGGGCGACATCCGCGTGGAGGACCAATACAGCGACGCGGTCGCGGGCAGCACGGGAGGTGCGTACGGTCACCACGAGGACCTGGTCATGGCGCATCTGACGGTCGGCGGGGAGTGGCGTTTCAGTTCGGGGCGGCGGACGGCCGCAGTGGGGGCCGGGCTGCTGTGCGCCCGCCGGAACGACGAGCCGTGGGACTTCACGGTGGCCCGGGGCACCCGGGCGACCGCTCTCGGCCTGCCCGCCCGGGACATCCGCTTCCCCGCCCGCACGAACCTCGTCATGGCCGAGCACCGCGACCCCGCCGTGCGGCTGCTCCTCGCCCACCTGCGCGGCTGGGCCGAGGTGGCCGACTCCCTCGGTCCCGCCGCGTCGGCGACGGCTCGCGCCGCGGCCGTGGAACTGTTCCACGGCGTGCTGAACGACCAGGTCGTCGACGACCCGCCGTTCTCGCCGGCCCTGGTGCGGGCCGCCACGGAGTACGTGGAGAGCCGGCTCACCGACCCGGACCTGGACCCCCGGGCGATCGCGGCCGCGCTGCACGTGTCCGTCCGTACGCTGCACCGCGCGTTCGCCCAGGAGGCGACGTCGGTCATGGGCCTGGTGCGCGCCCGGCGCCTGGACAGGGCCAGGGCGGAGCTCCTGGCCACGCCCCTGAGCGTGTCGGAACTGGCGGCCCGTTGGCACTTCACCGACAGCAGCCACTTCATCCGGGCGTTCCGCGCGCGCTTCGGCAGGACACCTCGCGCGCTGCGCCGCACCTGACCGGCGGCGATGGCGGCGAGCGCCACCACCGCCGTCAGCCGGGGCGGGGTTCAGCCGGTGATGGACGCCCGGAAGTGGTAGCGGTCGCCGCGGTAGATGGCCGCGGTCAGTTCCAGGGGCTGTGAGTACTGGTTGAAGGCGAGCTGGGTCGCCACCAGGACCGGGGTGGCGTCCGTTATCTCGAGGAGGGTGCGCTCCACGTCGGTGGGCTGCCGGGCCTCCACCGAGTAGTCGGCCACGCGCGGCAGTTGGGGCGGGTCCGCGCGGCGCAGGGTGGCGAAGAGCGAGTCCTTGGAGAAGTCGGTCTCGGCGAGCAGCGGGCACAGTTCGAGGGGCAGCCGGTTGTGCTCCAGTACGACGACCCGGTCGTCGAGGTAGCGGACGCGGCGCATCTCGAACAGGTCGGCGCCGGGGCCGATGCGCAGCCGCTCGGCCTCCCGGACGGTGGCGGGCCGCACCTCCGACTCCAGCACCTCGGCGCGGATGCGGAAGCCGTGCTGTTCGGCGTAGTCGGCGAAGCCCTGCACGGTGCGGCCGCCGGCCGGTCCCGTCCCGCCCGTGGGCCGGCGCGGGGCCGACAGGACGCGGGTGATGCCCTCGGCGAGGAACCAGCCGCGGGCCGGTGAGGACTCGATGACGTCGCGCGCGGCCAGTTCGTTGAGCGCCGCCCGCATCGTGACGCGGGAGACGCCGTAGCGGCCGGCCAGCGCGCGTTCCGAGGGGAGGCGGTCGCCGGGGCGCGCGCCGTCGCCGGAGATGTCGTCGAGCAGGCGCGCGGCGACCTGGGTGTACAGCGGGAGAGCGTCGCTGGAGAGGAGGCCCTGCGGGAGGGCGGAGTCCGAGGCGGCCATACCAGTACCGTACCAGTGAGTTGCCATACCAGATACATACCAGAGCCAGACCATTGACGACCAGTTTTCAGGCCAGTATCGTTCCAGTTGAATTTGCGGGGTGATTGAGGCGCATTCGCCGGTCACGCCCGACTTGTGCGACCGTGGGGTGAATCATGAGCAGTTCCTTGGACGAACTGGTGCGACACCAGAAGGGTGGTGACGCACAAGGGATCACGTCGGTCTGCTCCGCCCATCCGCTGGTGATCGAGGCGGCCGTACTCCAGGCCCTGGAGTCCGGGGGCACAGTCCTGGTGGAGGCGACCTCCAACCAGGTGGACCAGTACGGCGGCTACACCGGCATGCGCCCGGACGACTTCCGCTCCCTGGTGCTCGGCATCGCCGAACGTCTGGGTCTGCCCGCCGACCGCGTCGTCCTCGGCGGCGACCACCTGGGGCCCAACCGGTGGCGCGCGCTGCCGCCGGAGGAGGCCATGAAGGAGGCGGAGCGACTCGTCGCGGCATACGTCCGGGCCGGCTTCACCAAGATCCACCTGGACTGCAGCTTCTCCTGCGCGGGTGACCCCGCGCCGCTGAGCGACGACGTGGTCGCCGACCGGGCCGCCCGCCTGGTGGCCGTCGCGGAGGCGACGGCGCGCGAGACGGCGACCGACCGGGCCGGTGCGCTCCGCTACGTCATCGGCACCGAGGTGCCCGTGCCGGGCGGTGCGCACGAGACGCTGGACGGCGTCCGCCCGACCACCGCGGACGGGGCCCGGCTGACGCTCAAGCGCCACCACGAGGCCTTCGCGGAGCACGGGGTGAGCGAGGTCTGGCCCCGGGTCATGGCGCTGGTCGTCCAGCCGGGCGTCGAGTTCGACCACCTGAAGGTCGTCGACTACGACCGGGAGCGCACCGGGGAACTGCGCGCCGTGCTGGACAGCGAGCCCGGCATGGTCTTCGAGGCCCACTCCACCGACTACCAGACCCCCGAGGCACTGTCCGCACTGGTCGAGGACCACTGGGCGGTGCTCAAGGTCGGCCCCGGCCTGACCTTCGCACTGCGTGAGGCGCTCTACGCGCTGGCCGGCATCGAGGAGGAACTCCTCGCCCCCGAGCGGCGCTCGGGCCTCCCGGAGGTCGTCGAGCGCCGGATGCGCGCAGAACCGTCCTGGTGGGAGGGGTACTACGAGGGCGACGACGAGGAGCGGCGGCTCGCCCGCCGCTACAGCTACAGCGACCGGGTCCGCTACTACTGGCCGGACCCCGCGATAGAGGCGGCCGTGACCGCGCTCTTCGACAACCTCTCCGCCACCGGCATCCCCCTGCCCCTGCTGAGCGCCCGGCTTCCCGAGCAGTACCGGCGCGTGCGGGCCGGCCTGCTGGAGGCGAGCCCGCGTGCCCTGGCCGTCGACCGGGTCCGCGACGTCCTGCGGGACTACGACCGTGCCTGCCGCACCGCCACACGCCGCACCGCCACACGCCACGAAGAAGAGGAGTACGCGTGACCACCACGACCGACACCCCCACCTCCCGCCCCGACGGCGGCCGCCACACGGTCGCCGAGATCGGGCAGCAGCCGCGGATGTGGCGCGAGGTCGGCCGGATCCTGGCGGACGGCCGCAAGGAGCTGGACGACTTCCTGGCGCCCTTCCTCGCCCAGGAGAACCTGCGGATCGTGCTGACGGGCGCCGGTACGTCGGCCTTCGCGGGGCAGCTCGTCCGCCGGGTGCTGTCCCGCCGCACCGGCCGCCGCGTCGACGCCGTGGCGACGACCGACATCGTCTCGGACCCCTACGGCTCCTTCGGCGAGGACGTGCCCACCCTGCTGGTGTCCTTCGCCCGCTCCGGGGACAGCCCCGAGAGCATCGCGGCGGCCGACCTCGCCGGCCGGTGCCTCACCCGGGTCGGCCACCTCGTCATCACCTGCAACAGCGAGGGCCGGCTCGCCCGCGAGCACGCCGCGGACCCCGACTCCCACGTCCTGCAGATGCCGGCGGCCTCGAACGACCGCGGTTTCGCCATGACGTCGAGCTTCACGTCCATGGTGCTGGCGGCCCTGCTCGCCTTCGGCGCCGTAGACGGCGAGTCGGAGGTCGAGACGCTGGCGCGGGCCGCCGAACACCTCACCACCGGCGGCCTGGACGACGGCATCGACGCCCTGGTCGCCCGGCGCCCCGAGCGGCTGGTCTACCTCGGCAGCGGCGCACTGAAGGGGCTGGCGGAGGAGTCCGCGCTGAAGCTGCTCGAACTGACCGGCGGCGCGGTCGTCGCCCTGGCCGAGTCGGCGCTGGGCTTCCGGCACGGCCCGAAGGCGGTGCTCAACGACCGCACGGCGGTGCTCGTCTACGTCTCCAACGACCCCTACACCCGCGCCTACGACCTGGACATCCTGAGCGAACTGCGGGCGGGTCTCCCGCAGGGCACCGTCGTCGCGGTCGCCGGGCGCCCGGAGGGACTGCCCGAGGACGGCACCTGGCTCGTCCCCGGCGCCGGAGAGGTCGAGGACGCGGCGCTGGCCCTGCCCGCCGTCGTCTGCGCGCAGCTCATCGCCCTGCGTTCCTCCCTGGCCCGCGGCATCCCGGCCGACAACCCGTTCCCCTCCGGCGAGGTGAACCGAGTGGTGCAGGGCGTGATCCTGCACCCCCTCCCGGAGCGCGGCGACGGCCGTGCCTGACAACGACAAGCGCACCGAACCGACAGGAGGAACGACGATGTTTCTGGGTGTGGACGGTGGAGGCACGAAGACGGCCTTCTGCCTCGTCGACAGCACCGGCGCCGTGCGGGCCGAGGCCCTCGGCGACGGCGCCTACTACTTCGCGGAGAACGGCACGGGCGGCGTCGACCACGTCGTGCGGGTGCTGGAGAAGGGCATCGCCGCGGTCTGCGACAAGGCGGGCATCACGACGGACGGCATCGCCTACGCCTTCCTCGGCCTGCCCGGCTACGGCGAGGCGCCCCGCGACCTGCCCGCGCTGGACGCCGCACCCGGCAAGGTCCTGGGCAACGACCGCTACGCGTGCGACAACGACATGATCTGCGGGTGGGCGGGCTCCCTGGGCGCCGTCGACGGCATCAACGTCATCAGCGGCACCGGCTCCATGGTGTACGGCGAGCGGAACGGCTCCGGCGTCCGCGTCGGCGGCTGGAGCGAGATGTTCAGCGACGAGGGCTCCGCCTACTGGATCGCCGTCCAGGGCCTCAACGCCTTCACCAGGATGAGCGACGGACGGCTCCCGGAGGGGCCCCTCGCCGACGCCCTCCGCCACCACCTGGAACTCGTCGACGACCTCGAAATCATCGACGTGGTCCTCAACCGCTGGCACGGACGGCGCAGTGACATCGCCGGCCTGAGCCGCAGTGTCTCCCGGGCCGCCGAGCTCGGCGACGAGGCGGCCGCCGGCATCCTGACCGAGGCGGGCCGGGAGCTGGCCACGCTCGTCGACACCGCGCGGCGCCGGCTGGGCTTCACCGCCGACGAGACGGTCCCCGTCTCCTACTCCGGCGGAGTCTTCGGCTCCGCCGCCGTCCGGGACGCTTTCACCGCGCGACTGCGCGACGGCGACGGGACGTACGACCTGCGCACCCCCTTGTTCCCCCCGGCCATCGGGGCCGCGCTCTACGCGGCGAAGCGGGCCGGAACCCCGCTGGACGCCGCAGCACTCACCGCTCTCCGCGACGGCGCGGACCCTCACCCCTTGGAGGACAGAAATGACGTCTTCTGACCTGGCCGGCGCGTCCGGCGCCTCCGGCCGATCCAGCCGGAGCTGGATCGTCTACGCCGGACTCCTTGTGCTGTTCTGGGGCGTCTGGGGCGCGACCTCCAGCCAGCCCGTCGAGCGGTACGACTACCCGGACGAGATGATCTACATCATCTGGGCGTTCACGATGCTCGTCCCCGCGGCCGTCGCACTGCGGCGTGAGCGCTTCGACCGCCGTCCGATGGCCGCCCTGTACGGTCTGCTGGCCGGACTCACCGGCGCCGGCGGCCAGTTGCTGCTCTTCCAGGCGCTGGCGGACGGCCCCGCCTATCTGATCTTCCCGGTGGTGTCGCTCTCCCCCGTCATCACCGTCCTGATGGCCGTGGCGCTGCTGCGCGAACGCATAGCCCGGCTCGCCGTGGTCGGTGTGATCGCCGCGGCGGTCGCGATCGTGCTGCTCAGCATTCCCTCCGGGGCCGGCGGCGACGTCGACACCGGCTCGTGGATGGTGCTCGCCGTCATCATCTGCGTGGCATGGGGCGCCCAGGCGTTCTTCATGCGCAAGGCCGCGCTGGTGGGCGTCAACGACGCCACGACGTTCGGCTGGATGACGATCAGCGGTCTCGCGCTGGTCCCGGTGGCCTACCTGATGATGGGCGACCTGCCCTCGGCACCGTGGCAGGCCCCGGCGATCACGGCGGGGACCCAGGTCCTCAACGCGGTGGGCGCGCTGTTCCTCGTCATGGCGCTCAGCCGGGGCAAGGCCAGCGTGGTGGCACCCATCACCAACGCGCTGGCGCCGGTCCTGACGATCGTGCTGTCCCTGATCATCTACCAGACACTGCCCACCGTCTGGGGCACCATCGGCATCGTCCTCGCCCTCGCCGGGTCGACGCTCATGGTCTACACCGACGAGAAGCGCGGGGAGGACACCCTGGCCCCCGGGGCCACGACGGAGAAGGTCGGCTAGGGCCAGACGGCCGAGGGGCCCTCCCGGGTTCCCTCGACCGCGCCGTCGCCCCACCACTCGCCCCGTCCCGCCAGTCCTGCCCTTCCCCTTGTCCTGCCCTTCCCCCCCCATCCTTTCCTTCGTCTCGTCCGTCCCGCCTTCGCGCCCCAAGAGGAACCCGACATGCCCCTGGTCCCCACCGGAGAACTGGTCGCCCGGGCCGCCGCCGTTCGCGGCTGCGTCCCCGCCTTCAACGTCATCACGCTGGAGCACGCGGAGGCGATCTCGGACGGCGCGCAGGCGGCTGGCCGGCCGGTGATCCTCCAGATCAGCGAGAACGCCGTGCGCTACCACGGCGGCCGGCTCGCCCCGCTGGCCCGTGCCACCGCCGCCGTCGCCGAGGCGAGCGAGGTGGAGCTGGCGCTCCACCTCGACCACGCCACCGACATGG
This sequence comes from Streptomyces sp. B3I8, assembly GCF_030816915.1. Taxonomy (NCBI): domain Bacteria; kingdom Bacillati; phylum Actinomycetota; class Actinomycetes; order Kitasatosporales; family Streptomycetaceae; genus Streptomyces; species Streptomyces sp. B3I8. The sequence continues at coordinate 7,260,240 of NZ_JAUSYN010000002.1, read as the reverse complement.
AACTGGTGCGGCAGGCCGCGGACAACGGCTTCTCCTCGGTGATGTTCGACGCGGGCGCTCTCCCCCACGACCGCAACATCGCCGCCACGGCCGAGGCCGCCCGGTGGGCGCACGAGGCCGGGCTGTGGCTGGAGGCCGAACTCGGCTACGTCGGTGGCAAGCCGGACGCTCCCGCGAGCGCCCACGCCGCCGGGGTGCGGACCGACCCCGCAGAGGCCGCCGACTACGTCGCACGCACCGGCGTCGACGCGCTGGCCGTCGCCGTCGGCAGCAGCCACGCGATGACGGAGCGCACCGCCGCGCTGGACCACGCGCTCATCGCCCGGCTGCGCGAGGCCGTCCCGGTCCCGCTGGTGCTCCACGGTTCCTCGGGCGTGCCCGACGGGGACCTGCGCAGGGCGGTGGAGTCCGGCATGGCGAAGATCAACATAGGTACGGCTCTCAACGTGGCGTTCACCCGCGCGGTGCGCGACGTCCTCGGTGCCGCCCCCTCCCTGACCGACCCCAGGAAGTACCTGACCCCGGCCCGGGAAGGCGTGGCGGAGACGGTCGGCACCCTGCTGGCGGTGCTCCCCGCGGGCCGCTGAGCACGACGCGCCACCCGCGGCCCGCTGGGCAAAGGCGCCACCGGCGGGGCCACGGCTCCGGCCCCCCGGTCGCCTCCGTCCGGGGGCGGCACGCCACCCGCAGGAGCCGTGCCCTGTCACCCCATGCGGCGCTCTCACCCCCGCCGGGGTGACACCACGAACGTGTGGTGCCCGGGCCGCACGCCCGAGACGGTCACCCGTCCGTCGTCGGCCGAGATCCCGCTCACCCGCCCCCGCTTCCCGTCCCACACCACGCGTCCTCCGCTGCGCACCGTGACGTCCCGTCCGCCGGTCGGAAGTGCCACGCTCCCCCGCGTTCCGCCGGGCACCCGCACCGTCAGCGAGAACTCGCCGTCCGCGTGTGTCCACTCCACTCCCAGTCCCCCGTGCGGCGTGGGCAGTTCGCCCTGCGCCCATGTCACGTCCGCCGGATGCGGCCGTACCTCCCAGGTCGCGTAGCCCGGCGACAGCGGTCGCGCCCCGAGCAACTGGTGGGTGAGCGCGGGCAGTACCCCGGTGGACCAGCCGTGGGCCATGCTGGTGTACGCCCCCTCGTACAGGGAGCCGCCCGGTCCGATCCCCTCCCAGTTCGTGATGCCGGGGTCGTTGCGGTCCATCCACCCGTAGGTGCGCCGGATCTGGTCCAGTGCGGAGTCCGCCCGGCCGCTCAGGAAGCGGGCGACGATCTCGGGGTAGGACGTGAACGCGTACACCCGCTGGGAGGCGTCGGCGAACAGGGTGTCGTTGTCCATGAACGCGTTGCCGTACGGCCGCCGTGTCGTGGCGTCGAGGTGGGCGAGCGCGGCGGCGGCCCGGTCGGCGTCGGCGACTCCGGCGATCACGGCCAGGGCGTTGCCGTCCTGGGCGTGGCGGACGGCGCCGGTCCCGGAGTCGAGGTAGGCGCCGGCGGACTCGTCCCACAGGTGTGCGTTGACCGCCTCGGCGACGGCGGCCGCCCGCTCGCGCCAGCGGTCGGCGTCAAAGGCGTGTCCGAGCCAGTCGGCCAGTCGGGCGGCGTCGTTCAGGGCCTGGACGTACAGGACGTTGTAGTAGGTGACCCTTCCGGTGCGGCCGAGGAAGGCGTAGTCGCCGTAGCCGCCGGTGCCGTTGAGGCCCTTGCTGAGCAGCCCGGCGTCGTCGGTGACGCTCGGGTACCAGGTGTCGAGCACCTTCACCAGGTTCGGGTAGGTGCGGGAGGCGTAGGCGCGGTCGCCGGTGTAGAGGACGTAGTCCCAGCCGCAGGTGACCCACCACATCGGATAGTCGAAGAGCGGGAGGGTGTAGCCGCTGATGGAGGCCGGGGGGATCCAGCCGTCGGAGCGCTGGTGGTCGGCGAGGTCGGCCAGGACGTTGCGGGCGGCGGCCGCGGTGTCGTCGTGCGTCAGGTACAGCGTGCGCGCGGAGACGGCGAGGTCGCCGACGTACGGGTCCCGGTCGCGCTTGGCCCCGTCGTGCAGGACGAGTTCGCCCTCCAGGGTGTCGCTCCAGGCGTTCCTGGGGTCGACGTCGTCCCGGCGGAAGGTGTCGGTGACGAGTTCGTTGGTGTACGAGGCGCCGTACCAGAAACGATTCAAGTCGTCGTCGGAGCAGAGGAACCAGCCGCGGTAGGTGCTCGGGGTGCCCAGGTATCCGGTGAAGTCGAGGCTGACGGAGTCGATGTCGACCCTGCCCCAGGGCTGGGCCACCGGTGCGTCCGAGGCGAGGGCGTCCAGGGTGATGCGCAGGTAGCGGAAGCCGTGCAGTCCGTCGGCGAAGACCTTGCCGTCGTGCTGGAATCCCTTGGTGTCCTTCCAGTGGGCGCCGGCGGCGGGCACGGCGAACTGGTCGGTGCCCCGGCCGGTGCCGCCGGCCTGGTCGGAGCGGGTGAAGTCGGAGCGCTCCGTGAGGAATTGCCGCGTCTCGGAGAACGCGAGCCGCACTCCGGGCGAGTTGGCGGAGGCGCCGGTGAACCGGATGTCGGGGTACCCGACGACCACCTTGCCGAAGTCGACGGTGACGCTGGGCGCGACGACGGGTTCGATCGCCTCGGGCCACAGCTCGTTCACGCGGGTGAACACGCCCTTGCCGGTGTCCTGGGCGGCCGTGACGGTGAGGCGCAGCCGGTCGGTGGTGACCTTGCGGGAGAAGGGGACGGCACGCTGGACGACATCGTTGTCGGCGACGGTGGCGACGGTGTCCCAGCCGCCGCCGGAGGTGCCCGCCTCGACGGTGAACGCGGTGGGCACGCCGTCGCCGTTGGAGACGACGGTGATGCCGGACAGTTCGAGCGGGGCCGGCGTGGTGAGGGTCAGGACGTCGGGGAAGCCTCTTTCGGTGTCGTCGTTCCAGAAGGTGTCCGGGTCGCCGTCGATCGCGTTGGCGGCGTCGTAGGTGCGGGGGTTGCCGTCGTTGCCGCTGTTGGGGGCGTGCGCGGAGGAGGCCTCGGCGGTGGTGCCCTCGGGCCAGCGGGGCGCCGGCTCGGGCTGCGGGCGGCGCAGCACGGTTCTGCCGCCGCCGGGGCGCAGCAGGGCCTCGGGGTCGTTCACGTCACCGGTGGACTCCGTGATGCGCACGGGGCGGACGGTGGTGGAGGCGGGGGCCTGGACGTAGCGGTGCCAGTCGCCGCGACGGGGGGTGACACCGTGGACCGGGGGGCGGGTCCCGGCGGTTCCGGCCGCCCCCGTCGCCGATCCGGTCGCCGGTCCGGTCTCGGCGGCGGCCTGCGCGGGGCGGGCCGCGGCGAGAGCGGTCAGGGCGAGGGCGCCGGCGGTGACGACCGTGCGCCGTCGGGGTCCTTGGTCGTGCGTGCGGTTCTCGGGCATCGCGACTCACCTCACGGAGCAACAGGTTTTGAAACGTTTCATACGACACGGGCGACGCGAAGGTATACCAGAACGGCCGGGGCGTACAGGGGATGCACCGGGTCCGTACTTCCGTACTACGGACTCAGTAGCGCCGACTGCCGACGTGCGTACGACGACACGGCGGTGCGCGTCCCGGGAGGCTGGGCCCACCACCAGCACCAGACGGGGAGAGCTCCTGCCGTGGCCATTTTCCTTCACCGAGTGGGCCGTATCGCCTTCCGGCACCGTTGGTACGTCGTCCTGGTCTGGGCGGCCGTACTGGCCCTCGCCGGATGGGGGGCGGCGAGCGCTCCGAAGGCGTCGGACAAGCCCTTCTCCATGCCCGGCATCGAGTCGCAGAAGGCGTTCGACCTGATGGAACAGCGCTTCCCCGGAACCACCGCCGACGGGGCGAGCGCCCGAGTCGTGTTCGTCGCACCGGACGGGGAGCGGATCGACGATCCCGTTAACAGGCGGACGATCGAGCGGACCGTGACCTCCCTGGCCGACGGCCCGCAGGTCGTGAGCGCGTCCGACCCGTTCCGCGCGAGGACGCTGAGCAAGGACGGCCGGACGGCGTACGCGACCGTCACCTACGAGGCCGGCCCCAAGGACCTCACCGACGCCACCAAAGACCGGCTGAAGGACGCCGTCCATGACGCCCGGGGCGGCGGGCTGACCGTCGAGGTGGGCGGGAAGGCCCTGAGCGAGGGCAGCAGGCCGGGCGGCGTGGCCGAACTGATCGGCGTCGCGGTGGCCGCCCTGGTCCTGCTCGTCACCTTCGGTTCCCTCGCCGCGGCCGGGCTGCCGCTGCTGACCGCCCTGATCGGCGTCGGGATCAGCCTGGCGTCCATCCTGGCGCTGGCCCACGCACTGGACCTGTCGGCGACGACGAGCATCCTGGCGATGATGCTGGGCCTCGCGGTCGGCATCGACTACGCCCTGTTCGTCGTCTCCCGCTACCGCGAGGAGCGCGCCCGGGGCCACGCGCCCCAGGAGGCGGTCGGTCTCGCGGTCGGCACGGCCGGCTCGGCGGTGGTGTTCGCCGGGCTGACGGTGGTCATCGCGCTGGCGGGACTGTGGGTGGTGGGGATCCCGGGGCTGACCAAGATGGGCCTGGCCGCGTCCGGCGCGGTCACCGTCGCCGTACTGGTCGCGCTCACCCTGGTCCCGGCGCTGCTCGGCTTCCGGCCGCACGCCGTGCTCACCCGGCGGGCCCGCAGGGGCGGAGCGGCCGAGGAACGGAACGCCCCGGCCGAAGCGACCGCGGAGCACAGCAGTCCCGCCGAAGCGGCCGAGGACCGGAGCACTCCGGACAGCTGGGGCACCCGCTGGGCGCGTTTCGTGCTGCGCCGTCCGCTGCCCGTGCTGCTGCTGGGCGTGGTGGCCCTCGGGGCTCTCGCGCTGCCCGTGACGGGGCTGCGGCTCGGCAACCCCGGCGACGAGGCCAAGCCGACCTCGACCACCGAGCGCCGGGCATACGATGCCCTGGCCGACGCCTTCGGGCCGGGCTTCAACGGGCCGTTGAGCATCGTCGTGGACGCCCGGGGCAGCGCCGGCGCGAAGGACGCCGTCGAGACGGTCGCACGGCGGATCGGCGACACCGAGGGCATCGTCTCCGTCTCCCCGGCCCGCTTCAACCATGCGGGCGACACAGCCGTCTTCCAGGCGGTACCGTCCACGGCGCCGACCGACGAAAGGACCAAGGCCCTGGTCACGTCCCTCCGCGACGCACGGCCGGCGATCCGGTCCGGGACCGGCGTGACGTTCGCCGTCACCGGCACCACCGCCGTCGACATCGACATCGCCGGGAAGGTGCGGTCCGCCCTGGTCCCCTATCTGCTCGTCGTCGTGGGTCTCGCTGTCGTCCTGCTGCTGGTGGTCTTCCGGTCCCTGCTCGTTCCGCTGAAGGCGGCCCTCGGCTACCTGTTGTCGGTGCTGGCCTCCCTGGGCTCGGTCGTCCTCGTCTTCCAGCAGGGCCACGGCGCCGAACTGCTGGGCGCGGAGCACACCGGTCCGGTCATGAGCCTGATGCCGATCTTCCTCGTCGGCATCGTCTTCGGCCTGGCCATGGACTACGAGGTCTTCCTCGTCTCGCGGATGCGCGAGGCGTACGTCCACGGCGCGACGCCCGGCCAGGCGGTCATCGACGGGTTCCGGCACAGCGCCCGGGTCGTCGTCGCCGCCGCACTGATCATGGTCGCGGTGTTCGCCGGATTCGTCAGCGAGGACGACTCCATGATCAAGATGATCGGGTTCGGGCTCGCCTCGGCCGTCCTGTTCGACGCCTTCGTGGTACGGATGGCGATCGTGCCCGCCGCCCTCGCGCTCCTCGGCCGCCGGGCCTGGTGGCTGCCGGGCCGGCTGGACCGGATGCTGCCCCGCGTCGACGTGGAGGGCGAGGCACTGGACCGGCTGCCCGCCGGGGCGGACCCCCGACCGGCCGGAACGGCGACGGGGGAACGGAAAGCGTCCGGAACGACGGCGGCGGAACGGGAAACGTCCCGCACCTGACCCGCACCGCCAGCCCGCCCCGCACCACTCATCGGCCCCCTCACCACTCTGCACCCGCCCCCCTCACCACCTGACCCCCTTCACCATCCGTCCGCCGCGGCCCCCGCCGCGGCGGACGGCGCGCCGTGATCCGCGGAACCGACCGGAGAAGAATGAGCAGCAGCCCGGAGCCCTACGCCGACCGCCTCGAGCGCTACGCCGACCGTCATCCGCGCATCGTCGACACGGTGCTGGTGCTGGTCCTCATGGCCTGCGCGATCGTGGGCACCGGGCTCACCAGACCCGGCGCCGCTCCACCCGAGCGGGACGCCACCGTGCTGATCGTCATGGGTGTCGCGTGTCTCGTCCTGTTCGCGCACCGGAGCCGTCCGCGGACGGTCACGGTCGTGAACGCGGTGTGCATCGTCATCGCCACCGCACTGGAGTACGTGCTGACCCCACTGTTGCTGGCCCCCGTCATGGCGGCCACGTACTGGCTGACCACGCGCACCGGCCTCAGGACCGCACGCCTCTACGCCGTCACCACGGCGGTGGCGCTGATGGTCACCTCGGCGGCGTTCGATCCCTCCTTCGCCTCCTCCCCCGTGCCCCGCTCCATCGGCTACTGTTTCTGGCTGCTGCTGCCGCTCGCCGCCGGCAGCATGACCAGGCTGCGGCGCGCCTACGTGGCGTCGGTGCAGGCCCGCGCCGAACACGCAGAGCGGACCCGGGAGGAGGAGGCCCGGCTGCGGGTCACCGAGGAGCGCATGCGCATCGCCCGCGAACTGCACGACGTGGTGGCGCATCACCTGGCCCTGGCCAACGCCCAGGCCGGCACGGCCGCCCACTTCGCGCTCACCGATCCGCCCCGGACCAAGGAGATCCTCACCGGGCTCACCGGCACCACGTCCTCCGCGCTGCGCGAACTCAAGTCCATGCTGGGGCTGTTGCGCCACGACGGCGGCCCCAAAGCCGCGGCGCTCGACCCCTCCCCCGGTCTCGCCCGCCTGCCCGAACTGGTCTCCACGTGCGCGGTGGCGGGGCTCACCGTCACGGTCACGACGAGCGGTGAGCCCCGGCCGCTCACCCCCGGCGTGGACCTGACCGCGTACCGGATCGTCCAGGAGGCGCTCACCAACGCCACCAAGCACGCCACCGCCGGTTCGGCACACGTGCGTCTCGCCTACAAGGAGTCCCGCCTGCGGATCACCGTCACCAATGGTGAGCCGCCCGGCACCTCGAAGGTTCCCGCGGCCGCGCCGGGCCGGGGCTTCGGCATCATGGGCATGCGCGAACGGGCCCACACCGTCGGCGGCGAGTTCCACGCCGGGCCCCGCCCCGGAGGCGGCTTCGAGGTGGCGACGAGTCTGCCGCTGTCACCCGCCGCGCCCGAACCGGCCCCGCACACCACGGGCGGCGCGGACGACGAAAGCACCACGGGCGGCGCGGGCGACACGGGCGACGAGAACGGCACGGGCGACGTGACAGGAGAGGACGCATGACCATCAAGGTGCTGCTCGCCGACGATCAGACCCTGCTCCGGGCGACGTTCCGGATGCTGATCGACTCCTGCGAGGACATGACCGTGGTCGGTGAGGCCTCCGACGGCGCGGAGGCGGTGCACCTGGCCCGGACGCACCGTCCCGACATCGTCCTCATGGACATCCGCATGCCCGGCACGGACGGGCTCACCGCCACGTCCATCCTCTGCGCGGATCCGGAACTGTCCGCCACACGCGTCCTCATCCTGACCACCTTCGAGACGGAGGAGTACGTCGCCCGGGCCCTGCACGCCGGTGCCAGCGGCTTCCTCGGCAAGGACGTCACCACCGACACCCTGCTCGCCGGCCTGCGCACCGTGGCCTCCGGGGAGGCACTGCTGTCCCCCGTCGCCACCCGCACCCTCATCGCGAACTTCCTGATGAGCCCCTTCCCCGGCGCGCAGCTCGCCTCACCCGGCCGGCTGTCGGAACTGACCGCCCGGGAACGGGAGATCATGGCGATGGCCGCCGAAGGCATGTCCAACACGGAGATCGCCGAGACACTCGTCCTCAGCCCGCTGACCGTCCGCACCCACGTCTACCGTGCGATGGCGAAACTGGGCGCCCGTGACCGTGCCCAACTGGTCGTCATCGCCTACCAGACGGGGCTCGTGCAGGTGACCCCGCCGAACCCGCCTGCGCCCGGCACGGGAACGCCCTGAACGCGCGGAGCCGCCGCGTCACCAGACGCGGTACGTCTGCCCCGTCTGGGCGCCCTCGACGGAGCGGACGTAGGCCGTCGCCACGCGGGAGACGGGGGCCGGTTCCACACCGGGGAAGAAGGGGCCGTACGCCGCCAGGGACTCCTCGACGACCGTCGGGCTGACGACGTTGATCCGCCGCGGCGGGAGTTCGAGCGCCGCGGCGCGGACGAACGCCTCCACCGCGCCGTTCGCCGCCGAGGCGGCCGCGCCCGCCGGTATGGGCTGCTCGGCCAGGATGCCGCTCACCAGGGTGAAGGAGCCGTTCGGCGCCACGTGCCGGAGGCCCTGGCGGACCAGGTCCAGTTGGGCGAGCGTCTTGCCGCGGAAGGTCGTCAGCACGTCGTCGGGGGTCAGTTCGTCCAGCGGGCGGAACACCCCGTCGCCCGCCGCGACCGCCACCGCGTCCAGGGGACCGGCCTGCGCGTACAGCCGGGTCACCGCCTCGGGGTCGGTCACGTCGGCGACGAGGTCGCCGCCCGAGCGGCCGACGCCGATCACCTCGTGTCCACGCTCCACCAGTGCGTGGCGCACCGCGCCGCCCAGCGTGCCGCCCGCGCCGATCAGGAGAATTCTCACGCTCCACCGTTCCTCATGCTCGAAATGCTCGAAATGCCGGAAAGCCGTTGTGCTGTCCCGGGCGTGTCGCCCGGCCACCGCAGACGCTACGGAGGCCGGCCCGAGTCGGGGAAATGCCGTTTGGGCAGGGTCTATGCTTGGTGCGCATGGATGATGTGGAGCTCCGCCATCTTCGTGCGCTGGACGCGGTGGCCCAGGAGGGCACCGTGACCGCGGCGGCGTCGCGGCTGCACATGACGCAGCCCGCCCTGTCCCGCACGCTCGCCCAGCTGGAGTCGCGTGTCGGCGTGCAGCTCGTCGACCGTTCCAGCCGGCACCTCGCCCTCACGCCCGCCGGGAACACCCTGCTCGGACACGGGCGGGCGATCCTCGCCCGGCTCGACTCGGCGCTCGCCGACACCCGTAGGGTGGTGCGCCCGCTGCGGCTCGGTTACACCTGCGCGGTACTGGGGCGGCAGACCGTGCCCCTGCTGCGCACCTGGCGCCGTACGCACCCGCACATCCCGCTCGACGTGGTGCGGCAGGACAACAGCACCGCGGGGCTGGCCACCGGCGACACCGACGTGGCCGTACTGCGCACCCGCCCACCCGGCCCGCTGCTGCGCACCGAGGCCCTCTACATGGAGGACCGTGTCGCCGCCCTGCCCGACGACCACCCGCTCGCCCAGCGGGACACGGTGCTGATGGCCGAGCTCACCGCCCGGCCCGCCCGCTCCACCCCGGGACCGCCGGCCGCACTCCCGCTCGCCCTGTGGCCCGACACCGGCACCGCCTCGCCGGAACTGTGGCCCCCGGAGCGCCGTCCGGGCCGTGTCGTCGAGGTCGGCAACGTGGACCAGTGGCTCAACCTCATCGCCACCGGCGGCGCGTTCGGCCTCGGCACGTCCGGCACCGCGCAGAGCTTCAGCCACCCGGGGGTGCGGTTCGTCCCCGTGCGCGACGCCCCCGCCGCCACCGTCTATCTGGCCCGCCCGGCGCACCCCACGCACCCGCTCACGGAGGAGTTCGCGGCGACGGTACGGGAAACCGTGAGCGCCTGAGGGGGCGTCCGGCCGTCACGGGACGGGGCCGGACACCCGCGACCCGCCCGGCCCCGCGGGTGGACACCCGCGAGCGGCTCCCCGGTGACGGACTGCCGGTGGCGGCGGTGACCGGACGCTGTCCCCCCGACGAGAAGGGGGAAGGACCGGCCGACGGCGAGGACTTCTGGATCGTGCTGCCGATGCGCTTCGCCCGGCACCACTTCGCCGAGGACGGCACCAAAACCACGACTGCTTCGTCGACTCCGACGGCGTCATCCGCTTCCCCCACGGCGGCCCGCCCTGCGAGGAGCCCGTCACCCGCTGGGCGACGCTCCCGGCCCTGCCGGGCCTGTCCGTGCACCTGGTGCCGGGCGAGGCGGCGCCGGCCGCCGTGCGGAACACCCTGGCGGCCGGCGGGGGGTCAGCGGGGCTGATTCCCCGGCCCGGGCACCCTGCCCCGCACTCGTGCGAACGCGTGGGCGGCCTGCGTGTCGCCCTGCGGCCGCGCCGCGCCCCGCAGTTCGGCGAGGGCCTGTCGGTGGCGGTCGGAGAGACGGTAGACGCCGTCGTCGCCGAGGGAGCCGGAGGCGAGGTAGTCGTCGAACGACTGATTGTCGATGGCCAGGTTGCCGAGGACGGAGGCGAACGCGTCGGGGACGGCCACGCGGAACGTGCGCCCCGGCTCCTCCCGGACGTCGATGAGGAGCAGGGTGCGCTCGTGGCCGACGAACGTCTCGCGGTCGGCCACGACGAGCACCGGGTACCGGCTGCCGTCCGGGACCAGCGCGAGCAGCTCCGCCGCGGAGAGACCCTCGTGGGCCGGGTCGACCATGACGGTCAGCCAGGCCTTCGCGGTGGTCGGGGTGTCCTCGATGGACTCCAGCAGAGTCCGCCATGCCGCGTCGTCGGTGAAGTCGGTGCGCAGCAGTGGGGAGAAATCGGTTCCGCTCAACGGTGCGGCGGTCATATGTCCTCCGGCGTCGGGGGTAGGCCGAGTGTACACACGACTCCCTTGGCCGGTACGGCAGTTGGTGGCGGCAGTCGGTGCCGGCGACGGCGGGGGGCGGTGTCCTCCAGGACGGTCCGAGGGCGGCGGTGGCGTCCGCGTTGTCCCCGGTTCCCCGCGGATTTGTTCTTGATCGGTAACAGCGGGATCCTCAAGCCCTGTTGTGCCGTCTGCTGGGGTGCAACGGGAACGACGGAAGACACACGGACGGAGCACCGGAACATGAGCAGGCATGGCGGACGGGGTTGGCACGGCCGGGTGTTCGCGGTGGCGGTCGGCGTGACGGCGGCGGCGACGGCGACCGCGCTGTGGACCGCCGGAGCCGGCTCGGCCGAGGGTCACAGCGCGCGGGACACCGCGGCGCACTCCACCGCTCCGGCCGACCGTGCCCCGGCGAAGGTGTCGGTGGACATCGCCCACGCCTCGGACCACGGCGCCCGCGGCGTCAACATCACCATCGACGACGGCCCCGACCCGACCTGGACGCCGCAGGTGCTGAAGGTGCTGAAGGAGAACGGGGTGAAGGCCACCTTCTGCATGGTCGGCACCCAGGCCGAGGCCCACCCTGACCTGGTGAAGGCGGTCCTGGCGGACGGGCACCGGCTGTGCGACCACACGGTGTCGCACGACGTCACCATGGACAAGAAGTCCGAGGCCTACCAGTCGCAGCAGATCCTGGACGCCGAACGCATGATCACCAAGGCCTCCGGGGGCGTGCGCCCGCAGTACTACCGGGCGCCGGGTGGCGCGTTCACCCCCTACAGCCGCGATCTGGCCGCCTCCCGGGGGATGCGTCCGCTGGGCTGGAACGTCGACACCAAGGACTTCGAGCACCCCGGCACGGCCGCCATCGTGGCCACCGTCAAGCGGGAGATATCCAACGGTCCCACCGTGCTCTTCCACGACGCCGGCGGGGACCGCGCGGAGACCGTCGAGGCGCTGCGTCAGCTCCTGCCCTGGTTCAAGGAGCAGGGTTACTCCTTCGGGTTCCCCGTGCGCTGAACCGGAGCCTCCCGGACCCGCACGGCCCGGACCCGCGGGTCCGGTTCCTCAGTTCCCCACGCCGAGGGCGGACATGGCCGCGGCGGGGTAACGGTCGCCGCGTGCCGCGCCCCTGGGGACCGCCTTCTCGATCGCGGCGAGGTCGTCCTCGGTGAGCCGTACCCCGAGCGCGGGCAGCGCCTCGGCCAGCCGTTCCCGGGTCCGCGCGCCGACCAGCGGCACGATGTCCTCGCCCTGGGCGGCCACCCAGGCGATGACGAGCTGGGCGACCGTGCACCCCTTGGTCTCGGCGACCGCGCGCAGGGCCTCCACCAGGGCGAGATTGTGCTCGACGTTCTCCTTCGCGAACCTCGGGCTGTAGGCGCGGAAGTCGCCGGGGGCGGCTTCCCGGCCGGGCTTCCAGTGCCCGGAGATCAGGCCGCGGCCGAGGACACCGTACGCCGTCATGCCGATGCCGAGTTCCCGCAGGGTGGGCAGGATGTCCGGCTCCACGGCGCGGGAGATCACCGAGTACTCGATCTGCAGGTCGGCGACCGGATGCACGGCGTGCGCCCGGCGGATCGTGGCCGCGTCGACCTCCGAGAGGCCGAGGTGGCGCACGTACCCGGCCTCGATCAGCTCCTTGATCGCGCCCACCGTCTCCTCGATCGGGACCGCCGGGTCCAGCCTGGCGGGGCGGTAGATGTCGACGTGGTCGGTGCCCAGCCTGGTCAGGGAGTGGGCGAGGAAATTCCGTACCGCCTCCGGGCGGCAGTCCCGCGCTCCGGGGCCGGGCAGGGGACCCCGCAGTTCGCCGAACTTGACGCTCAGCAGGTAGCTGTCCCGGTCACGGCCGCGCAGCGCCTCCGCGAGCAGCAGCTCGTTGTGGCCCATGCCGTAGAAGTCGCCGGTGTCGATCAGTGTGACGCCGGCCTCCAGCGCGGCGTGCACGGTGGCGATGCTCTCGGCGCGGTCCACCTCGCCGTAGGAGCCCGACATGCTCATCGCGCCCAGACCCAGCGCGGAGACGGCCGGTCCGGTGCTCCCCAGGGTTCGCTTCTGCATTCGTTCTCTCCTCTGTTCGTCGGTGCACCACCCACTGTGGTCGTGTGCCGCGGGCGGCGAAAGCGGAGCCTTTCTCATGGGAGCGCCGCTCCCTGGATGCCCCGCCCGTCCGGAGGGACCATGGGGGAATGGAACGTGAGCAGCTCGCCGACTTCCTCCGCCGCCGTCGTGAGGCGATCCGCCCGGCGGAGGTGGGGATCTCCGCCGGCCCCCGGCGCCGTACCACCGGTCTGCGCCGGGAGGAGGTGGCCATGCTGGCCGGGATGTCGGTGGACTACGTCGTCCGGCTCGAACAGGGCCGCAGCAGTCAGCCCTCGCCGCAGTTGCTCGGCGCGCTGGCGCGGGCGCTGCGGCTGTCCGACGACGAACGCACCCATCTGTTCCACCTGGCCGGACACCGGCCGCCGCCCGCCGACGGGGTGGCGCGCATGGCCCGCGCCGGGCTGATCCGCATGCTCGACCTGCTCCACGACACCCCGGCGCTGGTCGTCTCCGACCTGGGCGAGGTCCTCGCCCAGAACCGGATGTCCGTGCTGCTGGGGGGCGCGAGCACGGGCCGCACCGGTGACCGGCGCTACCTCGCCTACTGCTGGTTCACCGAGCCCGACGCCCGGGCGGGCCGGCCGCCCGAGGAGCGGGAGCACCATTCCCGCCGGCTCGTGGCCGACCTGCGCGCGGCGGCGGGCCGCCGGGCCGGCGACCCGGTGGTCACCGGACTCATCGCGCGACTGCGGGCGGCGAGCACCGAGTTCGACCGGCTGTGGGCCGAGCACGAGGTGGAGGTGCGCCGCGCCGACCGCAAGACCCTGGTGCATCCGCGGGTGGGCCCGCTGCTGATGGACTGCGAGACGCTGGTCACCCCCGACCAGAACCAGCAACTGCTGGTGCTCACCCCGGCGGACACGGAGAGCCGGGAACGGCTGGAGCTGCTGCGGGTCCTCGGCAGCGAGGAGTTCACGGCGCGAGGGCCGGAGAAGCCCGCACGGTGACGCGCGTGGTGCGCATGGTGAAGTACACGCGCACAAGCCCCCGTCGGCCGGGTCACAGGGCGACGAGTCCCGCCGCCGTCGGCGTGAAGCCGCATCCGTCGAGGTAGAACCGCCGCAGGTGTTCCTCGAAGTCGACGTGCAGCCACTCGCACCCGGCGGCGCGGGCCTCTTCGGCCGCGCGGGCGACGAGCGCGGTGCCGACCCCGGTCCCCCGGTGGCTGCGGGCGACGACCGTGTCCAGCAGGAAGGCGTGCGAGCCGCCGTCCCAGACCACGTTGACGAAACCGATGAGGGCCCCGTCGTGCCGGGCGCACACCCAGCCCAGGCTGTGGCGTTCCAGCCGGGCGCGCCAGTCGGTGTCCTCGGCCGGGTGGCCGAAACCCTCGGCATGCAGCGTCTCGAGCGAGGCGTCGTCGAAGTCGCCCCGCCACACGTATTGGACCGTCATGCCGAGCGTAGGCCACGGCCCGCCGGGCTCAGGCGGAGCCGCGTCAGTCGCGGGGCAGCGCTGCGCGGGAGAGCGCGGCGGTGGCGAGCAGCAGCACGGCGACAGCGAGGAGGCCGACGCGCATGCCCGGCAGGGAGAACGCGCCGCCGGGCCCGGCCAGCAGGCCGCCGAAGAGGGCGACGGCGAGTGCGCCGCCGGTCTGGCGCAGGGAGTTGAGCAGCCCCGACGCGGTGCCCGCGCGTTCCCCGGGGACGGCGTCCATCAGCAGCGCGGTGAGCGCCGGTACCACCACGGCACCGCCGACGCTCAGCGGCAGCAGCAGGACCAGCACGAGCCACACCGGGGTGTGCGCCGCCAGCGGCAGCATGGCCACCATCGCCCCGGCCAGCACCAGTTGCCCGACCACGAGCACCGGCCGCCGCCCGAACCGCTCGGCCAGCCGCGGCGAGAGCAGATTGGCCCCGGTCACCACCACCGACAAGGGTACGAACATCAGCCCGGCCTCGGTCCCCGACATCCCCCGCAACTGCTGGTAGTAGAGGCCAAGAAGGAAGATCCCGCCGTAGAAGGCGGCGTTGATCGCGAACCCGACCGCGAGCGGCACCGACACCCGGCGCTCCCGCAGCATGCCGAGCGGCACCATCGGCCGCGGGTGCCGGCCCTCCACCGTGCGGAAGGCGACGGCGCTGACGACGGCGAGCGCTGCGGCGGCGAGCACGGGCGCGCTGGTCCGGCCCAGGTGGCCGCCCTCGATCACCGCGAACGCCAGCCCCGCGAGGGCGAGTACGGCGGTGAGCTGGCCACCGAGGTCCAGCGCCGCGGGCCGGGACGGGGAACGCGGCACCCGCACCAGCAGGCCCAGGATCACCACGCCCACCGGGAGGTTGAGCAGGAAGACCGCCCGCCAGCCGGCCGCGTCGGTGAGCAGCCCGCCCAGCACCGGGCCCGCCGCCATCGCCACCGAACCGCCGACCGACCACAGCGCGAAGGGCCCGGGCACGGGTCCTGGGCTCGTCGTAGACCTGGCGGATCAGCGCGAGTGAGGCGGGCATGACGACGGCGGCCGCGACGCCCTGCGCCACGCGCGCGGCGACCAGCACGCCGATGCCGGGCGCCAGCGCACAGCCGAGGGAGGCGAGGGTGAACAGGGCGACGCCCCAGGAGTAGGCGCGGCGGGCGCCGGCGCGGTCGGCGAGGGCGCCGGCGGAGAGCATGAGGGCGGCGCACATCAGGGTGTACGCGTCCACCACCCACTGCAACCCGGCCATGCCGCCGTGCAGGGAGTCCCCGATCGCGGGGAGGGCGATGTTCACTGCCGAGACGTCCACGGTGATGACCGTGAACCCGAGCAGCGAGGCGAGCAGCCCGGCTCCACCGCCGCGCCGCGGTGGTGTGACGCGGCTCCGGCCCGGAGGGCGCGGGCGGGCTCCGGGTCCCGTGGGCGGGACGGCGGCGTCTTCGGTGGCGTGGCGGGCCGGGCGCGCCGGGGTGGAGGGGACGTGGGCGGGGGCGGCGGGCGGGGTGGACGGAGTGGACCGGATGGACTTGGCGGTCCTGGTGGACTTGGTGGACTTGATGGACGGCATGGTGACTCCTTCTGCCGTTCGGCAGGTCGGGGCTGATCCGCGGGGTGGTCCGCGGGGTGCGGATGCCGGTGCGCCGGCGAGTCCGTGGTGGCGCGCGGTTGCCCGCGGTGCCGGCCGGGCTCGGTGGGCGGGCGGCCTCGAGTCGTCGGGGTCGCGGTCCGGTGTCGCGCACCCCCTGGACCCCGGCGGCCGGGCCGCCCGCTCCGGGGTCGACTCTGCTCTCCCGCGCGGCCGTACGACAGACCGCACCGTTCCCGGGGTGCCGCGTTCCTGGCCCTGACACGGCCCCCCACACGCCGGACCCGCCTGCGAGAATGGCCGGATGGCAGCAGCAGCGGACGTGCGGGGCACCGAACTCGGCAGATATCTGAAGGCCCGCAGGGCACAGGTACGGCCCGAGGAGGTGGGGCTCCCGGCCGGCGCGGGTCTGCGCCGCACACCGGGGCTGCGCCGGGAGGAGCTGGCCGCGCTGGCGGGCGTCAGCGTCGACTACTACATCCGGCTGGAGCGGGGCCGGGAGACCAATCCCTCCCCCGCCGTCCTGGACGCCCTCGGCCGCGCCCTGCGACTGCGCGGCGACGGTTACGAACGGCTGCACGAGCTGGCCGAGTTGGCCTCCGGGAGGGTCGGCGAGCTGCCCGCCTCCGCGGACCACACCGTACGTGACTCGGTGCTGCGGATGCTGGAGTCGGTCCGCCCGCTGCCCGGGTACGTGGTGAGCCGCTACAACCGGGTGCTGGCCGCCAACCCGCCGGGCCGGCGGCTGCTGCCCGGCCTGTGGGACTGGCCGGAGGACCGGCGCAACCTGACCCGCTACCTCTTCCTCCACCCGGTCGGCCGCACGCTCTACGAACCGTGGGCGGAGACGGTCGCCTCCTCGGTGGCGCACCTGCGGGCGGTCGCCGGGGCCGATCCCGACAACCCCGAACTGACCACCCTGGTCGGTGAACTGGCCGTCAAGTCACCGGAGTTCGCGCGACTCTGGGAGCGGTACGACGTCTGCGAGCGCGGCGGCGGGCAGAAGTGCTTCCGCCATCCGGCGGTCGGCATGATGACCCTCACCTACGAGGTCATGCGGCTGGCCCGGACGGGCGGCCAGCGGATGGTGGTCTACCAGGCGGCGCCGGGCACGCCGGACGAGGAGGCGATGCTCCGCCTGGAGTCCGCGGAGACGGTGACGCCCGCGGAGGCGGTGCCCGGGGAGGGGAAGGACCGTACCGCTGTCAGCGTGGTTCCGGCGGGGAGCCGTCCGCGCGGAAGTGGGCGGGTGTCCGGCCGAAGTGGCGTTTGAAGGCGTGGGAGAACGCGAACGGTGAGCCGTAGCCGACCTGCCGTGCGACGGCGGTCAGGGGCTGGTCGCCGGTCCGGAGCAGATGTGCCGCGGTGGTCATCCGCCACCAGGTCAGATAGGCCATGGGCGGCTGCCCGGTGAGCGCGGTGAAGCGCCGGGCCAGGGTCGCGCGGGACAGGCCCACGCGGGCGGCCAGTTCCTCCAGCCGCCAGGGGGCGGCGGGCTCGGTGTGCAGCGCCTCCAGTACCGCCGCGACCTCACGGTCACGCAGGGCGCGCGGCCAGCCGCCGTCCGGGTGCTCCTCGAACCAGGCGCGCGCCATGTAGACGAGCAGGAGATCGAGCAGACCGGAGACGACGGCGTCCCTCCCGGACCGCCCGGACCAACCGGACCGGCCGTCCCGCCCGGACCGCCCGTCCCGGCCGCCGGTCACCTCCACCGCGAGGAGGTCGACGGCCGCGCGCAGTTCGGGGTGGCGGCCCGGCCCGGCGGGGAGGTGGACGACATCGGGCAGCGAGCCGAGCAGGGGGTGGCCGCGGGTGTGGTCGAGACGGTACTTGCCGCACAGGAACTCGACGCGGCCCGCCGGGTCGGCCACCGCGTCGTCCAGCAGGACCGCGCCCTCGGCCCGGGGGGCGTGGGACAGGAGGTGGGCGCTGCCGTGCGGCACCAGGACGACGTCACCGGTGGCCAGCGGTACGGGTTCGGCGCCCTCGGCGAGCAGCCAGCCGGAACCGCGCAGCAGGACGTGGAAGCCGGCACCGTCGTAGCGGTCGAACCGGTAGCACCAGGGCGGGTCCACCCGGAGCCGGCTGGAGACCGGGCGGCCGGTGCGCATGGTGGTGATCACGTCGCTGAGTACGTCCACACCCTCACCGTACCCGGGTCGGTGTACGCGCCGGAAGGAGCACCGGTGAGACGATCACGCATCCGATCGAGTCATTCACGTATGGAACGGCTCACCGGAGCGTTCTAGCGTGACGGTATGCAACATTTCATGCTCGGCGAGGTCGAGGTCACGAAGGTGGTCGAGTGGCAGGGCGAGATCGCCCCCGCCCGGACCATGGTCCCGGACAGTCCGCCGGAGATCTGGCGGGAGAACGCCTCGTGGCTGGCTCCGGACCACTGGCACCCGGAGACCGACGCGTACCACGGCGCCGTCCAGACCTGGGTGCTGCGCAGCGAGGGAAAAGTCGTCCTGGTGGACACGGGGGCGGGCAACGACCGGACCCGGCCGCAGGTGCCCCTCTTCGACCATCTGCGCACGGACTTCCTGGACCGGCTGGCGCGGGCCGGTGTCCGCCCCGAGGACGTGGATGTCGTGATCAACACGCATGTCCACTACGACCACGTCGGCTGGAACACCCGGCTGGACGGCGACACCTTCGTGCCGACGTTCCCGAACGCCACCTATCTGATCCCGAAGGCCGACAAGGAGTACTTCGACCCCCGCAACGCCCACCGTCGGCCCACGCCCCGGAACGAGTACGACCAACTCCGGAGAGAGGGGAGCCACTTGGTGTACGCGGACAGTGTCACGCCGGTGCTCGACCGTGCCGTGCTGTGGGAGGGCGGCCACCGCCTCGACACCCACCTCACCCTGGAGCCCGCGCCGGGACACACTCCGGGCTCGTCGGTCGTCCGGCTGTCCAGTGGCGGGGACCGCGCCGTGTTCGTCGGGGACATGCTGCACAGCCCCGTGCAGATCCTCGACCCGCGGTTCAACAGCTGCTTCTGTGAGGATCAGCGGGCGGCCGCGGTGACCCGCAGGGCGGTGCTCGAACGCGCCGCGGACCGGCGGGAGCTCGTCGTCCCGGCACACTTCGCGGGCCCCGGCGCGGTCGAGGTCCGGCGCGACGGCAGCCGCTTCGCGGTCAACGGCTGGGCGCCCGGCGGCAATTGACGGCTGCGGACGGCAGGACGCCGGCCTGCCGCCACCGATGCCGGCGGACGCGGAACGGAGCCACAGATCCTATTGGTCTATACCTTGACTGGTACATACCAATGCGCTTGAGTGGGTGTCACCCCCCACCGCGGCCGCACCGAGGCGACCGCCGACCCCGTCGGCGCGTTCGCGGCAGGCTCCGTCCTGCCCTCGGTGCGGCCCCGTCCCCCGAGGAAGAGGTACGCCCGTGCCCAAGCGCCGCCTGTCCGCTCGTCTTTCCGCTCGCTTCTCCGCCCTGCTGGCCACGCTCGTGCTCGGCGCCGCCGCACCGCTGCTGCTGCCGTCCGCCCCGGCCTCGGCGACCACCGCCGCGTCCTGTTCTAGCTACCCGAACTGGGCGGCCGGACGGTCCTACGTCACCGGCGACATCGTCCGCTACACCGACGGCAAGGCCTACATCGCCGAGCACGACAACCCGGGCTACGACCCCGTCATCAGCACCTGGTTCTGGGAGCCCTACGCCTGCGACAACGGCGGCTCCACCAACCCCTCCGGCTTCGTGGTGAGCGAGGCACAGTTCAACCAGATGTTCCCGAACCGGAGTTCGTTCTACACGTACAGCGGCCTGAAGGCCGCGCTGAGCGCCTACCCCGGCTTCGCCAACACGGGCAGCGACACCGTCAAGAAGCAGGAGGCGGCGGCGTTCCTTGCCAACGTCAGCCACGAGACCGGCGGGCTGGTGTACGTGGTGGAGCAGAACACCGCCAACTACTCGCACTACTGCGACTGGAACCAGCCCTACGGCTGCCCGGCCGGACAGTCCGCCTACTACGGACGCGGCCCCATCCAGCTCAGTTGGAACTTCAACTACAAGGCGGCCGGCGACGCCCTCGGCATCGACCTGCTCGACAACCCGAACCTGGTGCAGACCGACGCCTCCGTCGCCTGGAAGACGGGCCTGTGGTACTGGAACACCCAGTCCGGCCCCGGCACGATGACCCCCCACAACGCCATGGTCAACGGCGCCGGCTTCGGCCAGACCATCCGCAGCATCAACGGTTCACTGGAGTGCGACGGACGCAACCCTGCCCAGGTGCAGAGCCGGGTGGACGCCTACCAGCGCTTCGTCCAGATCCTCGGCACCTCGGCGGGCGCCAACCTGTACTGCTGACCAGCCGGCCGTGACGCCGCCCCCGTCCCCGATCAGGGCGGCGTCACCCGCAGTGCCAGCAGGGCGATGTCGTCGGTGCTGTCGGCGCCCAGGCGCAGCAGCACCTCGTCGCAGAAGACGTCGAGCGGGGCGCGGGCGAGGTCCGCGGTGCAGCGCCGCAGCCGGGTCATGGCATCGTCGAGGTGCTCGCCGCGCCGTTCGATCAGGCCGTCGGTGTAGAGCAGCAGCGTCGAGTGCGGCGGCAGCGTCTCGCACCCGGTGGGGCGCGGCGGTTCGGGGTCCATGCCGATCAGCACCCCCGCGCCGGCCTCCAGGTGACGGGTCTCGCCCTGCGCGGTCGTGAGCAGCGGCGGCAGGTGTCCGGCGGTCGCGTAGTGCAGGGTGACGGCGCCGGCGGCCCCGGGGGTGCCGCGGACCATGCCGTAGAGGCAGGTGGCGGTGGCGTTCCGGTACAACGTCTGGCTGGCGAGGTCGAGGCGGCGCAGTACCACCCCGGGCGGTTCCTGACGGTCGACGGCGATGCCGCGCAGCATGTTGCGCAGGGAGCTCATGGCGACGGCGGCCTGCAGGTCGTGCCCGGTGACGTCGCCGATGACCAGGGCCGCCTCGCCGCCCGGCAGCATGAAGGCGTCGTACCAGTCCCCGCCCACGTGGGCGGTGGCGGAGGAGGGCGCGTAGCGGGCGGCCAGTCGGAAGTGCTCGGTGCGCGGAAGCGCGGGCAGCAGGGAGCGCTGGAGGCGCTCGGCGATCTGCCGGGTCTCCTGGTAGAGGTGGGCGTTGTCCACGCCGAGCGCGAGGCCGCCGGCCACGTCACCGAGGAGCGGCAGGTCCTCCTCGGTGAACGGGCGCTGCCCGCCGGTGCGGGCCACCGTCAGGGCGCCGAGCACCTGCCTGCGCGCCTGCAGCGGTGCGACGACGGCGCTGTGTGCGCCCAGTTCCGCGAAGAGCCGCGACTGCCGGGCGTCCAGGGCGCTGCCCTCCCCGGAGTCCGGCGGGATGTCGGTGAGCAGCAGGGGGCCGGCGCCGCGCAGTGCCCGGGGCAGGGGGCCCTTGCCGGTCCCGGACACCGGCGGGAGTGCGCCCTCGTAGGTGACGGACGGCGGCGCGGCCGGGTCACGGTGGACGACGCAGACCCGCTCCACCTGGTCGCGCGCGTCGAGGAGGTCCACCGCGTACCAGTCGGCGAACCGTCCGACGAGGATCTCTCCCACCCGGCGCAGCAGTTCGGGGGCGTCGGGGGCGGCGGCGAGAGCGCTGTAGGTGTCCGCGACCAGGGCGAGCCGCTGCAGCGCGGTGCGGGCGAGGCGGTCCTCGCGCCCTCCCTCCGGGCCCTCGGCGACCGGCGGCGGCCGTCTCGGCACCGGTTCGCGTGCGGGCACGGGCGCGGATTCGGTTGCGGTGTCGGTTTCGTGCCCCGCGATTCCGTGGTGCCCCGCGGCTTCGGGCCACGCGGAGTCGTCCGGCGACGGACCGAGGGTGCTGCTCCGGGGGATGAGCTGGGCCACGAACACGGTGCGGCCGTCGGCCGCCTCCTGGGTCTGGATGAACAGCCGTACGGGGATGAGCCGGCCGTCGCTGTGCAGGGCGGGCAGCGGTATGGAGCGGCCGAGGATGCGCGGCCGGCCGGTGCGCAGCAGGGAGGAGAACGCCTGCACGTGGCGGTCGCGCAGGTGTGCGGGCATGAGTGTGGTGATCCGCTGCCCCACGAGGTCGTCGGGGTGCCGTCCGAGGAGGTCGGCGGCCGGTCCGTTGACGGCGATGATGCGGTCGGCGTCGTCGGCGGCGATCGTCGGGACCCGGCCCGCCAGTACCTGCCGGGCGTCCCAGGGGTTCAGCTCCGAGGGACGGGCGCTCGGCTCCCGGGGAACCAGCGTCCAGGCCCCGGGCACACCGCCGGTGAGCTGGCCGGTGATCTCGTCGAACAGCCAGCGGTGGAAGGCTCGGAGGTGCGGCAGGGCGGGCCGGCTGAGCAGGCGTTCGCGCCGCGCCGCCGTCTCGGCGAGGTCGAGGACCCGGCGCAGGGTGCGCACGGCCGGCGCGACGTCGGGCGGGACGGCGAGGAGGAGGGTGCGGATGTCGGTGCCGGAGTGCTGGTCCTGGGCCGCCGCCGCGACGCACGCGGTGATCATGTCGTTCGCGTCCTGGGCGGTGGCCAGGTCCGCGGGCCGTACGCCGTTGTCGTCGCCGGCGGCGGCGGCGGCGAGGACGAGCTCGCGCAGGAGGGCGCGGCGATGCGCCTGCGAGGCGGAGTACAGCGCGAAGGGCAGGTCGACCAGGGTGACGCTGCCGGTGGGTCCGGAGGCCGGCACGGCGAAGCCCGCGGGGCCGGGCGCCGGCGCGTCGGCCCGCGGCGCCAGTTCGAACCAGACCGCCTTGTGGTTCTCGGCGGTGTCCACGCCGTGGCGGCCGGCGAGCCGCTCGACGAGGGCGAGCCCCCACCCGGTGGCCGTGTAGGGGTGCTGCCGCTGGGACACCGGGGGGCGGTCCGGCCGCCCGTCGCCGACCCGTACGCGGACGGTGCCGCCGGTGCGGCGCACCTCCACGGAGACCTCGGTGCGCGCGTGCAGGACGGCGTTGGTCACCAGTTCGCCGGTCAGCAGTTCCGCGGTCTCCGTCTGCCGCGGCGCCGCCCCGTCCAGCGCGTCCCGCACGAAGCGCCGGGCCCGCGCGGCGCTCTCGGGGCGGGCCGGGAAGCGCCGCGCCCGGGGCCCGTCGTCAGACCTGCTCATGCTCTCCAGTGTGCGGCACCCCGGGGCGGGTGGCTCGGGTGGCCGCGAGCCGGGCCAGGGTGGGGCGGCAGACCTTGCCGGTGGGGCCGAGCGGCATCTCGGGCACCCTCAGCAGCAGTTCGGGCAGTTTGCGGCGCTCCAGTCCGCACGCGGTCTCCAGGAAGTCGGTGAGGTCCTCCAGGGTGACGGCGGGCGCGCCCGGCGGCTCCCGCACACAGGCGCACAGGCGTTCGCCCAGCTCCTCGTCGGGCACGCCGACACAGGCGGTCTCGGCCACCGAGGGATGGCCGGCGAGCGCCTGTTCGACCTCGGCGGGGCTGATGGTGTAGCCGCCGCGTACGACCATCTGCCGGAGGCGGCCGAGCACGTGGAGCCTGCCGTGCGCGTCCAGGCGGCCCCGGTCGCCGGTGCGGACCCAGCCGCCCGGGGTGCGGTACCGCGAGTCGAGGTCGGGTGCCGCCACGTAGCAGAGCGGGGTCATGGGGCCCCGGGCGAGGATCTCGCCGGTGCCGGGGGTGACGCGGATGTCCGTGACGGCGGGGTCGGGCAGGCCGGTGCCGGTCTCCGGGGACAGCCCGGTGGCGGCGGTGTGGCAGTTGACGCCGTCGGAGGAGCCGTAGACGGTGACGACCGGGCGCCCGAACCGGCGTGCGCACAACGCCGCCGTGGCCTCGGGGAGGGCGGCGCCGCTGGAGACCAGGGCGCGCAGCCCGCTCAGATCCTCGTCGGGCGGCGGGGGCTGCTCGGCGAGCCGGCGCAGCATCGTGGGCACGCCGAAGACGTGCGTCGGGCGGTGCGTGGTGAGCATCCGCAGCGCCTCCCGCGCGTCGGGCGCGTCCTGGACGAGCAGGGTGGCGCCGAGGGCGGCCACCGTCACGGACGTGCCGAGCGAGCCGAAGGAGGAGGCGAGCGGGACGAGGACGAGGTTGCGCATCCCGTCGGGGTCGCCGCAGGACAGGGCGCGCAGGTAGGCGGCGCGCCCGCCGGCCATCGCGTTGTGGGAGTAGGCGACCATTTTCGGCTCGGCCTCGGACCCGGAGGAGACCAGGATGCGGGCGGGGGCCTCCGCGTCGACCGGTCGGGGCCGGAACGGTTCCCGCGCGGGGGCGGTGAGCCGGACGCCTTTCGGGTGTGCCGGTTCTCCCCAGGAGAACACCGCCTCCAGATGCGGGAGGTGGGCGTCCGGCACCGCGTCACGGGCGTGCTCGACGATCACCGCGCGGGCCCGGGAGCGGGCGAGGAGGCTCGCGGGGCCCCGGCTGCCGTGCCCGGGCGGGTAGGGCAGGGCGACGGCGCCGAGTGCCGCGACGGCGAGTTCCGCGGCCACCGCGCGGCGCCCGTTGGGCACGCGGACGGCGATGATGTCGCGCGCGCCGAGCCCCTGCTCGGCCAGCCGGCCGGCGAGGTGGCGCACGTCGGCGTCCAGACGGGCGTAGTCGAGGGCACCCGCCGCGTCGACGACGGCCGTGCGGGTGGGGTGGGCGCGCACGTGGGCGGCGAAGAGGGAGTAGAGGTCGCGGTCCGGGCAGTGGCCTCGCGCGACCCAGGTGCGGCGCAGCGCGGCGGGCACCAGGTCGCGGATCTCCACACCGGCGGCGGATCTCCACGCGCGCCTCATGCGAACTCCCAGGGGGCACGGGGGAAGGCGTACACGCCGGTACCGAGCGCGGGAGCGAAGCGGGGGTCGCGGGCGAGGGCCGCGAGGTCGGCGCACACAGGGGTCGCGGGGACGCCGGCCGCCGCCAGCCGGGGCAGCAGTACGGCGCCGCGAAGGGTGCGGGCGTGCGCGGCGGGGTCGGCCGTGGCTCCGGCGCCCAGCGCGCGGGGCGACGCGCTCGGGGTGGGCACGGGCCTCGGGTCCCAGCCACAGATGTCCGTCGCCGGTGGCCAGCGGCCGGTCGTACGGGCCCCAGCGGGCACGCCGTTTCCCGCGTGGGACGAGCGCGGCGGCGGAGTACAGCGAGGAGTCGGCGCGCTGCCCCCGTCCGGTGCGCAGCCGTTCCAGCAGCGCCGCGAGGACGGCCTGCGCGCAGACCAGACCGCCGAGGACGTCGGTGAGGGTCATCAGGGACGGCGCGGGCGGCTCGTCGGCGGGGCGGAGGGCGGCGGCGAGGCCGCTGTGGGCCTGGACGAGGTAGTCGGTGCCGAGCGGCGGGCGGGGGCCGAGCGCCTCGCCCCAGCCGGACGCCCGGGCGTACACCAGCGCGGGACTCACCCGGGCGAGGTCGTCCGCGTCCAGGCGGAGGTGGGCCGCCTTGCCGGGTGCCCAGTTGTGCAGGAAGACGTCGGCGTCGCGGACCAGGTCGCGCACCCGCGCGCGGCCGGCCGTCGTGGTGATGTCGGCCTCGACGACGGTCTTGCCCGCGTTGAGGGCGCCGAACCGGGCCGAGCATCCGTCGGCCAGGGGTGGGATGCCGCGCATCGGGTCGCCGCCGGGGGGCTCGACGCGGACGACCTCCGCGCCGAGCAGGCGCAGGACGTGTCCGGCGAGGGGGCCCTGGACCCGTCGGGTCGACTCGACGACGCGGAGTCCGGCGAGGGGCTCGGCGGGGGCCGTGGGCGTGGTGGGGCGGGGGGTGGCGGCGCTGCCCGGGGCGAGTGGGGTGAGTGTCCAGGGTGGGACGGCGGTCGGGGGTGCGGGGTCCTCCCGTACGGCCAGCAGACTCGCTCCGGACGCGGTCGCCGCCGCGCACAGTGCGGTGAACGGGGTGCGGTGGACGGTTTCGGCGAGGGCGGGTGGGAGGGGGCGGACGGCGGTGGCGAAGCGTGTCTGGAAGGTGCGCCAGCCTTGTCGGACGGCGTCCGACGGTGCGCCCAGTTGCCGCCAGAAGGCGATCCAGGGCTCGGCGTCCAGGGCTTCGAGTTCGATGCGGATGCCGTCGGCGGAGATGAGGCCGGGGGTACCCGTGGGTTTTCTCGCCCCCGCCGCCCCTGCCCTTCCCGCCCCCGGGGGCTGTGCCCCCGGATCCCCCGGGGGCGCGTCGTCGGGTGCGGGGGTGTGGAGGTGCGCCGCGCGGTCGCCCGCGCCCGGGGAAGGGGCACGCCCCTCAGCCGTCGACGAACCCGGTTCCCCCACACCGCTGCTCACCGCCACCCGCTCCTCCCCCGCCGTCGCCGCCGCCAGGTACTGGGCGACGGCGATCAGCGCGCCCTGGGCGACCGACGTGCGGACCGCGCGTGTCGCCGCGCCCCGCGCCCGGGCGAGCAGGGCCGCGGTCACGCCCTGTGCGGCGAGTACGCCCGCCACGGTGGACGCGTAGTCCACGGCGAGCGGGGCGGGAGCGCCGCCCGCCCGGCCGTGGACGTGCATGAGGCCGCAGGCGGCCTGCACGGCGCGTTCCTCGGGGAGGGCGAGGGCCAGTGGGCCGGCCCAGTCGATGTCGCAGGCGACCACGGCGGCGTCCGGCGTGCCGGTCAGGGCGAGCAGGTCCCCGGCGACCCGTGCGGCCACGGGCGGTCCGGTGGGCGCGGGATGCGTCATCGGCCGCCCTCGCCGTCGGCCGGGGGGCGGCGGGCCTGTACCGAGTACATGACGCTGGAGGCGGCCCGGAAGCCGGGGTCGCGCATCAACGCCCGTACACGGTCCAGTTGTTCGTCCGTCAGGCCGGCCGCCAGCAGCTTGTCCCGCAGGTGGTGGGTGTGGTGGAGCTGCAGCCGCAGACCGGGCGAGTCGGCGGTGCGCAGCTCGATACGGGGCCTGACGTCGATGTCGACGAGTCCGGCGGCGCGCATCGCGGCGGGCACCCGGCGCCCCCATTCCGGGTCCCCGCCGCCGGCCCGCATGACGGCGCTCTTCGTGGCCAGGAACGTCTCGTACAGACGTGCCGACTCCTCGTCCGGGGTGAGCAGCGGCGGTTCGTAGGAGGTGTCGAACTCCTCGATCTGGAGCCGGCCACCGGGTTTGAGCGACCGCGCCAACTTGTCCAGGACGGCGAGCCGTTCGGGTACGTGCTGCAGGACGAGGCGGGCGACGACGAGGTCGAAGGCGGCTTTGGGGAGCGGGTCGGTGACCACGTCGTGGCGCAGGGCGGTCAGGCCGGGACGTGCCGGGATGTGGTGGGGTTTGACGTCGGTGGCGACGACCTCGCCGTCCGGGGCGACACGGTCGGCGAGCCAGCGGGCGACGCTGCCGCCACCCGAGCCGATCTCCAGACAGCGCCAGCCGCGCGTGACCCCGGTCTCCGCGAGCCGGGCGAAGGTGTCGGCGTCGTAGGCCTCGGCGAGGCAGCGGTGCTGTTCGCGGCTGTGCACGCTGTCGTTGTCGAAGACGTAGCCGGGGTCCTCGACCAGGTGTGCGAGCATGCGGTGCCTTCTTCCCTTCCTCGTGCGGAGTTCCGGTCCGGAACTCTCGTTCAGGTCCAGCGGCCGGAGCCGCCGGTGCCGGCCGTGCCGGTGAGCTGCCGCAGCAGGGCGGTGCGGCGGACCTTGCCGGTGTCGGTGCGCGGGACCTGCTCCCAGGTGAGCGCGACGGGGGCGGCCAGCGGCGGCAGACCGCGCGTCGCGGTCCGCCAGCCGTCCGCGTCCAGGCGGCCGTCGGCGGTGACGACGACGGGCAGGGGCGGGCCGTCGGCGCCGGTAAGGACGAGGCACTCCAGTGCCCACGGCAGCCGCTCCTCCAGCACGTCCTCGGCCCGCAGGCAGCTCAGTCCGGACCCGTGGTCGACCTCGCGGTCGAGGAGTTCCACGCTGCCGTCCCGTCGGAGGACGCCGATGTCGCCGGTGTTCCACCAGGCGCCGAGCCGCTTCGCGGACCAGCGGGCCTCCTCGCCGACGTAGCCGAGGGCGCGGGCCCGGGTACGGGCCAGGACGAGACCGGGCCGGCCCCGGGGTACGGGCCGGAAGGTGTCGGGGTCGACCACCCGCAGCCGGGTCCTGACCGGCACCGGCCGGCCGAGGTTGCGGCTGCCGGGGCCGCGGCCCTCGTCGGTGCTCGCCCGGGTGTGGAACCGGAAGGTGAGCGGGCCGGTCTCGGTCTGGCCCCAGCCCTGCATCCACAGCGGGGCCCGGTGCCGGCTGGCGGTGAGGTAGGCCCGGACGGTGGGCGGGTGCACGGCGTCGTAGGTGCTGGCGTAGAGGCGGACGTCGCGGAACGGGTTGTGCAGCCGCTCGGTCAGTGGCCGGAAGCGGACGTAGGTGGCGGGTGTCGCCTCGACGAGGGTGGGCGGGTGGGCGCGCAGCAGTGGGTCGGCGAGGTCGGGGTCCTGCCCGGTGACGATGACGATCTTCGCGGGGGCCAGGCAGAGCGCGCTCCCGGTCCAGCAGAACGTCCGCCCGTGGGCGAAGGAGTTGGCGTTGAGCAGGGTGTCGTCGCGCCGCACACCGATGCGGGGGTAGCGGACGCTCTCGAAGCGGGCCAGTTCGCCGACGAGGGTGCGGGTGGAGTGGGTGACGAGTTTGGGCACGCCGGTGGTGCCGGAGGTGTGGTTGACGATCAGCGGCAGGTCCTCGCCCCTGCGGACGGGCGCCGGCGCGGGGTGGCCGCGTACGTCGTCGGGGCGGAGGGTGCCCGGCAGGTCCGCGTCGATGCCGGCGTCCAGGACGAGGGTGGTGGTGGCCGCGGCGGTCGGGTCGGTGTCCTCGCGGCGGGCGCGTGCGAGGACCTGGGCGGAGGTGACGAGGAGGGCCGGGGTGAGCCGGGTGAGGAGCGTGACCAGTGCCTGCCCGGGCAGGCGGGCGGACAGTTGCGCGGGCACGGCGCCGACGCGGACGGCGGCGCAGGCCAGCAGGTCGTAGTCCCAGTGGTTCTCCTTGACGACGGCAACCCGGTCGCCGGGGCGGACCCCTGCGGCGGTCAGCATGCCCGCCGTCTCCCGTACCAGCGCGGCGAGTTCGGGAACGGTCCAGCGGGTGCCGCGGTCGGGGGCGAGGTCGAAGGGGCGGTCGAGGTGGACGGTGGTGCGGGTGCCCCGGGCGGCGCACTCGTCGAACAGGACGCCCATGTCACGCGGTTTCACGTACCTCGCTCCTCGGTGCGGGGACGGCCGGCCGGGCCGTGCGGACGGTGGTGGGGGCGGGGCGCAGCCGGCTCAGGACGCGGGAGGCGGCGAGTGCTCCGGAGCGGACGGCGGCCTCGCCGGCGGGGCGCAGCATGACCCAGTCGCCGGCGTACTCCACCGGGCGGGCGGGCCTGGCCAGGAAGGCGGCCCGGTGGTGCAGGGCCTCGGGGGTGGCCTCGGGCAGGCCGTGGGTGAAGCGGTGTACGAAGTGGCGACGGGCGGCGTCCCGCAGACCGGGGACGTAGCGGGTGGCCGCCTTGACGAGCAGTTCGGTGGTCTCCCGCTCGGAGGCGCCGCGCAGTGCGGGGATGCGGCGCGGGTCGGCCATGAGGGTGAGAAGTCCCTTGCCGGCGGGTGCCCGGCCGGGGTGTTTGGCGTGGTCGACGAGGATGCCGGAGAGCGTGTCGTCCTCGGCGTCGGGTGTGAGGAGCGCGTACAGGGGGGTGGGTGAGGCGGGGGCGAGGGGCCGGTCGAGGAGACAGCTCACCTTGAGGGTGGGGGTGAAGGTGCACGCGGTGAGGTAGGCGCGTTCGTCCTCGGGCGCGGTGCCGTGCAGTCGTGCGGCCACGGGTGCGGGGACGCAGAGGACGGCCGCGCGGGCGGTGACGGTGCCGCCGGGGACGCGCAGCCGGACCGAGTCGCCCTCGGTGACGACCTCGTGGACGGGGCGGGCGGTGGCGACGTCGAGGCCGTCGGCCAGCCGGCGGGCGAGGAGGTCCATGCCGTCGTGGTAGGTCCGCCAGGTGGAGACGGGTCCCACGGAGCGCATCAGGCCGAGCAGGGGTGCGGCGGCGGAGCGGGCGGTGTCCCACCCGAAGAAGCACCCGGCGACGGGCTGGAGCAGGTAGTCGTGCAGGTCCCGGTGGTAGCGGCGGGCGAACCGGGCGACGGTGCGGTCGCCCGCGGGGGTGTGCTCGGGGTGGTCGCCGTCGAGAGCACGGCGGTGCCGTGCGGTCCAGGCCAGGAAGCGGGCGAGGTCGACGCGGGCGCGCGGGGAGAGCCCGGCGCCGGTCAGGAGCGCGGAGGGGTCGGCGACGCCGGGGTGGGCGCGGCCGTCCCGCCACACGCCGATGGCCCTGCCGATGCGGGGCACCTCCCGAGCGGTGACGCCGAGCCGGGCGAGCAGTTCCCAGGTGGCGCCGTAGCCGTGGGTGGGGATCTGTTCGGCGCCCTCGTCGATGGTGTAGCCGTCGTGCCGGAAGGAGTGCGTGCGGCCGCCCACGTACGGCCGGTCCTCGAAGACGCGCACCTGGAGCCCGGCGCGCCGCAGTTCGTGCGCGGTGGTCAGGCCGGCGACGCCCGCGCCGATCACGGCCACGTCGAGGTCGGGGCTCATGCGGTGGCCTCCGCGCCGGCCAGGAGGTTGGCGGCGATCAGCAGGACGAAGCCGACGCGGTGCGCGCGGAAGCCGATCCGGCGGGCCCGCATGACGTCCCCGGTGCGGAAGCCGACGAGGTACTGGTGGGTCCGCAGGGCGGTCACGGGCAGCATCAGCGGTACGAACCACCAGGGGGCGAGGCCGGTGGCACAGGCGCTCACGCCGAGCAGGAACTCGGCGGCGGACAGCGCCCCGACGAAGAGGGCGTTGCCGCGGGGGGAGGTGAGGGCGGCCACGGTGGGGCGGCCGACGGCGCGGTCGCCGGGGATGTCGTTGGTGTTGGAGTAGACGCCGAACATCAGTGGACCGAAGCCGAACAGCACAGCCTGCACGAGCAGGAACCCGGAGAAGCGGCCGGCGGCGAGCCCGTAGGTGGCCATCACCATGCCGACGCCCAGTCCGCAGATGAAGGCCTCCTGGAAGCCGTGGTAGCTGATCCTCAGGCCGTAGGAGTACTGCAGCGACACCACGAACAGGGCGGCGAGCAGCCCCAGCGTCCACAGGGGCCGGTACGGGGCGGCCAGAGTGGCGCCGGTCCACAGGAGGGCGCCCGCGGCCGCGGTGACCCGGGCGAAGGCGAGCGCCTGAGGAACCGTCAGCTCGCCGGAGACCAGGGGTTTGCGGCGTTTGTTGCGCAGGGGGTCGTCGGGCCCGTAGTTGGCGATGTCGCTGCCGTCGCGGTAGCCGGTGACGTCGTCGAGGGCGACCATCGCCATGATCACGAAGACCGAGCCGCACAGGAACAGGGCCGAGGCCGTGAGCGCCCCGGGGACCGGCCGGCCGGCCGGCGGCACGAGCGCCGACAGCGCCACGGCGACCGCCGGGTAGTAGTCGTAGACGTCGAGCTTGCCCAGCCGGGCGTAGGCGCCAAGCCGGTTCTCGGCCGGCGGGGCCGCGGCCGGGGAGCGCCCGGCCGGTGAACCGTTGACCGGGGAATCGTTGGCCGGGGAATCGTTGGCCGGGGAATCACCATCACGTAAATCCCTGGCCCGGGATTCACCGATTTCAAAATCATTGGCCGGGGAATCACCGATACGGAAATCACTGGTCACAGAATTCACTCCGGGTGCCTGCGGTAACGGGCGGATCGCGCTCACCGGCGCGGGAATCGACATGTGTGGAATTCCGGCCGGAATATCGTCAAGCACTTTATGGCCACGCCGGGGCAGCTTCGCACCGGCGGCGGAGGTGTTCGCCCCAACGAGTGACGGCACCCCTCCTCCGAAGCACCCTCCGACACGGCCCGAAACCCGTCAGACACTTGGACGATCCACCAAGTAACCCGAGTTGAAGAGGGAAGACGCCTGCCGGTCAGGCGTTCCCCTCTCGTGCACTCACACGATCCGTGACCACTCCCCCCTCACTCGTACGGGCTATCCGTCGCCGGTCGAGTTCGGCGTGCGAATACCTGGGTAATTCTGCGTTCGTACGATTCACCCCCCATGCCGGACGACAGCGGCGGAGGAATGGGTGCATCACGAACGAAACGGTCACCGATTTCCTTTCCGCTCCCTGTCCGCCGTCCGGCGAGAAGGAGAGAAATGCCACTCACCGGCACTCAGAGGAAGCGGCTGGAACAGCGCTTCGACCTCTACGACACCAATGAGGACGGTCGCATCGACCGCGCGGATCTCGAACGCGAGGCCCAGCGCATCGTGCGGGCCTTCGGGGAGCACGAGAGCTCGCCCCGGGCCCAGGCACTGCTGCACGCGTACCCGCAGATGTTCGACTACCTCGTGGCGCGGGCCGACCTCGCCGCGGGGTCGGCCATGACGAAGGAGCAGTTCGTCGACATCGCCGCGCGGGAGATGCTCCAGCACGGGGCGGCCGGTTTCGGCAAGGTGCTGCGTCCCAGCATCCGCGCCATGGTCGACCTGTGCGACACCGACGGCGACGGGGAGGTCAGCCCCGACGAGTTCGGCACGTGGCTCGAGGCCATCAGCGGCGACATCGACGCGGTGCGGGCCTTCGAGGAGATCGACGCCAACGGCGACGGCCGGCTGAGCGTGGACGAGCTGGTGACGGCGGTCGGCCACTACCACGAGGGCAAGCAGGACGCTCCCCTCCTCGGCGTCTGACCGGCGCCACGGAGCCTGCGAGCCGGGCCTCTCCTGATCCCGCCGCACGCCTGGAGGGCCGCCGACTGCTGTGGGCCCGGGGCTGTCTGGTGGTCCTGGCGCTCGGTGAAGGACTGCCGGGCGCGTGGGCGCTGCTGCTGCCGCACCGCTTCTACGACGCCTTCCCGCTCCCGGGCCACCCCTGGGTGGCACTGTTCCCGCCCTACAACGAGCATCTGGTGCGCGACTTCGGCGGCGCCGTGCTCGCGCTGGCGGTGGTGCTCGGCCTGGCCGCCTGCGTTCCGCAGCCCTGGCTGGTGCGGGGCGCCGCCGTCGGACTGCTCGCCTTCTCCGCTCCCCATCTCGTCTACCACGGCGCGCACTTCGGCCGCTCGTCCGCGGCCGAGGTGCCGACCCAGGCCGTCTCGCTCGCGCTGCCCCTCGTTCTCGCGGGGATCGCGCTGGCGACGACGGCCCCGAAAACCCCAGTGACGCCAAAAACTCCGGTACCTCCGAAAGAAAGAGGACTCACCATGCCCCCCACCGTCCAGGAAGAGCGACTCCAGCGGCGCTTCGAGCTGTGGGACCGCGACGGCGACGGCAGGATCGACCGCGGCGACTGGGAGCACGAGGCCCGCCGCATCCTCGCGTCGTTCGACGAGTCGCCGACGTCGGACAAGGGCCAGGCCCTCCTCGATGCCTACCTCGGGATGTGGAACTACCTCGCCGGCCACGCCGAGCTCGGCCCGAACGGATCCCTTGACCGGCAGGCGTTCCAGGACCTGGCCGACCGCCAGATCCTCGCCCGGGGACAGTCGGGCTTCGACGAGGTGGTGCGGCCCACCATCACCTCCATCCTCGACCTGTGCGACAAGGACGGCGACGGGCACGTCAGTCCCAGGGAGTTCAGGCTCTGGATCAGGGCCACCGGCGCCGACGAGTCCACCGCCGACACGGCGTTCCGGGCCATCGACGCCAACGACGACGGGCAGCTCAGCGTCGAGGAACTGGTGCAGGCCGTGCACAAGTACCACGCGGGCGAGCTCGACGTCGCCCTGCTCTGACGGCCGCACCGGCCGCGCGGTCCCGGTCCCTTCCCCGGCGGCGGCTCACCCGCCGGGGAAGGGGCCGCCCCCTGCCGCGGCCCGCGCCACGCCCGTACGGACGGACCCGCCGCCGACCGGACCCGCAGGCCACGTCGGTCGGCCGAGTCCGTCGACCGGCCCCGCCCGCCGAGTCGGGTCGACCGAACCCGCCGCCGATCCCGAGGACCCATGGATCACACCTCAGCCGGCCCCGCGACCGGTCCGGCACCGGACCGCGCCCGTCCGGTGCCGTTCTTCACCCAGGCCGCCTCGTTCGAGGACGCCTGGTCCGACATCCGTGCCCGTGTCACCGAGGTGATCGACGACGGCAAGTACTCGCACGGGCGGCAGGTCGGCAGATGGGAGACGGCGCTGGCCGAGTGGACCGGGGCCCGCCACTGCGTGGCCGTCAACAGCGGCACCGACGCCCTGGTCCTGCTGCTGCGCGCCTGCGGGCTGGGCCAGGGTGACGAGGTGGTCGTGCCCGCGTTCAGCTTCGTCGCCACCGCCTCGTCCGTCGTGCTGGCGGGGGGCCGGCCGGTCTTCGCCGACATCGACCCGGTGACGTACACACTCGACCCCGACTCGGCGTCGGACGCCGTCACCGGGCGCACCACGATGCTCATGCCGGTGCACCTGTTCTGCCAGTTGGCCGACATGGGCGCGCTGGCCCGGGTGGCCGAGCGGCACGGGCTGACGCTCGTCGAGGACAGCGCGGAGGCGATCGGCATGCGCTGGAACGGCGTCCACGCGGGGCTGCTGGGAGCGGGTGGCGTGCTCTCCTTCTTCCCCACCAAGACGCTCGGGGCTCTGGGGGACGCGGGCGCCGTCCTCACCGACGACCCGCGGGTCGCGGCGACCGTGTCGGCCCTGCGCCACCACGGCCGTACCGCCCGTACGCTCGCCCACTTCCCGGGCATCTCCAGCGCCACCGAACTCAACGGCGTCAACAGCAAGATGGACGACCTCCAGGCCGCCGTGCTGCTCGGGAAGCTGCCCCGGCTCGCGCGGGCCGTGCGCCACCGGGCCGCGCTCGCGGCGGCGTACACCGAGCGGTTGCGCGACGTGCCCGGTCTGCTGCGCCTGCCGACCCTCGCCGCGCGCGAGGCGGCCACCGACGCGGTGTTCTACGTCTACCTGGTGGAGGCCGAGCGGCGGGACGCGCTCGCGGCCTTCCTCGCCGACCACGGCGTGGGCACCGAGACGTACTATCCGGTGCCGCTCCACCTCCAGCCGTGCTTCGCCGGACTCGGTTACCGGAACGGGCAGTTCCCGCATGCCGAGGCCGCCTGCGAGCGAACGCTCGCGCTGCCGTTCCACCCGGACCTGACGACCGCCGACCTCGACACGGTGTGCGCGCTGGTCCGCCGTTTCTTCACCGGGAGGCCCGTATGACGTCGCACACGGCGGGCGGGGCGGCCGTCCCGTTCTTCGCGCCCGACCTGTTCGAGGAGGACCGCGAGGTGCTGCTCGACCTCGTACGGCGCACGGGGACGGTCGCCGGGCAGCGGTTCATCCTCGGCGCGCTGACCGCCGAACTGGAGGGGGCACTGCGGGCGACGGTGGACGGGGCCGAGGTGGTGACCTGCTCCAGCGGCACCTCGGGGCTCACACTGATCCTGACGGCGATGGGGGTGGGGCCCGGCGACGAGGTGGTCGTTCCCGCGTACGGCTGTGCCCCGCTCGGCAACACCGTCGCCAACCTGGGGGCCACGCCCGTCTTCGCGGACATCGACCCGGTGACGATGGTCGTGGACCCGGCGGAGGTGGAGCGGGCGATCTCCCCGCGCACGAGGGCGGTGATGCCGGCGCACATGTTCTCGGTGATGGCGGACATGCCCAGGATGCGGGAGATCGCGCGGCGGCACGGGGTGCGGCTGGTGGAGGACTCGGCGGTCGCGCAGGGCGGGGTGCTCGACGGGCGGCCCGCGGGGACCTGGGGCGAGGCGGGGGTGTTCTCCTTCGTCCAGGTGAAGACCTTCGGGACCGCGGGCGAGGGCGGCGCGGTGGTCACGCACGACGCCGAACTCGCGTGCGCGGTACGGGCGTTGCGCAGCCACGGGCAGGAGGGCCCGCGGTTCGTGCACCAGCGGGTGGGGTTCAACAGCCGGTTCGACGAGCTGCAGGCGGCGTTCCAGCTGCACCGGCTGCCCGGGCTGCCCGCACGGCTGGAGCGCCGGGCCCGCATCGCCGACTACTACACCGAGCGGTTCGCGCCGCTCGCGGAGCGGGGTGTCGTGCCCCCGCCGCCGGGGCGCGACGGCCGCTGCTACTACGTGTACTCGGTGCTGGCCGAGGAGCGGGACGCCCTCAAGGAGCATCTGGCGGCGCACGGGGTGGCCAGTCACGTCTACTACCCGCTGCCCCTCCCCCACCAGCCGGCCTTCGCCCGCTTCGTGCCGCCCGGCCGGGCGTGGCCGCACGCGCGGGCGGCCGGCCGCCGCCAACTCGCCCTGCCCATCAATCCGCATCTCACGGACGCGCAGGTCGAGCACGTCGCCGACGCGGTGTGCGCCTTCGCGGTGGAACGGCGGGCGGCATGACGCACGTCGGAGCCCTGCCGCCCGGGGGGTCACAGCAGATGGGTGGTGCCGTCGCGCAGCCGGCCGCGGGTGTCGAGCAGCAGGGGCGCCCAGTCGGGGAGCCGCTCCACGGGCAGCACGCCGTGGTCCTGGAGCAGGATCGTCAGGTCGGCCCCGGCCGCCGCCTCCCGCAGCCGCGCGGCGCGGGGCACCGGTTCGCCGTCGACGGCCCAGGCCCCGGCGAGCGGGTCGTGGTAGCGCACCTGCGCGCCGGCCCGGCGCAACAGCCGGGTCAGGGGGGTGGCCGGGGTGCAGCGCAGGTCGCGGCTGTCCCGCTTGTATGTCACGCCCACCAGCAGCAGCCGCGCGCCGTCCAGCGCCTTGCCGGCGCCGGACAGCAGGTCACCGGCCCGGTGGACGACGTGTGCGGGCATCGCGGCGTTGACCTGCTGGGCCAGTTCGACCAGGCGCAGCGGACTGCCGGCGGCGCGGGCCCAGTGGGCGAGGTAGGCGGGGTCGACGGGGATGCAGTGGCCGCCGACGCCGGGACCGGGGCGGAACCGCTGGTAGCCGAAGGGTTTGCTGGCGGCGCAGTCGAGGGCGTCCCACACGTCGACGCCCAACGCGCGTCCGACGACGGCGAGTTCGTTGACGAGGGCGATGTTGACGCTCCGGTAGACGTTCTCCAGGAGCTTGGCGAGTTCCGCCTCGCGTGCGGAGCCGGCCTCGACGACCCGGTCGCACAGCCTCCGGAAGAAGACGGCCGCGGCGGCCGTGCAGCGCGCGGTGCAGCCGCCGACGATTCGGGGGGTGTTGCGGATGCCGTAGTGGTCGTTGCCCGGGTCGATGCGCTCCGGGGAGAAGGCCAGCGAGAAGTCCGTCCCGGCGGTGAGGCCGGAGACACCCTCCAGGAGGGTGCGCACGACGCCGTCGGTCGTGCCCGGGTAGGAGGTGGACTCCAGGACCACGAGGGTGCCCGGTTTCAGATGGGCGCCGACCGCGGCGGCGGCCCGGCGCACGTGGGACAGGTCCGGTTCGCCGGCGTCGTCCAGCGGGGTCGGTACGCAGATGACGACGATGCCGGCCTCGGCCAGTAAGCCCGGGTCCGCCGTGGCGGTGAATCCGGCGGTGCGCATGTGCGCGAGATCGGTGTCCGGCACGTCCGGCACATGGGACCGGCCGGATTCGAGTGCGGCGACGACGGCGGAATTCTCGTCGAGACCGAGGACGCGCATTCCCGCCGCGCACGCCTCGCGCGCCAGTGGAAGTCCTGTGTACCCCAACCCGATGACAACGACAGTTTCCACCGCGACTCCCCTTGTACTCGTTCCGGACCGGAAGGTCTCTCCGACCACCGTAGGCAGGTCAGGACGGCACGACACCGGGCTGGAAAACATGTCACCCGGAATGATGAAAAGAGTACGGAGTGAGGTCATATCGTCTTTCTCGCGCGTGGCCGAATAGAACGCGAAGAGGGTGCGAAGAGGACGAGATGACGACGGAAAAGGACGGCCGCGCGGAGGGTGGACAAAGCAGCGGCACATTCTCCGATCTGTTCGAAGGACCGGCGAGAAAACCGGTCGCGTGTCCGGCCTCGGGCCGGCCGAAAGGGGTGGCACCGTCATGCTGCGCACATTGCTCCTCGGGCTCGGACGTGCCGGGGCGGGACTTCATCTGCCGGTGCTGGCCCGCGCGCGGGCCACGCACCCGGAACTGTTCGCCGGGCGCCCCGTGGTGGGCGTCGATCCGGGCCCTCGCCCGCTGCCCGGTGGCGGCCCGCCCGGGGCCGGCGGGGACCGTCTGGTGGTCGCCGACTCGCTGCAGCGCGCCCGCCGCTGCCTCGACCCGGCCGTCACCGTCGTCCACCTGTGCACCCCGCCGGCCGTGCGGGGCGCGCTGCTCGAGGAGGCGGCGCACCTCGGCTACCGGCGGTTCGTGGTGGAGAAGCCCCTGGCCGCCGACCGTGCGGCGCTGCGCCGGGTGCGGGACGTCGTGGACCGCCACGCCCTGCGCGTCGAGGTGGTCTCCCCCTGGCTGCACAGCGCGCTCACCGACCGGCTCGCGGCGCTCCTGGCCGACGCCGGGCAGGTCCGCTCGGTGGCCGTGACGCAGGACAAGGCGCGCTTCCGCCGCTCGCTGACCGGTGGCAGTCACCGGCACGCCTTCGAGGTGGAGGTCCCGCACGCGCTGGGCGTCCTGCTGAGGCTCCTGGGCGACGGCGAGGTGTGCGCGGCCTCCTGGACGGATCTGCGCCTGGGCGAGCGGGTCGTTCCGCACATGGGCGGCGCGCGGCTGGCCCTGCGCCACCGCGGCGGTGCCCGCGGGCTGGTCGACTGCGACCTCACCTCGCCGGTGCGCCGGCGCCGCATCACCGTGGACACGGCGGACGGGGTGCGCCTCGTCGGTCACTATCCCGTCGCGCAGGACGACGACGTGGCCCGCCTCGACGTGTGGCGCGACGGGCGCCGGGCGCGGGAACTGTTCGAGGACGACGCGCTGCGGCGGTGCCTGGTCGCCGCCTACCGCCGCTTCGCGGGGGACGACCCGCCCGGCACGGCCGACGGCCTCTGGGTGCACGCGCGCACCGTCGAACTCCTCGACGACGCCCGGCACCTGGCGGCGGGCGGCACGCTCCCCCGTCTTCCCCGGTCCGGGGTCCGGGCCGCGTCCGGCTCCCTGGAGGCCCGCCGTGCCTGCTGAGCAACGCCCGGCGCTGCCCCCCGCCCCTCGTCGTCCGGTCACCGCCCCCGCCCTCCGCCGTCCGGTCGCCGGACGCGCCACGCACGTTCCGTCCGGCCCGCCGCCCGGCATCCGCTACGCCGGCATCGGCGACGAGGCCGCCCCCGGCCTCGCCGGGCAGCTCACCGCCCTGCGCGAACTGGGCTGGTCCGCAATGGAGTTGCGCAGCGTCGACGGCCGGTCCGTCGCCGATCTCGACGACCGCGCGTTCGGGCGGCTGGCCGAACGGCTCGCCGCCGCCGGCACGGAGGTGGTCTGCGTCGACTCGCGGATCGCCGACCACCACCGGCCCGTCACCGGGCCGTTCGCGCGCGACACCGACGAGCTGGGTGTGCTCGCCCGGCGCTGCGCGGTTCTCGGCACCCGGTACGTGCGGGTCATGTCGTACCCCAACGACGGCCTGGGCGAGGCGGAGTGGGGCCGCAGGGTCCGGCAGCGCATGACCGTGCTGGCCCGGCGGGCCGAGGACTCCGGGCTCGTCCTGCTGCACGAGAACTGCGCCGGCTGGGCGGGCACACGCGCCGAGCGGATGCTGGACCTGCTGCACCATGTCGACAGCCCGGCGCTGCGGCTGCTGTTCGACACCGGCAACGGCGTGCCCCACGGCTACGGCTCGGCCGCCCTGCTCCGGGCGGTGGCCGACTTCGTCGAGCACGTCCACGTCAAGGACGCCGTGCGCGCCCGCACCGGCGAGGTGGCCTACGTGCTGCCGGGCCACGGCCACGCCGAGGTCCGCGAGTGCCTCACCACGCTGCTGCGGCGCGGCCGGCGCGGCACCTGGTCCATCGAGCCGCACACCAGGCTGCGCCCGCACGACGGCACCGACACGCGTGGCGACGACGGCGTGGCGGCCTTCGTCGCCCACGGGCGGGAGCTGGAGCGCCTGGTGGCCCGGGAGGTCCTGCCGGCCGTGACCCCCGCCCCGCACGGGGGCCGGCATGACTGACACCGGCCGCCCACCGAGAGCCCGGCTCACCGGCGAGGACCACGCCCTGCTGCTGCGCCTCCTCGGCATCCCCACCGCCGGCCCGCTGGAGACCGGCGACACCGGGGCCGTACGGCTGTGGGAGGCCGGGCGCGCGTACGCGGCGGCGGCGCGGCGGTTCGGCATGTCGGTGGTCCGGCACGCCGCGCCGCCCGGGAGCGTCACACTGCGGGACGACGTCCCCGTGCCGGTCCGGGAGGCCGCCGGGGACCCCGCCTTCCTCGTCTGCCAGCCGAGTCTCGTCCTGCGTCTCGGGCCGCCCCGGCTGCCGCGCGGGGCGACCGTCATGTTCAACGTCCACCTCGACACGGTGGCCGGCTGGTGGCCGCCCTCGTTCGACGGCGCGCGGTTCCGCGGGCGCGGGGCGATCGACGCCAAGGGCCCGGCGGTCGCCCTGCTGGCCGGCATCCGGGCGGCGCGCGCGGCGGAGCCGGCGGTGGGCGACCGGGTCGGTGTGCTCGTCCAGGCGGTGGCGGGCGAGGAGGGCGGCGCGATGGGCACGTTCGGCACCCGGCCGCTGGTCGAGCAG
Source organism: Streptomyces sp. B3I8 (assembly GCF_030816915.1). Lineage (NCBI taxonomy): Bacteria > Bacillati > Actinomycetota > Actinomycetes > Kitasatosporales > Streptomycetaceae > Streptomyces > Streptomyces sp. B3I8. The sequence continues at coordinate 7,220,053 of NZ_JAUSYN010000002.1, read as the reverse complement.
GGCTTCGTCGGAGCGCTCAACGTGTTCTGCGAGCCCACCGGACACCGGTATCTGCCCCGGTCGACGGCCGCCATGACCGCCTGCGTCCGGGTGCGCGGCCAGGACGCGGTCGACGACCGCCCCGAGGCGGGTCACAACGCCACCGTCCTGCTGGGGTTCCTCGGCCACCATGTGGCGACGGTGCTGCCGGGCCGGGTGCCCGGCACGCGCGTCTGCGTGGCGGGGCTGCACACCGGGGAGCGGCACAACAAGGTGTACGGCAGCGGGCGGTTGCTGCTCAACCTCGCCTACGCCGACCGGGAGTGCGGGCGGGCTGCGGAGGCCGCGCTGCGCGAGACGCTCCGCGAGGGACTGGCCGCCTTCCGCGCCGGGGCACTGGGGCGTCCCGGCCTGGCCAGGACGGCCGACGACGCCGACGCCATCACCTCGCTGCAGTGGCTCAAACGCGGGCTGCCCGCGCTGGGCGGCCCCACCGGGGACCACGCCTGGGCAGAGCGGCTGCTGGAGGCGTGCGGGCTGTCCCGGTGGCCCGCCGACGAGCCGGCATTCACGTGCGACGCCCTGTGGATGAGCGGTGTGCCCGACACGTACACCGCCGTGTTCGGGCCCGGTGGCCTGGACACCAACCGGGCGCACGCGGAGGGCGAGTACGCCGACCTCGGCGAACTGGACCGGTACGCCGACGAAGTGGCCCGCCTCCTGGTCGCGTTCGCCCGCGGCACCCCTGCGTCCCGGCCGCCGCGCCCGTCCGCCGTGCCCGAGGTCCGAACGGTGGCTGTTCCCACCGACGACCCCCGTCCGGGGGCCCGTTGAGACGACCCCACCCGCACACCCGTCGAGACGCCTTCCCCTCCGCACACCCGTCCAGACGCCCCCGTCCGCTCGCCCGTCGAAAGGCAGGACACCGTGACCGCACACCCGTCCGCGACCACCACCGCCGCCCCGGGGCCGCGCCCGCACCGGGCGCCGCCCGCGCCGGGGTTCTCCCGCGGTGGTGACGTCCGCGTCCCCTACGAGGGCCTGCGGGACTTCGTCACCGGGGTGTTCCGCACCCGGGAGCTGCCCGCGGACCGGGCCCGCGGGGCAGCCGAGGCACTGTGCCACGGCGACCTCACCGGCTTCACCACGCACGGCGTGGGCAACCTCGCCCGGCTCTACCTGCCCCTGCTGGACAGCGGCCGCTGCGATCCGCGCGCCGAGCCCGAACTCCTCGCCGACAGCGGCGCGGCCGTACTGCTCGACGCCCGGCGCGGGCTGGGTCTGTGGACGGCGACGGAGGCCATGGAGCTGGCGGTCGGGCGCGCCCGGCTGCACGGCGTCGGCCTGGTCTCGGTGCGCGGGGGCACCCACTTCGGGTGCGCGGGTCACCACGCGCTGCGCGCCGTGGACCACGGCATGATCGGCCTGGCCGCGTCCAACTGCGGACGGCAGCGTCTCGCCCCGCCGCTCGGCGGCGCCCTCCCGATGCTGGGCACCAACCCGCTGGCGCTGGCGGCCCCCGGGGGCGCGCATCCGCCGTTCGTGCTGGACATGAGTACGACCGTCGTGCCGACCGGCCGGATCCGGGCCGCCGCCCGCGCGGGCGAGCGCGTACCGGACGGCTGGCTGGAGGACGCCGACGGCGCCCCGGTCGGCGACCCGGCGGCCTACGACCGCGGCGAGGCCCGGCTGCGCTGGCTCGGCGGCTCCCCGGAGACGGGAGGGCACAAGGGGTACGGGCTGGGGCTGCTGGTGGAGGTGCTCTCCGCGCTGCTGCCCGGCGCCGGTCTCGGTCCGCAGCGCGACGCCTCGACCCGCCCCGGCAGCCCTCGGCCCGACGACGACGTCGGCCATCTGCTGCTGGCCGTGGCACCCGGCCGGCTGCGTCCCGAGGAGGACTTCCTGGACGCGGCCACCGGGCTGTTCGGCGCGCTCCTCGACTGCCCGCCGGCGCGGGCGGACGAACCGGTCACGTATCCCGGCCGGCGGGAGTGGCGGCGCTCCCGGGACCGGATCGCGCACGGGGTGCCGCTCGGCGCCGCGCCGCACCGTGAACTCCTCGCGTTGGCGGAGCGGTCGGGGGTCGCCTTCCCCGCACCCGTGGCCGACGGGACCGGAGGCGCGGCATGACGGCACCGCGGTACGGGCACGGGGCGGGCACGTCACGGCCGCGGAGCGCTCAGGGGTTCGGGGCGGTTGTGCCGCGGACCGCTGACGGGTCGGGGACGGACGTGCCGCGTCCCGCCCTCCGGGTCGGGATGGTCGGCCTCGGAATGATCTCCCGCTTCTACCTCGCCGCGCTCGAACGTTCCCCGGACACCGAGCTCGTCGCCGTGTGCGACCGTGATCCCGCCGCCTTCGCGGGCCTGCCCGCGCACCTCGACCGCCACACCGACCACCGCCTGCTGCTGCGGGAGTCGGACGTGGACGCCGTCGTCGTCGACGTGCCCAACGACGCGCACTTCCCGGTCTGCCGGGACGTGCTCGCGGCCGGGCGCGCGGTGTGCGTGGAGAAGCCCCTGGCGACCCGGGTGACGGACGCGCGGGCCCTGGTCCGGCACGCGCGGGAGTGCGGGCTGCCCCTGTTCACCTCCTTCCACCGGCGCTACAACGATCCCGTCCGCGCCCTGCTGCGCCGGCTGCCGGAGGGGGTGCCGGTGGACGCGCTGACCGTGCGCTACAAGGAGACGATCGAGGAGCACGCGGGGCGCGACCGCTGGTACCTGGACCCCGTCCGCTGCGGAGGCGGCTGCCTCGCGGACAACGGGCCCAACGCGCTCGATCTCGTGCGCCTCTTCCTCGGCGGGGACCTGCGCGTGGAGCGTGTGGCGCTGGACCGTGCCGCGCACGGTGTCGACCGTGCCGCACGGATCCTGCTCCGGGCTCCCGCGACGGGCGCGCGGGCGCGGGTCGAGCTCGACTGGTCCTACCCCGGGGAGCGAAAGACGATCGAGGTACGGCTGGCCGACGGCCGGGTCGACGCCGCCGACATGCTCGCCGGGCACACCGGGTTCAAGGGGTCCCTGTGGCACGAGTACGACGGCGTGCTGCGGGACTTCGTCCAAAGGGTGCGGGCGGAGGAACGTCCCGGGTCCGGTACCAGGTCCGTGACCGGCTCCGGTCTCATGACCGGCTCCGGGTCCGGTCCCGGACCCGCGCCGGACGGGCTGGCCGTCGCCGAACTGGTCGCCGCCTGTTACGCCATGGCGGACGGCGACCGGGACCGAGAGGAGACACACGCGTGAACCCCGCGGAGGACGGCGCCAAGCGCGTCGTACGCGGCCCGCTGGTGAAGGTCCTCACCCACCGCCTGGACCGGCGCGGCATGTCACTGGCGCCGTACGCCAGCCGTTGTGTGCGGCGCGGGGAGGTGCACGAACTGGTCACCACCGACCACACGGACACCTCGGCCGGGGCCCGTGTGGACCGGGTGGGCTTCCTGGGTTTCGTCGAACTGGCCTGCGCCGGTGTGCTGGACCGCGGTGACACGGTCCTGGCCGGGGGGCTGCCGATCGGCACGGTGCTCGGCTTCGACGCCTGCCACTTCCCCAACCACTACAACATCCTGATCCGCGCCCCCCGGCCGGTGACGGGCCTCGAACTGTCGCTGTCGCCGGAGACGGAGATCCGGTTCGAGTGCGCCTTGCTGCGGACACGCGCGGCGGGGCCGGACGGGCTCAACGCGCTCCTCGGCTGAGGCCGGTGTCGACGAGGGCGGCGAAGGAGCGGTCGCCGCCGTAGTCGAGTTCGTGGCGTTCGAGCACACGGGAGCCGGGCAGCAGGTCGAGGAAGTGGCTCAGGGGCCGCAGCCGCGAGAACCGCCCGACCGGGACGACCGCGTGCTCGTACTCGATCAGCAGAAGCTGCCGGGTGGCGAGCGACAACGTGCGGAAGAGGGCGGCCAGTTCGCCGTCGTCGAGGAGGTGCATGAGCACCCATACGCACACCGTCACATCGGCCGGGCGGCCCACCATGCGGTCGACGTCCTCCAGGGTCAGGTCCTGGGCGCGCAGCCGGTGCAGGGTCACGTTGCCGAGGCCGGTGCAGGCCGCGCGGGCCGATTCCAGCATGCCCGGGGTCATGTCGAGCGCCGCGACCCGTCCGGCCGCGGCCGCGAGCGTGGGGGTGAGCCGGCCGATGCCGCAGCCGATCTCGACGACCGAGCCGACGCCGTCGGGCAGCTCCTGGCCGGCACGCTTGAGCAGACGGGCGAGGGTCCGCCGGGTCTCGTCGGTGACCGTCTCCCCGAGCTCGGGCGGCTGTTGGGCGCGCATCACCCGGGCGAGTCCTTCCCGCCGGGACCGCGCGTGCCATTCCTGGGCGATTTCTTCGGGAGTGGGGGGCGTGGTGTACGTCATGTGGGGATCAACGACGTTCGTCCGGAAAAGGAACCGGGACGAACCCCGGCCCGGACCGAGCCGTCGCCGCGGAACGGTCCACCGGCAACGTCCTTGACGTGCACACCTCTTGACCGATGATTGGTTCAGTCCAATAGTGGGACGTGCGTTCACTCCCCTTGAGAGCGCTCTCACACGGCACTCTCCACTCTTCACCCCACACTCCCCCAGGAGCCCGTCGTGCTCTCCCGTCGTGCCCTTCTGACCGCCGCGGTGGCCACCGCCGCCGCGCTCCCCCTCGCGAGCGCCGGCACCGCCAGTGCCGCCGCTTCCCTTCCCCTCGTCCTCGCCAACAACTCCGGCAGTTCGGCGCAGGTGTACGCCTACGTCAGCGGCGCCGACACCTCCGGCTGGCCCGGGTTCGTCACCGCCGACGGCACCTTCCACCGGCTGCCGGACGTCTCCGCCGTACAGACCCCCGCGGCCGACTACTCCATCGCGCTCGGCGGCTCGGGCTCCTCGCCCGTCCGGCTGACGCTGCGCGACTACGTGATCGGCGGCCGGGTCTGGTTCTCCGTCGGGAAGAAGATCCAGTTCTTCATCAACCCGGCGAGCCTCAACGGCGGGAAGCCCGGCCTCGTCCAGCCCGGCTTCACCAGCAACGACCCCAACTGGACCACCAACTGGGGCTTCGCCGAGTTCACCTACAACTCGGCCAACCTGTACGCCAACATCAGCTACGTGGACATGGTCGCCCTGCCGATCTCCATGTCCACCACCGGCGCCGCGGGCAACCAGTCGGTGCCGGCGCTGCCCTCCACCGCGCTGGCCAACATCGCCTCGGGACTGCGGACGCAGCACTCGGCGGACGGGGCGCCGTGGGACCGGCTGGTCGCCACCGACTCCTCCGGCGCGGTGCTGCGCGTCCTGGCGCCCTCGCACGCGCCGGCGGACTTCGGCTCGTACTGGAACCCGTACCTGGACCGTGTGTGGGACCACTTCCGCAACAACACCCTCACGATCGACGGCCAGGGCTCGATCGGGGCGTACTCGGGGCGGGTCAGCGGTGACGTCCTGACCTTCTCGGGGCTCAACACCAACGGGGTGCCGTTCACCAAGCCCTCGGCCAACGACATCTTCGGCTGTGCGAGCGGTCCGCTGTACAACTCCGGCTCGGACGCGCGCGGCGCCGTCGCGGCCCGGCTCGCCGCCGCCCTCAACCGCTCCGACCTGCTCGTGTCCGGGGGCGCCAACCAGCCGAGCGGGGTGCGGCCCGACCAGTACTACACGGAGTCGATCACCAACCACTACGCCCGGCTGGTGCACAAGTTCTCGTCCATCGGCTACGCCTTCCCCTACGACGACGTCGGCCCCACCGGCAGCGCCCCGGTCGACGGGCACCTCCAGGACCCGGCGCCCACCTCATGGACCCTCACCCTCGGGGCCGGCTCCGGGGGCTCGGGCGGCGGTGACAACGGCGGGGGCGGCGGCACCAGCGCGTACGCCACCGTGCAGGCGGAGAGCTACAGTTCCCAGAGCGGCTCCCAGACGGAGGCCTGCTCGGACAGCGGGGGCGGCCAGGACGTGGGGTACCTCGCGGCCGGTGACTGGCTGAAGTACTCCTCGCTGGACTTCGGCGGCTCCTCCCCCACGCAGTTCGTGGCACGGGTCGCCTCGGGGGTCGGCGCCGGGGTGAGCGGCGCGATCCGGGTCCGGGTGGACAGTGCGACCGGGCCTCAGATCGCGGAGATCGACCTCGGTGACACCGGCGGCTGGCAGAGCTGGCGCACGATACCGGCGAACATCACCCGCTCGGTGACCGGCGTGCACGACGTCTACCTCACCTTCGCGGACAGCAGCACGGAGTTCGTCAACGTCAACTGGTTCACGTTCACCCGATGACGGTGGACTGAACGCATGCGACGGCGGCCGGCCGGTTCCCTCGCGCACGTGAGGTGTGCGGGGAACCGGCCGGCCGCCGTGTGCGTACCGTGCCGCCGGTCAGGCGGGCAGCGTCCACTTCTGGGCGGCGCTGTTGTTGCACTCGTAGAGCTGGAGCTGAGTGCCCTCGGTGGTGGCGGAGTTCGGCACGTCGAGGCAGCGTCCGGCGCTGGCGTTGATCAATTGGCCGGAGGACGTCGCGCGCCACTGCTGGGCGTTGCTCCCGTTGCAGGTGTACAGCTGCACCTTGGTGCCGTTGGTGGTACCGCTGCCCGCGGCGTCCAGGCAACCACCCTTGACGCGCAGCGTGCCGTCGGGGGCCACCGTCACGCTCTGGGCGTCGCTGCCGTTGCAGCCGTAGAGCTGGATCGGCGTGCCGTCGGCCGTGGCACCCGACTTGTCGTCCAGGCAGAGGTTCTGGCCGACGCCCGCGGTGACGGCTCCGGTGCGGGCGTGCGGCGCGGCGGGCAGGTTCCACTTCTCGGCTGCACTGCCGTCGCAGTCGCGGATCCGCAGGTGGGTCCCGTCGGTGGTGGTGGAGTCCGGATCGTCCAGGCAGCGACCGGAGTTGGCGTTGACCAGCGTGCCGCCGGACCCGGTGGACCAGGCCTGTGCCCCGGTCCCGTTGCAGGTCCACAGGCGGACCGCGGTGCCGTTGGCGGTGCCGCTGTCGGCCACGTCCAGGCACTTGCCGAGCGCGCGCAGGGTGCCGTCGCCGGCGACCGTCCAGTCCTGGGCGTAGCTGCTGTTGCAGCCGTAGAGCTGCACGGCGGTGCCGTCCGCGGTGCCCGAGTGGTCGACGTCGACGCACTTGCCGGAGTCCACACCGGAGGTGAGGGCTCCCGCCCTCGGGCTCGGCGGGGCGACCACGGAGCCGTGGTAGGAGGGCGGCGCCGCGTTCGCCGTGTTCGCCCAGGAGGTGTTGGCGGTGGTGCCGAGGCGGTAGGTGAGGGTGCCCCCGTCACCGAGGGCGTTCGTGGGTGCGTAGGCGTTGTTCCAGGCCGAGCCGTTGAAGGTCGCGGACTGCACGTAGGGGGCGTTGCCGGCGGCACCGTCGCCGTTGATCGTCAGGGTGTGGCCCGAGGGCAGGGTGAGGACGGCCTGGGGGAACAGCGGGGAGCCGAGGGCCAGGTCGTCGGTGCCGGGGGTCATCGGGAACATGCCGAGCGCCGACCAGACGTACCAGGCGCTCATGGCGCCGAGGTCGTCGTTGCCGTCGGCGAGGCCGGCGGGGCTGTTGGACCAGATCTGGTCCTGGATGGACCGTACGGTGCCCTGTGTCTTGTAGGGCTGGCCGATGTAGTCGTACTCCCACGGCAGTTCGATGCTGGGCTCGTTGCCGACCCAGGCGTAGCCGTTCGCGCCGGTGTAGCTGCGCAGCACGGTGTCGAGGTAGTGGCTCATCACGGTGTTGCCGCCCTTCGCGGCGGCCAGTCCGGCCACGTCGAAGGGGACCATGCCGGTGTAGATCCAGGAGTCGGCCTCGACCATGTCGGTGCCGCTGGTGGGGTCGAACCCGGCGGTCCAGGTGCCGTCGGCGTTGCGCGGCTGCACGAATCCGGAGGCCGGGTCGAGCGTGCCGCGCCAGTCCTGGGCACGGTCGGCGTACGTGCGCTGGTTCGCGGTGTCGCCGAGCGCGCCGGCGAATGCGGAGAGCGCGAAGTCGGCGGTGTCGTACTCCAGGGTGGTGGCCACCGGGCCGTAGAAGTTGCAGCAGCCGTAACTGCCGTCGTGCGGCATGTAACCCGGGGTGTTGAGGTAGTTCAGGCCCGGCCGGTCGTTGTTGGCGGTGCTCGCCTGCTTGACCAGGCCCTGCAGCGCGGCCGAGGTGTCGAAGTCTCGGGCGCCGAAGGCGTGGTAGTCGGCGATGATGGCGGCCGCCGGGTCGCCGACCATGACGTAGGACTCGCCGTTGTTCTCCGACCACTTGGGGAAGATCCCTGTCTGCCGGTAGTCGTCGACCATCGACTGCGCGGTGTCCGAGGCGACCTGGGGACTCACCAGCGCCTCCAGCTGCGCCTGGGAGCGGTAGATGTCCCAGCCGGAGTAGTTGGCGTAGACGGCGTCGTGACCGGCGTCGACGGTGTGCGTCTTGCCGTCGAAGCCGTAGTACTGCCCGTTCGTGTCGCTGAGGACGTTCGGGTGCAGCAGGGAGTGGTAGAGCGCGGTGTAGAAGAGGGTCTGCTGGTCGGTGGTGCCGCCGGAGACACCGATCTTCCCGAGCGCGTCGTTCCACGCCGTGTGGGCGGCGTTGCGCGTGGCGTCGAAGTCCCAACCCGGCGCCTCGGCGGTGCGGTTGGCGACCGCGTTCGCGACCGAGACGTAGGAGACGCCCACCTTGGCCCGCACGGTCTGGCCGCCGGTGGTGTCGAAGGTGACGCGGGAGTTGGCGCCGGAGGTGCTCTGTGCGGTGAACGGCCGGTCGAAGACCATGTCGAAGTAGACGGTGTAGGTGTTGCCCGCGCCGCAGAACCTCCCGCTGGTCACCTGCCCGCTGACCTCGGTGTTCGACACCGCGGTGAACTTGGTGTTCGAGCCGCCGTTCTGGCTGCTCCCGAGCTTGAGGAGCAGGTTGGCCTGCGTGGTGGACGGGAAGGTGAAGCGGGCCATGCCGCTGCGGGTGGTGGCGGTGAGTTCGGTGGTCACCTTGTTGTCGAGGGCGACCTTGTACGAGCCGGCCGTCGCGGACTCGGCGGAGTGCGCGAAGGAGTCCTTGGCCCCGTAGTCGACGCCGCCCACGGTGGGCAGCACGGGTATGTCGCCCGCGGCGCCGCAGCCGGGTCCGGCGATGTGGGTGAGGCTGAAGCCGGTGATCGACGAGTCCTTGTACTCGTAGCCGCCGCCGGGCGGCCGCGAGGGGGTGTCCGGGCTCCACTGGACCATGCCGAACGGGACGTCGGCGCCGGGGAAGTCGTTGGCGTCGTTGGACGTCCCGATGAACGGGTTGACCAGGCTCGCGGGGTCGGTGACGGGCGCCGCCGCCTTCGCCGCCGGGTGGGCGGAGAGCGCCGAGGCCTGGGCGGGCACCGCGAACGTGGCGACCAGGGCCATGCCCGCGCCCGCCCCGGTCAGGGCGACGAGCCGCCGCCATCGGGGTGGACGCCGACGCGGTGCGGCACGCCCGGCACCGGTCAGGACCAAGAGGGATCTCATGAACCGCCTCCTACGGGGAATGGGGGGTGACCATGCGGGCGGTCGGGCCGGGCGCCTTGGCTCCACTCGTCTCTGACAACGTTGTCGTCGGGGCGCTCGACGGGGCGGCGGGCACGGGTGGGCGGGGATGCGGAGGTGAATACGGGGGCATGGACCGGGCTTCAGGGGCGCACGGGGTGCGGACCCGCGACCGCGGACGGATGCCGGGGAGGAGCCGAGGGGGGTGCCGGGGAGGAGCGCTCTGCCACGCTAGAGATTGATCATGGGCATGTCAATGCTGCGGGCGAAGACGGCGCGCGGGAGCAGTAGGCGGTCCGCCGGGTAGCGTGGAACACGGGGCGGGCGGACCGGAACGGCGGCGCCCGCGGTACCGGGCGCCGCACGAGGAGGTACCCATGACACGCACGAGGGCGGTCCGCGTCCGCCGGGTCTACGAGGAGCCCGGACAGGGAGACGGCGCCCGCGTCCTGGTCGACCGGATCTGGCCACGGGGCGTGCGCAAGGACGGGGCCCGGCTGGACGAGTGGTGCAAGCAGGTCGCCCCGTCGACGGAACTGCGCAAGTGGTACGGGCACGACCCGGACCGCTTCGAGGAGTTCGGCCGGCGCTACCGGGAGGAACTGACGGATCCCGAGCGGGCGGACGCGTTGGCACACCTGCGCGACCTGGCCGCGGACCGGCCCCTGACACTGCTGACGGCGACCAAGGACCCCGCGATCAGCGCGGCCCGGGTGCTCGCGGAACTGCTGCGGGGGTGAGTGCGGGCCCCCGGGCGGGGGCCCCGGGCCGGGGCGCGGGGCGCGGGGGCCGAGGGCCGCGCCCGTCGGCGCGGCCCTCGGTGGCGGGCGATGGTGTCTCAGCGGGACAGGGAGACGGCGATCGGCCGGAGTCCCTTGTGGCGCAGCACCTGGGTCACCAGGAGCATGACGACCTCGGTGGCGCGGGCGGTGGAGATGTCGCCGATGTCCTCGATCCGGTCGGACTTCCAGCCCAGGTCGCCCAGGAGCCGGGCCACGGCGTCCTTGGCGTCCTGGTCGTCGCCGGAGAGGTAGACGGTGGGCGGGGTGGTCAGGGACTCGGGCGCGGTCATGACCACGAAGAGCATGGTGTTGAGGGTCTTGACGACGCGGGTGGCGGGCAGTGCCCGCTGGAGCCGTTCGCCGAGGCTGCCCTCCTGGTACACCAGGTCGCCGGGGAGCCCGTCCGGGCCGTGGTGGGTGGCGTTGGCGACGTCGACGAGGATCTTGCCGGCGAGTTCGTCCGCCATCGCGCCCAGGCGTTCGACGGCGGTGTCGCCGGGTGTGGCGTTGATGACGAGGCCCGCCGCGGCGGCCGCGGCGCGCTGGTCGGTGAACCGGACCTGGGCGCCGAGGTCCCGCGCCTGGTCGGGGAGCGGGCCGGCGGGGTCGCGGCGGCCCACGACGACGTCGTGACCGGCGAGGGCGAGCCCGCGGGCCAGGTTGAGGCCGACGCGTCCGGCGCCGAGGATGCCGATGGTGGTGGAGCTCATGCGAGTACGTCCTTGTCGTTCGTGGGCGGGTGGTGCCGGGTCACTTGACGGGGGCGAGGGCCTCGGAGACGGCCCGGTGGACGCCCGGGGCGGCGGCCAGGAAGTCGCGGTGGCCGGGCGTCCAGGGCTCGCCGCGGAGGTCGGTCACGAGGCCGCCGGCCTCGGTGACGAGCAGGGCCCCGGACACGAGACCGGACCGCACCTCGGAGTACTGCCAGAAGGCCTCCATGCGGCCGGCCGCGACATTGACGAGCTGGAGGGTGGCCGGGACCGAGACCCTGACCACCAGACCGGCCGTCAGCAGGGCACTGACCGATTCCCCGATCCGGCGGTAGGTCTCCTGGTCCTCGTCGGGCTGGGCCTGCGAGGTGGCGACGAGCCCCGCGTCGAGGCCGGTCTTGGCGGAGACGCGCAGGGTCTCGCCGTTGCGTGCGGCGCCGTGGCCGGCGATCGCGGTGTAGGTGTCGCCGGTGAGCGGGAGGTGAACGACCGTCAGGACCGGCCGGTTGTCCCGCATGAGGGTGGCGGTGACGGCCCATTCGGGCATGCCGTGGACGTGGTTGATGTTGCCCTCGGCCGGGTCGACGATCCACCACTCGCCGTCCGGCAGCGTGCCGGTGGCGAGCTCGTCGTCGACCCACTGCGAGCCGGGCCGGGCGTCGAGGAGACGGCGCTCCAGGTCGGGCAGGACCGCGTTGTCGTTGGCCTGGAGCTCCTCGAAGATCTCCGTCAGGTTCCGGGCGCGTGCGTGGGTGGTGTAGCGGTCGCGCAGGACGGCACCGGCGGCCTCGACCGCGGTGCGCACCCTCCCCAGCAGCACCTCGTCGATGCCGGCGGCCTCGATCTCGGACCTGGTCATGGATTCGTTCGTGGACTTGCTCGTGGATTCGTTCGTGGACTTGATCGAGGACTCGTTCGTGGACATGGCGAACTCCTTGGGCGCGGAAGGGGAAGGCAGAGGGAGGGGAGGAGGGCGAGGCAGGGAAGGAACATCGGGCCGCCGCTGTCGCTGCCTCACTCGCTCGGGCGAAGCGGCCTGCACCCGACGGTAGAGAGAGCGCGGATTAACTACAAATGCACGCTCGTCATTCATAAACTTACTCACATGCAATTGGACTTGAATCTCCTCACCGCCCTCGACGCGCTCCTGGAGGAGGGAAGCGTGGCCGGCGCCGCCGCCCGGCTGCATGTGACGGCTCCCGCGATGAGCCGGACGCTCGGCCGGATCCGCAAGGCGACCGGCGATCCGGTCCTGGTCCGCTCGGGGCACACGATGGTTCCCACCGCCCACGCGCTGGCGCTGCGGGAGGAGGTCCACGACCTCGTGCACCGCGCCCACGCGGTGCTGTCCACCCGCAGGGAGATCGATCTGGCCACGCTGGAGCGGGTGTTCACCGTGCGCTGGCACGACGCGCTCACCGCCGCGTGCGGTCCCGCCCTGGTGGCAGCGGTGCACCGGCAGGCGCCGGGGGTTCGGCTGCGACTGGTCGCGGAGTCCTCCTCCGACACCCCCGAACTGCGGCGCGGCGAGGTCGACCTGGCGTCCGGGACCGGCCCGTCGACGGCGCCCGACGTCATCAGCCGGCTACTCGGCGAGGACCGCCTCGTCGTCGCGCTGCGCACCGGACATCCGCTCACCGCGCGGCCGTTGACCGCCGAGCGGTACGCCGCGGCCGGCCATCTCACCGTCTCCCGCCGCGGCCGGCTGCACGACCCGGTCGACGCCGCCCTGGAGGGCCTCGGGCTGCGGCGGACGGTCGTCGCGGCGGCGCCCAGCGCGGCCACCGCCCTGCAGTTGGCCCGAGAGACCGATCTGCTGGTCACGGTCCCCGGCACCATCATTCGCACCGCGCTCGACGCGCTGGGGCTGACGACGCATCCGCTGCCGGTGCCCATGGCGCCGATCCCGGTTCATCTCATGTGGCACCGGCGCCACGACAACGACCAGGCCCACCGGTGGCTGCGGGAGCAGGCGTGTGCCGCGGTCGAAGCGGTGCTCGGACCGCCGCCGCCGGCCTCGTGACAGGAGGTGACCGCGGCAGTGGCAGGGGGGATGACACGGGTCACGGAGCCCGGTGGGCGCCCCCGGCGCCCGGTCCCCTCCGCGGCGTGGTGACCGGCTGCCTGGTCACCGGCTGCGGGAACCCGTGAGCGCCGCGACCACGCCGAGGCCCGCCGCCGTGGCCGTGAGGCCGCCGAGCAGGGCCCGCCGGTGCCGGGACAGCCACAGCACCGGGTCGCGGCCGTGCGCCTGCTCGCCGAAGGCCCCGTGCGCTCCCCGGTCCTCCGTCGCGTCGGAGGGCTCGTCGAGGTTGGCCCCCCAGCGCGGCAGGTCCTCGTCCGTCTGCTGGGCCTGGACGACCTTGCGTCCGAGGTAGAAGTCCATGAACGCGGGGGCGAGGCGTTCACCCAGGATGGTGTACGCGGTGGACAGGCCCACCCACAGGTTGCGCCGCGGGTGCTCGGCGAGGAAGACGATGCCCTTCGCGGGGAGCTCCGGCTGGAACACGGGCGGCACCGGCTGGGGGTGCTTCGGCATCCGGCTGAGGTTCCAGTTGAACTGCGGGGTGTTCAGGCCGGGCAGTTGGATCATGCAGATCCTGACCTTGCTGCGCTCGTGGATCAGTTCCGTCCTGACCGACTCGGTGAAGCCCTTGACCGCGTGCTTGGCGCCGCAGTAAGCGGACTGCAACGGGATGGAGCGGTAGGCCATGGCCGAGCCGACGTTGACGACGACACCCCGGTCGCGGGGCCGCATGTGCGCGAGAGCGGCCCGGGTCCCGTTGACCTGGCCCAGGTAGGTGACCCTGGTCATGCGTTCGTACTCCTCGGGCGAGGTGTCCCAGAAGAAGGTGAGCGCACCGGCGAAGGCCACGTTGACCCAGACGTCGATCTCGCCCAGTTCTCGCTCCACCTGCTCGGCCGCGCGCCGCACCCCCTCGTGGTCGGCCACGTCGGTGGGAATAGCCAGTGCGCTGCCTCCGGCCTCCTCGACGTCCTTCACCGCGCCGTCCAGACCGGCCCGGCCGCGGGCGAGCACCGCCACGTCGTATCCGCGTGCCGCGAACTCGCGCACGGTCGCCCGGCCGACTCCGGCGGTCCCGCCGGTCACCACCGCGAGCTTTCGCCCTGTCCTGCTCGGCATCAGTGCTCTCTCCTCGGTCCTCGGTCCTCGGTCCTCGGTCCCCGGTTCCCGGTTCTCGATCGCGTGATCGTCCTCGGACGGGGGGGCGCCCCCTGCCGGGGGATGCGGAGTACCCCCAGGGAGGGGGTGAGCAAACGGGGCGGAGACGGGGTTCCCCCGAGGAGCGGCGGATGCCGGTCGGTGGCGGGCCCGCTCAGGACGACAGGCGCGCCTCCTCCGCGGCGACGTGCGTCGCGTCGTCGCCCTCCGCCGGCCCCGACCCCGACCCCGACCCCGGCACCGGCACCGGTTCCGGCACCGGCGCCGGCGCCGGCGCCCGGACGGGTACGGCACCTCGCCTTCGGTCCCTCAGCGTGAGCCCGGCCCCCGCCCCGGCGATCAGCACCGACACGGCCACGAGGACGCCGCCCGGCACCTTCAGCATGGACAGACCCGACCCCGTCAGCAGCACCACGAGGACCCACCGCAGCGCCGGTCCCGTGACCCGGGTCGACAGCAGGGCTCCGACGACGACACCCGGGACCGCCCCGACGAGCAGCGTCGCCGCGAGTCCGAGATCCGCGTCGCCGCTCAGCAGATGCCCGAGCGCGGCCGCGGCGACCACCGGAATGGCCTGCACGAGGTCCGTGCCGACGAGCTGGTTCGCCTTGAGCCGTGGATGGGCCAGCATCAGCATCACGATGATCAGGGACCCGGAGCCGACCGAGGTCATGCCGACGACGGTGCCACCGACCAGTCCGATTCCCAGGGTCACGAGCGGGCGCACGGCCACGTCGCCGGACTCGTCCCCGGCGGCATCGCGCCTCCGGTCGAGCCACATGCGGACGAGCATGCCGAGGACCGCGAGGAGCAGCCCAGCGCCGATGACGTACTTGACTCGTCGCTGCAGCGCGTCGCCGTCGCCGAGCGTGCGGAGCAGGAAGACGCCGCCGAACGCGGCAGGAACGGCGGTGGGCAGCAGCCTGCGCACGATGTCCCAGCGCACGGTGCCGGCACGCTGGTGCACGACCGCTCCGAACGGCTTCATGAACACGGATGCGGCGAGGTCGCTGCCGATGGCCGCGGTGGGGTTCACCCCGAAGAACATGACCATGATCGGCGTCATGAGCGCGCCGCCACCCATACCGGTGAGCCCTACGGCAAGGCCGACGAGAGCCCCGGAAAGGATGAGCGGCCCGGAAAGATCCATGGCCGCACACTAGTGAGTTTTCCTATGGGAAACGTAGGGAATCCACCCTTCGGACACCTCGGCCCCGCGCGGGCCCGGCGGCCCCGCAAGCGCGGGGGACACAGCGCGCGGGGGCCGCTGAAGCCCGCAGGGGTGCGCCGGGGGGCACGGTCGTCCGTCCGTCGGCCGGCTCGGCCGGTCAGGCCGGCCGCCCCGTCACCCGTTGTCGAACACGGCCTTCTGCACCTTGTTGGGGCCGTCGAACTCCGCCACGTCGGCGTGCGACAGCTTGTCGACGAGGGCGCTGTCCGCCCCGTTGTTCCTGGCCAGCTCGACCAGATCGTCGCGGCTCGCGGGATAGTCGGCGCCCTTGAGGGCCTTCTGGAGGTCGATGGGGCTGATGCCGGCCATGGCGCTGCTCCTTCGGGATGGTTTCTGGTGAAACGCACGGTTCCGGGTCAAGTCACCCTCCGGATCGGGCGTAAACAACCGGCACCCCGATTCGCTCGGCCCACGCGGGGTACTTCCGCGGTGACGCACTGGCACTGGCCGCCGGTCGCTGGAAGGGAGCAGGCATGCTGTCTCATGCGCTCGAGCGTGGTGTCCTCGTCCTCACCGTGCACCGCGATCCCGGCCCCGCCGGGCGTGCCGCGCTCGCCGCGGAGATCGGCAATCTGGTCCACGCGTACCGGCCGAGGCCCGTCGTGGTCGTCCTCGAGGAGCCCGCCACGGGAGACCCCACGGTCGGCGCGGTACTGCGCGCCCACCGCCTGTGCAGCGGCCTGGGCGTCCTGATGTCCGTGTCCACCCACAGTGCGCCCGCGCGGCGACTGCTGGAGGCGGGCGCGGACACCGGTGGCTGTCGACTGGTCGTGCACGCGCGTACGGCCACCGCCATCGACGCGGCGTTCGCCGCCGCGGCCTGACGGCATTCGGCTGGGGCTGTTGCGAAAGTCCCGTCGTCCGCCCGGAGGGCGGGCCCTGCGGCGTCAGGTGAGTGCTCTGGGGGTCCCCCTGCTCGAACGAAGCCGAGAACTTGGGGGAGCGTGCATGGCGTCGCGGGGCCAGGCGGGACTTTCACAACAGGCCCTAGGCGCGCCCGTACACGCCCGGCCCCGGGCCCTGGAGGGCGTGGCCGGGCCGGTGAGTCCGGTGGTCCGGCCGGTGGGTCGCGGCACCGGCGCCGAGGGCGGACATGAGGGCGACGACGATCAGCGCGACGGCCACGCAGGCCGCGATGAGCAGCCGTCGTCTGCGGCGCACGGCGCGGAGGCGCGACGGCTCGGCGGGCGGGGGAACGGCGGGCGCGGGCCGGCAGGGGACCGGCTGGGCCTTCGTGATGTCGCCGAAGGTGTCCAGTTCGGCCGCGAGGTCGGGATCCTGGGTCAGGAGTTGCCGCTCGATCTCGGCCAGCTCACGTTCGTAGTCCATGAGGCGCTCCTTGAAGTGCGGCGCTGCGACGGTCGCGCCGCGCGACGGCGGCTGCGGTCGACCGTGTACGGCACGGCGCGACCGTCGCGTGACGACGCGGACCGGGCCGTGCGGGCCCTCGCCGGTGAAGTACCCGTACTGGCCGACCCGACGCCGGATGACGACGTTTTCCCGCCCGGCCGTGCCGTTCCGCCCTACCCGCTTCCGCGCACCCACGCGCCCGTGCACACGCAGCCGGCGCCGGCTCCGGTCCCGTCGCCCTCAGGTGGCGATGTCGGGGTAGGGCAGCGACATGTGCGCCAGTCTCCTCGCGTACTCGGTCTGGAAGCCCATCGGCGGGTGGTCACGCTCGAAGAGGCCGATGAACAGGGTGAGGGTCAGGAACGGGTGCGCGCCCATTTCGAAGAGCGTGACGTAGTCGTGGGTGGCCAGCGCCTCCCGTTCGGCCTCGTCGAACCGCAACCAGGTGGAGGACTCGCCGGTGACGCAGTTGAGGATGCGGTTGGCGTACTCCTCCTCCCACCAGGTCACCGTGGCGCGCGGGTCCTCGCGGTAGCGCTCGACCAGCTCCGCATCTCGGTCGACGGTGAACAGGAACTTGTTCAGCAGATACTTGCTCACGGCCGGCCGCCCTTCGGGTACCAGGTGAAGTACGCCTCCATCGTGTGGAAGAGGTCGTAGGTGTCGACGTAGTCGGCCCGCAGTCCCTCCCCCGCCACGCCCATCATCAGCATGAAGTCCATGAAGCCGTGGGTGGCGTTGCCGGGCAGATGGAGGCTGTCGAGGGTGACCTCGGACAGGCAGCCCTCGATGTCGCCCGACCCGATCCACCGGACCGCCTTGCGGTCGAACTCCGGGTCGGGTCCGGTGGGTCCGAACTGCCGGGGCCCGCCCAGCTCCAGGGACAGGTGACCGGTGCCGATCACCGCGACCCGTTGGTCGGCGGGCCAGGACTCCACCAGGGCCCGGATCGCGCGCCCGAGCTGGACGAACCGTTCGGGGCGCGGCAGCGGGGGCGCGAAGATGTTGGTGTAGACAGGGACGATCGGCAGGTCGTTCTGCGGGCGGAGCGTGATGATCGGGCATGTGATGGAGTGGTCGATCCGCAGCTCGTTGGAGAAGGCCAGGTCGAAGCCGGCGTCCAGGCCGCCGCGCAGGAGGTGCGCGGAGAGGTCCTCCTGGCCCTGGAGGACCATTCTCGGCAGGCCGAACTCGCGTTCCTCGTTGTGGAAGTTGGCGTCGTAGACGGGCGCCTTACCGACCAGGAACTGGGGCATGTTGTCCAGCCAGAGCTGGTGGAAGTGGTCCGAGCCCACCATCACCAGCACGTCCGGGCGCGCCTTCGTCAGGGTCTCGCGGAACGCCTCGATCTTGCGCACCCATTCGTCCGCGAAGGGCGGGCGGTCGTCGCCGGTGGAGGTGCTGGCGCGGTAGTAGAAGGGGTGGTGCGTGGACGCGATGACCGCGACCAGTTCAGCCATGCGGACCTCCGTTGGTGGGACCGGCGGGCGTCGGCTTCGGCCCGAGCGGCTCGGCGGTGCAGGGGTCGGGGGGCGGGGAGCAGGGAGCGGGGAGCAGGGAGCGGGGGCCGGGGGGACGAGTCGGGAGGTCACGAGTCGGGGGTGCACGGACCGGGGGTGTACGGGTCGGGTGGTACCGAGCGGTTGTTGAGGTCGACGGAGAGGAACATCTCGTTCGCGACCGGGTGCCGCAGTTCTTCGGCGAGCTGGCCGATCAGTCCGGCGGTGCGGGCCAGCAGGGCGAAGCCGCGCAGTAGTTCCAGCGGCAGGCCGAGGTCGGCCAGCGCGGCCCCGCAGACGCCTGCGCCGTTCAACGGCAGGGTACGGCCGAGCACGTGCGGATGGACCCGGCCGATCGCGGTGAAGAGCGTCAGGTGCGGCCCGAGGAGGTCCTCCTCCGCCGCGAGGGCGAGCAGCCGGGGGGTGCGCGGGTCGCCGTCCTTGTGGACGTGGTGGCCGAGCCCGGGGACGAACCGGCCGCTCGCGCGCCGGGCCCGTACGGTCTCCAGTGCCACCGCGTCCCAGCCGGCGTCGTCCTCGGGCAGCGCGCCGTCGAGTCCGGTCAGCACGTCGTGCAGCCAGCGGCCGCAGTCCTCGGTGACGCCGAGGAAGCGGGAGCCGCCACCCAGCAGTCCGGCGGCGAGCGCACCCTGCACGGAGTCCGGCGCGGAGAGGTAGGTCAGCCGGGTCACCATCGCGGTGGGCGTGAAGCCGTGGTCGGCGAGGGCGGCGAGCACGGCCTCGAAGACGCGGGTCTCGCCGGGGGTGGGCCGTCGCTGGGTGGCCAGCCAGAAGGCGAGTTCACCGAAGCCGACCTCACCCATGATGTCGCGGGCCAGGTCGTGTCCGAGCAGGGTGATCGACTCACGGGAGGACGCGCCGAGGGCGGTGGGGTACACGGGTGCGGGCGCGGGCCCGGGGCCGGTAGTGGGCGCGGGGCGGTCGTCAGCCATCGCCGTCCTCCTGGGAGGTCGTTGAAGTCCCGGCGCTTTGGGGGGCGTTGAGCCAGGCCCGGATCTCGGCGCCGTGCTCGTCGGGTTCGGGCGGGGGCAGTCGGTAGGTGGCCGGGGTCGCGGAGAAGCGGATGGGATGCCGGGTGGTGGGCACCGTGCGGTCCCCCTCGCCGACCTCCACGACCGGCTCCAGGCCGAAGCGTTCGGCCATGGCGAAGCCGCCGTCGATGGTGTTGATGGGGCCGCACGGCACCCCGGCCGCCACCAGCAGGTCGAACCACTCGAGGGCGCCGCGGACGCGCAGCCGTTCGACGAGCAGCGGCCGGAGCTCGTCGCGGCGCTCGGTGCGGTCGGCGTTGCGGGCGAACCGTGGGTCGTCGGCGACCTCGGGGATGCCGAGCACCTCGCAGAGCCTGCGGAACTGGCCGTCGTTGGCGGCGGTGACGATGAGGTCGTTGTCGGCGGTGGGCAGCGGCTCGTAGGGGAAGACGCTGGGGTGGGCGTTGCCCATCCGGTAGGGGACGACGCCGCCGGCCGCGTAGGCGGAGCTGTGGTTGACCAGTCCGGTCAGCGCCGACGACAGCAGATTGACCTCGACGTGCTGGCCGGTGCCGGTGGCATCGCGGTGGCGCAGGGCGGCCAGGATGCCGATGACGGCATGGTTGCCGGCCATCACGTCGAAGACGGAGATCCCCGCCCGGTACGGCGGCCCGTCCGGGTCGCCGGTCAGGCTCATCAGCCCGGAGATCGCCTGCACCATGAGGTCGTACCCGGGCACGTTCCGCCCCGGACCGGTGCCGAAGCCGCTGATGGAGGCGTAGACGATGCCGGGGTTGTCCTCCCGCACGGAGTCGAAGCCGAGTGCGTAGCGGTCGAGGCCGCCGGGCTTGAAGTTCTCGATCAGGACGTCCGCGCGGCGGGCGAGTTCGCGGGCCGCGGCGGCGTCGTCGGGGTCGCGCAGATCCAGTGCGAGGGCACGCTTGCCGCGATTGACGCCCAGGTAGTACGTGGAGACGCCGTCGCGTACCGGGGGCATCCAGGTGCGGGTGTCGTCGCCGCGCGGCCCCTCGACCTTGATGACGTCGGCGCCCATGTCGGCGAGCAGCATGGTGGCGTAGGGACCCGCCAGGATGCGGGAGAAGTCGGCGACCAGCAGTCCCGACAGGGGACCGCCGCCCCCGGCCTGCGAGTCGGGTCCGGTGTCGTCTGCCATCAGAGACCGCCTCCAAGCGTCGACCGCTGTACGGACGACTGTCCGCTCTCCGATTCTGGCACGACGGACGGCGCGGACGTCAAGGGTCGGAGAGTGCGCGTGCGCTCCTCCGGGGCCGCCGAGCGCACGCACGGAACGAGGGAACCGCTGCCTGGTGGTGCGGCGAGCGGGGGCCCCTCGGTTCGAGCGATGCCGAGAGCCCGAGGGAGCGTGCCGGTCGTCGCGGCGGGGCGAACGATGCCTGTTGCGGCACTGGTTACCGGACGACGTGGGGGGCCGTCTCCAGACGGGCGAAGTCCGCGCTGATCTCGCCGGCCGCCTGCAACAGCAGCGGCAGATGGTGGTCGAGCAGCCGCTCGACGGAAGTCTCGGCGGCGTGGGCGTTGACGTTGAGCGCGGCGATCACCCGGCCCGAGCCGTCGCGCAGCGGCACGGCCACCGAGCGGATCCCCAGGGTGAGCTGCTCGTCGGTGAGCGCCCAGCCACGCGCCCGCACCTCGCGCAGCTCCGCGTCGCGCTCGGCGCGTTCCGGCTGCCAGCGCGGTACCAGGCCGGACCTGCTGGGCTCGGCCAGGACCTCGTCCAGCCGCCCCGGGTCGAGCGCGGCGAGCAACACCTTGCCGAGCGACGTCTGCAACGCCGGGAAGCGCGTGCCGATCTGCACGGCGAGGGCGACGATCTTCGGCACCGACACGCGCGCCACGTACACGATGTCGGAGCCGTCGAGCTGGGCCGCGGACACGGACTCGCCGGTTCCCGCCGACAGCCGTTCCATGTGCGGCCGGGCCACGTCCCACAGTCCCATGGACCGCACATAGGCGACCCCCAGCTCCAGCACGCGCGGGGTCAGGGCGAACCCCTGCGGGTCCGCCCGCACGTACCCCAGTTCCTGCAGAGTGAGCAGGATGCGGCGCACGGTGGGCCGCGCCAGCCCGGTCGCCGTCGCGAGTTCGCTCAGCGCCATGACGGGCCGGTGCGGAGCGAACGCGGTGATCACCTCCAGGCCGCGGGCCAGTGCCTCGATGAAATCCGGTCCGGTGCCCTCGCGCGGCATGGTCTCTCCTCGCAACGATCTGTCGGGGACGGCGGGGGAACCGCCTGACGGAGCGGGCGCCACCCTACTGCACGGGTGCGCCGGTGCGTCCGGCAGACGGACAGCCGTCAAGGGCGGTCCCTCCGCCCCTCCCGCCCACTCACGAGCGGCGGAACCACAGGTGGAGAGCGTGCGCACGGCATGCGTGAGCCCTTCCCATGCGCGGCCCGCGCAGGCATTGGTCGACGTGCGACCGGTGTACGGACGCCCTGCCCGCCTCGCCGTCCCGCCCCCGCGCCGATCGATTCCGTACGGGCGCTTGACACCGTCGGACCCGCTGCCCAGAGTGACAACCATCCCTTGGCGACCGCTTGGCGGACAGTCGTCCGCCACCGAGGTCGTACCCGCGGTGTGAGGAGTCCACGGATGAGCGAGTCGAGCGGACCGGGTGAGCCGGGCGGATCGAGCAGGCCGAGCGGGGCGAGCGGATCGAGCGGGGCGAGCGAGTTCCGCCCTGGACGACCGGTGGTCCTGAGGGGCGGGACGGTGCTGCCGATGGACGCCTCACGCCGGGTCCTCACGGGCGCCGACGTGCTCGTCGTCGACGACCGGATAGCCGCCGTCGGGCACGGTCTGGAGGTTCCCGAGGGCACCGCCGTCATCGATGCCACGGACGGCATCGTGATGCCCGGCATGATCGACACCCACCGCCACATGTGGCAGACCGCGATGCGCGGCTACGGCGCCGACTGGACCCTCACCCAGTACTTCGTCTGGTACTACCTGGAGTCCGGCAAGCTCTTCCGCCCCGAGGACGTCCACGCGGGCAACCTGCTGGCGGCGATGGAGGCGATCGACGCCGGTGTCACCACGGTGGTGGACTGGTCGCACGGTCTGCGGACCGTGGACCACGCGGACGCCGCCGTCGACGCCCTGCGCTCGGTGCCCGGCCGGGCCGTCCTCGCCTACGGCAACATCCAGCAGCCGCCCGCCGAGTGGACCGGCAGCCCGGAGTTCCGCGACTTCGTGCGGCGCCGGATCACCGGGGACGACATGCTGGGCTTCCAGCTCGCCTTCGACGTGACCGGCGACCCCGCCTTCCCGGAGAGGCCGGCGTTCGAGGTGGCCCGCGAACTCGGCGTGCCGGTGACCACGCACGCCGGCGTGTGGGGCGCAACGGGCGACGACAGCATCCGGCTCATGTACGACCACGGGTTCATGACCCCGCAGACGGTCTACGTGCACGCCGCCTCGCTGTCCGCCGACTCCTACCACCGCATCGCCGCGACCGGCGGCTCCGTCTCGGTCTCGACCGAGAGCGAGCAGAGCGCGGGCCAGGGCTACCCGCCCACCTGGGCGATCCGCGCCCACGGCATCCCGGTGTCGCTGTCCATGGACACCAGCGTCTGGTGGAGCGGCGACCTGTTCTCCGCGATGCGGACCACTCTCGGCGCCGACCGTTCCCGGGAGCACCTCCAGGCGCAGGCGAACGGCGACACCGTCACGCACGTCGCGCTGCGCGCCGAGGAGGTGGTCTCCTGGGCCACGCGCGGGGGCGCGCACGCCCTCGGCCGTGACGATCTGGGCAGCCTGGAACCCGGCAGGAAGGCGGACCTGGTCCTGATCAAGAACGACCACTCGCCGGTCTCGTTCCCCCTGCTCAACCCCTACGGTCACGTGGCCTTCCAGGCCCAGCGCGGCGATGTGCACACGGTCCTGGTGAACGGCAGGGTCGTCAAGCACGAGCACCGGCTGCTGGGCGTCGACCTGGCCGCCGCACGGCGGGAGATCGACGGCACGGTGGCGTATCTGCGCGAGTCGCTCGGCGAGGAGGGCTGGCGGAAGGGCATGAATCCGGACGTGCCGGAGACGAAGATCCTCGACAACCCGTACACGTACACGGACTACCGCAGCGGATCCACCCACGGCGGCTGAACCGGCCGCCGCCCGGGGGCGCCCGCCGCCCGACCGCGCCCTTACGCTCGACCGCGCGGGCCCGCCCTCAGTCCTGCGCGGTCGAGCGGACGACGATCTCGCCGACGTCGACGCCCGCGGGCTGCTCGATCGCGTAGGCGATGGCGGAGGCGACCGCCGAGGGCGGCATGGCGATCTCGTCGCGCCGCCGGACCAGCGCCCCGGCGATGTCGGGGCTCCCCGCCTTGCCCACGCCCTCCGTGTCGGTGAACCCCGGGGAGACGAGGGTGACGCGCAGGTCGGGTCCCGACTCCTGGCGCAGCCCCTCGGTCAGTATCTTCACCGCCGTCTTCGTCGCCGCGTAGACGCCCATGGGCGCCTTCACCACGTAGGCGGCGGTGGAGGCCACGTTGACGAACTGGCCGGAGCGCTGCCGCCGGAAGACCGGCAGTGCCGCGCCGATGCCGTTGAGCAGGCCCGTGATGTGGGTGGCGACCATGGCGTCCCAGTCGTCCTGGCGCAGTTCGTCGAACGGGGAGACCGCCATGGTGCCCGCGTTGGAGACCAGGACGTCGAGCCGGCCGAAGCGGTCCACCGCCGTGCCGGTGAGCAGCGCGAGGTCCGCACGGTGCCTGACGTCCACGACGACTCCGACGGCCGAGCCGCCCTGCGCGGTGATCCGGTCCACCACGCCGTCCAGCCGGTCCTTGCGCCGGGCGCCGAGCACGACGCGGGCTCCCCGCGCGGCGAGATGCAGCGCCGTCGCCTCACCGATGCCGCTGCTGGCGCCCGTGAGCGCGATGACCTTGTCCTTGATTCCCGACATGACACGTCCTTCGAAGGATCGGTGGATGGGCAGGCCGATGGGTGGCCTACAGTGGAAGTGGAGGCGTCCCCACTTCCCTTCGAGGCTAAGTGGGGACGCCCCCACTTAGCAAGCCGGGATGCCTGGGAAGGGATGACGAACACCGATGACCGAGGAAGCGGCACGCCCCCTGCGCGCCGACGCGCGGCGCAACCGGGAGAAGATCCTCGCCGCCGCCGTGCGCGTCTTCGCGACGGAGGGACTCGACGCCCATCTGGAGCGCATCGCCAAGGAGGCGGGGGTGGGCAGCGCCACGCTGTACCGCAACTTCCCCACCCGTGAGGCGCTGGTCGAGGCCGTCTACCGCAACGAGGTGGCCCAGCTCTGCGAGGCGGCCCCCGCCCTGCTGGCGCAGAAGCCTCCCCTGGAGGCGCTGCACGACTGGACCCGGCTCTTCCTGGACTACGTGACGGTCAAGTACGGCGTGATCGACGCCCTGCGCGCCATCGCCGCGTCGGGGCGCGGCAACCCGTACGGCCACAGCCGCGAGCTGATCTGGGGCGCACTGCGCGTCCTCATGGACGCGTGCGTGGCCGCGGGCGCGATCCGCACCGACATCGGCCCCGACGACATGGGCACCGCGCTGGAGGGCATCGCCCTCACCTCCTCCGGCCGCGAGGACCGCGCCCGGGCGGAGCGCCTTCTGGACCTCACCCTGGACGGCCTGCGCATCAGCACGAGCACAAGCGCAAGTACGAGCACCTGAGCAGGGCGCCGGCCTCGCACGCGGGCCAGAGGCCGGCCCGCGGTGGGCGCGGCCCAGGACGGGCGCAACCGGCGCGCCGCCCCTGGCGCGCCCACCGCCGCCGCGCCCACCCGGGCGTCGGCCCGCGGCCGGGCCCCGCCACCGCGAAGTGCAACTCGGCTTCCGTCCGGCCCCGTTGACGTCCCCCCAGCTCAGCACTACCGTCTGAGAGCGCTCTCTGTGTCAGGCGCCGCGCGAGCGCCTCACCGAAAGCCCGCTCCCCCCTCGCGTACTCCCCCATCGCACTCCCCCATCACGCTCCACCCCCGCATCGCCTTCGCCCCGCTCTCACCCCACACCCCCGGGCCCACCGTCACGACCTGCGACCGCACGGCACACCCGTCCTCGCCGCCCCGGCCCGGGGTCCCCCACCGAGCAGGGAGGTCCTCCCCCCATGACCACCATGTCCAGACCCGGAGCGCTGCGCCGGCCCGCCGTCGTACTCGCCACGGTCCTCGGCGCCGCCCTCGCGGCCCTCACTCCCACCCCGGCCACCGCCGCGGACACCTCCACGGCGGCGACCATCTGCAACACCTACTGCGACGCCCGCGACCCCGCCGCCTCCCCCGGCGACCGCACATCCGTCACCGCGAGCATCTACGGCCGCTCCCTCACCCTGCACTTCGACGACTCCGACGCGATGGGCTGGGCCTCCCTCACCAACGGCAGCCCCGGCGACGAGGTCTGGCTGGACCGCTCCCTCGACGGCGGCCGCACCTGGAACTCCGGCAGCAAACTGGGCGACACCACCGTGCCCGCCGGACAGAGCGGCCGGCGCACCCAGATGTACAACATCGACGACTGGAACAACCACGGCGTCGGCGCCCTGCGGGCCTGCGGCAAGGCCGGGGACCGCGGCGAGATCGCCTGCACCCCGTGGGCGCGCACCACGTGGAACGCCGGCGAGCGGCGCACCGCCGCTGCCACCGGCCTGATGAGCCTGTACAACTACGGCACCGGCCTGTTCGACACCACCGGCTGGTGGAACTCGGCCAACGCCCTGACCGCCGTCATCGACAACATCCGCCTGACGGGCATGGGCAGTTACCGCTACGCGATCGCCCGCACCTACGACCAGAACATCAACGCGCAGGGCGGGCAGTTCCGCAACGACTACCTCGACGACACCGGCTGGTGGGGCCTGGCCTGGGTCGCCGCGTACGACCTCACGGGTGACAGCCGCTATCTGAACACCGCGCGGGCCGACGCCGACCACATGGCCGCCTACTGGGACGGCACGTGCGGCGGCGGCGTGTGGTGGAGCACCGCGCGCACCTACAAGAACGCCATCACCAACTCCCTGTACATCCAGCTCGACGCGGCCCTGCACAACCGCATCCCCGGTGACACCGCGTACCTGTCCCGCGCGCGGTCCGGCTGGAGCTGGTTCCAGGGCACCGGCATGATCAACGGTTCCCACCTGGTCAACGACGGCGTGAACCTCTCCACCTGCCGCAACAACGGCGACACCGTCTGGTCCTACAACCAGGGTGTCCTCCTCGGCGC
Source organism: Streptomyces sp. B3I8 (assembly GCF_030816915.1). Classification (NCBI taxonomy): domain Bacteria; kingdom Bacillati; phylum Actinomycetota; class Actinomycetes; order Kitasatosporales; family Streptomycetaceae; genus Streptomyces; species Streptomyces sp. B3I8. The sequence goes on along the minus strand of NZ_JAUSYN010000002.1, from coordinate 7,193,640 downwards.
GCTGACCGAGCTGTACAAGGCCACGAATGACGGTGGCACCCTGACCGCCGCCCGGCAGATCGCCGACGCGGCGACCACCACGTCCTCCCTGCACACCGGTGACGGCATCCTGCGCGACCCGTGCGAGAGCGGCGACTGCGGGGGCGACGGTCCGTCCTTCAAGGGCGCGGACGTGCGCGGCCTGGCCCGGCTCAACTCCGTGCTCTCCGACCATCCTTACACGTCCTACCTGCGGCGCCAGGCGGACCGTGCCTACTCCGCCGACCGCAACGCGCTGGACCAGTACGGCCTGCGCTGGTCGGGTCCGCTGGACAAGGTGGACGCGGCACGCCAGCAGAGTGCCCTCGACCTGCTGAACGCGGCGTCATGAGCGGGATCACGGGCGGAACCGTGAGCGCGGCCGTGAGCGGGGCCGCGCGTCACTCGCGGCGGCCGCGGTCGTCGACAACGTTGTCCGGGCGCGGAGGGAGGACGACCGCGAGGGCGGCTCTCCCCGTCCTCCTCTCACTCCTCCTGGTCCTCACCGGGGCGCTGGCCGGTGTCGTCGCCCTGCCCACGCCCTCCCGGGCGGCGACCGGGCAGGTCTGCGCCCTGGCATGCGACGCCCTCGACCCCTCCCAGGCGCGGAAGGAGACCTTCCCGGTCGCCGACCGCACGGTCAACGGGCGCGTACTGCGGCTGCACGTCTCCGACCCGGACGACATGGCGTGGGCGAGCATCGACAACGGCACGCGGGGCGACGCCGTCTGGCTCGACCGCTCCTGGGACCGGGGCGCCACCTGGGAGGGACTGCTCGGCAAGGCGAGCATCCCCAGCTCCTGGACCGGCACGCGCACCCTCATGTACAACATCACCGACCCGGTGGGGCACCGCCGCGGCTGGATCCGCGCCTGCGGTGACGCCGCCGGTGTCACCTGCACCGACTGGGTGTACCCCAAGGTGTGCGACGGCACCCACTGCGACGGCGCGGACCCCGCCACCGCGCCGTCCGACGAGCGTCCGGTGCCCTCCACCACGCTCTTCGGACGCACCATCAGCCTTCACGTCGACCAGCGCGACGCGACGGCCTGGGGCACGATCGAGAACGGCGGTCCGGGCGACGAGATCTGGCTGGACCGTTCCTGGGGACGAGGGCGCCACCTGGCCCGAGGGCTCCTCCCTGGGCCGCACCGGCGTGTCCTCCGGCGCCACATCGGCCCGTACGGCCATGTTCGCCACCCGCGACCCGCGCGGGCTGCTCTACGGCGGTGCGGTCCGCGCCTGCGGCCGGGAGGCCGGCCACGCGGAGGGGAGCTGCACCGCGTGGGCCCGCCCCGCGCCCACCCGGGCCCGCGCGGCAGCGGACGCGCTGATGGCGTCGTACCGGACCGACGAGGGCTGGTGGCGCAGCAGTTGGTGGAACTCGGCGGCCACTCTCACCGCGCTCGTCGACTTCGCCCGGCGTACCGGGGACCACGACTACGACTGGGCGATCGCCCGTACCTTCGAGCAGAACCGGGGGGTCTTCCCCGCGGGCGGCCGCGGTTCCGACCCGATCGAGGGCCACTTCATCAGCCGCGCCGTCGACGACGCGGCCTGGTGGGCGATCGCCTGGCTGGACGCGTACGACCTCACGCACGAACGCCGGTACCTGGACGAGGCGGTCACGATCACCTCGTACATCCACACGTTCTGGGACACCGGCACCTGCGGCGGCGGGGTGTGGTGGAACCGTGAGCGCACATACAAGAACGCGGTGACCAACGGCCTCTATCTGTGGCTCACCACCTCGCTGCACCAGCGGCTCCCCGGTGACACCACATGGGGCACGCGCGCGACCACGGCGGCCGGCTGGTACCTGAACAGCGGCCTGATCGACTCCTCGGGCCTCGTCAACGACGGCCTCACCGGCGGCTGTGCCAACAACGGGCAGACGGTGTGGAGTTACAACCAGGGACTGGCCATCGGCGCGTTCACCCAGCTGTGGCGGTCCACCGGTGACGACCGCTACCGGAGCACCGCGAGGCGTCTCGCCGACGCGGCCCTCTCCTCTCCCCTGCTGACCCGGAACGGTGTCCTGACGGAATCCTGCGACACCGGCACGAACACCTGTGACGACAACCAGAAGCAGTTCAAGGGCATCTTCGTCCGCCACCTGGCCGACCTGGCGGACGCCACGAACTCGGCCGCCTACCGCGCCTTCCTCGTGAAGCAGGCCGACACGATCTGGACCACCGACCGCGATCCCCTCAACCGCCTCGGCCAGCGCTGGTCCGGCGGTTCACCGAACGTCAGTGACTGGCGCACCCAGGCCGGTGCCCTGGAGGCACTGACCGCGGCCGACGGCCTCTGACCGCTCCCCGACGTGCCGGGCGACACCAACTGTCGCCCGGCACAGGCGTGTCGGGGCGGCCAGGCGTTGCCGGCAGCGCCCCGGTGGCGGGCGCCCGAAGAATCTCGCGACCGCCGGATCCCGGTACCCGTGTTCGCCGTCTCCCTCTGGGGGTGTGCTTCGATGTGCGCGACCCGTGGGATCCGTTCGTAGCGTGACGGGTGGGTCGCACGGGATTCCGAGACGTTCGGTGGAGAGCATGACCGAGGACGAGTTCGACGCCTTCTACGCGGCCGCGTTCCCCCGTCTGACCGGGCAGCTCTACGCCTTCACCGGGGACCTGGGCGAGGCGCAGGACGTGGTGCAGGAGGCGTTCGTGCGCGCCTGGGGCCGGCGTCACAAGCTCCTGGTCGACGAGGCGCCGGAGGCGTGGACACGTACGGTGGCCATGCGGCTCGCGGTCAGCCGCTGGCGCCGGGCCAAGCGGTGGGTGGAGCTGGTGCGGCACAGTCCGCCGCCCGAACCGGACCCCGGTCCCGGGCCCGAGCGCGCCGCCCTGGTCGCCGCGCTGCGGGAGCTCCCGGAGAGTCAGCGCATGGCGATCGTCCTCCACCATCTGTGCGACCTCAGTGTCGAGCAGGTAGCCTCCGAGACCGGTGCGCCCGCGGGAACGGTCAAGGCCCGGCTGTCGCGCGGACGGGCGGCGCTGGCCCGGCGGCTGGCGGTGGACGAGGCCGAGGAGTCTGCCTGGAGGGAGAGCGGCCGTGTCGGATGAGCTGGCCACCGCGCTGCGCGAGCTGGCGAGCGCACACGAGGCCGCGGCTCCCGTACCCCCCGCCGAGATCCGCGTCCGGGCGCGGCGCCGGCTGCTGCGCCGTCGGGTGACGGCGGCGTTCGGCGCGGCGGCCACGGCGGCCTGTGCGCTGACGGTCGCCGCGTTCACCCTGCACGAGGAGGGGCCCGCCCCGCGCCACCACCGATCGGCCGCGGCCTCCGGCACCGCCCCCCGCCCCGTGTCGACCCCGGCGCCGCGGCAGGCGGACGGCTCCCTCGACCTGGGCGGGCACACCCTGCACTCCGGGGACCGGGTGCTGCGGATCGACTCCGCCTCCCTCACCGCCTTCCCGACCGGTGGCACGCTGACGGTCACCGCCAAGCGCCGGCCGCTGCTGCTCCCGGACGCGGCCGTCAAGGGTCGCGCCTCGTTCAAGGTCCCGTACGTGGTGGAACTGCGGACGGCCGACAACACACAGGTCTACGCCGGTGCCCTCGCACCCGAGAAGGCGGCCGGTTCGCTCGGCACCGACACGGGGTGGCTGGGCCTGGGGGCCGGGGACGCCAAGTGGTTCTACGACCGCGCCCGCGTCGGGGACCGCTTCGAGGTCACCACCGGCCCCGTGCCGGAGACCCGGACCCCCTGGGTCGCCACCTCACCCACCCGGTAGTCGGGAGGGGTGGTCTTCCGGCCGGAGGGCCGGTGGGAAAATGGGGTGCCGGGGCGGACCCCGGCGACGCAGGCAGACGGCAGAACGCTCGGCCGTACGGGAGGGACCCCGTGCCGTACGGTGGGGGCGCTGAGAGGAGCCCCACGTGGTGGACGACGCCCACGAGCCCACGGTCCGGTCCAAGCGGGCGGACGCCCGGCGCAACGAGCAGACCCTGCTGGACGCGGCCGCCGCGGTGTTCGTCGCCTCCGGCGTCGAGGCGCCGGTGCGGGACATCGCGGCCAGGGCGGGCGTCGGGACGGGCACGATCTACCGCCACTTCCCCACCCGGGCGGACCTCATCGTCGCCGTCTACCGGCACCAGATCGAGGCGTGCGCCGAAGCCGGTCCGGCCCTGCTGGCCAGTGCCGCGTCCCCGCACGCCGCGCTGGGCCGGTGGATCGACCTCTTCGTCGACTTCCTGGTGACCAAGCACGGCCTCGCCTCCGTGCTCCGCTCGGACGACCCCGGTTTCCAGTCCCTGCACGCCCACTTCCTCGACCGGCTCCTCCCGGTGTGCTCCGAGCTGCTGGACGCGGCGGTCGCTTCCGGCGAGATCCGCCCCGGCCTGAAGCCGTACCAGCTGATGCGCGGCGTCGGCAACCTCTGCATCGGGGCGGAACGGGATCCGGAGTACGACGCCCGCCGCCTCGTCGGCATCCTCGTCGCGGGACTGCGACAGCCCGCCGACGACAGGCCATGATGAGCGACAGGACCGTCCGGCGTCGTGGCCGCGGGGGTCTCCGTGCGGCGAGAGGGGAACACTGTGATGAAAGCCGTTGTGGCCACCGACCCGGCCGCGGGAACGGCCGGGACGACGCTGACGGACCGGCCCGAGCCGTCCGCGGCGATCAACGACGTCATCGTCCGCGTTCACGCGTCGGGCTTCGTCCCGACCGAATGGGAGTGGCCGTCGACCTGGACCGATCGCGCCGGCCGTGACAGGACCCCGTCGATCCCCGGCCACGAGCTGGCCGGAGTGGTCACCGCCCTCGGCTACGGCACGACGGGACTGTCGGTCGGACAGCGGGTGTTCGGCCTCGCCGACTGGCACCGCGACGGCACCCTCGCGGAGTACGTGGCGATCGAGGCGCGCAACCTCGCACCACTGCCCGGCGACGTCGACTTCACGGTGGGCGCGTCCCTGCCCATCTCGGGTCTGACCGCCTGGCAGGGGCTGTTCCAGCACGGCCGTCTCCAGGCCGGCCGGACCGTCCTCGCCCACGGCGCGGCCGGAGCGGTCGGGACGATGGTGACCCAGCTCGCACGCGAGGCCGGCGCCCACGTCATCGGCACCGGGCGCGCCGCCGACCGGGACAAGGTGCTCGACTTCGGCGCACACGAGTTCGTCGACCTCGGGCACGACGCCCTGGCAGACGTCGGCGGTGTCGACCTGGTCTTCGACGTGATCGGGGGCGATGTCCAGCGGAGCTCCGCGGCTCTGCTCAGGGCCGGCGGGACGCTGGTGTCGGTCGTGGGCCCGGTCGAGGCCCGTCCCGCCGACGGCCTGGCGATCGATTTCGTGGTCGAGGCCGACCGCGCCCAACTGGGTGAGATCGTGCAGCGGGTGCGGGACGGGCGGCTGCGTACGAACATCGGCACCACCGTGTCCCTCGACGACGCGGTCGCCACCTTCAACTCGACCGGGCGGCGCAAGGGGAAGACCGTCGTTCGGGTACGTCCGTAGGACCGGACGGGTACCCGCATGGCAGGGGCGATCCCGGTGGTGCGGGTGGACACCGGGCCGCCCGGAACGCGTAGGGCCTGTTGCGAAAGTCCCGTCGCCCGCCCGGAGGGCGGGTCCTGCGGCGTCAGGTGCGTGCTCTGGGGCCCCTGCTCGAAGAGCTCGGGGGAATGCCGGGCCCAGGCCCTCGTACCGGATGTACTCGGGTCCGGGCCCGGTGCGGCGAGAGGGGGTCCCCCTGCCCGAGCGAAGCCGGGAGCTCGGGGGAGCGCGCATGGCGTCGCGGGGCAGGCGGGACTCGTCGCAACAGGCCCTAGCCCCGCACCGGCCGGCGCACCATCACCGCGTCGGGGTCCGGGGCTGCGGCCCGGGGGCTCGTGGTGAGGGGGCTCACCACGAGCACCGTCAGGCCGCAGCCCGCGATGATCCACCACGCACCCGCACGGCTCCCCGCCGCGAGCACCGCGCCGGTCACCGCGATGCCCAGCGCCGCGCCGACCTGACGGCCGGTGGCGGCGATGGCGGCGGCCACCCCCGCCCGGTCGCGCGGCAGCCCGGAGACCGCCGTGTCGGTGATGGGCGCGTTGACGAAGCCGAATCCCACCCCGAACAGCGCGAACGCCACGTCCAGGAGCAGGGTGGAGTGGACGTCGGGACGGGTGGCCGGGAGCGCCAGCAGACCGCCCGCGGCCATGCCGGTACCGGCGAGCAGCAGCGGAAGGCGCGGGCCCCGGCCGGCGACCATCCGTCCGGCCAGCGGCGGGCACAGCAGCGACGGCACCGCCATCGGCAGCAGCTGTGTCCCGGCCGCCAGCGCTCCGAGCCCCAGGTCCCGTTGCAGGTGCAGGGTGGCGGCGAACAGGAAGCCGCCGAGCGCGGTGAAGGCGCACACCGCCATCACCGTCGCCCCGGCGAAGGGGGCGGCGCGGAAGAGCCGGGGATCGATCAGCGGCTCGTGGCGCCGCAGCTCGTAGGGGACGAGCACGGCCGACGCGCCCGCCGAGGCGAGCAGGCAGGACAGGATCAGGGGCGAGGTCCAGCCATGGCCCGGCGCCTCGATGACGGCGTACGTCAGTGCCCCGAGCGCGGCGGTCAGCAGCAGCTGGCCGACCGGGTCCGCCCGGCGGGGGCGCGGCGCGCGCGACTCCGGGACGAACACGGTGGCCAGCAGCAGGGCGGCGAGCCCGATGGGCACGTTGAGCCAGAACACCGAGCGCCACCCGGCGCTCTGCACCAGGACGCCACCGAGGATCGGCCCGGCCGCCATACTGATGCCGACCACCCCGCCCCACACGCCGATGGCGCGGGCCCGCTCCTTCGGCCGCGGGTGGGCGTGCGTGAGGATGGCCATGGCGACCGGGGTCAGCATGCAGCCGCCGAGGGCCTGCGCCATGCGGAAGACGATCAGCCAGTCCAGTGAGGGGGCCAGGCTGCACAGGGCGGAGCCGCCGGTGAACAGCATCAGTCCGAGGTGGAAGACGCGTCGCCGTCCCACCCGGTCGGCGGTGGCGCCGGCCAGGATGAGCAGCGAGGCCAGTACGAGGGTGTACGCGTCCAGGGTCCACTGCAGTCCCGCCAGCGAGCAGTGCAGGTCCGCCTGGATCGAGGGCAGGGCGACGTTGAGGATCGTGGTGTCGAGGCCGACCACCAGCACGCTGAGGCAGCACACGGCCAGGATCACCGTCGGTCGCCCGCGGTCGGTCGTCGGCACGTCGGTGCTCCGCCCGCCGCCGGTCAGCGCTGCGGCCGGTGGGTGGCGTGGGCGTCGGCGAAGTCCCAGACCAGCGGGAGGAGTTGGTCGGGGGTCTCGGTCTGCGGCAGGTGCCCGGTGGCCGCAAGGAGCCGGAACTCGGCGCCGGGCACGGCCTCGGCGTAGGCGCGCCCGTAGTCGGCGTCCACGACCTTGTCGCTCTCGCCCCAGGCCACCAGCGTCGGGTGGGTGATCTTGGCCAGCCGGTCGGTGAGGGTGGGGTCGGCCATGGTGTGCGGGCCCGAGTAGACCTGGAGGGCGGCCCGGTTGCCGGCCATGACCGCGCGCTGCTCCGTGGAGAGCGCCGAGGGGTCGAAGCGGAACTTCGAGGGGTCGTGGAAGGAGAGCCGGGAGAGTTCCACCGGCGTCAGGGAGAAGGTGCCGGCAACGGGGTGGCCGGGGACGGCGATGCCGACGGCGTTGACGAGGGTGACGCTGGTGATCCGGTCGCTGCCCAGGACCGCCAGTTCGGCGGCGATCCAGCCGCCGATGGAGTTGCCGACGACGGCGACGTCCCGCAGGTCGAGGGTGTCGAGCAGGTCCGCGTAGATCCGGGCCAGGGTGGGGACGTCGGTCAGCCAGTCGGGGCGGGTGGTGCCGTCGAAGCCGGGGTGGACGGGGCTGAACACCCTGGCCGGGCGCTGTTCGGCCAGCAGTGCGGCGAACGGGGCGACGGTGGCCGGGCCGCCGCCGCCGTGCAGCAGGAGGAAGGGGTGGCCCTGCTCGCCGTGCCGGTCGACGGCGAGTTCGAGGGCGCCCTGGTCGAGGGTGAGGGTGTGGGTGGCGCGGGTCATGTCGGTGCTCCTTGGGCGGCTCGGTCGAGCCGTGGGACGAGGGGTGGGAAGGGGGCCGCGGTGCGGGTGGCGGCGGGGCCGTCAGGCGAAGTCGGTCGCCGGAACCGTGGCGTAACGGCTCATCACGGCGACCGTCGACTCCGGCGTCAGCTCCTGGCCGTCGGCGATCATGTCCCGCAGGTCGTGGAAGTACCGCACGTACAGGTCGGGCGTGAAGGTGTTGAGGAGGACGGCCGGTTCGTCGCCGAGGTTGGCGAACGTGTGCGGGGCGCCCGGCGGGATCATCGCCAGCGTGCCGGCCGGGGCCTCGTACGTGGTGTCCCCGACGGTGAAGTGGACGGTGCCGGAGACGACGTAGAAGCCCTCGTCGTGCTGGGCATGGCGGTGCTGGGGCGGGCCCTCGGTGTGCGGGGCGAGGGTGATCTCGCCGATGCCGAGGCGGTGCCCGGTGGTGCTGCCGTCCTCGAGGATGCGCATGCGGGTACTGCCGAGCCGGATGCTCTCGCCGTCGTCGGGGCCGACGACGGACGGTCGGTTCGTGGCGCTCATGACGTCCCCTTTCCGGTGTTCGTGAGAGTTGACTCTCATGAGAGTAGGGAGGACCCCTCCGCAATGCAAGTGAACTCTCATAATGAGAGGTAGGCGCTACCATGGAGGCTCCTCACCGGCCGAACGGCTCGGACGACGGAACGGACCACAGGAGGAGGGGACCCGCGATGACGGCACGCACGGACACGGGTGCAGGGGCCCACGGGGGCGACGCCACCGGCAAAGGGACCGGCACCGGACGCGCCAACCAGCGGCAGCGCACCCGGACGGCGATCGTGACGGCCGCCCGCGATCTCATCGCCGCCGGCACGGAGCTGACCATGCCGCTGGTCGCACGTGCGGCTCTGGTCTCGGAGGCCACCGCCTACCGCTACTTCCCCGACCTGCCCTCATTGGTCAGCGAGGCCCTGAGGGATGCCTGGCCGCCCCCCGCCGAGGCGCTGGCGCCGGTCGGGGACAGCACCGACCCGGTCGAACGCGTGGCGTTCGCGACCGAGTTCCTGCTCCGCGGCGTGCTCGCCCGCCAGGGTGCGGTTCGCGCCATGATCGCGGCGACGATCGTCCGGCCGGAGGCCGCGATCGCCCGTCCCGGAATCCGGTTCGGGCTGATCGACCACGCGCTGCTGCCGCTGGAGGACACCCTCAAGGCCGCCGATCCGGAGGCGTTCGCACAGTTGAAGCGGGACCTCGCGGTGGCGGTGAGCGCCGAGGCACTGTTCGTCCTCACCGATCTGTGCGGTCTTCCGCCCGAGGACGCGATCGCCAGCGCGGTACGCACGGCGACCACGCTGACCAGCGCCGCCGTCTCTCAGGACGCGTAGCGACAGGTACCGGGCAAATCGCCGGAACTCCCCGATTCCGCAGGGTCACTTGCATGGACATGAACCGGAGTTCCGTGCTCCTATGCGAGGTGCACGTCGTGCGGCCGGTGATCCGTCGCGGCCCGCCCGGCGTGACCGAGCGGCATGGCCGACAGGAGAAACGGAATTGTCCATGACCAGCACCGCACCACCGAGAAGACGGCTGAGAACCGTACGACGACACACGGGGGTGGCCACCGTCCTCGCGGTCGCCGCCGCCATGACCGTGGCGGGCACCGGCGCCGCGACGGCCAAGGGAGCGCAGAGCCACCGCATCCCGACCGTCACCTCCGGTGACGCCCGCTTCCAGGTTCTCTCACCGACGCTGATACGCACCGAGTACGCGGCCGACGGGAAGTTCACCGACGACCCGACGTTCAACGCGATCGGACGCGCCGGCTTCACCCCGACCTCGTACACCTCACGGACCTCCGACGGCTGGCTCACCGTCAAGACCAGCGCGGTGACCCTGCGGTACAAGGTCGGCTCGGGTCCGTTCGACGCGAGCAACCTCTCCGTGAACGTGACGGCCGGCGACACCCCCGTCACCGCCGCCCCCTGGCACCGTCTGACGTGCACCCTCGGCGCGCTGTGCGAGGCGGAGGACCTCCAGCTCAGCGGGGCCGCCGTGGCCTCCGACCACCGCGACCACACCGGGGTCGGATTCGCTGCGGGCTTCGAGGGGACGGGCGCCTCGGCATCCTCCGACATCGATGTCAAGGAGGCCGGTTCCTACCAGTTCGACGTGCGGTACGCCAACTCCGTCGGCGGGGACGGCAAGAACGAGACGCGCACGCTCACCCTGACCGTGGACGGCGGCTCGCCGCAGAAGGTCTCCCTGCCGACCACCGACAACTGGGACACCTGGAAGCTCGTCACCGCCAAGGTGCAGCTCGGCGCGGGCCACCACACTCTCGCCCTGACCCGGACCGCGTCGGACTCCGGCGATGTCAACCTGGACAGCGTGGCGCTGGTCCGCCCCGGCGACCCGTACCCGGCCGTGTCCACCACCGCGATCAGGGACTGCCTGTTCGGCGTGAGCTGCGAGGCCGAGGCCGGCCGCATCGGCGGCTCGGCGGGCGGCGCCACGGACCACACCGGCTACGCGGGCACCGGCTTCGTCGCCGAGCTCGACAAGGGTGCCAGCCTGACCACGCACGTGGTCGGCGTACCGGCCGACGGCACCTACACCGTGCGGGTGCGCTACGCCAACGGCACCGGCGGCGACGGCCAGCACAAGGCCCGTACCGCCTCCGTCACCGCCAAGGGCGCGAGCGGCACGATCAACTTCCCGGCGACGGACAACTGGGACGACTGGCAGACGGCCTCGACGACGGTCCAGCTCGCCAAGGGCGACAACGACCTCACCCTCGGCTGCCCCGACGACGCCAGCTGCCACGTCAATCTGGACACCGTCTCGGTGGCCGCCGCGGGCGACCCCGCGCCCGCGCCGCACCTCCCGCTCGGCGGGTACCGCCGCGGTCTGGACGGTGTGACCGGCAGCGGCGCCGCCCCCGTCACCACGCCCGGCCTGCTCAACAAGGACGGCTGGTACCTCCTCGACGACACCCCGTCGGCGCTGTACGACACCGCCACGCAGAAGGTCCGGCAGCGCCCGGACCACAACGGCGGTGCCTACCAGGACGGTTACCTCTTCGGCTACGGCCACGACTACAAGCAGGGCCTCACCGACCTGGCCACGCTCACCGGCCCGCCCGCGCTGCTGCCCCAGTGGGCGTACGGCGTCTGGTACTCGGAGTACATCGACCGTACGGCCGACGACTACCAGAAGAAGATCCTGCCTGCCTTCCGCTCCGAGAACGTCCCGCTCGACGTGCTGGTGACGGACACGGACTTCAAGGCCGTCAACAACTGGAGCGGCTGGGAGATCGACAAGAAGCGGTTCCCCGACCCCACCGGCTTCTTCAAGGACTGGTCCGACGCCCAGGGCCTGCACAACACGCTCAACGTGCACCCGAGCATCCTCGCCTCCGACCCGCAGTTCGCGAAGGCGCAGGAGACCGCCAAGGGCAAGCTGAAGCGGGGCGGTTGCGCCGGTGGCGCCAGCGTCGAGGACAACTGCTACATCTTCGACTTCGGCGACCCCGACCAGCTCCAGGCGTACATGGATCTGCACCGCACCATGGACCAGCAGGGCAACGACTTCTGGTGGCTCGACTGGTGCTGCGACGCCTCCCAGTCGTCGATGCCGGGCGTGACCCCGGATGCCTGGATCAACCAGCAGTACGCCGCCATGACCGCGAAGAACGAGGGCCGCGGTTTCGTGCTCTCCCGCGCCTACGGCTCGCTGCAGGCGGCCGGGTACAGCGGCCAGGCGGGTCTGCCGACGGGACCGTGGGCGGACAAGCGCTCCACCGTCCACTTCACCGGTGACACGTCCTCCACGTGGGGCGTGCTGAAGATGGAGGTCGGCTACACCCCGGGCGAGTCCGCCGCGACCGGCATGGCGTCGATCACCCACGACATCGGCGGGCACAACGACACCACCGGGCTGACCGGTTCGGAGCAGTACACCGACGGCGGGCAGACGCGCACCACGCACAAGCTGCCCGACGACCTGTACGCGCGGTGGGTGCAGTTCGGCACCTTCCAGCCCATCGACCGGCTGCACAGCAACCACAGCGACCGGCTGCCCTGGCAGTACGGCACGGCGGCGCGCAAGTCGGCCGACGCGTTCCTCAACCTGCGCGAGAACCTGGTGCCGTACACCTACTCGCTCGCCGAGGAGGCCAACCGCACCGGTGTGCCGATCGTCCGGCCCACCTACCTGGAGTACCCGGACGAGGCGCAGGCGTACGCCACCGCCGGCAGCGAGTACTTCTACGGGTCCGACATGCTGGTCGCCCCGGTCACCAGCCCGGGCGGCTCGGCCACGACCTCGGTGTGGTTCCCGCCGGGGCAGTGGACCGACTACTTCACCGGCAAGACGTACACCGGGGGCACGACGCAGAACGTCACCACCACGCTGGACACCATGCCGGTGTTCATCAAGGCCGGTGGCATCCTGCCGACCCGGACGCACGACGTCTCCTCCAGCGACCACCACCCGCTGACCGACGTGACGCTCACCGTCGCGGCCGGGAAGTCGGGCTCGTACCGGCTGTACGAGGACGACGGGGTCGGTACGGGGCGCCACCACAGCGCCACGACGACCGTGCGGTACCGGGTGAAGGGTGCGCAGCACTCCGTGTCGATCGGCGGGGTGAGCGGATCCTTCCGCGGCCAGGTGAAGAAGCGTGAGTGGACGGTCACGCTGGTGGGTCTCGGTGACCACGTGCCGTCGACGGTGTCGGCGAACGGCAAGCCGCTGTCGTCGAAGTCGTACCACCTCGACAAGGACGCGGGGTCGTTGACCGTGACGTTGCCGAGTCGGTCGGTGCACGCACCGGTGACGGTTTCGTTCCGGTAGCGGGGCCGGGGGCGGCGGGGGTGGGTTTCCTCACCCCCGCCGCCCCTCCTGCGCGGGAGGAGCACAACCGCTCGCACAGCGAAGTCCGCGCCCGCGTCGAGCGCGCCCTCGCCCGGATGAAGACCTGGACGGTCCTCCGCCCTGCCGTGGCGACTGCCGTCTCGAAGGCGACGGCGTCCCTCACGCCGTGCTCGGCATCACCCGCCCGCACGATCGCAGCACATCACTCACCAGTCACGGGTGGCGATCAGTTCCTCCACATCCGCGTCCGTGAACCCGTATGCCGATGCGACATGCCAGAAGTCCTCGGCAATCACCTCGCGAGCAACCGTCTCGATCTCGCTCCCGGCTGCCTCGAACTCCGCCTGCAGGAGGTTGAATTCCTCCGTCGCCGCATGGGTGAGCGCATACAGAGCCGCCAGGTCCGACGGCCGCTCGGCCTCGATCCGCTCGCACAGCCGCGCGAGGATCGCCCCGCCCCGGTCGACGACGTGATCGGGGAAGTACGAGTCCGCGTGCATCTGCCGCAGAAAGGCGTGCTTCGACATCCGCTGGTTCGTGATCGGCACGGCTTTTTCCCGTCTCCGTGGAAGAACTGACGCGTCGATCATGCACGGCACCACTGACAACGAAGTGGCCCGTGTGCTGTCCGGGCGCCTGGGCGCCTGGGCGCCCGAGTGTCCGGACGCCGTTCACGACGCTCAGGCCGCGCGCAGGCAGAAGGGGTGTCCGGCGGGGCTGGCGTAGACGCGGCTGCCGGTGCGGGTTCCGGGGGCCGCCTCCTCCGTGGGCCGCAGCCGGACGGCGCCGGCGTCCGTGGCGGTCCGGTCGGCGGTCGTGAGGTCCTCGACGCGGAAGTCGAGGTGCATCTGCTGACCGGAGCCGTCGGGCCGGTTCGGGGCGAGGTGGCCGGGGGCGGACTGAACGACCACCACGGGCAGGCCGGGCGGATGGACGAAGCGGTGGGTGGGCGTGCGGGTGAGGGAGCCGCCGAGCAGTCGGTGCCAGAAGGCGCCCTCCGCCTCGATGTCGGCGGCGTCGATGACGACGGAAGCCAGGGTCATGGGCATGGTGGCAGTGGTCCTTTTCTTCGTGTTCCTCGTGCCGGTCGACGCTCAGACGGTCGGGAGGATGCCGCCGTCGACGCGGAACTGCGCTCCGGTGAGCCACTTCGCACGGCTGGAGGCGAGGAAGGCGATCATCTCGGCGACGTCCTCGGGGTCCCCGGGACGCCCCATGGGAACGTTCAGCCGGTCCGTGAGCCGACGGACGGCCTCGTCCTCGGACACGCCCTGCTCCTCGGCCATGTGCCGGAGGTGGGCGGCGGCGCCGTCGGTGACGACGAAACCGGGGAGAACGCAGAGCACGCGTACCCCGTGTCCGCCGACCTCGGTGGCCAGTTCGCGGCTGTAGGCGTTGAGCGCGGCCTTGGCGGCGGCGTAGGAGGCTTCGGCGCGCTGGGGCAGTCGGCTGGCGATCGAGGAGACGTGCACCACGACGCCGGAACCCCGCTCGACCATTCCCGGCACCAGGGCCCGATCGAGGCGGACGATGCTCAGGAGGTTGATGTCCAGGTCGGCCTGCCAGGAGGCGTCCGACCTGGACAGGGTGGGTGCCGGGGCGCTCGCAGCGCCGGCGTTGTTGACGAGCACGTCCACGCCGCCCACATGGTCGACGACGCGGCGGCCGAGTTCGGCCACGCCCTCCCGCGTGGAGAGGTCCGCCGCGATGAAGACGGCGCCGGTGTCCTGTGGGGGGCGAGTGCGGGAAGCCGTCAGTACGGTCGCGCCACCGGCGACGAATCGACGCACGGTGGCGGCGCCCAGGCCCCGGCTGCCTCCGGTGACCAGGACCCGGAGGCCCTCAAAACCCTCACTGGTGATCGGCACGGCACGTTCCTTCCGTAAGATGAGTCCGACTCCGGAAACGATACATGCAAACGGAGTCCGATTCACCTTACGGAGGTTCCCTTGCCGGCATCACGTCCACTGCGCGCCGACGCGCGCCGCAACCGCGAGGCGCTGCTGTCCGCGGCCCGCGAAGCGTTCCTCGCCGGTGACACCGACGCACACGTGGAGGAGATCGCCCGCAGCGCCGGGGTCTCCGTCGGAACGCTCTACCGCCACTTCGATACCCGCGAGGCCCTGATCGAGGAGGTCTATCGCAAAGAGGTGGACGACCTGTGTGCCTCGCCGGAACACCTGCTGGGACGCCACAGCCCCGAGGAAGCCCTGAGCCGCTTCCTGCTCCTGCTCGTGGACCACGCCGCCGTGGGCAAGGGGATGTCCCTCGCGCTGGAGAGCATCATGGCGACCGACTCCCCGGTCTTCGACGACGCCCGTACCCGCATGGGTGACGCCCTGACGCGGCTGCTCGACGCCGGCACCGCGGCCGGCACCGTCCGCGGTGACGTCACCGGCCCCACCCTGTTGCGGGCCCTGGGCGGCATCTGCGCCATGCGCGTGAGCGAGGGATGGCTCGACGAGGCCCGCCAGATCACCGGCCTCCTCCTCGACGGCCTGCGCCATGGCGCCCCGCGCACGACCTGAGACCGAGGAATGCGCGGCGTACTGGTCCCGGCGATCCTGCCCGTCGTCACCCTCGTCCGGGAACACGCCTTCCCGAATGCCGACGCGGGGGCGTCAGTGCACGCGTTCACCGCACCCTGTCGGGAACAGGACGGCGCCGACCGGCAGTTCCCCCTGCTGTCCTCCGGCCGTCCGCAGGCACGCCTCGGGGGAGCCGTCCGCGGGTGGGTGTTCGAGGGCGACCTCGTCCAGTACGGCGCTACCCATGACCAGCAGGCACGGGACACCCCCCGGTCACCGTAATCTGGATTCGTGCCCGACTCCCCTCTTCACCGCGTCGCCGTTCTCGTGCTCGAGGGGGCCAAGCCCCTGGATGTCGGGATTCCGGCGCAGGTGTTCACCACGCGTGCGAGCATGCCGTACGAGGTGCGGGTGTGCGGGGCGGCGCCCGGGCTGGTGACCGGTGGGGACGGGCTGTCGTACCACGTGGCGCACGGTCCGGAGGCGCTGGCATGGGCCGAGATCGTGTTCGTGCCCGGCTACCGCTTCCCGGACCGGGAGGACCCGCCGCCCGCCGTCGTCGAGGCGCTGGTCGCCGCGCACGACCGGGGCGCACGGCTCGCCGCGATCTCCACGGGCGCGTTCGCGCTCGCCGCCACCGGGCTGCTGGACGGCCGGCGCGCCACCACCCACTGGCACTACACCCGGGCGCTCGCCGCGAAGCACCCGGCCGTCCGGGTGGACGAGAACGTGCTCTTCGTCGACGAGGGCAGTGTGCTGACCTCCGCCGGCGCCGCCTCCGGGATCGACCTGTGTCTGCACCTGCTCCGCGGCGATCTCGGCGTGGCCGCGTCGAACCACGCCGCCCGGCGGCTGGTCGCGGCGCCCTACCGCAGCGGCGGCCAGGCTCAGTACGTTCCGCGCAGTGTGCCGGAGCCGCTGGGCGAGCGGTTCGCCGCGACCCGGGAGTGGGCGCTGCACCGGCTGGACGAACACCTCACCCTCCAGACGCTGGCCCGGCACGCGGAGGTGTCGCCGCGGACGTTCTCGCGGCGGTTCGTCGAGGACACCGGATACACGCCGATGCAGTGGGTCATGCGGGCCCGCATCGACATGGCGCGGGAGCTGCTGGAGCGCTCGCAGCGCAGTGTCGAGCAGATCGCGGGCGACGTCGGCCTGGGCACGGGGGCCAATCTGCGGCTGCACTTCCAGCGGATCCTCGGCACCACGCCCAGCGAGTACCGGCGCACCTTCGCCAAGGGCGAGTAGGCCGCGCGGCTCCCGATCCCGGCCCGTCCTCCGGCCTGGCACGATCCTTGCGGACCGTGGCGATCCAGCCGCTGTCCCGCGCGGGCGCGGCGCGCGAGTCTGGTGGTGAACCACGGAGGGATTGAACACTCATGACTCGCATCGCCATCAACGGATTCGGCCGCATCGGACGCAACGTGCTGCGTGCACTGCTGGAGCGCGGCGGCGACCTGGAGGTCGTCGCCGTCAACGACCTCACCGAGCCCGCCACGCTCGCCCGGCTGCTCGCCTTCGACACCGCCGCCGGCCGGCTCGGCCGCCCGGTGAGCGTCGACGGCAACACGCTGGTGGTGGACGGCCACCGCATCAAGGTACTCGCCGAGCGGGAGCCGGCGAAGCTGCCCTGGTCGGAGCTGGGCGTCGACCTGGTGCTGGAGGCCACCGGCCGCTTCACCTCGGCCGAGGCCGCGCGTGTCCACCTGACCGCCGGTGCGCGCAAGGTGCTCGTCAGCGCCCCGTCGGCGGGCGCCGACGTGACACTCGCCTACGGCGTCAACACCGAGGCGTACGACCCGGCGGCGCACACCGTCGTCTCCAACGCCTCGTGCACCACCAACGCGCTCGCGCCGCTGGCCTCGGTGCTCGACGAACTCGCCGGTGTGGAGCACGGGTTCATGACCACCGTGCACGCCTACACGCAGGAGCAGAACCTCCAGGACGGGCCGCACCGCGACCCCCGCCGCGCCCGCGCCGCCGGGGTGAACATCGTGCCGACCACCACGGGCGCCGCCAAGGCGATCGGCCTGGTGCTGCCGAACCTCGAGGGCAAGCTGTCGGGCGACTCGATCCGGGTGCCGGTACCGGTGGGTTCGATCGTCGAGCTCAACACGACGGTCGCGCGCGACGTGACCCGTGACGAGGTGCTGGCGGCGTACCGGGAGGCGGCCGAGGGGCCGCTCGCCGGGATCCTCGAGTACTCGGAGGACCCGCTGGTCTCCTCCGACATCACCGGCAACCCGGCCTCGGCGATCTTCGACTCGGCACTCACCCGCGTCGACGGCCGCCACATCAAGGTGGTCGCCTGGTACGACAACGAGTGGGGTTTCTCCCACCGCGTCATCGACACACTGCAGTTGCTCGCCGCCGGCTGAGCACACCGTACGACAGGCAGGGACCGGTCGCCCTCTGGGGTGACCGGTCCCTGTGTGCCGCGCGGTGGGTCTCAGAGCGGCGCGCCGGTGAACGGCGGGGCGGGGCGGGGCCCCTCGGCCGCCTTGCGGCGCTGCATCCGGGTCAGCCGCACGGCGAAATGCACGGCGGCGGCCGCGGCGACGATGTTGAGCGCGTCGGCGACCATGTACTGCGCCACTCCTGAGTCGATGTCCGTCAGCGTCTCGGCATCGTCGTACTTGGTCCCGGCCACCCGGTTGTAGAGGATGCCGAGTACGAACAGGGCCCACCACAGGCGTATCGGCCACAGGCGTTCCCGGTACGGCGTCCCCTCGGAGGGCAGCGGGGTGGCGGCCCGCCACATGTCGGTGGCGACGCGGTAGGGCAGCAGGAAGTTGGCGAACGGGATCAACCAGGCCGCGACGGCCCATCCGGGCCCGTGCCGGAAACGGTCGGGGGCGAGCGGGCCGGTCAGGCGACGCATGTGAAAGAACCAGGCCACGAAGGCGATCGCACAGGGCACGTAGGCGATGACCTGGTAGCGGGCGACCGAGTCGTAGAAGGAGGCCGCGTCGTCCAGTTCCTGCTGCGGCGCCGTGAGGAAGTCGGTGTCCCCGTCGACCACGCCCCGCAGCCGCACTCCGGCGAAGACGCTCAGCAGATCGGTGGCGGCCACGAGGGCGAGTCCCGCGACGGCGACGGCGAGCAGGACGGAGGACGCCCCGCCCGGCCTCGCCGGCTTCGCGAGCGGCACGGCCCGCGCGCGCGCCCCCGGTGCCGTGGGTGGTTCCGCCGGTCCCGGACCCGGCTCACTGGATGCGGACATGATGGCTGGCCCCCCATGGACAAGAACGGAAGAAACCGCTCGCGGCCGGTGAACGATATGCCGGTCGGGAGTCCTGCGTCTATGTCGGCACCGGTCGTGCCGGTGCGGGCCCGCCCCCGTCCCGGCCCCGGCCGCCGTCGAGCTGCCGCACCAGCGGTCCGCCGACGCCCCGGCCCGGCCCGGGCACCGGGCACCGGGCACCGGGCGACTCGGACCCCACGGGGCAGCGCGTCCGACGCCCCGTCCTCACACCACCGTCACCGCCACGCCCGCGTCCATGATGTCCGCGAGGACGGCCTGAGGTGCGGCGGCGTCGGTGACCAGGCGGTCGATGTCACGCAGTGGGCAGATCTTCGCGAAGGTGACCCGGCCGATCTTCGAATGGTCGGCAACCACGACCGTGCGGTCGCTGCTGGCGAGGAACGCCCTGTCGGTGGCCGCCTCCAACTGGTCGTGCGTCGTGCATCCGTGGGCCGCGCCGACGCCGTCCACGCCGAGGAAGGTGACGTCGGTGTGGTGGTCGGCGAGTGTCTTCTCGGCGATGGGGCCCACGAGTTCGTAGCTCTCGGTGCGGGCGGAGCCGCCCACGACGACCAGGGTGACGTCCTTGTGCGGCACCATCTCGGCGGCGATGTTGACCGCGTTGGTCACGATCGTGACGCGGCCGCGCGCGGCCAGCACCCGGGCGATCTCGGTGACGGTGGTGCCACCCGTCATCCCCACCACCGCGCCCTCGGGCACGAGTTCGGCCGCGGCCCGCGCGATGGCCTGCTTCTCGGCGCGGCGGTGCCCGCTGCGGTGCGGGACCGGGAGCTCGGGTCCCGCACCGCGCAGCGCCGCGCCACCCAGTACCGCTCCCCCGTGCGTGCGGCGCAGCAGGTTCTGTCGGCTGAGCTGTTGCAGGTCGCGCCGGATGGTGGCTCCCGAGACCTTGAGCAGCCGGGACAGCTCGGTCACGTCCATGGCACCACGCGCGGACACATGCTCAAGTATGCGCGCATGACGCTCGGTCTTCAGCATGCGAGGAAGCATAGACCGCCGTACGCCGACCCGACATCCACCTTTCTGCCTGGTATACGGGCGGTCGGCGGCGGGCGCGGGTCCGCCACGAGGCCCACAGCACCATGACCATGTGCGCAAAGTGCGCATGTTCGATCTGTTGACATGGCGAAAGCTGCTCGCTTTACTCCATGCAACGCCTGGGTCGAGCACCCGGCGTCAGAGGTACGCCCAGCCGGTAGCACGGCCCTGCGCCGTAAGTCCGGACTGAGTCGCCAGGACTTCCGCGCGGAGCCGGGGTCCGAGGCGGGGACGTGCCCCCACATCCTCTGGAGCGCAGGAGATGCCCCACACTTCTCACCCACGATTCCGCAGGCGCGCCCTGGTCGGGGCGGCCACCGCGGCGGTCCTGTGTCCGCTGCTGGCGTGCAGCACGGCCGGTGCCTCCACGACGGCGGCCGCCACCGCCAAGGCCGGCGCCTCCACGGCGGCGTCCGTGAAACTGCCCCCCGTACACGCGAACTTCGACTATCAGATCGGCGAGCCCTACACTCCGCCCACCGGGGTGAAGGTGGTCAGCCGTGACCACGGCGCCTCCCCGGCGAAGGGCCTGTACAACATCTGCTACGTCAACGCGTTCCAGGCGCAGCCCGGCGCCGAGAACGAGTGGGGCGACCTGCTCCTGAAGGACGCGAACGGCAAGGTGGTGTACGACGAGGACTGGGGCGAGGCGATGCTCGACATCCGCACCGCCGACAAGCGGCAGCGGATCGCCGACCACGTCGACACCTGGATCGACTCCTGCGCCGGCAAGGGCTTCGACGCCGTCGAACCGGACAACCTGGACACCTTCGACCGCACGAACCTGATCAGCGAGTCCAACGCCAAGGCGTTCATGAAGCTGCTCTCCGCCCACGCCCACGCCAAGGGCCTGGCGATCGGGCAGAAGAACACCGCCGAACTCGCCTCCGCGCACGCGGAGATGGGCACGGACTTCGCCGTCGCCGAGGAGTGCGCGGAGTACGGCGAGTGCGGGGACTACGCCGACGCCTACGACGACCACGTCGTCGTCATCGAGTACAAGAAGGCCAACCTGAACAAGGCCTGCTCCCAGTTCGGTGACCGGCTGAGCATCGTCCTGCGCGACGTCGACGTCTCCGCCCCCGGCAGCAGCGGTTACGTACGCCAGACCTGCTGACGGACCCCTACCGCGGCGGGCGCCCTTCCGGGCGTACCGCCGCCCCGCCCGGCGCACCGGACTCCGCGGATCGCGGTGCGCCGACGGGCCCCGCCCCACCCACGCAGCCCCACCCCACCTCTCTTCGCCCCGCACCGCGCAGTACCCCCACACCGCCGCCGTGCCGGTACCTCCTTCCCGTGATGTCCCGCCCGGCCCCCGGCGTCCGTGACGCCCCCGAGGCCCGGGACATCCACACCGTTCCGCGTCTCCCCGGGAGCACCCATGGCCGCAAGCCCACACCGCCCGTCCGGCCCACCGGCCGGCCCGTCCCGCCGCACTCTCCTGCGCACGGGCGGTCACCTGGCCCTCGGCACCGCCGCCGGCGCCGCCCTGGCCGGCTGCGGGTCGGGCGCTCACGACGGGGTCGGCGCCGACGGCCGGGTCACGGTCGAGCTCTGGCACGGGCAGACGGACACCGGCCGGGCCGCCATCGAGAAGCTGGTGGCGGAGTTCAACCGCACCCACCCCGGCATCCGGGTCGACGCCGGCGGCGGCGTGCTGGCCGACGCCATGCTGCAGAAGATCACCGCGGCCCTCGCCTCCGGCTCCTTCCCCGACATCGCCTACGTCTTCGGCTCCGACCTGGCGAGCGTGGCCCGCAGCCCCTCGGTGGTCGACCTGACCGACACCTTCCACGACGGCCCTGTGCCGTGGAAGAGCTTCTGGGCCCCGGCGCGGGCGGCGGTCACCCTCAACGGGCAGGTGCGGGCCGCGCCCGCGCTGCTCGACGCGCTCGCCGTGGTGTGCAACAAGAAACTGTTCCGGGATGCCGGGCTGCCGCTGCCCGAGGCGGGCTGGAGCTGGGACGAGTTCGTCGCCACCGCCCGCAAGCTGACCGACGCGGGCCGCGGCGTCTTCGGCACCGGCTGGCCCGGCGTCGGCGACGAGGACACCGTGTGGCGGCTGTGGCCGATGATCTGGGACCTGGGCGGTGACGTCGTCTCC
Organism: Streptomyces sp. B3I8; assembly: GCF_030816915.1. Taxonomy (NCBI): domain Bacteria; kingdom Bacillati; phylum Actinomycetota; class Actinomycetes; order Kitasatosporales; family Streptomycetaceae; genus Streptomyces; species Streptomyces sp. B3I8. The sequence goes on along the minus strand of NZ_JAUSYN010000002.1, from coordinate 7,171,822 downwards.
GAGGACGGCAAGCACATCGGCTTCGCCGACACCGGGGCCAGGGCGCTGGAGACGGTCGCCGCGCTCGCCCGCGACAAAAGCGTCTACATCGATCCCAAGCCGGGCAGCGAGCAGATGTACCAGGTCTTCGACTCCGGCCGGATGGGCATGGTGCCCACCGGGCCGTGGCAGCTCCCCGACATCCGCCAGGCGAAGATCGACTACCACGTGGTGCCGCTGCCCACGTACAGCGGCAAGCAGATGACGATCTCGGGCCCCGACACCTGGACGGTCTTCGACAACGGCCCGGCCCGGGTCCGGGCGGCCCGCACCTTCGTGACCTGGCTCTCCCGGCCCGCACAGGACGTGCGGTGGGACGTCAACGCAGGCAGCCTCCCGCTGAGCCGCAGCACCGAGGCACTGCCGGCCTGGCGGGCCCAGGAGAAACACACCGAGGGACTGCACGTGTTCACCGCGGCGCTGGAGTCGGCCCGGGCCCGCCCGGTGCACCCCGCCTATCCGCAGATCTCCCAGGCACTCGGCCAGGCGATCGTCTCCGTGCTCCTCGGCCGCAGCTCCCCGGCCAAGGCGCTGCGCACCTGCGCGGACGAAGCCAACGCCGCCCTGCTCATCCCGCGTTGAGAGGACCACCATGCCCCGTCTACCCACTCCCCTCACCCTCGCGGACCGCGGCGACAAGCAGGGCGCCCGCACCAACTCCGTACGCCGGCGCCGACGCCGGGAGTCCGCCACCGCCTGGGCGTTCATCTCGCCCTCGGTCCTGGTCATCCTCGGCCTGAGCGTCGTCCCGGTCATCTGGTCGCTGCTGCTGTCGTTCCAGGCCGACGACCTGGTCACCCCCAGCCGCTGGGTCGGCCTGGACAACTACCGCGCGCTCGCCCAGGACCCGCACTTCGCCGAGGCGGTCCGCAGCACCCTGCTGTACACGGTGCTGTACGTGCCGCTCAGCATCGGTCTCGGGCTGCTGCTGGCGCTCGCGCTGAACCGGAGGATCCGGCTGGTCGGCCTGTACCGCACGCTGGTCTTCGTGCCGTTCGTGGTCTCGGCCACCGCGCAGGGCGTGCTGTTCTCCTTCATCCTCGACCCGGAGTTCGGCGCCGCCAACTCCGTGCTGCACACGTTCGGCATCTCGCCCCAGGGCTTCCTCACCGACCCCGGCCAGGCGCTGTACGCGCTCATCGCGATCTCGCTGTGGAGCGGCACCGGCTTCTGCGTGGTGGTACTGCTCGCCGCCCTCCAGGACGTGCCGGCCTCGCTGATCGAGGCGGCCCGGCTGGACGGTGCCGGGCGCCGCCATCTGCTGCGCCACGTCACCCTCCCCGCGATCACCCCGGTCCTGGTCTTCCTGCTGCTGTGGCAGACCATCAACGCACTACAGGTCTTCGACCTGGTGTACGTGACGACGAAGGGCGGGCCGCTGGGCTCCACCTCGGTCATCGTCTACTTCATCTGGGAGCAGGCCTTCAAGAACTTCACCGCCGGTTACGGTGCCGCGGCCGCCTACACCCTGGCGCTCGCCCTGATCCTTCTCGCCGTGGTGCCCCGGCTGGCCCGGGCACTGCGGGCACGTAACGGCCGCGGCATCCAAGGAGCCACCCGATGACCGCCACGTCCTCCGTCCCCTCCGTCCCTCCTCTCCCCTCCCCGGCCTCCCCGGCCGCCGCGCGCACGACGACGGCGGTCAGCGGCACCGGCCGGCGCCGCGGACGACTGCCGTTCAGCGCCTGGCACCTGCTGCTGGCGCCGCTGTGCCTGCTCTTCGCCGTGCCGCTGATCTGGCTGGTGCTCAGCTCCGTCATGAGCGACGCGGAGATCAACCGATTCCCGCCCGCCCTGTGGCCCTCGGGCATCCATCTGGACGGCTACCGGTTCGTCATCGGCAACGCCCTCTTCCCGCGCTGGTTCGCCAACTCGCTGATCGTGTCGGTCACCGCGGTGATCTCCAACCTGCTGCTGGGGGCGCTGGGCGGTTACGCGTTCGCCCGGATGCGGTTCGCGGGCTCCCGGCTGCTGCTGGGGCTGATGCTGGCCACCATGGCGATCCCGTTCCAGCTCACGATGATCCCCACGTTTCTGGTGATGAAACGGCTGGGGCTGATCGACTCCCTGGGCGCGCTGATCGTGCCCTCGCTGGTGACACCGTTCGCCGTGTTCCTGCTGCGCCAGTTCTTCCTGTCCCTGCCCAGGGAACTGGAGGAGGCGGCCTGGCTCGACGGCTGCTCGCGGCTGAGGGTGCTGTTCACGATCGTGCTGCCGCTGTCCCGGCCGGCCCTGAGCACGGTGGCGGTGCTGACGTTCCTCACCACCTGGAACGACCTGAGCTGGCCGCTGATCGCCATCAACCACGATACCCAGTACACGCTGCAACTCGGTCTGACGACCTTCCAGGGGCAGCACCACACCCACTGGTCCGCGGTCATGGCGGGCAACGTGCTCACCGTGCTCCCGGTGCTGCTGGCCTTCCTCGCCGCGCAGAAGACCTTCATCCAGTCCATCACCTCCAGCGGCCTGAAGGGATGACCCCGCGCGAGGCACGGCCTCGTCACCCGCCGCACCCCTACGACCCGTCCCTCCCCGGCGGCACTCCTCGCGCCGCCCGGACCACCCCGAACGAGGCCCGCTTCGCCGGTGCCTGCAACGGAGAAGAATCCTGATGTCCCTCACCACCCCGAAGATCGCGTTCATCGGCGCGGGCAGCGTCGTGTTCACCCAGGGGCTCCTGGCCGACCTGCTGGCCTTCCCCGAGCTGCGGGGCGCGCACATCGCCCTGCACGACATCGACCCCGAGCGCCTGGCCACCGCGCGCGGCGCCGCCCAGTACATCGCGGACGAGCGCACCGGACAGGATGGTGAGGGCGGCCCCCGGCCGCGGATCACCGCGCACGCCGACCGGCGCGAGGCGCTGACGGACGCGGACTTCGTCATCAACATCGTCCAGGTCGGCATGCGGGAGTCCACCCGCACCGACTTCGAGATCCCGGCCCGGTACGGGCTGCGGCAGACCATCGGCGACACCCTCGGCGTCGGCGGCATCTTCCGCGCGCTGCGCACCTTCCCGCTGCTGAGGTCGCTCGGCGAGGACATCGCCGAGGTGTGCCCCGACGCCTGGCTGCTCAACTACACCAACCCGATGGCGATGAACGTCCAGTACCTCACGCAGGCCACCGGACTGACACGTGTCGTCGGCCTGTGCCACTCGGTGTACTGGACCGTCCGCGACCTGTCCGACCTGCTCGGCGTCCCCTACGACGAGGTCACCTACCGCGCCGCCGGCGTCAACCACCAGGCGTGGCTGCTGCGGCTGGAGCACCAGGGGGCGGACCTGTACCCGAAGCTGGACGCGCTGATCGCCGAGGACCCGCAACTGCGGCGCCGGGTACGGGTGGACATGTACCGGCGGCTCGGCTTCTACCCGACCGAGACGAGCGAGCACTCCTCGGAGTACGTGCCGTGGTACCTGCACCACGACAGCGAGATCGAGCGGCTGCGGCTGCCGGTGGGGGCCTACCTCGGCATCGTCGACGAGAACGTCGCCGAGTACGAGCGGACGCGGGACGCACTCGACAAGGGCGAACCGCTCACCGTCGAGGGCACGATGGAGTACGCCCCGCAGATCATCCACAGCATCACCACGGGCACCCCGCGCACGGTGTACGGCAACGTCCCGAACCGGGGGCTGATCGACAACCTGCCCGCCTCCGGAACCGTCGAGGTGCCCTGCCTGGTGGACGGCGGCGGTGTCCAGCCGACGCGGGTGGGGGCGCTGCCCGCCCAGTGCGCCGCGCTGAACCGTACGTATCTGAGCATGAACGACCTGGTGGTGCGGGCCGCCCTGGAGGACGACCCGCGTTCGATCCGCCAGGCCGCCATGACCGACCCGGCGACCGCGGCCACGCTGCCCGTGGAGCGCATCTGGGACCTGTGCGACGACATGGTGCGGGCCCACGCCGACCTGCTCCAGCCCTCGCTGCGCGCGACGCTCGGCCACTGAGAACGCGGGCCGGCCAGAACGCCGGCCCCCGAGCACGCCGCGGGCCCGCCATCACCCTTCAGGGGCGGTGGCGGGCCCGTTCCTTGTCGGCCGCTCTGCCGAGGTTGTTGTACAGCCGCCGCAGGTGTTTCGCCGCGGCGCACGGCATCCGGTCCTGGGCGCACTGCCGACACGCCGCGAGGTGGTTCTCGTAGTCCAGACGGGCCCGTTCCAGTGGGCTCTGCGAAGAATGCATGCCCGCATTGGATCTTGTTACTCCCGGTATGAGGCTCAACGCCCGCTCAAATGTCGGGAGTTGCCCTGCCTGACGGCCCCCGCGGCTGCCGGGCCGTGCCCGCGGGGCCCGGTCCGGCCCGGTTAGGCTGCGCGCATGAGTGCGAAGGACTACCTCAGCGGCCTGTTCGCCCTGGACGACCGGGCGGCCGTGGTGACCGGAGGCAGTTCCGGCATCGGGCGCGCCGTCGCCGGGGCGCTGGCGCGGGCCGGGGCCCGGGTGGTGGTCGTGGCGCGTGACGAGGAGCGGCTGGCCGGCACCGTGGCGGAACTGACGGCCGACGGCTGCCGGGCGGCGTGGGTGAGCGCGGACCTCGCCACCCGTGACGGGGTGCGCGCGGCCGCCGAGGAAGCGGCCGGGGTGTTCGGGGAGCCGGACATCCTCGTCAACTGCGCGGGGGTGAACCTGCGGCCCCCGATGGACGAGCTGGACACGCGGGTGTGGGACACCACCATGGCGGTGAACCTGGAGGCACCGTTCCTGCTGGGGCAGCGGTTCGGGCCCGGCATGGCAGAACGGGGCTTCGGGCGGATCATCCACGTCACCTCGCAGCAGGCGCACCGGGCGTTCGTGCGGAGCGGCGCCTATGGGGTCTCCAAGGGGGCGCTGGAGTCGCTGGCCCGCTCGCAGGCCGAGGCGTGGTCGCCGTACGGCGTCACCTGCAACACCCTCGTGCCGGGTTTCGTGATGACGCCGCTCAACGCGCGGCTGTCGTCCGACCCGGAGAAGGTCGCGGCGCTCGCCGCACGCACGATGACCGGACGCAACGGTGTGGCCGAGGACTTCGCCGGCGCGGCCGTCTTCCTGGCCGGCCCCGCCTCCGCGTACGTCACCGGGCAGTCGCTCTTCGTGGACGGCGGGTTCTCGGTCCACTAGGCCCTGTTGCGAGAGTCCCGTCGTCCGCACAAGCTTGTTTTTTTCACCTCCGCGTGGTTCCTGGCACGGGTGGCGGGCGGTCGCGCGCCAGGCGACGAAGCACCCGCGGCTGACCCAGCGGGCCGCCTGGCCCGACCAACGGCCCGCTGCCGGTCATCGGATCAACGCCGTTGGTAGCGGCCCGGATGCGCGCGTGCCTGGCCCGCCCCGGGGGCGGCTCCGGTTCAGACGGTCGACGACTGGCCGAGGGTCACGCCGTTGGCCGTGCCCACCGAGTTCACCGAGGCGCTCTCGGCGAGGGACTTCCCGAAGCACACTGACCAGGAGTTCGCCCCGACCCCGGAGGACGAGCACGCCCAGTCACCGAGCGAACCGGCGCTGGTCCACAGGTCGGCGGCGGCCGACACGCTGAAGAGGGTGGATCGGTTGTTGCGCACGATCACCGCCGCCTGCACTGCTCCTCCGCCCGCCGACCTGATCGCGCAGACCTGCGCGAGCACGCTGCTCGCGATCGTCACGCTCCCGTGGCAGCCCCACGTGGCGGAGCTGGAGGTGATCGGGTTCGTGTTGCCGTACGCCTTCCAACTGCCGGCGGCAGCCGAGGCGGAACCGGCGGTCGCCAGGCTCAGCCCGAGCGCGGCGGTGGTGGCTGTCAGCACTGCGACCGTACGAGCGACTCGCATCGTGATCCCTCCTGGGCCGGGTGGAGTTGCAGCCTCTCCGCGCACCAGTGTGCCCACGTCCGGCCCCGCGGTCACCGACGACACGTGCCGGACCCCGTGTTTGGCCGGAACGCACGCGTATCCGGAGCAGAAACAGCCGCATCCCGGCCACGGGTCGAGGACTCCGGCGCGGTGGTCGTCGAGCTGGCCGCCGCCCGCACCGCGGCGCGCACCGCCGAGTCGGCCGCGCTGTCAGGCTTGCGCCAGGCCGCCACCCGGTTGATCCCGGCCGGCCACCGGCCGGAGGCCGGGTTCGCCCGGGAGGGCGGGGTGGACAGGCAGGCGGTCCGCACCTGGCTGGGCAAGTAACTGACACCTCGCGCCGTTCGCCGATCGGTCACGGTGACCGTTCGGCGAACGCTTCTCAGATGCGCCTGCCCGGCCCATACCGGACAGGGCGTACTCCTCGAGCGAGGGCTTCGGCCGGCGCATCACCCGGTTCCGACCGCAGTCGGCCCATGATCTCGACGAGCAGGTCGCCCAGCAGGTGAGCGATGCGGGGCGCGTCGTGTCCGGCGTCCAGCACGACCAGGACGTTGGGGTCGCCCTGCTTCCACCGGCCGGCGGCGACGAGCCGTTCGACGACCTCGCGGAGCTGGACCGTGGTCACCGCGGCGACGTCGGCGCCGGGTCCAGGCGCACCGCGTCCAGCACCGCCGTCCAGGACGTGCGGCCGGCCTCCAGCGCGGCCACCACCGAGCAAGGCCAGCCGAGCACCATCTGATGCTTGCCCTCACCCCGGCCGAACGTGTGGCAGAAGGCCCGGTCGGCACTGGTGTTGGCGTCCGGCCGGAGCCACGGCGAGACATCCACCGCCAGCACGAGCCGGCCGTCCGCCGCCCTGGGCAGCGGCACCCCTGCCAGAGCCCGACGCAGCCGGGCGACGCCGATCCGGCCCTGATCGAGTCCGCCGTACAGAGCTCCATGCCCACGGCGGTATTCGGGCGCGAACGCGAGATCAACCAGCGTCCGCACCGGCCCGTCCGTGCACAGCAACGCGTCGCCCCGTGCGGTCAGACACGCGTACGGCTCCGACCGGAAGTGTGACACTTCCGCGGACGCGTCCCTTCTTTGCGCGGCTTTTCCCGGGGCGCGGCGTTCTCACCCGTTCGGCTGATGGTGTTCATGACACGTGTCTGGTAGGCATGCTGTCCATGACGTCACGTCACTTACGGGGAACTCGGGGGAAGCTGGCGGCGGCGACGGTTGCCTGCGCGCTGTCCCTCACCGCCTGCGGCGACGGCGGAGGGGGAAGCGGCTCGGCGTCGTCGGGCGGCCGGGAGAGGATCACGGTGGCGGCCCTGCCGCTGGCGGACGTCGCCGCGCTGTATCTGGCCCGGGACCACGGGCTGTTCACCAAGGAGGGGCTGGACGTCCGCATCCAGCCGGTGCAGCAGAGCATCCAGGCGCTGCCCGCCCTGAAGAACGGCCAGGTCGACGTGATCGCCGGCGCCAACTACGTCACCTTCCTCCAGGCCGACGAGAAGGGCACCCTCGACACCCGCATCGTCAGCGAGGGCATCCGGGTGGCGCCGCACATGATGGACCTGCTGGTGCCGAAGGACTCGCCCGTCAAGAGCGCCGCCGACCTGAAGGGCCGCACGGTCGCGGTCAACATCCTCAACAACATCCAGTCGCTGACGCTCGACGCCATCCTCGACGCGCGCGGCCTGGGGCATCCCGTCTACCGGCAGATCGCCTTCCCGCAGATGGGCCCCGCGCTGCAACGGCACCAGGTCGACGCCGTGCACGCGGTGGAGCCCTTCGACAGCGCCATCCGGGACCAGGTGCACGCACGCGTCCTGCTCGACGGCGGCTCGTCGCCCGTCTCCTCGCTGCCCATCAGCGGCTACCTCTCCACAGGGAAGTACACCGAGGGGCACGCCAAGGCCGTCGCCGCCTTCCAGCGCGCCATCCGCGCCGCCTCGAAGACCGCCGCCGAGGACCCCGACGCCGTACGCGCCGAACTGCTTAAGTACACCGAGGTCACCCCGGCACAGGCGAAGTCGATGGCGCTGCCCGCCTACGCCACCGGCACCGACGTCGCCCGACTGCGCGCGCTCACCGCGCTGATGTCGAAGCACGGCCTGCTGAAGAAGCCGCTCGACCCGGCGACCCTGCTGGTGAAGTGAGCCGGGCGCGGCGGTTCGCCCTCGGCGTGCTCGGCGTCCTGCTCGCCTTCGGGGTGTGCGAGGCGCTGGGCCGCGCCGGGATCGTACGGCGCGCGTACCTCCCTCCGGCCTCGGAGGTGGTGGCGCGGGCCGTCCGGCTGGCGGGCGACCCCGTGTTCCTGGACGGGGTCGGTGCCACCCTGCGCGCCTGGGCTTTCGGGCTGGGCCTGGCCTGCGCGATCGCCGTCCCGCTGGGGCTGTTGCTCGGCACCTCGCCGCTGATCGGCGCCGCCGTGCGGACCCTCGTGGAGTTCCTGCGGCCACTGCCGTCCGTGGCGCTGATCCCGCTCGTCTCACTGCTCCTCGGCACGGGGACCCGCACCGAGGTGGCCCTGATCACCTACGCGTGCGTGTGGCCCGTCCTGTTCAACACGGTGTACGGCCTCGGCGAGGTGGACCCGCTCGCCGAGGAGACCCTGCGCGCCTTCGGCTTCGGGCGGCTCTCAGTGCTGCTGCGCGTGGAGCTGCCCGCCACCGCGCCGTTCGTCGCCGCCGGGGTGCGCATCTCGGCGGCGGTCGCGCTCATCCTGGCGGTGGCCACCGAGCTGCTGTCCGGCTTCGGTGAGGGGCTCGGCATCTTCCTCGCCCAGGCACAGACGGCGACCGACGGCTCCCGTGACGTCCTGGCGGGCGTGGTCTGGGCGGGCGCGCTGGGCCTGGTCCTCAACGGCGTCCTGGTGTGGGCGGAGCGACGGCTGTTCCCGTGGACGCCGGACCACCGCCGGAAGGCGGACACGTGAGCGGCCGGGGCGCACCGCCGGACGGCACTCGCGCGCCGACGGGCCGGGCGGGCACGCCGCCAAACGGCACGGGGAAGCCGTCGCGCGGGGTGCGGGCGGCGCGCCGGGCGGGCGTGTCGCGGGCACTCCTGCTCCGCCTCGGCGTGCCCGTCCTCGCCGCGGGCCTCTGGCAGGCGGTCACCCTCGCCCACCGCAGCGTCTACTTCCCGCCGCCCGTCCGCATCGTCCGGCACGCCCGCGCCCTGTGGTTCTCCGGCCCCGTGCGGCACGCGTTCCTGACCCGCGCCGCGGTCGACGACATCCTGCCCAGCCTCGGCCGGCTGTGCGCCGGGTTCCTGCTCGCCGCCGTCGCCGGGATCGCGCTCGGCATGGCGGTCGGCCGCTCGGAGCGCGCCTACGCCCTGTGCGACCCGGTGCTGCAGTTCGCGCGGGCGGTCCCGCCGCCGGCCCTGGTGCCCGTGTTCGTCGTCGTGTTCGACTTCGGCACCCCGATGCAGCTCGCGTCGATCACGTTCAGCGCCGTCTGGCCGGTGCTGGTCAACACGGCGGAGGGCGCCCGGGCCACGGACCCGCTGCGGCTCGACACGGCGGCGGTGCTGCGGCTGACCGCGCCGGAGCGGCTGTGGTTCCTGCTGCTGCCCTCCGCGCTGCCGCGGATCTTCGCGGGGCTGCGGCTGAGCCTGTCGCTCTGTCTCATCCTGATGGTCTTCTCGGAACTGCTGCCGGGCACCGCGAACGGCATCGGCTTCACCCTCACCGACGCGCAGTCACGCTCGGACCTGCTCACCGTGTGGGCCGTGCTGCTCCTGCTCGGCGCGCTCGGTCATCTGCTCAACACCGGTCTGCTGGCGGTCGAGGGACGACTCCTCGGCGGGGGAAGGAACGGAGAGAGAGGCGTATGAACACATCCGACGGGGCGGCCGGGGCCACCGGCGGACGGCCCGCCTCCAAGCACGGCACCACCGTGCGGGAGGCCGTGCTGGGGTTCCTGCGGGACGCCGGCATGACGACCGTCTTCGGCAACCCGGGCTCGACGGAACTGCGCATGTTCCGCGACTGGCCCGACGACTTCACCTACGTCCTGGGCCTGCAGGAGTCCACGGCCGTCGCCATGGCAGCGGGCCACGCCCTCGGCACCGGGCACGCCACCTTAGTCAGCCTGCACTCGGCCGGTGGCGTCGGCCACTCGCTCGGCGCCGTCTTCAACGCCCACCGCGACCGCGTCCCGCTGGTGATCGTCGCCGGGCAGCAGGCCCGCTCCCTGCTGCGGCTGCGGCCGTTTCTCGGCGCGGACGAACCGGCGCTCTTCCCGCGCCCCTACGTCAAGTTCTCCCGGCAGCCCGAGCGCGCCGCCGACGTGCCCGCCGTGCTCGCCGAGGCGCACCGGATCGCGATGACGCCGCCGCGCGGCCCGGTCTTCGTCTCCGTCCCCGAGGACGACTGGGACCGGCCCGCCGAGCCCGTGCCGCCGCGTACCGTGCACGGTGGTTTCACCGCGGACCCGGACGCCCTGTCCGCGCTGGCCGCCCGCCTGGCCGCGTGCGTCCGCCCCGCACTGGTGGTGGGTCCGGGCGTGGACGACGAGGGGGCGCTGCCGGGGGCCGTCGCGCTCGCCGAGCGGCTGCGGGCGGCGGTGTGGATCAGCCCGCTCTCCGGGCGGTCCGGCTTCCCCGAACGGCATCCGCTCTTCCAGGGGTTCCTGCCGCCGGTCCCCGGCCCGCTGGCCGGCCGGCTCGCCCCGTACGACGTCGTGGTCGCCCTCGGCGCACCGGTGTTCACGTACCACGTCGCCGGCGACGACCCGCCGCTGCGGCCGGGCACCGAACTGTTCCACCTGGACTGCGATCCGGCGCAGGCGGCCTGGCTGCCCGTCGGCACCAGCATCGTCACCACCCTCTCCCCCGCCCTCGCCCGCCTCACCACGCTGCTGGAGCCCGCCGACCGGGAGCCGCCCCCGCCCCGCCCGGCGCCCGGGGCCGCCGAGCCGGGCGACGCGCTCACCGCGGAGTACGTCTTCGACCATCTGCGCTCCCGGCTGCCCCGCGACCGGGTCCTCGTCGAGGAGGCGCCCAGCCACCGCGACGCCTTCCACGCGCGCGTGCCCGTCGACGTCACGGGAGGGTTCCTCACCACCGGCAGCGGGGCGCTCGGCTGGGGACTGCCGCTGGCGGTGGGGCGCGCACTGGCCGACCGGCGGCGCGTCGTGTGCGTGCTCGGCGACGGATCGGCGCTGTACTCGGTCCAGGCGCTGTGGACCGCCGCCCGGTATCGGGCACCTGTCGGCTACGTCGTCCTCGACAACGGCGGCTACGAGGCCGTACGCGGGCTGGGCCGCCGTATCGGCATCGCCCCGGTCCCGGGCACGGACCTCGGCGGCGTCGACTTCTCCGCTCTGGCCGGGGCCTTCGGCTGCCCGGCGGAGTACGCGGAGGACCCCGCCGCCCTGCCTGCCGCCCTGGACCGGCTGCTCGCGCCGGGCGACGGGGACGGCCCACGCCTGCTGCACCTGCGTGTCGCCGCTTTGGGGGCGGCGATGTACAGCGACCCCTGGGCCGGGTGAGCGGCCGGCATGCTCCGCCTCGACTCCGTCGGCCAGCGCTACGGCGACCACCCGGTGCTGCGCGACCTCACCCTCACCGTGCCCGACGGCCAGCTGCTGTGCGTGGCCGGCCCCTCGGGCTGCGGCAAGTCCACGCTGCTGCGCACCCTCGCCGGGCTGCTGCCCGCGGCGGAGGGCACGGTCAGCCTGGACGGGACGCCGGTCACCGGGGTCCCCGACCGGCTGGCGGTCGTCTTCCAGGACTACGGCCGCTCGCTGCTGCCCTGGCTGACGGTCCTCGACAATGTCGCCCTGCCGCTGCGCCGCCGGAGCCTGCGCCGGGCCGAGCGGCGTGCCGAGGCCGCGCGCATGCTGGAGCGGGTCGGCCTGGCCGGCACCGCCCGGCGCCACCCCTGGCAGCTCTCCGGCGGGATGCAGCAACGTGTGGCGCTGGCACGGGCGTTGGTGTGCCGGCCGGCCCTGCTCCTGCTGGACGAGCCGTTCGGCTCCCTGGACGCGCAGACCCGGGAGGACCTGGAGGATCTGCTGCGGGAGGTGCACCGCGCCGAGGGCACGACGACGGTCCTGGTCACCCACGACATCGACGAGAGCGTCTACGTGGGCGACCGGGTGGTGGTCCTCTCTCCCGGTCCCGCCGCCCATGTCGTCCTCGACCTCCCGGTCGAACTCCCCGTGGAACGAGAGCAGATCACCACCCGCGGCTGCGACGCGTTCGTCGCGCTGCGGGCGAAGGTGGGCCGGGCGGTGCGCGCGGGGGCCGGCGGCTGAACGCGCGGAGGGGTACGGCACCCGAGCGGTGCCGTACCCCCGTGCCGTACCCGCGGCCGTCAGCCCAGTGCGAACTTCTGCGCGGCGGAGCCGTTGCAGTCGTGGATCTGCAGCCGGGTCCCGTTGCCCGTGGTCCCGTTGGGCGAGTCGAGGCAGCGGCCGGACTGCGGGTTGCGCAGCGAACCGTCCGCCTGCTGCACCCACTTCTGACCGCCCACCCCGTTGCAGTCGTACAGCTCCAGCTTGGCGTCGTTCGCCGTGCCGTTGCCCTCGATGTCCAGGCACCGGCCGAGCGTGCGGAGCGAGGAGTCGGAGGCGTGGTACCAGTGCTGGTCGACGGCCCAGGTCTGGCAGTCCCAGAGCTGGACGGCGGTGCCGTTGACCCCGGTGTCGTCGGCGGCGACGTCGACGCACTTGCCGCCCGGTCCGGCGACCGGGGCGCCGGCGTTCACCGAGAACTTCTGCGCGGCGGAGCCGTTGCAGTCGTGGATCTGCAGCCGGGTCCCGTTGCCGGTGGCGCCGTTGGGCGAGTCGAGGCAGCGGCCGGACTGCGGGTTGCGCAGCGAACCGTCCGCCTGCTGCACCCACTTCTGACCGCCCACCCCGTTGCAGTCGTACAGCTCCAGCTTGGCGTCGTTCGCCGAACTGTTGCCGACGACGTCCAGGCACCGGCCGATCGTGGAGAGGGAGCCGTCGGGGTTGTGGGTCCAGTGCTGGTCCTCCGCGTAGGACTGGCAGTCCCAGAGCTGCACGGCGGCGCCGTTCACCCCGGTGTCGTCGGCCGCCACGTCGACGCACTTGCCGCCGGGCCCGGTGACCGTGCCCTGGGGGCCGTTGGGCACGCTGGTCTGGCCGGAGTAGCCGACGGAGACGACGTTCGCCTGGACGGCGTTCTCGACGGCGTCGGTCGGGTAGCCCGAGACCATCGCGCCCTCGAAGAAGGTGCCCATGTTCCAGTTGCTGTTGTCGCCGCCGGTGCCCAGGATGATGCCGCCCTCCTGCTGCATGGGCTTGTAGCCGCCGCGGGTGGGCAGGCCGCCGTCCCACCAGGTGGTCAGCCCGCCGGACTGCGAGTTGCCGCCCTTGAGCGCGTACCGGGTCTGCCCGTTGTTCTTGAGCACGGCCGTGACGTACGTGCTGTTGTTGCCGCGGTTGGCGGTGTTGGAGCCGTTGTCGCCCTGGAACATGCCGTTCTCCAGGTCGGCCTCGACCCAGGGGCCGGAACCGGTGCAGGGCGCGAAGTAGCAGGTGGTCGCGATGGACACGGCGTCCATGTGCCCGTTGCCGGTGTCGGCCGGGGTGCTCTCGGCGTTGCCGTAGTCGAAGCAGCAGGCGGAGCCGACGTGGGTACCGCTGGCCACCATGTAGACGCCCTCGGGCTGCCCGTTGACGGCGACCCCGGAGGCGGCGCCGGTGGAGCGGTAGCCGACGCCGGGCGAGGTGAAGATGCCGTACACCTTGTGGCCGCCCGCGGTGACGGCGAGTTCGCTCGCGTCCGCGCCGCGGTCCGCGCCCATGCCGGCGGTGCCCGCGGGGCCGGGGTTCAGGTCGTTGTGGCGCGAGGTCTGGTCGTAGATCTTGGTGATGCGGCAGCTCGTGCCGCCGCAGAAGGTGTCCTGGCGCTGGGCGTCGGCGTAACCGCCCGGCGCCAGCAGCCCGATGTCGGTGGCGGCGCCGTCCGAGACGCGGGTGACCCGGTAGAGCGGGCCGTTGTACGAGGAGAAGAGGGCGCGCACTGTGCTGTGCGCGGCGACACACGGTGTGCCGGCGTCGCCGTAGAGGTCACACGGCAGTGAGCCGGCGGCCTGGGCCGCACCGGGGAGGCCGACCAGGGCGCCGAGGGCGAGCCCGAGGGCTGCGAGGAGCGACAGCAGCCGCCCGCGCGTTCTGGATCCGAGCATGACAATAGATCTTGTACCGTGCACGGCGCACTCCTCGAGGAAGGTGGGGAGAAGCTTCCAACGGGCAGGCTTCCAGGCCGAATTCACGCACCTGTGACCGTTGCGGAACGTACGCGCGGCGGTTGTTCTCGTCAAGATTTGTTGCTTTGGGCTTGCACAAACATTTGCATGTGTCTTGAATTGTTTGGCTTCGACGGGTCGTACCACGAGGCGGCACCCGGCCCGCGCCCCGGCCCACGCGGAAGCCGGGGTACGGGCCCGGGTACGGACCTCGGCCACGGGCCTGGGCCGCGGTGACGCTCAGCCCCGCCGTACGGCGGCCGCGCGCCTGCGGCGTGCCAGGGTCAGGCCGAGGCCCGCGCCGCACGCGAGCAGCGCGGCGCCGGCCACCGCGGGCAGGGCGGCCGACGCCTGGGTGCCACCGGCCCCGGCGTGTGCCGTCCCCCGGGGCATCCGCGTCGCCGGCGCGGGCAGCGTTCCCCGCTCCTGGGCGTCGGCGACCTGACCGGTCAGCCAGCCGATCAGTTCCGTGATCCCGGCGAGCTGGGAGGTCATGCCGGAGGCTGCCGCCGCGCGCAGCTCCGGGTGCGTGGCGCGCACCTGCGCTGCGGGGAACTCGACGGCGGCGGCGGAGTCCAGGGACACCATCCGGCGCGCGAACTCGGTGTCGAAGTTCTTGCCCTTGTCGACCCCGCGCAGGTCCTCCACCATCCGTGTCATGCCCTCCCGCAGGGCGGTCATCGCCTTGCGGGCCCCGGCCGGCGCCTTCCGCGTGGCCTGTTCCGGCGTCATGCCGTACCAGTCACGCAGCCACTTCGCGCCCTGGTCGGCCTGCTTCTCCTGGTCGGTGACCATGGTCCTGGCCCGGTCCCGGACGGCGGTGTCGGCACCGCGCTCGACCTCCAGCTTCGCCATGTCGACGACAGCCCGATGGTGGGCGACGAGCTGGGCGAGGAACGTCGTCTCGAGCTGCTCCACGTCCAGGGACGCCAGGATGCGGCCGAGTTCGTAGGCCATGGGGTCGGCCGGCATCGCCGCGCCGCCCCCGGTGTCACCACCGGGCGGGGTCGGGCCGCCGTGCGGGGCCGCGACGACGGTGACGCCGGGCGCGCTCCACGCCGCCGCACCGCCCGTGAGAACCAGGGTCGCCGTACACGTCGCCATCACCGTGACGCGCCGGACAAGGGATATCGCCACTTCCGAGAACCTTCCGCCGGGCCGGCGCGGGGAGAGCTCCCGTGCGCGGGCGGGATGGGAGAGGAGAGACGGACCGGACACCGGCCCGGAGCCACGCCCCGCCACCCGGGAAGGATGCGCGCAGGGCGACGGGCTCGTCACCGAACGTACGCACGCCGCCCCGGTCCCGCCCGCCCACGGCGCCCATTCGGGAGAGGCGGCGGGAGGGGGACCACGCGGGAGAACGGCGAACGGCGCGGCCTTCCTCCGGGGGCGTGTCACGTCCCGTCGGCCTGTCCGGTCAAGCGTGCGTAACCCGCTCAATCGCTCAGGAGATCGTCATGGAATCGCGGCTCGACTTCTTCGGCAGTGCCCTCGGCGGCAAGGTGCTCAGGCACATCAACTCGGCCGGCCGGGTGGCCTCGGAATCGGGGTTGCCGGCCGCCACCCAGGAACTGGTGAAGATCCGTGCCAGCCAGATCAACGGGTGCGGTTTCTGCACCGACATGCACACCAAGGACGCCACCGCCGCCGGTGAGACCCCGGTGCGCCTCAACCTGGTCGCCGTCTGGCGCGAGGCCACGGTCTTCACCGAGGCGGAGCGAGCCGCGCTGGAGCTGACGGAGCAGGGCACGCGGCTGGCCGACGCCTCCGGCGGTGTCTCCGACGAGGTGTGGGCGAACGCGGCCAAGCACTACGACGAGGAGCAACTGGTGGCGCTGCTCTCGCTCATCGCGGTCATCAACGCCTACAACCGCATCAATGTGATCAACCAGCAACCGGCCGGCGACTACCAGCCCGGCCGGTTCGGCTGAGTCGCCCGCGCCGGTGAGGGCGGGGGCGGCATTGCCATGAGCGCGGTCGCGGAGATCCTGGAGATCAGCGAGGCGGGCGCCCACCAGTTGGTGAGCCGGGCACGCCGTCACCTGGCCGCCGAGCGCAGGAAGCAGGCGAGTCCGGCGGAGCACCGGCGGCTGCTTGAGGTGTTCCTGAACGCGACGCGCACGGGTGACGTGGCGGCGCTGGAGCAGGTCCTCACCGCCGACGTCGTGCACTGCTCCGACGGTGGTGGCATCCGCAACGCGGCCCGTGTCCCGGTCGGCGGGCGGACGCGGGTGGCGAAGGTGCTCGTGGCCTTCGCACCGCGGTTCTGGGACGACGTCGAGGTGCGGTGGGTCGAGGCCAACGGCCGTCCCGCCGTGCTGGTCCCGTCCGGCGGTACGGCGACGGCACTGCTGTCCGCCGACGTCTCGGCGGGGGGCATCGACCGGCTCATGCGGATGCTCAACCCGGAGAAGCTGGCGCCGTTCGTGGCGTCGCTGGACGGCTGAGGAACGACCCGGGCCCCTCACCCCGCTCATGCGGCGGAGTGAGGGGCCCGGTCCGTGTCGGCCGGGGGTCGGCCAGGGGTGCGGCCGTCACCGGTCCGCGGTCACGTCCCCCTCGTACACCAGCGCCGTGCGGTGGTTGTACTGGATGGTGTACATCTTCTTGCCGCCGGTGACGACGCGTCCGCCGGAGGGGAAGTAGTCGTCGGTGGGCTCGGCCTGCGCGGTGGCCACGTAGGCCTGGCCGGGCGGCACCTGGTAGGCGCTCAGCGGGGCCTGGGTGGAGGGCGAGAGGCCGTCGGGGTACTCGCCGGCGTCCGGGTAGCTCGTCCCGTACACCGCCGCCGGCGAGGTGCCGGCCGCGCCGACCAGGGTCACGCCGGGGGCGGGGGTGGTGTTGCAGCCGTGCGGGTTGTAAAACCACACCTTGGCGCCGCTGAACCAGATCGCCGTCCAGTCGCCCTGCCGGTCGGCGACGACGAACTGCTGCCCGGCCTGTGCGGTGCCGCCCCAGTCGTTGACGCGGTCGGTGCCGACGCCGTCCGCGTGCAGGGCCTGGTCGCCGAAGAGCGGCGCGGTGTCGCTGGGCGCGGTGCGCAGGTACACGAAGTTCGACGGCTGGGTCCGCTCGGTGCACTCCGGCGTGTTCCCCGTGGGGTCGTCGGACGGACACACCCGCACGGTCTGCTCGTTGTGCGCGTAGTCCGGCGTGATCGTCACGGCCGTGCCGACCGGACCCACACCGTGCCTGCCGTCCACCGGGGCCTTGAGCAGGCGCATGAAGCGCCCCCAGTCCCAGGACGGACCCGGGTCCCAGTGCATGCCGGAGACGAGGGCGGAGCTGGGCCCGGCCACGTTGTCGTGGCCGACGATGTGCTGCCGGTCCAGGGGGATGTCGAAGCGGCCGGCCAGATACCTGACGAGTGCGGCGCTGGTCTCGTACTCGGTCTCGGTGTACCAGGTGCCCCCGGCGGCGGCGTATCCCTCGTGCTCGATGCCGAGCGAGTGCATGTTGACCGAGTAGTTGCCCGCGTGGAAGGAGAGGTCCTTGGTGGGCACCATCTGGGTCACGGCGCCGTCCGAGGAGCGGATGACGTAGTGCGCCGAACCGCCGCCCGGCTGCTGGAAGGCGTTGACGGCCGACTCGTAGGAGGACTCGGTGTCGTGGATGACGATCGAGTCGATGCGGATGCCGTTGGCCGGCCGGTTCGAGACCTGGCCGTTGGCGGACGCCGCCGGGACGAAGGAGCAGTCGAGCTCCGGCGGGCACTCGGTGCCGGCGGCCGTCGTCGTCCTCTTCAGGTGCAGCGAGGCCAGTTGGCCGGTGGCGGGCCGGACGTCCGGGGCGGCGGGCAGGCGTACGCGCTGTCCGTCCCCGGTCTTCTCCTCGGCGCCCTCGCCGATCGTGGCGAACACCCGGTCGGCGAAGGCACGGGCGGCGCGCTCCTCCCGGGAGCCGCTGTAACGGGCCACGGCGGCGTACCACTTGCCGGGGTCCGCCGGGGTGCCGCCGACGGTGTCCTTCGCGTAGGAGGCGAGCAGGGCCGCGCCGCCCCGGATGTTGGCCTCCTGGTCCTCGCGCAGCGCGCCGGACGACAGGCCGGTCAGGTCGGCCGCCGCACCGAGGGTGTGCAGGGCGGGGTCGGCGGTCATCTTCTCGACGTCGGCGCGGCCGGCGGCCCCCGCGTCGCCCCCGGCCATCATGGTCGGCGTCACGTCCGTCAGGTGCATGAGACCGTAGCCGCCGCTGGTGCTGTGCTCCCCCTCCGGCGCCTCCCACGCGGACTCGTGGTAGGCGACGGCGAGGAGGACCGGCAGGGGGACGTGGTACTCGGCCGCGGCCCGCGCGAAGGCGCTCTGGCGGGCGGAGTCCGCGCTCCGCGCCGACGCGTTCGCCGGTCCCGCGGAGGACGCGAGGGCGAGGGGCGGGGCTGTGGCGAGTCCCGCCGCGGCCAGCAGGCCCGCGGTGACGGTCAGGGACAGCCGCCGACGCGGCTTGCGCTCATGCACTTGCGATACCTGGCTTCCGTGCGCTCGTGGGGGATCGCGCGCCGTCGCCGTCACATCGCGCACGTGAACACGTGGGCAGGACAGGGCTGTTGGCGCGCCAGGGACTGTACACGCCCGGCCCCGGTCCCTGCCGCACCGACGGGCCCACGCGTCCGCTCAGTCGGCGTCCGCCAGGGAGAGGAGGGCCGCCGCGACCGTGTCCTGCGTCGGCGTCAGCGGCTGTTCGGTCCAGATGGTCTTGCCGTGGGAGGTGAACCGGCTGCCCCACCGCTCGGCCAGCACACTGACCAGTTGCAGGCCCCGGCCGCCCTCGTCGGTCTCGGAGGCACGCCTGATCCGCGGCATGGTGAGGCTGGCGTCGCTGACCTCGCACACCAGGGCGCCGGTGCGCAGCAGACGGAAACCGATGGGCCCCTTGGCGTGTCGCACCACGTTGCCGACGAGTTCGCTGGCCAGCAGTTCCGTCGTGACGGTCAGCTCGTCCAGGTGCCAGGTCGCCAGCTGCTCGCGCACGTGCTTGCGGGCCTCGCCGGCCGCCCGGGGGCCGTCGGGCAGCCGCCAGGACGCCACGTCCGCCCGGGGCAGCGCGTGCAGGCATGCCACCAGCAGCGCGGCGTCGTCGGTGACGGGCTGCCCGCCGGGCAGGAGCCGTCCGACGAGATGGTCCGCGAGCCGGCCGAGGTCGCCGCGGTCGGCGTGCTCCACGAGGCGGGCGAGTGCGACCATGCCCTCGTCGATGTCCCGCCGCGCCGACTCGACCAGGCCGTCGGTGTACAGGAGCAGCAGGGTGCCGGCCGGCAGCACCAGTTCCGCCGTCTCGAAGGGGGGCCGGGCTCCGCCGAGCGGCGGGTTGTCGGGGACGTCCGGGTAGCCGGCGCGGCCGTCCGGGTGCACCACCAGCGGGGGCGGGTGGCCGGCCCGGACCACGGTGCAGGTCCCGGTGGTGGCGTCGTACAGGGCGTACAGGCAGGTGGCGTACGCGTCGGGGCCGATGTCCGAGACGATGTCGTTGAGGTGGCCCATGAGTTCGTCCGGCGGCAGCTCGAGGGCGGCCAGAGTGTGCGTCGCGGTGCGCAGCCGGCCCATCGTGGCCGCCTCGGACAGTCCGTGCCCCATCACGTCCCCGCACACCAGGGCGACCCGGCCGGCCGAGAGCGGGATGAGGTCGTACCAGTCGCCGCCGACGTCAGAGCCCTGTCCGGCGGGCACGTAGCGGGCCACAGCGGTCACCTCGCGCAGGTGGGGCAGGTGCCGGGGCAGCAGGTCGCGCTGCAGCTCACGGGCGCGGGTGAGCTCGGCATCGGACAGCCGGGCCCGCTCCAGCGCCTGGGCCACCAGGGCGCTGACTGTGAGGAGCAGGGTGCGTTCCTCGGGGGTGAGGCGGCGTTCGGTGTCGAACGCCACGACGCAGACGCCGAAGGTGCGCCCCGAGGCGGTCAGCGGCAGGAACGCCCAGGCGTGCTTGGTGCTGGGCGGCCGGTCGCCGTACGGGTTGTCGGCCATCCACTCCTCACGGGACGCGTAGAACAGCGGCTCGTCGCGCAGGAGTGCCCGTTCGGCGGGCAGACGGCCGGTCATGGGCAGGCCGCGGGGGCCTCCCATGTGCTCCAGGAAGGCGCGGGGATAGCCCACGGACCCTATGTACGCGAGTCGGTCGTCCTCGCGGACGAGGACGAGCAGGCCCTGTGCGGCGAAGGGCGGCAGCACGCGCGCGGCCACGGCCTCGACCACGTCCTTCGGGGTGCGGGCGGCGGCCAGCGCGGTGGTCAGCTCGGCGGTCCTGCGGGCCCGTTCCGCGGAGTCGCGGATGGCGGCGACCTCGTCGGCCTGGCGGACCCGCCAGGGGGGCACCTCCATGACGTGCACGACCGCTCCCTCCGACACGGGCAGCACCCGTACGTGGTGGCAGCGGCCGGTGGCGGGCAGCACGGCGTCGAAGCCGACGGCGCGTCCTCGGGCGGCGGCGAGACGGCAGCGTTCCTCGGCGTCCGGTGTCTGCCAGGGGCCGGGCTCCCGCCACAGGACCCGGTCGGCGGCGGCCTCGTCCGGGTGGCCGAGCAGCGCGCGGGCGGCGGGGTTGGCCGCGGTCACCCGCCAGGCGGTGTCGACGCGGAGGACGGCGTCCTCCGCGTTCCAGAGCGCGCGGGCCAGCTCACCCGCCCCGGCCGGCAAGAGATCCGCGGAGCCGGCGAGGGGCGGCCCGGGGGCGGGGGCCGCCGGGTCCGGGAACGGCCGGGCGGTGAGCCGGTCGCGGACCCAGCCTGCGACCTGCCGCAGGAACCACCAGTCGTCGGGCGAGGGCTGCGAGTGGCGGCCGGTCAGCAGGGTCAGCACGCCGACGCTCTCCCCTGCGCCTTCCCTCCCGTCCTCCCCCGCGCGTTCCCTGGCGCCGTGCAGCGGGACGGCGGCGCGCCCGGCCGAGCCGGCCGGCGGCACGACGGCGTCGGTCGGCCTGCTGCCCGGCGGGTCCCACGCGCACCCGTCGCAGGCCACCGCGCGCGCCGTCGCGGAGGCGCTGTCACCGGGGAGCACCTCCCAGGCCCGTACGGACACCGCGGGCAGGCCCGCCGAGGACACCAGGTGGAGCTCTCCCCCGCTGCCGCGCACATGGACGCACCCGCCCAGCGCGCCCAGTTCCGCCATGGCGTGCTGCAGGGCGAGCCGGAGGACGTCACTGTCGGTGACACTGTCGTCGGCGGCGCGCAGGAAATCCAGACGACTGATCACCAGCCCAATATAGGCGCGCCAGGCGTTACGGACCTTTCGGGCGGACCGACGGGCGGGCGGAGCCAAAGCCCCGAGGGGGCTCAGAACAACCGGTCCTGTTCGACGCGGGCGCCGCGGCGCCTGGCGGGCCGGCGTGCGGCGGGCCGGATGGGCGCCTCGTCACCGAAGAGGGGCGCGGTGCCGTACTCGTCGGGCTCGGCCGGCACGGGGGTGGGTCCGGTGCCCACGTTCAGGCACAGCGGCGCGTCCCGGTCGAAGTCGCCGGGCGTCATGGCCGTCCACTCCCGGTCCCGATGCTCGCTCACCGCGCTCCTCCGCCCCCGCCCGCGTTCTCACCCCCATCGTTCCCTGCTCTTCCCGGTTCACCTGCACCGGCCCCCGGACGACACGCGGCGACACAGAAAAGCGCGTCACGGTGACGTACGCGAGCTTCGAAAGTTTCGCATACGGTTGATCAATACCCAGGCGATACCCCGCAGCTTTAAGTATGACTTTCCAGGTAGCGACCTCGCCGCAAGACGTGACCAGCACTTACTCCGTTCACGCAATCCCGAAACTCTCGAACGTTTCGTCAGGGCACCCGAAACTATTGACAGTTGACAGGGGCAAGCCAACACTGTTCGCCGTTGAGAGCCCCACGGGCCGTGCCGGCGCCGCCCGCCCCCCACCAGCCACTCCCCAGGAGGAAGCACGGACATGAACGCGCTCGTACATCCGAGAGGCCGCACAGCCGGCCGCCTCACCCTGCTGGTCAGGGCAGCCTGGGCCGTCGCCCTGGCCGCCGTGGCCTCGCTGATGCTGTCCGGCACCGCGAGTGCCGACACGATCACCTCCAACCAGACCGGGACCAGCGGCGGTTACTTCTACTCGTTCTGGACCGACAGCCCGGGCACCGTCTCCATGAACACCGGGTCCGGCGGGAACTACAGCACGTCCTGGCGCAACACGGGCAACTTCGTCGCGGGCAAGGGCTGGAGCAACGGCAGCCGCAGGGCCGTCAACTACTCCGGCAGCTTCAACCCGTCCGGCAACGCGTACCTCTCGCTCTACGGCTGGACGTCGAACCCGCTCGTCGAGTACTACATCGTCGACAACTGGGGCACCTTCCGGCCCACCGGCACCTACAAGGGCACGGTCACCAGTGACGGCGGTACGTACGACATCTACGAGACGACCCGCGTCAACGCCCCCTCCATCGAGGGCGACAACAAGACGTTCAACCAGTACTGGAGCGTCCGGCAGTCCAAGCGCACCGGCGGCACCATCACCACCGGCAACCACTTCGACGCCTGGCAGGCCCATGGCATGCCGATGGGCAGCTTCAACCACTACATGATCCTCGCGACCGAGGGCTACCAGAGCAGCGGCAACTCCAACATCACGGTGGACGACACCGGTTCGGGTGGAGGCGGCGGTGGCGGTGGCGGTGGCGGAGGAGGTGGTGGCGGTGGGAACGGCGGTTGCACCGCCACCCTGTCCGCCGGCGACAAGTGGAGCGACCGCTACAACCTGAACGTCGCGGTGAGCGGCTCCAGCAACTGGACCGTCACCATGAACGTCCCCTCCCCCGCGAAGATCCTCTCCACCTGGAACATCAGCGCCTCCTACCCCAGCTCCCAGGTACTGACCGCCAAGCCGAACGGCAGCGGCAACAACTGGGGCGTCACCATCCAGACCAACGGCAACTGGACCTGGCCGACGGTCAGTTGCAGCGCGAGCTGACCGCGACGGCACGAGAGGAGGCCCCATGAGAACCACCGAGACCGCCAGAGCCGGCAGCGCCGACAGGGTCACGGCACGACCGGCGTTGCGTTCCCTGGTCGCCAGGGCTGCGGTCGTCGCGCTGGCCGTGGCGGGCACGGCGGTCGTCGACGCGGCTCCGTCGCAGGCCGCCCCGGCGGCGACCTGCAACGGGTACGTCGGACTCACCTTCGACGACGGCCCGTCCAACGACCACACACCGGCCGTGCTCAACGCCCTGAAGCAGAACGGGCTGCGGGCCACCATGTTCAACGAGGGCCAGTACGCGGCCTCGTACCCGTCCCAGGTGCAGGCCGAGATCAACGCCGGCATGTGGGTGGGCAACCACAGCTACACCCACCCGCATCTCGTCCAGCAGAGCCAGTCGGCGATCGACTCGGAGGTGGGCCGGACCCAGCAGGCCATCGCGAACGCCGGTGGCGGTACGCCCAAGCTGTTCCGGCCCCCCTACGGGGAGACCAACTCCACCCTGAAGTCGGTCGAGGCGAAGTACGGGCTGACCGAGGTCATCTGGGACGTCGACTCACAGGACTGGAACGGGGCGAGCACCGACGCGATCGTGCAGGCGGTGAACCGGCTCGGCAACGGGCAGGTCATCCTCATGCACGAGTGGCCCGCCAACACCCTCGCGGCCATCCCGCGCATCGCGCAGACGCTGGCCTCCAAAGGGCTGTGCGCCGGCATGATCTCCCCGTCCACCGGCCGGGCGGTCGCTCCTGACGGGGGCGGCTCGGGCGGCGGTGGCGGAGGAGGTGGTGGCGGTGGGAACGGCGGTTGCACCGCCACCCTGTCCGCCGGCGACAAGTGGAGCGACCGCTACAACCTGAACGTCGCGGTGAGCGGCTCCAGCAACTGGACCGTCACCATGAACGTCCCCTCCCCCGCGAAGATCCTCTCCACCTGGAACATCAGCGCCTCCTACCCCAGCTCCCAGGTACTGACCGCGAAACCCAACGGCAGCGGCAACAACTGGGGCGTCACCATCCAGACCAACGGCAACTGGACCTGGCCGACGGTCACCTGCTCCACGTCCTGACCCCCCGGGCTCCGCGCAAGACCGCTTGCGCGGAGCCCCCGACACCCCTCGGCGACCTGCGAAAACACCCCTCACTACACTGGAGGACCGCACACCCCCCATTCAGGACATCCATGAACTCCCCGCACCACCGACCGTCCCCGCTGTCGCCCACCGGGCCCGACATCCGGCTCGTCGTCACCGACATGGACGGCACCCTGCTGGACGGCGACGGCCGCATACCCGACGGCTTCTGGCCGCTGCTGAACCGGATGGAGCGGCGCGGCATCGTCTTCTGTCCCGCCAGCGGACGCCAGTACGCCACCCTGCGGGAGCAGTTCCGGAGGGCTGCCGCCGGCACGGTCTTCATCGCCGAGAACGGCACCTACGTCGTCCAGGACGGCCGTGAGCTCAGCTCCGACGTGCTGGACCGGGGCATCGTCACCGACGCCGTCGGCACGGTGCGGGAGCTGTCCGCACAGGGGGTCGACACCGGCACGGTCGTGTGCGGGAAGAGGTCCGCCTACGTCGAGCGCACCGACGCCGCCTTCCTCGCCGAGGTACGCACCTACTACGCGCGGCTCGAACTGGTCGAGGACGTCACCGCCGTCGACGACGACCTCATCAAGCTCGCCTTCTACGACTTCGGCCGGGCCGAGGAGGGCCTGGCACCGGCGCTGAAGCCGTACGGCCTCACCCACCAGGTCGTGCTCTCCGGCGAGCACTGGGTCGACGTGATGAACCCGACCGCGAACAAGGGCGCCGCCGTGCGCGGTCTCCAGCGCCGGCTCGGCATCACGCCGGACCAGACGGTGGTGTTCGGGGACTACCTCAACGACCTGGAGATGATGGACACGGCGACCTGGTCCTTCGCCATGGCCAACGCCCACCCCGAGATCAAGCTGCGCGCCCGCCACCACTCACCGGCGCACACCGAGAGCGGCGTGGTCACCGCCCTCGCCTCCCTGTTGGGCCGGGACTGACTCCGACCGGTCGAGGGCGAGGAGGTGGCCCGCCGCCGGCGTGGCACGGCGGCGGGCCACCGGTCGGTGGGATCAGCCCAGACCGAGGGCCGTCATCGTCTGCTCGGCCATCGCGCGCTCACCGCGGGCGTTGGGGTGGACGGGGACGACGTTGGTGCCGAACAGGAGCGGCTCGATCCAGCGGCTGGCGCTCGACGCGCAGGCGTCGTGTCCGTCGGAGGTCTTCGAGAAGTCGACGAAGCCGGCGCCGGTCTCCCGGGCGGCACGCTGGATGACCGTGTTCAGATGCGCCTGGAGGGTGCGCAGGTAGGGCACGTCACCGGAGGCGATGGGCATCTTCACGAAGCACGAACCGTCGGCGGCGGCCGGCATGATCCAGGGGTAACCGAGCACGGCGACCCGGGCGTTCGGCGCCTTGTCGCGGATCGCCCGCAGGGCGGCCTTGACGGCCGGGTAGGTGGTGTCGTCGATCTGGTCGTCGAACGTGCTGCCGTACAGCGTCTCGCAGGGGTGGCCGTGTCCGAGGGTGGCCAGACCGGCGGTGCCACAGGCCAGCATGGCGCCGACGAAGGTGTTGTTGTCGTTGCCGCCGATGGTGAGGGTGACCAGGCGGGTGTCGCTCTTCACCGCGTCGAGCTGGGCGGGGACGCCGGGGTACTGGGCCTCGGTGATGTCACCGGTCTCGGCGGCGCCGCAGGTGACGTCGGTGAGCGCGGCGCCGGTGCGTTCGGCGACGACATGCGGGTAGTTCAGCGTGGAGCGCAGGCAGAGCAGGGGTGCGGACAGGTCGGCGGGCAGCACGCCGGATCCGGCGCTGTAACTGTCACCGAGGGCGACGTACGGCAGGGGTGTCGCGGCGTGGGCGCCGGGTGCGGCCAGGCCGAGCGCCAGTGCGCTCACGGCGGTGGCGGCGGCCGTCAGGGCTCGGCGCAGTGCACGTCTGGGCATTCTGCTGTCTCCTCGGAGTCGGGCATGCCGGATGCGGGCACGGCGGTGCCCGGCGGCTTACGGGTGGGGAACTCTGCGGCTCGGAAGGGGCCGGCGGCGGCGTGGGCGCGGGGACGCTCCGTGCACCGTCGGGGAGAAGGGGGAGGGGTGGTGCGGTTACCGAACGGTTCTACCGAGAAGTAATGTGCGCCTTGTTCGACTGGGCGTCAACAACGTCGACACGACTTCTTGAATCCGCCACCACGAGGGCGCGCCGACCACCGTTCCGACGCGGCACCCCACCGCGCGCCCGGCCCTGCCCCCCATCACACACGCGCCATGCCCGCCCTCTCGGCCACGCCGTGACGGCGCGTCAGGGCGAGACAGGTACGGCGGCGGGCGTTCGACGGACGTTCGGGCGAGCGGCTCGATCCGAGACCGCCGCGCTCCTCACCGTGCGCGGCGGGCGAGGAGGAGGGCGATGTCGTCCGCGTTCCCGGCGGGGTCGGCGACGGCGGTGAGCAGGTGGTCGGCGAGTGTCTCGAGCGGTGCGGGCGCGGAGGCCAGGCACCGCAGCAGCGCCGTCTTGCCCACCAGTATGTCGTCCGTCCGGGACTCCACCAGGCCGTCGGTGCACAGCACCATGGTGGCGCCCGCCTCGAACGGGATGCGGGTGCTGGGACATTCCTCCTCGGGGAAGGGTCCCAGCGGCATGCCCCCGGGCACGGGGTACCAGGCGCAGCGCCCGTCCGCGTGCCGCACCAGCGGGCCGAGGTGCCCGGCGCGGACGATCTCGGCCTCGCCGGCCGCGGGGTCGAGGACGGCGAGGGTGCAGGTGGCGAACCGGTCGGTGCCGAGCTCGGCGAGGAAGCGTCCGGCCCGGCTCAGCGCGGCCTGCGCCGAGTGCCCCTCGGCGAGATAGGCGCGCAGTGCCGTGCGCAACTGGCCCATCACGGCGGCGGCGTGCACGTCGTGCCCCTGGACGTCCCCGATGACCAGGGCCGTACGGCCCCGGGACAGGCGCAGGGCGTCGTACCAGTCGCCGCCGACCTCGTGCGCGAAAGGCGCGGGGCGGTAGCGGGCGGCGAGGGTGAGCGCGGGTGTCTGCGGCAGTTTGGCCGGCAGCATGCTGGTCTGCAGCCCGGCGGCCATCTCCCGGGTGCGGTCGTAGAGCAGGGCGCGCTGCAGCGACTGGGCGATGGTGCCGCTGAGCGCGAGCAGCAGGGTGCGCACCTGCGGCGAGAAGCCGCCGCCCTCGGAGACCAGGCCGACCGCGCCGAAGGTACGGCCCTCGGCGGTCAGCGGCAGCATGGCGTAGCCGGCGCTGTCGTGCGCGGGCAGCAGGCTGCGGAGCTGCGGGTAGTGGTCGAGCAGCCCGGCATGGTCGAGGAAGACGGGGCGGCCCGTGCGGATCGTCTCGCTCAGCGGCAGCGAGTCCTCCAGCCGGCTCATGCGCAGGGCGCGGACCACGGAGGCCGGGAAGCCCCGGAAGGCCAGCAGCAGCACATGGCCGTGGTCCTCGCAGCAGATGGCGACGCTCTTGACCGTCGCGGGGCCGAGCAGCCCCGCCCGTACGAGTGCCTCGGTGACCTCCTCGACGGTGGCGGCCTGCGTGAGCGTGGTGGTGAGTTGCTGCACCATGTCGGCGTGGCGGGCGCCAGTGGGGTCCGCCACCTGGGACTCGCGGGCCTCCACGTCGGGGCGGGCGTCACGTACGACGCCCACCACGCGCAACAGCCCTCCGTCGGCGTCACGCACCGTCCGGCCCTGGGCGTGGGTCCACCGGATGTCGCCGTCGGAATGGCGGATCCGGAAGTAGACGCTGAAGGCCGTCCGCCGGGCCAGCACGCGCCGCGCCTCGGCGAACAGCCGGGGCATGTCCTGGGCCAGCACCCGCGCGGCGAGCAGCTCCGGGTGCCGCTCGCACTCCTCACGGGTCATACCGAGCACGGCCAGCGCCGTGGCGTCGCAGTGCAGCCGGCCCGCCGGCGGCTCCCACACGACCCCGCCGATCCCGACGAGCGCGGGCACACCGGCGACGGCCGTCCCCGCACCGTCGCCGAGGCCGCCTCCACCGTCGACTCCCATTCCGGACATCTCTGCCATTCTCCGCCTATGGCGCCGGAGGGCACCTCGGCGCGAGGCCGACGCCGCACCGCACGGCTCTCCCGGCCCGGGCCGGGCGCACCTCCGAAGACACCCGGGAGGCACTCCGAAGACACTCCCAGGACACCCCGGAACACTCCCCTCCCTGGTCGGGGGTGGCGTCCGGCCGTGATTGTGCTACCGTTGACGTTGTTGCAGTTTTGGTTACCAGAGGCTTCGAGTGCTCTTCCGACCTTTGTCGACGGGCACTTTTTTCGTTTCCGGGGCCTTCGGATTTCATTTCATCCGGGGTCTTCCGAGTCTTCGGTCGGGTAAATCGTCGCTGCGGCGCCGGTCCGCACACGCGGTTCCGGGCACTGCCCCAAAGGAGATTCAACATGGCATCTGGCACCGTGAAGTGGTTCAACTCGGAAAAGGGTTTTGGCTTCATCGAGCAGGACGGTGGCGGCGCCGACGTCTTCGCCCACTACTCGAACATCGCCACCTCCGGCTTCCGTGAGCTTCAGGAGGGCCAGAAGGTGACCTTCGACGTCACGCAGGGCCAGAAGGGCCCGCAGGCCGAGAACATCGTTCCTGCCTGACGCCGCGGCGTTCTGAACGGCTGGGACCCGCACTCCAGGGGTGCGGGTCCCAGCCCGTTGTATGTCTTCAGCTCATTTGCTCGACCCCATCTCCGTCGGCGTCCGTCCGACGTCTCTTCGGCTCAGTCTTGCGATTCCCCCACGGCCGGTCACCGGCCGGCCGACGGCACCCCCGGTGCCGCGGGAATTCCTCGATACGTGCCGCATCGAGGAAGGCCCGCATGAATCGTCCTGCCCATTCCGACAACCGTTCCGCCCGGAACCGCCGCCCCCGCCCCCAGCGGGCGGGCGGGCAGCAGGGTTCCGGAGCTCCTCAGCGTTCGGGGGGCCAGGGCTCCGGCCGCGGTGGCCGCGGCGGACGTGCCTCCGCCGTGCACGGTGAGTTCGCGCTGCCGACGACCGTCACCCCGGCGCTGCCGGCGGTCGAGTCGTTCGCCGAGCTGGACCTGCCCGCACGGCTGCTGACCACTCTCGACACGCAGGGCATGTCCGCGCCCTTCCCGATCCAGGCCGCGACGCTGCCGAACTCGCTGGCCGGACGCGACGTCCTGGGCCGCGGGCGGACGGGGTCGGGCAAGACCCTCGCCTTCGGGCTCGCCCTGCTGGCCCGTACGCACGGGCAGCGGGCCGAGCCGCGGCAGCCGCTGGCCCTCGTCCTGGTCCCCACCCGCGAGCTGGCCCAGCAGGTCACGGCCGCCCTCACCCCGTACGCCCGGGCCCTCGGCCTGCGGCTCACCACGGTGGTCGGCGGCGTGTCGCTCGGCCGGCAGGCGAGCGCGCTGCGCGGCGGGGCCGAGGTCGTCGTCGCCACTCCCGGCCGGCTCAAGGACCTCATCGACCGTGACGACTGCCGGCTGGACAGTGTCGCGATCACCGTTCTGGACGAGGCCGACCAGATGACCGACATGGGGTTCATGCCCCAGGTCACCGCGCTGCTCGACCGAACCCGCCCGGACGGCCAGCGGCTGCTGTTCTCCGCGACCCTCGACCGCAACGTCGACCGGCTCGTGCGGCGCTACCTGAACGACCCGGTGGTCCACTCCGTGGACCCCGCGGCGGGCGCGGTCACCACGATGGAGCACCACGTGCTGCACGTCGACGACGACGACAAGCACGCCACCACGGCGCGGATCGCCGCCCGCGACGGGCGCGTGATCATGTTCCTCGACACCAAGCACGCGGCCGACCGGCTGGCCAAGAAGCTGCTGGCGGTCGGGGTGCGCGCGGCGGCGCTGCACGGCGGGAAGTCGCAGTCCCAGCGCACCCGGACGCTGGCCCAGTTCAAGGACGGCAACGTCACCGCGCTGATCGCGACGAACGTCGCGGCCCGCGGCATCCACGTCGACGACCTGGATCTCGTCGTCAACGTCGACCCGCCGGGCGACCACAAGGACTATCTGCACCGGGGCGGGCGTACGGCGCGCGCGGGCGAGTCCGGCACGGTGGTCACCCTGGTGCTCCCGCACCAGCGGCGGGAGATGACCCGGCTGATGGCTGACGCGGGCATCACGCCGCGGACGACCCGGGTGCGGGCGGACGAGCCCGTGGAGGCGGACTGGGAGCGGATCACCGGCGCGCGCGAGCCGTCGGGTGTCCCGGTCGTCGTCGCGGCGCCCGCCGCGACGGAGGAGCGCCGGCGCGGGGCCGCGCCGCGGCGCGGCCGCCGCGGCGGCACGGGCCGCGGCCGTCCCAACCCCGGCTCGGGCTCCGCCTCCGGGTCGGGTGCCCGGGGCGGCCGGCGCGGCTGAATCGCGCGGACCTCGCTCGGGTCTCGCGCCGGACACGGCGCGAGGGAGTCCTGAGGTGTCTGCCGTCCGGCGGCGCGGGTACACCGCGACGTGCCGCCCGGCGAGCCGCGCCCCTGACACGCGGAACGGCCCCGTGCCCCCTTCGGGGGTACGGGGCCGTTCCGCGTCCTTGCGGTGCCCGCGCACGCGGGCGCGTGCCACCGCGGGACGTCAGGGGCGGGCCGCCGTGTCCTCGGACGCGTCGAGCGCCTCGCGGGGAGGCGCACCGCCCGGGCCCGCGTCGCTGCTGCCGGCCGGGGTGCGCCCCCGCCTCGTCAGTCTCAAGGCGACCGGCTCCGTGAAGCGTGCCGTCAGCGGGCCGACGACCACCAGGATCAGGACGTACGCCGTGGTCAGCGGTCCCAGCGACGGTTCGATGCCGGCGGTCACCGCGAGCCCGGCGATGACGATGGAGAACTCGCCGCGCGCGACCAACGTGCCGCCCGCCCGCCAGCGCGCCCCCGCCGAGACCCCGGCCCGCTTCGCGGCCCAGTGCCCCGTCGCGATCTTCGTCAGCGCGGTGACCAGGGCCAGCGCGAGGGCCGGCAGCAGCACCGGCGGGATGCTGGTGGGGTCGGTGTGCAGGCCGAAGAAGACGAAGAAGACCGCGGCGAACAGGTCCCGAAGCGGCGCCAGCAGATGGTGCGCGCCCTCGGCCACCTCCCCCGACAGCGCGATGCCCACGAGGAACGCGCCCACCGCGGCGGACACCTGGAGCTGCTGCGCCAGACCGGCGATCACCAGGGTGAGCCCGAGTACCACCAGCAGCAGCTTCTCCGGGTCGTCGCTGGAGACGAAGCGGGAGATCAGCCGCCCGTACCGCACGACGAGGACCAGGACCAGTCCGGCGACGCCGAGGGCGATCGCCAGGGTGAGGCTGCCGGCCGCGAGCCCGGAACCGGCGAGCAGCGCGGTGACGATGGGCAGGTAGACGGCCATCGAGAGGTCCTCGAGGACGAGGATGCTCAGGATCGTCGGTGTCTCGCGGTTGCCGAGCCGCCCGAGGTCGCCGAGCACCTTGGCGATGACCCCGGAGGAGGAGACCCAGGTGACCCCGGCGAGCACCACCACGGCCACCGGCCCCCAGCCGAGGAGCAGGGCGGCGACGGCGCCCGGCAGCGCGTTGAGCGCGGCGTCGACGAGACCGGCGGGGTAGTGCGTCTTGAGGTTGGAGACCAGGTCGCTGGCCGTGTATTCGAGGCCGAGCATGAGCAGCAGCAGGATGACGCCGATCTCGGCGCCGATCGCCACGAACTCCTCGCTGGCGCCCAGGGGCAGCAGCCCGCCCTGGCCGAACGCGAGGCCGGCCAGCAGGTAGAGCGGGATGGGCGAGAACTGGAAGCGGGCGGCGAACCGGCCGAGGAGACCGAGGCCGAGGATGATGCTGCCGAACTCGATGAGGAAGACGGGGGAAGAGTGCACAGGCGCTCACTCCCGTCCGAGTATGGCTGCGGCGGCGTCGACCCCTTCGCGGGTGCCGATCATGATGAGGATGTCTCCGCCCGCCAGCCGGAAGTCCGGGGTGGGTGACGGGATCGCCTCGGCCAGGCGCAGTACGGCGACGATCGAGACGCCGGTCTCGGTGCGCATCCGGGTGTCGCCCAGCAGCCGCCCGTTCCAGTGCGAGGTGGCCGCGAGTTCGATGCGCTCCGCGACCAGTCCGAGTTCGGTGGTGGAGAGCAGGCTGGGGCTCTGGTGGGCGGGGCGCAGGGCGTCGATGAGCGCCTCCGCCTCGCTCGCGGTGAGCCGCGCCGACAGGGCGCAGGCATCGGGGTCGTCGGTGCGGTAGGCGCTCAGGGTCCGGGCGCCGTCGCGGTGGGCCACCACGGAGAGCCGACGCCTCTCCCGCGTCGTCAGGTCGTACCGCACGCCGATTCCCGGCAACGGCGTACTGCTCAGGCGTGGAACGCTCACCGCTGACCCCCTCCTTGTTTTTGCCATCTCTTGGCGCAACCTTGGTCGACAGTCTACCGAAGCGATCACGCCTCGGTGTGCATGTACCTGCCAGGTGCGCGGACGAGGCGGCACGGCGAGGCCCCGGAGGGTCGCTCCGGGGCCTGCGAGGGTGTGACGGATGTGGCCGTAAGCCGTCGGTTCACTCCGGGGCGGTCACCGGGCGGTCACCGGCGTCTCCTCGCGCGAGGTCTCCTCCGGGTGGAGCTCCGGCGGCTCCTGGCCCAGCCCCCGGGTGAGGACGCACAGGTGGACGATGCCAAGGGCCAGCCAGGCCAGGCCGAGCAGGACGGCGGTGTGGCTGAGCTTGGTGAGCAGGTAGACGTCGGCCACGGCGCCGAGGACCAGGAGGACGGCGTGGGAGAACACCGGCCGGTGGTGGCCCGAGCGCGCAAGCTGCTGTTCGGCGACGTCGTCAACTGGCTGCGGGGCAGGTCCGGCCGGACGGTCTCCTACGTCCTGGACGCCCTGGTCCCCGGGTGCCGGCCACGCTGCTCGCGGGGGCGGCGCTCACGCTGGGGGGTGGGGCGACGGGGGGGTTGGGGCGGCGGGGGGGGCGAAGAGAACCCCCGCCGCCCCCCTGCCCGCCCGCCTCAGCCGTCGTAATCCACCGTCAGCGCCTCCGTCACCGGATAGCTCTGGCACGTCAGGACATACCCGGCGTCCACCTCCGCCGGCTCCAGCGCGTAGTTGCGCCGCATGTCCACCTCCCCCGCCACGACCCGCGCCCGGCAGGTCCCGCAGACGCCCCCCTTGCAGGCGAACGGCAGATCGGGCCGCACCCTGCTCGCGGAGTCCAGGACGGCCGCCCCGCGGGGCAGCACGGAGGTGGTGGCCCTGCCGTCCAGGACGACGGTGACCCGGCTGACGGGGCCGTCGACGGGCGCCTCCTCGTGCCGCGCGGTACGCACCGGCTCGTCGTCCGCGTAGAACAGCTCCTGGTGGACCCGCTCCCCGGGCACGCCTAGCCCGGCCAGCACCTCCCGGGCGTCGCGCACCATGCCGTGCGGGCCGCACAGCCACCAGTGGCCGGCACCCTCCACGTCGACCAGGGCCTCGACGAGCGTGCCGAGCCGTCCGGCGTCCAGACGGCCGGAGAACAGTTCGGCCTCGCGCGGCTCCCGGGAGAGGACGTGGGCGAGCTGGAAGCGGGTGGGGTACAGGTCCTTCAGGTCGGCCAGCTCGTCCGCGAACATCACCGAACCGGTGCGGCGGTTGCCGTAGAAGAGCGTGACGCGGGAGCGGGTGTCGGCGGCGAGGACCGACTCCACGATGGACAGCATCGGGGTGATGCCGGACCCGGCGGCGATCAGCACATGGTGGGCGGGGACGGTCAGGTCGGGGGTGAAGGCGCCGGTGGGGGTCATCACCTCGATCGTGTCCCCGGGCCGGACCTCGTGGACCAGCCAGGAGGAGAACAGTCCCCCGGCCACCTCGCGCACTCCGATGCGCGGCGCGCTCCCGGCGGGGGCGCAGAGCGAGTACGAGCGCCGCTCGTCGCGCCCGTCGACGTGGCGGCGCAGGGTGAGGGACTGGCCGGGCTCGAACGCGAACTCCCCGGTCAGTTCCCCGGGCACCTCGAAGCCGATGGCGACCGCGTCCTCGCACAGTCGTTCCACCGAGGCGACACGCAGCGGGTGGAAGACCGGCCGGCGTCGGGGGCGGCGGGCGGCGGGGTCCGTGGCGGCCGCGGGGGTCGTCGTGGCCTCGGGGGTCGTCGTGGCCGCGTCGCGGGCGAGCACGTCGTCCATCAGATCTCCTTGAAGTGCTCGAACGGCTCGCGGCAGTCGAGGCAGCGCCGCAGCGCCTTGCACGAGGTGGAGCCGAAGCGGGAGGTCTCCTCGGTGCGCGCCGAGCCGCAGCGGGGGCAGGGCACCGCGCGCCGCGTCGGGGACAGGGTGAGCGGTACGGGGCCGGCGGCGGAGCGGGGGGCCGGGCCGGGCGGGGCGATGCCGTGCGCGGCGAGTTTGCGGCGGCCCTCGGGGGTGATCCAGTCGGTGGTCCAGGGCGGGTCGAGGACCGTGCGGACCTGGACCCGCGGGTGTCCGGCGGCGCGCAGCCGGGCGGCGACCTCGGCCCGCATCTCGGCCATGGCCGGGCAGCCGGAGTAGGTGGGGGTGAGGTCCGCGACGACCGTGCCGTCGTCCCGCACGCGCACGTCGCGCAGGACGCCCAGGTCGGCGAGGGTGAGCATGGGCAGTTCGGGGTCCGGCACCCTGGCGGCGATCCGCCGGGCGTCGGCCGCGGTGCTGCTGGGCGTGGTGCTGCCGGTCGTGGTGCCGCCGGGACCGGTGCTTCCGGTCGGTGGGACGGTCCGCACGGTCACCACGCGGCTTCCGGGTGGGCGCGGGCCACGCTCTGCAGTTCGGCGAGGAGCGGGGTGAGGTGCGCGGTGTGCGTGCCGTCGCGGCCGGCGCCGGGGAGGGCGGCCCCCGCGGGCATCGTCAGTCCGGCTGCCCCGGTGACCTGTGCGAGCACGGCGGTGACCTCCTCGCGTACGTCGCAGGCGGCGAAGAGTTCCTCCAGGTACGGGGCGACCGTGTCCAGCGCGGCCCGCGTCCGGCGGTGGGACTCCTCGGTGCCGTCCCCGAGCCGGACGGCCCACTCGGCGGCGTACTGCCGGTGGTAGGCCAGCTCCCTGGTGCCCTTGGCGGCGACGGCGGCGAGCACCGGGTCGGGCGAGCCGGTGAGCCGTTGGAACTCGGCGAGCCGCCAACTGGAGAGCACGAGCAGCCGCACGATCGTGAACGCGAAGTCGCCGCGCGGGAGTTCGGCCAGGCGGACGTTGCGGAAGTCGGCGGCGTCACGGAAGTAGGCGTAGGCGTCCTCGCCGCGGCCGGTGCCGTCGACCTGGCCGCAGCGCGCGTACAGCAGCCGGGCCTGGCCGAGCAGGTCGAGCCCGATGTTGGCGAGCGCGACCTCCTCCTCCAGCTCCGGGGCGCGGGTGGTCCACTCGGCGAGCCGCTGGGCCGAGACCAGCGCGTCGTCGGCGAGGGACAGGCAGCGGGCGGCCAGCTCGGCGGTGTCGAGGCCGGCGGGCACGGCGGTGTCCACGCCGTGCAGCGGGTCCTCGAAGCCCGTGCCGAAGGCCCAGCGGGCGTCGCCCTCGCCGCCGTCGGCGCCCGCGCCCGGTCCCTGGGCCAGGGACAGGTAGACGTGGTCGTCGCTCATGCCCTGCTCCTCATGGGCTGCTCCTAGATGTGGGGGACGTCGTCGGGGATGTCGTAGAAGGTGGGGTGCCGGTAGACCTTGTCGGCGCTGGGGTCGAAGAACGGGTCCCGTTCGTCGCGGGTGGAGGTGGTGATGAGGTCGCTGCGCACCACCCAGATGCTCACGCCCTCGTTGCGCCGGGTGTACAGGTCGCGGGCGTGGGTGAGGGCCATCCGGTCGTCCGCCGCGTGCAGCGAGCCGACGTGCACGTGGTTGAGTCCGCGCTTGCCGCGCACGAAGACCTCGTACAGCGGCCAGTCGCCCCTGGGGGCCGTGGTGTCGCTCATGCCGCCGATCCTTCCCGGGTACGGGCCGCCTGCTTGGCGGCGTGGGCGGCCGCCGCCTCGCGCACCCAGGCGCCCTCGTCGTGGGCGGTGCGGCGGCGCTCCATGCGTTCGGCGTTGCACGGGCCGTCGCCCTTGATGACGCGGACCAGCTCGTCGAAGTCGGGGGTGCCGAAGTCGTACCGGCCGCGCTCGTCGTTCCAGCGCAGCTCCGGGTCGGGCAGGGTGACGCCGAGCGCGTCGGCCTGCGGGACCGTCATGTCGACGAACCGCTGCCGCAGTTCGTCGTTGCTGTGCCGTTTGATCTTCCAGGCCATGGACCGCGCGGAGTTGGGCGAGTTCTCGTCGGGCGGGCCGAACATCATCAGCGAGGGCCACCACCAGCGGTTCACGGCGTCCTGGACCATCTCGCGCTGGGCATCGGTGCCGCGCATCATCGTGCGCAGCAGTTCGTAGCCCTGCCGCTGATGGAAGGACTCCTCCTTGCAGACGCGGACCATGGCGCGCCCGTAGGGGCCGTAGGAGCTGCGGCACAGCGGGACCTGGTTGCAGATCGCCGCGCCGTCCACGAACCAGCCGATGACGCCGACGTCGGCGAAGCTGAGCGTGGGGTAGTTGAAGATCGACGAGTATTTCTGGCGGCCTTCGAGGAGCCGCTGGTTCAGCTCGGCCCGGTCCACGCCCAGGGTCTCGGCGGCGGAGTACAGATACAGGCCGTGCCCGGCCTCGTCCTGGACCTTGGCGAGCAGGATCGCCTTGCGGCGCAGCGAGGGGGCACGCGTGATCCAGGCGCCCTCGGGCTGCATCCCGATGATCTCCGAGTGCGCGTGCTGCGCGATCTGCCGGATCAGCGTCTTGCGGTAGCCGTCCGGCATCCAGTCGCGCGGCTCGATGCGCTGGTCGCGCGCGATCGTCGCCTCGAACCGTTCCTGGAGGTCCGCCGGCCCGGTGCCGCCCGGCGCCGGTGCGCCGGTCTCCGTCGTGGTCATCCGCCCGCCTTCCACCACGTGTCCTTGTCGCCCGCTCGTACGAACAGTGTCCACGCGTACCGTGCGCCCGTGCGCGCTTACGCCAACCGACCGTTCGTTCGGTCCATCTTACGGCGTGAACCCACGGTCCTGGCAAGGGCCGAAGGGTGTGCACCTCCCCCTTGACACCCTTCGGCACGGCTGGATTACATGACTGTGCCGCGCGGGACCGAATGGTCGGTCGGGCGCCCGGCCGGCGCCGGGCGGTCAACGGCGGCATGAAGTGGGTGACGGCAGGTGGCGCGAAACGCACAGGTGGGGCCTGATCCCGCCCGGACGATGTTCGAGGCGGACGAGGCCTCCCGTCGGCTCGGGATAGAGGTCGTCGAGTACGGGGAGGGCACCGCCGTCCTGCGTATGACGGTGACGGCGTCGATGGTCAACGGACACGGCATCGCGCACGGCGGCTACGTGTTCCTCCTCGCCGACTCGGCCTTCGCGTGCGCCTGCAACGGCGGGCCGGTGACCGTCGCGGCCGGGGCGGGCATCGACTTCGTGGCCCCGGCCCGGGAGGGCGACGTCCTCGTGGCCACCGCGCGGGAGCGCACCCGGTTCGGCCGCAGCGGCCTGTACGACGTGAGCGTCCGGCGCGGCGACGAGACGATCGCGGAGTTCCGCGGCCGCAGCCGCACGGTCGGCAGCACACGGGCGGACTCCCCGGGGAACACCGGGTCCGGCGCCCGCACGGCCCGCACGAAGGAGTGACCATTGTGACCATGGAGAGCGAAGCGCACATCCCGACGGCCGCCGGACCCCGGCGCGGCCTGCCGCTCCCGGCGGAACTGCGGGACGAGGCCGAGCGGATGTCCCCCGAGGAACTGCGCGCCCTCCAGCTCACCCGGCTGCGGGCCACCCTGCGGCACGCCTACGACCATGTGGAGCTCTACCGCCGGAAGTTCGACGGGGCCGGCGTCACCCCCGAGGACTGCCGTTCCCTGGAGGACATCGCGCGGTTCCCGTTCACCACCAAGGCCGATCTGCGCGACACGTACCCCTTCGGGATGTTCGCCGTCCCCATGGCCGACGTCCGCCGCGTCCACGCCTCCAGCGGCACCACCGGGCGCCCCACCGTCGTCGGCTACACCGAGCACGACCTGTCCGTCTGGGCGGACCTCGTCGCCCGCTCGATCCGCGCCGCCGGCGGCCGCCCCGGCCACAAGGTGCACATCTCCTACGGGTACGGCCTGTTCACCGGCGGTCTGGGCGCGCACTACGGCGCCGAGCGGGCCGGCTGCACCGTGATCCCCGCCTCGGGCGGGATGACCGCGCGCCAGGTGCAGATCATCCAGGACTTCCGGCCCGAGATCATCATGGTCACCCCCTCCTACATGCTCACCCTGCTCGACGAGTTCGAGCGCCAAGGCATCGACCCGCGTTCCACCTCCCTGCGTGTCGGCATCTTCGGCGCCGAGCCGTGGACCGAGGAGATGCGCCGTGAGATCGAGGAGCGGCTGGACCTGCACGCCGTGGACATATACGGGCTGTCGGAGGTGATGGGCCCGGGCATCGCCCAGGAGTGCGTGGAGACCAAGGACGGACTGCACGTGTGGGAGGACCACTTCCTGCCCGAGGTCGTCGACCCGGTGACGGACGAGGTGCGGGACATGGGCGGGGACGGCGAGCTGGTCCTCACCTCCCTCACCAAGGAGGCCCTCCCCGTGATCCGCTACCGCACCCGCGACCTCACCCGGCTGCTCCCGGGCACGGCCCGGCCGGCCTTCCGCCGCATCGAGAAGATCACCGGCCGCTGCGACGACATGCTCATCCTGCGCGGGGTGAACGTCTTCCCCAGCCAGATCGAGGAGATCGTGCTGCGCACCCCCGGGGTCGCCCCGCACTTCCAGCTCCGGCTGACCAGGCAGGGCCGCATGGATCACATGGCCGTCCAGGTCGAGGCCCGCCCAGGGACCCCGGCCGAGCAGCGCGAGGCGGCGGCGGGGGCCATCGCCCGGGGCATCAAGGACGGCGTGGGGCTGACGGTGGAGGTGACCGTCGTGGAACCGGAGACCCTGGAGCGTTCGGTGGGCAAGATCCGCCGGGTCCGGGACCTGCGCGAGCTGTGAGGTGGGCCGGAGGGCCGGCGCCTGCGGCGCCTACGGTGTCCACGGCGCCTACCGCACGCCGGGGTGCCCGAGGGGCTCGTCGGTCAGCGCGACCGACGCGATCGTCCGCTTGCCGACCGGCTCCCGGTGCACCTCGTAGCTCTGACACACGGCCATCACTATCTCCAGGCCGTGCTGGCCCACCCGGCCCGGGTCGGTCGCCTTGGCCACCGGGAGCACGGGTGCGCTGTCCCAGACGGCGATGTGCACCCGGTCGGCGTCCAGCCCGAGATCGACCAGGCAGGGCCCGGACGCGTACTTGCATGCGTTCGTCATCAGCTCGCTGACCACCAGCTGGGCCGCCCCGAGCGCGCGCTCCGTCACCGGTACGCCGTGTGCGGACCGCACGCGGACCAAAAAATCCCGGACCAGGTCACGCGCCCGTGCGATGTCTCCGGGAACGCCTTCGAGGGCCGCCGAGGCCCGCACCAGCCCGCCGTCCAGCAACTGCTCCTCTTTCCGGGCAGCCCCGTCCATCCGATCCGCCCTCTTCCTGAGCTCGACCGTCGTTCCCCACGCCGTCTACCCACAATCTAGGCGGGCACCAAGATTCGCCGCACCTCCCGTCCCCACCCGTGTCCCCTGCGCACGCCCGCCCGCATGCGGGACCGGCCGCCGCGGTGGAGGCTGA
Source organism: Streptomyces sp. B3I8 (assembly GCF_030816915.1). NCBI lineage: Bacteria > Bacillati > Actinomycetota > Actinomycetes > Kitasatosporales > Streptomycetaceae > Streptomyces > Streptomyces sp. B3I8. The sequence continues at coordinate 7,132,210 of NZ_JAUSYN010000002.1, read as the reverse complement.
GACGCATGCGGGACAAGGGCGCGGGAGGCCGGGACGGCGGCCGGAGCGGGGTGGAACCGGCTCTCGACGAGTTGTACACCACGCCGCCGTCCGGTTTCGTCGCCCGGCGTACGGAACTGGCCGCGGCCGCGCGGGCCGACGGCCGCGGCGAGGACGCCCGTACGCTCCGAGCCGCGCGCCGCCCCACTAAGGCGGCCTGGGCGGCCAACCTGCTGCTGCGCGCCGAGCCGGAGGAGAGCCGGCGGCTCCTGGGGCTGGGGCGGTCTCTGCGTGAGGCCTACCGCGCGCTGGACGCCACCGGGCTCAAAGAGCTGTCCGCGCGGCGCCGGAGCGTCGTCGCCGCGTTGTCCGGGCAGGCCGCCCGGCATGCGGAGGAGGCCGGTCACCGGCTGTCGGACGCGGCACGGAGGGACGTCGAGGAGACCTTGCGCGCGGTGCTCGCCGACCCGGAGGCGGCCGACCGGTGGGCCGCCGGCCGGCTGGAACGGGGCCTCACCCCGCCTTCCGACTTCCCTTCCGACGGGGCACTTCTTGACGGTGCCGGGGCGTCCGACGGCGGTGGTGGGCGTGCGGAACGGCCGGCGGCTCCGTCGCGTCCGGCTTCCGCGTCCCCGCCCTCGGAGAAGGCGCCGGTCCGGGACGAGCTCGCCGAGCGGCGGCGTGCCCGGCAGGAGCGACTGGCCCGGGCGAGGGAGGCGGTGCGGCAGGCCGAGGAACGGCTGAGCGGCCGGCGGACGGAGGAGGCGGACACCGGTGCGGAGCTGGAGCGGACGGGGGAACGCCTCGACACGGCCCGGGAGCGGGTGGCCGGGGCCGAGCGGACGCTGCGGGAGGCGCGCGCGGAGCTGGAGCGGACCGAACGGGAGCGGCGGCACGCCGAGGAGAGGCACCGGGCGGCGGCCGACGCCCTCGGCGACGCCGAACGGGCGGGTCACCGGGCCGCACGGGAGCTGGAACGGGCGGACAGGGAGCCACGGTAGCGCCGCCGTGGGACGCGCCGCCGTGGGACGGCTCGCGGGGGGCCGCCGCACCCGCCGGGGTCGCGCGCGCCGGTCGCTGTGCGCGCCCGGATGCTGTGCGCGCCAGGGGCCGGCCTACTCCGCCCGGCACGCCGGACGCGCGACCCGTGGCGGGAGGTGCCAGCGTGGTCGGCAGCGGGGGCTCCGTCCGCCGCGCCACCGGGCGGGGCGGGCGCGGCGGGACGGAACCGGAACCGGAACGGAATGGTGGGCCATGGCACGCGCGATCTGGACCGGCGTGATCACCTTCGGGCTGGTGACGGTGCCGGTCGGCCTGTTCACGGCGACCGAGGACCACACCGTCCACTTCCACCAGTTGCAGCGCGGCACCACCGACCGGGTCCGCAACAAGCGGATCAACGAGCGCACCGGCGAGGACGTCGACACCGAGGACATCGTCAAGGGGTACGAGGTGGAGCGGGGCGAGTACGTCGTCGTGGGGCCCGACGAGCTCGACGAGGTCGCCCCCGGCCGTTCCCGCACCGTCGACATCACCGGCTTCGTGGATCTGGCCGAGATCGAGCCGGTCTACTTCGCCCGTACGTACTACGTCGCCCCGCGCGGTGAGCAGTACCTCAAGGTGTACGAGCTGCTGCGCGCGGCACTGGAACGGACCGGACGGGTGGGCGTCGCCACGTTCGTCATGCGCGGCAGGCAGTATCTGACGGCGCTGCGCGCGACGGAGCGGATCCTGGTGCTGCAGACGCTGCACTGGGCGGACGAGGTGCGCGACCCCGGCGAGGAACTGCCCGACCTGCCGTCCGAGCGGGCGGAGGGGGGCAAGGAGCTGGAGATGGCCGCGCAGCTCATCGAGACGCTCGGCGCCCCGTGGGACCCGGCGCTCTACCACGACACCTACCAGGAGAAGGTGCGCGAGCTGGTGCGCGCCAAGGCGGAGGGCCGGAAGGTCGCGGCCGAGGAGGGGGCGCCGGAGGCCACCGACGTCCCCGACCTCATGACGGCGTTGCAGGGCAGCATCGACCGCGCGGGCGGGCGCGCGCGGAAGGGGAGGACGGAGCACACAGGCCGCACGGCGGGGACGGCTCGCACGGGTGGGACGGGACGGGCGGAGCGCGACTCGCCGAAGGCGAAGCAACGCCGGGCGGCGCCGGCGAAGGCGTCGGAGGCGGGGCACGGGCGGCCGCCCGGCGGCACGTCCGACCTGCGGGAGCTGAGCAAGGCGGAGCTGTACCGGCGGGCCACGGACGAGGGAGTCGAGGGCCGTTCCCGGATGAGCCGCGACGACCTCGTCGAGGCACTGTCCCGGACCGGGGAGAGGCGCAAGAAGACCGCGGCCTGACGGGGCCGGGCGGGATCGGGAGTCCGGCATCAGGGACCCCGAACCCCGAACCCGAACCCCAAACCAAGCCCCACGCCTCGAGCTCCGAGCTCCGAGGTGGTCAGAACCTCGGCACCTGCGCCTTGCTCCCGACCATCTCCGCCGCCTCCTCCGCCGTCGCGACCGCCGGGGGCGAGCCCGCCAGCGGACGGCGGGCCGTCTCCTTCATGCAGGCCACCGAGACGACACCGACGAGGGCCGCCGCCACGGCGTAGAAAGCGGGCATCAGATCGCTGCCGGTGACGGAGATCAGCGCGGTGATCACCAGCGGGGTCGTCCCGCCGAACAGCGACGCGGAGAGGTTGTAGCCGATGGACAGGGAGCCGTAGCGCACCTGGGTCGGGAAGAGGGCGGGCAGCGCCGCGGACATCGTGCCGAGCAGGCAGACCAGCGACAGGCCCAGCATCAGCATGCCGCCGGAGACCGCCACCAGGCTGCCCTGCTGCACCAGCAGGAAGGACGGGACGGACAGCACGAAGAAGCCCAGCATCCCGGTCATGAGCACCGGCTTCCGGCCGACCCGGTCGGAGAGCTCGCCGACCTGGTTGATGACCAGCATCAGCACCACCATGGTGGCGATGAGGACCAGCAGGCCGTGCGTCTCGGAGTAGCCCATCTCGTCGGAGAGATAGGTCGGCATGTACGACAGCAGCATGTAGTCGCAGATGTTGTAGGCGCCGACGAGACAGACGCAGAGGATGAGCGTGGGCCAGTACTCGCGGAAGATCTTCGCGAGGTCGCCTTTCGCGGTCGGCTCCACCGTGGAGGCCGACTCGGACGCCCGATGGGCGGAGGAGTCCTCCAGCTTCTGGAAGGCGGGCGTCTCGTCCAGCTTGAGCCGCAGGTAGAGGCCGACGATGCCGATGGGGCCGGCCACCAGGAACGGCACCCGCCAGCCCCAGGAGTGCATGCCGTCGCTGCCGAGGAGAGCGGTCAGGAGCGTCACCAGGCCCGACGCGCCGACGTAGCCGGCCAGCGTGCCGAGTTCGAGGAAGCTGCCGAAGAAGCCGCGGCGCCGGTCCGGCGCGTACTCGGCGATGAAGGTGGAGGCGCCGCCGTACTCGCCGCCGGTGGAGAAGCCCTGGACCAGCCGGAAGAGGATGAGCAGCACGGGCGACCAGAAGCCGATGGTGGTGTACGCCGGGATCAGACCGATGGCGAACGTGCCGACCGCCATCATGATCATGGTCATGGCGAGGACCTTCTTGCGGCCGATCCTGTCGCCCATCGGTCCGAAGACCATGCCGCCCAGGGGGCGGACCAGGAAGGAGACGGCGAACGTGGCGAATGACGACAGGAGCTGCACGGTGTCGTTCCCGGACGGGAAGAACACCTTGCCGATGGTGACGGCGAGGTAGCTGTAGATGCCGAAGTCGAACCATTCCATGGCGTTGCCGAGGGAGGCCGCCTTCACCGCCCGCCGGACCGCCGACTCGTCGGTGACGGTGATGTCGGTGCGCCGCAGCGGGGGGTTGCGGCGCCGTTTCACCGCCCTGAACAGTCTGCGGTGGCGCTTGAGGGCCTCGCTGTCGGCGTCGATCGTGGGGAGACCGGTGTCACTGTCCGCCATCGAGGGCTCCTATCTGCCGGCCACGGGCGTCCACGCCATCACCTACTCGCTCACGGCCGGGGCAAACCGGCCACTTCCCGTGGCGGAAAACACTCGTCCGGATGAGCGATCGGCACGCACGAGAACCTTGCGGCGTCCCGGCGACGCACGGGGAACACCCCGGCCACAGGCCCTGGGGCGGCCCGTGACAAGCCCGAAGGGGCCCGGGGTGTACCCGGGCCCCTTCGGTTCCGCGACTGCGGAAGCGACTGCGACTGCGACTGCGACTGCGACTGCGACTGCGAGGAGCCGAGTCGGTCGCTCAGACCGTACCCGACGCGGAGATGGTGACCTTGCCCTTGGGGGAGCCGGACTGGCTGCCCAGGGCCTCGACCTGGTCGACCAGTTCCTGGCCCTCGACGACCTCGCCGAAGACGACGTGCTTGCCGTCCAGCCAGGACGTCACGACCGTCGTGATGAAGAACTGCGAGCCGTTGGTGTTCGGGCCCGCGTTGGCCATCGAGAGCAGGTACGGCTTGGTGTGCTTGTGCGTGAAGTTCTCGTCGGCGAACTTCTCGCCGTAGATGCTCTTGCCGCCGGTGCCGTTGCCCCGGGTGAAGTCGCCGCCCTGGAGCATGAACTGCGGAATGATGCGGTGGAAGGACGAGCCGGCGTAACCGAACCCGTGCTCACCGGTGGCCAGCTCGCGGAAGTTCTTCGCGGTCTTCGGCACGTCCTCGTCGTACAGCTTGAAGACGATGCGGCCCGCGGGCTGGTCGTTGATGGTGATGTCGAAATACACGTTGGATCCCATGGGAAGATCATGGCATGTTGCCCCCGGCGGCAGCAGCCTGGCCCCGCAAAAGCCGCTTGTCGGTCAGAGGCGGCCGCCTCCCGTCGGGCCGGCCGGTATCCTCCGCGCGGCCTCCACCTCCCGGCCTAACATTGATAAGCGTTTGCCTAAAAGGTTTAGGTAAACGCATACTCACCCTGGACATCGTCGGAGCGAGGGGACGCGTCATGGTGCGTGCGGGGCTGACCGCGGAACGGCTCGCCCGTGCGGGTGCGGAGCTGGCCGACGAGGTCGGGTTCGACCAGGTCACGGTGTCGGCGGTGGCGCGACGGTTCGACGTCAAGGTCGCCAGTCTGTATTCGCACGTGAAGAACTCGCACGACCTCAAGACCCGGATCGCCCTCGTCGCTCTCGAGGAACTCGCCGACCGCGGGGCCGCCGCCCTCGCCGGACGCGCCGGCAAGGACGCGCTCACCGCCCTGGCGGACGTCTACCGGGACTACGCCCGGGAGCACCCCGGCCGCTACGACGCGGCGCGGTACCGGCTCGACCCGGAGACCGCGGCCGCGAGCGCGGGCGGTCGGCACGCGCACATGACGCGGGCCGTGCTGCGCGGCTACGACCTCACCGAGCCGGACCAGACCCATGCGGTCCGGTTGCTCGGCAGCGTCTTCCACGGATACGTCAGCCTGGAGGCGGCCGGCGGGTTCAGCCACAGCGCCCCGGATTCGCAGGTGAGCTGGGCGCGCATCCTGGACGCGCTCGACGCCCTGCTGCGCAACTGGCCCCCGGCGTGAGCACGGGCGTCCGACGGGCGCCCTCCACACCGTCCGCCTCTCTCCCGCCCCCTCCCTTTCACTCCTCCGATCGACACCTTGAGGCAGCACCTCCCCATGAACGACCTCCCCCTGAACGACTGGATCACCACTCCCCTCTCCCCCGCGCTTCTGCGCGGCGCCCTGGAGCTGGAGACCACCGCGCGGGGCGTGCTCCCGCACCGGCTGCCCGCCCGGGCCCGCGCCCAGGTCGCCGACGGGCAGCTCACCATGGCGGAGTCCCAGCCCTCCGGCGTACGGCTGGCCTTCCGGACCCGGGCCACCGCCGTCGAGCTGGACACGCTGCCCACCAAGCGGGAGTACGTCGGCGCGCCGCCCCGGCCGGACGGTGTGTACGACCTGGTGGTCGACGGCCGGCTGTTCGGACAGGCGCGCGTGACCGGCGGCAACACCCTGGTCGTCGACATGACCGCCGGCACCTTCGAGTCACGGACCGGCGCTCCCGGCACCGTGCGCTTCACGGACCTGCCCGAGGGGCTCAAGGACGTGGAGCTCTGGCTGCCGCACGACGAGACCACCGAACTCCTCGCCCTGCGCACCGACGCCCCCGTCGCACCCGTGCCGGACCGGGGCCGCCGGGTGTGGCTGCACCACGGCAGCTCGATCAGCCACGGTTCGAACGCCGCGAGCCCCTCGACCACCTGGCCGGCGCTGGCCGCCTCCCTGGGCGGAGTGGAGCTGGTCAACCTGGGGCTCGGCGGCGGCGCCCTGCTCGACCCGTTCACCGCCCGCGCCATGCGGGACACCCCCGCGGACCTGATCAGCGTCAAGATCGGCATCAACCTGGTCAACGCCGATCTCATGCGGCTGCGCGCGTTCACTCCCGCGGTCCACGGTTTCCTCGACACGCTCCGCGAGGGCCACCCGACGACGCCGTTGCTCGTCGTCTCGCCCATCCTGTGCCCCATCCACGAGGACACCCCCGGCCCGAGCGTCCCGGACTTCTCCGACCTCGCCGCCGGCCGGCTGCGGTCCCGGGCGGCCGGGGACCCGGCGGAGCGCGCGGCCGGCAAGCTGACGCTGAACGTCGTCCGCGAGGAGCTGGCCCGGATCGTGGCCCAGCGGGCGGCCGACGACCCGCACCTGCACCACCTCGACGGCCGCGACCTCTACGGCGAGGCGGACGCCGAGGAGCTGCCGCTGCCGGACGCCCTCCATCCGGACGCGGCGGCCCATCGTCGTATGGGCGAACGCTTCGCCGAGTCCGTCTTCGCGGAGGGCGGGGCGTTCTTCACGGCGGGGAAGGCCTGAGGGACGGCGGCGCCGCCGCTGCCGCCACCGGGCGTTCCCCGCGCGCGTCGGCTCAGCCGGCGTGCAGGGTGCCCTCCTCCAGGGTGAAGTGCTGCGGCAGGGAGCAGCCGAGGGAGGGCGTCAGCAGCAGACTGACGTCGATCGGCGCCGGCTCGCTGCTCGACGTGGAGAACTGGCAGACGGCGCCCTTGCCGGTGAGCGGGTACCAGAACCAGCCCTCCGGCTCTCCGACCACCGCGCTGTCCGACTGCTGCCAGGCGCCGTCGCTGCGGGTGTAGACCCGCAGCCGCACGGAGGCGCTGTATTCGTCGCCGGCGGTGCGCTCCGCCGTCAGGGTGATCCTGTAGTCGTCGCCGAGCTCCGAGGAGGCGATCTGCCGGGTGTCGGTGGCGGCCGCGGGGTCGGCGCCCGCCGTACCGGCGCCGGCCAGCGACAGAACGCCCGCGGTGACGGCGGCGAGCGCCGCGACGGTGCCCCGACGGACATGCCTGCGGTTCGTGATCATGTGTTCCCCCGTACATGGTGGTCTGTGGTCCGGAATGCGAGGCGGGAAGGGAAGTCGCGGGCGATATCCACCCATCAGCTCCCGTATCCGGGTATCCACATACCCATATGTATGTGCCCCGATCCCCGCTTACCGATTAGGACATCCCGAGTTGCCCGAGGGTTGTACGGCGACGGGGAGCGTTCGTCAGCCGTCCTTCCCGTCCCGGTAGGGGGCGAGGAACGCGGTGAGCGCGGTGAGCATCGCCTCGGGGGCCTCCTCGGCCGGGTAGTGGCCGCAGTCGGGCAGGACGAGGGTCTCCACGTCGTCCGCTCCGCGTGCCATCGTCTCGCCGACCCCCGCGCCGAGGACCTCCGCTCCCCCGATCGCCAGCACGGGGAGGGTCAGCCGGCGTTCGGCTCGCCGCTCGTTCTGCGCGAACGTCTCGTCCAGCGCCCGGTAGGGGGCGAAGCTGCCGCGCAGGGCCTCGGGATCGCGGGCCATGGTGTCGATGTAGTACCGGACGGCGCTCTCGGGCAGCGGCTTCGCCGTCTTGGTGGCGAACTGGCGGCCGAAGTAGAGGTGTTCACGGCCACTGACGAGTTGTTCGTTCAGCTCCGTGAGGCGGTTGAACGCGAAGTGCCAGAGCCGGTCGTTGGCCGTCGCGCTGCCGAAGAGCGGCGGCGAGGGGGACAGCCCGGGGATGGCCGCCTCGGCGACCGCCAGGCGTGCCACCCGGTCCGGGTGGTCCGCGGCCAACGCGTATCCCATCCACATCCCCACGTCGTGGCCGACCACGGCGAACCGGCGGTGGCCGAGCGCCGTCATCAGGTCCGCCATGTCGGCGGCGAGCGTGGCGGTGTCGTAGCCGTCCTCGGGCTTGTCGGAGAGGCCGACACCGCGCGGGTCCACCGCGACGACCCGGAAGTCGCGGGCCAGCGCCGGCATCAGCAGCCGCCAGGCGTACCAGTTCTGCGGCCAGCCGGAGACGAGCAGCAGCGCGGGCCCCTCACCCCCGGTGACGGCGTGCAGGCGCAGGGTGCCGGTGTCGACGTACCGGCTGGTGAAGGTGGCGGCGAAGCCGGGCGGCAGGTCCGGGACGCCGGAGACGGAGCCGGGTTCCCCGGGCGGTGGCGTGCTGGGGGCGGAAGCGGACATGGTGCGGCCTTTCGACGCGGGCGGCCTCGGTCCACGTCACGTTAATCATCTTGGACCGATCGGTCAATGATATCTCGACCGATCGGTCCAAGATGGTTGTAGGATCACGGGCGTCGGAGGGTACGAGCCGGAAGGACAGGTGAGCGGCATGCCGGGCCGGAAGCAGTTCGACGTGGACGAGGCTCTCGACCGGGCCATGCGCGTGTTCTGGGAGCGCGGTTACGCCGACGCCTCGCTCGACGTCCTCGGCAACGCCACCGGCCTGGGCCGCGGATCCCTCTACGGCGCCTTCGGCAACAAGGACGCCCTCTTCCGCGCCTGCCTCGACCGCTACGCGTCGCGTTACGGCGCCCTCCACGACGAGGCGCTCGCCGCGCGTTCCGGGGATCCGGTGCGCGCGGTGGAGGCGTTCCTCGACGCCACCCTCGCCCGCATCGAGGACCCCACGCTGCCCGCCGGGTGCCTCATCGCGCAGTCCGCCGCACAGTCGGCGACGCTGGAGGAGGACAGCGGAGCCCGGGTGCGCGCGCTGCTCGACGCGCAGCGCCGGCGGGTGCGCGCGGCGCTGGCGCGTTCCTCCGCCGACGGACGCACGCTCGACGAACTCGCCACGTACGTCGTCGCCGTCAACCAGTCGCTCGCCGTACTGAGCCGGGCCGGCACACCGGTGCCGGAACTGCGCGCGGTGGCCCGGCTCGCCCGCACCACGGTGGCGGACACCCTCGCGCGGGGGGCGGGCGACGACGACCGCCCGCCCGCCTGAGCCGGAACCCGGACCCGGACCCGAGCCTGAACCGGCCCGGCGCGCCCGGACTCTGCCGATCGCGCCCTCCCCCGGCACCGCGCCCGCCCGTTCGGGGCCCGTTCAGGCCGCCGCGTGCTGGTACGTCGGATACGTCAGGTACCCCTGGTCGCCGCCCGTGTAGTACGTGGCCTCGTCGGCCGGGGCGAGCGGGACTCCGGTGCGCAGGCGCTCCACCAGGTCGGGGTTGGCGAGGAAGCCGCGGCCGAAGCTGATGAGGTCGGCGCCGAGGTCGAGCCAGCGGTCGGCCTCGGCGCGGCCGGTCTGCTTGGCACCCATGGGGAGCACCGGGTTCATGACGAGGGTGCCCGGCCACGCCCGCCGCAGGCCCAGGAGCACGTCCTCCTCGGCGGTGGCCTCAAGGTGGATGTAGGCCGGCTCCAGCCGGGCGAGTTCGGTGAGCAGGGCGGCGTAGAGCTCGGGGACGTCCCTCTCCTCGACGCCCCAGAAGGTGCCGCCCGGGGAGAGCCGGATGCCGGTCCGCCCGGCGCCGACGGCGTCGACGGTGGCGGCCACGGCCTCGACGGCGAACCGGATGCGGTTGGCCGTGGAACCGCCGTAGCGGTCGGTGCGCAGGTTGGCGTTGGAGGAGAGGAACTGGGAGATCAGGTAGCCGTTGGCGCCGTGCAGTTCCACCCCGTCGAAGCCGGCGTCGAGGGCGCGGCGGGCGGCCCGCGCGTAGGACAGCACGTGCTCGGGGACCTCGTCGGTCTCCAGGGCGCGCGGTACGGGCGCCGGCTGCGGCCCCGTCGGGGTGAACACCTCACCGGTGGCGGCGACGGCGGACGGGCCCACGGGCCGGTGGCCGGTGGTGTCGGGGTGGGAGACCCTGCCGCCGTGCATGAGCTGGGCGAAGATCCGGCCGCCGTTGGCGTGCACCGCGGCCGTGACGGGCCGCCAGGAGGCGACCTGCGCGTCGGTGTGCAGCCCGGGGGTGCCCGGGTTCGACTGCCCCACCAGGCTCGGCTGCACACCTTCGGAGACGATGAGCCCGGCGGTCGCGCGCTGGGCGTAGTACGTGGCCATCGAGGGGGTGGCCAGTCCGTCGGCGGCGGCACGCACCCGGGTCATCGGTGCCATCACCGTCCGGTTGGGAAGGTCGAGTCCGCCGAGACGGTAGGCGTCGAAAAGGCTGGTCATGCGAGACTCCGTAGGATCCGAGGTGCCCGGACCTCGGGCACGGCGCTACGCTAAAACCTGACATTGACGTCAGAGGCAAGAGCTGTGCGGCAGGTCACAGCGGGAGCGGGTGGGAGGACGGCATGCGTATCGGGGAGCTCGCGTCACGGGCCGGGGTCAGCGTCCGGTCGGTGCGCTACTACGAGGAGCAGGGGCTGCTCAAGAGCGTCCGCAGCCCCAGCGGGCAGCGGCACTACACCGAGGAGGAGATCGAGCGGGTGGCGTTCATCCAGCGGATGTACACCGCGGGGCTCTCCAGCCGGACCATCCTCGAACTGATGCCGTGCGTGGACGCGCCCAGCGCGGACAACTCCGACGCGGCCCTCGCACGGATGGCGCAGGAGCGCGAGCGGCTGTCCCGGCACATCGAGGAACTCATGGAGACCCGGGACGCGCTCGACCGGCTGGTGGCGGTGGCCACGGCATACCGGGAAACCCTGCAGACGCCGGTGGCGGGCTGACCAGTTGGACCACGCCCGCCCGCGGTCGGCGGCCGTGCCCGGGCACGGCCGCCGACCGCGGCAGACCGCCGTACGGCAGCAAGGGAGCATGTGAGCGTGAGCACCGACCCCCGCATCGGACCCCCACGCCTCGGCGGTGAGCGCGAGACCCTGCGCGCGTTCCTCGACTACCACCGGGCGACGCTCGCCATGAAGTGCGAGGGCCTCACCGACGAGGAGCTGCGACGCCGTTCCTCGCCGCCCTCGACGCTGACGCTGCTCGGCCTGGTACGGCACATGGCCGAGGTGGAACGCGCTTGGTTCCGCCGGGTGTTCGAGGACCACGAGGCTCCGATGGTGTGGTCCGAGAAGATCGACTTCCAGGCGGCGTACGACGCGAGCGCGTCGACCCGCGTGGAGGCGTTCACGGCCTGGGAGGCGGAGGTCGAGGTCTCCCGCCGCATCGAGCGGGAGGCGGCCTCACTGGAACTGGCCGGGTACCAGCCGCGGTGGGGCGAACGGGTGTCGCTGCGGATGGTGATGGTCCACGTCCTGCTGGAGTACGCGCGGCACAACGGCCACGCGGACTTCCTGCGGGAGGGCATCGACGGAACGGTGGGCGCCTGAGCCCTCCCGGTCCGGAGCCCTCCCGGTCCGGAGCCCCCGGATCCGGATGGGGCGGGCCCGGCCCCGGCGCGCCCCATCGAGGGAACGCGAACGCCCCGTCCCGGATGTCCCGGGGCGGGGCGACACTGGAGCGCTGGGCAGGCCTTGCACCTGCATCTCCCCGCAGGAAGCGGGGCGCCTTTCCTTGGACCACCAACGCGTGCACTCCGGCCGGTTCTTCACCCCCGGCGGCGTGTTGTGATGATCATACCCCAGGCTCACCCTGCGCGCGAACTCACGGATCACCGCTCTGCGGGCGGAACTCGTGGGGGCCGCGGGTAGTTCCTACAGTGCTGTCGGACATCGGCGGCAGCCGGCCCGTCGCAAGGGCGGCCGGATCGTTTCACCACGTAGGAGTGCGCATGGCCCTGTGGGACCGCCTGAAGGAGTCCGCGTCGACGATGCAGACCCAGCTCACCGCGAAGAAGAACGACCTGACGAGCGGCGCCTTCCGCGACGCCGCCATGGCGATGTGCGCGCTGGTCGCGGCGGCCGACGGCACCGTGGACCCGTCCGAGCGGCAGCGCGTCGCGCAGCTCATCTCCACCAACGAGGTACTGCAGAACTTCCCCGCCGACGACCTGCGCCGCCGCTTCGAGGACAACCTGAACAAGCTCACCGCCGACTTCGCGTTCGGCAAGGTCAGCGTGCTCCAGGAGATCGCCAAAGCGAAGAAGAAGCCCGCCGAGGCGCGGGCCGTCGTCCAGATCGGCATCGTCATCGGCGGCGCCGACGGCGACTTCGACAAGACCGAGCAGGCCGTGGTGCGCGAGGCGTGCTTCACCCTCGGCCTTCCGCCGCACGAGTTCGACCTCTGACGCGTCCGGGCCGGCCGAATCGGCAGCCGTACTCCATGGCCGGGCGGACCGGCGCCGTGGTACCGCTGAACCGCCCGCACTCCCATGGGCCGCGACCACACCGGAACACCTCAGCGGAGGCCGACATGACCGACACCGGGTTCAGCGCGAGCGAGATAGACACCGGCACACCGCATTCGGCGCGGATGTACGACTGGTTCCTCGACGGCAAGGACCACTACCCGGCCGACGCCGAAGCCGCCCGGAAGATCGTCGAGTTACTGCCCGACGTCAAGGACACCGCGTGGTCCAACCGTGAGTTCATGCACCGGGCCGCCCGCTTCCTGGCGCACCAGGGGGTCCGTCAGTTCCTGGACATCGGCACGGGGATACCGACCGAGCCCAACCTCCACCAGATCGTGCAGGGCATCACGCCCGACGCCCGGGTGATCTACGTCGACAACGATCCCATCGTGTTACGGCACGCCGAGGCGCTGCTGGACAGCACACCGGAGGGCCGCACCGCGTACCTGCACGCCGATGTGCGGGAGCCGGAGAGGATCCTCGCCCGAGTGAGGGAGCACCTGGACTTCGACCGGCCGATCGGCCTCTCCCTGATCGCGCTGCTGCCGTTCGTCGCCGACGGACACGACCCGTACGAGATCGTCGCGACCTTGACGGAGCCGCTGGCAGCGGGCAGTCACCTCGTGATCTCCCATGTCACCGGGGAGTTCCAGCCCGAGATCTGGGACCGCGTCGACGCCATCTACCGGGCCGGGGGGACACCGGTCGAGGCTCGCTCCCGTGCCGAGGTGACCCGCTTCTTCGACGGATTCGAACTGTGCGAGCCCGGCGTGGAGCTGGCCACCCGCTGGCGTCCGGACCCGGACGCGCCGGCGCGCCGCGACCAGCCGCTGTACGTGGGGGTCGGTCGCAAGCCCTGACGGCGGCGGGGCTCCGCCGCGAGACGACGGCTCGGGGCGGGCGACCGCTCGGCGCGAGGGGTGAGGGGGCGGCTCAGCGCGACGGGGTGAGGGGCAGGGCGTCCTGATAGCCGTTGACCGGGCGGGGCACCTTCGTGACCGTACGGGCGTCGAGCGCGACGTCGGCGGTGGAGGTACCGAGGGTGCCGTCCCGGTGCCAGGTGCCGGTGACCCTCACCCAGGTGTCCGCGGGCGGGGCGGGAGTCCGGTGGACGCGCACCTTCACCGACTGCGCGTCGGCCGCACAGCACGAGATGATGATGCGGGTCAGATCCCAGTCCCCGCCGGCCCGGTCGCCCTTGGGGACGGGTGTGACGAGGCCGGTCATCTCCACGGTGCGGCCCTCGACCGCCCGCGTACGGTCCTGGCGTACCCGGCGGGTGAAGTCGGTGAGGGTGATCGGCAGCGGCGAGGTGGCGGGCAGCGGGTCGAAGTGGTCCTGTTCGGATACCTGCTTGGGCGGCTGCCGGGCGGCGGTGAACGCGCCGAGGGCGGGCGGGGCCCAGAACAGCAGGCTCAGCGCGGGCAGGAACAGCAGCCAGGCGACGCGGGGGACGGAGGAATGGTCGTGGCCGTGGCCGTCGTCGTGGCCCTGCCTGTGTCCCTGGCCGTGTCGCTGTTCCTGGTGTGCGTGACTGTCCGGCGTCTCCCGCGGGGTCCGGCGCGACCACGCCTCCGCCACCCCGAGCACGAGCAGCAGCACACCCGACGCGATGAGCAGCGGGCGCATCCCCGGCCGCACGTAGCGCAGGCACAGATCGGTGAAGAGCGACGTGTGCAGCAGGCCGAGGCCGCCGAGGACGAGGAGCGTCACCTGCGCGGGCCGGTTCACAGCAGGACGCCTCCGATCAGCGCGCTGGACACGACGGCGACGACCGTCGTGGCGGCGGAGAAGCGGACCGCGAAGGCCCGGCCGAACGTGCCCGCCTGAAGGGCGATCAGCTTCAGGTCGACCATGGGGCCGACCACCATGAACGCCAGCCGCGCCACCGGCGGGAACCCGGTGAGCGAGGCGGCGAGGAACGCGTCGGCCTCGGAACACACCGCGAGCAGGATCGCGAGGGCGGCGAGGAACAGGACCGACAGCCAGGGCGAGCCGGTGAACGCGTCGAGCAGCGAACGCGGGACGGTCACGTTGAAGGTGGCCGCGGCCATCGCGCCGAGGACGAGGAAGCCGCCCGCGTGCAGGAAGTCGTGCTGGAAGCCGAGCCGGAACTCGGTGAAGCGGCTGTGCCCCGGCCGGTGCCCGGTGTGCCGCACCGCCGGTCGCAGCCACTCCGTGCGGCCCAGCAGGAGCCAGAGCCAGCCCATGACGGAGGCGGTGACGAGGGAGGCGAGGAGCCGGGCCAGCACCATCAGGGGGCTGCCCGGGAAGGCGATCGCGGTGGCGGTGAGGACGACCGGGTTGATCGCGGGCGCGGAGAGCAGGAACGTGAACGCGGCGGCCGGGGCCACGCCCCGGCCGATCAGACTGCCCGCGACCGGCACCGACGCGCATTCGCAGCCGGGCAGGACGACCCCCGCGACCCCCGCGACCGGCACCGCCAGCGCGGGCCGCTTCGGCAGCAGTCGGCCGAACACCCGGGCGGGTACGAAGGCGTTGATGGCGCCGGACAGGGCGGTGCCGAGCAGGAGGAACGGCAGCGCCTGCACGGTGATCGCCAGGCACACGGTCCGCCACGCCTGCACGGCGGGCGCGTCCACGCCGCGCACGGCGACGAACAGCGCCGTGCCGGGCAGGACGGCCGCCGCGAGCAGCCACAGCGCCCAGTACGGGGGCAGGCCGCGGCCGGGGGCGTCTTCGGCCGGACCGGGTGGCGCGGATGGCCCGGGTCGCGCGGGCGATCCCCCCGCCACCCCGGTCCGTTCGTCTGTCGTCTGCACGTCGGCTCCGAATGTTCGCACGCACGCCCAAGGGGGAGCAGGGGATCCCCCGTGCGCTTGGGGAGGAACATAGCGGGAGCCGCTTGCCGTCCCCTCAACGCCCCTCGGGAACGGGGTTCCTCGCGGGACCTCCGTGGGCGCGTGACGTGTCGCCGCGCGTGCCGTCAGACGCTCGCCCGGCGGGCGCGCTCGGCCCGCCCGTACTGGGGCGGGAAGGGGTGCTCCTCGCCCAGGGCGCGGGCGGCCTGGCGCGGCCAGTACGGGTTGAGCAGCAGCTCGCGCCCGAGCGCCACCGCGTCCGCCTCTCCGTCGGCGAGGATCTTCTCGGCCTGCTCGGGGTCGGTGATCAGGCCGACGGCGGCGGTCGGCAGCCCCGCCTCCCGGCGTACCCGGGCCGCGAAGGGGACCTGGTAGCCGGGCTGGGCGGGGATGCGGGCGTGCGGCACGTTGCCGCCGGTGGAGACGTGCAGCAGGTCCACGCCGTGCTCCTTGAGCAGCGCGGCCAGCCGTACGGTGTCGTCCGCCGTCCAGCCCTCCGGCTCGACCCAGTCGGTGGCCGACACCCGGAGGAAGAGGGGAGTCTCCTCGGGGACGGCCGCGCGGACGGCGTCGGCGATCTCCACGGCGAGGCGGGCGCGGTTCTCGAAGGAGCCGCCGTAGTCGTCCCCGCGGTGGTTGGAGAGCGGGGAGAGGAACTCGTGGAGGAGGTAACCGTGCGCGGCGTGCACCTCCAGGACCCGGTAGCCGGCCTCGACGGCCCGGCGGGCGGCGGCGACGAAGCCGTCGACGACGCCCCGGACCTCCTCGGCGGCCAGTTCGTGCGGCACCGGGTGCCCCTCGTCGAAGGGGAGTCCGCTCGGCGCGACGGGCCGCCAGCCGAGACGGTCGGGCGTCAGCGGGGCGCCGCTGTAGAACTCCGCGTCGGTGCTGGCCTTTCGGCCAGCGTGCGCGAGCTGGATGCCCGGCACCACGCCGTGCTCGCTGAGGAAGGAGGTGATCCGGCGGTGCGCCTCGACCTGGGTGTCGTTCCAGATGCCCAGGTCGTACGGGGAGATGCGGCCCTCGGGCACCACACCGGTGGCCTCGACCAGGATGAGCCCGGGACCGCCCACCGCCCGGGCACCGTAGTGCTGCAGGTGCCAGTCGGTGGGGGCGCCGGTGCCGGCTCCCTCGGCGGGGGCGCTGTACTGGCACATCGGGGCCATCCATGCCCGGTTGGGGAAGGTGACGCCCCGCAGGGTGTACGGCGTGAAGAGACTGCTGGACAAGGGGACTGCTCCTCCGGGCGGACACACGGTTCTGCTGGTTTCCCGCATGCTTCTCTGCTTGCTCGGACCGACACTAAATGTATGTGCCATCAGCATGCGAATCGGTGGCCACGCGGGAGCGGGGCAGGTCCGCCCGGAGGTGTCGAGAGAGGTCAGGCTCCCTCGGGCGCGGGCGGCTGCTCGAAGCTGGCGTAGTAGGCGGCGGCCATGTCCTCGTCGCCGTGCCCCTGCGCGGCGGCACGCTCCATGCGCGCGGCGCTCGCGGCGGCGACGTCGAGGCGGACACCGCCCCGCTCCCCGGCCCGCACGATCAGCCGGGCGTCCTTGGCGGCCGTCGCCACGGCGAACTGGGCGGGCGAGAGCCGGTCGTTCAGCACGAGGTCGGCCTTGGCCCGCAGGTAGGGCAGGTCGAGGGCACCGCCGCCGATGGCGTCGAAGAAATGCGCCGGGTCGACGCCGAGCGCCTGGGCCAGGGCGAGCACCTCGCCGGCGGCGCTGGTGGCCGCGAGGACCCAGCTGTTGGCGACCAGCTTCAGCCGGGTGGCGGTGCCGGCCGCACCGTCCTCCCCGGTCCACACGGTCCGGGCGCCGACGGCGTCGAAGACGGGGGCCACGGCCGGGCGGTGCGCCTCGGGGCCGGCCGCGAGGACGAGGAGCTGTCCGGCCTCGGCGGGCTGACGGGTGCCGAGCACGGGGGCGTCGAAGAAGACGAGGCCGTGGACGCGGGCGAAGGCCGCGAGGTCGTCGATCCCCTCGATGCCCGCCGTTGTCGACTGTACCCACGCGGTGCCGGGGCGCAGCGCGTCGGCGGCCTGCCGCATGACGTCGAGGGTGGCGGGGCCGTCGTAGAGCATGGTGAGGACGACGTCGGCGCCGGTGACGGCCTCGGCGGGGGTGTCGGTGACCGTGACGCCGTCCGCCGTCAGGGGTTCCGCCTTGTCCCGCGTACGGTTCCAGGCCCGCACGGCGAGCCCGGACCTGGCGAGGTTGCGCGCCATGGGCGCGCCCATGATGCCGGTACCGAGGACGGCGACGGTGGGTGTGGTGGTCATTGGTCTGCGCCTTCTGGTGGTCGGGAGGGGCCGGGGTGGGGTCAGGTGGGCCGTGCGACTGCACGTTACGTCGCGGGGCGCCGGCCCGCGCCGCAACGCGCCCCGCTCCACGCCCTGGCCTCCCGCGTAGGTGACCTGTTGGCCTTGCGGATCGCCCGCGGCAACTCCGTTTCGGACATGGTAGAACGGCCTCCGAGCGGGTCGCCGTCCCCCCGAGACGCTGGTCTGGGACAACGAGGCCGACGTCGGCCGCGGCCGTCCCACACTTGAGTTCGCCGCGTTCGCGGGACTGCTCACCCCCAAGGTCTGCCTGGAACTGGACCGTGGCCGGCTATCCGGCCGACTCGACGAGCAGGCCGACGCCGGTAGCGGCCCGCACCTCCTCCACGGTGACGTCGGGGGCGAGTTCGCGCAGCACGAGTGCGCCGCCCCGGACGTCGATCACGCCGAGGTCGGTGATGACGTGTTGCACCACCGCCCGGCCCGTGAGCGGCAGGGAGCACTCGTCGACGAGCTTGGGATTGCCGTGACGGTCCGTGTGTTCCATGACCACGATGACGCGCCGGGCGCCGTGCACCAGATCCATGGCGCCCCCCATGCCCTTGACCATCTTGCCCGGCACCATCCAGTTGGCAAGGTCACCGTTCCGGGAAACCTGCATGCCACCGAGAACCGCGGTGTCGATGTGACCACCGCGGATCATGCCGAACGACAACGCCGAATCGAAGAAAGCCGCACCGGGGTTCACCGTCACCGTTTCCTTGCCGGCGTTGATCAAGTCGGGATCGACGTGGTCCACGGTCGGGTACGGGCCGGTGCCGAGTATCCCGTTCTCCGAGTGAAGCACCACCCGGACCCCTGCGGGCAGGTAGTTGGGGATCAAGGTCGGCAGTCCGATCCCCAGATTGACGTACTCGCCGTCGATCATCTCGGCTGCGGCGCGCGCAGCCATCTGTTCACGTGACCAACTCATGCCGACACCGTCCGCTTCTCGATTCGCTTGTCCACCGCGCCCACGCGTACCACTCGCTGCACGAACACCCCCGGCAGGTGTACCTGCGCCGGATCGAGTTCGCCGGGTTCGACGAGCTTCTCGACCTGGGCGATGGTGACCCGGCCGGCCATGGCGACAAGCGGGTTGAAGTTCATGGCGGTCTTGGCGAACACGAGATTGCCCTCGGCGTCGCCGACCTCGGCGTGGACGAGTGCGAAATCCGCCGTGATCGACTCTTCGAGAACGTAGCTCCGGTCACCGAACTCGCGGGTCTCCTTGGGCGGCGACGCCACTGCGATCGAGCCGTCTGCGTTGTACCGCCATGGCAGGCCGCCCTCGGACACCATGGTGCCGATACCGGCCGGTGTGTAGAAGGCGGGGATCCCGGCACCGCCCGCACGCAAGCGTTCGGCCAGCGTGCCCTGCGGGGTCAGCTCCACCTCGAGCTCACCCGACAGGTACTGGCGCGCGAACTCCTTGTTCTCGCCCACGTACGACGCGGTGACCCGGCGGATCTGGCCGGCCGACAACAGTACGCCCAGACCGCAGTCGTCGACGCCGCAGTTGTTGGAGAACACTTCGAGCCGGGTCACTCCGCTCATGGCGAGGCCACCGATCAACTCTGACGGAATACCGCACAGGCCGAACCCTCCGACCGCGAGCGACGATCCGTCGACGATGTCCGCGACTGCGGCTGCGGGAGAATCGAACACCTTCGATCTCATACTGTCCTTCCAGGGATTGGTGAGGGCGTCAGGGCCGGCTCGCCGGTTCGGCCCGGATCCTCCGAGTCGGCTCGGCCTGTGCCGAGGCGCTGGGGGTGGTGCCGACGTCCCTCTGCCGTCGCGATATCGGCGGACCACCTTCGCCGGCGGCGCGGCACGGTTCGCAGCGCGACGGCATGAAGTGGGCGAATGCCTCGGCGAGCGTCGCGCGGGCGGCGACCGCCCCTCAACCAGGTGCCGTATGCGCGGCGCTGGTGCGGGCTGGAGCGCTCCGACCTGGCCGTGGCCGCCGCGACGGGAGTGTTGTACCTGGAGGCCTCCGGGATCCCGTCGAGCCCGCGCGCGAGGACGCGCTCGCCCTCCGCGACCTGCTGCGCGATCCGGCCTGCGGCGCCTCCCGGATCGCCGCACTGCTGCACGGCCGGCCCCGGGCGAGCCGAGAGCGCGGCCACGCCCTGCCGGCGGCGCCCGGACGGGACGGTCAGCGCTGCGCGCCCATCACGTCGAGCACCGCGCCGGTCACGAGAGAGGACTTCCCGGAGAGCAACCATGCGATGGCCTCGGCGACTTCCTCCGGGAGACCAGCGCGGCCGAGAGGGTTCTGTGCGGCGAACTCGGCGATCCGGTCGGCCTGGCCGGTCTTGGCATGGATGGGGGTGTCCACCATCCCGGGCCGGACGGAGTTCACTCGGATGCCGTCGCGCGCGACCTCGACGGCGAGTCCCTTGGTCATGGTGTCGACGGCCGCCTTCGAGCCGGCGTAGTGGATGAACCGGCCGGGCGAGCCGGTCAGGGCACCGATGGAGGAGACGTTGACGATGGTGCCGCCGTTGCCGCCGTGCTTGGTCGACATCCGCTTGATGGCCTCCCGGCAGGCGATCAGCACGCCCACCGTGTTGACCGCCAGCAGATCCATCGTCTCCTGCCACTCGTACTCGTCGGCGGCGCGGTGCCGAGGCCCGTTCACGCCGGCGTTGTTGACCAGTGCGGTGACCGGCCCGAAGGCCTCGTCGGTCGTTTCGAAGAGCCGGAGGACGTCGGCCTCCGAGCCCATGTCGGCCTGGACGGCGATGGCGTCACCGCCGGCCTCCTTGACGTCCTTCACGACGCCCTCCGCCTGGTCCTTCGAGCGGTTGTAGTTCACCACCACTCGCGCTCCGGAGGAGCCCAGCAGCCGCGCGGTCGCGGCGCCGATCCCGGTGCTCGCTCCGGTGACGATGACGATGTCGTTCTCGAAGTCGTTCATATCTCTCTCTCGACTGCGTTCGACGGGGGACTCAGGCGATCGCCAGTGCGTTGGGCGGGGACCCGACCCCGCCGATGATGTTGAGCGGCTTACAGGTCAGGAAGAACTCGTAGCGCCGCTCGCGGAGGCAGTACTCGGCGAGTTCGTCGAGCTTCCACAGTTCCCCCATCGCCATGCCCAGCAGAGCGATGAGCGGCCGGTGCAGCATCCCGCTGTGGTCGACACCGTGCTCCGGTGGCCGCTCGCCGGGCACGCGGAAGTCGGACTCGACGACCGGGTCCGCCTCGACGCCGGGAGTGTCACTGGCGACGAGCGCGATCTCGTGGTCCCACAGCCAGCGCAGCGTCGCTTCCCTCTGTGCCAGACCGGGTGACTTGTTGCGCGCGTTGAACTCGATGCGCTCCTCGGTCGACTTCGCGACGTAGTTCTCCGCCCAGCCGGTGCGCAGCAGCAACAGGTCGCCGCCGCGCCAGTCGACGCCCTGGTATGCCGCGATCGCGTCGAGGGTGTCGGCGTCGATCAGCACGGTCGACTCGACGTCGTACTCACGGCCTTCGGCCGCGAAGTAGCGAGGCACGTCCAGCAGCACGCCCCGTCCGGCGATGCCGGCCTGTGCCCAGCGGTGGATGCCCAGCCGAGTCGTGTCCTCGGAGTTGTCCTCCGCCGACAGTCCGTTGTAGAACCCGTGCCGCGGGTGCCCGATGTGCCGCAGTGCGTCGATCTGCGAGGTGGACTGCAGGTAGAAGGAGTCGAGCCAGTCGTCGCGGTGGAACTCGTTGTTGGCGAACACGTGGTGCTCGGTGGCCGGCCGCGTCCCGGTGGGGTACGGCTCGAAGGCGTTCACCGTGTGGTCGAGGTTGAACCTCTCGCCCGTGCGGATCAACGTGGCCGCCGCGGCGACCCGTTCGGGGGTCAGCCAGTTGATCGTGCCCAGCTCGTCGTCGCGTCCGAAGACGTCCCAGGCCGAGTACGGGGGCTGGGCGTTCACGAGCTGGTCGTATGTCGGCTTGGTCATAGGTCGGCCTCCGGCGGCGCTCCGTTCGCGCCACTGATCGCGTGTGCGGTCTCCCGCGGTTTCTCGTGCACCGGAGCCGAGACGGTGTCGCCGGCTCCCAGGAATGTCACCGTGGCCCGATGCCCCTTCTCACCGAAGGCCGGTCCTGCCGCCACGAGCGGCAGGACCTTCGGGCTCACCACGCCGTACTCCTCACGGCGCACCTCGGCCACCTCGCCGTCGGGACGGGGCCTCCGGCAGCCGTGGCTCTCCGGCTGGGGGGTGCCGGTCGCTGCCGTCGAGGCGCGGCAGCGACGGGCCCGTGGTCCGGCTCGGACCGGTTCTCGCCGCCGGCCCTCACCGTCCGCGGAGGGAGGCCCGGGGCGAGTGCCCCGTCCGGGGCGCTGTCCGCCCTGTACGGACGGCTGTTCGCAGGGAGGACATCCCGGCCCGGGGCTCGCAGCGCGACGAGGAACGTCATCCGGCCAGCCAGTTCTGCAACTTCGTGGTCACATCGTTGAAGTTCTTGGCATACCAGTCGATGTCCTGGAGGACTGTCTTGCCGGTGTTCGCCGGGCCGTACACCTCGACCTGCTTGGCCTCCTTGGAGAGGTTCGGCTTCGCGGCCTTGTTGATCGGCGCGGTGCCGAGCGCCTGGGAGATGTTGGCCGAGGCCTCGGGACCGAGCACCCAGGCCATGAACTTCTCGGCGTTCTTCTTCTCCGGCGACCCCTTCGGTACGGCGAAGCCGTTGATGGAGGTGACCGTCACGTCCCAGACCACGGTGATGTCGACGCCGTCCTGCAGGAGCGGAGTGATGCGCGAGTCGGGCAACGCGAAGATGTCGACCTGGCCGGCCCCGACCGCCTGCTGGAGCGCACCGACGTTGGGCGCGAAAGTGGTCTGATCGCGAATTGTGTCGAGCTTCTTGAGCGAGCGGTCGACATCGAGGGGATAGAGGTTGCCGGGCGACACTCCGTCGGCCAGCAACGGGTACTCGAGGATGCCGTTCTGCAGGTTGTTGACCAGCCCTCGCTTGCCGGGGAACTTCTTGGTGTCGAAGAAGTCCGCCACGGTCTTGGGCGCCTTGGCGGGGTCGGGGAATGCCTTGGTGCGGTAGGCGATCGGCGTGGCGTTGATGAAGTTGCCGGTGTAGCACTTCCCTATCGACTGCTCGACGAGTTCGCTGCGCTTGACGCCGGTGATCTCGAGCGGTTCGAACAGCGTCCCGCAGTTCTGCTCGGCGGCAGCCGGCGAGGTGGCGATGACGTCCCACTTCACCTGGCCGCTTTGGACCTGCGCCTTGACCTGTGCGACGTCGGTCGGCGAGGTGTTGACGAAGCTGACGCCCGGGTTCTTCTTCATGTACGGCTTCTGCCAGGCCTCCTCCATCGTCTTCTGGCCGTCGCCGCCGTAGGCGACGAAGGTCAGCTTTCCGTCGCCCTTCTTGCCGGAGCCCTCGGACTCACCGCCCGCGCAGGCGGCCAGCAGTGAGGCGCAGACGAGTGTGCTGAGAATCCCGAGAACTCTCTTGCTTGCCATCAGGGTCACTTCTTTCTGTCACGGCTCGCTTCAATGTGTTCAGAATGTAGATTCCGACTTCACATTTCGAACGCTAGGACCTGTGCGGCGACCCCGACAAGAGGTCGGAGCGCCTTTTCTTGCGTGATGTGCACTGGCTGTTCGTATCGTGAACGAAGCGAGTGCCTCAGCGAGCCACCACACGCTGCCGGTCGACATGCCACCAGGCGGTCACCGCCTGGCCCTCCCGCAGACCGCCCTCCTGGGGCGCCAGCCGGGCGCGTCCCACGGTCCCCCCGCCTCCGAGGGAGAGTACGGCGGTGCGGTAGGAGCCCAGGTAGTCGAGCTGGCGCACAGTGGCGGAGACATGGTTGGCCCCGGACGGCACCTCGTCCGGCGTGGTGGCGATCCGCATGTCCTCCGGGCGGACCACGAGTGCGGCCGGTTCCCCGGCGGTGACCCGCGGCGACACCGTGCCGGCCTCGACCGCCAGGGTGCGGCCCTCCCAGGCCACCGCGCTCCCCGACGTGACACCTTTCGCGTCCGCGATGTCGAAGACGTTGGAGTCGCCCAGGAAGCGGGCGGTGAACAACGTCTCGGGTGTCGCGTAGAGCGCCTCGGGGGTGCCCACCTGCTCGAGACGTCCCTTGTTGAACAGCGCGATCCGGTCGGAGAGGTTCATCGCCTCCTCCTGATCGTGTGTGACGAACACGAACGTCGACCCGAGCTCACGGTGGATGCGCTGAATCTCTTGCTGCAGGGTGCCGCGCAGGTTGCGGTCCAGCGCTCCGAGCGGCTCGTCGAGGAGCAGTGCGTTGGGGTCGAAGACGATGGCGCGGGCGAGCGCCACACGCTGCTGCTGCCCACCGGAGAGCTGGGAGGGGTAGTGCTTGTCGCGTCCGGTGAGTTGCACCAGTTCGAGTACCTGGCCGACCTTCTCGGTGATCCGCGCTTTGGGCAGTCGGCGTTCGCGCAGGGGGTAGGCGACGTTCTGCGCCACGGTCAGATGGGGGAAGAGCGCGTAGTTCTGGAACAGCATTCCCAGATTGCGCTTGTGCGGGGGCAGTGCGCTGACGTCACCGCCGTTGAACATGATCGACCCCGTGGTGAGGGTCTCGAAGCCCGCTATGAGGTTGAGCGTCGTGGTCTTGCCGGAGCCGCTCGGCCCCAGCAGTGTCATGAACTCTCCCGGCTCGATCGTCAGCGAGATGGTGTCGACCGCGGGCTCGGGGAGACCGAAGTCCTTACTGACGTCGGTGAGCCGGATCCGGGTCCCCGACCGGTTGTTGACCGCCTCCGCGGCGGCCTCGGGGGTGGGCGTCGTGGCGTGGGTGGTGGGCATGCGATCTCCTATCGCGTCTTGGTTCGGCTGCCCAGGTACTGCAGGACGAGGCAGACGACGGTCACCACGACCACCACGAGGCTGGATGCCGCGGCCATGGTGGGGTCGATCTCGTAGGTGACGCTGTTGTACATCTGCACGGGCATCGTCTGGAATGTCGGATCGCGCAGGAACAGGGCGATGACGACCTCGTCGAACGACGTCACGAAGGCGAAGACGGCGCCGCTGAGGATGCCTTTGCCGATGAGCGGCATCGTGACCCGGCCGAACGTCCTGAGCGGCGACGCTCCCAGCGACGCGGAGGCGCGCACGAGGGTGGAGTCGAAACCGCTGAGGGCGCTGGTCACCGCCACCAGGACGAAGGGGACGCCGATGGCGGCATGGGCGAGCACGTAGCCCTGCACGGTCCCGACGAGGTGCCATTTGAGGAACGAGATGTAGACGGCGACCGCGACGACGATCGCGGGCGTCACCAGCGGAATCATGAGCAACGCCCGCAGGATCCGCGCCGGCTTGCCCTGAAGGTGGTGCAGGCCTACGGCCGCGGCGGTGCCGACGATGGTCGCGATGAGGGCGGCCAGCAGCCCGACCACCACCGAGTTGCGCAGCGAGGTCAGCCAGTCCGGGTCGGTGAAGAAGTTGCGGTAGAGGTCGAGGCTGAGGTTCTTCGGCGGGAAGGCGAACGACCGGGTCGAGCCGAAGCTCATCGGGATGACGAACACCGTCGGCAGGATCAGGTAGACCGCGACGAGAGCGACGACGAGCTTCAGCCACCAGGGGATCGGGTCGATCCCGCGGGCGCGCCCGCGGCTGCGCCGTGTCGCCGAGGGGGACTGTGCCGGCGGGAGCGTCGCCGGCTCTTTCATGGCAGCTGGGCTCTGGGCGGGTTGCAGTGTCATTCCTCCTCCTCGGCGGAGGTGGTCGGGACGATGCCGATGGCGGAGACGTTGCCCCCCACCCGGTAGGCCAGGGCCACGAGTGCGAGGGTGACCGCGAGGACGATCATCCCCAGCGCACCGGCACCGGCGAAGTCCAGGAGCTGGGTCGTGCGCGTCGCGAGCAGCTGGGCGACCAGCGACTGCTGGGGCGAGCCGAGCAGGGCCGGGGTGACGTAGAAGCCGAGTGCCAGGGTGAACACCAGGACCACGCCGGCCACGACGCCGCCGCGCGACAGCGGCCAGTAGACCTTCCAGAATGCCTTGATCGGGTGCGACCCGAGACCGCGGGCGGCCAGTAGCAGCCGCCGGTCGATCCCGCTCAGGGCGCTGTAAAGGGGCAGCACCATGAACGGCAGCATCACCTGGCTCATCGAGATGGTGACGCCGGTGCCCGTTCCGTAGAAGACCACGCTGTGGCCGAACAGACCGAAGAAGGAGTCCACCGGCCCGTCACGCTGGAGGATGAGGATCCACGCGAAGTTGCGGGCCATCACGGAGGTCCAGAACGGGATCAGCACGAGGACCAGCAGCAGCCCGCGCATCCCCGGTCCGACCCGGGTCATCACGTAGGCGTAGGGATAGCCGCACAGGAGCGTCACCACCGTCACGACCGCGGAGATCGATGCCGTACGCCCGAGCACCCGCAGTGTGACACCGTCGGTGAACAGGTTCTGGTAGTGCCGAAGGGTCCAGGTGGGCTCGCCGAGACTGCGGACGAAGCTCTGCGCCAGAGGAAACAGCAGGATCGCCGCGAGCAGGCCCACGGCCGGCACCATCAGCAGCCAGAGCGGGTTCAAGTGTTGTCGTTTCATCCATGTCGTCATCGACATCGTCTCCTGTCCTAGCCCGAAACCATGGTTCCGAGCGTCTGTGCTGCTTCTTCGAGCTCCTGCACGCGCCGGGCGGAACGCTCCAAGGGCTGGAGCATGGTGCTCGTTCCGATCAGTGCCATCGCGGCGGAGGCCTCATTGCCCACGAACACCGGCGCCGCCACGGAGGCCAGCCCTTGCCCGTGGAGTTCCGCCCAGGCGATGCCCTGGCGGCGTACCGCCGTCAGCGCCTCGCGCTCCAGGGCGGCCTCGGCGGGACCGAGTACGGCGTGCCCCCGGGTGACGGCTGCCGGGTCGGTCGCGAACGCGAGCAGCGCCCGGGTCTGGGCCGCCTTCGGTTCGAGCACGGTGCCGACCCTGACAGTGAGGATGATCGTGCCGCGGTGCGCCTCCTCGACCAGCGTCACCACCGCCCCGGTACGCCCGAGGAAGCTGAGCACCGTCGTGAGGTCGGTGCTGTCGGAGAGCTGGCGCAGGACTGCGGGCGCGAGGGTCAGTATCTGCTGGCGCTCCGACACCAGGGCCGAGAGTTGGTCGAGCAGCGGCCCCGGACCGTACGTCGTGCTGAGGAATCCGGCGGTCTGGAGTGACTGCAGGTAACGGTGTGCGGTGGTGCGGTTGAGCCCGAGTCGTTCGGCCACCACCGCGGGAGTCAGGCTGCGGGTGTCCTGGTCGAGCAGCGCCAGCACGTTCGCGGCGCGGTCGATCGACTGGATCCCGCCTCGCTCCGTCTCGCCGGATGGCGCCGCGTTCGATCGACGCACCTCGATGCTCATGTGGTCCTTCCTGGATATGGAGGGCCGAGATCGGCGCCCCGCCGCCGGCCCCACGGACAGGCGCCCCGCCGTCGACCCTCGGAACGTTCGCAATGCAAGCACAGGCTTCGCAATCTGAACAAGACCTCGGTGACAAGCGATCTGGGCGACCCCATTGGTGGGCAAGTCGTTCGTTGACACCCAGAAGTGCGTGTGCGTAATCTGAATCTCGATTACGCATCCTGAACATAGGAGAGGGAATGACCGTCACGGTGGAACCGACTCCCGCACTGCTCGAGGTCCTGGACGGTGTCGTGGATCTGCACTGCCACTCCGGGCCCAGCCCGTTCCCGCGCCGGTTCGACCATGTGGAGGCCTCCCACGACGGGGCGCGCATCAACATGCGGGCGATCCTGTGCAAGTCCCATCACCACAACACCGTGATGGACCTGCTGGCGATGAGGACCCAGCTCGCCGAGGCACCCACCCCGATGTACGGCGGGGTCGCGCTCAACTCCGAGGTCGGCGGGATCAACCCCTCCGCGGTCGCGGTCGCCATCAACATGGGCGGCCGCTGCGTCTGGGGGCCCACGGTCTCCGCGGCCCAGCACATCGATGCCCACAGCCACGACGACGGATTCCCCTCCGCGGCGGGCAACCTCTACGAGGAGGAGGTCTCGGTCTTCGACGACTCCGGCGAGGTGTCGGAGCAGACTCACCTCGTCACCAAACTGGTCGCGGAGGCCGGCATCATGCTCACCGGCGGGCACCTGGACGCCGAGTCGATGAAGGCCTACTTCAAGACCGCCGCCGCCAACGGGGTCCGCCGCATCCTGTTGCACCACCCCGACTTCATCGTCAACGCCTCCGACACCGACATCGAGGAGATGGTGGGGTACGGCGCCTACGTGGAGCACGAGCTCTCGATGTATCACCCGGACGTCCCGGCGCCCGACTTCACGATCGAGCGGCTCGTCAACTGGATCGAGAAGGTCGGCCCCGAGCGAACGGTCATCAACTCCGACCTGGGCCAGAAGGGCAACCCCCTCCCGGTGGACGCCTATCTGTACATCGTGCAGCAGCTGCTCGACCACGGTGTCTCCGCGCAGGACGTGCGTCAGATGATCTGCCGCAACACCGCCTTCCTGCTGGGCCTGGAGGAGACCGCCTGATGAAGGTCGCCGAGAAGGTCATCATCAGCACGGCCGTCACCGGATCCGTGAACGTGCCCTCGCAGAGCCCGTATCTCCCGCTGTCCGCCGAAGAGGTGGCGGACAGCGCGATCGGTGCGGTCGAGGCGGGCTCGGCGATCGTGCACCTGCACGCACGTCACCCCGACGGCCGCCCCGCGTACGAGCCCGAGATATTCGAGGAGATCGTCGGACGCATCACGGACCGGACCGACGCGGTCATCAACATCACCACCGGCGGCTCGACGGCCATGACGCTGGAGCAACGCCTGGCCGGCGCCATCCGGGTCCGGCCCGAGCTCGCCTCGATGAACATGGGCTCGATGAACTTCGTCTACTCCGGTATCGCCGACAGGGTCACGGAGTGGAGGCACGACTGGGAGAGGCCCTACGTCCTCAACACGTACAGCCAGCCCTTCGTGAACACCTTCGACAAGATCGAGGAGACACTGCGGGCCCTGGGGGAACTGGGCACCCGCTTCGAGTACGAGTGCTACGACATCGGGCACCTCTACTCACTCGCCCACTTCGTCGAGAAGGGACTGGCCAGGCCGCCGCTGCTGATCCAGGGCGTCTTCGGCATCCTCGGCGGGATCGGTGCCGACCACGACAACCTCGAGCACATGGTCAGGGTGGCCGACCGGCTGTTCGGTGACGACTACTCGTTCTCCGCGTTCGCCGCCGGGCGCGACCAGATCCAGTTCGGCACCCACAGCGCCTGGCTGGGCGGACATGTCCGGGTCGGCCTCGAGGACAGTCTGTGGATCGGCAAGGGCCGGCTCGCGGAGAGCAACGCCCAGCAGGTCCACAAGATCCGCGCCGTGATCGAGGACCTCGGCAAGCAGATCGCCACCCCGGCCGATGCGCGCGCCCTGCTCGCGCTGCGCGGCGCCGGAGCCTCCACCGAAGGGAGTAAGCGCATATGAGTACCTATGCCGCCGACGACATCCGGTCCCAGCTGTCCACGGCCACCCCGGCCAGAACAGTGGATCCGAGCACGCCGATCCGGTCGGCGCAGCGGATCGAGTTCCGTTCCCATCCGCCCACCGAGGTCGGCCCGAACGGCAGCCGGACGTGGGTCGCCCGGGCGGCGAACCTCGTCATCGCCTGGACCGACGCCCGGGCCGGCGATGTCTTCACCCGGTCCGGTCAGCCCGACGAGTACGCCGTGCTTCTGTACTCCGACAGCGCCCCGGTCACGGTGACGGGCGGTGGGACGTCAGCGACGCTCGACGAGGAAGCCCTCGTGGTGGTGCCTCCCGGCGACAGCGAGATCCGTGTCGAGGGGGACGGTGCGCTCATCCGGCTGTTCTCCCACCGGGCCGAGGACCTCGCCGAACGCGCCGTGAACTCCGAGGTCTACGCCGAGCCCGACGAGCGGGTCACTCCCCTTTCTCCCTGGCCCGACCCGGTCGACGGGTTCGCGCTCCGCGTCTACCGGCTGGCAGAGACCCCGATCACCGAGGGCCGGTTCGGACGGATCTTCCGTACGACGAACCTGATGGTCAACTTCCTCGCCGAGGAACCGCAACCACGCGACGCACACAAGCTGTCGCCGCACCACCACGACGACTTCGAGCAGATCTCGCTGGCGGTGAAGGGCCGATTCGTCCACCACATCCGCTACCCGTGGGGACCGGACTCGACCCAGTGGCGGGCCGACGAGAGCCTCGAGGTCGGCAGCCCATCGATCTGCGTGATCCCGCCGCCGACCGTCCACACCACCCAGGGGGTCGGTGAGCATCAGCAGCTCATCGACATCTTCTCGCCACCCCGCGAGGACTTCTCCGCCTCGGGCTGGGTGCTCAACGCCGAGGACTACCCGGCGACATGAGCACCCCC
Organism: Streptomyces sp. B3I8; assembly: GCF_030816915.1. Classification (NCBI taxonomy): domain Bacteria; kingdom Bacillati; phylum Actinomycetota; class Actinomycetes; order Kitasatosporales; family Streptomycetaceae; genus Streptomyces; species Streptomyces sp. B3I8. The sequence goes on along the minus strand of NZ_JAUSYN010000002.1, from coordinate 7,102,333 downwards.
CGGCATCAAAGACGCCTCCTGCGCGCAGCCCACGCCGAGCACGACGGACCAGCGCTCGGGACCTGGGGCACGCTGCCCGCGAGGGAGGTCGTGGAGATCTTCGCCCGTGCAGGCTTCCACCACACCATGTTGAACAACGATGCCGGCCTGCTCGGCGGCGCCGCCCGGTTGGCGGTGGAACCGGCGGTCAACGGGGCGGCCGACACGGCATCCAGGGCCGGCAGCGCCGGCGGCAGAGAATGGCTGACCCATGCCTGAGCTCACCGGAACACTCCGTCTCCCCGCACGTGTGCATTTCGGCTACGGTACCCGTGCCCAGCTGGCCGAGGTCGTCGCCGTCCATGGCCGACGAGTGCTCGCGGTCGTCGACCCGTTTCTCCGGGGCTCGCGACACCTCGCCGATATCGTCACCGGGCTCGAGACGGCGGGCCTCACCGTGCGGGTGCACTCCGACATCACCCCCGAGCTTCCGGTCGCCACCCTCGACGGCGCGGCCGAACTCGCCCGCACGTACGGTGCGGACGTCATCCTCGCGATCGGCGGCGGCAGTGCCCTGGACGCGGCGAAGGTGGTGGCGCTCCTCGCGACCCATGGCGGCCCGTTGAGCCGCTACTACGGGGAGAACCTCGTCCCCGGCCCCGTCCTCCCGATCGTGGCGGTCCCGACCACGGCCGGCACCGGCTCGGAGGTGACTCCCGTCGCCGTCGTGTCCGACCCCGAACGCGAACTCAAGGTAGGCGTCTCCAGTCCGTTCCTTGTACCGGCCGCGGCTGTCGTCGACCCTGAGCTCACCCTCGGGGCGCCCGCCACCGTGACCGCGTACTCGGGCATCGACGCACTGGTACACGCGGTGGAGTCGTTCACCGCCCGCCCCCTCGACCCGGACTGGGCTTCCACGGTGCCGGTGTTCACCGGCCGTAACGCCCTGGCGGAATCGGTGGCCCTACAGGCCGCGGCGCACCTGGGGCCGTGGCTGTCGCCCGCCGTGCACACGCCCGCGGACCGCAGGGCGCGCGAGGAGGTCGCCCGCGGCGCGCTCCTCGCCGGCATCGCCTTCGGCTCGACCGGCACTCATCTGTGCCATGCCCTGCAGTACCCGATCGGGGCCATGACCAGCACACCGCACGGGCTCGGTACCGGGCTGCTGCTCCCCTACGCCCTGGACGTGATGCGGACCGAGCCGGACATCGCCGATCGGATCGCCCGCCTCGGCGCCGCTCTTGAAGGGCTGCCCGCCCAGGAGGCGTCCGCCGAGCGGACCATCCGCAGGATCGTCGAGATCAACCACGCCATCGGGGTACCCGGTTCGCTCACCGAGATCGGCATCTCGCGAGACCAGTTGCCGCAGATCGCCGGACTCGCCCAGAAGTCGCAGCGACTGCTGGCGATCGCGCCGGTCGAGCCGACCCACGAGCTGCTGCTCGACCTCCTCGGACGTGCCCTGGCCGGAACCCTGAAGAAGGAGACCCTCGCATGACCTTGCCCAGCCCTCCCCCACCCGGCCTCCCCCCGGTGCATGCCGACCTGTTCATCGACGGCACGTGGCGCGCCGGCGCCGACGGCGGCCGGTTCGATGTGGTCGACCCCGCTGACCTCTCCACGATCGCCGCGTTCGCCATCGCGACCGAGCGGGACTGCCACGACGCCGTCGACGCGGCAGCCGCCGCGCTGGACGACTGGGCGGCGACCGCACCACGGGAGCGCGGTGAACTCCTCCGTGCCGCGTACGAGCTGCTCACCGCGGAGGAGGAGCACCTTGCGACCCTGATCGTGCGGGAGAACGGCAAGGCCTGGGCCGACGCCGTCGGCGAGGCGCGCTACGCCACCGAGTTCTTCCGGTGGTTCGCGGAAGAAGCGGTGCGGATTCCGGGCGAATACCGGCGCTCGCCGTCCGGCGACAAGCGGATCGTCGTCGACCGGCAGCCGGTCGGGGTCTCGCTGCTGATCACCCCATGGAACTTCCCGGCCGCGATGGCGACCCGCAAGCTCGCTCCGGCCCTCGCCGCCGGGTGCACGACGATCCTCAAGCCCGCGCGCGAGACGCCCCTGACGGCGGCGTACGTCGTGGAGGCGCTGCGTCGAGTGGGCGTCCCGCGCGGGGTGGTCAACCTGGTCACACCGGTGCCGACAGGTCCACTGGTGCAGCAGATGATCGATCGCGCCGAGGTGCGGAAGGTATCGTTCACCGGGTCGACCGAGGTGGGCCGGACCCTGCTGCACGCCTGCGCCGACAGCGTCGTCAGCACATCGATGGAGCTCGGCGGCAACGCCCCGGTCATCGTCCTGCCCGGCGCGGACCTCGACCTCACGGTCGCCGGGGCCCTGCAGGCGAAGATGCGCAACGGCGGCTCGGCCTGCACCGCCGCGAACAGGTTCTACGTACACACCTCACTCCACGACGAGTTCGTCGCCCGCATGGACGCCGCCCTGGCCGAGATGGTGGTCGGCCCGGGCCTGGACCGCTCCCACCACCTCGGAGCCCTGGTCTCCGTCGCAGAGCGCGACAAGGTCGCTGCCCTCGTCGACGACGCGGTCGCGAGCGGCGCCACCCTCGTGCGCGGCGGAAAACCCTCGGCCACGGGCGCCTTCTACGACGCGACCCTCCTGACCGACGTCGAGCACGGGTCGCAGATCAACGTGACCGAGATCTTCGGACCGGTCACGGCGGTGGTCCGCTACGACGACGTCGACGACGCCGTACGCATGGCCAACGACACGGTCTACGGGCTCATGGCCTACGTCTTCGGCGAGGAGCGGGCCGCCATGGCCGTTGCCCGGCGGCTCGAAGCCGGCATGGTCGCTGTCAACAGGGGCGTGGTGAGCGACCCGGCAGCGCCGTTCGGAGGCGTCAAGCAGAGCGGCCTCGGCCGCGAGGGCAGCTCGGAGGGGATTCTGGAGTTCCTCGAGGAGAAGTACATCGCCCTGACCGAGTGACTGAGGGCTGGCCGGGCGTCCTGCGTCCCGGCCGGCCTCGCTCTCCCAGGACGTTGGGCGGGGCGAGCGCGGCCCGGGACGGGTTGCCGCCAGGCTCGGCGCTCGGGGCCGACGGCCCCGCCTCAGGCTCCCGAGCCCGACCCCCCTCCCACCCGGCGCAGCCGCCACACATGGTCCTCACGGTATCCGCGCACCCCGTCCGGGGAGGGACTCGGCCTGCGGAGTGTCTCCTTCGTCTCGAGCACCCACTCCTCCTCCGGCAGTGCCAGCCGCTGGAGCAGCCCGTCGAGCGTGGGGAACTCCGCCTCGAACGGCGGCTCCTCCTGCCACGACGGCCACCCGGCGTGCATCACGATCAGCAGGGTGCCGCCGGGGGCGAGTGCGTCGGCGGCCCGGCGCAGGGCCCCGTCCTGGTCCAGCGCGACCGGGGACTGCAGGTATTCCGCGTTGACCAGGTCGAAGGTGCCCTTTGGGAAGGACCTGCCCAGTTCGTGCCGCTCCCACGTGGTGCGGTCACCGACGCCGGCCTCGGCGGCGTGCGCGGCGGCGCGGGCGAGGGCGGTGGGCGAGATGTCGACGCCGGTGACCTGCCAGCCGCGGGAGGCGAGCCAGACGGCGTCGGCGCCCTCGCCGCAGCCGAGGTCGAGGGCGCGGCCGGGTCGCAGTCCCTCCGTCTGCTGGACGAGCGGGGTGTTGGGGCGACCGCTCCAGACCCGCCCGTTGTCCCGGTATCGGGCCTCCCAGAAGGCGGCGGGGTCGCTGGCGGGGTCGGGGTGCATGGGCCCTCCTGAGTGACTGCGCGTCGGAAGCGGGGTGCGGCGCCGAGCCGGTCCGGCGCCCTGGGGAAGCGTGCGGCCCCGTCGGCACCGCGGGCAAACAACTTTGCCGTTACGGCAATGAGTAGTTCTCGGGAATGTCGGAGAGGGATCGGGAAGGAGCGCACCCCCGGGACGGGGTGGGCCTCGCCTCGGGGCGGTGCGCAGTGTAGACATGGGGCATGGTCCGACTGCCGGGTCGATCTCGGGCTCAGCCGCCCCGCCGCGTCGGCGCCTCGCGTGCCGGTCGCGCGGACGGGCATGCACCGCCGTCCCCCGCCCGCCCCCGCCGTCGGCGGCCGCTCGCCAGGCTGTGGGCGGCGGTCAGCGGCCGCAGCGTCGCCGGACAGGTGTTCGTCCTCCAGGCCGTGATCGTCATGCTGCTGATCGTCGCCTCGGTGGTGGCGCTGGTGCTGCAGGTGCGTCATGACACCACCCAGGAGGCGCGCAACCGCTCGCTCGCCGTCGCCGAGACCTTCGCCAACGCGCCCGGCACCCTCCAGGCGCTGCACAGCGCGAACCCCACCAAGGTGCTGCAGCCAAGGGCGGAGGCGGTGCGCAAGAGGGCGCACGTGGACTTCGTCGTCGTCATGAACACCGACGCGATCCGCTTCACGCACCCCAAGCCGGACCGCATCGGGAAGAAGTTCGTCGGCACGGTCGCCCCCGCGCTGGCCGGACGACCCGTCACCGAGGAGATCGACGGCACGATCGGCAGGCTGGTGCAGGCCGTCGTCCCCGTCGAGGCGCCCGACGGTTCGGTGCAGGGGCTGGTGTCGGCGGGCGTCACCACCGACAACATCGGCGGCGCCGCCGATCGGCAACTCCCCCTCCTGCTGGGCGCCGCGGGTGTCGCGATGGCCCTGGCCACGGCGGGCACGGCACTGGTGAGCCGCCGGTTGCAGCACCAGACGCACGGTCTGGGCCCGGCCGAGATGACGCGGATGTACGAGCATCACGACGCGGTGCTGCACGCGGTGCGCGAGGGTGTGGTCATCGTCGACGGCGGCGGGCGGCTGGTCCTCGCCAACGACGAGGCGCACCGGCTGCTGGATCTGCCGGACGCGGCCGAGGGCCTGCGGGTGGGCGAGCTCGGCCTCGCCCAGGACATGGCCGATCTTCTGGCGTCCCGTCGGATGGCCACGGACGAGGTGCACCTGGTCGAGGGCCGGTTGCTGGCGGTCAGCCAGCGGCCCACCCAGTTGCGCGGCGGCCCCTTCGGCAGCGTCGCCACGCTGCGCGACACCACCGAGCTGCGGGCGCTCTCCGGCAGGGCCGAGGTGGCACGCGAGCGGCTGCGGCTGCTGTACGACGCCGGGGTCGGGATCGGCGCCACCCTGGACGTCACCCGTACCGCCGAGGAGTTGGCGGAGACGGCCGTGCCGCGTTTCGCCGACTTCGTCACCGTGGACCTCTCCCCCGAGGTGCTGGAGGGTCAGGAGCCGAAGCCGGCCAGCACCCTGCGCCGCTCGGCGCTCAGCGGCCTCCGTAAGGACGCGCCGCTGTACCCGGTGGGCGAGCGCATCACGTTCGTCCCGAGTTCCCCGCAGGCGCGCAGCCTGAGCACCGGCACGGCGCTCCTCGTACCGGACCTGTCCCGGGCCCCCGACTGGCAGGCCCAGGATCTGGAGCGGTCCGCGCAGGTGATGGAGCAGGGCATCCACTCGCTGATCACCGTGCCGGTGCGGGTGGGCCCGCTGGTGATGGGTCTGGTCAACTTCTGGCGCTCGGAGCGGCCTGAGCCGTTCGACCAGGAGGAGCTGGTCCTCGCCGAGGAGCTCGTCGCGCGGGCGGCGGTCTCCATCGACAACGCGCGCCGCTACACCCGCGAGCACACGATGGCCGTGACGCTCCAGCGCAGTCTGCTGCCGCGCAACCTCCCCGACCAGAGCGCCCTGGACCTCGCCTACCGCTACCTCCCGGCGCAGGCGGGGGTGGGCGGCGACTGGTTCGACGTGCTGCCGCTGTCGGGGGCCCGGGTCGCCGTCGTCGTCGGTGACGTGGTCGGGCACGGGCTGCACGCCGCCGCCACCATGGGGCGGCTGCGCACGGCGGTGCGGAACTTCTCGGCGCTCGACCTGCCGCCGGACGAGATCCTCGCCTACCTGGACGAGCTCGTCGACCGCATCGACCAGGACGAGGCGCAGGACGACACCGCCGCGATCACCGGCGCGACCTGCCTGTACGCGATCTACGACCCGGTCTCGCGGATCTGCACTATGGCGCGGGCGGGGCATCCGCCGCCGGCCGTGGCCGGTCCGGACGGCGAGGTCGTCTTCCCCGATGTGCCGGCCGGTCCCCCGCTGGGCCTGGGTGGTCTGCCCTTCGAGACGGCCGAGGTGGAGCTGGCCGAGGGCAGCCGCCTGGTGCTGTACACGGACGGCCTGGTGGAGAGCAGGGAGCGGGACATCGACGTCGGCCTGGAGGCGCTGCGCCGGGCGCTGGCCGCGGCCGGTGACCAGTCCGTGGACGCCGTCTGCCGGTCCGTGCTGGAGACCCTGCTGCCGGCCGGCCAGAACGACGACGTGGCCCTGATCGTGGCCCGTACGCGGGCGCTCGGCGCGGACGACGTGGCGGAGTGGGAGGTGCCGTCCGATCCGGCGGCGGTCGGCGTGGTGCGCGCGCAGGTGTCGCGGCGGCTGGCCGAGTGGGGGCTGGACGAGCTGGTCTTCGCGACGGAACTGATCCTGAGCGAGCTGGTGACCAACGCGATCCGCTACGGCAGCGGTCCGATCCGGGTGCGGATGCTGCGGGACCGGAGCCTGATATGCGAGGTGTTCGACGCGAGCGGGACGTCACCGCACCTGCGGTACGCGGCGACGACGGACGAGGGCGGGCGGGGACTGTTCCTGGTCGCCCAGGTGGCGACGCGGTGGGGCACGCGGTACGTACGGGAGGGGAAGGTCATCTGGGCCGAGCAGGCGCTGGGGTGAAGGGTGCTCCGGGGCCGGGGCTGGGCGTCTTCGCGGATCACGCGTGAGAAGAAATGGCGCGGCGTTGTCGATACGGCGCCGGCCCGTTCGTCGGTGGGGTGACGGACCGGGTGGGACACGGCATCTCATCGAGAACCTGACGAACACCCGGCGGACGCCCCACGAAACACCGGGAGGACTCCACCATGAAGTACATGCTGCTGGTCTGCGGCGACGACACCGCCGACGCCACCGGGATGCCCCCTGTCGAACCCTGGGTCGAGGAGTTGGGGAACCAGGGCGTACGGCTGCACGGCCACCGGCTGCGGCCGCCGGCCGAGGCCGTCACCGTCCGCGTGCGCGGCGGCGAGGTGCTGCGTACCGACGGGCCGTTCGCGGAGACCAAGGAGTACGTCGCCGGGTACGACGTGCTGGAGTGCGACACCCTCCAGGAGGCCGTCGACGCGGCCGCCAGGCACCCCGTGGCCACGATCGGCGCCATGGAGGTACGGCCGTTCTGGGACGACGAGGACGCCCGCGAGCCGCTGCGCCTGCTCGACGCCGCACTGACCCTGGCCGCCCGGGAACGAGACGTGGAGGCCGCCCTGGCCCACTACACGCCGGACGTGGAGGTGATCTCCCCGGCCGGCGTCGCCGTGCACGGGACCGCCGCGCTGCGCAAGGCGTGGGAGGGGGCGTACGGGTCGGTGGTCGGGCCGGTGCGCCGGGAGGTCGTCGAGTCCTCCCTGCACGTCGCCGAGAACGTGGCCTTCGGCCGTGCCCTGGTCCGGACGACCGGCACGCTCACCGACGGCACGGCCCTGGACCGGCTGCTGCGGGTCACCACCGGGTACCGGGCGGTCGCGGAACGCTGGTTCATCGCCCACGAGCACCTGTCCCTGGCCACCGGCGAGGAGGGAGCGTCATGAGATACGCGTTCTTCATCTGCGTCCCGGTCGACGGTCCCGGGGCGAGCCCCGAGGAGGTCATGGCCGACCCGCGCTTCGCCGCCTACATCGAGGCGGCGCGGGCCGGCGCGGTGACCGGCGGGGCCCGGCTGCGGCCGGCGTCCGACGCCACGACCGTACGGGTCGCGGGCGACGAAGTGCTGCTCACCGACGGGCCGTTCGCGGAGGCCAAGGAGTACGTCGCCGGAATCGACTTCGTCGAGGCCGCCGACCTCGACGAGGCGATCGCCCTGGCCGCCGAACACCCGGCAGCGGCCGGCGGGGGCTCGGTGGAGGTACGGCCGGTGTGGGAGTGAGCTCCGCGGGCGGTGGCGGGGGCGCGACCGGTGGCGACGGCGAGGCGGAGGCGGTGGAGCGCGCCGTCGCCGACGCCTTCCGCCGCGAGTGGGGTCAGGTCGTCGCCACCCTCATCCGGGTGACCGGTGACTGGGACCTGGCCGAGGAGTGCGCGCAGGACGCCTTCGCGGGTGCCCTGGACCGGTGGCGGCGCGACGGGGTGCCGCGCCGCCCCGGCGCCTGGCTGACCACCACCGCCCGCAACCGCGCCCTGGACGTACTGCGCCGGGAGGCGGTCGGGGCGGCGAAGCTGCGGGAGGTGGCGGTGCTGGGACGCGACGAGCCGTCGTACGACGGTACGGGCTCCGCGAACTCCCCCGACGACAGCGGGGTGCACGACGACCGACTGCGGCTGATTTTCACCTGCTGCCATCCGGCGCTGCCCGTCGAGGCCCGGGTCGCGCTCACCCTGCGCACGCTGGCCGGGCTGACCACCGCCGAGATCGCCCGCGCGTTCCTGGTGTCCGAGACGACCATGGCCGCGCGCCTGACCCGCGCCAAGCACAAGATCCGCAACGCGGGCATTCCCTACCGGGTGCCGCCCGCGCATCTGCTGCCCGAGCGCACGGGTGGGGTGCTCGCGGTGCTGTACCTGCTGTTCAACGAGGGGTACGCGGCCACCTCCGGCACCGAGCGGCTGCGCGCGGAGCTGTGCGCGGAGGCGCTGCGGCTCGCCCGGCTGCTGGCGCGGCTGATGCCCGACGAGCCGGAGGTGCTGGGGCTGCTCGCGCTCCTGCTGCTGCACGACGCCCGGCGCGCCACCCGGACCGACGCCGCCGGGGACCCCGTCGGCCTGGAGGACCAGGACCGTGCCGCCTGGGACCGGACCGCGATCGACGAGGGCACCGCCCTGCTGGAGACGGCGCTGCGGCGCGGCCGGCCCGGCCCGTACCGGATCCAGGCGGCGATCGCCGCCTGTCACGCCACGGCGGTCACGGCGGCGGAGACGGACTGGGCGGACATCGCCGCGCTGTACGGCGAGCTCGTGCGCCAGGTGCCGTCCGCGGTGGTCCGGCTCAACCGCGCGTTCGCGGTGGGCATGGCGCGGGGGCCGGAGGCGGGGCTCGCGCTGGTGGCGGAGCTGGAGCGGGAGGGCGCGCTGGACGGGTACCACCTGCTCCCGGCGACCCGGGCCGACCTGCTCCGCCGCGCGGGGCGCCGGGACGAGGCCGCCGTGGCGTACGGGCGGGCGCTCGGCCTCGTCGGCAACGAGGCGGAACGCCGGTTCCTGCGGAAGCGGTTGGCGGAGTGCGGGTAGAGGCGATTCGGCGCGGGTTCGGGTGCGGGTGCGTCGTGGTTGCCCGCGATGGTTCGGCTCGGGTGCGGGTGCGTCGTGGTTGCCCGCGCGGTTCCCCGTGCCCCCGCAAGCCGGCCTTCGCACCACCCCTACGCCGCCTCCGTCACCGCGCTCCCGTCGTCCCGGAGGCGGGCCGTACGACGTCGTCCGGCGGACGCCACGAGGGCGACGCCCAGCGCCAGCCCCAGCGCCGGCAGTACGGGGACGCGTCCGCCGGGGGCGAAGCCATGGCCGGCGAAGCGGGTGAGCGCGGCCGTGCTCAGGGCCAGGCCGCACCACAGCCGCCCGCCCCGGCCGGACCCCGCGGTGGTCCACGCGTACAGCGCGGTAAGCCCCCGCTCCCAGGGCCGCAGCACCCGTACCAGCGTTGCCAGCACCACCCCCAGCACGGCCAGCCACGGCAGTCGCAGCGCCCACCAGCCGCCGGAGCCCAACGCCGGCTGCGGGGCCAGCCCGGTCAGGTAGAACGCCGCGGCGACGACGAGGACCGGCACCATGTGCCACAGGTACAGCGTCATGCTCGCGCCGCCCACCGGGCGCACCGCCCGCCAGACCCGCGCCCTGTCCAGCAGTCGCCGTACGGCGGGGGCGAGGAGGAGGCACAGGCCGATCTGGGCCACCGTCCACGCGAGCATCGCCGCGGAGGGCGGGTCGGTGTTGCTGACGCGCTGTCCGGTCACCAGGATCAGGCTCACCGGGAACGGCCCGAGGGCGACCAGGGCCGCGAAGGCGAGCGCCCCGCCCGCCGTCAGCGCGGCGGGCAGCGCGGCCGGGGCCCGCCCGCGTCCGGTGAGCAGGCCGTCGCGCCAGCAGAAGCCCGCCTGGTAAGCGACGCCCCAGACAAGGATGTAGTTGAGCGGCCCGATGTACGGGGTGCCGGCCGCGAGCACCAGGACGTCGACGAGCAGGGCCGCCACCGCCATGGCCGCCGGGACCCGTACGCCCCAGCGTCGGTGGGCCGCGTGCAGTACCGGGGTCGCGGCGCTGAGCAGCAGATACACCGGCAGGAACCAGAACTGCATGGCCAGCGCCCACCCGACCGTCGCCAGGGTGCCGGGGTCCACGCCGAGGCCGGCGCAGACGGCGAGGGCGAGGAGGGCCAGTGCGCTGTACGCCCCCGCCGGCAGCAGCAGGCGCAGGGCCCGGGCCCCGACCCAGTCGGCCGCCCCGGCGCCCGCCTCACGGGCGCGGGCCCAGGAGCCGCTCGCGGCGTGCCCGCCGGCCAGGAAGAACAGCGGCATGATCTGGAAGGCCAGGGTCAGCCACTGGGTGCCGGGGACGGCCAGCAGCAGTTCGGGGGCGGTGACCTCTCCGCCGGGGGCGCGGACCAGCGCGGTGATCAGCCAGTGCCCCACCACCACGCAGACGATCGCCCAGGCCCGCAGGAAGTCGATGTACCGGTCTCTGCCCGTGGGGTCCATGAGATGGATGCTGCCGCAACCGGTGCGGCGTCGAGCCGGGGATCCCGTGCCGCAACCGATCCGTGCCCGGTCCGATACCGGTGGACGGTGCCGCCGCCGGTGCCGAACCGATGTCGGCACCGGCGGCGGCACCCACCTGAAGAGAAACGTTTCTTCTAGTCAGGCGGCGGTTGCCAGCCGTCCCGCCAGGTCGCGTCCGTCGGCCTTGACGGCGGGCGGGAAGGTGAGCTTGAGGCCCTGCTCCTGGCCCTGCACGGTCAGGACGGTCTTGACACCGAGGCCGAGCAGCGCCGAGCTCGCCGGGGCGGCGGTGATGTACTCGCGCGGCAGCGACATCAGCAGCTTGCCGGGCCGGCCGCTGCCCTGGACGGCCTCCACGAACAGCAGCCGACGGTCGGTCAGGACCCAGTACATGGGACGCGGCTGGGCGACGGCGATGACGGCACCGGCGGTGAGCGCGCCGACCACCGCCGTGGTGAGCACCCGGCGCTTGGCGGAGACCGAGCCGACCTTGGCGAGCGAGGCGAGCTCGATCTGCTCCCCCTGGGTCAGCAACGGAGCCACGGTGCCGAGGAGTTTCTGCTTGCGTCTGTTGTTCATGACCGTCCGTACGGGGAGAAAGGCGTGTGACTCACGCCCGACCTGCGGCTTTTCCGCAGGGTGCAGGAGAGGAGCGTACGGGTGGGCCCGCACAGCGCACGTAAAGGCGGCGTCAGTAATCCGCAAGGAAACGGGCCGGGTTCGGTCAAGTGGGGCGGAACAGAAGATTGCGGCTCACACGTCCGATTCGGGCCAGCCGAGGAGCCGGGCGCCGATCACCGCCGTCTGCAGGGTGTAACGGTGCACGGGGTCGGAGGGGTCGGAGCCGGTGAGTTTGTGGATGCGGTCGAGCCGGTAGGTGAACGCGCGGACGCTGAGGCTCAGTCGGCGGGCCGCCTCGGCGGAGACGCAGCCGGAGTCGAAGTACGCGGTGAGCGTGTCCAGCAGCGGCCGGGCACCGCCGCGCGCGGCTTCCAACGGGCCGAGGGCGTGCCGCACCAGATCGGCCATGGCCTGCCGGTCGCGGGCCAGTACGGGGTAGACGAGCAGGTCGGCGGCGTGCAGTACGGGCTCGTGCAGGCCGAGCCGCTCGGCCAGGTGAAGGGCGTTGAGGGCTTCCTCGTAGGAGTGCACCACTCCCCCGGCCCCGGGGTGGGCCCGGCCGATGCCGACCTGCCCGCCGTCCAGGCAGGCGTGCGCCTGCCTGGCGAAGTAGGCGAGCACCTCGCTCTCGTCGCCCGGGGCGACGCAGATCAGCCGGCCGTCCTTGGTGGTGAGCAGTATGCGCCGCTCTCCGAAACGGGCGACGAGGGCCCTCTCGACCTGCCGGGTGGCCGGATGGGTCTCGTCCACGGCGCGCTCCCCGACGGCGACGGCGACCGCGTGGGCGCGGGAGAAGAGCAGACCGAAGCGCTCGGCCCGCTCGGAGAGCCGGCCGAGGTCGCTGCGGCCGTAGAGCAGGTCGTCGATGAACTCGCGGCGGGCCGCCTCCTCCTGGCGCATCGCGAGCTTCTGGGCGCGTTCGTGCCCCTCGGCGAAGGCGTCCACCGCGTGCTCGACGACCGCGAGCAGGCGGTCGGTGCCGGTGGCGGGCAGCGTGGGCCAGAGCTCGCGGGTGACCGAGAGGTGCCGGCGGACGAGGGCGCGCAGCCCGTGCCCCGCCTCTGCGGCGCGCTCGCCCTGCGCCCGCAGTGACTCCAGTTCGTCCCGGGTGAGGCGGCGGCCGGTCGCGCAGACCTCCGCCAGGATCCGCGCGTACTCCTCCAGGTGTGCCTCGTCCGCCCCGGCCCCCGCCACTTCCGCCCCCGCTCTCAGTGCCCTCTCCCCCTGTCCGTGCGCCGCGGCGGCCGGAGCCGCGTGGGTGGGAACAGAGTAGACAGGCCTACTGACAACAGCAGGTCGCAGGGGTCTCACCCGCGCTCGCGCAGGCGACGGTTCCGGTAGGCCCGGCCCCGGCGCCGGTCGGCGCGCGGCGCGCGGGTGGCGGCGGCCTCCGTCCCCGGTCCGTCGGCGGCGGTCTCCGTCCACGGTCCGTCCGCGCTCGTGGGCATGCGCCGACGGTCCCCGCGTGTCAGGGCCGCCGTGCCGACGGCGATGACCAGGACGGCTGCGGCGAGCGGCAGCAGGAAGGCCACGGTCACTCCTCTCGGCGGCGGCCCGGGGCCCCGGTTCCGGTTCCACGCGGTGGGACGGTCGGCGGACCGTGCGGCACGGCGGCGGGACACAACCGGTCGGGCGAAGGACGGAACACCGCCGGCACGGCGGCGGGGTACTACCGGTCCGGGTGCCGGACACCTGCCGGTGTCCGGCACCCGGACCGCCCCCGTGCTCCCCCGCGCCTCCATCATGCCCACCGTCGGCGGGACCCGCATTGCCGGAATCCGGCAATGCTCTCCGGGTTTTCGATGCCGACGGACTCCACTCGGCGCGGGCCGCCGCGGACCCGGATCAGGCGGGGCGTGCGACCGGGTGCCGGTCGGCGGGGTGCACCGGTCCGTGCGAAAATCTCGGAGCCCCGACGCCCCGCCCTGCACGGTTCCGTGAGGACGGCGGACGAGGGCGGGGGCGGACGAGGGGCAGGGAGCAGGGCATCGTGACCGAGCAGGGCGCGGGGGGCGGCGGCCCCCGGGGATACGAGGGCGGCACGCCCGCCGTACCGGACGAGGTGTGGGCGCGCTTCGCCCACGACACGGAGCGGGCGATCGCACGCTCGGCGCCGAGGGAGCCGTCGGCCCGGGAACGGGTGAGTGACGGCGCACGGGTCGAGCCCCGCGCCGACGCGCCCGGCTCCGGCTCCGACGCGTCCGGCTCCAACGGGTGCGGCACTGACGGCTCGCCCAGCACCGACCCGCCTCATGCGAACCCTTCCCACGCGGACCCGCCCGATGCCGATCCGCCCGGTCCCGACCGGTCCGGCACCGCACGCTCCGGTGCGCCCGGTCGTGGTCACGCCCGCCCCGACGGCCCGGGAACCATGTCCGCGCGGCGCTCGGACGGGGCCGGCGGATCGGGGTGGGACGCGGGCGAGGTCAGCGGGTCCGGTGGGGACCCGGCCGAAGCCGTCGGCGAGCTGTGGCAGCCAGAGGAACGGCGGGCCGGACCGGCCTGGCGGAACCTGGACGCCAGGGCCAGGCGCCGCCGGATCGCCCGGCTGCTCGCCGCGGCCGGCGCGGTAGTCCTGCTGTGGACCGTCGCCTCACGCGCGCCCGCCGGCCCGCGTGACGGGTACGAACCCGGCGAGGCCACGGTGAAGCAGTCGGAGGACGCCCCGCGCCGGGTTCCGGCGACACCCGGGCCCACCCTCGCCGTGTCTCCGACACACGCCACCCCGGCCCGTCACGTCGGCTGAACCCGCGGCACGGCCGCGCGGCTACGCCGTGAGCCTCTCGCCCAGCCCGAGGCACCCCAGCAGTCGCGCCCGGTGCAGGTCGGAGACCGGTGACACCAGGTCGGGGTGGCGCAGCAGGGCCGCCGCCCGGACGTCCCGCTCGTCCGGTGCGAGCAGTCGCCGGAAGTCGAGCGGCAGACCGTCCGTGTGCTCCCCCGCCGTGATCGCGGCGACCGCGCCCTCGGCCAGGTGCGGGTCGGTGAGCAGGCATGCCGCCCAGCTCGCCACGACCTCGTCCACCCAGGTGCGCCAGGCGTGGCCGAGCCATTGGGCGTCGTCGACGGGTTCCATGCCGGTGAGCCGGTCGAGCCGGTCGGAGCCGCCGGACCCGGCCATCACGGCGAGCTCGGCGTCGAGCACGGTCGGATAGCACAGCCACGCGGCGACGGTGACCGCCTGCCGTGCCTGGACCTCGGCGAGAACCGAGTCGAGCGCGGTGCCGGCCGACGGATAGGCGAGCGTCAGCCACTGCGAGGTCGCGGCGATGAGCGGGGAGAGTTCTGCGGACACGACGAGGCCGTTCCGATCGCGGAGGCGGAGGGGAGGACACGGGGAAACTATCCCCGCCGCCCCTTCCCGCGATATGGCGCGGACCACGCCGCGGACGTGGCTTCGGCCACGTCGGGGCCGGTGTCAGCGCGCCCCCGACGCCTGCTCCACGCGGTACAGGTCCTTCGAGGTACGGATCAGCTCGCTGCGTTCCTCCGTGGAGCCCACCATCGGCCGGGACCCGTGCAGCGGCACCTGTGCGCTCTCGGGGAGGAACTTCACGGTCACCAGCCCGATGACACCGGCGAGGATGAGGTAGTAGGCGGGCATCATGTCGTTGCCTGTCATGTTGATCAGGGCCTCGGTGACCAGCGGCGTCGTGCCGCCGAACGCGGAGACGGCGAGGTTGAAGCCGATGCCCATGGCGGCGTAGCGGACGGCGGTCGGGAACAGCGCGGGCAGCGTCGCGGCGCTCGGCGCGGCGAAGCCCGCGAGCAGCGTGGACAGGATCAGGACCCCGGCGACGGGCCCCCAGGTCCCTTCCCTCCTGATCAGCAGGAACGACGGCACCGCCAGGACGATCATGGCGACCGCCGAGACGGCGTAGACGGGCCGTCGGCCGACACGGTCGGTGAGCCGGCCGAGGAAGGTGATCAGCAGGACGATCCACACCATGCCGATCAGCACCAGCACGTCGGCGGAGCCGCTGGAGCGGTCCAGGGTCTCGGTCTGGTAGGTCGGCAGGAAGCCGGTGACCATGTAGTTGGTGACGTTGTAGAGGAGCACCAGGCCCATGCAGATCAACAGGGGCCGCCAGTGTTCCCTGACGATGGTCCTGAACTCCGTGCCGGCGGACTCCTGGGCGAGGCTCTTCTCGTGCTCGTCGAGCTGCTGCTGGAAGGCCGGGGACTCCTCCAGCTTGAGCCGCATGTACAGGCCGATCACGCCGAGCGGCCCGGCGATGAGGAACGGGATGCGCCATCCCCAGGCGAGCATCTCGGCCTCGCTGAACGCCAGGTTCAGCACGGTGACCAGGGCGGAGCCGGCCGCGTAGCCGACGAAGGTGCCGAAGTCGAGCCAGCTGGAGAGGAAGCCTCGGCGGCGGTCGGGCGAGTACTCGGCGACGAAGGTGGTGGCGCCGCCGTACTCGCCGCCGGTGGAGAAGCCCTGGATCATCCGGGCGAGCAGCAGCAGGACCGGCGCGGCGATGCCGATGGTGGAGTAGCTGGGGATGATCCCGATGACGAACGTGCCGGCCGCCATCATGATCATGGTGGTGGCGAGCACCTTCTGCCGGCCCACCCGGTCGCCGAGCGGGCCGAAGACGAGGCCGCCGAGCGGGCGTACGACGAAGGCCGCGGCGAAGGTGGCGAAGGAGGAGATGAGCTGGGCGCCCGGCGAGGCGCCGGGGAAGAACACCTTGCCGAGGGTGGCGGCGAGGTAGCTGTAGACGCCGAAGTCGAACCACTCCATGCAGTTGCCGAGCGCCGAGGCGCCGACGGCCCGCTTGAGCAGGGGCGCCTCCACGACCTGGACGTCCTCCGCGCCGAAGGCCCGCCGGTTGCGCCGGAGCCTGGAGGTCAGCTCCTCGCGGACCTGCCGCGGCAGCTCCGCGACGCTCTTCGGCACCTCGGTCCGGTGCCGGAGGGGGGACTGTCCGTCAGGCCTCGCGTCACTCACGCCGCCGCCTTTCCTCTACGTGCCCTGCGTGTACCGTGCGCTCCGCTCCGGCGGTTTCCTTGCTGCCGCCGGGGCGAAGGCCGCGCCGCGGTGATCACCGGGCGCACCCGGTACCGCCTGCCCGGTCTGCCCCGGGGCACACGGGAGGGGCGCACGAGGGCGCGCGGGCCGGCCCGCTGCCACGGCGGGGCCGGGTGGGGTTCACGAGGGCGGGGCGTGCTCCCCGTCCGGGGTCACCGGCCCGCCTCCAGCAGTTGCTGGAAGCGGGTCATGCAGGGCAGGCAGTGGTGGTCCGTCTCGTCCGGCGAGGCCGCCGGTCCGCCCGAGACCTCCGCTCCGCACAGGCTGGTGCCGCGCTGTTCGGTCACCACGTGCCACACCGGTTTTCCACTGCCGGGTTCCGGACCGACGCGCATCTCGTGCATGGTCACCACCTCCTGGGACGACGCCCCTTCCAGCAGACCCCGGCAGGCGGCGCCGGGCCCCGGTCAGGACCCCCATCCGGGTGACCCGGGCCGCGGGAGCACCCCCGGCCGCCGATGAACGCCACCGCCACGCCGACCGCGTCACCCACCGTGTGACCGACCACCACGCCATCGCCACGCCCACCGGGACGCCGTCCCCGGCACCGACCGGAACCGCGGCGGGAGACGGGCCGGAAACCGTCGGCCGCCTGGCCCGGAACTCGCTTTCGTACGGCCGCGGGCGGTTCGCCGGGCGGGCGGCGGGAACTCCCGCAGAGGAGAGCGAACCGGTCCATCCGGTGAGCAGGACGAGAGGCGGACCACGCATGCCCGTGCAGCACCACGGTGACGACGGCCACGAGAGCCGGGATCTGGAGATCAACCCGGTCTTCAGCCGGGAGCCCCTGCGGGTGCCCCGGTACGCGCTGCCGGACGGCGAGATGGAACCGGACACCGCCTACCAGGTGATCCACGACGAGCTGATGCTCGACGGCAATGCCCGGCAGAACCTGGCGACGTTCGTCTCGACCTGGGCCGAGCCCCAGGCCCGGCGGCTGATGGACGAGTGCGCCGAGAAGAACATGATCGACAAGGACGAGTACCCGCAGACCGCCGAGCTGGAGACGCGGTGCGTGCACATGCTCGCCCGGCTGTGGCACGCCGAGCACCCGCACCGGGCGATGGGCTGCTCGACGACGGGCTCCAGCGAGGCGGCGATGCTCGGCGGCCTGGCGCTCAAGCGACGCTGGCAGCACCGGCGCCGGGCCGAGGGCAAGCCGGCCGACCGGCCCAACCTCGTCATGGGCATCAACGTGCAGATCTGCTGGGAGAAGTTCGCCGACTACTTCGAGGTCGAGCCCCGGTACGTGCCGATGGAGGGCGACCGCTTCCACCTCACGGCGGAGAAGGCGGTGGAACTGTGCGACGAGAACACCATCGGTGTCGTCGCCGTCCTGGGCTCCACCTTCGACGGCTCCTACGAGCCCGTCGCGGACATCGCCGCGGCCCTGGACGATGTGCAGGCGCGCACCGGTCTCGACATCCCGATCCATGTCGACGGCGCCTCCGGGGCGATGATCGCCCCGTTCCTCGACCCGGACCTGGAGTGGGACTTCCGGCTGCCGCGGGTCGCCTCCATCAACACCTCCGGCCACAAGTACGGGCTGGTGATGCCGGGCGTCGGGTGGGCGCTGTGGCGGGACGAGGAGGCGCTCCCGGACGACCTGGTGTTCCATGTGAACTACCTCGGCGGGGACATGCCGACGTTCGCGCTCAACTTCTCCCGGCCGGGCGCCCAGATCGTCGCCCAGTACTACAACTTCCTGCGGCTGGGCTTCGAGGGTTACCGGCGGGTGCAGCAGACCTGCCGGGACGTCGCCACCGGTCTGGCCCGGCAGATCGCCGGTCTCGGCCCGTTCGAACTGCTCACGGACGGCAACGACATTCCGGTGTTCGCCTTCCGGATGCGGGACGGGGTGGAGCACTTCAGTGTCTTCGACGTCTCCGCGGGGCTGCGCGAACGCGGGTGGCTGGTGCCCGCGTACACCTTCCCCAGGGACCGCACGGACCTGGCCGCGCTGCGGATCGTGGTGCGCAACGGGTTCAGCCACGACCTGGCCGACCTGCTGATGCGGGACCTGCGCCGGGTCCTGACCCGGCTGGACAAGCAGCACGAACCGCACCGCGACGCCGACGACGCGGGCGGTTTCGCCCACGGCGCGGAGACCAAGAACCCGCGCACCCCTGGCCGCGACTGACACGGTCCGGACCGACCCGAACCGAGCCGAGCCGAACCGACCCGAATCGAACCGATCCGAACTGAACCGAGCTGACCCGAACCGGGCCGACCCGATCCGAGCCGGAGGAGGAGACCGATGTGCCGTCTGTTCGGCCTCAGCAGCGCTCCGCGGCGCACCCGCGCCACGTTCTGGCTGCTGGACGCCCCCGACAGCCTCAGTGAGCAGAGCCGTCACGATCCCGACGGCACCGGTCTCGGGTACTACGCCGACGACGGCACCCCCGTGGTGCACAAGGCGCCCCTGGCCGCCCGCGAGGACCGGGCGTTCGCGCGGGAGGCCCGGAAGGTGGAGTCGGAGACCTTCCTCGCCCACATCCGGTTCGCCTCCACCGGCGGCCTGGACACCCGCAACACCCACCCCTTCGAGCAGGAGGGCCGGCTGTTCGCCCACAACGGGGTGGTCGAAGGCCTGGACCGGCTCGACGAGCACCTCGGCGAGGACCGCGCACCGGTCAACGGCGACACCGACTCGGAACGGTGCTTCGCCCTGATCACCCGGGAGATCCGACGCCACGACGGCGACATCGCCGCGGGCATCGAGAGCGCCGTCGGCTGGATCGCCGAGAACCTGCCCGTCTACGCCCTCAACCTGGTCCTCACCACACCCCAGGAACTCTGGGCGCTGCGCTACCCGGAGACCCACCGGCTCTACACGCTGCGCAGGCACGCCGGCGGCCACCACGGCACCCGGCACCTCGACCACAGCGGCACCGACGGCCGGCTGCGCGTCCGCTCCGCGCACCTGGCCGAGTCCCCCGCCGTGGTGGTCGCCAGTGAACGCATGGACGACAACCCGCAGTGGCGGCTGATGGAGCCGGGCGAACTGCTGCACGTCGGCCCCGATCTGCACGCCACCCACCATGTCGTGCTGCCGGACCCACCGGCGCACCGGCTCACCCTGGCGGACCTCCGCCCCGACGCGGCCGCTTCGCAGAGGGCCGCCTGAGACCCGAGACCTGGAGGGACCATGTGGAAGCGCAGGAAAGGCGCCCGACCGGCCAGGATCCTCCCGCTGGAGCTGTGCGACCTGTGCGCGGCGACGTTCCCGCAGGACCAGGCCAAGTGCGGCTACGTGCCGGACTCCTCGTCCGTCCATCCGACGAACGACGGGTACGACGGGCTGCGCGCCCTCACCGCCTGCGGGGA
This sequence comes from Streptomyces sp. B3I8, assembly GCF_030816915.1. Classification (NCBI taxonomy): domain Bacteria; kingdom Bacillati; phylum Actinomycetota; class Actinomycetes; order Kitasatosporales; family Streptomycetaceae; genus Streptomyces; species Streptomyces sp. B3I8. Next base: position 7,082,646 of record NZ_JAUSYN010000002.1, on the reverse strand, counting down.
CGAGCACTTCGAGGTGCTGCGCGAGCAGTACCTGCGGCGTCCCTACGTGCGGGAGGAGCTGTGGGCCGCGAAGATCACGCGGGTGCTGACCACCGGCCCGCCCACGCTCACCATGGACCAGCTCGGCTGCCGCACCGGGCTGCACGAGCCGGAACTGCGCCGGGCCATCGCCTGGCACAACGAACGGATGCGGCGCCATGCCGCGGAGGAGTAGCGCGCACAGGAACAGCGCGCCCGGACCGCGCACCCGGTCCCGGTCCGCGCTCCTCGTCCCGGACGGCCGACGGCCCCCGCCCCCCGCCTGACGCTGCGGGGGGCGGGGCCCGCTCGTCACCCCTTCTGCTCGACGCGGACCCAGTCCACCTCCGCCTGTACGTTGCCGGCCGCGATCCGGTCGACGCTGGACTGCGGCAGCCCCCAGTAGGGGCTGGTCACCTTGTTCCAGCCGGCCGGGTACGCGCCGCCGAGCGCGAGGTTGAGGATGACGTACTGGTTGTGGTCGTAGACCCACTTGCCGCGCGTCGATTCCAGGACGTTGCGGGTGGTCTCCTGGACGAGCCGGTCGTCGACGTAGAAACGCATCGCCGTCGGCGTCCACTCGACCGCGTAGGTGTGCCACTGGTCGGCGGTGCCGCCGTTCGGATAGGTCTGCCGGGCGCCGATGTTGCCGTCGGCCGAGTAGCCCGGCCCGTGCAGGGCGGAGCTGGTCCAGTCGCCGTAGCCGATGTTCTCCATGATGTCGGTCTCGCCGGAGGCCGGCCAGGACACCGAGGGGTCGTCGACGTTGCTGCCGAGCAGCCAGAACGCGGGCCAGTAGCCGTCGCCGACGGGCAGCTTCATGCGGGCGCTGACCTTGCCGTAGGTGAAGTCGAACTTGGTGTTGGTGTCGACGCGGCCCGAGGTGAAGTCGTAGGTGCCGCCGCCCGCCGTGGTGCAGCCCTTGCAGTACTTGGCGCGCAGCACCAGGTTGCCGTTCTCGGTGCGGACGTTGTCGGTGGAGTCGACGTAGGCCTGCGACTCGCCGTTGACCGGGCCCATCTCGGTGCCGGTGCGGACCACCCGCCACTTGGAGCGGTCCAGGGAGGAGGTGGTGAAGTCGTCGAAGAACGTGGTGCGGTAGTTGCCCTGCTGCTCGCCCGGCAGTGCCGGGTAGGCGGCCGACGCGCTGCCGCCGGTGCCCCAGACCTGGAACTCGTAGAGCGAGTAGCCGAACTGGGCGGTGGCGGGCGCCGGGTTGTAGAAGGAGCGGCGCTCCACCCCGAGCATGCGGACGTAGCGTCCGGTGGCCGGCTGCGACAGCTTCACGGTGTCGTGCAGGCCGACCGCGTCGCCGGGGGACTTCACGTTCGCGCGGCGGGCGGCGACATCGGCGGCGGAGGGCTGGTAGACCGTGCGCCAGGTGCGGTTGTCGTCGGAGACCTGCAGCCGGTAGTCGACGGCGTAGGCGGCCTCCCAGTACAGGTCGACGGTGTCGATGGTGGCGGCGGCACCGAGGTCGACGGAGACCCAGCGGTCGGCGTTCCAGTCGCTGGACCAGCGGGTGGCGTCGTCCTTGAGGTTGGCGGGGATGCCGCCGTCGGTGACGTACGAGGGCGAATTGCCCGCGTGCTGGTAGAAGTTGGAGTACGCGGGGTGGTTCAGGGCGAGGTTGGTCCGGGTGGTGGAGGCGGGCGCGGGTTCGCCGCCGTACACCTTGAACGAGTAGAGCGAGTAGCCGTACGGGGTGGCGCGTTCGATGCCGCGCATCCGGACGTAGCGGCCGGTGACCTCCTGCGGGTAGGTGTGCGCGGTGACCGTGCCGCCGGTGCCGGCGGTCTCGGTGTAGAAGGGCGTCCAGTCGGTGCCGTTCTTCGACACCTCCAGGGCGTATCTCTTGCCGTAGGCCGCTTCCCAGTCGAGGACGACGGTGTCGATGCGCAGGGTGGTGCCCAGGTCGAGGCGGATCCAGGCGTCGTCGGCGAAGTTGCTGGACCAGCGGGTGGAGGTGTTGCCGTCGAAGGCGAGGCCGGGCGCGCTGCCGGCGTTCTCGCTGCCGGAGGCGGTGGCGGCGGCCGGGGTGGCGGCGTAGGCGGCCGCGGCGCGGTCGGTGTCCCAGTTCGCGGCGGCCGCCGTCCCGGCGGCTTGGTGGGCGGGGGCGGCCAGGGCCGGTGCGGGGGACAGCAGGGCCGCCGCGGCGAGGGTCGCGAGGGCGGTGAGCAGGGTGCGGGGTGTGCGTGAGTTGCGAGAGGTACGCATGCGGGCTCTCCCTCGGGGAGGTGGGGGTGCCGGTGGTGCGCGGTCACGGCTTAATTTAGGACGTGAGTTAAACCGGGCCGCGCGTACACGTCAAGGGATGCGGCAACACCTGCGACACACACTTGTTGAAGACATCGTGAAGGACGCCGGTCCGGTCACGAGTACGTCGAAAGCGGGCAACCGGCAGCAGAGCAGGGTCAATTGACGCCTTCTCGCCCGCCGCGGAGGAAACATGCCGCCCGGCTCTTGACGCACGGTTCACGCCAGATGAAGCATGCACGGCACGAGAGCGCTCTCAACTCCCCCTCGTCGTTCAGTTCCTGAACCGTTCGCCCCACTCCCCCAGCAGGAGAGCCGCCCCATGCGTCCTTCGTCCTCTCCGGACCCCGCCACCCCCTCCGAGGCCACCCCCTCCACATCCACCCCGTCCCCCGCCGGCCCCGCCGTTCCGGGCCGCAGGGCCGTCCTGGGCGCCGCCGCCGCGGTGGCCGCCACGCCCGCCCTGCTCGCCCTGTCCACGCCCGCGTCCGCCGCGCCCGCCGCCCGCCGGACCCCGCACCGGCGGCCCGAGGCGCACGTGAAACGGCTGGCGGCCGGCGGTGACCTCGGCCCCAACGTGCTGGTCTTCGACCCGTCGACACCCGACATCCAGGCCAAGCTGGACGAGGTGTTCCGCAAGCAGGAGAAGGCGCAGTTCGACACCGGTCGCTACGCCCTGCTGTTCAAGCCCGGCACGTACCACGGCCTCAACGCCCAGATCGGCTTCTACACCTCCATCGCCGGCCTCGGCCTCTCCCCCGACGACACCACCATCAACGGTGACGTCACGGTCGACGCCGGCTGGTTCGACGGCAACGCCACGCAGAACTTCTGGCGTTCGGCGGAGAACCTCGCCCTCGTTCCGGTGAGCGGCACCAACCGCTGGGCCGTGGCTCAGGCGGCCCCCTTCCGGCGCATGCACGTACGCGGCGGGCTCGACCTGGAGCCCACCGGGTACGGCTGGGCGAGCGGCGGCTACGTCGCCGACTGCCGGATCGACGGCCAGGTCGGCCCGTACTCCCAGCAGCAGTGGTACACCCGGGACAGCGCGATCGGCAGCTGGCTCAACGGCGTCTGGAACATGGTGTTCTCCGGGGTCCAGGGCGCCCCCGCGCAGAGCTTCCCCAACCCGCCGTACACCACGCTCGACACCACCCCCGTCTCCCGCGAGAAGCCGTTCCTGTACCTGAGCGGCAGCGAATACCGGGTCTTCCTGCCCGAGAAGCGGACCAACGCCCGGGGTGTCACCTGGGGCAACGGCACTCCCCGCGGCACCTCGCTGCCGCTGTCGCAGTTCTACGTCGCCCACCCGGGCGACAGCGCGGCCACCCTCAACCAGGCGCTCTCGCAGGGCCTCAACCTGCTGCTCACGCCCGGGATCTACCACGTCGACCAGCCGATCCAGGTGAACCGCGCCAACACCGTCGTCCTGGGCCTCGGGTACGCCACGCTCATCCCGGACAACGGGGCCACCGTCATGAAGGTGGCCGACGTCGACGGCGTACGGCTGGCGGGCTTCCTCATCGACGCCGGGCCCGTCAACTCCGCCACCCTGCTGGAGGTCGGACCGGCCGGGGCTTCCAAGGACCACTCCGGCAACCCGACGACGGTGCAGGACGTGTTCGTGCGCATCGGCGGCGCGGGCGCGGGCAAGGCCACCACCAGCATGGTGATCAACAACCGGCACACCATCGTCGACCACACCTGGCTCTGGCGCGCCGACCACGGCACGGGGGTGGGCTGGGACACCAACCGGGCCGACTACGGCCTCGTCGTCAACGGCGACGACGTGCTGGCCACGGGCCTGTTCGTGGAGCACTTCAACAAGTACGACGTGCAGTGGAACGGGCAGCGCGGGCGCACGATCTTCTTCCAGAACGAGAAGGCCTACGACGCCCCGAACCAGGCCGCGATCCAGAACGGCTCGCTCAAGGGGTACGCCGCCTACAAGGTGGGCGACCGGGTCACCAGTCACGAGGGCTGGGGGCTGGGCAGTTACTGCTACTACAACGTCGACCCGACCATCGTGCAGCACCACGGCTTCGCCGCCCCGAACACGCCGGGCGTGAAGTTCCACGACCTGCTGGTGGTCTCCCTCGGCGGGGCCGGGCAGTACGAGCGGGTGATCAACGACACGGGTTCGCCCACGTCGGGGACGTCCACGGTGCCCTCCACGGTCGTGTCGTACCCGTGAGCCCGCTGGGCGGATGAGGAACTGCCGGTGGCCGGACGGCGGGCCCAGCGCCCCGCCGCCGGTACAGGTCACTCCTGAGCACCGGGCCGCCCGTCGGCCACCGGCAGCACCCACAGAGGATTGCACACTGCAAATCGATGCGCCCGGAGACCACGGAGATTCGTCGTGCGGCCCGTGGGGCCGTCAGCCGTCAGGCGCGTGAAGGCCGTCCGGCCCGCCGGGTCCGGCGAAGCCGCCGGGGCCATAGGAGTCGTCCGGGCCGTCGTCGGGCAGGGGCGCGGGCCAGGGCGGCGGCGGGGTGCCGAAGTGCACCTCGACGCGTTCGAAGCCCTTGAACGCCTCGGTCCTGGCGTACGCCCGGTAGGCGCGATGATCCCCCCGGGTCAGCCGCACCCGGTCGGTGAACGGGGTGAGCAGGCTGCGCGGCCACAGCCGCAGCACCCGCACCGCGCTCACCTCGGCCGTCATCAGGAAGATCAGAGCACCGAGGTAGATCCAGGCCAGCAGGCCGAGGACGATCCCGAACATGCCGTACGTGGCGGTCGCGCCGCGCAGCACGTCCTGCACGTAGTACGAGCCGGCCCACTGCAGGGCCTGCCAGGCAAAGGCCCCGCCGAGGGCCGCGCCGTGCATGTGCCGCAGGGGCAGCCTGCAGTGCGTCAGGACCCGGTAACTGAGCTGGAGCAGTGCGGCGTTGAGGAAGACGGCGGCGATCGCGGCGCTCACCCGGATGCCGGTGGCCAGGCGGGTGCCGAAGACGTTCGCGTCGGAGACGGTGACGGACAGCAGCGTCGTCAGGCACAGGCCGAGCGCCAGCACCGACAGGAACAGCGCGCCCTTGAGCCGGGAGCGGAACGGGTCGGGACGGGCGTGCCGGGGCACCGCCCAGATCTTGTTCAGCGCGTGCTGAGCGCCCTGGGCGACCCCGAGGGCGCCGTAGAGGCTGCCGGCGACACCGGCGGCGAGGGCGAGTCCGTTGCCGTGGAAGGAGTGGATGTTCTCGGCGATCTGGTCGCCGAGAACGGGGAACTCGCCGAGCGCGGAGTCCAGGACGTCCTGCTGGAGCCCGGGGTTGTGGCTGAGCAGGGTGCCGAGGACGGCGACGAGGATCAGCAGGATCGGGAAGAGGGACAGGAAGGTGTAGTAGGCGAGGAGGGCTGCGAGGTAGGTGGCCTGGTCGTCGAAGAACTTGTAGACGACGGCGAGCGGCAGCCCCACCCAGCGGTGGCGTCGCTGGTACGCGTCGAACCGGGCCACCGCTCGCATCGCGTCTCACACTCCGTCACCGCCGCGGGATTGTTGCGTGAGCACATCCTCTCCCTCCCCGCGGGCCGGTCCCGCAGAGGCCACGCGGGGAAGTCCGCGGGCCTCTGCGGGACCTGGGCGCCGGTGAACCCGCCGGGTCAGGAACCCGCCGCGTTGTAGGCGCCCGCGGCCTCCTTGCCGTAGTACGGGTGGTACTCGTAGGAGCCGACGCTGATGCTGATGTTGCCGATCTGCATGCCGCCGCCGCTCGCGGTGTCGAAGCCCGCCAGGAAGGCACCGCCGCTGGAGCCGCCGGTCTGCACGCAGTCGATGCCCCAGACGCCGCCGCCGGCGTGTCCGCCCTGGAAGACCTCCGTGCCGGCGCACCAGTTCATCTGCTCACCGCCCCCCTCGGCCGCGGAGCCGCCGTAGCCGAAGGACCGCACGTACTGTCCGGGCGCCTGGTCGAACCCGATGCCCTGGCCGCCGACCGTGTCCACGAGTCTGCGGCCGTTCACCGTGCCGACGGTGACGAAGGCCGCGTCCCAGGCCGCGTCGGAGTCGCCGATGCGCTGCGGCTCCCAGTGCAGCGAGGTCGCGGCGAAGGTCCCGAAGGGGCGGTTGCCGTGGTCGTAGCCGGGGATGAAGACCCAGTTCGTGTACGCGGTGCCGTCGGTGTCCACGACGCAGTGCCCCGCCGTGGCCACCACGGACTTGTTGCCGCTGTTCACCGCGTCACCACTGCACGCGTACGTGCCGCCGTTCTTGGGGTTGTAGAAGAACACCTTGCCCGCGGTGGTGGAGATGAGGCCGCCGCCGGTCCAGCGCTGCGGTGCGCTCGCCGCGAGACGCGGGGAGGTGTCGGTCTTCTCGGCGGCGGTGGTCCGGGCGGGACCGCCGACGGGCTGCGCCGCGGGGACGGAGGTCGGGTGCGCCGCACGGGGCTCGGGGGTGCGGGCCGGGTCGTGCCGCCCCGTGGTGGAGGCGGTCGCGTCGAGGTCGACGGCATGGACCAGGCGCTCGGGCGTCCAGAACTTCAGGGCGTCACGCTGCTGTTGGGCACCGACCCGGGCCGAGGAGTCGGAGGCGGACCGTGCGGTGGCGGCGGGCGCGGAGCGTGCGGAAGCGGTGGGGGCGGCGCCCAGCCCCAGTGAGCCCAGTAGGGCTCCCAGTATGACGAGACTTGCCGTGCGGCGGCGCGTTGACAACGTTGTCCTCCTGTGGTCCGACGGCCGGAGCCGGTGGGGTTCGGGTGCGCATCGCGGAGGGATGCGGGGAGTCGGCGGGGCCGCCCGGCAAAGACGCGGGTGGGGGGCGCACGGACGGAGGGGGCCGATGAAGAGGAGCATGAGCATGAGACGTGTCCACGTCAATATCAGGTCCAGACCATTGGCCGGTTCTCGCCGCTCAGGCCGAAAAGACGTCCCAGGCCGTAGGAGAGGGGCCGCGACATGTTCGCGGCCCCCTTTTTCCGGGCTTCGGGCTGTGGCGGGCTCGGGCTGTGACGGGCTCGAGTTGAGGGAGGGCTGAGGGCGGCCCCGGCTTCACCCGCGGGTCACGGGGCGGGGGGCTCCTGCGGGTCCGGGCGCCGTTCGACCTCGAGCAGGTCCTCGCGTTCGGCAAGGGTCTCCAGGGAGAGCGTGCGGTAGCCGTGGGTGTCGAAGAGGACCGTGATGCGGTCGCCCTCCTCGCTGAGGACTGTGCCCTCGCCCCACTGGTCGTGCCGCACCTGGGAGCCGACCGGGTAGCCGGCCGCCGCGGGGTGGGGCGCGGTCGCCGGCCCGTCGCCGTCCCCGCCGCGTTCGGCCGCCTCGCAGGCGTCGCAGTTGCCGCACGGCGCCTCGTACTCCTCGCCGAAGTAGCCGAGCAGGAAGCGGCGGCGGCACCCGGTGGTCTCGGCGTAGGCGCGGGCCATGCCGACGCGGGAACGGTCGGTGCGCCGGTGGGCCTCGGCCGTCTCCTCGGCCCGCGCCACGGCGGCGCCGGGCGCGGTGCCGGGGTCGGGGGTCACCTCCCCGCCCGCGCCGGTGGTGACCGCGCCGGCCTCCTCCAGCAGGTTGACCGCGGTGGTGACGCGGTTCCGGGACAGCCCCGTGTCCTCGCGCAGCCCGTCGAGGTCCACGCCGTCCCCGCCGTCCCCGCCGCCCGCGCTGTCCGCGGTGTGCTCGTGGACGGCGCCGGCGACTACGGCGAGGGTGTCGTGGCCGGGGGCGCGGCCGGCGAAGTACGCCTGCATGCCGGTGTCCTCGGCCCACGCGGCGGTGAGGTCGGAGTTGACGGCGACGGCACCGGTGCCCTCGGGGAGGCCGGCGATCTGGTCGCGCTGGAGAGCGAGCAGGGGGAGACGACCACGACGGGCCCGTCGAGCAGGGTGCCGGGCACCTGGTGGATGGCGGACTTCCCGGAGCCGGTCGGCACGACGACGAGGGTGTCGGTGCCGGCGAGTACCGCCTCCGTGGCGGCGAGCTGGGCGGGGGGAGGCGGTCCCGGCCGAAGACCTCCGCGGTTGTCTCACGGAGGCGGGCGGCGACGTCGTCCGCCCTGCATGGTGTGGTCCGGTGTGGTCCGGCTCATGTCCCGCTCCCTGGTGTCGCGCGCGGTCCGCGCGGTGTCGGGACCGCGCCGCGACGGAGTGGTCCGGTACCCGGGGACGCGGCGGCCACTCGCGTTCAGGGGCTGTCCTCGTCGCCGCCCCGCGCGCGGCTCAGCAGGCGGGCCGTGGGGTGCGGGTCGGCGTACGGGAAGGCGTGGGCGCCGGGCAGGACGACGGGGGTGCCGTGCGGGGCGCGGCGGGCCAGGGCGCGGATCCAGTCGGGCGGGCTGAGCGCGTCGTGCACTCCGCCGGCCACCGTGACCGGGTGGGAGACGGCGCGCAGGGTGTCCTCGGGGGCGTCGGCCTGGGCCGAGCGGAGGTACCGCACGAGGCGTCCGGCACCGGCCCTGGCGTAGGACGGCAGCAGCGTGGGCAGTACGGCGGGCGACTCCCACAGGGCGGTGCGGGCGAACGCGGCGGCCATGGGAGCGGGGCGCCGCAGGGCGGGCGGGAAGGTGGGTGCCAGCAGCACCAGGGCGTGCACCCGTTCCGGGGCCAGCAGGGCCGCGCGCAGGGCGACCTGGGCGCCGGTGGAGTGCCCGGCGAGGACGACGGGCGGCCCGGCGAGGGCGGCCAGCCATCCGGCCACCGTGACGGCGAGCGGTTGCAGGGCGGCGGGGCGCACCGGGCGGCGCGGGTCGTCGAAGCCGGGGACGTCCAGCAGCCGGACCGGTCCGCGTTCGGCGCAGCACCGGGCCGTGCGCAGCAGATAGCCGGGGGCGCCGAGCCCCGGGACGAGCACCACCGGTCGGCCGTCCGGTCCGGGGCGGCCGGCGCCGAGGGTGCGCACGGTGTGCGGTCCGGCGGCGGGCTCGTGGCGGACGTACAGGACGGGGGCGGGGCGCTCGGTCGGCATTCCTCCACGGGTACCCGGGTGTCCGGGCCGGGAGACCCCGGGGGTCCGGGCAGAAAAAAGAGCCCCGGCCGGACGGGGGAGGCCAGCCGGGGCTCGTACAGGGTGACGTGCGGAGGGCGGTCGCCTCGCGGCGAAAGGCTCCATGGGGCTTCAGCCGAACGATCTTCCCCATGGGCGGAGGATGAGGCCCGGGGACACTGTTCCCTCCGCAGTCACATACACAAGAACGGCCGACCGCGCCGGATTGTTCCGCCCCCGCCCACCACCGCGGGTGAGGTGAACCACATGCTCCGCAGGGCTCCGTCGGCGGCCGGGGCGGGCCCTCGCCGCCCGTCGCCCGGGGCGGACCCCCACCGTGGGAGGCCCCGGCGGCGGGCGGGTCGGGGCGCAGCTCCCCGGACGCGGTCAGGACGTAGACGCCTTGATCGTCGCCAGGTCCTCGCCGCTCAGCTCCGCGATCCGGTGCGCGGGTACACCGGCCGCCGCGGCGCGGGCGAGCAGCGTCTGCCTGCCGTCCGCGGACGACCGGTAGGCCAGTAGTTCCTCCTCCAGCCGGGAGACGTCCTGCGGTGCGGCACGGTGACGCAGGCGGCTCAGTTCCTCGTCGCCGAGCGGGACGGGCAGCCGCTCGGCCCCCTCGGGAATGGCCGAGGTCTCCTCCGGCGGCAGCAGCCGCAGGCGCGGCGAGGAGGACGTCACCCCCTGCGCGTCCAGCCATCCCTGTACGGCGGGGGTGCCCATGCAGGCCAGTTCCCCGACGGCCGCGGGGGGTACGCCCCACGCTCCGGCCGGGCCGTCCAGCAGTACGAGGTAGGCGTCGTCGGTCATCCTCGGTTCCTCCTGTGAACAAGGTCTGTGCCACGCCGGCGTCTGGAGACGTCGACGATGCCCTCCCCCTACCCTCCCCGGCCCGTTCCACGGCCGGAGGGCTTCCGGCGGTGGAACGGCCCCTCGTCAACTCCCGTCCGGAGCACGGCGGTCGGGGTCCGCCGGCATCCGGCCCCGGGTCCGCCGCGCGGGGCGTCACCGGTCGCTGATGTCCCGGTCGAAGTCCTTGGCGCACTGCTGCCGGTCGGACTTGCCGTCGGCGTGCTGGAGGCAGTCCTGGTAGCTCTTGAAGTCGTCGCTCTTGAACACGGCCACGCCCAGCGCGAGGAGCAGCGAGGACACCACGAGGGCCAGGGTGCCGATCACCGCGCCGACGACGGACATGATCCCGTTGGTGGCCAGGCCTCGCTTGCTGCGGCGGTGGCCGAGCACGCCGAAGATCAGCGCGAGCAGCCCCAGTACGATCCCGCCGAAGACGGTCCAGAACAGGGCGGCGCCCACCAGCCCCAGGACCAGTGCCGCGATGCCGAACCCGTTGCGGCGCGGGCCCGGGGCCGCGGGCTGCCCCTGCCTCGTCTCGTAGTGTTCTCCGGCCGACGTCATGCCTGTCACCTCCGATGTGAGAGACCGTCAGTTGCGGTCGCACACCGTGCGGGTGCCCTGCGAACGGCTTTCGACAACACCCGCGGGGCCGCGAACGTGGGCGGCGGTTCCGGACGCGCAGCGGCGTCAGCGGCCGCGGGCGGCGCCCGTGCTGTCCCGTTCGATCAGCCGCGGCACCGGCACCTGCACCGTCCGGGCCGGGCCGCCGTCGAGGAGGGCCATCAGCTCACCGGCGGCGGTGCGCCCGAACCCGACGGTATCCCGGGAGAGGGCGGACAGCCAGGGTTTGACCATGCGGCACAGGGCGGAGTCCTCCCAGGACACCACCGACAGGTCCGCCGGCACCGCGAAGCCCAGTTCCGTGGCCGCGGCGAGCCCGGCGACGGCCATCACGTCGTTGTCGTAGACGAGCGCGGTCGGCGGTTCGGCGGCGCCCAGGACGCGGCGGGTGGCGGCGGCGCTCTCCGCGTCCGAGTAGTCGGTGGTGACGGAGTGGACCCGTGCCGCCGGACCGTGCCGCTCGGCCTCGGTGCGCAGCGCGCGGATGCGCCGCTCGGTGTGGGCGAGCCGGGGCAGTCCGGCGATGTGCACGATGCGCCGGTGTCCGAGCGCGTACAGCCGGTCCACCAGCGAGGCCATCGCGCCGGCGTCGTCCGCCCACACCGTGGAGGTGCCGGGCTGCCGGGAGTCGGGGCCGCCGCCGATCACCACGGCCGGCAGGCCGAGTTCGCCGAGGAGGTCGGGCCGGGGGTCGTCGGCGCGCGGGTCGACCACCAGGACGCCGTCCACCCGGTGCTCGGCCCACCAGCGCCGGTAGACCGCACACTCGTCCTCGACGCTCTCCACCACCTGGAACAGCAGCCCGAGATGGCGTTCGGCCAGTACCTCCTGGATGCCCGAGATGAGCTGCAGGAAGAACGAGTCGACCCCCAGGGTGTCGGCGGGGCGGGCCACCACGAAGCCGACGGTGGCGGCGCCCTCCCCGGACAGTTGGCGGGCGGCGGTGCTGGGCCGCCAGCCGAGCTGTTCCGCGACCCTGCGTACCCGTTCGCGGGTGACCTCGGAGACTCCGGGCCGCCCGTTGAGCGCGAAGGAGACCGCGCTCTCGGAGACCCCCGCGCGCCGTGCGATGTCCTTCATCGTCGGCCGGCGCGCCGGTGACCGTCTGGCCGGCATCGGTACCACCCTCTCGCCCGGAACGGGAGACGTAACGAGAACGTACCCGTGGAACATACAACACGCCGACGGAACTAATGCGCTTCAGCGATCAAGGCTAAAGCGCATTAGTGATCTCCGGCAAGACCGCTCCCGCAACGCGCTGACATGCATGGACGAGCCACTAAAGCCTTTAGCGGTGCCGAATGCATTGACTTCCCCGCACGACGCGCGGCAAGGTCGCTGCCGTTCCCCTTTCCCGACACCGCAAGGGAGCCGTGTCACCGTGCCCCTCTCCCGCAGAGCCCTCGCCGCCGCTGCCGTCGTCGCCGTCGTCCTGCCACTGAGCGCCTGCGGCTCCGGGGACGACAAAGGCTCGTCCCTCCGACGCCTCCGGGAAGGTCCGGGGCGACATCACCTTCCAGACCTGGAACCTCCGGGCCAACTTCAAGTCGTACTTCGAAGGGGTCATCGCCGACTTCGAGAAGAAGTACCCGGACACCCATGTGAAGTGGGTGGACCAGCCCGCCGAGAACTACGCCGACAAGATCAGCGCGGACGCGGCCGGCGGCACCCTGCCCGACGTCGTCAACGTCTCCCCCGACCTCGTCGCCCCGCTCGCCAAGGCCGGTCTCGCGCTCGACCTGGACAAGGCCGCGTCGAAGTACCGCGAGGAGTACCTGCCCGGCGCCTGGGCGAGCCACCAGATACCGGGGGTGAAGGGCACGTACGCCTTCCCCTGGTACCTCAACACCGGCCCGCTGTTCTACAACAAGGCGCTGTTCCAGAAGGCCGGCCTCTCCCCGGGCCGGCCGCCGAAGACGTACGACGACCTCTTCGCCGACGCGCTGAAGATCTCCGACCGCACCGGCGGCAAGGTCGCCACGCTCGCCAACGTGCCCACCATCGAGGACTTCGGCCGCTACGGGGTCCCGTTGATGAACAAGGAGGGCACCGCGTTCACCTTCAACAACGCCAAGGGCGTGCAACTCCTCACCAAGTACAAGGAGTTGTACGACGCCAAGGCCCTTGACCCGCAGGCGCTGACCGCCACCCCGGAGTCGTCGGGCCGCAAGTTCCTCACCGAGGCCGTCGCCATGAACCCCGGCAGCGCCCTGGATCTCGGCAACTTCAAGAAGCAGGCGCCGCACCTGTACAAGAACATCGGCATCACCGACCAGATCACCAGCACCGGCCACGTCAACATGTACGTGATGGGTCTGATGGTGAACTCGCGCACCAAGCACACCCCGGCCGCGGTGGCGTTCGCGCACTACGTGACCGACGCCGAGCACCAGATGTCGTTCGCCAAGAAGGTCGCCATCTTCCCGAGCACCGCGGGCTCCCTCGAGGACCCGTACTTCACCAAGGAGGACGGCACCGACGAGACCCGGGTCCGGGTGGCCGCCGCCAAATCCCTGAAGACGGCGGTGAACTACACGCCGGTGCTGTTCAGCGACCAGATGAAGACGGAGCTCGGCAACTCGGTGGCCAGGGCGCTGCAGGGCAAGCAGAGCCCCAAGGAGGCGCTGGACGCCGCGGTGAAGGCCTGCGACCGGCTGCTCCAGCAGCAGGGCTGAGGCACCCGATGGCCACCTCCGCCTCTACCGCCACCCGGTCCCGCGGCCCGGGCCGGCCGGACCGGCCGGGCCCGCTGGGGCGCCTGGGCCGACTGGCCCGCCCGGGCGGCACGGCCGGCCCTCCCCCGCCGCCGGCTGTCCGGGTGCGGCGCCAACTGCCCACCAGTCCCTGGCTGTTCGCCGCTCCGGGGCTGCTGATCACCGCCGTCTTCATCCTGTACCCGTTCGTCTCCACGGTGATCAACTCCTTCACCGACCGCCGCACCCTGCTCCCCGGTCACTTCGTGGGGCTCGCCAACTTCCGCGAGCTGCTGCACGACGACATGTTCTGGATCGGACTGCGCAACAGCACGGTGTACGTCCTCGGTGTCGTCCCCGCGCTGGTGATCCTGCCGCTGCTGCTCGCCCTGCTCGTGCAGCGGAACATCCCCGGCATCGCCTTCTTCCGGTCCGTGTTCTACACCCCGGTCGTCGCCTCGGTCGTCGTGGTGGGGCTCATCTGGGTGTGGCTGCTGGACGAGCGCGGTCTGGTCAACTCGCTGCTCGAAGCGGTCGGGGTGGGCAAGGTCGGCTTCCTCAGCGACCAGTGGCTGCTGCTGTTCAGCGCGATGACGGTCACGGTGTGGAAGGGCCTCGGCTACTACATGATCATTTATCTCGCGGCGCTCGCCAACGTGCCCCGCGAGCTGCACGAGGCCGCCGCGGTGGACGGCGCGGGCGCGGTGCGCCGCTTCTTCACCGTCACCGTGCCGGCCGTGCGCTCCACGATGGTGCTGGTGGGCGCGCTGTCCTCGGTCGCCGCGTTCAAGGTGTTCTCCGAGGTGTACCTGATGGCGGGGCCCAACGGCGGCCCGGCGGGCGAGGACACCACCCTCGTCATGCTGGTGCAGCGCACCGGCACCGGCCTCTCCGGCCGGGTCGGCTACGCCTCCGCCCTCTCGCTGGTCGTGTTCGTGGTCGCCGTCGTCCTGATGCTGCTGGTGCTGCGCGCCGACCGGAGGGAGGAATCGTGAGCGCCGTCGAGAAGCCCACGACCCCGGCCCCCATTCCGGCCCCGGCCCCGGCCCCCGCTCGCGCACGCCGCCGGATCGCCGACGAGTACGGCCGCCGGGTGCGGGGGTGGGAGCTGGTGCTGCGCTACGTCCTGCTGCTCGCCGTACTGGCGCTGACCGCGGGCCCGTTCCTGTGGCAGCTGTCCACCTCCCTCAAGGGGCCCACGGAGGACATCTTCACCTCGCCGCCGAAGTTCCTGCCCAGCCATCCCACCCTCCACAACTACGCGCGGGTCTCGGAGACCATCCCGGTCTGGGACTACGTCCTGAACTCGCTGAAGGTGGCCGTCGGCAACGTCGTGACCAACTGCGTCGGTTCGGCCCTCGCCGGCTACGCCCTGGCCCGGCTGCGCTACCGGGGCCGCCGCGCCGCCACGCTGGTCTTCATCCTGGCGATGCTCGTGCCGGCCGAGGGCATCATCATCGCCCAGTTCACGACCATGCGGGAACTCGGCCTGAACAACACGCTCGTCGCCGTGGTCCTGCCCGGCAGCGTCGGCGCGCTGAACGTGCTGCTGATGCGCAACGCCTTCCTCAACGTGCCGTACGAGATCGAGGAGGCGGCCTACGTCGACGGCGCCAACGTCTGGCAGCGGTTCTGGCGCGTGGCGCTGCCCTCGGTGCGGGGCACCCTGGCCGTCGTCGCGATCTTCGCGTTCATGTTCTCCTGGGACGACTTCCTGTGGCCGCTCATCGTGCTCAGCGATCCGTCCAAGTACACCCTGACCATCGGTCTGAACTATCTGCACGGCACCTTCGCCAACGACGAACGCCTGGTCGCCGCCGGCACCATCATCGCGGTGGCCCCGCTGATCGTCCTGTTCGCCTGTCTTCAGCGGTACTTCTTCCGCGGTGTCGGTGAGGGCGCGGTCAAGGGCTGACCACCGCACCCGCCGCACGCCCTTCCTGCTACCCCGCGTCCCGTCCCCGCGTCCAAGGACACGTATGCCTGCTGCTGTGCGCTTCGGCGTCAACTACACCCCGAGCGAAGGGTGGTTCCACCACTGGCTCGACTTCGATCTGGACTCCGTGCGGGCGGACCTGGACTCCGTCGCGGCGCTCGGCGCCGACCACGTCCGGGTGTTCCCGCTGTGGCCCTACTTCCAGCCCAACCGCACGCTGATCCGCCCGCGCGCCGTCGAGGACCTGGTGCGGCTGGTGGACGCGGCCGCCGAGCGCGGGCTCGACGTCAACGTGGACGGGCTGCAGGGGCACCTGAGCAGCTTCGACTACCTGCCGGCCTGGACCCGCACCTGGCACCGGCGCAACCTGTTCACCGACCCCGAGGTGCTCGACGGCCAGGCGGCCTATCTGCGCACCCTCGCCGCCGCGCTCGCCGGCCGGCCCGGCTTCCTCGGCATGACCCTCGGCAACGAGGTGAACCAGTTCTCCGCCGGACCGCACCCCGACCCCGACCGGGCCACGGCGGAGCAGATCGACGCCTGGCTGACACGCATGCTCGCCGCCTGCGCGGAGGGCGCCCCCGGGGCGCTGCACCTGCACGCCGAGTACGACGCCACCTGGTACCAGGACGACATGCCGTTCACCCCCGCCCAGGCCGCCCGGCACGGCGCCATGACGGCCGTGCACTCCTGGGTCTTCGACGGCACCGCCCAGCGCCACGGCCGCACCTCGGTGCCCACCGAGCACCACGCCGCCTATCTGATCGAGCTGAGCAAGGCGTGGGCCGACGACGTGCGGCGGCCCGTGTGGCTCCAGGAGGTCGGCGCGCCCGCCCCGCTGATCCCCGCCGCGCACGCGGCCGCCTTCACCGAGGCGACGATCGCCGCCGCCCTGGACTGTCCCGGCCTGTGGGGCATCACCTGGTGGTGCTCCCACGACGTCTCCCGGGACCTCGCCGACTTTCCCGAACTCGAGTACGGCCTGGGCCTGTTGACCAACGACCGGCGGCCGAAGCCGAGCGCGGAGGTGTTCGCCCGCGCCGCCCGCGCGCACCCGTACGCCCCGAAGCCGCGCACCACCGCCCTGGTCGTGCCCGCCGATCCGGCCGTCCGCTCCCGGTGCGCCCCGGGCGGCGCGGTGTTCGAGGCGTTCTTCCGGCTGACCGCCGACGGCGTCCGTCCGACCACCGTCCTGGACAGCCGTGCCGACGACACCGCGCACCTCGCCGCGCGCGGCATCACGGAGGTCGTCACCCCCGACGAGGTGCTCGCCCCGTCGTAGGCCCGGCGGGGCGAGCACCTCGTCGCGTCCACGGCTCCTCCACGCCGAGGCACCCCACCGACCGCACAGCCCCGCACACCCCGCACAGCCCCCGTGAGGTACTCCCCCACCCCCAGGAGGAACCGCCCGTGACCCCCACCAGACGTGCCGTCCTGTTCACCGGCGCGGCCACCGCGACCGCCGCCCTGCTACCCCTGCCGTCCGCCACGGCGGCCGGCCCCGGCTCCCCCGCCGCCCTCCCTGCCGCGACCCCTCCGTTGGCCTCGTACTGGTACCCGGACTCGCTGCCCTCCGGTGAGCCCGGCGCCGGCATCACCTGGCGCGGACTGCGCGACTGGCGCGCGGAGGACGACCCCGACCTCGCGTTCAACGCCTCGACGGTGCCGCTCGCGCCCCGTTTCACCCCGGCCCCGGTCAACGACACCGCGCGCGCCGGTCAGGCCCGTATCCAGTCCCTGGTCTCCTTCGGGCCGACCTCGGGCAATCCCTCCCAGGGCTCCGCCACCGCCGACCACTACGCGCTCACCCACTGGGCGTACCTCGACGAGCTGGTGTTCTGGGGCGGTTCGGCGGGCGAGGGGCTGATCCTCGCGCCGAACGCGCCGATCGTGGACGCCGCCCACCGCCACGGCGTGCGTGTCCTCGGCAACGTCTTCCTGCCGCCCGTCGCCTACGGCGGACAGCTGCGGTGGACCCGCGACCTGGTGCGGAAGGACTCCGACGGGCATTACCCGCTCGCCGAGCGGCTGGTCGCGGTGGCCGCCGCGTACGGGTTCGACGGCTGGTTCGTCAACGCCGAGACGGGCGGCGGGGACGCCGCGCTGGGCGCCGACATGCTCGGTTTCATGACCGAGTTGAAGAGCCTCGCGGCAGCCCGCGGGCAGCGGGTGACCTGGTACGACGCGATGACGGTGAACGGGTCGGTGAGCTGGCAGGGCGCCCTGGACAGCGGCAACGAGGCGTTCTTCGAGAAGGCCGACGACATGTTCGTGGACTTCCGCTGGTCGGCGTCCTCCCTCGCCTCCTCCGGGCAGCTGGCCGAGCAGCTGGGCCGGGACCGCTACGAGCTGTGGGCCGGGGTGGACGTCGAGGCGAGCGGCTGGAACCGCTTCGTGAACTGGGACGCGATCGTCCCGGCGAACGCCCCGCACGTCACCTCGCTCGGTTTCTACCGGCCCGAGTGGACCCGCAACCACCTGCCCGCCGACCACACCCCGGCCGAGTTCCACGCCGCCGACGACCGCTTCTGGACCGGCCGTTCGCTCGACCCGGCCCACCCCGACACCACGGACGGCTGGCGCGCCCCGGCACTCTCCGTCGCCGACCGCTCGACGGTGAGCTCGGTGCCGTTCGCGAGCACCTTCAACACCGGTCACGGACTGCGCTGGTACGAGGCGGGGCGAGTGACCTCCGAGGCGCCCTGGAACCATCTGGGGCTGCAGGACAGGCTGCCGTCCCGGCGCTGGGTGGTGCGCACCGAGGGGGCACGGCCCCAGGTGGCGTTCGACTTCGAGGACGCCTGGCGGGGCGGCAGCAGCGTCCTGGTCTCCGGGACGCTCACCGCGCCCGTCACCCTGGATCTGTACGCGACGCGGCTGCCGCTGCGCGGGGGCGCGGTCGTCGACCTGGCCTACCGGGAGGACGGGGGCGGGGCGGCGGTCGCCGTGGAGCTCGCGGTGGCCACCGCCGAGCCCGCGGCCGGGGCGGCGCCGCCGTACACGTATCTGCCGGTACGGCCTCGGCACCACGGGCGGGTCGCGGACGGCTGGCGGACCGCCACCGTGCGGCTGCCGGGCCGTTCCGGATCGGTGCACGCACTCGGGGTCCGGCTCACCGCGGCCGACGGGACACCGGTCGCCTGGCGGCTGGGCGCCCTCGCCGTACGGCGCGCAGACCGGCCGGACCGCCGGCCCGCGCCGCCCACGGGGCTGCGGATCACCGCGGCCTCGGGGGGCGACCTGCGGTTCGGGTGGCGGCCGGCTCGTGGGCCGGTGCGGCAGTACACGCTGCACCGGGTGCTGTCCGACGGCACCCGGCGGTTCCTCGGCGGCACCTGCCAGCACGCGTTCTTCGTGCCCGGGCTCGTACCCGGGGAGGGGGAGCGGACGGCACGGTTCGAGGTGCGTACGGTGGGGGAGGTCTACACCGCATCGTCCCCGGCCCACGTCACACACACCTGGTGACCCGCACACTTCTGTCCAGACCCATGGAGAACGACACGCATGCATGACGACCGCAGCCTCGTGGAAGCCCGCCTCAAGCGCGTCCTCGAGGAACGCATCCGTCCCGCCGTGTACCCCGAGTCGGTACCGCTGGAAGTGGCGGTGTGGCACGCGCCCGGCGAGCCCGTCCCGGTGGCGGAGGGGCTCGCGGCCGAGCCCGCGCCCATCGAGGTGGGCGCCCGGTGGGGAGCGCCCTGGGGCACGAGCTGGTTCCGGGTGACCGGGACCGTGCCCGAGGCGTGGGCCGGGCGGACCGTGGAGGCCCTGCTCGACCTCGGCTTCGACGAGAACATGCCCGGCTTCCAGTGCGAGGGCCTCGTGTACCGGCCCGACGGCACCCCGGTGAAGGGCCTCAACCCGCGCAACCAGTGGGTGCGGATCGGCGCGCCCGTCGCCGGCGGCGAGGAGGTGCGCCTGCACGTCGAGGCCGCCTCCAACCCCGTCATCCTCGACTACCACCCCTTCCTGCCCACCCGGCTCGGCGACAAGGAGACGGCGGGCAGCGAGCCGCAGTACACGCTGACCCGGATGGACCTCGCCGTCTTCGACGAGACGGTGTGGCAGCTCGTGCTCGACCTGGAGGTGCTCGGCGAGCTGATGGCCGAGCTGCCGGTGGAGTCCGCCCGCCGGTGGGACCTCCTGCGCGCGGTCGAACGGGCCCTGGACGCCGTCGACCTCCAGGACGTGAACGGCACGGCCGGGCGGGCCCGGGAACGGCTCACCGAGGTGCTCTCCTCCCCCGCCGTACCCTCCGCGCACCGGATCAGCGCGGTCGGCCACGCGCACATCGACTCGGCGTGGCTGTGGCCGCTGCGGGAGACGGTGCGCAAGGTGGCCCGTACCACCGCCAACATGACCTCGCTGCTCGACGAGGAGCCGGACTTCGTCTTCGCGATGTCGCAGGCGCAGCAGTGGGCGTGGGTGAAGGAGCACCGGCCCGAGGTGTGGGCGCGGGTGAAGAAGGCGGTGGCGGACGGGCGGTTCGTGCCGGCCGGCGGGATGTGGGTGGAGTCGGACACCAACATGCCCGGTTCGGAGGCGATGGCCCGGCAGTTCGTGCACGGCAAGCGGTTCTTCCTCGACGAGTTCGGCATCGAGAACGAGGAGGCGTGGCTGCCGGACACCTTCGGCTTCGCCGCGGGGCTGCCGCAGATCATCAAGGCGGCCGGTTCGAAGTGGCTGCTGACGCAGAAGATCTCGTGGTCGCAGACGAACAAGTTCCCCCACCACACCTTCCAGTGGGAGGGCATCGACGGCACGCGGATCTTCACGCACTTCCCGCCCGTCGACACCTACAACTGCTCGATGCAGGGCCGGGAGATCGCGCACGCGGCCCGCAACTTCAAGGACAAGGGGGTCGCCCGGCACTCGCTGGCCCCGACCGGCTGGGGCGACGGGGGCGGCGGCACCACCCGCGAGATGGTCGCCAAGGCGGCCCGGATGCGGGACCTGGAGGGTTCGGCGACCGTCACCTGGGAGACGCCGGAGGCGTTCTTCCGCAAGGCGGAGGCCGAGTACCCCGAACCGCCGGTGTGGGTGGGTGAGTTGTACCTGGAGCTGCACCGGGCGACGCTCACCAGCCAGGCGCGCACCAAGCAGGGCAACCGGCGCAGCGAGCACCTGCTGCGCGAGGCCGAGCTGTGGGCGGCGACGGCCGCCGTGCGGACCGACTTCGCGTACCCGTACGAGGAGTTGGACCGGATCTGGAAGACGGTGCTGCTGCACCAGTTCCACGACATCCTGCCCGGCTCGTCCATCGCCTGGGTGCACCGCGAGGCGCGGGCCACGTACGAGCGGCTGGAGCGCGAGCTGACCGCGATCATCACGGCGGCGCAGGACGCGCTGGCCGGGAGCGGTGACGCGGAGCTGGTGTTCAACGCGGCCCCGCATGCCCGGCGCGGCATCCCGGCGGGCGGCGCCGGGCCGGTGGCCGTCGACGGGAGCACGGCGCTTCAGCCGCGTGACGGGGGCGGGTTCGTGCTGGACAACGGGCTGCTGCGGATCGAGGTGGACGCCCGGGGTCTCGTGCCCTCGGTGTACGACCTGGGCTCCGGCCGGGAGACCGTCGCCCCGGGCCGGCCGGCCAACCTGCTGCAGCTGCATCCCGACTTCCCGAACCAGTGGGACGCGTGGGACGTGGACGAGTTCTACCGCAACACGGTGACCGAGCTGACCGACGTGGAAGAGGTGAGCGCGGGCGAGGACGGGGCGTCCGTGCGCATCGTGCGGTCTTTCGGCGGTTCCCGGGTCGTCCAGGTGCTGTCGCTGGCGCCGGGCGAGCGGCGCCTCGTGGTGGACACGGAGGTGGACTGGCACGAGACGGAGAAGTTCCTCAAGCTGGCCTTCCCGCTCGACGTGCACGCCGAACGGTACGCGTCCGAGACGCAGTTCGGGCACTTCCACCGGCCGACGCACACCAACACGAGCTGGGAGGCGGCCAAGTTCGAGGCGTGCAACCACCGGTTCGTGCACGTGGCGGAGCCGGGGTGGGGCGTGGCGGTCGTCACCGACTCCACGTACGGCCACGACGTGACCCGTGCCGTGCGGCAGGGCGGCGGGCGGGGTGCCACCACCACGGTGCGGGTGTCGCTGCTGCGCGCCCCGCGCTTCCCCGACCCGGAGACCGACCAGGGCGTGCACCGCTTCCGGCACGCGCTGGTGCCGGGTGCGGAGATCGGGGACGCGGTGCGCGAGGGCTGGCGGGTCAATCTGCCGGAGCGGCGGGTGACGGGCGCGGGTCCGGTGGCGCCGCTGGTCTCGGTCGCGGAGGACGCGGTGGTCGTCACCGCGGTCAAGCTGGCCGACGACGGCAGCGGTGATGTGGTGGTCCGCTTCCACGAGGCCAACGGTGGCCGCTCCACGGCGACGCTCACGCCGGACTTCGACGTGGCGTCGGTGACGGTCACCGACCTGCTGGAGCGCGCGCTGCCGGACGCGCCGGCGCCCCGCTCGGAGGACGGCCGGCTCGTCCTGCCGCTGGGCCCGTTCGAGCTGGTGACGCTGCGGCTGAAGCGGGCGTAGCACGGCGCGGCCCGCCGCGCGGCCCCGTGCCCTTCCCGGGCTCGGGGCCGCGTCGGCCGGGCGCGTGCCCGCGCGTCAGGCCCGGTCCGTCCACAGGTCCGCGCTCTCGCACACCTCCGCGCCCATGTTCCGTTCCATCATCCGCAGCGCGGCCCGCGCCAGGTCCTCGTGGATGTGGGCGACGGCGTCGCGCGGCACGACCACGTCCAGGTGGCGGATGTGCGCGTCCAGCGCCGAGTACAGCACGCACTGCTCGGTGACCTGGCCGCACAGGACGAGCCGGTCGATGCCCTGCTGGCCGAGGAGGTAGCCGAGCGGGGTCTCGAAGAAGATCGAGTGGCGGGCCTTGACCACGAAGAGCGACGCGTCGTCGGGCCGTACGGGCTTCACGAGGTCGGCGTGCGGTCCGGCCAGCGCCCTGTCGAGCAGTTCGCCGTGGTGCGAGCGCCACTCGCCGAAGTTGTCGTTGACGTAGATGACGGGTGCGCCGTGCTCGCGCGCCCGGTCGAGCAGTCCCGCGACGGCCGGCACGACCGTCTTCACCGACGGCAGGAGCAGGTCGGCGTCGTCGTGATCGTAGGTGTTGATCATGTCGATGACGACGAGTGCGGTGGTGCCCATGCGCACCAGTCTCCCTCCGCTCTCCCCGGGTGTCCTGTCGGCCGTGCCCGGGGGTTCCGCCGGCCCGGGCACGGCGGACCCCCGCTCAGTGACCGGAGCCGTAGTGGCCGCCGAGCTGGTCGCGGTAGCGGGGGTCGCCCAGGTGCTTGTCCTCGTCGAACTCGGGGGCGGCCTTGATCTGCTCCTTGGTGCGGGCGACGTGCACGGTGCGGTCCTCGTTGTCGATGCCGGTGACCACGCCCGCGGGCAGCAGCACCTTCTTGCCGAGGATCCAGACGCCGGTGTCGACCACGAGGTACTGCGAGTCGACGTCGGCCGAGTGCTTGTCGACCTTGCCGATGTGGCCGTCGGCCGCCTCGACCCGGTAGCCGGTCAGATCGTCGTCCGGGGTGTGTCCGGCCGTCGGGGCGTAGCGCCACATGCCTTCTGTCACCGTGACCTCCGTGGGGTGTCGGTTCCTGGGCGCGGCCGGGTGCGGCCGCGTTGCCGGGCCGACTGCCCCGGGACGGGCGTTCCATTCCCGGAGGTGCCCCCGTGAGTGCCCTGGTGAGTGCCCCGGTGGGGGCTTGCCGCACCGGGGGCCGGGTCAGCGGGCGGCGCCCACGGGAGCGTCGAGGAGTTGGCGCAGGGGGCCCGGGGGGAGCAGGTCCCACAGGTGGCGCAGATCGTGGCGGGCCGCCGCGGCGAGGGGGTCGTCCTCGTGGTGCCGACCGTCGAGGAAGTCGCGCAGGGCGAGGTCGCCGCCCCGGGCCATGGTGTACGGGGGCACGGAGTGGCGGGTGAGGATCAGGGCACCCGGGTCGTCCGCGCCGGTGGCCCGCGCGAACCAGCGGCGTACGTCGTGGAAGTGGCGTTCCTGGAGACTGCCGACGTCGATCACCGCCGGATCGGCGGGGGCCGGGGTGCCGTGCCGCAGGGTGAGCGGCACGTGCGTCCGGTCGTGTGCGCGGTCGTGCACCAGGACGTGCGCCGCCGCGTACAGCAGGGTCTGCTCCTCGTGGCGGGCGCCGCCCTTGCCCTCCAGTCTGCGAAGGATCCGCGCGCGCCGGTCGGGCGGCAGCGCGGCCACGAGGTCGGTCAGCGCGCCCAGCACCCGCGGCGGCGCGGAGGCGCGGTACACGCTGTGGGCGGCCGGCCCCAGGAAGGACAGCAGCCGTTGCAGGCAGTGCGCGAGCAGTTCGGTCTGCTCGGCCACGGTCTCCTCGCCCAGCGCGTTGAGCCGGCCGCCCAGCGGCCCGGCGAGGACCACCTGGACGTGGCAGTCGCGATGGCCGCTCCCGGCCAGCCGGGCGGCCATCCGGACGGCCGGCAGGACATAGCTCAGCGCCCGCAGCGGGACCTGGGTGCTGGCGCCGTAGACCACCCGCAGGACCAGCGGGGCACGTGCCGCCGCGCCCGCCGCCCGCAGCAGGGGCGGCACCCCGTGCCGGGGCAGCCCGTGGACGTAGCCGGTGCGCCGGGCCTCCGGTCCGACGACCGCGTGCAGCACCCGTGGTCTGGTCCGGTTGAGCTCGGCGGTCTCCTCGGCCGACGGGGGGAAGACGGGTGCGGGGGCGGCGCGCAGCAGGCGCCGGGCCTCCTCCTCGGCCAGTGGTCTGGCCTCGTTGTCGTGTCCCAGGACCGGAACCCCGCGCAGGATCGCGGCGAGAAGGTTCTCCTGTTTCTTCCCCAGGGGCGGCGCTGCCCCTTCGGACACATCGAGCATGTCACCGTACATTTCTTCGAACTGTTCTGACGGATCGTCAGGTGCTGCGGCGGATTCTGCCACGCCCGTCGCCCGGCGCAGTGCCAGACTGGTACGTGAAGCGGGTGCGCAAGCCGAACTACGGGGGAAGTGGTGTCCGTGTACCGCTATGCCGTCAGCTATTTGCGTGGTCGGGACGAGGCCTGGGTGGCCCGTTTCCTGTACGAGCTGCGCAGACGGCTGGACGCGTCCATGGGCCCGCAGTTCACCCGTGTCCCGGCGCCGCCCCCGCGGGACGCGCGCCGCACGGCGCCGGCCGAGTCGCCCGGCGTGGCCACCGCCGACGTCGTGCTGGCCCTGTGCAGTCCCTCCTATTTCAGCGAGGGCCCCGCCGACCAGGACTGGGCGGTCCTCGCGCACCGCCAGACGCTGGGCCAGGCCCGTACCGGCACCGCGCCCCGCACGGCGCTGCCGCTGCTGTGGGAGCCGATCCCGCAGCGGCTGCCGGAACCGGTCGCGGCGGCCGACGTCCTGACGGCCGGGCAGTCGCCGGAGTACCGCTCGCTGGGGCTGGCCCTGCTCACCATGCAGGCACCCCGGTACCGCGGAGCCCTGGACGAGGTCCTCACGGCGATCGTCGCACACATGAACGAGGCGGTCAGGAGTGGTACGACGGCACCGCCGCTGCCCGACCGGTCGGCGGGCGAGCCGCCCCGCGCACTCGCGGTGGACGACAACGTGTTCACCGAGGAGTTCCGCAAACACCTGGCACCGGCCGTGCCCGCACCCCGGGTCCCCCGCACCCTGGTGGCCGACGACGGCGCGGACGAGACCGTACCCGCCGAACTGCTGCCCGAACTGGGCCGGCGGCTGCTTCTGGTCGGGCCCCTGGGAGCGGGACACAGCACCGAACTGGCCCGGCTGGCCGGGCGGGCGCTCGACGCCGTCCCGCACACCCCGGCCGGCTCCGAGCGGGCGCCCTGGGGCTGCCGGATCCCGTTCGTGCTCTCCGCCCGCTCGGGGGCGCTCCCGGACCTGGACGGGCTGGTGCCCGCCCTCGCCCCGGGGGCCGCCGCCCGGGAGCCCGCCGGCTGGGCGGCCCGTCAACTGCGCGCCGGGCACGCCTTCGTCGCCGTCGACGACCTCGACGCGGTGCCCTCCCGCAACCGCACCGCCGTCTGGGAGTCCCTGCTGCGCCTGCTGCGCGCCCACCCGCAGGCACCGTGCGTCATCGCCACCAACGGGGCCACCGTGCCCTGGGAGCGGCTGGGCTCCGAGTTCCGCACCGTCCGCCTGCGCGCCCTGGCCCCGGCGGGCGTCCGGGCCCTGCTGGAGTCCCTGGCCGGCGGCGGCGACCGGCGGGCGTCGCAAGCACTGACGCGGCGGCTGGACGAGGACCCGGTGCTCTCCGGTGTCGCGGGGCGCCCGGCCGCCACCGCGGCGATCTGGCGGGCCTCCCGGGCACACGCCCTGCCGGGTCCGCCCCCGCGACACCAGCTCCTGCGGGCCGGGATCTCCGCCGGGTGGCGGCGCGCCCGGCCGGAACCCGGCGGGGTGCCCCCGGTGCGTGAGGACGGGGCCGCGGTGCCGGACAGCGTGCTGCGCACGGCCTGCGGCAGCCTGGCCGTGGCCACCCTGGACATGGACGGCGCGCGCATCCCGCTGCGCACGGCGCTGGACGCGCTGCGCGACCGCGGCACCCGCGCGGCCGGTGCCGCCCCGGCGCCCGACCGGCTGCTGGCCGCCCTCGCGGACCGTACGGGCACGCTCTACCAGCCCGGCCCCGACACGGTCGCGTTCTCCGACCCCGCGGTCCGCACCTTCCTGGCGGCCCACCATCTGGCCGGCGCCGAACCCGCGGACGCCGCGCGCCTCATGGCCCGCGCCGGGTACACCGAGCTGGAGGAGCTGCTGCGGGAGGTGCGGGCGGCACGGAACAGCAAGGAGCCGCGCGGCCTGCTGACCGCGGGCCACCGCCCGCTCCGCCGGCTGCCGACGGCCCGGCCCGCGGGACCCGCCCCGGTGCGGCGCGCCGTCGTCCGCTCCGCCGGGGAACTGCGCGCGCTCGCCGACGCCGGTTCCGATGGCCCGGAACTGTGGTGCGAGGGAACGGTGGAGGGCCTGGACGAGCTGCTGCCGCGAATGCGCGGCCTGCGCACGCTGGTCCTCACCGACGACCCCGCGCGCACCGCGCTCCCCCCGCTGGACGCCTGCCCCCGGCTGCGCGCGCTGCGGGTGGTGCGCTGCCCCGCGCTGACCGACTGGACGGCCCTCGCGTCCTCCACGGTCATGTTCCTCACTCTGGAACCGTGGCCGGACGGCGGGCCGGTGCCGGAGGGTCTGTACGACATGCCCTGGCTCAGCCAGGTCGACCTGGTGTCGCCGGGAGCACGGCCGTCCGCGCGCGCCGGGGCGCACGCCGTTCCCCGGCCGGGCGGAACGCCCAGGCAGGGGGCGGCGTTCCCCGGTGTGCGGGTGGTGCGTCCGGGCCGGGCCCGCGGAGGCAATCTTCAGCACTGACGGAGTGTCGGCTACCCTCTGCGAGGGAGCTTTCACGGTACGGGGACCAGGGGGAAACAGTGGGCTACGTCAAGCTTTTCGACCCCGACGAGGAGCTCACCGGAACCCCGCACCCCGATCCCTTGCCGCCGCTCCCGCCGCGCGGCGTGGCCCGGCCGGACGACGAGGTGTACCTCTTCGACGACCGTACGGTCCTGGCCGTCAACATCGCCCTGGCCACCGGCCGCCCCCTGCTGGTGCTCGGCCCGCCCGGCTCCGGCAAGTCCACCCTGGCGCCCAATGTGGCCCGGCTGATGAGGCTGCGCTACTACGCCGAGGTCGTCACCGCCCGTACCGAGCCGCACGACCTGCTCTGGCGCGAGGAGGCGTTCCGGCAGCTCAACGACGCGTACTCGGGGAGGCTCGGCGCCCCCGACTCGCCCGCGTACTTCCGGCCGGGCGTGCTGTGGAAGGCCCTCGACCCGTCCGTCGACCCGGTGTTCGCCGACTCCGCCGATCCCGCCGGCTCCGCGGCCGGGGAAGCCGTGGGCGCGGGGGCGGATCCGGCGTTGCGCGGACGCCCGGCCGTGGTGCTGATCGACGAGATCGACAAGGCGGATCCGGACGTGCCGGACGCGCTCCTCGACCCGCTGAACAACCTGCGCTTCGAGGGTCCGGGCCGCCGTCTCGTGACGGCCGCGGAGGGGATCGGCGCGCCCCTGGTGGTCATCACCAGCAACGAGGAACGGGAACTGTCGGCCGCCTTCCGGCGCCGCTGCATCCCGCTGGTCCTGGAACCCCCGGACCGCGAACACCTGCTGCGAGTGGCCCAGTTGCACATGGGCGCGGCCTACGACCCGCTGCTCGCGAGCGAGTTGGCCGAGATGTTCGACGCCGAGTCGTCCGCCGCGCGGCCGGTGGCGAGCACGGCGGAGTTCCTCGACACGCTGCGGGCCTGCCGGCAGATGGGGCTCACCGCCGACTCCCCGGAGTGGCGCGCGGTGGCGGGCCTCGCCATGGTCAAGGGCTCCACCGACGTCCTGCCGTACGCATGAGCTCACGCCGGGCCCAGGTGGGGGACCTGCTGCGGGCCGCCCGTCTGCTGGGCGTACGGGACGCCGAAGGTGTGGCACGGCTGGCCGACGCGATGGGACTGCCGTCGGGGCCCGGCCCGGTCCCGGCGGACCCGGGGTCCGTCGGGACCGGGGCGACCGACGCGGACGGCGGGCCGGGCACCGGGGGCCGGGGCGCGGAGCGACGACGGCCGGTGCGCTCCCTGCACGCCGGCCCCGGGTCACGGCCGACACGCCTGGACCGCCCGCCGACGGCCTCCCGCCGAACCGCGGCGCCGGTCGACGCAGACGGATCCGGGGGTGGAGGAGGGGGCGGGAACGGGGCGGTCACGCGAGCCGACACCCCCACCCCGACAGCCGCAGCCGCGCGCCGGACCGGGCCGGGGTCCGGGTCCGGGTCCGCGTCCGCGTCAGACGGTTCCGGCCCCGGGAGCCACCCCGCGATCCCGGAGACCACCGGAGCCTCCCTCCTCATGCTCCGCGCGCCGCTCCCCCCGCCGGGCCCCACCGGCCCCGACGGCGAGCCCGCCCTGCGTGACCTCGCCGACGCGCCGGACCCGCCGGAGCCGCCCGACATCCTCGACGTCCCCTGGACCAGCGCCCCGCCCCGGCCCGCACCGCCGTGGGACCCGCGGACCGAACGGGCCGTCTTCCTCGCCGTGGCCAGCACGTACCGCAGCGGGCACACCGTCGACCACGACCGGCTCATGGAGCTGGTGGTCCGGAGCCTCGCCGGCGGCCCCCTCGGCCGTCCCCGGGTTCCGTACCGGCAGCGGGCGACCACCCGGGCCGGGGTGCACCTGCTGCTGGACCGGGGCGAGTCGATGCGGCCCTTCCGCGAGGACCAGGCCTGGCTGGCCTCCCTCGCCGCCCGGGTGGTGCCGCCCGACCGGCTGACCGTGCTCGACTTCCGGCTCACCCGGGGCGCCAGCCGCGACGGCGGACGCACCTGGGGACCGCACCCCGTCCCGCCGCACGGACAGCCCGTCCTGCTCATGTCCGACCTCGGCCGGCTGCGGCCGCCGCTGCCCGGCCGTCACCACGCCACCCCCGCCCAGTGGCTGCCGTACCTGCGCCGGCTGTGCGCGGCGGGCAATCCCGTCATCTGCCTCACCCCGTACCCCGTGCGGGAGCACCCGGCCGCGATCCGGCAGCTCACCACGCTGCTCACCCTGGACCGCGGCATCCCGGTGCGCACGGGGCGGTCCGCCGCCCGCGTCGGCCGGCGCAGGCCGGGGCGCGGGTCGTGACGGCGGCCCCCGAGCGCAGCAGCGCCTTCCGGCTCATCGCCGAGCAGCGCCGCGACCAGCCCGACGTGGTGCTGCTGGCGCGCTCGCTGTGCCTGGCGGCGCAGGCCGAGCCGTACTTCGTGCGCGGCGCCCGGCTGCGGTTCCTGCCGCGCAGCGGCATCGGCCTCGAGGCCAGGCTGTGGTTCTCGCCGCTGGTGGAGGCCGCCGACAGCCGGGCGCTGGTGCTGAACCCGGAGGTCGGCGCCGAGCTGCGACAGCAGTTGTCGGTGCGGGACCTGAGCCTGCTCGGCTCGGTGCGCGAGTACACCCGCAACGCCCACCGCGCCGCCCCGCCCCTCGTGCGTGCCTTCGAGGAGCTGCTGTGGCGGGCCACGATCGGACCGCGGCCGGCCGAGGCGGAGGTCGAGGAGGCCCTGGCCCCACTGTTCCGGCAGGTCCTCGCCGACGGCGCCGGGGCGGCCGACGCCAGCCGCTGGGTGCTGCGCTTCCTTCCCCGGTTGCCCGAGGACGTGCACGGCTCCTGGCCGGCATGGCGGCTGCAGGTGATGGCGGCGGAACGGCTGGGCATGGAACCGCCCACCGGTGTCGCCGCCCGCACCGGCGCCGACCGGGTGCGGGCGGTGCGGTCCCTGGTGCACAGCGAGGTCGACATCGGCGTGCGGCCGGTGGCGGACGGCATCGTGCTGACCCGGCCGCCGGAGCCCGACGCGCTGGTCTGCCCTGCGAGCGGCGCCGCCCGGGTCCGGCTGCGGCTGCGCGGCGCGCTGCCCGGGGCCGGCTGGCACGAGCTGGACCTGTACGACGACGAGCGGGCCGCGCTGCGCCTCGGCGTCATCGCCGAGGCCCGTCCCGACGGCACGGTGCTGCACGCGCGGGCGGAACTGGGCGGCACCCTGGCCTGCGTACGGGCCGCCGGACGCGGGGCGACGGCGGTCACCGCGGACGGGCGCACCGACCTCTCGGTCGACGACGGCGAGACCGTGATGCCGCTCGAACTGCCGGACGCTCCGCGCCTGTTGGCCGTGGCGGACGCGGGCCCCGCCGCCACGGCGGCGGTGACCGGCAGCGGCCTGCACGTGGTGTCGACGGCGCTGGACGGCACGGCCGACGCCGTCCTGCACCGGCTCCCGGCGGCGATGGCGGAGCCGACGGCGCTGGGCTGGTCGCGGCTGACCCGGCAGACCGTGCTGTGCCTGGCGTCGGGGACCGAAGTGGTCCTGGCGGCCGACGGCGATCCGCGCCGCGATCTGGCGACGCTGACGCACTCGGCCCGGGTGGTGGCGCTGTGGACCTCGGTCCGGGCCGGGGTGGTGGCGGTGGCGGACGCGCGGGGCGATCTCGCCGTCCATCGCCCGTCGTCGGGCACCGGCCCGCCGACGATGCTGTGGGGCACCGGCCGGGCGATCACCGCCCTGACCGGCGACCCGGCGTCGGGCGCGGTGGTGTGGGCGACGGAGGACGGCCGGATCCACGCCTGGCGGCCGGACGGCGACACGGCCGGGACCCGGGGCGGCGGCGGGGACTACGGCGGGGAGACCCGCGGCCGTCGTGAGGAGGACGACTGGGACGTCCTGGCCGTGCTGCCGGCCCCGGCCGTCTCACTCGCGGTCTCGCCCGAGGCCGGGCTGGTCGTGGCGGCGGACGGCGGTCCCCGGTTGCTGCGGCTGCCGTGGCCGGACGGCGGACCGGTGGCGGAGGCGCCGGTGCCCTTCTCGGTGCGGGAGGTGTGTCCCGCACCGGGCGGACGGTTGCTGCTGACGGGGCACGGCGGCGAGGTGGAGATCCGTTCCGAGGACGGCCGGGCCCACCTGTTCACCCCGGCCCCCGTGCCCACCGCACCGGACGGAACCGGCCCTGCCTGGCTCCGCGACAGCGTGGGGGTGGCGCTGTCCGGGAGCGATCTCCGGCTGCCGGCGCGGGCGCGCCGCTGGGGCGTCGGCCACGTCTGCCTGCCCGCCTCCCTCCTACCGGGCGCGTCCCGTACGGCGGCCCTGGTGGAGCAGGCACGGGCCCAGGGCCTGCGGGTACTGGCCGATCTGCGCCCGCCCGAGGACACCGCCGCGCACGGGGCGCTGCTGCGGCGGGCGTACGACCTGCTGGAGGAAGGGCTCGACGGCCTGCGTCTGCGCGACGCCGCCCACTGGCCCGAGGCCCTGCTCACCCGGCTCCGCCACCTGCTGGACGCGTTCCCCGGAGCGGCGCTGGTGGGGGTGACGGACCAAGACGGGAACGGAGACGGGCACAGGGCCGGGAGCGGGGGTCGGGGCGGAACGGAACGGGGCGACGGTTCCGGTGCGGCTGTCGCCGCCACCCACTGCCACCTCGTCCTCGGCGCACCGCCGCACGCACCGGCGGGTGCCTCGCAGCCGGTTCCCCCCTGGGCACTGCCGCCCGACGCCCCGTACACCGAGGCCTGTCTGCTGCTGGCCCTGCCCGGCTGCCACGAGGTCCCCCTCGCGGTCCTGGACGCGGCGACGCCCGAGGCGACGGCCCTGCGCACCCTGCTGGCCGCGCGGGCCACCCAACTGGCCGTGCGCGGCGACGAGTTCACCCCGCACCCGACCGGGGACCCACGGCTCACCGGCGTCCGCCGCAGCCGCGCCGGCCAGACGGTACTGTGCCTGACCAACACCGCCGGCACCCCGATCGTCGCCCGTGTCCCCTGGCCGGCCCCGACTCCGACATCCGAACCGCCCGGACTGCCCGAACCACTCGAACCGCCCGAACTCGTCGAGATCGCACACGACCTCCCGGATCCACACCCGTCCGCCGCCGAGCCGGACACCCTACGCATGACGGACGGCGTCTTCACACTCTCTCTCGGACCGGGCCGCACCCGCTGGTTCCGGCTCCGTCCCGCTCCGGGCCCCCGGTCGACGGAGGCGACCGACCCCTTCGGCCCACCCGTCCCCTGACGTCGCACGCCGCGGGTCACGACCGGCCGGCGTCACCCCGTCCCCAGTTCAGCGAGGAGCACCATGCCAGGTCCCCATGTCTTCCTCAGCCGCAGCGAGCCCCTGGACTGCCCGTGCAGTTGCTGGCCCGCGCGGCGCGCCATGGAGGAGCTGCTGCGCGCGGAGGGCTGCGCCCCGGTCGTCGTGGACCGGGAGTCGCTGGTGCCCGGGCAGGAGTGGATGGAGGCGATATCCGACGGCATGGGCAGCGCGCACGGCATGCTGCTCATCGTGTCGGTGCACGCCCTGAAGTCCGAGCATGTGCAGAACGAACTCGCCATGGCGGAGCTGCGCAACCGCACCGACGGCTTCCCGGTCATCCTGCTGATGCTGCCGGAGGTGGACCTGAAGGCGCTGGAGCGCAGCGGGCTCAACTCCCTCAACCCGTCCCGGCGGCAGACCGTCGAGTGGCCGGAGCGGGGTGATCTGGAGGCCGTACGGCGGGACATCGCGCCGCAGTTGGAGCTGATGCGGGCCGGGCTGAACGACTCCCGGGTGCACCACCAGGTGGTACGGCACCTGCGTGAAGTGCCCGACCGCAGCCTGGACCGCGCCAGCGTGACGCTGGGGGTGCCGCTGGCCGGGCTGTCGCCCCTGAAGCAGCACCGCCTCGCCTCCGGTCTGCTCGCCGAGCGGCCGAGTGAACAGGAGGCGGACGCCGACCCGTTGCGGGCCGCCCTGACCGAACTGCTGCCGCTGCCGGGGCCCGGGGACTCCCGGGAACTGATCGAGCTGAGCGTGACCCACGCCCGGGTGCCGGGCGCCGAGGCCGACCGGCTGCGCGAGGCGCTGTGCGGGGCCGGTCCCCGCGTCGCCGTGCTGCCCGCCCGCTCCACGGACACCGCCCGGCGTTACGTCCACCGGGCGACCGAACAGCCCCTGGCCTGGGACCACTTCGTGGTGCCGATCACCGCGGGCACCGGTGTCCTGGACGGCCTGGTGGTGGGCATCCGGGACCTGTTGGAGGACGTCGACGTCTACGACGAGGAGACCCTGCGCGAGCACGAGCGGGACTTCGGCCCCGTGGTGGTGATCGTCCCGCATCCACCGGACAGCGACCTGGTGCGGACGCTGGACGCCGAGTTCCCGGTGGGCGTGCTGTTCCTGTTCGTCGTCGACGGCGATCTGCTGGGTACGGCCGGCGCCCACACCCTGCTGGACGGTCTGCCGTCCTGGCGCGAGGAGGAGATGAACCGCACGGTCCGCCGGTTCGTCCGCAAGTACGCCACGTCCCGCCAGAATTGACGCGCGTCGACCGGCGTGGGGGGCGGGCCGACAGCCCGCGGGCCCCGACCGGTCGGCCGGGGCCCGCGAAGCGTACGCGTCCGAGGACGGTCGCCCGATCAGATCGGCGGCATCTCCAGGTCGAAGTCGATCCGTCGGCGGTTCACCATCGCCCGGCAGGTGGGGTGGCGCGGACCGAGTGTGCGCTCCGTTTCCTCCCCCGCCTCCCGCAGCGCGGTCTCGGCCTCCTCGTCACCGGCGAGGACCCGTTCCAGGGCCGAGTTGTACCGCGCGCACAGGACCCTCGGATGGTCCGCGCCGTACAGCTCGAGGTAGGCCTCGTGCACCTTCTCGTCCTCCGCCGTCGCCTCCCGGTGCCGGCCCAGCGCGGAGAGCGCCCCCGCACGGTTGGCCCGGCAGGCGACGGCGGCGGGGTGCCGCTCCCCGAGCCGCCCGACCAACTGCCGCAAGGTGTCGTCGGCGAGCTTGAGCGCTTCCGTCGCCTCGTCCCGGGCACGCAGGATGGCCACGAGGTTGGTGGCCGCGGCGAGGGAGAAGGGGTGGTCGGCGCCCAGTCGGCCCTTGTAGACCTCGAGGTTGTCCTTGCCCAGCTCGGCTGCCTCGGCCCGCCGTTCGGGCTGGGTGTCCGAGAGGGCCAGCAGGTCGCAGGCGAGGTTGGCGCCGCACGACATGGTTTCGGGGTGGAACTCCCCGTACCGCTGGCGGTAGGCGTTCATCGTCGTCCGGGTCAACGCCTCGGCGGCGGTGTGGTTGCCCAGGCGGCGCTGGGTGACGGCGAGGGAGGCGTCGGTGCGCAGCACGTCGTCCGCGTTCTCGCCCAGCAGACCGGCGAACCGCCTGCGGATCTCGGTCAGCAGCTCCAGGGAGCCCTGGTAGTCGCCCATTTCGCGGCGGTCCAGTGCCACGCCGTTGGCGAGGATCCAGGTGAGCCGGTTGCGCACCCCGAGTGCCGAGCGACACTTCGCGTAGGCCTCCTCGGCCAGTTTGAGTGCCTCCTGCGGCCGGCCCGCGAGGTTGAGCGAGACGCCCAGGTTGTTCGCGGCCCGCAGGGTGGATTCGTGTTCCTCGCCGAAGTCGGGGTTGGTGCGGCAGAGATCGTAGGTTTCCTTGTCGGACTCGTAGGCCTCCTCGTAGCGGCCGAGACCGCGCAGGTCGCCTCCGTAGTTACGGGCCGTGACGAGGGTGTGGCCGTGGGTCTGGCCGAGTTGCTCTTGCTGACGCCGGAGGGTGTCGGCGTCCAGCTCGTAGGCCTCCTCGAACCGGCCGAGGGACCGCAGTGGGTTGGCCACCTGCGCGGCCAGCCGCAGCGTCAGGTGGTGGTCACGGCCCAGTGACTCGCCCCAGGTGTTCAGGGCACGGCGGCCCAGGGCGGCCGCGGCCCGGTGGTCGTCGATCCCCCACTGGTTGCGGACCTGCCGGATGACCCATTCGCAGACACGTGGGTCGGTGCTGGAGATGGCCCGGGAGGGTTCCAGGTGGGGCAGGAGTTCGGCGAAGCGCTGGCGTACCGTCACGTCCTCCTCCGGCAGCGCCGCCGAGGGCAGGGCGCTGGCCAGTACCAGGTGGGCGTGGTGACGGACGTGTTCCTCGCGGGCCGGATCCTCCTGGAGCCACTCGCGGACGGCGGCCTGGAGCAGCCGGTGCACCTGGATGAAGCGGTTGCGCTGGTCCACGGTGGCGAGGGCGTACCGGCCCAGGTCGCGGATCAGGTAGCCCATCACCATCGGGTCGAAGACGGAGCTGTCCCCGGTCGCTTCGGCGAGGTAGTTGCGCATGCCGTCGCTGTAGAGCAGGGAGTGCGCGATGGGCTCGGGGGAGAGGAACGAACAGAGTTCCAGCAGCCGGACGGCAGCCGGACGGTCCTGGGCGAGCCGGTCGACGGAGAGCCGCCAGACCGCGGTGAGGGACTGCTGCTGCGGACCGTCCCCGACGGCGCCTTCGCGGCGCAACACGGCGCTGACCCGGCTGTTGACCAGGTCGAGGTAGGTGTCCAGGGGCATGGCGGTCTGGCGCAGCCACGCCGCCGCCATCTCCATGGCCATCGGGAAGTCGCCGAGCCGGTCGGCGATCCGGTCGGCGTCGGCGTTCGACAGTCCGTCGACCCGGCGGCGCAGCAGGGCGACGCTCTCGGACCGGCTGAAGGCGTCGACCTCCATGGAAGCCTGGCTCTGGCCGATGGGCGAGCGCCG
Source organism: Streptomyces sp. B3I8 (assembly GCF_030816915.1). NCBI lineage: Bacteria > Bacillati > Actinomycetota > Actinomycetes > Kitasatosporales > Streptomycetaceae > Streptomyces > Streptomyces sp. B3I8. Next base: position 7,047,324 of record NZ_JAUSYN010000002.1, on the reverse strand, counting down.
CGCGGTGACGATGACGTGGCCGGGACCGTCGTCGGGGATGTACTGCGAGACAGAGGCCTCGAGACGGTCCGGGCCCTGGCTCTCGATGTTGTCGAAGACCAGCAGCCAGCGTCCGACCCTTCCCGTGCGCAGCGCGGCCAGGGTGGCCTGGACGCGCTCGTCGACCGAGGCGCCGGGGAGTTCCAGCTCGGTGCCGAGGTCCGCGAGCAACTGCGGGATGGCCTCGGGCTGTTCGGAGGGGATCCAGTGCACGACGTCGTACTGGGCGCCGTAGCGGTGGACGTATTCCTGGGCGATCTGGGTCTTTCCGATGCCGCCCAGGCCGTAGAGGACGACCCTGCCCACCGGGGTGTCCTGTCGCAGCGCCTCCACGCCGAGTTCGGAGCGCACGTGTTCCAGGTAACCGTCGCGGCCGGTGAAGACGTTGTTGCGCGGAGGCACGTTGAACGCCTTGGGGACCAGGCCCGGATAGGCCGGGCCCTCGGGGGCGACGGCCGCCGGTGGCTCCAGGTCGAGGAGGCCGAACACCTGGTTGAGCGCCTGCTGCGGCGGCAGGTCGGCGAGGGTGAAGCCCGGCAGCCCTCGCAGTGCCGGCTCCGGGGTGTGTTCCCGGGCGCGCAGTCCGATGATCCTGGGGCCCTCGGGGGCGGACGCCAGGGCGCGCAGTTCGTCGGCCACGGGGGTGGTCGCGAAGTCGGGCGACAGCAGGGCGATGACCACGTCGGCGCTCTCCGCCGGGCGGGCGGCGAGCGGGACCGAGGGGCTGCTGCCCCGCTGGGTGACGGCGAGTCCGGCGGCCTGCATCTGGGCGGCGAGCCACTCCGCCCAGGCCCCGTCGCGCAGGGCGAAGTCCAGCCGCACCCGCGGCACCATACCCCCGCCGGGCATCCGTACCCGCTGGAAGCGTGCCAGCAGTTGCCTGCGGGTCTGTTCGTCGATCGGCTGGACGGCGGTGACCGCGCCGTCGGTGACGGTGGCGGTGAGGCGCTCGTAGGCGGCGAGGAGGGAGGCCGGCTGCCGGGGGGTGTCGGCGACGGTGGCGAGGACCTCCTCGTAGGCGAAGTACGAGCGGTAGGGGATCTCGACCGCGCCCCAGTAGCTGTCGGGATCGGAGGCGCGCGGGGTGTCCTTGAGGAATTCCTGGAAGCGCCGGCGGGCGTGGTCGCGGCTGGCCTCGAGTTTCTCCTGCTCGGCGTAGTCGACCCGCATGGGCACCGGGATGATCTTCACGTGGGGGGCGCCGCGCTTGACGTCCCGGGCGATGTCCGCGCCGCCGTCCACCGACTGGGTGTTGAGGGTGAAACAGTTGACGAGGACGTCCGGGAGCATCATGGTCGTGATGCCCGAGGTGTCGCCGAAGCCGGTGCGGCTGTCGATCAGGACGTAGTCGTAGTTGCGGCGCATGTCCTCGCGCAGCGCGTGGAGGAAGGCCGCCCCGTCGCGGCGTTCGTAGAAGCCGCGCCAGTCGTAGGTGTTGATCGTCTCCGAGTACTCCTCGGTCTGCTTGCCCGAGGAGACGAAGTCGATGTACCCGCCGTCCGGGAAGGTGGACGTCAGCGTCGTGGCGTAGCGCTCGACGCGGGCGTACTCGCGCAGGTCCTCGTCGGTCGTGCGCGGCACGCGCAGCTCGAACTTGCGGACGAGATCGATCAGGCCCTCGGTGGAGGCGAGATCGGGGTCCCCGAGGAAGGGGGTGAAGTAACGGTGCAGGCCCGGTGCTTCGAGGTCCCAGTCCATGACGAGTACGCGTTTGCCGTTGCTGGCGAGGATCCATGCCACGTTCGCCAAGGACATGGTGCGGCCGGTGCCGCCCTTGAACGAGTAGAAGGTGACGATGGTGCCGGACTCCGCGGTGCCGGCGTCACCCGAGTCGAACTTCATGAGGAGCGCCTTCCGAGCAGGGGAAATGGAGCGAGGCCGGTGGCCGGCGCGGCCGGGGCCCGTTCGGCCTCCACGGACTTCATGGCGTCGTTCTGCAGGCGGATCAGCGCCTTGCGGAGCGCGGAGGTGAAGCGTTCGGAGTCGGGCAGACTCCACCGCTGGTATTCGGCGAAGCTGTGCCGCAGCAGCGGGAGCATGCGGTCGACGGCGTCGTCGAGTTCGGCGGCCTGCGCGGCGGACTCGGTGTCGTCCTCGCTGCGCGGCTCCAGCACGGTGGTCGACCGGCCGGGGCGGCCGTCGACCGCCGAGAACAGCCGTTGTTTCTCCCGGATCCGGGCGACCCAGGCGTCCACGAGGAGCACTACCAGCCGGTCGGGGTCCGCGCCCACCCGGTCGACGGCGGTGTCGTCCAGCGCGAGGATGTCCGGTGCGAAGTCGAGGGCGGTGGCGACGTCCGTGACGAGGGAGGCGAGTGCGCCCTTGTCCTCGGGGGCGTAGGGCGACCAGTCCAGGGACCGGTCCCCGTAGAAATGCCGTGCCTGCCGGTCGGCGGGCAGCTCCTGGCGGGACATCGAGGCCATGACGAAGTCGATGGCCCGTCTGCCCTCGCGGGCACCGGGGCGGACACCGGCGCCGGTCGTCGTCCGGAAGCCGTGCATCTCCGGCAGCTCCTCGCGGGCTGCCGCGATCCGGCGCGCCAGGGCGTCCAGCACCTCTCCGTACTCGTCCTGGTAGCGGGCCTTCAGACGCAGCAGATGCAGTACACCGTCCCGCTGGTAGGCCTGCGACGGCACGTGCAGGGGGGAGATCGGGGACGTGACCGCCGGGGGGTGGTCCGGGTCGGGTTCCCAGACGACCGGGATGACGGCGTCCGCGCGGCGACCGGTGCGGGACCAGTGGACGTCGAGACGCTGCTGGAAGTAGTTCCACTCGGCAACGCAGTACGACTGGCTGAAGTAACGCGGTGAAAGGAGCGCGACGAGGACGGTCGACCGGCTCAGGGAATCGAGAGGCACGTCAAGGGTGTACGGATCGCCGCGCGAGCCCAGCGTTTCGGGAGGTCGCCCGATACGCGCCCCCACCGCCACGCTCAGATCACGGAAGAATGCCGCGACCCACTCCTCGTCGACCCTGCGGACATGGCTCAGGTAGAAGTGGCTCACCGTGACTCCAGTTGCATGACACGTTCCCAGGGCATGGGCGGCCTCCGGGCGTGCCACGACATGGAGGCGGCACCGGCCTCGTTGCCGTCCCGCGCCCAGGATCGACCGAATGTTCCGTTACGGGCGATAGAGACGGCAGTGACAATCACGCACAATATGGCGCGTCCGCCCCATTTTCGCGGTGCCATACCGCCCTCGGCTGCTCCGTCCATGCCCCCCTCCTCGTCTGAATGGCTGATGGGTCCCCGCCCGTGACGGCGGCTGCTTCGCCGGCCCCCGCCGCGTACCCGCGCGGTGAACGGCCCTCGTTACCCCACGGACGCGCGGAATCACCCGACATCACACGAAGGGAGGACGGCGAGGACTGCTCTTTCGGTCCGCCGACCGGGTGACCCCCTCCCCCGGAGCGGCGTACCCGTTGGCCGTGGTGCTCGGCCTCGGCGACCATGTGGTCGACGAAGAGGGTCCCGAGCGGCGTCAGCGCCCGGTGGCCGTCCAGGTGCCGGAGGGCGGCGGTGACGTGACGGCCGTAGTGGTCGAACCGCGCCGCGGCGGTCCGGGCGGCCGCGCCGTCCACGTCGCGGCTCCGGCGGGCCCAGAACTGGAGCAGTGCGAGATGCGCGTGCGTGCCGGTGAGGACCGCGCCGACGGGGCGGGGGTCCGGGCGCCAGCCGACGCGGTGACGCGACGCGTCGCGCGGGTCCGCCAGGTCGACCAGATCGGTGAGGGCCGCGAAGGCGACGTGCGCGGTCTCGTGGAGCAGGGTCTCCGCCAGGCGTGCGGGATCATTCTGGGGAGCGGTCGCCACCGCACCGTACGCCTCGCGCGAGGACGAGCTGCGTCCGCGTCCGGCGGGGTCCGGGAGCAGGGGCACCAGGGCGGTGCACAGCTCGGCGCAGGCGGCGGCGCGCTCGGGCAGCAGGTCGGCCAGCAGCCGCCATCCCTCCCCCAACATCGTCTCCCAGCGGGCCAGTTGGGAGGGGGTCTGCCGCGTCTGCACGGGGTGGCCGTGGGCCCGCAGCCGGTAGGGATCGGCGTCCTCGACCGCCACCGACAGCACTGGCCGCCCGCCCTGGGGGAAGACCGTGACGCGATGTCGGGGCAGCCACCGCGCGGGCTCCGCGTCCTGCCACCGGTCGTGGCCCTCCTCCAGTGCGACGGTCCGTCCCGCCAGGTGCAGGTGCCGGCCGTCGAGCCGGACACGGTCCGTGCCTTCGGGCAGTTCGGCCACACCCAGCGTCGGCAGCCAGAGCAGGCCGTCCGGTGTGGACAACGTGACCTCGGGACGCAGTCCGGCGCGTAACGCGGCAGCGGCGGCGAACGATCCGAGCCGGGCGAGGTCGACGGTCAGCCCCGAGGCCGGTCCGGAACCGGTGAGGGCGCGCAGGCACCGGGCGAGCCATACCCCGACGTGGGGGGCGAGGACGACGCGTTCGAACGCCTCCACGTCGGCTCCGTGCGCCCGCTTGCAGAGCTCCCAGCCGTCGGCGGCGCGGGAGCGCGCCCACAGATCGGGCACGGTGCGCCGGGCCATGTCGGCCACGCTCTTGAGCATCAGCAGCCTTCTGCTGATCTGCCCCTCACGGAGCACGGTGAGCGCCTGGCCGGTGGGACGGCCTGCGGCCACGGCGGCGAAGTCGGCGGCCGTCATGCGCAGGGTACCGAAGGAGGTCACGAGGCCCTCCCCAGCAGTGCGGCGGCGTCCGCCAGGGCGCGGTCCCGGATGTGCGTGGTGAGCACGCGCAGATCGGCGGTGTAGACACTGGGGTTGGCGAACCCCGTGCCGGGCGCGTAGCGGTGGGTGCGCAGTCCTCCCCCGCAGATGCTCACGACGGGGCAGCGCCGGCATTCCTCGGCGAGCCCCTCCGGGCCTCCGTCCCGCGCCTCGACGACGTCCGGTCGGCGTGCCAGAGCGTCGAAGTCGTGGTCGAAGACGTTCATTCCGGTGGCGGCGGCACCCTCGTAGGCCGCCTTCAGGGAATCGGGCAGCTCCATCGTCCCGTCGGTCTCGACGACGATGAAGTCGGTCTCACCCAGCCCCACGCTCGCCGAGCGCGCGCGCCCGCCGAGCGAGAGATCCATGATGTCCTCGAACAGCCGGATCCGCGTCTCCCGGTGCGGAGCGGAGTACCACCGGTCGAAGACGGTCAGCAGCCACCGCGCGTACGGCGTGCGCCGGGGGTCGTGGTGCGGCGGAGGGTATTCCCACGTCGCGTGCGGGAGAAGGAAGTCGACGGCCCGGGGCGCGTGCGAGAGCAGCGCCTCGTAGACGGCCGTCGGATCGGTCGTGACATCCACCGTGCACAACAGGCCCCGGTAGAGGGCACGGCTCTCCGGTTGCCTTAACAGTTCCAGCCCCCTTCGGACGGCGGTGTAGCTACTCCGTCCGTTCCTGGAACGACGATGCAGGTCGTTGGTCCCACGGTCACCGTCGAGGCTGACCCCCACCGACACCTGGTGCCGGCGGAACAGTTCCAACCAGAGTGGATCAAGGAGTGTTCCGTTGCTCTGCAAGGAAATATCACAACCGGCGGTGCCGTGGAGCGCGGACCGGAGGACCGTTACCAAGTGTTCGATTCGCTCCCGGCCGGCGAGCAGCGGTTCACCACCGTGGAGGACGATCCGGACCACTTCCAGTGCGTGGACCCTCGCGTGTTCCGCTATTCTCCCGGCAAGGCGTTCGGCCGTCTCCGGCGCCATGACCCGGGGTTTGTCGCGCCAGGTCGAATCCCGCAGTTCGTAGACGTAGCAGTAGTCACAGGCCAGGTTGCAGGGCTGCGCGACCTTGACCACCCATTCCCGGAAGGGCCGGACCTCCGACACGCGCCACCTCCTGCTCCCCGGTACCCGACCGGTCTCGCCAGAGCTTCCCGTCGTGCCCTCGTGCGGTGGGTCAGATGGCCGAGCTGAACCCGGCGATGTCGGACAGCGTCCCGTCCACGACATCCCGCAGCACCCGTCGCAACGATTCACCGAGCGCGGTGTCCGGCAAGTCGTCGAGGTCCACGGCCACCGTCGAGGTTGAACCGGACAAATTCACCACGTCGAACTCCACGTCGCTCGCTGTCGTCTTCATCGCCCCCGTGCTCGCTCTCGTCGCCGGCTCCGTGCGCGGGCCGGGCGATTGTGGACATGTGTCGACCCGCAACCGGCACTGCGGTGTGTCGAGTTGCGGGCGGAGTGGTGCGGTTCTGTTCCCAGGGAAGCACACTGATCACGTTCCGGCCAGATCGCCCCGTATGATCCGCGCCGGGCCGGACGACAACGGCCGGTCCGCCACGGTGGTTGGCTGATTCGTGCCCCGTGCACCATCCACCCCGGGGACCCAACTGGCTTATTTGATCAGGGCGTTGGCCGCGATGATGACCAGTCCGACGATCATGTCGATCGCCCCGGCGCGCACGCATGCGCCCCGGCCGCGGCCCGCGCTGTGCGCGGTCCACACGCCCCAGCCGGTGAGCAGCAGCGTGTTGAGCACGAGCGCCGTGTCGACCGCCGTCCCCTCGGTCCACAGCGGCGGCAGGGAGAGCAGCAGCAGGACGACGGTGGGGGTGGCCGCGGCGACCACCGGCCACTCGGCGGCCATCGCGCGCAGCCCGGCGCGGGCGCCCCTGCCGCCCGACGAGGCGCGGTGGGCGACAACGTGGGCGTAGCCGTGGGCCGCCGCGGAGGCGACGGCGGTGAGGAACACCCACAGTGCGTCGGAGCCGGGGTCGGACGCCTCGCCGGGGCTGTCCAGCGCGGCCGCCATGGCGCCGGCCATGACGAGGCCGTAGACGCCGCTGAACAGGGTGACCTCGGTGGGCCGCCGGGTCCGCCGCCGGGCCTGCCGGCAGGTCCTTGCCCCCTCCCGCGGTGGGGCGGTGGCACCGGGGGCGGGTGTGGCGTCGCGGCGTTCGCGGTCCGACATGGCTTCGGCCTCCGCCGGGAGGGGACGGGACCGTACGGGACGGTCGGTGCGCACGGGTCCGCCCGCACCCGGGGCGTAGGGCACGCGGAACCGCCGGACCATGCTGGTCCGGCGGTTCCCGGGAAGACGGCAGTACGCGCCGAGGACCGCGCGGTCGGTGCGGTACGTGGCGCCATACGGAGCAGGCGCGGCCCGGCGCGGAGCTCCCTCCGGCGAGGGAGCCGGTCCGAGGCGTCAGGCGGTCGGCAGTCCGGCGAGCCACTCCGTGAGCAGGCGGTTGATCTCCTCCGGGCGCTCCTGCTGGATCCAGTGGCCGCAGCCCTCCAGCAGGTGCGAGCCGACCAGACCGGGCAGGGTGTGGGGGAAAGCCTCGATCGCCTCGCTCAGCCAGGTGGTGGAGGCGTCCCGGGTGCCGCCCGCGAACAGGGAGGGCTGGGTGATGGCGGCGCCGTGGTGGGCGGTGAGGTCGGCCCAGTCCCGGTCCATGTTCCGGTAGCGGTTGAGTGCCCCGGTCAGTCCGGTCCGCTCGAACTCGCCTGCGTAGATGTCGAGTTCGTCCTCCGTGAGCCAGGACGGCAGTGTGCCGGCCGGGAACCGGTCGCGCATCCGTCCGCCGCGGGAGACGAAGTGCGGGTCGGGTGCGTCGGCGGCGGGCATGGTGTCGGCGGACAGCGCCGCGTACATGCCGGCCAGCCAGCCCCGTACGTCGGGCTCGATCTCCGCCTCGGCGCGTCCGGGCTCCTGGAAGTAGGAGACGTAGAACTCGTCCTCGCCGCCGATCCGTGCGAAGACCTCGGTGGGCCGGGGGCCGCCGGGCGGGGCGTAGGGGACGCTGAGCATGGCGACGGCGCGGAACACCTCGGGCCGCAGGAGTGCGCAGGTGGCGGCGATGTTGGAGCCCCAGTCGTGCCCGACGACCGCCGCCGTCGGCTCGCCGAGGGCCTCGACGACGGCGACGCAGTCCTCGACCAGGTCGAGCATGCGGTACGCCTCCGGCGCGGCGGGCCGGGAGGACCGCCCGTAGCCGCGCACGTCCAGGGCCACGGCACGGTAGCCGGCCGCGGCGAGGGCGGGGAGCTGGTGCCGCCAGGAGTACCAGGACTCCGGGAAACCGTGCACGAGCAGGACCAGGGGACCCTCGCCCTGCTCGACCAGATGGGTGCGCCCGGCGGGCGAGGGCACCAGGCGGTGGACGGGTGCGCCGGTGGCGGGTGTGAGGGGCACGGGATCTCCCGGGGGTCGCGGAACAGTACGCGTACGAACGGGGTACGCGGAACGATCCTGCGGCAGGCGCGGCGGCTCGGGCGATGCGCTTTGCCGTTCCGGCAAATTGGCCGCACGGGGCTGTCGCTCTCATGGCCTGCGGCCTGTGAGCCCGTGCCCCGCGCCCCGTACGTGACGGCGCCGGGGCCGGGACGGCAGTCGGTCCCGGCCCCGGCGCGCCGTGCGGCCGCGCGGTTCGCCGCCCGTCAGTCGCTCTTGCCGCGGCCCGACAGGGCGTCGCGGAGCCTGTCGATCAGGCCGGCGCCCGGGGCGAGCAGCTTGTTGGCCGGCGGCTTGTCCGGGGAGGCCGGGTGGGGCCGGGTCGGGGCCGTCTTCTTGGCCGTGCGCACCTTCTCGCCGAGCTTCTCGAGGTCCGCGGCGTCGGCCGCCTGGCGCAGCCGGGGGAACAGGTTGTTCTCCTCGTCGGCGACGTGCTCGCGGATCTCGCTCATCAGAGAGGACATCAACTGGTCGAAGCGGGGATCGTCGGGCCGGCAGCCCTCCAGTTCCTTCATGGTGCGCTCGGCCGTGCTGTGTTCCTCCAGCTCCTTGTCGGCGAGGGAGTCGCCGTCCGGGAGGTACCTGCGCACCGCGGGGTAGAGATGCATCTCCTCGGCGACGGAGTGGCGCACGAGTTCGATCGTGACCTGGTCGGCCAGCTCCTTGCGGCGGCTGTCCCCGGTCGGCAGTGCCTCGAATCGGGCGAACATCTCCTCGACTTCGCGGTGGTCGGTGGTCAGTTCGTGAATGACGTCTCCGCCGTGTCCCACGGATGCCTCCTTGCTTCGAGCGGTTGCCGGGACGGCAACGGTCGTGACGCCGCTGTACGCGTCGCCGGTGATCCACGGGTTCCCACAACCGCGCGCCTTATGACGCCCGGAACGGCATCGCACAGGTGCCGGGCGGCCGATGCGGGGTAGCCGGGACAGGGAGTACACGCGAGGAAGAACGCGAACGCCGACCGAAGGCGCGGAGGCCGTGCCGGCCCACCGGCCGGGGAGGAACGTCATGCCCTCAGTCATGGAACGCATCAAGCAGTTCGCCAGGAGCCCACAGGGCCGGCGGACCATCGACCAGGCGCGCCGCCAGGCCGCCGACCCGCGCCGCCGCGCCCAGGCGCGGGGCCTGCTGAGCAAGCTGCGCACACGCCGCTGACCGCGGCGGCCGTCGGCCCGAGACAGACAGGAGTCCCCCCGCCCGCGGCGGGCCGGGCACGCCCCGGTGGCGGCCTGCCCGGCGCGGGCGGACGCGCGTCCGTCAACGGCCCGCGCCGCGGGCGCCCGGGGTGCCCCAGGTCACCACGGAAGCGGGCCGTCTGCGGCGAAGTAGCCGCCCGTGGGACCGTCCGCACCCACCTGCGCCATCCGTACGATGATCTCGGCCCCCTCCTCCACGGTCTGGATCCCCGTGTTCCCGTTGAGGTCCGTCTTGGTGAAGCCGGGCTCGACGGCGTTGATCCGCATCCCGGGGAACGCCTTCGCGAACTGCACGGTGACCATGTTGACCGCCGCCTTCGAGGCGGGATAGGCGACGCCCGGATAGCCGTACGCCGGTGTGCCCGGGGTGCTCAGGCCGGTCAGCGAGGCGAGGCCGCTGCTGACGTTGACCATCACCGGGGCGGCGGAGCGGCGCAGCAGCGGCAGGAAGGCGTGGGTGACGCGGACCGTGCCGAAGACGTTCGTCTCGAACGTCTCGCGCATCATGTCGGCGGTGACGTCCGCGGCACCGATGACGCTGTTGCCGGGGCCCCGGCCCTCGATCCCGGCGTTGTTGATCAGTACGTCCAGACCGGCGCCGTCCGCCTCGACGGTCTCGGCCGCCGCGGCGACGGATGCGTCGTCGGTGACGTCGATGAGGAGCGGGCGGGCGCCGAGCGTATCGGCGGCGCGGCGGCCGCGTTCGGCGTCCCGGCTGCCGAGGTAAACGGTGTGGCCCGCTTCGATGAGGCGGCGGGCGGTCTCGAAGCCGAGGCCCTTGTTGGCCCCGGTGATCAGTGTCGTGGTCATGGGTCCAGGCTGCGCCGGTGCGGCGGGGCCTGCCAGGAGTCCCCGCTTCCTGGGACCAGCGGTACCAGGTGGCCGGGCGGCGGACCGGGCACACTGGGGAGCATGGCCACAGGGGAATTCGGCGGTGCGGTGCGCCGCTGGCGGGACCGGGTGTCCCCGGAGGCGGCCGGGCTCCCGGCCGGCGGGCAGCGGCGGGCGGCGGGGCTGCGCCGCGAGGAGCTGGCCATGCTGGCCGGCATCTCGGTCGACTACGTCACCCGACTCGAACAGGGCCGGGCGTCGAACCCCTCGCCCCAGGTCGTCGAGGCGCTCGCGCGGGCGCTGCGGCTGTCGGGCACCGAGCGGGCCCATCTGTTCCGGCTGGCCGGGTTGCTCGCGCCGGGCGGCAACACCGTGCCGACCCATGTGACGCCGAGCGTGCAGCGGATGCTGGACCGGCTGGCGGAGACGCCGGTCGCGGTCTTCGACGCGTCCTGGACGCTGCTGTTCGCCAATCCGCCGTACGCGGCGCTGATGGGCGATCCGTCGGGGTGGCGGGGCAATGAACGCGACAGTGTGTGGCGGCACTTCGTCGGGCCGGGCAGCCGTGCCCGGCACACCCCGGAGTCGTTGCGGGCGTTCGAGCGGGCGCTCGTGGCCGATGTGCGGGCGACCGTCGCCCGCTACCCCGACGATCCGCGGCTGCGGGATCTGGTGGCCGGGCTGCGGGCGCGGAGCGAGCGGTTCGCCGAGCTGTGGGACTCCGGGGCGGTCGGTGTGCACGAGGCGGCGCGCAAGATCATCGATCACCCGCGGGTGGGGGCCGTGATGCTGGACTGCGACGTGCTCTCCGTGTCCGGCAGCGATCTGCGGATCATGGTGTACACGGCGGAGCCGGGCAGCGAGGACGCCGACCGGCTGGCGCTGCTGACGGTCCTCGGCACGCAGACGCCGGCGCACTGAGCCCTCGCGCGGGACCACTCGGGACCACGCGGGAGCGGGTGGGGTGAGTGCTCAGACGTCGCTGCCCGTGCCCGTGCCGGCGCCCAGTCCCCGTGTCGTATAGGCGCATTCCGTATACACGTACCCGGGGCGGAGCTCGGCCGTGTCGGACGACGGCGTCGTGGTGGTCGAGCCGGAGCGGGACTTGTGGACGAAGTACGTCGTGCCGGCGGGCAGCGTGATCGTCCGTTGCGGGTAGTGCCGGCCGCTCCTGCCGCACGGCTCGAAGCCGGGGGACAGGGTGCTGCCCCAGTCGTACTCCGTGCAGCCGCCGCATCCCCCGAGGGTGAAACTGCCGGTGACCGGGCCCGTGTAGAGGACCCTGATGTCGTCGGGGCTGTCGTTCTTGACCGTGACCGAGATGCTCCCGCCGGAGGCCGTCGTGGGCAGCCGCCTGCCCGCGGCCGGGACGGTCTGCGCGACCTCCGCGGCGATGGCGATCTTCTGGGCGCGGGCCCGGTTCTTGTGATGCCTGTTGTGCTCGAGGAAGTCGTTCATGCTCTTGAGGGCCGCGTCGAAGTCCTTGTCCTTGTACTCGTCGACGCCGCAGGCGTAGGCGCCTTCGTCGGCGCCCCGGCCGGCCCGGTCGGCGTCCTTGGCCAGGGCCTCGTCCACACCGGCCTCCTCCCCCGGCAGATCGGTGATCTGCGCGGAGAGGCCTTCGAGCCGGGAGACCGCGGTGCACGGTTCCTTCCCGTCCACGGCCTCGACCGCCTTGCCGACCGCCGACTTCACGGCCGGTTCCACCTCGGCCGCCTGCGCGGACCGCGGGAACGTGGTCAGCAGGTCCCCGAAGAGCCCCGGCCATTCCGCGCCGCCGTCGCCGCCGCCCGAGCCACCGCCGTCGCCGGAGGTGAGCCCGTCCGACGCGCAGCGGTAGAGGGAGGTGGCCAGCCGGTCGTCGGGCCAGCGGGTCAGCGGGCCGAGCTGCTCGCGGCCGACCGTGCGGGGCACGGTGCGCAGGAAGGTGAGCGCCGGCACGGCGTCGCAGTACTGGCGACGCGCGTAGGGCGCACCGACCGCCGTGTAGAAGTCGTGCAGCCGGTCGGGCACACGAGCGGCGGCGCGGGAGCCGGGGTGGTCCGTGGCGAGGGCGTCGTAGGCGTTCAGGGCGCGGCGGTAGTCGGCCCTGGCCTCCTCGAACGGCTGCTCGGAGGCGGCCTCCACCAAGTGGTCGGCGCGGTCCAGCCGGTCCAGGAGCATCTGCTCGGTGGCCTCGTCGCGGGCGCCGTCGTACAACACGGCGCCGCCCGCGGGGACGGCGAGGAGCAGGACGCCGAGCGCGAGGGCCAGGGGGGTCCGCGGCGGCCACGCGAGCCGGGTGCGCAGGCCCACCACGGCCCCGTGGGCGGCGGCGGCGAGGAGGAGGACGGCGTAGAGGACGAGGGCGAGCGCCGGGACGCCGTCCGGGTCCGCGGGCAGCGCGACGAGGAGCAGGCCGGCGGTCGCGGCGCAGCACAGCAGGGCCGCGAGCGGGCGGCGGACGAGCGCGTACCCGAGCCCGAGACCGCTGAGGTTCAGCAGTGCCACGGCGGCGGCCCGCGGGCCGTCCGCGGGGGCGGGCGGCGGGGAGGAGGGCATGGGCGGAACGTGGAATCCGTCCCCGTACGGCGTGCCGGGCGACCCGTCCGGGGTGCCCGGGGTGTCCGGGGTGCCGTACGGGGCCGACGGAGGTCCCGCGGGGCCGGGCGGAATGCCCGGTGGGCCGTACGGCGTCCCGGGCGGCTCGGGCCGACCGCCCTGGAGCGGGACGGGTCGGCTCCAGCCCGCGTCCGACCGGTTCCCGGCCGCGCCGGCCCGGCCTGCGGGCTCGCCACCCGGCCGTCCTCCGGGCGCTTCCGGCCGGTCACCCGTTCTGCCGTCGCCGGTTCCGTCGTCTCTGCTGCCGCCGGCTCTGTCGTCGCCGCCGAATCCGGACGTGCCGTACTGATCCCCGGACATGCCGTTCCCCCCACTCACCCCGGCCGCGCACGCGCGGGTCGCAGTCCCAACCCGGCCCGCGCACGCGTGGGTTGCAGTGTACGGTCGGTCGACCGGATCTGACAGTGAGTGTCCGGCTCCCGGAGCCGTCCTCATGCCCCGCGGGGTCGGCGTGGCCGAACACGGACGTGCGCACCGCCGTCGAGCGGGTACCCGGAAGGTCCGTGCCGGGAGTGAGCCGGACGGCCCTCTCCGGGCAAACGTCGCCCGTGGGAGCGGCGCACGCGGGTGTGCGCGGCGGTCCGGGAGACGAACACGTGGAACGGTGAGGTCATGTCTGAAGCCGACGGTGTGGAAGCCGCTCGTGTCGTGGTCGGTGCGAGCGATTCCCTCAGCAGCCGAACGGCCCTGTACCGGGCCGCCGAGGAAGCCCGGCGCAGGGGCGCCGAAATGTGGGCCGTGCTCGCCTGGGACGTACCGGGCGGGGAGCTCACCGCCCACCGCCCGGCCGGTATCGAACCCCTGCTCGACGAGTGGCGGCGGGCGGCCAGGCGCGCCCTGCTGACGGTGCTCCACGAGACGTTCGGCACGGCGGGACCCGGGGTGCCGCTGCGGGCCGTCCTCGGACGGGGGCCGGCCGGGCGGGCCCTGGTGCAGATCGCCGACCGTGCCGGTGACCTCCTGGTCGTCGGCGCCGGCCGGCGCGGGCGGCTGCACCGCCTGCTGTCGCCCTCGGTGAGCCGGTACTGCGTCGCCCATGCCGCCTGCCCGGTCCTCGCGGTCCCGCCCTCGCCGCTGGAGGCCGACTGGAAGGCGGCGCACCGGCGCAACGCCCTGCGGCTGCCGCTCGACACCCGTCACCTCACCGACGAGACGCGAGCGACGGTGCGGCCCGAGCGGTGACGGGCCGGTGGCGGTGCGACGGCGGGACGGATTGACCGCCGGGCCGGTGGGGAACCCGGCACTGGCCGCGCGCGGTCCTGGTCCCGCTGCTGGTCCTGTGTGCCGCGCCGCGCGAATGCGCCCGTCCTAGCCGTCCCACCTGTCCGAGAGGTTCGACCATGAGTCTGTTGCGAGTGCTGGGCCGTCCGATGCTGGCCTCCATGTTCATCACGGGCGGCCTGGACTCCGTCCGTCACCCGGAGCGGGTGGCAGAGGCCGCCGAGTCCGTGGTCCAGCCCCTGTCCGACCGTGTGAAGGTGCTGCCCGACAGCACCCTGCAGTCCGTACGGCTCAACGGTGCCGTTCAGGTCGCGGCCGGCCTGCTGCTGGGGCTCGGCCGCATGCCCCGGCTCTCCGCCCTGGCCCTCGCCGGCACGCTCGTGCCGACGACGCTGGCGGCCCACCGTTTCTGGGAGGCGGAGGACGACGCCGACCGCGCCCAGCAGCGCATCCACTTCCTCAAGAACGTGTCGATGCTGGGCGGACTCCTCGTCGCCGCGGACGACACCGGTGGCGTCCCGTCCCTGTTGTGGCGCGGCCGGCACACCGCCAAGGAGTTGCGGCGCGAGGCGAGGCTGGTGCACCGCTCGGCCCGGATGGGCGCGCTTCCCGGGGCCGCGGCGGGCAGCGTCCGGGCCGGCGCGAAGGGCCTGAAGGCCAAGCTCCCCGGCTGAACCCGGGAGGCCGAACGGCCGGTCGAGAGTGCGGAACGACCGAGACGGCCGAACAGCCCGGTCTGTGCTCCCTCGGCCGGGTGGCGCGAGACACCGTCAACTTCGGTGCGCCGCCCGCGCCGAGGCGCCCTTCCCCCGCGCGGCCGCGCGCAATCACGGAACCTTGATTTTCCTGAGACTGCTGTGAACATCCTGTGTCCCGGCTCCGTATAGAGCCCGAGGGCGGTTCCGCCCTGTCCGGTGGCAAGTCGAGGAGGAAGTCGTGACCGGAGGGACCCGCAGGAGACCGAAGGCCGCGCGGCGCAGTACGGCGGCGGCGATCGCACTGATGCTCGGCGGGGCCGGTCTGATCGCGGTCAACACCTACGCGTCGGCGACCGAGACGAATGCGGCGGAGACGGCACAGCTACCGGCCGGCGCCGCCGGGAGCACCATCGACTGTCCCGAAGTCGCCGACCACCTGCCCAAGTTGCCGGAGAAGGCCCTGGCCGGTGTGAGCGACGACCTGGCCGCGATGGACACTCAGATCACCGACGCCTATCAGCGGCTGACCCGGATGGGTACCGCGTCCGGCGACGCCGCCGGGGAGAAGGTGAAGGGCGAAGTCCTCGATCCGCTGCGGAAGTCGCGGGCGGAGAGCATCGGCCGGATCACCGACTCCATCGACAGGACCACCGGCCGGCCTCCCTCGGGGCTGGACGACTTGGCCGCCTGCGAGGTGAAGACCGCCCCGGGCGGCACCGCCGGCGACAGCAGCACCGGCGACGCGGGCTCCGGCGACGCGGGCAATGCCGACAAGGGTGAGGGCAACGGTGGCGGCACCGCGCCGCCGAGCGCCGGCAACGGCAACGGTCCGGACGCCTCGGACTTCGTCGACATCCGCACCGTGAAGCCGAACGTGAGCAGCCCCCCGGCGGCGCGGGCGGACGCCTCCCGGGGTTCGTTCCTCACGGACTGCGGGGTCAACGGGAACAAGAACTACAACACCGACAACGTCATCGCGGCGCCCGGCGTGACCAACGGCGCGCACCACCTGCACGACTACGTGGGCAACCAGGACATCAACGCCTTCTCGAACAACGACACGTTCGCGGCGGCCGCCACCTCCTGCAAGGAGCAGGGCGACAAGTCGGCGTACTACTGGCCGGTGGTCCGCGTCCAGGACGGTACGCAGGACTTCGACCAGAACAGCGACGGCGGCGGCAAGGAGGGCAACGTCGGCAGGATCCTCACCGCCAAGCAGGCCGAGATCAAGTACGTCGGCAGCCCGGCCTCGAAGGTCGTCGCCATGCCGAAGTTCCTGCGCATCATCACCGGTGACGCGAAGGCCTTCACCAACGGCCCCGCCAACGCCAACGCGCACTTCAGCTGCACCGGCTTCGAGAACAAGGTCCAGCTCACGGACAAGTACCCGATCTGCCCCAAGGGCAGTGACGTGGTCCGCTCGTTCTCCTTCCAGAGCTGCTGGGACGGCCAGAACACCGACAGCGCCAACCACCGCACGCACATGGCCTTCGCCGACGCGGACGGCAACTGCGCCAATGGTTTCAAGGCGATCCCGCAGCTCACCATGCGCCTCGTGTACGACGTCCCGGCCCCGACCGTCGAGAACGGACAGGTGAAGAACGCCTACGCCGTCGACGGATTCCCCGAGCAGTTGCACAAGCCGATCAACGACCACGACGACTTCATCAACATCATGGACCAGAGCCTGATGGACCAGGTCGTGGACTGCCTCAACAAGGGCCGAACCTGCGGCGCCGGCGCCCCGCCGGCGAACGGGACCGGTGACGACAAGGGCGACGACACCGGCGGCAAGGGCGACGACGGAAAGAACGACGACGGCGGGACGAAGGACGACGGCAAGGGCGGTGACGACGGCAAGGAAGACGACAACGGCGGGAAGGGCGACACCGGAAACGGCGGCGCAACCGAGACCCCGGGCAAGGGCGGCACGCAGAACGGGCAGAACGGGCAGGGTGACGCCAAGGGGTCCGATGACGGGGCCGTGACGTCCGGCGGCACCGCCGACACCAAGGCCGGGGCCGGGGCCGACACCCCGAAGTCCGAGTCGACCGTGGCGTCCGACGCCCGGCGCACGGAGGCCGGCACGGCGCCCGACGGCTCTGCTTCCCCTTCCGCGGTCTCCCGTGCCGAGGGCGGTGACGACCAGGACTCGGTGGGTTCGGTCAACCCCGTACCGCAGGCCGAGGGTTCGCAGGGCAGCCTGGCCGAGACCGGGTCGCAGCTCTGGCCCGCCGCGGCCGGCGCCCTGATGCTCTGCGCCGGTCTGGTGGTGCTGCTCCGTTCACGGCGTTACACCGCACGCCGCTGAGCGAGGCCGCGGCACCTGATCACCCCGGCGGGACACGTACGGCATCACGCGTCCCGCCGGGGTTCGGCATATTCCGGCGATCTTGGGCACACGTTCGAGGAGAGTGATCTTCGGAGTGTGATCCGCGAGGGGGGACCGCCGTCCATGACCACCACCACGCCTGTGCGCCGGATACGTGCGCGACGCCGCGGCCGCGATTTCGATCTGCGGCGGACCTCGCTGTTCTTCGCTCTGCTCGCCCTGGCGGTGGTGGGGTCGGGGCTCGCCGCGCGGACGGCCGCGCGGGCCGCGGCCCACCGGCCGGTGCCGGCGGTGGCGTTGTGTCTGGTGGTGCTGTCGTCCGTCGCGTTCGCCCTGCGGCAGGGGCGCCGCGGCTTCTCCGCGCGACGAGCTGCGCGACGGGCCGCACGCAACGCGATCACCGCGTTCGACGCGGCGACGACGACGGCCCTGGAGTCGCTGGACTCGCTGGAACCGGCCCCCGTCACCGCCGGTCCCCGGGCGGCCGAGCCCGCACCCGTCGGATGCGCCCCGGCCGAACCCGCGCCCGTCGCCACGGAGTTCGCACCGGAGGGCGCACCGGGCCTCCGCCCCGACCCGGCCCCCGGCCTCGGCCTCGTTCCCGGACCCGACCCCGGCCCGGATCCCGACCCCGTGCGCTACACCACCGTCGACTACGGTCTGCTCGACGCCGACGCGTTCGAGCAGGCGGTCGCCGCGCTGTGCGAGCGGGACGGGTGCACGGAGGTGGAGGTGGTCGGCGGCGCCGGGGACCTCGGCGCGGACGTGGTGGGGCTCGCTCCCGACGGCCGGCGTCTCGTCGTCCAGTGCAAGCGCTACGGCGACACCCACAAGGTCGGCTCGCAGGACCTCCAGCGCTTCGGCGGCACCTGCTACACCGTGCACGAGGCCGAGGTCGCCGCCGTGGTGAGCACGAGCGACTTCACCGCGCCCGCCGTGGAGTACGCAGAGCAGTGCGGCATCCTCTGCGTCGATCGGGACACCCTGCAAGCGTGGAGCGACGGCACCGGTCCGGCGCCCTGGAGCATGGACCGGCCCCCGCGCCCCCACGACCACCAGTGACGGCACCCGGCCACCGGAAAAGGGAGACCCACCATGACGGACCAGGACAGGATCGCGGACGACTCGATGCGCGCCATGACCTACGACCGCTTCGGCGGCAACGAGGTGCTCTCGCAGACCCGCAGGCCCCGCCCCCGCCTGGGCCCGGGCGAGGTGCTCGTACGGGTGCGCTGCGCGTCGGTCAACCCCGTCGACTGGAAGCTCATGGCGGGCGGGCTGAAGGACCTGATGGACACCGTCTTCCCCGTGGTGCCCGGTTGGGACGTGGCCGGTGTCGTCGAGCAGGTGGGCATCGACGTGCCCGAATTCTCGGTCGGCGACGAGGTGGTCGCCTACGCGCGGAAGGACTACGTGCACGGCGGGACCTTCGCCGAGTTCGTCACCGTACCCGTGCGTGCCCTGGCCCGGCGGCCGGCGTCGCTGTCGTGGGAGCAGGCGGGCGGACTGCCGCTCGCGGGGCTGACCGCGTACCAGACGCTGACCCGGCTGGGCACCGGCCAGGGCAGTACGGTGCTGATCCACAACGCGGCGGGCGGGGTGGGCACCCTGGGCGTGCAGATCGCGGTGGCGCTCGGCGCACGGGTGATCGGCACCGCCTCGCCCGAGCGCCACGACACGCTGCGCGAGCTGGGCGCCGAGCCCGTGGCCTACGGTGACGGGCTCGCCGACCGGGTGCGGGAGCTGGCGCCGGACGGGGTCGACGTGGTGGCGGACTTCGTGGGCGGTGTCCTGGACGTCACCCGGACGGTCCTCGCCGAGGGTGGACGGCACGCCTCCATCGCCGACAACAGTGTCGTCGAGGCGGGCGGGCAGTGGATGTGGGTCCGGCCCAGCGGCGGCGACCTGACCGAACTGGGCCGGCTGGCGGACGGGGGGAAGCTGACGGTGCCGATCGCCGCGACGTACCCGCTGGAGCGGCTCCCGGACGCCTTCGCGCGCAGCCAGGAGGGCCACACCCACGGCAAGATCGTCGTGACTGTCTAGACACGCCGTGCCCCCGGGGCAGCGCTGCCGCCCCGCCCCGGAGTGGCGATGCCGTCCCCGCCGAATGCTGCCGCGCGCCGATTCCGGCGTGCCGGGACGTGTCAGGTGCCGCAGCCTGGTTACGCGGTTCCCACGGCACCGCGGGGCTCCGGCCGCCGCGTGCGCCGCGACCGCGTCCCGCCGCGACGGAAGGCTCCCCACGCCATGGACGGTCCGCACCACGAGACAGGCACCGGCGACCGGTCCCGCGACGGCGCCCGGCCCACCGGCTCCGGCCCCGGACGCGGGGCGCCCGCTGAGGGCGGTGCCGTCGGCACCCTGCCGGACCACTGCCGGTCCACGACGACACTCCGCGTCAACGGCGTGTCGCACACGCTCACCGTCGACAACCGGCGTGTCCTGCTGGACCTGCTGCGCGAGGATCTCGACGTGGTCGGGGCGAAGAAGGGCTGTGACCACGGTCAGTGCGGCGCCTGCACGGTGCTGCTCGACGGTCGCCGGGTCAACAGCTGTCTGCTCCCCGCCGTGGCCCTGGACGGCTGCGGGATCACCACCGTCGAGGGCCTCCCGGCGCTCGCCCCGCCCGAGGACCGCACCGACGGCCACGAGAACGGCGAGTACGACGACGGCGACGGCCCGCTCCACCCGTTGCAGCGGGCCTTCCTGGAGCGCGACGCCTTCCAGTGCGGCTACTGCACCCCGGGCCAGCTCTGCTCCGCCGTCGGCGTGATCGGCGAGGCGGTGGCGGGCCATCCCTCGCACGTCACCGATCCGGCCGCGCCGTCCGGCGAGCCGGTGCCGCTGACGCGGGAGGAGATCCGCGAGCGGCTCAGCGGCAATCTGTGCCGCTGCGGCGCCTATCCGCACATCGTCGAGGCCGTGGAGGACGTACTGCCGTGAAACCTTTCACGTATCTGCGGGCCGGCAGCGTCGAGGAGGCCGTCGACGCCCATGCCGCCCACCCCGGTGCCCGTTACCTCGGGGGCGGCACCAATCTGATGGACCTGATGAAGCTGGACGTGGAACGGCCCGGCACCCTGATCGACGTCAGCCGGCTGCCGCTGGACGATGTGCGCGAGCTGCCCGACGGGGCACTGTGGGTCGGGGCCACCGTCCGCAACAGCGACCTGGCCGCCCACCCCGCCGTCCGCGACCGCTACCCGGCGCTCTCCCAGGC
This sequence comes from Streptomyces sp. B3I8, assembly GCF_030816915.1. Lineage (NCBI taxonomy): Bacteria > Bacillati > Actinomycetota > Actinomycetes > Kitasatosporales > Streptomycetaceae > Streptomyces > Streptomyces sp. B3I8. Next base: position 7,027,005 of record NZ_JAUSYN010000002.1, on the reverse strand, counting down.
GCTGCTCTCCGGCGCCTCCGGGCAGCTCCGCAACGTCGCCACCACCGGCGGCAATCTGCTCCAGCGCACCCGCTGCCCGTACTTCCAGGACGTCACCAAACCGTGCAACAAGCGGGAGCCTGGCAGTGGTTGCGGCGCCCTGACGGGCGTGCACCGCGACCACGCGGTCCTCGGGTACTCCGAGCGGTGCGTCGCCACGCACCCCTCGGACATGGCGGTGGCGCTGGCCGCGCTGGACGCCCGGGTGGAGCTGTACGGCGCGGACGGGAAGCGGACCGTGCCGGTGACGGAGTTCCACCGGCTGCCGGGAGAGCATCCCGAGCGGGACACCGAGATCCGCCCCGGGGAGCTGATCACCGGGGTCGTGCTGCCCGCGGCCGCGGCCGGGCTGCCCTCGGCGTACCGCAAGGCCCGGGACCGCGCCTCGTACGCCTTCGCGCTGGCCTCGGTGGCGGCGGTGCTGGAGGTGGCGGACGGTGTCGTGCGCCGGGCCGGGATCGCGTTCGGCGGGGTGGCGCACCGGCCGTGGCGGGCGCGGCGGGCCGAGGAGGCGCTGCTGGGCGCCGCGCCCACGGCCGACGCCTTCGAACACGCCGTCGACCTGGAACTCGGCGCGGCCCGGCCGCTGCGCGACAACGCCTACAAGGTGCCCCTGACCCGGGGGGTGGCTTTGGACGTCCTCACCCGGCTGGCGCACCGCACCGCGACGCCGGTCTGATCCCGGCGTCCGGGACGGCCACCGCCGCACACCCGGCCGCCGTTCACCCACCGCTCCCCACTCCGCGCATCGCTTCCCGCTCCACTCCGTGCATCGCTTCCCATTCCGTACCCGCAGGGCATGTCAGGAGGACCTCATGGTTTCCGTCGCCGCCACCGGCTCCGCCGTCGGCGCCCCGGCCGAGCGCCGCGAAGGGCGGGAGAAGGTCACGGGGCGGGCCCGCTACGCCGCCGAACACCCGCTGCCCGGCCGGGCGTTCGGGTGGCCGGTGGCCGCGTCGGTCGCGCGCGGCCGGGTGCGTTCCCTGGACACCTCGGCCGCCCTGGAACTGCCGGGGGTGCTCACGGTCCTGACCCCGGACGACGCCCCCCGGACGACCGAGCCCGACGACCCGACCCTGAAGCTGCTGCAGGACGACCGGGTACCGCACCACGGCTGGTTCGTCGCCCTCGTCGTCGGCGAGAGCCCGGAGGCGGCCCGGGCCGGCGCCGCCGCCGTGCGGGTGGAGTACGCGGCCGAGGAGCACGACGTGACGCTCACCGCGGACCACCCGGCCGCGTACACCCCCGAGCAGGCCAACGGCGGGTACCCCGGCCGGCGCCTGCGGGGCGACCCGGAGGCGGCGTTCGCCTCGGCCGCCACCCGGGTGGACGTGTCCTACCGGGTGCCGCCGCTGCACAACCACCCGATGGAGCCGCACTCCTCCACCGCCCACTGGGACGGGGACCGGCTGCGGGTGTACGCGTCCACGCAGGGCGCCACGACCGTACGGGCCACGCTGGCCGCGCTGTTCGAGCTGCCGGAGGACCGGATCACCGTCACCGCCGAGCACGTGGGCGGCGGCTTCGGGTCCAAGGGCACCCCGCGTCCGGACGTCGTGCTGGCCGTGATGGCCGCGCGGCACACGGGACGCCCGGTCACCGTCGCGCTCCCCCGGCGCCTGCTGCCCGCCACCACCGGCCACCGGGCGCCCACCCTGCACCGGCTGCGGCTGGGCAGCGGGCCCGACGGCCGGCTGACCGGGCTGCTGCACGAGGTGACGACGTACACCTCGCGCGTCAAGGAGTTCGTGGAGCAGGCCGCGGTGCCCGCCCGGGTGATGTACGCGGTGCCGCACAGCCTCACCGAGCACCGGGTCGTCCCGCTCGACGTGCCCACCCCGTCCTGGATGCGCGCCCCCGGCGAGGCGCCCGGGATGTTCGCGCTGGAGTCCGCGATGGACGAGCTCGCCACGGCGCTGGACCGGGACCCGGTCGAGCTGCGGATCGCCAACGAGCCGGACGCCGAGCCGGACAGCGGAAGGCCGTTCAGCAGCCGGCACCTGGTGGAGTGCCTGCGCGAGGGGGCCCGCCGCTTCGGCTGGTCCGGGCGCGACCCGCGCCCCGGCGCCCGCCGCGAGGGCCCCCTGCTGGTGGGCACGGGCGTGGCCGCCGCCACCTATCCCGTGCTGGTGCGGCCCTCCGCCGCGAGTGCCGAGGCCCGGCCCGACGGCACCTTCGTGGTGCGGATCAACGCCACCGACATCGGCACCGGCGCCCGTACGATCCTGGCGCAGGTCGCCGCCGACGCGCTCGGGGCGCCGCTGGACCGGGTGCACAGCGAGGTCGGCAGCACGGAACTGCCGCCCGCCCCGCTGGCCGGCGGCTCCGCCGGCAGCTCCTCGTGGGGCTGGGCGGTGCACCAGGCGTGCACCGAGCTGGCGGCCCGGCTCGCCGAGCACGACGGCCGCGTTCCGGAGGGCGGGCTGAGGGCACTGGCCGACACCACGGGATCGGCCGACGCCGAGAGCCCCTACGCGCGGCACGCGTTCGGCGCGCACTTCGCCGAGGTCGCCGTGGACACGGTCACCGGGGAGACCCGGGTGCGCCGGCTGCTCGGGGTGTTCGCCGCCGGCCGCATCCTCAACTCCCGCACGGCGCGCTCGCAGTTCATCGGTGGCATGACGATGGGGATGGGCATGGCGCTGACCGAGGGCAGCACGACGGACCCCGGGTTCGGCGACTTCGCCGAGTCGGACCTGGCGTCGTACCACGTGCCCTCCCACGCCGACGTGCCGGACGTCGAGGCGTACTGGCTGGACGAGGACGACCCGCACACCAACCCGATGGGCAGCAAGGGGATCGGTGAGATCGGCATCGTCGGCTCGGCGGCGGCCGTCGGCAACGCCGTCCACCATGCCACCGGCGTGCGCTTCCGCGAGCTGCCGCTCACCCCGGACCGGGTGTTGACGGGCCTGCGGGCCGCCGGACGCTGACGTCTCGTCAAGGTGTCGGGATGCCCGCCGGGCGGGCGGGGCGGCCCAGTTCCACCGGCACACCGGGCGAGTACAGCACGCTGACCGGCTCCCCCGGTTCGCCGGGCAGGCCGGCCGCCGCCAGCAGGTTCTCCTCGCAGGCCACCAGTTCGGCGCGGTGCAGCGGCCAGCGCGGATGCGCGTTGGGCAGGAAGCCGGTGTCGCCGAAGAAGGCATTGTGCATCCCCCACCGGGCCGTCAGGAAGTGCTCCAGACCCGTCGGCTCGGCGATCGCCTCGCCGCGCCGCACCACCAGCCTGCAGTACGCGCCCCGGGGGCCGGGGCGGCGCCGGGCGCTGGTGTAGCCGACCAGGTCACCCTTGTGGTGCACGGCCAGCCGGGACCACATGTACGGCAGCCGGAACAGCGCCCGGCCCATCAGGACGGGGAGCAGCCGGGAGGCGTCCATGGAGCGGAACACCACCCCGCGCCGTCCGTGCGCGTCGACCGAGTAAAGGCGCACGTTGGTCTCCGGGAACGAGCCGAGGTAGGGCACTCCGGGCGAGCGCAGCCAGCCGACCCGGTGCATGCGGAACGCCACCAGGCCGACGTACGTCCGCCCCTCGTACACGTCCGGCACTGTCCCGGCGGGCAGCAGCGGGGCGACGGCGTCCGGGTCGAACGCCCAGTGGACGAAGGTGAGGTCCAGCCACTCCTGCGTGAGCAACGGCCACTTCAGGGCGGCGGGCGCGTCGGGGGTGACGGGCTCGGGAGGGACGGGCTCGGGAGGGACGGGCCCCGGGATGACGGGCCCGGGAGCGGGCGGGAGCTGCGGGGGCATCGGCATGGCGTCAGCATGACAGGGGCCGAGCTACGCCGTCCGGGTGGCACGCGGGACCACGGTTCACTCCGCGCCGCGGTCCGATCCGGGCCAGAAGTACGGCAGATCGTCCGGAACGCCGGGGAAGTGCGAGGCGTAGAAGTCGGGGTCCTTGCGGACCAGGGCGGAGCGGTGGCTGATGTGCAGCTCGTCAACGCCGAGCCAGGGCGGCAGTTCACCGGCGTCGGCCAGTTCCGCCTGCTCCCGCACCCGCGTCCCGGGGCGGTGGGCGGCGAGGTCGGCGACCATGGTGGCCGCGCAGCTGTCCTGGTGGCCCAGGTCGCGCCAGACGTGGCACATCTGCAGCCCGTAGCGGACGAGGGCCTCCTCGTACCCCGTCCACATCCGCACCGCCGGATGCCGGCGCCAGCCGTAGCCCGGCACGGTCAGCCCGCGCAGCACCTGGAGCGCCTCGACGCGCTGTTTGCCCAACCGGCGGCGGTCCAGGACACGGGCCGACTCGGTGAAGTCCGGATACGGAAGAAATGTCTGCACGGCACATGTCGTACCGCGCGGCGAAGGGATCGAATCACCCGCGTTCGTTGCCGGTGACGCAGCGGGCGGCGGCGTCCGTACTGCCGGCGCGCTCCAGGACTCCGTGAACGCCCGGCGTCTTCGGATCCCTCAGCCGTTCGGCGGGGCGAGGTCTTACGGAGCGGTGACGTGCGGGCGGACGGTGCCGACGCCGGGCCCCGCCCGCCCTACCGTGGTCGGCATGCGCGTACTGGTCACCGGCTCGGCCGGGTTCATCGGGTCCCATGTCGTCGAGGCGCTCGCCTCGCGCGGCCACGAGAGCGTCACCCTGGACATGCGTGAGGACGGCGCCGACGTGCGGGACCCCGAGGCGGTCGCCGCCCGGCTGCGCGGGGTGGACGCCGTCTGCCACCAGGCGGCGATGGTCGGGCTCGGCACCGGCTTCGCGGACGCGCCGGAGTACGTCTCCCGCAACGACCTCGGCACCGCCGTGCTGCTCGCGGCCATGGCCGAGGCGGGCGTGCGACGGCTGGTACTGGCGGGCTCGATGGTGGTCTACGGCGAGGGCGCGTACGCCTGCGCGCGGCACGGGGCGGTGCGGCCGGGGCCGCGGACGCCGGCCGATCTCGACGCCGGTCGCTTCGAGCCGCCCTGCCCGCGCTGCGGCGCGGCCCTCGCCCCGGGACTGGTCGGCGAGGACGCCCCCGTGGACCCCCGCAACGTCTACGCCACGACCAAACTGGCCCAGGAGCACCTGGCCGCCGCGTGGGCGCGTGCGACCGGGGGTTCGGCGGTGTCGCTGCGCTACCACAACGTGTACGGCCCCCGGATGCCCCGCGACACCCCGTACGCGGGCGTCGCCTCCTTCTTCCGCTCGGCGCTGGCCCGCGGCGAGGCCCCCCGCGTCTTCGAGGACGGCGGCCAGCGCCGCGACTTCGTCCACGTCCGCGACGTGGCGGCGGCCAACGCGGCGGCCCTGGAGGCGGACGCGCCCGGGGGCGCGCTCACCGCGTACAACACCGGCAGCGGCACCCCGCGCACGATCGCCGACCTGGCCGAGGCCCTGGCCACGGCCTGCGGAGGCCCGAGGCCGACGGTGACCGGCGAGTACCGGCTGGGCGACGTCCGCCACATCACGGCGGACTCGGCCCGGCTGCGGGCGGAACTCGGCTGGAAGCCGGAGGTCACGTTCGAGGAGGGAGTGCGGGAGTTCGCACGGGCGTGAAGGAGTGCGGGAGTTCGCACGGGCGCCCGCAGGAGCGCGGGAGTTCGTACCGGCGCCCGGGGGCCGCGGCCTGTCGGGGCGCACGCCCGCCGGGGCCGGTCGAGGGGCGCGCCGGGAGGCAGGCGGGGGCCGGGGCGGGCCCTAGACGCCCACCACCGGCAACGTCACCTCGAACCGGCAGCCGCCCACCACGTTCCGCACCTCCGCCCTGCCCCGATGCGCCTCCACGATGCCCCGGACGATGGCGAGGCCCAGCCCGGCGCCCGCCGGAGGTGTCCGCGCGTCGGTCCCGCGCCATCCCGTGTCGAACACGCGCGGCAGTTCCTCCTCCGGAATTCCCCCGCACGCGTCCGTGACCGACAGCACCACCCCGTCCCCCGACCGTTCCGCCGCCACCGCGACCGTTCCGTCCGCCGGTGTCCGCCGGATCGCGTTGACGAGCAGATTGCCCAGGACACGGCTCATCTCCTTGCCGTCGACCTCCACCGGCACCGCCTCGATGCGGTCCCCCACGAGCCGTACCCCGTGCTCACGGGCGAGCGGATCCGCCCCGGCGAGGGCGTCGCCGACGAGGTCGTACACCGACATCCGCGACGGCGACAGCGCCAGCGCGCCCGCGTGAATGCGGGAGAGTTCGAAGAGGTCTCCCACCATGCCGTTGAGGCGCTCCACCTCGGTGCGGATCTGCCGCAGATAGCGGTCGGGGTCGGCGACCACCCCGTCCTCCAGTGCCTCGGCCATGGCGCGCAGTCCGGCGAGCGGGGTGCGCAGGTCGTGCGAGATCCAGGCGACGAGTTCGCGGCGGGAGGACTCCAGGGCCCGCTCCCGTTCCCGCGAGCGGGCGAGTTTCGCGCTGGTGGCGGCGAGTTCGCGGCTGACCTCGGCGAGCTCGGCCGTGCCCGGGCTCGCGGGTGCGGCGAAGTCGCCACCGTCGCCGAACGAGCGTGCTGCGAGGGCGAGTTCACGGCTGCGGGCGACCACCCAGCGGCCCAGCAGCAGGGCGGTGGCCAGGGAGACGACGGCGGCCATCGCGACGACCGTGGTGACGACGGAGAGGTCGTGCGCGGACAGGAACATGGCCTGGGCCACCACGAGGGTGCCGGCGAGCATCGCCCCGACGGCGACGGCGGCGACGACAGCCACGGAGGCGGTGAGCGAACGGCGGCGCAGCAGCCACAGCGCGCCGAGTCCGAGCAGCCCGGCCGAGGCCGCGCCGAGGAAGGCGAACAGGAGGATGAGCAGCGTGTCACGCACGACCGGCGCTCCCTTCGGACGCGGCATCCGTACCCGTGACCGTGCCCGTGCCTTCGAAGGCACCCGCGTTCTCGAAGGTGCCCCGGTTCCCGGCCGGGCCCGTCCCCGTCGTCCCCGTGGGCTCGAAGCGGTATCCCACGCCCCACACCGTCTGGATCAGCAGGGGGCGGGCGGGATCGTCCTCCACCTTGCCCCGCAGTCGCCGGACATGGACCGTGACGGTGGACAGGTCACCGAAGTCCCAGCCCCACACCTCGCGCATCAGTTCCTCCCGGCCGAAGACCTGCCGGGGGTGGGCGAGCAGAAATGCCAGAAGGTCGAACTCCCGCAATGTGAGGGCGAGTTCGACGCCGTTCTTGGTGGCACGCCGGGCCGCGGGGTCCAGGACGAGGCCCGCCGCGGACAGCGGGCGCGTCTGCGGCCCGGGCCGCGTGCGGCGCAGCACCGACTGCACGCGCAGAACCAGTTCGCGCGGGCTGAACGGCTTGGTGACGTAGTCGTCCGCACCCACTTCGAGACCGAGGATGCGGTCGTCCTCGTCGCCGCGCGCGGTCAGCATGACGACGGGCACCGGTCCGCGCTCCCGCAGCCGGCGGCACACCTCCAGTCCGTCCATTCCGGGCAGCATCAGGTCGAGGACGACCAGGTCGGGCCGGTGCGCGGCGGCCCGGACGAGTGCGGCCGGGCCGTCCTCGGCGCGGTCCACCACGTAACCCGCGCGGTCCAGGTATCCGGAGACGACCTCCGAGACGGTGGGGTCGTCGTCCACGACCAGGATCCGGGCTCCGGTGGCGTCCGGCGGTGCCGCTTCGGGGGCCGGGGACTCGTTGGGCTGTCGCATGCGACCAGCCTCCCACCGCGTCGCCCGCGGTGACGCCGACGGCCTGCGACGTCCCTGTTTCGTAAGGAGCCGATGTCCGGGATATCCCTTTCGGATTCGTAGGGTGAGGGCCGTGACGACCCCTTCTTCCCCCTCCCCCGCCCCGGACGACCCGCCGCCCGGCGCCGCGGACGTCGACTTCAACGTCGATGTGAACGTCGACGTGGTCCTGCCCTGTCTGAACGAGGCCGAGGCCCTGCCGTGGGTGCTGCGACGCATCCCGCCGGGCTGGCGCGCCGTGGTGGTGGACAACGGTTCCACCGACGGCTCGGCCGAGATCGCCGCCGCGCACGGCGCCACGGTGGTGCGCGAGGCGCGCCGCGGTTTCGGCGCCGCCTGCCACGCGGGGCTGGTGGCGGCCACCGCCGACATCGTCTGCTTCTGCGACTGCGACGCCTCGCTGGACCCCTCGCTTCTGGTCCCGTTCGTGCGCGAGGTGCGCGCGGGCGGGGCCGACCTGGTGCTCGGCCGGCGCCGGCCGCAGGGGCCGGGTGCCTGGCCCGCCCACGCCCGGGCCGGCAACCTGGCGCTCTCCCGGATGCTGCGCCGACGCACCGGGCTGCGGCTGCGCGACCTCGGCCCGCTGCGCGCCGCCCGCCGCGAGGCGCTGCTGGGCCTCGGCCTCACCGACCGGCGCAGCGGCTATCCGCTGCAGATGGTGGTCCGCGCGGCCGACGCCGGCTGGCGGGTCGCCGAGCACGACGTGCCGTACCTGCCGCGCACCGGCGTCTCGAAGGTGACCGGCACCTGGCGCGGCACCTGGCAGGCGGTGCACGACATGCGCCGCGTCCTCGCCGAACCGCCGGCGCGCCACGCCGCGGAGCCCGCCCCCGCCCCGGAGACGGGCCACACGCCGGAGACGGGCCACGTTCCGGAGACCGGGCACGCCGCGGAGGCGGGCCGCACCGCGCAGGAAGGTACGTCACGATGACACCGTCCCCGCCGTCTCCCACGTCCCCGCCGACGTTGCTCGTCATCGCCAAGGAGCCCCGGCCGGGCCGGGTGAAGACCCGGCTGACGCCGCCGTTCACCCCCGAGCAGGCGGCCGCCCTGGCCGAGGCCGCGCTCGCCGACACCCTGCACGCGGTGGCGGCGGCCCCGGCCGCCCGGCGCGTCCTGGTCCTCGACGGACGGCCGGGGCCGTGGCTCCCGCCCGGCTTCGAGGTCGTACCGCAGTGCGCGGGCGGTCTGGACGAGCGGCTGGCGGCGGCCTTCGCGCAGTGCCGGGGCCCGGCCCTGCTCATCGGCATGGACACGCCCCAGGTGACACCCGCGCTCCTCACGGTCGACCTCGACGACTGCGACGCGTACCTCGGGCTCGCCGAGGACGGTGGTTTCTGGGCGCTGGGTCTCGCCGCGCCCGACCCGGCGCTGGTGCGCGGGGTGCCGATGTCGACGGCGCGCACGGGCGCGGTCCAGCGCGACCGGCTGCTCCGCGCGGGGCTGCGGGTGCGTGCGCTGCCCCCGCTGCGCGACGTCGACACGGCCGCCGACGCCCGTGCGGTCGCCGCGGCGGCTCCGGGCAGCCGTTTCGCCGCCGAGTTCGGGCGTCTCACGACGGGTTCGGGCACGGACCGGCCAGACCGGTATCGGCCGGACCCGGATCGGCCGGACCCGGTGGCGCCGGCCGACCGGCGCCCCGCACGGGCCGCCGCCGCCCCCCGGTCCGTGCGGGGCGACGCCCGATGACGACCGCACGCCCGGCGAACCCGCCCACCGCCACCGCCACCGTCCCGGCCGGGACGGTCGCCCCGACGCCCCGCCCCGCCCGTACGCTCCCCTCTTCGTACCGGGGTTCCCCGGCCTCCTGGTCGGCGGACCCGTACGCCGAGGCCCTGCGCACCGGACGCGGCCCCCTCTTCCTGCGCCGCTCCGACGGGTGGCTGCTGCCGCTGGAGGTGGAACGCTGGTGCGCGGCGGCCGACGCGGCCGACGAGAAGGTGCTGCGGCGCTGCGAGGGCCCGGTGCTCGACGTCGGCTGCGGCCCGGGTCGGCTGGTGGCCGCACTGTCGGCGAGGGGCGGGACCGCGCTCGGGATCGACGTCAGCGAGGCGGCCGTGGCCCGCACGCTCCGGCTCGGCGGACACGCGCTGCGCCGCTCGGTGTTCGAGCCGCTCCCGGACGAGGGGCGCTGGGGCACCGCGCTGCTCGTCGACGGCAACGTCGGCATCGGCGGCGACCCCGTCACCCTCCTCACCAGGATGGGTGAACTGGTTCGCCCCGGGGGCCTGTTGCTCACCGAGACGGTGCCCGCGGCGGACGTCGACGAGCGGGCCTACGTCCGCCTGGTGCGGGAGCCGTACGGCGCGGGCGGCGCCGCCGAACCGCCCGGCGCTCCGTTCCCGTGGGCCCGGCTCGGCGCACCGGCGCTGCTCCGGTACGCCGCCCGCGCGGGCTGGCGGCCCGCCGGTCAGTTCTCGGCCGACGGGCGCCGCTTCGTCGCCCTGCGCAGCCGCAGCAGCAACAGCAGCGCGCTGCCGCCGAACAGGACAGCGGTGATCAGCAGCCAGCGGCCGAGGAACCCGTCGGCCGACAGCGCGGTGGCGGACCGGTAGCGGTCCGCCGTCCGACCACCGATCAGCGGGAACCACACCAGCAGCAGAAGCCCGGAGAGTGCGGCCGGTACGCGTACGTATCCGGCCCACTCCCGGCGGCCGACCGCTCCGAACGCCCGTACGGCGGCGCGGTCGAGCCCCGCGTACAGCGGCAGCAGGACCAGGTCGTGCAGCAGGGCGGCGCCCACGAACCACAGCACGATCCCGAACCGGTCCCCCGTCAGCAGCCGCGTCCCCGCATAGCCGGCGAGCGCGAACGAACAGACGAGCAGCGCCAGTTGAAGCGGGCTGCCGAGGGCAGGCACACGCCGTCGCAGTCGCGGTAGCAGTCGCGGTCGCGGTCCGATCGTCCTCACTTCACACCTCCGAAGGTCAGGCGGGACACCCACTTGGTGTTGAGCACACCGGGTGCCGCGGACACGATCACGCGCGCCGGGTAGCCGTGATCGGGCGTCAATTCCTCACCGTTGACGTCGAGGGCGAGCAGGGAGCGCGGGTCGACCACCTGGTTGGCGCGCAGCGCCGCGTGGCGGAAGGAGCCGTGCCGCTGGAGCGACTCGACGAACACGTCCGGCGGGTCCTCGTACCCGACGAGCGCGGCGAGGTCGCGCAGCCGCACGCCGCGCCACCACTGGTCGGAGGTCGACCACCCCTCCACGCACGCGATCGGCAGGGCGGAGCTGTGCAGGGGCATGTCGCGCAGTGCGGCCCGGGTCAGCCGGACGGTGCCGGTGCGTCCGGTGACGACCAGCCGCCAGGCCTCCGCGTCGGTCTCCGCCGTCGAGATGCCCGCGTAGGCCGCCGTCTTGTTGATCTGGAAGCCGCCGGGACCGCCGCCCGGCTCGGCTCCGCCGTGCGGGGCGAGGAGTGCGGTGCGCCGCAGGGGTCCGTCGAAGCTGCGGCCGGCCGAGGTGGCGAACAGCAGCAGCGACGCGCCGCCGACCAGGCCGAGCGCGCCGCGCCGGGACACGGTGGGGTCGGCGGGGGCGGACGCGGCCAACTCGTCCGGCTCACCGGTTCCGCCGACCTCAGCGGACTCAGCGGGCTTGCCGACCCCGTCGGCGGAATCGCGCATGCGGCGCAGGTTGCGCAGGGCGGTCGGGGTGCGCAGTATCGCGTGCGTGAGGAACGCGGCGAAGAAGACCCACGCCCCGTAGAAGTGCAGCGGGTAGAAGGAGCCGGGGAAGACGTAGTCGAGCTGGATGTTGAGCACGCCCGTGGTGAACTCGAACAGCGCGCCGCCGACCAGGAGCAGCAGGGAGAGCCGCTCCAGCGCGTGGGCGAGGGAACGTGCGGGTGGCAGCGTGAACAGCTTCGGCACCACCGACCAGAGCTTGGCGAGCAGCACCGGGATCAGGGTGACGCCGAGGGTGACGTGGATGCCCTGGGTGAGCCGGTAGAGCCAGGGCGGGTCGGTGGGCCAGTCGAAGAGGTAGAAGCCGAGGATGCCCTTGTCCGGGGTCTTGTCGTTGACCGCCGCGAGGTTCGGGTTGTAGGCGGCGTACGACAGCAGCCCGGTCACGAACAGCAGGGTGATACCGCCGAGCAGGACGACACCGAGCAGCGCGGTGAACCGGGTGCCGCGCACGGGGCTGCGCCAGAAAGAGGGCGCGAAGGGTGAGCGCGTGAGGAGGGAGGTCCGTGCCATGTGCCCGACCGTAGGCGCGGATCACCTGCGCGAAGGGGCTGGGAACCATGACGAAACGCTGACGTGTACCCCGCATGCCACCCCGTCGGCGCCGGTCCGGCCTAGCGTTCCGGTGTGAACCGCGCTCCCCTCCGTGACCGTCTCCTCCGTGACCGTCTCGGCGGTCGTCCGCACGACCGTCGCCCCCGCTCCCCGCACGAGCCCCGTCGGGCCCGTTCCCGTGACCTGTCCGTCGTCCTGGCCGCCGCGCTGCTGGTGACGGCGGCCGCCCTGATCGGCACCGCGATCGAACGCCGGGACGGCACCCTGCATGTCGGATGGCCGCCGCTGTACGCCACATGGCAGCCGCACGTGGGCCCGGGGACCCCGGCCGCGGTGCTCGTGGCGGTGCTCGTGGTGGCGTACGGCCCCCCGCTCGCCGCCCGGCTGCCGTGGCGTGCGCTGCTGGTGTCCGCGTGGGGCGCGGCGCTGGCGTGGACGTTCTCGCTGGCCCTCGTCGACGGCTGGCGGCGCGGGCTGGCCGGGCGGCTGACCACCCACTACGAGTACCTGACCGCCGTGGACCGGTTCTCCGACATCCCCGCCACTCTGCGGGACTTCACCCACCACATCCTGATCGACTCGCCCCGACACTGGCCCCCGCACGTGGCCGGGCATCCCCCGGGGTCGACCCTCACCTTCGTCCTGCTCGACCGGATCGGGCTGGGCGGTGGGGCCTGGGCGGGCGTGTGGTGCGTCGTCGTGGGAACGTCGGCGGCGGCCGCGGTGCTGGTCGCCGTCCGGGCGCTGGCGGGTGAGGAACAGGCGCGTCGCGCCGCCCCGTTCGTCGTCCTGGCTCCGGCCGCGGTGTGGGTGGGGGCGTCGGCGGACGGGTACTTCGCGGGGGTCGCGGCGTGGGCGGTGGCGTGCCTCGCGCTCGCCGTGACGGGCCGCCGGCCGTGGGCCTTCGGCCTCGGTGCGGGACTGCTGTTCGGTCTGACGCTCTACCTCTCGTACGGGCTCACGCTGTTCGTCGTCCTCGCGGGCGCCGTGCTGCTGCTGGGCGCGCGGCGCCGGGCGGTGCTGCCGTGGCTGGTGGCGGGCGGCGCGGTGGTGCCGGTGGTGTTCACCTGCCTGGGTTTCGACTGGTGGGAGGCCTACCGGCTGCTCGTGAAGCGCTACTACCAGGGGGCGGGCGGCATCCGCCCGTACGGGTACTGGGTGTGGGCGAACCTCGCGTGCACGGTGCTGGTGGCAGGGCCGGCGACACTGGTGGGGCTGCGCAGGACCGGGGGCGCACTGGTCGGCGCGGTGGGCCGGACCGGCGCGCGGACCCTGCCCCGTCCGGCGCGATGGTCACCCGAGGTGCGCCTGGCGGTGCTGGTGTGGGCGGCGCTGGGGGCGCTGCTGGCCGCCGACCTGTCCGGGATGAGCAAGGCGGAGACGGAACGGATCTGGCTGCCGTTCGTGATGTGGCTGCTGTCGGCGGGGGCGCTGGTGCGGGAGGTGCGGGTGTGGCTCGCCGCCCAGGCCGTGGTGGCGCTGCTGCTGAACCATCTGCTGCTGACCGGCTGGTGACGCGTCTGCCGTGACCGCGACGGATGCGCCGTGACAGTCACGGCGGGGGGCGAGAGCCTCGTCCGGGACGGGGCGCACCCGGTTCACGGCCCGGCTCAGGGGGCCCGGCTCAGGGGGCCCGGCTCAGGGGGCCCGGCTCAGGGGGCCCGGCTCAGGGGGCCCGGCTCAGGGCCGGGGCCAGGGCCGTCCGCCGATCCGTTCGATGCCGGTGTTGAACCGCTTGAGGTAGGACGCGAAGGCGGCGATGTCCTCGTCCGACCAGTCGGCCATCACCTGGTCCAGCGCGCGGACGATCCCCTCGCGCTCCTCGTCGAGCAGTCGGCCGCCCTTGTCGGTGAGACGGAACTTGCGGGCCATCCCACCGTCGGGGTCCGGGATGCGCTCGACCAGCCCGGCGCGCATCGCGGCGGCGGTCTGCCGGTTGAGGGTGGAGGCGTCGAGCCCGAAGGCGTCGCTGAGTTCGCCGATGGACATGGGTCCCTGCACGCGGATGCGGCTGAGCAGGATGTAGGCGCTCCGTTCCAGCACGCCGTCCTTGCGCCGACCGCCGCCCTTGTTCAGAAAGGTGTGGCGGCTGAGCAGCATCTGCTCGTACTCGACCTCGTGCGCCGGACTGTCCATGCCTACCGCTGCCTCCCGCTTCCTGCCGGGCCGTTCCCGCCTGCCATGTCGCACGCGGGCGGCCCGCTTCATCGTCTCATACACATGTGCATGCCACACGTAACGTGCCGAATGCACACTCCATGTACGATGCATATCGCCCTCCCGGGCTTTCGTACGCACTCCGAGCACGTCCGAGCACCGCCGCGCACCTTCACGCGGCTCCGCGCACCTTCACGCGCTCACCCGCGCCTTCCCCGGAACACACAGTCGAGGAGTCCCGATGGACGCCCCCCAGCCCACGGCCCGTTCGGGCGGCGTGATCGCCACGCTGGCCCTGGCCGGCATCACGGCAGCGATCATGCAGACGCTGGTCACCCCGCTCCTGCCGGACCTCCCGCAGATCCTGCACGCCTCGTCGGCCGACGCCGCCTGGGTCATCACCGTCACCCTGCTGGCCGGCGGCGTGTGCGTGCCGATATCCGGCCGCCTCGGCGACCTGCTGGGCAAGCGCCGGATGCTGCTCGCGTGCGCCGTGCCGCTGATCGTGGGCTCGGTGGTGTGCGCGCTGTCGTCCTCCGTGACGCCCATGATCATCGGGCGTGGTCTGCAGGGGATGGGCATGGGCATGGTGCCGCTGGGCATCGCCCTGCTGCGCGACGTGGTCCCGGTGGAGAAGCTCAGCTCCTCCATCGCGCTGGTCAGCGCCTCCATGGGGATCGGCGGCGGGCTCGGCCTGCCGATCGCCGCGGCCGTCGCCCAGTACGCGAACTGGCGCGTGCTGTTCTGGGGTTCGGCCGGTCTGGCCGCCGCCGTCGGCATCCTCATCTGGTTCCTGATCCCGGACGTCCCGGCGGGCGCGAAGGGCCAGCGCTTCGACGCGCCCGGCGCGCTCGGGCTCGCCGCCGGCCTGGTCTGCCTGCTGCTGGCGATCTCCGAGGGCGCCGACTGGGGCTGGGGTTCGGCCACCACGCTGGGTCTGTTCGCCGTGGCCGTCGTCGCGCTGGTGGGCTGGGGCTGGTGGGAGACGCGCACCACCGACCCGCTGATCGACCTGCGCACCACGGCCGCCCCGCGGGTGCTGCTGACCAACGCCGCGTCGATCTTCGTCGGCTTCGCCATGTACGCGAGCATGCTGGTCATGCCACAGCTGCTGCAGTTCCCCGAGGCCACCGGGTACGGGCTCGGGCAGTCGATGCTCGCCGCCGGCCTGTGGATGGCACCCGGCGGCATCATGATGATGTTCGTCTCCCCACTCGGCGGAAAACTCACCAACGCGCGGGGCCCGAAGTTCACGCTCATCAGCGGGGCGCTCGTCATCGCCGTCGGCTACGGCCTGTCCATGCCGCTGATGGGTTCGGCCTGGGGCCTGATGATCGTAGGCATCGTCATCAACAGCGGTGTGGGGCTCGCCTACGGGGCGATGCCCGCGCTGATCATGAGCTCGGTGCCGCTGAACGAGACGGCCGCCGCGAACGGTTTCAACACGCTGATGCGTTCGCTGGGCACCTCGATCGGCGCCGCCGTCATCGGCGTGATCCTCGCCCGGATGACCACGACGACGGGCGGTCACTCCTTCGCCTCCGAGACGGGCTTCCGCACCGCGTTGCTCATCGGCGGCGGGCTCGCGCTGGTCTCCGCCCTGATCGCGACGGTCATCCCGGCCGTGCGGAGCGGCGGGTCGGACGGCGCCGAGGCCGCCACCGCCGCTCCGGCCGAGGAGGCAGCGGTCTAGGGTCCGGCTCCGCCGGGGGCGTCGTCACTCGCCGGGGCGTTGTCAGTGGCCGGGCCCAGGGTCTTTCGTCTGGATCAGGCCGGCCGGGAGGCGCGGTGCGTCTTCGACCGACCCGAGCGGGGTTTGGTGCGTGCGGCGGCAAGGCGGAGGAGGGCGCCAGGGCGGAGCCCCGGCAACCGACGACAACGCCGCACAGGCGCGCACCAAACCCCGCGACGCCGGAATGATCCAAACGAGAGGCCCTAGTGTGGATGGCGGCGGAATGACGCCGGCACCGGCCCGACCGACGGCACGGTGACCGGCACGACCTCTGGGGGCTTTCATGACCACCTTGTCCGGCCGGCCGCACACCGCGCTGCTCGTGATCGACGTGCAGAACGACGTGATGTCCGGCGCCCACGACCGCGACGGCGTCGTCGCGAACATCGCGGCTCTGGTGGACCGGGCCCGCACCGCGGACGTGCCCGTGGTGTGGGTGCAGCACTCGGACGACGGCCTCCCGTACGGCAGCGACGGCTGGAGTTACGTGCCCGAGTTGCCGCGCCGGGAGTCCGAGCCCCTGGTGCACAAGAAGTACGGGGACTCCTTCGAGGACACGGAACTGGAGAAGGTGCTCGCGGAGCGCGGCGTGGGACGGGTCGTGGTGACCGGCGCGCAGACCGACATGTGCATACGCTCCACACTCCACGGCGCCTTCGTCCGGGGCTACGACGTGACGCTGGTCGGTGACGCGCACACCACGGAGGACCTCACCTCCTTCGGGGCCCCGGCCCCGGCACAGGTCGTCGCCCACACCAACCTCTACTGGGGCTTCCACAACGGCCCCGGGCGCCGGGCGGAGACGGTCACGACCCAAGAGGTGACGTTCACGGCGTCGGAACCGGCGGACGCACCCGCCGCGAAAGCCTGAGCCACCGGGCCCGCGGGGCGCCGCCTCCCGCCGGGGGGCGGTGCTTCCCACCGGGGTGGTGTCTTCCGGGAGACGTCTCCCGAAGGGCGGTGCCGATGCCCCGGCCGGTCCTTTCTCACCGTTCCCGATCCGGCCCGATGCCACGAAACGGTACAGACTGAGTGCAGGGGGAACCGAAGGGGGTCGGACCGTACGGAAAGGCGGTGAGGGGCCGTGAGCGGCGCTGACCGTGCCCCGGGAACGGACTTCTCCGAAGCCGTGCTGCACGACCTGGGCGCCGGTGTGATCACGACGGACCTGGACAACCGCATCACCTCCGTCAACCCCTGGGCCGAGGAGCTGCTGGGCCGGTCCTCGGCGCAGATGATCGGTCAGGACGCGCACGACCTGCTGCACCGCCGGGCCGACGGCAGCCGCGTGCCGCGCGAGCAGTGCGCGCTGACCCGGCCGCTGCGCGAGTCCGGGTCGGCCGAGGAGGGCAGCGACGAGTACTTCCTGCGTGCGGACGGCATTCCCGTGCCGATCATCTGGGCGACCACCCCGCTGCGGTTCGACGGCCGCCGCACCGGCACGGTCGCCGTCTTCCACGACTTCAGCCTGCACCGCAGCGCCACCGAGCAGGCGGCCGCGCACACCGCCGCGCTGGAGGAGCTCACCTCCCGGCTGCATCTGGTGGCCGACATCTCCTCGGTGCTGATGACCGGCGTGAGCACCTCGGGCAGCATGCGCCGGCTGCTGCGGCTCCTCGTCCCCGGAATGGGCGTATGGGCGACGGTCGACGTGTGCGCCGAGCACTGCACGACGCTGGAGCGGATCGCCGTACGCAGCGCGCAGCACCGCCGTACGAGCCGGCTGAAGGGCCCCCTGCCCCCGCTGGCGGAGAAACCCCGGACGGCGGTGGCGCGGGCACTCAACAGCGATCGCCCCACCCGGCTGACCGCCGCCGTGCTGCGCGAGGAGCCGGACGCGCCGCTCGCCGCGACCCACGGGGCGCTGTTCGAACGGCTCGGCGGCGACTTCGCGGTCGTGGTGCCGCTGCGCACCCAGCAGCGGCCGTACGGGCTGCTCACCGTGGCCCGTGACGGCGCCCCGCACAGCGACGCGGAGGCCGCAGTGCTGGCCGACATCGGCCGACGGGTGGCCCTGGTGATGGACAACGCCCGGCTCTACTACGAACAGCGCAACGTCGCCGAGACCATGCAGCGCCAGTTGCTCGCCCCGCTGCCCCAGGTGGACCATCTGCGGATGGCCGCGCGCTACCGGCCGGCCCAGCGGGCCATGGAGATCGGCGGCGACTGGTACGACGCCTTCCTGCTCGGCGACGGGGTGATGGCCCTGGTCATCGGGGACGTGGTCGGTCACGACCTCAAGGCCGCCGCGCACATGGCCGAGGTCCGCAACATGCTGCGCGCCCTGGCCTGGGACCACGGCGAACCGCCCAGTCTGATCATGCGCCGGCTGGACGAGGCGGTGACGAACACGAGTGACGCCCCGATGGCGACCATCGTCTTCGCCCGGATCGAGGGACCCGAGGGCGGGCCCTGGCGACTGCACTGGGTCAACGCGGGCCACCCGCCCCCGCTGCTGATCACCCACGAGGGCACCACCCGTTTCCTCCAGGGCGGGCACGGCCCGCTGATCGGCATGAGCGCCACTCTGCACCTGGGCCTGAGCTGGCCCGACGCCAGCGAGGAACTGCCGCCGGAGAGCACGCTGTTGCTGTACACCGACGGCCTGGTGGAGAGCCGCAACCGTCCGATCGACCTGGGCATGGCGACCCTCCGTCACCACGCCGGTGTCCTGGCCCGGCGACCCGCGGGGAACACCGTGGACGACTTCTGCGACGCGCTGCTGGAGCGGATCGCGCCGAGCGGTGACGACGCGGCCCTGCTCGCGCTGCGGCTGCCCGCGGCCGGCGCGGGAACGGCGGACGACCGGCGGCCACCGCCGCCGCCCCAGTTCCCGTACAGTCCGGCCGCGCCCGACCGGGCGGCCCCGGGCTCGCTCCAGGAACACCCGCAGGTGGAGGACCCGACGCGCGGTTTCCGCGACGAGTGACGGAACCGCCGGATCACCCCGGGGCGGCCAGGCGCCGGTACCGCGGCGGGCCGGCAGCGGCTCGGGCGGTGGCTCAGGCGGCATCGGGGTCCAGCATGATCACCGTCTTGATGTCACCGGGGCGCTGTTCGAACGCCTCCGCCGCCCGTTCCAGCGGCACCCGGCGGGTGAGGAGACGGTGCAACCAGTCGGCGTCGGCCCGGGCCAGGGCGTCGGCGGCCTGCCGGTAGTGCCGGAGGTTGGCGTTGACGGAGCCGATCACGGCGTCGTTCTCCAGGACGATCTCCCGGTTCACCAGGCCCGCGTCCACGGTCGTCCGGCGCCCGGTCGGCGAGACACCGGTGAGGCAGACGATCCCGTACGCGGCGGTCCCGCTGATGCAGTCGAACACCACCGATCCGGCGCCGGTGGCCTCGACGACCACGTCCGGGCGGAGGGCGGAGACGACGTCGGCCGCGTCACCGGCGTGGTACGTGGCACCCAGGGCCCGTACCGCGTCCGGCTTGGCCCCGTCGTCGACCCGGTCCAGCACGTGGACGTCGAGGCCGCGCTGCCGCCCCAGCAGGGCCGCGAGCAGACCGATCGGGCCCGCGCCGGTCACCAGCGCGCGGCGGGGCTCGAACCAGGCGCGGTCGCCCACCCGTTGGATCTGCTCCCAGGCTTTGGCCACCACACTGGTCGGCTCCATCAGGACACCGGCGAGGCCGAGCGCGGGGTCGATGCGGACGGCGTAGTCCGCCTCCACGCACCACTTCTCGGCGCCGTAGCCGTCGCGGCCCTTGATGCCGCGCTCCTCGTAGCGGCCGTTGCGGCACATGTCGAACTCGCCGTGCGCGCAGGCGCCGCAGGGTTCCGGGTCGGGGCGGCGCACCACACCCGCGACCAGGTCGCCCGCGCTGAACCCGCTGCCGTCCGGAGCGCGTTCGACCCGGCCCAGCGACTCGTGCCCGAGGACCAGCCGGTCCCTGCCCGCGGGCGCCTCGCCGTACTCCCCGCGTGCGATCTCCCGGTCGGTACCGCAGACGCCCAACGCGAGGCCCCGGACGAGGAGTTCGCCGTCGGCCGGCGTCGGCTCGTCGACGTTTGTCGGAGTCGGGGTGACGGCGTGGCCGGGGCGGACGGTCAGGGCACGCATGCTGCTCCTTCTCGTGAGGGGTGACAACGACGGCAGCGGCGACGCCGACAGCCGCGGACGGCACGCGGACATCCTCGGCGACCGTCGCCGCGCGAGGACGCGGCGGGAGGGACGGGGCGCCCGGATCCGCCGCGGCCGGGGTGATGTCGGATGCGGGGATGCGGGCACCGGCGTGGCGCCGGAAACCGGGGCGGTGTCGGGCACCGACGTGGCGGCAAGCACCGGGGAGCCTTCGGGCACCGGGGCGGCGCCAGGCGCCAACGCGACCTCGGGCGCCGAAGCGGCCTGGGAGGCCTCGGCGACGTCGGATGCCGGGTCCGGCGGCGTGAGTTGGGCGCGCAGGCGGGACAGGCAGCGCGCGAGGAGGCGGGAGACCTGCATCTGGGAGACGCCCACCGCCGTGGCGATCTGCTGCTGGGTCTGGTCGTGGAAGAACCGGAGGTACAGGATGCGGCGCTCGCGGTCCGGCAGGCAGTGCAGGGCGTTCGCCAGCGTCAGCCGGTCCACGACCATGTCGAGGGCCGGATCGGGGCCGCCCAGGGTGTCCGCCGCACAGTGCCCGCCGGCCGGCTCGCCCCGGTCCGGGGCGTCGAGCGAGCGCAGCCGGCACGCCGTCTCCGACCGCAGCGCCTCGGTGACCGCCTCGGGGGTCAGCCCGCTGACGTGCGCGATCTCCACGGCCGTCGGGGCCCGCCCGCCGAACCGCTGCTCCAGCTCCCGGCGGGCGTGTCCCACCCGGACGCGGGCCTCCTGCACCGGGCGCGGCAGCCGCAACAGCCCGCTCCGGTCGCGCAGATGGCGTTTGATCTCGCCGGAGACGGTCGGCATCGCGTAGGCGAGGAAGGCGTGACCGCGGCCGGGGTCGTAGCCGTCGACGGCCTTGACCAGTCCGAGGCAGGCGATCTGGACCAGGTCGTCCGGGTCCTCGGCGGTGACATTGCGGTACTTGGCGGCGACCCGGCGGGCGAAGGGCACGAGCCGTCGAATGGCCTCCTCGCGCGCCGCCCGGCGCGCGGGTCCGTCGGGCAGGGCGTGCACCCGGCCGACGAGGGCGTCGATGCCGTCGGACGACAGGCTCGCCCCGCCGCCCGGTGGCGGCGGCGTGCTCGCGCTGTCGGTGCCCTGCTCCGCCGGCGCGGAGCTGGTCAGAGGTGTCATCTGGGCCTCGTACTGTCGGCAGGAGTCGGGACTGGAACAGCGGGTGCCCCGCATCATTTGCCGTATGCAAAGGTCTTGCCCTTCCGCTGTGCCGTACGGCCGAGTCGCTGCTCCCGGGGGGTGCGGGGACGGTCGTCCCCTGTTTCCCACCATGTCCCACCATGCGGCCCGCGGGGCGTTCGTGCGTCCGCTGCTCGTCCATCCCGGTGTCCTCATGCTTTCCGGAACCGGCCGTGGACGCGGGCGGCACCCGGGTGCCACGGCGCGCGACCGAACGCCCCGCGAGTGCGCGCGGCGTTTAGCGACGCGCCGCCGGGGCTACCCCGCCCCCGTTCCCGCCGGAGACCGGCTCCTTCGGAACAGCGCGTCGGAGGGCGTCCATGTCGCAGACTCACCCCCGGCCGGCCACGCCGGTCCAGGCGGACCAGAACCCCCGGATCTCCGTGGGTGAGCGGGTCCGGGACTACCTCACCACCACCGATCACAAGAAGATCGGCAACCTGTACCTGGTCACCTCGTTCTCCTTCTTCCTGGTGGCCGGCCTGATGGCGATGCTGATGCGCGCCGAACTGGCCCGGCCCGGGCTGCAGATCCTGAACGCGCACCAGTACAACCAGCTGTTCACGATCCACGGCACGATCATGATGCTGTTGTTCGCGACGCCCACGTTCGCCGGGCTCGCCAACGCGATCATGCCGCTGCAGATCGGCGCACCCGATGTCGCCTTCCCCCGGCTCAACGCGCTGACGTACTGGCTGTTCCTGTTCGGCGGTCTGACCGTGCTCTCCGGTTTCCTCACCTCGGGGGGTGCTGCGCCCTTCGGCTGGTTCGCCTACGCGCCGCTGAACAGCTCCGTGGAGAGTCCCGGGGCGGGCGGGTCGCTGTGGGCGATGGGCCTCGTGGTGGCGGGCCTGAGCACCACACTCGGCTCGGTGAACTTCATCGCCACCATCATGTGTCTGCGCGCCCCCGGCATGACGATGTTCCGGATGCCGATCTTCACCTGGAACATCCTGTTCACCTCGATCCTGGCGCTGCTGGCCTTCCCGGTGCTCACCGCCGCCCTGCTCGCCCTGGTGGCCGACCGCGAGTTCGGAGCGCACGTCTACGACTCCGCCACCGGAGGCGCCCTGCTGTGGCAGCACCTGTTCTGGTTCTTCGGCCATCCGGAGGTCTACATCGTGGCGCTGCCGTTCTTCGGCGTCGTCACGGAGATCATCCCGGTGTTCAGCCGCAAACCCGTGTTCGGGTACGTCGGCATGGTGGGCGCGACCATCACGATCACCATGCTGTCGGCGGCCGTGTGGGCACACCACATGTTCGCCACCGGCGCGGTGCTGCTGCCGTTCTTCTCGATGATGTCGTTCCTCATCGCCATTCCCACCGGGGTGAAGTTCTTCAACTGGATCGGCACGATGTGGCACGGCAGCCTCTCGTTCGAGACACCGATGCTGTGGGCACTCGGCTTCCTGGTGACCTTTCTGCTGGGCGGGCTCAGCGGCGTCATGGTGGCCTCCCCCGCGCTGGATTTCCATCTGACCGACAGTTACTTCGTCGTGGCCCATCTGCACTACGTACTGTTCGGCACGATCGTGTTCTCGCTCTTCGGCGGGCTGTACTTCTGGTGGCCGAAGCTGACCGGGAAGATGCTCGACGAACGACTGGGGAAGATCCACTTCTGGACGCTGTTCGTCGGCTTCCAGACGACGTTCCTGGTGCAGCACTGGCTCGGCGAGACGGGCATGCCGCGCCGCTACGCCGACTATCTGGCGAGCGACGGCTTCACCGACCTCAACACCATCTCCTCCATCGGCGCGTTCCTGCTGGGCATGTCGACGCTGCCGTTCCTCTACAACGTCTGGAAGACCGCGCAGTACGCGCCCAAGGTGGAGGTCGACGACCCCTGGGGGTACGGGCGTTCAATGGAGTGGGCGACCTCCTGCCCGCCGCCCCGGCACAACTTCGACGCCCTGCCCCGCGTACGGTCCGACTCCCCCGCCTTCGACCTGCACCACCCGGAGTTCAAGCGCCATCTGAACCCGGAGGCGCGCGGGGACTCGCAGTCGACCCCCGACACCTTCGAAGGACGCTGAGCACATGAAGCACGAGAGTTACCTCTTCGCCGGTGTGTCGCTGTTCTTCCTGGTCACCGCGACGGCCTACGGATGGTTCTCCCGGGAGCCGGCCGGGACCGTCGCGCTGCTGGTCTCCTGCCTCATGGCCGCGATCATCGCGTTCTTCTCGATGGTCAACTACCGGCGCAAGGGGCTGCGCCCGGAGGACCGCACGGACGCCGAGATCCGCGAGCGGGTCGGCACGGTCGACTTCTTCCCGCCGCACAGCCCCTATCCGGTCGTCACCGCCCTGGGCGTCACGGTCCTCGCCATCGGGGTCGTCTACGGGGCGTGGCTCGGCCTGATCGGCGTCGGCATCCTCGGCAGCGGCGTGTTCGGGCTCGTGTTCCAGTACGTCGAGCGGCAGGGCGCCTGACCCGTCCTCGGGCGAAGCGCCGAGGAACACCGTACGAACGCGACGCCGTCCCGGAAAGGACGTCTCCATGCAGCGCACCCCGCGTACCCGGACCCCACGCCGCCGCGGTCCGGGCGGGCTCCTGGCCCTGCTGATCGCCGCCGGAGCGGCCCTGACGGGGTGCGCCGACTACCGGCTCGAACCGCCCACCGAGGTGCTGGCACAGGTCGAGTTCCCCTACGACGCGGCCTTCGCCAGGGCGCAGCACGAGGTGCCGGACAGCCGTCCGTTCTCCCTGGGCCTGCGCGGCGCCGACCGGGCGGTGCCCGTCTGGTACGGCAGGGTCGTCACGCCGGACGGGACGGTGCACGAGGTGCGCATGGACGCCGTGCGGGGCCGGGTGCTGGGCGCGTCGGTCCCGGCCGGGCAGAGCGCCTCGGCGAAGTCGCGGGCCGCCGCCCTCACGGCGCACGCGAAGCTGCTGCCGTCGGAGGCGGTGAAGAAGGTCAAGGAGCCGGACTTCGGCAAGGTCACGCAGATCGAGTTGACCGACGGCAGGACCGACGGCACGGGGGATGCGGCGGTGTGGCGGATCACGGTCGCCGCGCTCCGCCGTGACGATCTGCGCACCTACCGGGTGGACGCGGTCACGGGCGAGGTGCTGTCCGGGGACGTGGGCGGCCCCGCCGCGACTCCCACGGTGGCCCCGCCGTCCACCGCGTTGCCCACCCTGCCCACGGCCTCGCCGCCGGCACCGCCGACCGCCCCGCCGCGCACGCCGGCCCCGTACCGTCCCTCGCCCTGACGCGCCGCCGCCGACGGGGGCGGCGGCGAGGCGTCGGCCCGCCCCCTGTGTCGCCTCTGCTCCCAGTCAGCGTGCAATATGGATGAAAAAGGGATAAACAGGGCATAAATCACCTGAACGGGGGCACCCAGGCCTCACAGAGCAAAGACCTCCATTCGGAGAGGAGACGACAGTCATGTCGTATCCGCAGCACTCCAACGGGCCGGGAGCGCGTCCGGGCAGCATGCAGGCGCACCCCGAGATGGGCTCGCACTCGGACATGTCGACGCACCCCGAGATCGCCGAGATGCGCGCACGCCTCGAGCGGACCGGGTCCAGCGGTCGGGCGATCGCCCTCGAGGGGCTGATCCTCATGGCGGGCCTCTACGCGGCCATCTCGCCCTGGGTGATCCACTACTCGTTCACCGCACCCAACCTCCGCACGAACAACGTGATCATCGGGCTGGCTGTCGCCCTGATCGCCCTGTGTCTCACCCTGGCTCCGGAACGCATGCTCCGCATGGCGTGGGTGCTCGCACCGCTCGGCGTCTGGCTGCTGATCTCCCCCTGGGTGGTCACCGCGAATCACACCGCGCGGACCGGCGCCATCTGGAGCAACGTGGTGGCGGGCGCCGTCACGTGTCTGCTGGGATTGGCCGCCATGGGGCTGACGGTCGGCATGAACAAGCGCAAGCGTCAGCCTCGGTAGCCCTTCCACCGCACGCCAATGGCCGGCGTGACCCGCGACACCACGTCCGCCGGTCGCGCCGGCCTCTCGTACGTGGGCATCGGCAGCGCGAGGGACCGCACGCTCCTCCCCGGAGGAACGGCACACCCCTCCCCCGGGAGACCTCCTACTCCTCCCCCGGGGCGCCGCCCGCGACCGGGTCGGCGGTGCGGCCGGAGATCTGCAGGCGTTCCTCGTCCGTGAGGGGTGTCTCGACCCGGTCGCCGTAGTACCAGGCGCTGAGCGTGGCCCGCAGCCGCTGCCGCAGCGGCGCGTCCGGCCCCGGGTGTCGAAGGGGCAGGGGGATCTCCCGTACCAGTAGCCGGTAGCGCTCCTCCGGATCCAGCGGCCGGTGGGTCTCGCTCATCCCCCCGGCCACGTCCTGCTGGATCAGCCCGCTCTCCTTCCCCTCCTCCATAAGCCGCAGTTCATGGCGCTGGAGCGCGAGACAGATCCGCCGGGTGAGCATGAACGCGACGGCCGGGGCGATGAACAGCGACGCCCGGAAGATCCAGGTCAGCAGGTTCACGTCGATCCGGAACTCGGTGGCGATCACGTCGTTGCCGCCCGCCATCAGCAGGACCGCGTACCCGACGACGGCGGCGACACCGAGGCCGGTGCGCACGGGCCGGTCACGCGGGCGGTCGCACAGGTGGTGTTCCACCATGTCCCCGGTCACCCACCGCTCGAAGACCGGATACAGGTACAGCACGAGGAACAGCAGGGCGGGGAACACCACGGCGGGCAGGAACACGTTCCACATGACGGTGTGTCCGGCCACGTTCCACTCGACGCCGGGCATGAGCCGCAGCGCCCCCTCCAGGAACCCCACGTACCAGTCGGGCTGGGCGTCGGTGGACACCTGGTCGGCACGGAAGGGGCCGTACGACCAGATCGGGTTGATCTGCGCGACCGCGCTCATCGCGGCGACCAGCCCGAAGACGATCAGGCTCAGACCGACCGACTTGGCGGTGTAGACGGGGAAGAACGGCAGGCCCACCACATTGCGGTTGGTCCTGCCCCTGCCGGACCACTGGGTGTGCTTGAGATAGATCACCATGATCACGTGCAGCACGATCAGTGCCGCCAGCAGGCCGGGCACGAACAATACGTGCACGATGTAGAGCCGCCGGTCGATCACCTCCCCCGGATACTGGCCGCCCCACAGGAAGAAGGCCAGGTAGGTGCCCACCACCGGGATCGACTGCACGATGGAGTCGGCGGTGCGCAGACCGGTGCCGGAGAGCAGGTCGTCGGGGAGCGAGTAGCCGCAGAATCCCTCCATCAGCGCGAGCAGGAACAGCGTCACGCCGGCGAACCAGTTGGTCTCACGGGGCCTGCGGAAGGCGCCGGTGAAGAAGACCCGCAGCATGTGCACGCCGATGGCGGCGACGAACACGAGCGCGGCCCAGTGGTGCATCTGCCGGATCAGCAGCCCGCCGCGCACGTCGAAGCTGATGTGCAGGGTCGAGTCGTAGGCCCTGGAGACCAGCAGGCCCTGCAACGGACCGTAGGAGCCCCGGTAGGGCACCTCGGCGAGGCTGGGGTCGAAGAAGAGGGTCAGGTAGGAGCCGGTGAGGACCAGCAGGACGAAGCTGTAGAGGGCGATCTCGCCGAGCAGGAAGGACCAGTGGTCGGGGAAGGCCTTGCGCAGCAGTTGTCCGGCCAGCTCGGAGGCGGGAGTACGGCGGTCCACGACCACATAGGTCCGGAAGGCGCCCTGCCGGGCCCTCGCCTCGACTCTCGCCCTCCGTCGCCCGAGCAGCATGCCCGCACCACGCTCCCTCCGCCTCGTCGCCGTCCCTGCCGCGCGCCCGGCCGACCGACCGGTGCGCGGCGGCCCGGGGGTACCCGGGGGCCCCGTTCCTCAATCGCCGGCCGTCGCCGCCGGCCGACGGCCCCCGCCGCCCGCATGGCGGGGGCACGCCGGGGGCACCCGGGCACGTGCCTCATGTCTTCGGAGGGAGTGGCGGTGGGCGGTCACGGAGGGGATCATCGAGGAACTCACGGCGGACCACCGGGAGGTGCAACGGCTGCTGGACCGGGTCCGGTGCGCCCCGCCCGGCGGCGCCGAGCGGAAGACCCTGGTGGAGCGGGCCGCCATCGTCCTCGTACGCCATACCGTGGCGGAGAAGGAGTACCTGTACCCGGCGGTGCGGCGGTACGTGCTGGACGGCGACGGCTGGGCGGACCGTGCGCTGGCCGGGCACCGTGCGCTCGCGGAGATCCTGGCGGACCTCGAGGAACGGGGACCCGGGGACGAGGGGTTCGGGCGGTTGCTGCCGCCGCTGGTCACCGAGGTGACGCGGCATGTGGTGGAGGCGGAGCAGCGGCTGTTCCCGCGGCTGATGGCGGTGTGCCCGGAGGAGGAGTTGCGGCGGTTGGGGGCCCGGGTGCGGGAGGTGGAGCCGAAGGCGCCGACACGGCCGCGGCCGGGGGCTCCGCAGGCGGCCCCGCTGGTGAAGGCGGCGGCGCGGGTGTGGGGGCCGTGGGATCGGTTGCGGGACGTGTGGACGCGCAGGGGCCGGAGGTGACCGGGCCGGACGGGTGAGCCCGCACCGGCGGCCTCGCGCCGGGAGCTCGTTCCGGGATGCCGCATCGGGAGCTCGGGCCGGGAGAGCCCGCACCACGGAAGCTTTTACCGCGGGAGGGATTGTCAACAATTTCGTCAGCGGTTAGGTTGGCGTCCACATCGCCCCACCTCTCCCCTTTCGAGGTAGCTCCCGCATGATCATCGACTGTCACGGTCACTACACCACCGCCCCGCCCGCCCTGGCGGACTGGCGCAGCCGGCAGGTGGCGTCCCTGACCGACCCCGCGGCCCCTCCGCCCGCCCCCGGTGACCTGCGCATCAGCGACGACGAGCTGCGCGAGAGCGTCGAGTCCCACCAGCTCCGCCTGATGGACGAGCGCGGCATCGACCTGACGGTCTTCTCCCCCCGCGCCTCCTTCATGGCGCACCACGTGGGCGACTTCACCACCTCCTCCGCATGGGCCGCGCTCTGCAACGAGCTCGTCCACCGCGTCAGCGCCCTCTACCCCGAGCGGTTCGCCCCCGCCGCGATGCTCCCGCAGTCCCCCGGGGTGGACCCCGCCACCTGCGTCCCGGAGCTGACCCGCTGCGTGGAGGAGTACGGCGCGGTCGCGGTGAACCTCAACCCGGACCCCTCCGGCGGCCACTGGACCGCCCCGCCGCTGACGGACCGCTCGTGGTATCCCGTCTACGAGAAGATGGCCGAGTACGACATCCCGGCGATGATCCATGTGAGTACCAGCGTCAACCCGGCGTTCCACACCACCGGGGCGCACTACCTCAACGCCGACACCACCGCGTTCATGCAGCTCGTGCAGGGTGACCTGTTCAAGGACTTCCCGACCCTGAAACTGGTCATCCCGCACGGCGGCGGAGCCGTCCCCTACCACTGGGGGCGCTTCCGGGGGCTCGCCATGGCGCTGGGCAAGCCGGACCTGGAAGAGCACGTGCTGGACAACGTCTTCTTCGACACGTGCGTCTACCACCAGCCCGGCATCGACCTGCTCCTCGACGTCGTGCCTGCCAAGAACATCCTGTTCGCCTCGGAGATGATCGGCGCCGTCCGTTCCGTCGACCCCCGCACCGGCTTCCCCTTCGACGACACCCGGCGCTACACCGAGGCCGCGAAACTGTCCGCCGAGGACCTCGCGGCCGTGCGGGAGCGCAACGCCCGTACCGTCTACCCCCGCCTCGACGCCCTGCTGCGACGCCAGGGCCGCTAGGGCCCGTCCGGCGGCTCCACCCCGGGCACGCCGTCCGCCGCACCCCGAGCACACACCGTCCGCTCCGCCCCGCACCACCTCCCCGACGGGCCCGCTGCCCCCACCGCTCCCCGCCGAGGACGCTCCCCACTCGGAGATCCCATGAGCACCCTCTCCCCCAAGACCCCCGGCTGGCTCGACTGGTACCGCGCCCCCTCCCGGCCCCGGTTCGCGCTGCCGCCCGGCACGGTCGACACGCACTGCCACGTCTTCGGTCCCCAGGCCGAGTTCCCCTTCGCACCCGAACGGAAGTACACCCCCTGCGACGGCGGCAAGGAGGAGTTGTTCGCCCTCCGCGACCATCTGGGGGTCTCGCGCAACGTGCTGGTGCAGGCCACCTGCCACGGCGCGGACAACTCCGCCATGGTCGACGCCGTACGGGCGGCCGGCGGCCGGGCGCGCGGTGTCGCCACCGTCCGCCCCGGCGTCACCGGCCAGGAGCTGCGCGAGCTGCACGAGGCCGGGGTGCGCGGGGTGCGGTTCAACTTCCTGCGGCGGCTGGTGGACACCTCGCCCAAGGAGGACCTGGCCACGATCGCCAAGAAGGTCGCCCCGCTGGGCTGGCACGTCGTGCTGTACTTCGAGGGCGCCGACCTGCCCGAGCTCGCGGACTTCTTCGGGGCACTGCCCACCCCGCTGGTGATCGACCACCTGGGGCGCCCGGACGTGACCCGGCCGGTGGACGGACCGGAGTTCTCCGCCTTCCTCCGGTTCGTGGCCGGCAACGACGTCTGGGTGAAGGTGACCTGCCCCGAGCGGCTCACCCTCACCGGCCCCGCCGCGCTCGACGGCGAGCGGCACGCCTACACCGATGTGGTGCCCTTCGGCCGCCGCGTGGTCGAGGAGTTCCCGGACCGGGTCCTGTGGGGCACCGACTGGCCGCATCCCAACCTCAGGAGCCACATGCCGGACGACGGGCTCCTCGTCGACCACATCCCCCACGTCGCACCCACCGCCGAGCAGCAGCGCCGGCTCCTGGTGGACAACCCGGCGCGCCTGTACTGGCCCGAAGAGCGCGAGGCACCCGAAGCACCCGAAGCACCCGAAGCACCCGAAGAAGCGGTCTCGTCCACCCCGTGACGAAGCGCCCCGGAACGACCCGGAAAGAGAGCCGCACATGCACCACTCCAACGCGCTGAACCGGCTGGACAGACTGCCGATCTCCCGGTTCCACAAGGCCACCCTGCTGGCCGTCTCCTTCGCGTACTTCTTCGAGTTCGCGGACATCAACACCTTCGCCACCACCGCGCCCAAACTGATCCACCTGTGGGGCATCACGGTGGACCAGATCGCCTATGTGACCTCGCTGTCGTTCGTCGGCATGTTCATCGGCTCGGTCGTCGCCGCGTCACTGGCCGACCGGTGGGGGCGCAAGCGGGTCCTGGTGTGGACGACCGTGTTCTTCGGCCTGTTCTCGTTCGCCTCGGTGTTCTCCTGGGACCTGGTCTCGCTAGGTGTCTTCCGGGTGCTGACCTCGGCGGGCCTGTCCGCGATGACCGTCGTGGCGGTCATCTACGTCAACGAGATGTATCCCGCCAGGGTCCGCGGCAAGTTCCAGGCGTACGCCATCGTCGTCGGCATCTGCGGCACCCCGGCCACCAACCTGATCGCCAGTGCCGTCGTCCCGCTCAGTGACTGGTCGTGGCGGCTGGTGTTCCTGTGGGGCTCGCTCGGCCTGCTGCTGGTGCTGTTCACCCGCCGGCTGAAGGAGTCGCCGCGCTGGCACGAGAGCCGGGGCGAGTACGACAAGGCGGAAACGGTCCTGCGCGAGATCGAGACGCGGGTCTCCGCCGAGCTGGGCCCGCTGCCCGAGCCCGCGGCGCCGGTGAGGGAGACCGCGTCGACGAAGGCGCCGCTCAAGCTGCTGCTGCAGCGCAAGTACCTGATGCCCACACTGCTGCTGACCGTGCTCTGGGTGACCCAGACCATCGGCTTCTTCGGCTATTCGAGCTGGGCGCCGACCCTGCTGGCCAAGGAGGGCTTCAGCGTCCAGAAGTCCGTGTTCTACGTCGCCCTGACCACCGTCGGCGCCCCGCTCGGCTCGTACCTGGCCGCCCTGGTCACCGACCGGTTCGAACGCAAGTGGTGCCTGGTGGGCTTCGGCACGCTGATCGCGGTGTGCGGCCTGCTGTACGGGCTGACGTTCGACCCGGTGCTCATCGTGGTCTTCGGCTTCCTCGTCAACATGTTCGAACGCGGCTACACGGCTCTCGGGTACGCCTACTCCCCCGAACTGTTCGACACCCGCAGCCGCTCGCTGGGCACGGGCGTCTCCTACGGCCTGGGCCGGCTGTCCAACGCGGCGGGCCCGCTGATCGTCGCGGCGCTGTACGACACCAGCGGCTACCGCAGCGTCTTCTTCTTCATCGCCGGCACCTGGCTGGTGGGCGCCCTCGTCCTGGCCGTCTTCGGCCCCCTGACCCGGGGCGGCGCCCGCTCCGCCCCCGGCACGGACCCACAGCCCGGGGACGGCACGGGCGACGCACCCGGCGCGGCCGGCGGGCACCTGTCCCGCCTCACCCGGAAGACCCCGAGTCCGTCCTGACCGCGGTCCGGGAAGTGCCCCGCACCCACGGAGGTCCGTGGGTGCGGGGCACCGGCGCGCCGGGGCGGCCGGGCGGTGTGCGGGTCAGCTCGTCGTCAGGGCCGTGTCGTCGACGACGAAGCTGGTCTGCAGGGAGGAGTCCTCGGCACCGGTGAACTTCAGGGTGACCGTGGAGCCGGCGAAGGAGGACAGGTCGAAGGATTTCTTGCCGTAGCCGGAGGCGGCGTCGAGGTTGGAGTACGTCGCCAGTGTCTTCGACCCGGCGGTGACCGTCAGCTTGTCGTACTGCGCGCTGCCGGTGGTCTCCGCGGTGTCGATGTGCAGGTAGTAGGTGAGGGTGGCCTTGCAGCCGCTCGGGACGGTCACCGACTGGGACAGCGTGTCGGTGTGGGTCGAGCCGTACCCGTCCAGCCATGCCTTGTACGAGCCGCCGTGCGCCGCCTGGTCACTGTCGTTGGTGATGACACCGCTGGACGCGGACCAGGTGGTGTTGCCCGACTCGAAGCCCGCGTTGCCCAGGAGCTGCGCCGGGGTGCAGGTGCCGCCGCCGGTGGGGCTGACCGTCCAGGTGAAGCCGGCGGTGCCGGTGGCACCGGTGGAGTCGGTCACCGTGACGGTCGTGTTCGAGGTGCCGGCCGCGGTCGGCGTACCGGAGATCACGCCGGTGGAGCTGTTGATCGACAGCCCGGCGGGCAGCCCGCTCGCGGCGTACGACAGTGATCCGCTGTTGCTGCTGCTCGCGGAGATGTGCAGGCTGACGGCGGTGCCGACGGTCGAGGACTGGCTGCCCGGGTTGGTGACCGTCACCCCGTTGGCGGGCGGGGTGATGTGGCTGCCGACGTTGATGCCCGCGAAGGCGTTGCCGACCCCGGCGTACTGGGTGGAGTTGGTTCCGTACAGCGCGGCGGCCGCGTTGAGGGCGGCGGTGCGGGCCCCGGCGTAGTTGGTCGAGGACGTCATGTACGTGGTGAGCGCCTTGTACCAGATCTGCAGCGCGGCGGCCCGGCCGATGCCCTGCACGGCGACGCCGTCGGCGGTCGGGCTGTCGTAGGTGACACCGTTGATGGTCTTGGTGCCGCTGCCCTCGGACAACAGGTAGAACATGTGGTTGGCCGGGCCCGAGGAGTAGTGCACGTCGAGGTTGCCCACCCCGGAGTACCAACTGTCCGCGGAGCCGCCGTCCTTGCTCGGCTCGTCCATGTAACGCAGCGGCGACCCGTCGCCGTTGATGTCGATCTCCTCGCCGATGAGGTAGTCGCCCGGGTCGGCGGAGGTGTTGCTGTAGAACTCCACGCCGGTGCCGAAGATGTCGGAGGTCGCCTCGTTCAGCCCGCCCGACTCGCCGCTGTAGTCGAGGCCCGCGGTGTTGGAGGTGACGCCGTGGCTCATCTCGTGACCGGCGACGTCCAGCGCGGTCAGGGCGTGGGTGTTGCCCGAGCCGTCGCCGTAGGTCATGCAGAAGCAGTCGTCGTCCCAGAAGGCGTTGACGTAGCCGCTGCTGTAGTGGACGCGGGAGTAGGCGGCGACGCCGTCGTCGCGGATGCCGCTGCGGCCGAAGGTGTTCTTGTAGAAGTCCCAGGTCTCCTGGGCGCCGTAGGCCGCGTCGGCCCCCGCGGTCTGGGTGTTGGAGCCGGTGCCGTCGCCCCACACGTCGTCGGCGTCGGTCATCAGGGTGCCGGTGCCCGACGTGGCGCGGTTGAGGCTGTACGTCTTGTGACCGCCGCGCGTGGTGTCGTAGAGCTGGTACGTGGAGCCGGACTTGGTGGTGGAGAGCGTCACCGTCCCGCTGTACTGGGTGTTGCCGGTGCCAGTCTCCACGGCCTGGTAGCGGTGGAGTTCCTTGCCGGTGGTGGCGTCCGTGACGACGTGCAGTTTGCTGGGCGTGCCGTCGTCCTGGAGGCCGTCGACCACCGTCTCCCAGGCGAGCTTCGGGCTGCCCTGGCCGGCCCAGATCACCTTGCGGGCGCTGTCGGTGGAGGGCGTGCCGGCGTCCAGCGACCTGGCGGTCCTGAGCGCCTTGACCCCGGCGTCCGACTTGGTGACCGAGGCGGTGGTCGTGGGCACCCTGAGGGTGCGCTTGTTGTTGAAGGTGGTGCTCACCGTGCCCTTCGCCCTGGCGGCGGGCGGGGTGTGCACCACGAGGTCGCCGCCGAGGACGGGCAGGCCCGCGTAGGTGCGCTCGTAACGGGTGTGCACGGTGCCGTCGTTGTCCTTGACGACGTCCTTGACGACCAGTTTCTCCTTGGCGCCGAGGCCGAGGGCGCGCGCGGTCTCGTCGGTCGTCGCCCGTGCGCTCTTCACCAGCGCGGTCCGCTGGGCGGGGCTGATCTCCGCCTGCACGCCGCCGGTGCGCAGAGGGCTGGGGTGGGGAGTGGCCTTGGCGGTCGCCGGGACGGTCTGTATGCCGACGACGAGCAGGGCCGCGGTGGCCACGAGGGCTCCCGCGGCGGCCGGTCTGCGGGGGTTGCGTCTCACGCGCACTCCTCTATCTGCGGCGGCCGCGGTGCGCGGCCGGTGACAGACCGGACAGCCGGGGTGTGCTGTCCGGGTCCAACTGAGCTGTGCGGGACGTGCCGTGCGGAGCGTGCTGGGTCGTACGGTCGTGCCGTGCGCTGCCACGGGCACGCCGCCGGGACGGGCGTGGTCACCCCGCCGGACGGACGTGGCCCCCTGTCCGCCGCGCGTGGCGGTCGGGCCGCCGAGTGGGCGGCGGAGGGCCGGCGCGCGGACGGAACCGGGGCTGTGACCAGCCGAGAATGACACTGTTGACCAGTCCATGCCATCTCCGGGGGCGGCATCGTAGGGTTATCCCTCGGCCGACCCTCGCCCCCCTCGTCGCCCCAGCCGAC
Source organism: Streptomyces sp. B3I8 (assembly GCF_030816915.1). Taxonomy (NCBI): domain Bacteria; kingdom Bacillati; phylum Actinomycetota; class Actinomycetes; order Kitasatosporales; family Streptomycetaceae; genus Streptomyces; species Streptomyces sp. B3I8. Next base: position 6,992,816 of record NZ_JAUSYN010000002.1, on the reverse strand, counting down.
CCTCACCCCCCTTGCCTCTCTCGCCCCTTCGGCGAGCTCTCACCTCTTCCGACAGGCTCGCGCCTCTCGCCGCCTCGGCCACCCGCGCACGGAGGCACCTCAACGGTCACACCCGGCCGCGCGCGCCCGGCCGCCGTCCCGCCCGCCCGCCCGTTTGACGCTCCGTCACTTCTCCGACGTGAACGGATCGTCCGGGAACAGAGGGGGGACACCCCTGCCGACCCGCCCGCTCTCCAGCCTTTGAATCGTTGCCCAACCTCTTGACCCTGCGCGATCACACGGTTAGCGTCCAGGCACCCCCCTCGATTGAAACGTTTCACCGCTCGCTCTCCCTTTCGCAAGCAGTACGTCACCTGAGGCTGGAATCATGCACGAACCCCTCTCGCAGCGTCGCGGGATCACCCGTCGTACGGTCCTCGCCGCCGGAGCGGTGGCCGGTACCGTCGCCGCCCTCGGCCCGGTGCTCCCGGCGGCCGGCGCGGTCGCGGCCCCGGCCGCGGGCACCGGGAAGGCCGGCGGCGCGGACTGGTTCACCGACCCCGCGCGCGCCGTCCGGCCCAAGTTCCGCTGGTGGTGGCCGGACGGGCTGGTCGACGCGGACGAGATCGCCCGCGAGGTGGACCAGATCGCCGACGCCGGTTTCGGGGGCGCCGAGATCGCCGCCGTCCACCACAGCATCAGCGACAGCTCCGTGCTGGACACCGCCCACCACGGCTGGGGCAGCAAGTCCTGGTACACGGGGGTCGAGGCCGCCCTGCAGCGCGCCGCGAGACGCGGACTCACCATCGACATCACCCTCGGCCCGGCCTGGCCCACCGCGGTTCCCGGCGTCACCCCCGACGACGACGCCGCGGTGAAGGAACTCGCCTACGGCAAGGCCACCGTGGCGGCCGGCACCACCTATGAGGGTGTCGTCCCGGCCTCCGTCCGCGCGGCCTCCTCGGGCGTCACCAAGCAGACCCTGGTCGCCGTGCAGGCCGCCCGCGTCAACACCGCCAACTCCACGCGCAAGGAGACCGGTCTGGACGCGGACAGCGTCACCGACCTCACCGACCGCGTCAGCGACGGGAAGCTGAGCTGGACCGCGCCCGGCGACGGCGACTACGTCCTGATCTCCTACTGGCAGCGCGGCTCCGGCCAACAGCCCGAGGCGGGCCCGCACTCCTCCCCCGCCGCCTACGTCGTCGACCACTTCAGCCCGGCCGGCACCGCCGCCGTCACCGGCTACTGGGAGGAGGAGATCCTCACCTCCTCCCTGCGCAAGCTGCTCAAGGCCGCCGGCGGCGCCTTCTTCGAGGACTCCATCGAGCTGGAGACCAACGGCCTGCAGTGGACGCCGAAGCTGCCGGAGGCGTTCGAGAAGCACACCGGGCGCCCGTTGCTGCCGTACCTCCCGGCGCTCGTCCTGGACAAGAGCAACCAGGTGTTCGCGTTCGAGGCGCAGCTCACCCGGGAGATCCGGCACGACTTCTGGGAGACCGTCTCCGAGCTGTTCAACCGCCACCACGTCACCGCCCTGCGCGACTGGGCGCACCGGCTGGGCATGCGGCTGCGCTCCCAGCCCTACGGGCTGCAGACCGACGCGATCGCCACGGCGGCGCTCCTGGACATCCCCGAGGGCGAGTCGCTCGGCTTCAAGAACCTCGACGACTACCGCTGCCTGGCCGGCGGCCGGGACATGGCCGGGCACACTGTCCTGTCCTGCGAGGCGGGCGCCTACTCCGGCTCGGCGTACACCACCACCTGGGACCGGTTCCTGCGCACCATGGGCGGCGCGTACGCGGCCGGCGTCAACCAGACGGTGATCCACGGCTTCTCCTACGCGACCGCGCCCGGGGTGAGCTGGCCCGGTTTCGCCGCGTTCAGCCCCTACAACGGCACGCCCGGCTACAGCGAGTCGTGGGGGCCGCGGCAGCCCACCTGGACGCACATCGAGGACATCTCCGGCTACCTCGGCCGCGTGCACCAGGTGCTGCAGTCCGGCACCGTCCGCGCGGACGTGGCGATCTTCCGGCAGACCGGCTACACCGCCACCGGCATCGGCGCCTCCTGGTTCACCTCCACCGGCGTGCCGCTCGGCTGGACCCACCAGTTCCTCAGCGGCCCGCTGCTCGACCTGCCCAGTGCCACGGTCTCGGGCGGGCGGCTAGCGCCCGAGGGCCCGGCCTACAAGGCGCTCTTCGTGGAGGGCGACTTCTTCTACTCCTCCTCCCCCACCCTCGCTCTGGCCGACGCCCGCAAGGTGCTGAAGTTCGCGAAGGCGGGACTGCCGGTGGTGCTGCTCGGCGCGTTCGACCAGGCGTACACCCCGGGTGTCCCGGCCGACGGCGAGACGGAGGCACTGCGCGCGGTCCTGGCCGAGCTGCTCGCCCTGCCCCACGTCGTCCGCGTGACCGACAAGACCGCCGTCGGCGACGCGCTCACGCAGGTGGGCGTGGCCCCCGACGTCCGGTACGCGTCCTCCTCGACGCTGCTCAACGCGCACCGGGCGACGAAGGACGCCGACTTCTACTACCTGTGCAACGGCAAGCACGCCGAGACCGTGAAGCCGGCCGTCGCCGCGATCGACCACGAGGTCACGCTGCGCCGCACCCGGCGCGGCAGGACCGTGCCCTACGTCCTGGACGCGTGGACCGGTGAAGCCGTACGGCTGGGCCAGTACACCGAGGACGGCGACGACTTCACCCTGCGCGTGACGCTCCAGCCGGGCGAGACGCTCATCGTGGCGCTGGGCCGGCCGGGCCTGTTCGGCGACCGGAACGGCGCCCGGCCGCACGCGGAGTCCACCGACGCCGACCGGGCGCTGTTCACCGGCGACGGGCTCGCCGTCCGCGCCGCGAGCTCGGGCACGTACACCACCAAGCTGTCCCGGGGCGGCTCGGTCACCACGCGCGTCCCGGTGGTGCCGGACCCGGTCACGCCGACGGCCTGGACGCTGGAGGTGGACGACTGGCAGCCCGGTTCCTCGGCCACCCGCACCGAGGTGAAGCGGCACAGGCTGACGCTCGACAGTCTCCTCCCCTGGTCACAGATCCCGGAGTTGGCGGACGTGGCCGGTGTCGGCACCTACCGCACGACGGTCACCCTGCCCTCGGACTGGACCGCCGCGCACGGCGCCTACCTGGAGCTGGGCCAGGTCAGCGACACCTGCCGGGTCTCGGTCAACGGCAGGCGGCTGCCGGCCGTCGACCGGATCGACCCGGTCGTCGACCTCGGCGGGCATCTGAGCAAGGGCACCAACGTCATCGAGGTCGAGGTGGCGACGCCGCTGATCAACCGGCTGCGGGTGTCCGACCCCGCCGTCTTCGGCACCTCGGCCCGGCAGGCCTACGGGCTGGTCGGACCGGTGCGGGTGGTCCCGTACGCGCAGGCCGCGATCAGGGCGTGAGGACGACCTGACACCCGCCGGCACGTCACTCACTGACACCCACTGGTACTTCACCCGCGGGTGAAGTACCAGTGGGTGTCGTCCTGGGAGCTGTCGTTGCAGGTGCCGATCTGCAGGGCCGCGTCGTTGCGGCCGGTGGCGGCGCCCGCGACGTTCAGACACAGGTTGCGGCTGGCCAGGTTGCGGATCCAGTACGTGCCGTCGGAGCGGCGGTCCAGCCAGTAGAACTGGTTGTCGTTCCTGGCCGGCCGGCAGTGGTACTCGGTGATTCGCGTGCCGCCCGAGACACCGGTGAAGTTCGGCAGGTCCAGGCAGAACCCGTCCTTGCTGTTGCGGATCACGAAGAGCACCGAACCGCCCGGGCCCTTGCCCGCCTCCGAGTGCGGGACGAGGTCCCAGAGCTGGTTGTCACCGGACGTGCCGTTGCACGGGTACTGGTTGACCGGGCCGTCCACCCGTCCGTTGCCGTAGTTGGGCACGTCGGCGCACTGGCCGGTGCTCACGTTCTTCAGCAGGACACGCGACTGGGAGGAGGCGGCGTCGGCCCGTGAGCGCGCGGTGGCCGCGGCGGACTTCTTCTGCGTCTTCTTCGTCGTGTGCTTCCCGGTCGTCCCCTGCTTCCCGGACTTCGGCGCGTTCTCGGCGTCGGTGCCGGGAGCGTCGGCCGTCGGCGCCCCCCTGCCGACCGAGGCCTCGTCGCCTGCGGCCTTGTCGTCGTCCTTCTTGGGCTTCGCGGAGGGCGAGGCGGACGAGGTCGACGACGGTGACGCGGCCTCGGCGCGGTAGGCGGCGCCCGGACCGCCGGACAGGCCCGGATCGAGGGTCGCCCCGCCGACCGCCTCGGTGCGGACGCGGTCCGACGGCGAGTCGTCGTCGTTCATCGCCATGACGAGGAAGGGTACGGAGATCAGCAGGGTGCCCGCGATACCGGCGGCGGCGAGCAGCGAGCCGCGCGGGCGTCCGGGCGGCGCCCCGGCGGCAGCCGCCGCCGTGCCCGTCGCGCCGGAGTCCTCGGCGACGGCCACGGCGAGTGCGGTGGGCGCGGCTTCCGCCTCCGGGGCGCCTGCCTCCTCGGCGGCGACGGCCTTCGGCTCCCGCGCGCTGGACTCGGGGGCCGGCTCCTCGGCCGCGGCCGGCCGCTCCGTCTCGGCGGGGGCCGGGGCCGGGGCGGCTGGGGCTGCTGCGGGTGCGACGGCGCTCGCGGCGGCGGTGGTGGTGGGCGGGGTCGTGGAGGTGGCCTCGGACGGATCGGCGGCGGGGTCGTGCGAACGGGACATGATCAGGCCTTCCGGGACTGGGGGCTGCGGGGTCACGGAGTGGGACGGTCGTCCGGCACACCCTCGGCCGGTGCCGCGTCCGTGACATCCGTTGTGTCTGTCGCGTCCTTCGCGTCCGGCACGTCCGTCTCCGGCACGTCCGCCTCCGTCACATCCGTCGGGTCCGTCGGGTCCGTCGTATCCGTCGCCTCGGCCAGGACTTCGGGCGACAGGACCGCGTCCGCGGGGCCTGCCGGGTTGACGTACAGCCGGTGGCCGGGCGGGAGGTCGCGCAGCAGCTCCGGCGCGGTGCGGCGGGCGGAGGCGAAGCCGCCGACGAGGTCGAGGTGGGCGGGGGCGCTGAAGACAGGAACGACGGGGGTGCCGTCCGCCGCCATGGCAGTCACCGGAGATCCGTCGGACAGCGTGAGCACCAGCAGCTCCGCCCCGGCCAGGGCCCTGGCCACCTCCTCGGGCGGACCGTAGCCGGTGACGGCGCCCTGGAGTGCGGCGTCGAGGGCGTCCGTGGGCTCGGGCCAGCCGAGGGCGCGGGGTGAGGGCCGGTACTCCTCGTTCTCCTCCCACTCCTCGATCTCCCCTGTGAACCCGGAACGCCAGCGGCCGGCCACGGCGAAGGCGGGCGGCGGGCCCTCATCGGTCCAGCCGGGGTCGATCGCGCTGATCCAGTGGTCCGGGGCGAGTCGCGCGGCCTCGAGGAGTTCTGCGGGCGGCTCCGGGGGGCCGGACGGGACGGCTTCGACGGCGACGGCTGCCGGTCCGGTCGGAACCGTCTCCCCGGGCGGGGTCTCCGGCCGTGGGGAGGAGAGCGGGGTGGTCACTGTAGCGACTCCAACGGGTCACCGGTCGGGGCGGGTTCGACCGGAGCGGGTACGGCCGGGGCGGGGGCAGGCGCGCCCGGCGCGGGTGCGGCGGGTTCCGGACGGACCGGGTCCGGGTCCGGTCGCGGTTGCGGTTGCGGTTGCGGTTCCGGACGGGCGGAGGGCGGGTCGAAGTGCCGTGCGCGGCCGTCCGGTCCGGTGAGTGTGACGCGCAGGCCGAGGTCGGTCGCTGCCATGGCGGCGGCGATGTCCGTCAGGGTCTCGCCGCGGTCGCCCCACAGCCGCAGCAGCCGGTAGCGCTGGGCGGGCGAGAGCGTGACCTCCGTCAGAGGCACGCCGCCGCCCGACATGACGGCGAAAGCGAGCTGGTCGTCGAGCAACTTCACACCAGCGGACTTTAGTTCATCGATGGTCAGGACGGTGCGTCCGCCTGCCCAGTCGTCATCGGTGAGTTGCTGCGCACGTCGGGCCGCGTCCGGTGCGGCGAGCCGGAACTCCACCCAGCGGTGCAGCGCGTCCGCCGGGTCCGGACCGGAGAGGAGGGCGCCCAGACCCGGCCGGCTCAGCAGCCCGGGGGCATGCTCCTTCAGCGCGCCCGCGAGCGCCCCGGGCAGCCAGTCGTCCGTGCCCGGCACCGGAGCGAGTGTCAGCTCGTCGGCCGTCCTCTTCTCCGTCCCCGTGCCCTCGTCCTGCCGCGGTGCCGCGGACTTCACCTGGACCGGCCGTACGGTGAAGCCGAGCCGCCGCGTGAACAGCGCGGCCACGTTCTCCAGCCAGCGCGCGGCCTCCTCGGGAGGCAGGTCCGGGCGGACGGCCTTGCTCATGTAGCGCCCGGACTTGTCGTTCACCGTCCATGAGCCCAGTTCCTCGCTCCACAGGAACTCGCCCGACACCCGGCTCGCGCCGGGTTCCAGCCTGCCGTCGGTACGGAACCGGGCGGCGATGCCCGTGTGTCCGAGTCCGTCGACGGTCCGGCGCAGTTCGTCGGCCGTCGTCTCCGGGTGCCTGGTGCGGACGCCGTCGAGCAGCGCGGCGAACTGGTCGTCGGGAAGGACGTCCGACGGCTTCTCGCTGCCCAGCAGGACCCGGCCCTCCCTGGTGACCGTGTAGATCCATACGGCGTCCCGGCTGCCGGCGACCAGGAGATCCGGGTCGATGTCGTCGAGCGGGGTCCACAGCGGGTTGACGCGGACCTCCCGGTCGGCGTCCAGTTCCTCGTCCTTGACCCGCTTGGGCAGTACGGGCGCGGCGAGGGCGTCGTCGCGCCGTCGGGCGCGGGCCCGCAGCTCGGCGACGGTGTCCGGCGACAGGCCGGCGGTCAGCTCCGCCAGGTACCCGTCGGCGGCCCCGTACCCGCGGGCGAGGTCCGCGAGCCAGTCCCGGTCGGCCCGGTCCGCCCGGTCCGCCGGGTCCGCCGGGTCCGCCCGGTCGGGCGGGTCGGACGGGAGGTCGGGCGCGGACCGCGAGCTCTGCCGGGAGGGATCGAAGGGCGCGGGCACGGGCGCGGCCGTTCCGTCCGGTTCCAGGGACTCGTAGTGGTTGATGCCGTTGTAGTGGACGTGGACGGTCGGCCCCGTGGCGTCGGCATCCAGCGGCCGGGCCGAATGGCCGCCACGGGCGCCGGGCTGTACGACGACGAGGTCGATGCCGAGCGCGCGGGCCACCAGGAGGGGCACCTCGTCGTAGAAGGGGGACTGCCACAGGTCTGCGGAGGACAGGGCGCGGACGACGACGTCGTTCAGGCTCAGTGTGAGGAACTCGGTGCGGTCGTGCGGGAGTCCGCCCTCGCGCACGCGGTGCGGCAGTGCGGTGCGCACCCGTTGCCACAGGGCGTCGGCGGCCGGGTTCCCGGGGTCGGCCCGCAGCACGTTCAGCACCTCGGCCCGCAGGGTCTCGACGTGCGCCAGGGCGATCTGGCGCTGCTCGAAGTCCCGGTCGACAGGGGGGAGGGTGGACGGGTCGTCCGGGAGCAGGGTGCGGGCGACACCCGTGGGCAGATCGCGCAGCAGTTCCCGGTCGCCGGGATCGGAGGCCAGCGCGACCAGGGCGGCACGCATCCTGGCGTCCGACACCCGTTCGTCCACCCGCTCGCGCTGGGCGGGGGTGAGCTCCGGGGGTCGGGTGCGGCCGAGCAGGTCGAGGAGGGAGGCCCGGTCGGGGAACTGATCCCGGATCAGGATGTCCAACGGGTCCTGGTCGGCGTGCCCGGCACGCAGCTCGGCGGCCGCGTCGGAGTGGGCGTACCAGTGCGCGAGGTGCCGGCGCAGTTCCGGTACGGCCATGCGTCCGGCGGGCAGTCCGGGCGCCTGCGTCCGCAACCCGTGTCGTACGGCGTGCAGCAGACAGTCCCCGTCGGCGCGGACCGCGCGCCGTACGAAGCCGCGGTCGCCCACGGTGACACGCGCCCCGGCGGCAGGCGGGCGGGGAGCCGCCCGAACCGGAGACGGCGGTGCGGTCTCCGGCCCGGCCGGCGGTACGAGGGACGCGGCGGCAGGTGCCCGCCGGGCACCGTCCGCCGCGGAGGGGGACGTGCCTCTCGCGGCGCCGGGCGCGACGGGAGGGGCGGCGGGGGGCGCGAGCTTCTCACCGCTCGGCGCGGCGGGCGGCGGCGCGACCGTGGACCGGGCGGCGTCCGCCCCGAGCGGCGGAACCGGCGGCGGCGCGACCGACGACTTGGCCTCCGCACCGCTCGGCGCGGCCGGCGGCGACACCACCGACGGCTCGGTCCCCGCACCACCTGGCACGACCGACGACTCGGACCTCGCCCCGCCCGGCACGACCGAAGGCGCGATCGGCGGCTCGGGCGTCGTGTCACCCGGCACGACCGGCGGCGGCGCGATCGGCGTGTCGGTGTCCGTGCCGGGGGAGGTTCCGGAAAGGGGCGCCGTGGTGCGGGGGACGGCGGACAGATAGGAGTCACCCTGCCGGTAGATCGTCACCTCGGGGAGGCGGCCGGTGTGGCGCGGGGTCCTGCCGGAGTAGCGCTGCTCGGTGCCGTCCTCGTCGACGACGACGAGGTCGACGCCGAGGCTCCTGGCTGTCACCGATGCGGCCAGCACGGCCGTCGCCGCGTCCCACCGGCGGGCCCGCTGCACGTGCAGGCGTACGAGGGCGGCCCGCTGCACAGGGTTCAGGGCCGTCCGCACGGTCTCGGGCAGGCGCCCCCCGTCCGCCTCGACCGCGGCCAGGTCGAGCCGCTCCCTGGCCGGGTTGCGGCCGTAGTCCGTGCCGCCGATGCGCCGGTCCAGCTCCTCCGTGCGGAAGACCGCGTCCGGGTCCAGGGGCGCGTCCTTCGGCATCTCCTCGCTCCGGACCACCGCGGCCGCCAGCAGGGCGGGGTCGCGGTACCGGCCGTCGACCACATGTCCGACGGCGGCGAAGAAGCCGTTGCCGTCGGTGGCGGGCCGGTGGAGGTCGTAGACGCGGGTGCGGCCGTCGGGTCCGGTGGCCGTCAGCGTGCGGTGGTCCGTCGCCGCGTCGAAGCGGACGCCGGATCGCTTCGGATCCGGCTGCCAGGGCGGACGCGCGTACGCCGGGCGGGCGCCCGGGAGGGCGGCCTCACCGCTCCCGTCAGCCCCGTCACCCTGCTTGCCGACGCCCTTCTTCGGCTCCTCCTTCTTCCCGTCGTCCTTCTTCTTCCCGTCGTCCTTCTTCTTCCCGTCGTCGCTCTTCTTCCCGTCGTCGCTCTTCGCCTCCGTCCCCGGCGGGATGAACGTCACCTCGTCCGGTTCGGGTGTGGTGCCGAGCCGTTCGCGGCCCTGCTCCGTAACCTGCAGCTGGTGCCAGCGCGTGAGCCGGTCGGCGCCCTCGCGGACCCGGGCGTACTCCAGTGCCAGCGCCTCGGCCTCCTCGCGCGCCGTCCGCAGCATGGCGTCGAACTCGTCCACCCGGGCACGTGCCGTGTCCCGGGTCCGGGTCACCTCCGCCAGCGCCTCCCGTTTCACCTGCGCCAGCCGGTCGACGGCGTCCTGGCGCTGTTCCTCGCGCAGTTCGGCCCAGCCCTCGTGGGCGGGCTCGGCGGTCCGCGCCTCGTCGTCGAAGGCGTGCAGCGCGTCGCGCGCCGCGACGACCTCCGGCAGGGTGTCCAGGACGGCGATCCGGGTGTCCAGGTCCCGCTGGGCCGTCTCGAGCGCCGCGTCCCTCGCGGGCCCCTCGTCGCGGCGCAGGTCCCAGTACTTCTTGTCGGCGGCCGTCCACGCCTTGTCCGCCTTGGTGACCGCGTCCCACGCCTTGCCCACCTTGGGCGGGAATCCGGTGTCGTCGATCAGTCCGAGGGAGCGGGCGATGTCCTCACGCACCCAGGCGAGCACGGTGGTGTCGGTCTCCACCGCCTGCGGTGCCCGCCTGGTCTGCCCGAAGGGGCTGCGCAGCACCTGTACCGCCTTGCTGTCCTTGGCGTGGTGATGGACGGCGGCGACGCTGAGCCAGGTGGTGGGGATGGCGAAGAGAAAGGAACGGGTGGCGTTCGGCTTGACGTTGACGGAGGCGAGCCGGTCGCCGGACTGGGCGAGGGCGTCGGACTCGGTGGAGGAGTCGCCGGGGCCGGAGGCGCCCATCTGGTTGGAGCCGGTGTTCTGGGAGGACGTGAGGGGGCCGCCGCCCAGCGACGACTCGGTCGTGCCGACCCGGGCCGCCGACATGCCGCCGCCCTGGATGTCGCGCCTGGGCGCCTCGTGCTTCATCCCGTCGGCGACGGTGAGGAGTTGGGCGCCACGGAAGTCCGGCTTGGAGTACATGCGCAGATCTCCGTCGGCACCGCCGAAGAAGCTACTGTCGGTCAGTCCGGGGATCTGGTAGCCGTCCGGGTTCAGCGTGTGGTCGTAGAACGAGGTGAGCGCCCCGTTGCCGGTGCCGTCCTCCAGGTTCTGCGCGCTTCCGCTGCCTGCCCGGGTCAGCGGGGTGTCCAGTGACTTGGCGACGAGCGCCTCACTGGGTGCGCCGGTGCGCGGCAGGTCGAGCGAGGCGTCGTACGCGGCCGCCAGCGCGAGGGTGTTGGCGGTGTGCAGGTGGTCGATGCCGACGACCCGGCGGATCTTGAAACCGTCCGTGGGCAGGGTGAACGGTTTCGTGGTGCCGTCGCCGGGATGTGCGACGTCGTGCCAGCCGCCCGCGCCCATGACGCGCGGGACGTCCACCTTGTGAGGGCCGGCGGCCGGGCCGAGTGGCGGTGGGGCCAGCGGGTCGGGGTCGGTGCTGCCGGTGGCATCGGCGCTGCCGGTGGTGTCGGTGCCGGCCGTGCGGGGCGGGTCGGGGCGCATGAGGCTGAGAGGCAGGTGCTCGATGAGCTCGCCCACGTCGCCCTCTTCGACGATGGTGTGCCGACGGTGCCCGGTCCACTTGTGCCACCAGCGACCGAGTCCCCGCCGGAGTGCGGCGACGCCACCGGCGGGGGCCGGCACGATGCCGGTGGTGTCGGCCGGTTCGCCGGTGTCGGTGACTTCCATGGTGAGGCGGAGCCGGTAGCGGGTGACGTACTCGCCGTGGGCCTGGGTGGTGGTCGCGGTGGCGATGCGCACACCGCCCTCGGTGTGGGACTGGTTCGCGTTCTGCTGGGTGGCGCCGACCTCGGAGTAGTTCGGTCCCGCCGCCCTGACGACGTCGTTGCCGGTGTGCACGCCCTCGCTGACGGTGGTGCCGACGCTGGCGCCCGCGGCCCGGGTGCTGCTCTCCTGCTCCGTCTCCACGGCCTGCCGGTGTTCCTCGAACTCCACGCTGTGTCCGAGGCCGTTGAAGCCCGGCTCCCCGTCGTTACGGGCGGTGTCGGCGGGTCGGGGCACCTTCACCGGGATCAGTTCCGCCCGGACCCTGACCTGACGTTCGCCGACCCACAACTGCGCGGTCCGCGAACCCCAGCGGCCGATGCTCGCGGGCACCGAGGAGCCGGAACCGACCATCTCCTTGCCCAGGGCGCGCACCACGCGCGCCGACACCAGCCGGTGGACGGCGTCCTGGTCCGCCTTGGACAGACCCAGCGGACGCAGTTTGCGGTCGAAGTTCCGCAGGACGGGCGCCGCGTTGAGGGAGTTGACGGTGAAGCCGCCGAACGGGTTGTCGAGCAGCCAGGGCTGCGGCGACCAGGACCGCGCGGTGTACAGGGGGACATCGCCCCACCGGTCGGTGAGCAGGCCCAGCCGGTGGGCGCTCTTCTCCGGGAGGTGTCCCGTCCAGCCGTCGTCGACCGTGACCCGGCGCCCGGCGGCCCCGGCCAGCCAGCGCGGGACGTACCGCCGACCGGTCGCCGCCCGGCCGACGGTGGAGGAGGCGGCCGCGATCTCGTGCTGGACGTCGCCGGTCACGAGGACCTGACGGTTGAAGTCCTTGCGGTTGATCTCCGCGAGCGCGACCCGGGATACGGTGCGCGCCTGCGTGCGGTCGAGCCGGTAGGGGCTGACGACGAGACCGTAGTTGCCTGTGATGCCGGGCCCGGTGCGGTGGGAATGCAGGTAGACCAGCTGGCCGCCGAAGAACGTGGTGCTGGTGCGGCTGGTGCGACCGGCGGCCTGGGTGGCACCGCCGAGCGTGGTCTCGGTGTCGACGGGGACGGCACCGGTCAGCGCGGTCATGCTGCCCGGCACCAGCCGGGTGCGGTGGGCGAGGACCGACGAACGGTTGAGGTACGGCGCCTTCGCCCACAACCCGGAGACCCGCCATCCCGAAGGTGTCGAGGTCTGGTCGAAGTTGGACGTGAGGTACTGGCTCTGGAAGGCCCGCATCGCGGCGTCGTGCGCGGGGGCGCCCTCCTCGGACAGCAGCCAGGAGTCGCCGGACGCCTCCTCCAGCACCTGCTGGGCCGCGTCGGTGATCCCGGGGTGGGCGGTGACGGCGAGGGTGAGGAAGGGGTGCCGCTGGTAGTCCTCGGGCTTCTGCCGTGCGGCCCGGTCGAAGAACCGGCTCGTGGACAGGGCGAGGTCGCGGGCGCCGCGGGCGGTCATGCGCAGGGGGTGCCCGTGGAGCGGGGAGAGGCGCCGGGGGGTGAGGCGGGTGGGGACGTGCTCCGAGGGGATGCTCAGCAGCACGCGCCCGGTGACGGGTCCGCCCGGACGGCGCGGGTCGGCGGACAGGGTCGGGGCCGGGGTCGTTCCCACAGTGACCCCGTCCGTGCCCGTGCTCCCGTCCCCACCCGTGACCGCCGTATCCGTGACGCCGTCCGTGCCCGCATCGGTGCCCGGGGTCGCGGTCGGCGCGATCAGGTCGGTCCGCGGGTCCCGGAAGACGAACGGCTGGGTACCGAGCAGGTTCAGGAACAGGATGCCGCGCAGCATGCTGCGGAACCGCCAGAACCCGCCCCGCCGGGCGGTGAGGGTGAGGTCGTAGCTGTAGAGCTGCGCGCCCTTGGTGCTGATGGCCATGCCCTCGTGCGTCGCGCTCGGCCCGTACCCGCTCTCCACGTCGGTGCGGCGCCCGTACCGTCCGCCGAGCGAGGCCGAGCCCGCGCGGTTCGGCCGGCCGATGTCGTCGCTGGCCGGGTCGCGCACGGAGAGCAGGCCCTCCACTCCCCCGTGCAGACCGCGTCCCGCGGTCTGCTGCCCGCCGAGGTTCTCGCTGCCGGGCGCGCTGAACCGCAGCCGCAGGTCCTTCTGCTTCCCCTCGTAGCGCCGCCCGGTCAGCCGGGCGTCGATCCACACGTGCCGCAGGCCGCGGGTGGCGCGGCCGGAGTCGACCAGCGAGAGGCGCAGGCCGCCGGTCATCATCGTCTCGAGGTTGCCCGCCATACCGTGGTGGGTCAGCGTGTTGAGCACTTCCAGGGTGTTGTTGAGGACGATCTCGTAGTGCGCGGCGTCCCGCCAGCGCGGGTTGTCCGGGTTCAGTTCACCGATCGGCGCGACCAGGTCGGGGTGGACGCGGGCGACCTCGGTCAGCACCCGCTCGGCGACGTACTCGGGGAACGTGCGTTCCTCGCCCCGCGCGGTGCGGGTGGTGGAGCCGTCCGCGAAGGAGAACTCCTCCACGCGTGCCATGCCGAGGGTGGTGGGGTCGTTCTCCGCCAGGTAGGGCGGGACGGCCGGTTCGGGTCCGGTGGGCGGGGTGCGGTCCTCGCCCGCCAGCCGCAGGGCCTCGGTGCGCGTCATGCGCTCCACCGCCCAGGTCTGGAAGGTCTGGCTGCGCGGCGGCGAACTCCACGTCTGCGGCGGGTTCTTGCGCAGCTTCCCACGCCTGCCGTCGCCGTCCCCGCGCTGGTTCGGCAGCGGTGCCTTGCTGTCGGGCGGCGCCGTCACGGTGATCGTCTTCTGTACGAGGTAGAGGCCGGTCGGATCGCCCTTCGCCTGCGCGGCCGACTTGACGGCGCCGGTACCGCCGGTGGTGGCACCGCGGCTGCGGGAACTGCCGTAGCGGACGTTGCCGCCGAGCAGCAGCCGCAGGTTGAACTTCCCCTCGCGCAGCCCGAACCACTGGAACGAGGGGCCGACCGCGCCGCCGATCTCGGTGTTCCTCGAGTGCGCCACGTTGCGTTCGTTGCGGACCGTGGTCTGCATGATGTCGCGCAGTTCCGCCGCCTTGGTCTCGCTGATGAGGACGGCGTCGCCCGACTCGACCCGGACGGAGAAGACACCGAGCGGGTCGCGGCCCGAGTCGTCGCGGAACAGCGGGGGCGTGGTGGTCCGGCCCGCGTTGAGGACACCGCCGGCGCGCTGGAAGGAGTCGGAGGAGAAGAAGTCGCCCAGCTGCGTGCCCGCCATGGTGCCCGATTTGACCCCGGCCCGGTGCAGCACCCAGTCGCGTACGTGCGACATCGGACCGTAGGTCTCGGTGGCGACCGAGCGGTAGGCGGGCCGGCCGCCCAGGTCGATCCGTGCGGGCAGCCGTTCGGCGGGCGGAGTGTCGTGGGTGAGGCTGTCGGCCAGCCGCACCAGCAGTCCGTCGCGGACGGCGAATCCGAAGCCGATCCCGCGCGTGCCGCGCCCGGTCACCGGCTTGCCCCTGCCGTCGACGGGGCGGCCCCTGCGGTCGGTGACCGCGACCTCGTACCAGACGTCGTCCAGGTGGGCGTGCGAGCCGTCGGTGGTGCGGGTCTCGACCTGGTTCATGACCTGGTTCTGCTGCCCGTACTGGACCCGCTTGCCCCAGGACTTCCGGAAGAAGACCCGCCCCCAGACGTGGTAGGTGTGCTTGGCGGGGCCGAGCGGCACCGCCGGCAGCAGCGAGGTGGAGGTGCTGTTGACGGCGGTGCGGCCGGTCGTGGTGGTGGTCCGCTGCATGGTGTCCACCTTGACCGGATTGGCGTAGCCGAAGGTGAAGCGTTCCCACTGCCCGTACGGACGCGCGGTCACGGTGGCCACCCGGGTACGGCCGCTCCTGGTGCGGTAGGTGAACTGCTGACCGTCGCCGAAGAAGCCGTGCGGGTTGCGGTCCAACCGCTGCCGCACGTCGTCGAGGAGGGTCCGCGGGGGTGTGCCGCGGCGCTTCGACACCGGAGCCGGGGCCAGGTCCCAGGTGGCGCCGAGACGGTCGCCGATCTCCCGGACCACGCCCTCGCCGCCGCGCAGCACGCGGTCGCCCTGGCCCAGCCGGTAGGAGCGGCTCAGCACACTGCGGGGCAGCCCGGGCAGCAGGGCACCGACCCCGCCCATGTACGCGGGCAGCCGGGAGCGGTCGGTGAACGACACGGGTCCACCGCCGCTGACGGGGGCGGGCGGCAGGTCGCGGTCGAGGCGCGGGGGGCGCCGCTCGTCGATGTCGTCACCGACCCCGGCGAGCCGGGGCACGCCCGGGATCCGTGCGGGGACGGGCGGCACCGGGGGGGCGGGGGCGCCCTCGGGGATGCTGGGCAGCGCGGCCGGGCGGTTCCGGCGCGGTGGCCGGGTGGCCGACGCGCGGGGGCGCCCCGTTTTGCCGACGGTTTCCAGGGAGGTGGGGGTATCGGTTTTCCGGGGGGCGGGGGTGTCGGATGTGGAGGGTACAGGGGCGGGGGTGCCGGATGTGGAGGGGACAGGGGCGGGGGTGTCGGACTCACCGGACCGGGACGAGACGGGCTGGGGCCGGGGCGGGGTCTCCGCCGGGGGCTGCTGGGCCTTCAGGCGCACTTCCAACGGGTGCATTCTGATCCACTCGGCGGCGAACGAGGTGCCGTCCGTGGCGGAGGTGCCGACCAGTGAGACCGGCCCTGTGCCCACGGAGCGGTCGAGCCCGGTGGTGCCCCTGGACTCCCAGACGGCCCGGCCGGTGGCGTGGACGACGGCGAGCCCCAGGGAGGGGGGCGCGGTGGGCTGAGGAGCAGTGGGTTGCGGCGCGGTGGGCTGCGGGACGTTCGGCTGAGCGGCGTCCGGCTGTGGCACGCTCGGCTGCGGCGCGCCGGCGCCGGGCCTGGAGAGAGCCAGTACGACGTCCGTCCCCAACTGGGTGCGGCTGATGAGTTCGGCGTCGCGGGCGAGGAGTTCGGCGGCCTCCGCGTGCGGTACGGCGATCCGTCGCCCGCCGGGCAGCGTGATCCGGACCATGCCCGTCCCCGTGTCCTCGGCCACCACGACGTACGCCGGGTCACTCCACGGGGACGCCCAGCGCGCCGCCTCCTGGCCGGTGCGGAGGTAGGAGCCGTCGGGCTGCTGGGTGAGGATGCCGAGGACGGAGGCGTCCAGGTGCGTGCCCGGTGACATCGGGGACCCCCAGTTGCGGCCGTTGGGCCGGCCGTGAGCGTCGTGGGTCAGTGTCCCGGTGTCGAGAGCTCCCAGTTCCTCCAGGTGGAAGGCGGCGAGTTCGACGATGTCGTTCGGGTCCCGTCCGGCGGCGATCGCCCTGGCGGCCAACTGCCTCAGCTCGGAACGTTGCGACGGATCGGGCGCGGGCAGGTGCAGCGCCGCGACGGCGACCGCGTTCGCGTCGGGCAGCGAGTCGAGCCATTCGGTCGCCTTCACCTCTGCCCAGTAGAACCGGGAGATCTCCGCCGGGCCGACCGTGGCCGAGGCATCCAGCCGCAGCACCTGCGCGGCGGTCGTCCGCGGGTCCTCGATGCGCTGGATCCGGTCGGCGATCTGGGTAAGGAGCGGTACCCGGACGAAGTCGCTGAACCGGGTGCCCGGGGGTGCCCCGGCCGCCCGCCCGAGCAGCTGGCGGTAGGCGTCGGCATCCAGGGGGCGCACGCCGCCGCCGTGGTCCCGCAGGTCGGCGCGGACCGCCTGCCGCAACAGTTCCAGGGTGAACGGGCCCATGGAGTCCAGTTGCGGGTCGTTCTGTCGCATCGCTTCCAGGGCGCCGATGCCGCGCAGGAGATCGTTGTAGGAAGGGTCCTGGCCGATGCCGGGGCCGATGCCGGGGCCGAAGGTCTGCCGCAGGGCGCGCACCAGCCGCAGCGTCCGGTCCAGGGTGTCCCCGGGCACGGGCTCGGGACCGGTGTGCAGGCCGGCGGTGCGAGCCAGGTCCGCCAGTTCCGCTTCGAGCGGTTCGGGCCAGAACTCCAGGAGATGGCCGGGGCGCCCCTTTGGGTCGGAGTACACGGTGAACCAGATGGGCGAGTCGGAAGTCGGCCGGCCAGGCGGGTGGGAGTAGCCGATGGGGCGGTCGCCGGCCCGGACACGCTTTCGGGTGCCGTTGGCGACCACCTGGGCGATGGGGATGTCGGCGAGCGGGTCGGGGGCCGGGGGGAGGGAGGCGGCCTCGTTGGAGAACACGTCCGCGTTCCCGCCGTAGACGCCGCCGGTCCAGCAGGCGTCCAGGTAGATCCAGTCCTGAGCCCGCAGGCGGCGCACGCTCGGCCGCCGGTTGAGCCAGTTGGTCAGTTCCTGGCCGGAGGCGGGATACACGGTGCCGTCCGCCTGCGGCATGGCGACGCGGCTCGGAGAGCCGTGGAGGTTGAGGCGGTGCACCCGCTCGCCGGGCTTGGCGCCCACGGTGATCGGCGCTCCTTCCGCCTCCATCCGGGAACCGGGGAGTATGTACCCGACGGTGGTGGCCCGATGCAGCTGGCGGCCCTGCGCCTCCGAGAGCCCGGCGAACTCGGCCGGGTGGAACGCGGCCCGCCCGATCTGCCGGGTGCCGTCCCCGTCCGCCACGAGGGTGTAACTGACCAGATTGCGCTCCCACTCGGGAGTGTCCGAGGTCTGCGTGGTGGGTGTGGACAGGGTGGCCTGTAGGGCGGCGGGGGTCAGTACCTCGCCGGGTTCACTGCGGATCCAGTCGCCGCGGGGTACACGCCGTTGCTGATCCAGGGAGATCCTGGCCGGTGTCCCGTCGTGAGAGGACCGCACGATGGGATCACCGCTGGTGGACCACACCTGGCGGCCGAGCCGGTCGGCCAGGGCACGCGGCAGCTCCAGTTGCCGGGCCCCTGCCTGGGGAATGGTCAGCAGAACCGGCACGTCCTTCGGCAGCCGGGACAGCACCGGGTCCATGGCGAGCAGTTCGACGAACACGTCACTCGGCACTGTGATGTCCATGCCGTTACTCAGGCTGACGACGACCCTCTCGTGGTCGCCGGCGGCCACGACGACGAACGGCTGCGGCCGCCCCGGGGCCGGGCGCCACGGCGCCGGCCGGGGATCCGTCACCTCGGACATCCCGTACGACTGCTCGGTGGCCTCCCACACGTTGTCCAGATCCATGGCCAGCCGGTGACCTCTTCCGGGAGGATCGGCCCAGTCACGTCCGTACGCGGTGCCGTCGGGGGCGGTCATCGCATACGGGTCGGACAGCGCCCCGCGCAGGGAGAGTCCGAACGCGGTCAGGGTCGCCAGGCCGGGCGCGTGCTCCATGGCCGGATGGAGGGCGAGGCGCAACAGATCCACGTGCCAGGCCTTGTCGACCGGCGTCGCCGGGGGCAGGAACAACATCACCCTGCGCGTGATGGCATCCAGGTCGAACGGCCCGTCACGGAGCGAACCGGAGGGGTCGTTCCTCCGCAGGGTGTCCAACCGGCTCATGGCGTCCCGCAGTTGCGGATACGCCTGGTGCGACGTGATGTCGGCGCCGAAGACATGGACCAGGAGCCCGAGGTACGGGTCCTGAGCCGGGGGCTGTGGTCGGGGACCGGGCGGGCCGGTCTCGGGCGTCGTGGCGTGCACGGTGGAGGCGCCTGTGCCGACCGCGTCCGTGCCGGATGTGACGGGGTCGTCCCCGTCCGACGCCGGGTCCTTCGGGGTGACGCGCGGCGGCACCGCCTCGCCGGCGGACTTCGGGGGCGCGGGGAGGGTGGCGGTGTCGGCGGGGGTGGGCGCGGCCGTGGTGCCGGTCGACGGGGTGGACCGGGTGCCGGTCGCGGTGTCGGTCGCGGAGCTCGAGGGCAAGGGGTCGGGCGAGGACGTGTTGGGCCGGGGCAGGGTCGTCGGGGTCTGCTGCGCGGTCGGGTGCAGGGAGGCCGGGTGCGTGCGGGTCCAGTCGGCCGCGGCCGGGGTGCCGGGCGTGGCGGGAACGCCGGCCAGGGAGACCGGCCCGGTGTTGTGGGAGCCGCCCGAGTGACCGAGCCCGGTCGTGCCCCGGGGCGCCCACACGGTCCGGCCGGTGGCACGGACGACGGCGGTCCGCAGGGACGAGGCCGGAGCGGGCTGCGGGACGCCGGACTGCGGGGCGCCGGACTGCGAGGTGCCGGGCTGCGGCGGGTTCGGCTGTGCCGTGCTGTCGCCGCCGGCTCCGGAGACGGCGAGGACGACGTCCGTGTCCCACACGTCCCGGGCGATGAGTTCGGGGTCGCGTGCGACGAGTTCGGCGACCTCGGCATGTGGCACGGCGACCCGTCGACCGCCGGTCAGCGAGACCCAGGCCCTCCCCGTCCCGTACTCCTCCGTCGCCACGACATACGCCGGCCGCTTGCCCGTGGTCACCCAGGGCGCCGCCTCCTGGCCGGCACGACGGTAGGACCCGTCGGGCCGTTGGGCCAGTGTGCCGACGACGTAGGTGTCCACCTGCGTGCCCGCTGCCACCGGGGTGCCCCAGTTGCGGCCGTTGGGCCGGCCGACCGCGTCGTGCGTCAGTGACTGGGGGTCGAAGGCGCCCTCTTCCTCCAGGTGGTAGGCGGCGAGTTCGACGGAGTTGGACGGGTTGCGGCCGGCTGCGATCGCCCTGGTGGCCAGCCAGCCCAGTGCGGCACGTTTCGACGGATCGGGCGCCGGCAGGTGCAGCGCCACCATGGCGGCGGTTCCCACGTCGGGCAGCGAGGAGAGGTACTCGTACGACTTCACCTGCGCCCAGTAGAGCCGGGAGATCTCCGCCGGGCCGACCGTGGCCGAGGCGTCGAGCCGCAGGACCCGTGCGGCGGTTGCCGCAAGGTCGGTGAAGCCCCGCATCTGTTGGGCGATCCCGGCCAGCAGCGGCACCCGGACGAAGTCGGTGAGCCGGGTGCCCGGGGGCGCGGTGGCCGCCCGCGCGAGCACGGCGCGGTAGGCACCGTGGTCGAGGAGTCGGGCGCCGTCGCCGTGGTCCCGTCGGTCGGCGAAGGCCGCCCGCTGGAACAGCTCCAGGGTGAAGGGCCCCATACCGTTCAGGTGCGGGTCGTTCTGCCGCATCGACTCCAGGGCACCGATGCCGCGCAGCAGGTCGTCGTAGGCCGGGTGTTGGCTCATACCGGAGCCGATGCCGGGGCCGATGCCGGGGCCGAAGGTCTGCCGCAGGGCGCGCACCAGCCGCAGGGTCCGGTCCAGGGTGTCCCCGGACACGGGACCGGGGCCGGTGTGCAGTCCGGCGGTGCGGGCCAGGTCGGCCAGCTCCGCGTCGCGGGGCTCGGGCCAGAACTCCCGCACGTGGCCGAAGCGCCCCTGCGCGTCGGTGTACGAGTCCAGCCAGAAACGCGGGTTGGGACCCCCCGAGGACCCGTAGCCGACGGCGCGGTCGCCGGCCCGGACACGCTTGCGGGTGCCGTTGGCCACGACCTGGGCGATGGGGATGTCGGCGAGCGGGTCCGGGGACGGAGGGAGGGAGGCGGCCACGTTGGAGTAGGCGTCCGTGTCCCCGCCGTAGACGCCGCCGGTCCAGCAGGAGTCGAGGTAGATCCAGTCCTGGTCGCGCAGGCGGCGCACGCTCGGCCGGCGGTTGAGCCATCGGGTGAGTTCCGGGCCGGAGGCGCGGTAGGTGGAGCCGTCCTCCTGCGGCATGTCGACGTGGCGCGGGCTGCCGTGCATGGAGACGTGGTGCACCTGCTCGCCGGGCTTGGCGCCCACGGTCAGCGGCTTGTCGACCGTGGCCCGTCGGGTACCGGAATGCCGGTGCGCGAAGGTGGTCGCCCGGTGCACCTGGCGGTGGGTCGCCTCCCGGCCCCCGGCGAAATCGTCCGGGCGGAACGCGGCCCGTCCGGTCTGCCGGGTGCCGTCCCCGCCCGCGACCAGGGTGAAGCTGACCAGATTGCGCTCCCACTCGGGGATGTCGGCGGTCTGCGTGGTGGCTGTCGTGGCCTGGGAGGGCGTGTCCCTCAGCACCTCGCCGGGGCTGCTGCGGATCCAGTCGCCGCGGGGCACGTCCTGCTGCCGGTCCAGGAGGATCCTGGGCGGTGTCCCGTCGTCCTGGATCTCCACGATGGGGTTGCCGCTGGTGGACCACACCTGCCGGCCGAGCCGGTCGGCCAGGGTTCGGGGCAGCTCCAACTGCCGTCCCCCGGCGTAGGGAACGACCAACAGCACCGGCACGTCGCCCGGGAGTGCGGACAACACCGGGTCGAGGGCGAGCAGTTCGGCGAATTCGTCGATCGACAGCGCGTACTCCGTGCCGTCGCTCGTCGTGACGGCGACCTGGTGGGGGGTGCCGCCGGCCACGACGACGAACGGCCGCGGTCCGCCCGGTGCCGGACGCCACGGCGCCGGACCGGGATCGGTCGACTGGGGCTGCCCGTCCGGCTGCCCGTTGTGCTCCCACGTGTGGTCCAGGTCCAGGTCGAGCCCGTGGCTGTCCCCCGGGACACTGCCCCAGTCACGTCCGTACGCGGTGCCGTCGGGGGCGGTCATGGCATACGGGTGGGACAGCGCCCCGCGCAGGGAGAGCCCGAACGCGGCGAGGGTGGCGAGGCCGGGGGCGTGCTCCATGGCCGGGTCGAGGGCGATACGGAACAGGTCGCCGTACTCGTTGTTGCCGACCGGCGTCGTCGGGTCCAGGAACAGCACCCGGCGGGCGACGGCGTCCAGGTCGAGCGCCCCGTCCCGCACCGAGGGGTCCGTGTCGAGCCCCCGCAGGGTGTCCAGCCGCTGTATGGCGTCGTGGAGTTGCGGGTACAGCCGGTTGCCGGTGATGCCGTCGCCGAAGGCGTGGACGAGGGGCGCGCGGTACGGGTCTCCGGGCGGGGACGGGTGGGAACCGCCCTGGGGTACGGGGCTCCCGGGTGCGGGGCTCCCGGGGCTGGGTGAGTCGATGTCCATGGCCGTCGAACCGAGGGAACCGGTCGGCGACGGCGGGCCGGCCTGGGGGGTGCCCGACAGGGGTGCGAAGTGGGTGTCGGTGTAGAGATCGGAGACGAAGGAGTCGAGGTCAGGGACGGACGAGTGGGAATCGGGCACGACGAAGTCGAGATCGGGGGCGGGGTGGCTCCGCGGCTGGGGCACGGTGGAGGCGTCCGTGTCCGGTGTCGGGACTGGTGAGGCGGACGACGCGGACGACGCGGACGAGGTGGATGTGGTGGTGAACAGGTCGGGGAGATCCGTGCTGCTCGACGTCACGACGGACGGGGCGGTGACCTCCGTGACCACCGTGGGGTCGGACGCGGTGGGAGAGCCGTTCTCGGGCGTCGGGGCGGGGGCGACCGGAATGAAGGGGGGTTCCGTGCGGGGAGTGTCCGAGGTGCGAGTGTCCGTGGTGTCCGTGGTGCGGGTGTCCGTGCCGGGGGTGTGCGTGTCGCGCGCGGTGGGGTCGGCCCCGGTCGGTGCCGGGTCCTCCGTGTCCCCCACGTCCGCCGTGTCCGTCACATCCGCCGTGTTCGTCACATCCGCCGTGTCCGTCGGGTCCGGGAGACTCGACGAGGTGGGGACCTGCCGCGGGTCATCCGTCGTGGCCGTCGCCCCGGGGCCGCCGCCCCGGACGCGGGCCGGTAGTCCCAGGTCGTCGCGGAGGCGGTCGGCCAGTCCGACGGCCGCGGGCCGGCCGCCGCCGTTCACCAGCGTGTCGGCGACCTGCCGCACGGCATCCCGGTACACGTCCACCGCGTGCTGGGGGTCCGCGAGCACGAGGTGCGGTTCCACCGGCAGGACCAGATCCGCCGCCGAGTCCCAGGCCTGCCGTACGGTGCCCGGATCCAGGTCCGGCACCGACTGGGCGAAGTCGTCGTAGGAACCCTGCCACAGCCGCTGCGAGGCATGGGCGGCCACGGTCTCCAGGCCCTCCGGCCACGGACCCGGCCGCATCATCAGCGCCTTGACCTGGTCCACGGGGGGCAGTCCGCTGTCGGCCAGGGACACCCTGCCGTCACCGCCCAGTTCGGCCTGTGCCCGCAGATCGGGGCTCAGGGACACCCCTGCGGCGGCGAGGTCCCGCACGGTCACCGTCGTGTCGGTGTCCGGACCGCCCGGCAGCCCGTCCGCCGGGAGGTCGTCGGCGGTCACCTGCGAGGCGATCCACTGCCGCTGGGCCCCGTCCCGGTGCACGGCGGGGGCGGGGGCGGGGGCCGGGGTGGGGACGGATCCGGTGGTGGGGTGGGCGGAGCCGTCCGGGGCGGTGGAGTCCACGTCGGGGTCGCGCGGCCGGTCCGCGGTCCCCTCGGGCTGCTGCTGCCGGGCCTGCCCCGCCCGCTGGTCGTGGTCGTTCCGGTCCGCCTGGTGGGGAGCGGCGAGGTCCCGGCCGCTTCCCGCTCCGCTCTCCTCCCGGGGCCGAATCCGCCCGACCTCGTTCGTCGGGTCGGTGGGCTTCCGTACAGGGTCGACGTGCTGCGCGTGCGCATCGGTGACGTCGGCGTGATTCCCGGTGTCCGTGCCGGTGTCGGCCTCGTCGTCGGCCGGTGTCGCCCGCCCCTCGCCCTGCCCCCGCCCCTCGCCCTGCCCCCGCCCCTCGCCCTGTCCCTGTCCCTCGCCCTGCCCCCGCCCCTCGCCCTGTCCCTCGCCCTGCCCCCGCCCCTCGCCCTGCCCCTGGCCTTGTCCCTGTCCCTGTCCCTTGCCTGTCGTCGGAGTGGGGACGGGAGTGTCGTGGCGGTCTGCCTCCCCGTCGCTGCCGTAGCCGCTGTCCGCGTCGTCGCCCGTCTGCGTACGGGTGATGCCGTTTCCGTCCACACCGTCGAAGCCGCCGTCGCTGCCGTAGCCGCTGTCCGCGCCGTCGTCCGTCTGCGTACGGGTGACGCCACTCCCCTGGGCGCCACCGAAGCCACCGAAGTCGCCGTCGCCGCCGAAGCCACTGTCGGTGTCACCACTCAGGCCGGTGTCGCCGCTCCCGTGCGTGTCGCCGCTTCCGTCGGCGTCGCCGCCCCGGTTCGTGCCGCCGCCACCGGCCCCTGCCCCTGCCCCGCCCGAGAAGGTCGGCAGGTTCTTCAGCCAGTTCGCCGTGTTGGTGATTCCGGACTCCGCGCCCGCCTCGAACCGTTCGCTCAGGCCCGCTCCGACGAAGGTCTGCCAACTCGGCATCCAGTTGCCGTAGAACGCGCCCATGATGATCGACTCGGCCAGCGTCTCGGAGGCGCCGTCGGCGACGAACTGACCGCCCTGGTGCACGGAATTGACACCGAGCCCGTCACCGCCCTTGGGAGTGGGGGTGGGCGTAGGGGTGTAGTGGGGCGGGTTGAAATCGAGCGACGAGCCGGACGGGTGCGGGTTCGGGTTCGGGGTGGTGGTCTCCGGGCCGAAGTCGCGGTGGTCGTTCCTCGTGGTCGGGTTGGGCCGCGGATCCGGGTGCGGCAGGTCGTCGGCCTTGTTCTTGGCGTTCCGGAAGAGATCGTCGTCGAACTTGCCGACGATGTCGTCGATGTTCTTCTTGAAGGGGTTCACCAGATTGTCGGTGAAGTTCTTCGCGAACTTGGCGAACACCGGCGCGAAGGCGCCGGCGAGCCCGCCGAAGGCGCCGCTCACACCGACGTCCTTCCAGTCGATCGAGCGCGGCCGCTGTCCGTCGGGGGCGAGCGTCATCATCGCCAGCCGGACGGCGAGCGTCATGAACGCCTCTTCCACGGCCTCCGTCAGGCTGGGCAACAGGTGGGTGCGGTGGGAGAGTTCGTACAGTGTCTCCAGGATGAACAGACGGCTGCGCGCCCGGGCGACCGCCGCCTGGGTGGCGCTCGCCCCGCCCGTGAAGAAGGACAGCACGGCGAGGACGGCGAGTTCGATGGCCAGCCGGATCAGTTCGGCGATGATGTTCCACTTCGCCTCCCTGATCTGCATGGAGACGTTGACCTGGCCGGACTCGACCTGGTCCAGGTCCTTCTCGAACTTGTCGAGGTAGGGCAGTACTTCGTTGATGGCGGCGACGAACTGCTGGGCCACGCCCGGCGGGAAGCCCTGGCTCACCGCCGCCACCGCCGCGTGGGCCTGCTCCTTGAGCTGGCCGACGTCCCGCTTGATCGCCCGGTACGACTTGCTCGTGTCGTACGCGGTGTCTTCGTTCGCTTCGAGGAAGGTCTCCCCGATGAGGATGAAGAAGAGCCAGTTGAGCTTGGGCGAGACGGTGATGGCCACGTTACGAACGGCCCCCGCGGGCCTGCTGGACGATGCTCTCCATGGCGCCGCGCTGGGTGCCGAGGATGGTGCCCAGATTGTCGATCGTGCCGTCGCCGATGGCGGTCACGCCCTCCGCGACCGCGTCGAGAGTCCCGAGGACGGACTCCCGGGTCTGGATGTACTTGGCCCGGAGCTGGTGCCCGTAGTCGTCGTTGCCCGTCCAGTTCGTGTCGGCGAGCGCGTAGTGCGCGGAGGTGGCCAGGGCTTTCGTGGCCCTGCCGAGTTCATGGATGGCCCGGCTTCCGGCCATGATGCGGTCGGAGTCGGCGGTGAAGGCGGGTCCGGTCATCGCTGGGGTCCTTCCGTGTCGCTGTCGCTGTCGCCGTCCTCGTGGATCTCGTCCCGCAGCCGGGAGCCAGGGGTCGGCCGGGGAGGGGCGGCGCGTCCCCGGCCGTCGTCGTGGCGGTCGAGGAAGCGCTCCCAGTCGACGTCGAGGCCGGACAGTTCGGGGATCTGCTCGGTGGTACCGGCGAGCGGCTGGAACACCTGTACGGCCTCCCGGGCCGCACGGTCGCGACCCTGTCGTACGGCCTCCACGACGGCCGCGCCGAGTTCGAGGCCGGTCATGTCGCGGTACTTGCCGTCGAGGAAGCGCAGACCGGTGAGTTCACCCTGGGAGCCGACGGTGGCCTCGACGGCGCCGTCCTCGGACCGCGCGACCGCCGAGAAGTCGTGCAGACGCCCCTCGGCGTCCCGCACGGCGGCCTCGACCGCCTCCACCTCGGCCCTGGCCTCGGCGACGCGCCGCCACAGCGCGTCGTCCGGGCCTAACCTCCCTGCCCGTTCCGGTTCCTGACCGCTCATCACCGAGTCTCTCCGCTCCGTCGTCCCCACGCCGACGGAGTGATCGTCGACGGCTTCGGTGACGATCACGCGAACACGACCTTCCCGGTCGGCAAACCGGAAGCACTCTTCATCCCACGTTCACCTGCCGGTACGGCCCTCCCGGCAGGCCGCGGAACACCTGCGGACCGTCACCGGACCGTCTCCCACGCCTCCTTCACCTCCCCCATCTGCGACTTCACATTTTCCGCACCCATCCGTCACTTTGCCTTCATCCGGCGTGTAGGCTCCATCCGCTTCATCCGCATCACCGAGGGGGGAAACCTCATGCGCAAGCGTCATGCCCTGATCGTGGCCGCCACCGCCGGCAGCCTCGCCGCCGTCATAGCCACCCCGGCCCAGGCCGCCGAGTACTCGTCGGCGCTGAAGATCCGCGGTGTCCAGTACGACGCGCCGGGCCGGGACTCCAACAGCTGCACGTCGGGCAACACCGAGCAGGAGTACCTGACGGTCAAGAACTACTCGAGGACCGCGACGATCAACCTGAAGAACTACGTCGTGAAGGACGCGACCGGGAACCGGTTCACGTTCACCGCGAACCACTACCTCCAGCCCGGCGACTACGTGCGACTGCGCGGCGGCCACGGCAACGACTCCGACGCCGGCAACGTCGACTACCGCGACAACTGCAACTTCCTCTGGAACAACGACAAGGACACGATCTACCTGTACAAGCCGTCGGGCAGCCGCTCCGACGTGCACGCGTACACCAAGTCCCACGACGACCGCGACAACAACGGGTACATCTCCTTCCACAGCTGAACCGCACCGGCGACGCGGGTCCGTCCGTGAGGGCAAGATCCCCCGTTCGCCCTGTTTGGACGGGAAAGGGCGGGGCAGTCGGCTCCGGTGCGAGTCCCTCCCTTTTCCGCGCCCGGGGCCTCCCCGGCCGGGTCCTCCGCTCCCGGGCGACACGACGCACGGGCGGCCGCCGTACCGGCCCGAGCCGGGGACGGACGGCGGCTGCTGATCCTGAGCGCGAGCATGGGCGCCGGGCACGACACGGTGGCCGCCGAACTCGCCCGCCGGGCCCGCGACCTGGGCCACGAGGCCGAGATCCTCGACGTCCTCGAACTGCTGCCCTACCGCCTGGGCACCGGACTGCGCGGTTTCTACCAGTCCTCGGTGCGGCACTACCCGTGGGCGTACGCCGGTCTGTACCGGCTGTTCCTGCGCCGCGGGGCAGGCAGCCGGCCCAGCGGGGTGCCGTTGGCCCGGCTGGCCGGGGACCGGCTGGCCGAGCGGGTGGAACGGTTCCGCCCGGACGTGGTGGTGCCGGTCTTCCACCTCGCCGCACAGCTGACCGGCCATCTGCGCGCACGGGGCGCGCTGCGGGTGCCGAGCGCGGTGTACGTCGTCGACTTCGCCGTGCACCGGCAGTGGCTGCACCCGGGCAACGACCTCTACCTGTGTCTCACCGGCCAGGCCACCGCGGAGGTCCGCGAGGACATCCGCCGGCCCGCCCTGACCACCGGCCCGTGCGTGTCCCCCGACTTCACCGCCGACTCCCCCTCCGGCCCACCCGGCGAGTCCTCGTCCGGCTCCCCCGGCGCGGACGCCTGGCGGTCGCTCCTCGCGCGGTACGGTCCCGGCCGGACGCCCGTCGTGCTGTCCTGCGGCGCCTGGGGTGCCGCGACCGGGCTCGCCGCGACGGCCGGGCTGCTCACCGATCGCGGATATCTGCCGGTGGCGGTCTGCGGCCGCAACGACCGGCTCCGCCGGGCCCTGTCCCAGGTCCCCGGGGTCCTCGCACCCGGCTGGGTGCGCGACATGCCCGGCCTGCTGCACGCGGCGCGCGCCCTGGTGGACAACGCGGCCGGGCAGACCGCCGTGCAGTCGCTCGCCGCCGGACTCCCGGTGGTCGGCTACCGGCCGATCCCCGGCCACGGCGAGGAGGGCGTACGGCGGATGGCCGCCCTGGGGCTGACGGAGTCGGCGGGCGACGAACAGGAGTTGTGCGACGCGCTGGACCGTCTCACCGTCGACGGCGAGGCGCGGCGGAGCCGCATCGCACGCGGCCTGACGCTGTTCCGGGACGGCGACCCCCTGTCCCGGCTGCTGGCGCTCACGGAGCGGGCGGAGGCGGGGTGACCGCCGTGCCGGACGGCACGCGGCCGGGATGCGGCCGGGCGCGCGTGCTCAGTCCACCGTGGGCGTGAGTTCCGCGAGCAGCAGTGTGCGGTCGTCCGCGCTGCCGACCTCCGCCGCCTCCCTCAGCAGCCCCTCGCACAGTTCGCGCAACCCGTCCGGCCCCGTGACGTCGGCCGCACCGGCGAGGCCGTCCCCCGTCGCCGTCGTGGACGCGTCCGTGTCCAGGGCCCTGACCAGCCGGGCGATGCCCTGGTCGATGTCGGTGTGGCGCGACTCCACCAGGCCGTCGCTGTACAGCACGAGGAGCGTCGGCCCGGACACCTCCAGCACCGTGGGTTCGTAGGTCCCCGAGCCCAGCCCCAGCGGCAGCCCGGGGCTGGTGAGGGTGAGCGGCCCCGCGGTCCGGTCGGGGCCGCGGATCAGCGGCGGGGGGTGCCCGGCCGCGACGACCGTACAGGTGTGCCGTCGCGCGTCCCACTCCGCGTACATGCAGGTCGCGAAGGACGCCCCCGGTGTGTCGCACGCGAGCGCGTCGAGCCGTTGCATCAGCTCGGCCGGCGCGATGTCGAAACCGGCCAGCGTCCGGACGGCCGTGCGGAGCTGGATCATGGCGACCGCCGACTCCGGTCCGTGCCCCATCGCGTCCCCGACGATGAGGCTGACCCGGTGACCGGGCCGCGGCAGCACGTCGAACCAGTCACCGCCGATGACCGTGTCCTGTCCCGCCGGGAGGTAGCCGTGGGCGATGCGGCAGCCCTCGAACTCCGGTGCGGTCGCGGGCAGCAGGCTGGTGCGGATGGCGAGGGCGGTGCGCCGCTCGTGCTCGTACCGGCGGGCGTTGTCCAGCGCGACGCACGCCCGCCCGGCCAGCGTCTCCACATGCGCGGCGTCCTCGGCGACGAAGGGCGGCCGGCCCGGACCGCGCACGCAGACGATGACCCCGACGGCCGCGTCGCGCAGCCGCAGCGGGACGACGAGGAGGGAGACCGACCGCAGCGCCTCTCGCAGACCTCCCGGGTCGCCGCCCCGGGAGGCGGTGATCCGGTCGGAGGTGTGGTCGTCCATCGCGTCGAGCAGCTGGGGCCGCCCGGTGGCGAGCGCGCGGGCGTACGGGGTCTCGCGGGGGAAGACCACCACCTCGCCGAGCGGCAGCCGGCTCTCCCACTCGGAGGCGCTCCGGAAGCCCGCTCCCAGCGCCAGCCGACGTGCCTCGATCTGCGGCGGGTCGGCGGTGAGGTAGGCGTTCTCCTGCTGCAGCCACCGTTCCAGCAGGTACACCGAGGACGCGTCGCAGAACTCCGGCATCAGGGAGTGCACGACATGGCCGCCGGTGAGCCGGAGGTCGAGTGCCGACCCGATCAGACCGGCCATGTCCGGACCGGTGGCGGGCGGGCCGTCCGTGGGCGGGATGTCCGTGGACGGGCCGGCCGGCCGGTGCTGCGTGGTGGGCGGAGCGGCGGGGGCCGGCTCGGGCTGGGCCCATGCTTCGTTGCGCAGGATCGTGCCTTTCCGGGTGGGGGCCGGGGGCCGGTCGCGCGGCATGAACGGCACCTCCCCGCGCGACGTCGGCAACTATATGATGTTGCGTCAAGGATGCTCGCCGCCAGAGGAGTTGATGTGCCCATCGGCGAAGGTCTCCCTCAGGGAGTAGACACCGAAAAGGCGAGCGTCGCGCGTATGTACGACGCGATGCTCGGCGGCCAGCACAACTTCGCCATCGACCGCGAGGCCGTCGCGGCCTTCACGGCCATCGATCCCCAGGTGCGCACCCTGGCCCGGGCGAACCGTTCCTTCTTGGGCCGTGCCGTGCGTTTCCTGGTCGAGTCGGGGGTGCGGCAGTTCATCGACCTGGGCTCCGGCATCCCCACCCAGGGCAATGTCCACGAGGTGGCGCAGGCGGCCTCCCCGGGCGCCCGGGTCGTGTACGTCGACAACGACCCGGTGGCGGTCGCGCACAGCAGCTCACTGCTCGCCGACAACCCGGACGCGGCCATCGTGAACGCCGACATCCGCCGCCCCGCCGACATACTCGACTCCGCCCCGCTGCGCGAACTGATCGACCTCGACCGGCCCGTGGCCGTGCTGATGATCACGATTCTGCACTTCGTCACCGAGGAGGAGGATCCGGCGGGCATAGTCGCCGCGTTCCGCGACGCGTTACCCGCGGGCAGTTGGCTGGCGATGACCCACGCGACCAACCAGGACCGTCCCGACACGGCCGCCGCCGTGGGGAAGTTGTACCGCTCCCGGGCCAGCTCGCCCGTCACCGCCCGCTCGCGGGCGGAGATCCTCGGCCTCCTCGACGGCTTCGAACTCGTCGAGCCGGGTCTGGTCCACGTACCGCTGTGGCGCCCCGGGCCGGACGACGACGTTCCGGACAACCCGTCGGAATACTGGGTGCTGGCGGGGGTCGGCCGCAGGACCGGGTGAGTGACACCGTTCCCCGACGCACGCCATCGGCCCGGTCCGGAACAAGGGCCGGCCCCGCCGCGAAGGGGGGGTGCGGCGGGGCCGGGAGGCTCGGTCCGCCAGGGGGGGTAGGCATGTTGCCGAGCCTTTCGTAACTGCTGGTGCCCCCTCGGCGCGCATATATGCGCGCCGATCTCAGATCTTTTTCTCGGCCGGTCCGTCCGGCTCGTCCGGCAGCCGGAAGCAGGCGATCACCGTCTTGCCGTCCGGGCAGGGCAGGGTCTGCAGGGTGTCGGCCAGCGCGTCGACCAGGAACATGCCGCGCCCGCCGAGGCGTTCGGCGCTCGGCGGCTGGGCCACGGGGAGTTCCCGTGAGGAGTCGTGCACCGCGACGTGCAGGCACCGGGTGTCCCAGGTGAGCACCAGTTGCGCGCTGCTGCGGGCGTGCACATGGGCGTTGGTGACCAGCTCCGAGACGGTCAGCAGCACCGCGTCGGCCGTGGCCGGCGCTTCGGTGGTCCAGCCGAGCGTGTTCAGGTGCCGTCGGGTCCAGTCGCGGGCGGTCTTCGCCCCGGTACTCATCGGCAGGGAGCGCGCCCAGCCCACCGCTCGCAGTGATTCGTTCACCGTTGTCCTCCCCGGGTGCCGTCCACGGTTCCGGGTACCCGCGCCGGACGCCCGCATGACTGCGGGTGCCCTGCCGGGACGACCGCGGCTTCGTCTCCGGGGTCCGTTCCGGGGGTTTCGAGGCCCGTCGGAGCGCGTACGGCGTATCGGGACCCCCCGGCCCCGGGCGGGCCGCCGCCGGCCGGGACAAGCTGGAAACGCAGGACGACGACGCAGGACATGCCGGGCCGGCCTCGTGGCGGCGGACCGGCGGAAGGAAGCGAGGCACCATGTCCGACCAGCACCGGCCGCCGTCCGGCCGCGACCAGACCCCCTCCGGTCCCGGAGAACCGCCCGACGCTCCCCCCACCCCGGAGCACGCGGGCGCCGGCGATCTCGGGCGCCGACTGGCGCACCGGCGCCGGGAGCTCGGACTGACCCGGGAGGACGCGGCGGCCCGGGCGGGCATGGCACCGGACTACCTCCGCTATCTGGAGGAGAGTCCCGGGGCCTCCCCCGGTACGAACGTGCTGCTGCGCCTGGCGGACGTGCTGCGGACCACGGTCACGGAGTTCACCGGCGCCTCTGCCGGACGGCCGCCCGGACGCGGGGAGGCGGCCGCGCACCCCGCGTTCAGGGAGCTGAGCGTCCGGGAGTGCCGGGCGCTGCTCGCCTCGCACGGGGTGGGGCGGCTGGCGGTGAGCACGGTGTCGGGGCCGGTGGTGGTACCGGTCAACTACAGCGTCGTGGACGGCGCGCTCGTGTTCCGCACCGCGCCCGGGACGACGCCTGCGCTGGCGGTGGGCAACCGGGTCGCGTTCGAGGTCGACCGGGTGGACGAGGCGCTGAGCGAGGGGTGGAGCGTGCTGGTACGAGGGCACGCGCGGGCGGTGACCGACCCGGGGTCGGTACGCAGGCTCGGCGAGCGGGCGCGGAGCGGCCCGTGGGCGGGCGGGGAGCGGGAGATGTGGGTGCGGGTGGATCCGGTGGAGATCACGGGGCGCCGCATCACGGTGTGAGCGCGTCGGGCACCCCCCGCCGGGGGTGGACCGTCGAGGGGACGCCCGGGTGACGAGCCCCGCGACGCCGTCCCGGTTACGTCGGTGGGGCCGCCGCGCCGGTGGGCTCACGGCCGTTCGGTGAGCGACTCGAAGAACTCCTCGATCGCGGGCCGGACCCGGCTGCCGCCGGACAGTCCGCGCCACTCCCGCCGTACGACGGCGACCACGCGGAAGCAGTCGTCGATCGGGGTGATCCAGTGGTGGCTCATGCCCCGGGTTGTGTTGACCAGCAGGGCCTCGACGTCGGGCAGCATCCCGGCCAGCTCGGGATGCCGGTCCACCACGGCCCGCCAGGCGTCGGCGTCGGGCTCCCAGCGGGTGGCGCCGGCCGGGCTCGGGTAGTGGGCGGTCACCGTGTCGTCCGGGCGCCGTACGAAGAACGCGAGGCCGACCGGGACGCCCAGGGCACCGGTGTCCACGGGCGGCAGCCGCAGCCGCCGTTCCGGCACCAGCCGGTAGCGGCCACCGGCCGTCCCGCCCTCGGCGAAGAGCAGGGCGCAGGGGCGGCAGCCGCAGTGCAGTCGCTGCCGCTCGGTGTCGTACAGGTGCTGGTGGTCGGCCGGTACCGGGGCGCCGCACAGGTCGCAGCGTTCGGCGTCCGCGGCCCGCCGGTCGGCGGCGCCGCGGATCACCCGGGCCAGCGCGCCGGCCGTCACGGCGACCCCTGCGGTTCGGCGGGCCGGAGGGTGAGGGTGTCGAGCGGGACGAAGGCGGCGTCCCGCTCGGGGTCGCGCACCCGTTCGACGCCGGACAGTTCCGGTGCGGCGGCGAGCAGGGCCTCGCGCACGGCGGTCTCCAGAACGGCGGTGGTGGAGCCGCAGCCCTTGACGTCGAGCCGGACGCGGGCGACGCCGTCGTCGATGCCGGTCAGTTCGATCTCGCCGCCGCTCTCGCGCACGATGGTGCGCAGTCCGTCGACGGCGCGTTCGGCCCGGCGCTCGACGGGGTCGGGGTGAATGTCGTGCAGCACCATCAGATGGCCGAGGAGCTGGTCCTCGGCGAACCGGGCGACGAGCGCCTCGTCGGCGAGGTCGAGAATCCGGGCGAGCCCTTCGCCGTACACCTCGGTGAGCGCGCCCACGGCCTCGACGGCGGCCTGCGCCATGGGTCCGGGCGCCTCCTCGACCCGGCCGAGGAGATCGTCGATGCGGGTGAGGCGGTCCTCGACGGCCGAGTCGTCGAGCCGGTCTCCGCCGGGGCCGTACGCGGCCGTGGTGTGTTCAGCCATGGTCGGCTCCGCGGGTCCGCGAGGGGTGCCGTTCGGGTTTCCGGGCGGCGGCGGTGCCGACGATGCCGCGCAGCCGCCGGATGACCGCCCCATAGGGCCTGATCAGGGCGGACGGCGGAGTGTCGCCGGTGGAGTCGTCCCTCAGCGGGAGGAACGCGTCGGGGAAGCCGGGCACCGTGCAGCCGATGCAGACGTCGCCGGCCTGGGGGCAGCCGCCGGAACCGTCCGTACCGCCGTGCTCGGGCACGGCGCAGTCGACCACCGGGGCCGAACAGCCGAGCTTCACCTGGCACGTGGGCGAGGGACGGTCGGGTGGTCCGGGGACCGGTTCGAGGTTTTCGGGTGCCCGGCTCACCTCGGTGACGACGGTTGCGGTGGTCATGTGCTCGGCTCCCTCGGAGACGGTCGCGGAGTCGGTCGTGGGCCGCGGTCATCGGGGCGTCCCCTGTCGCCGTCGCCTCCTGCTGCCGCGAGGCGACCGTTCGTCCTGCGCCCACGCCCGCCCTCACGCTGCCACCGGGACCCCGGTCCCGCGCGCTGTCGGGGGCATTGGGGTGAGGGGGTGGAAGGCCGGCGCCGCCGTTGCGGGAGAATGCCGCCAGGGGTGCCCTGACCTGGGGCGTCGTGGGGTGGTCCGGGCGGCGCGGGTGGTGGACGGCGCGGCACGACGGATCGACGGGGAACGACGGGGAACGACGGAATGACGGGGAACGAGGGGAAGGGTCCCATGCCCGGGAGCGAGAGGCCGGACGGCGGTGCCGTGCCGGTGGGCGACGTGGGGTCGGCGGGAGAGGTGGACGACGTGGCGCGTGCGGTGCTGACGGCCTCACGGCTGCTGGTCGCGGTGTCGGCCCGTTCCCTGGACGAGGTGGAGGACCGGATCACGCTGCCGCAGTTCCGGATGCTGGTGGTCCTCTCCACCCGGGGCGAGACCAAGCTGGTGGTCCTCGCGGAGCTGCTCCAGGTCGCCCCGTCGACCGCGATGCGCATGGTGGACCGGCTCATCGCGGCGGGCCTCGCGGACCGGCGGGTCAATCCGGACAACCGCCGCGAGACCCTGCTGACCCTCACCGAGGAGGGCCGTCAGGTGGTGGACCGGGTGATGGCACGGCGCCGACAGGAGGTCACCAAGATCGTACGGCGGCTCGCGCCCGTACAGCGGGCCTCCCTGATCGAGGCGCTCACGGCGTTCGGCGAGGCGGGCGGCGAACCGCCCGCGCTGACGCCAAAGGAGACACCGGTGCGGCCGACGGGGGCGGCGGACCTGCCGGTGTAGGAGCCCGCCGCCGTCCGGGCCGTGGGCGTCCGAGACGCGTCCCGCGGCGGGGGCGGGTCAGACGTCGCGGGTGAGGCCGGGCTCGCCCCAGCCGAGGGCCTGCGCCTGCGCGTCGTCGGGCACCGGGAACGAGGGTTCCCCGCCCGCCTCGTTGAACGCCGCGAGCGCCTCGACGAGCGCGGTCCGGTGCGCGGGGTCCAGCCGTTCGACGATGGACGCGATGGCGGCGCGGCGCCGGGCGACGACGCCTGCGACGGTGCGCCGGCCCTCGTCCGTGAGGGTCAGCAGGGTCTCGCGCCGGCTCTCCGGGTTGACCTCGCGCGCGGCGAGGCCCGCGGCGATCAGCCGGTCGACCATGCGCATCGCCGTGGACGGTGCCACCTGGAGCAGTTCCGCCAGTGTGACCAGCTTGGTGGCGCCCCGGGTGGAGAGCACGACCAGCATGCGGAACTGGGGCAGTGTCACCCCGTCCTCGACGGCGGCGAGCGAGCGGGCGGAGACCGCCATCAGCAACCGGGAGGCGGCGAGAACCGCCCGGGTCACCCCCTCGACGTCGTCCGTGACCTCGACGTCGTCCGTGTCAGTGTCGCGCTGCGCCATGGGCCCTTTCTATCGCGAGGCGGGGCCTGGGCACCGGCCGGGCCGGGGGCTCTGGGACCTGTTCCCGTGATCCGGCGGGGCGCCGGGTCGCGCCCCGCGGACGCGGTTGCCGCCGAGTGGAAAGCCGGTGGGAGGGTTCAAGAGCGCGAGGCGGGATAGTCCGTACGAATGAGTGCGATTTCGACCAGAGAACCCGCGGATGTCGAGCGCCGTCCGGGCCCGATCGGTAGGGTGCCGGGGCCCGGCGCGAAGGAACTGCACGACGTGCCGCTGAGCATGCTGATGATGCTGGCCGGCCTGTGGCTGTTCATCTGCATGTGGGCGCTGGGGTATCCGGACACCCTCGGCAACGATCCCCACCTCGTGGAGATGGGCGCCGGGGTCATCGTCTTCCTCACGGGCCTGGCCCGGATCTCCCGGGCCCGCGGCAGGGCGACCGATCTGCTGGTGCTGGCGGTCGGGGTGGGCCTGATCCTCTCCGGCTTCTTCGGCGGCTTCGGCGCGGACGTCATCCGCTGGAACCAGGTGACGACCGGCTGCGTGCTGGCCCTCCTCGGCCTCGTCGGTGTCATGCTCGCGGAGCGCGCGCACGGGGCGGGCGAACGGGGCGGCCCCGCGACACGTGCCGGCTCCCCGAAGCGGCGAGCGGCCCGGCGCACGTCGTAGCGCAGCACACCCGCCGCATCGGACCCGCTCGGGCCCGGAACCCGCCCGCGCCACCGCGGAACCGCCCGCGCACGCGGGCGCACCCCCCGCACCCGCGCACAGGGGCCGCACCTCGCACGCCCCATACGTGCGGAGATGCGTACGTTTCAGAACTCGGCCGGGCGGATACTCCAACACCGCTCGCTCCGTCGGCACGCCCGCACGCCCGCACGTCGCGGGTCCGCACGTCGCCGTCCGCGTCGTCACCGCCGTCCGCCCGTCCGCGCACCGCTTCCGGCCGCCGGCCGGTTCACCCGGTGCTCGCCGTCCCGCAGAGGTCGCACCATGGCTCATGCCTACTCCCGCGCCCCCTCGTACGCCCGTGACGCCTCATCCGTCGCCGAGGTGCCGGTGGGCGGGCCGGGCGCGGAGCCCCGGATGGTGCGGAGGCCGGCCGCCGGGGAGCGGGTCTGCCCCGGAACGGCCCTGGTCACGGGCGCTTCCTCCGGCATCGGCGCCGCCGTGGCGCGGCGCCTGGCGGCCGACGGCTGGCATCTCGTGCTGAACGGGCGCGATCCCCAGCGGCTCGCGCAGGTGGCCGACGCGACGTCGGCGGCGCTCTTCCCCGCCGACCTCTCCCGCCCCGGCGCCGAAGGCCGGCTCGCCGACTTCGCCCTGGACGCGGCAGGGGGCCGGGTGGACCTCCTGGTCGCCGGGGCGGGCGTCGGCTGGGCGGGCGACTTCGCCACCATGCCCCCGGGCTCCATCGACACGCTGTTCGACGTGGACGTCCTGCCCGCGATGCACCTGGTACGGCGGCTGCTGCCGGGCATGGTGGAGGCCGGCGCGGGGCGCGTCGTCCTGATCGGATCGGTGGCCGGGATGCTCGCCGTACGCCAGGAGGCGGTCTACTCGGCCGCCAAGGCGGCGCTCGCCGCGTTCGCGGACGCGCTGCGCTACGAGCTGTACGGCACCGGCGTCGGCGTCAGCCACGTCGTACCCGCCGTGGTGGACACGCCGTTCTTCGACCGGCGGGGTATGCCCTACGTACGGTCGCACCCGCGGCCGGTGCCGGCGGAGAAGGTGGCCGAAGCGGTCAGCGCCGCGGTCACCCGGGGCCGCGACGAGATCTACGTCCCCGGCTGGCTGCGGCTGCCGGTCCGGATCCGGGGCGCGGCCCCCGCCGTCTACCGACGGCTCGCCGCCCGCTTCGGGTGAGCCGTGGAAGCCGGCGGAGTCGTCGAGGAGTCGCGGGGTGAACGCGCCCACCGTCGTCCTGGCCCTGCTCGCGGCCCTCGCCAACGCCGCGGCCTCGGTGCTGCAACGGCGTGCCGCGGCCGACGAGGCGGATGCCGGCGCCGGTGTGCGGCACGCCGCGCACTGGATGGCTCATGTGCTGCGCCGCCCGTTCTGGCTGGCCGGTTCGGCGCTGCTCGCGGTCTCCACCGTGCTGCAGGCCGCCGCGCTCACCGTGGGCAGCCTCTCGCTCGTCCAGCCCCTGCTCGCCGCCGAGCTGCTGTTCACCCTGGCCGTGGGCAGCCTCGTCTTCCACCACACACCGGACCGGCGCACCTGGCTGGCCTTCGTGGCCCTCGCCCTCGGGCTGGCCTTCTTCCTCGGCGCGGCGGCGCCGACCGAGGGACGCGCCGACGCCACCCCGGGCCGCTGGCTGCTGGCCGGGGCGGCCGCGCTCGCCGCGGTGGTCACCCTCGTCCTCGTCTCCCGGCTGACCAGGGGCTCCCCCCGCGCCGCCCTGCTCGCACTGGCCTCGGCGGTCTCCTTCGCCACCACCGCCGCGCTGATGAAGGAGGTCACCGGGCGGATCGGTGACGTGGGCGCCGGCATCTTCGCGACCTGGCCGCTGTACGCCCTGGCGGTGGCCGGGCTGACCGCTTTCGTCCTTCTCCAGGGCGCCTTCCGGGCCGGCAGCCTGACCGCCTCGCAGCCGGCGCTCACCCTCGGCGACGCGCTGACCAGCGTGGCTCTGGGCTGGGCGCTGTTCGACGAGCACATCGGCCTGGGGCTGCGGCTCGTGCCCGAGATCCTCGGGATCGCGCTCATCGGCGCGGGCACCGTGGGCCTGGCCCACGCGGCCTCGCAGCAGGAGACGTGGGACACGGGGACGGGCGGCACCGGGAACAGCACCGGCACCGGCACCGCGGGCGCCACCGCCTCCCGGGCCGCCGCCCGCGCGCGCTCGCGCCGCGGCTCCTGAACCCACGACAGCGCACCGGACAGAGAGGTAGCCACAAGCATGAGCCGCGAGACCGCCCCCGCACCCGTCCCCGTCTCCACGTCCGCCCCCGTCCCCGTCTCCGTACCCGCACCCGTCCCCGTCTCCGTCCCCGTCTCCACGTCCGCCTCCGCCCCCACGTCCGGTCGGCGCCCGACGATCGCGCCGCCGCCCTTCCGGCGTACGGCGGCGCCGGCCGCCGCGGCTCTCGCGGTCACCGCCGTGGCCGGCGCGCACATCGTTCCGGCCGCCACCTGGCTACCGGGGCTGCGGCGCCGCTTCTTCCCGCGGCTGGCGGGCACCGGGCACCCCGGCCATGTCGCCCTCACCTTCGACGACGGCCCCGACCCGGTCTCCACCCCGCTCTTCCTGGACGCGCTGGACGCGCTGAGGGTGCGCGCCACGTTCTTCGTCCTCGGCGAGAGCGTCCTACGCCATCCCGAGGTGGCCCGCGAGACGGCCCGCCGGGGGCACGAGCTGGCCGTGCACGGCTGGACGCACGACAGGCCGTGGCTGCCCGCGCCCGCGCGGGACGCGCGCGAGGTGGCGCGGGCGGCCGAGGCGGTGGCCGGCGTGAGCGGACTACGGCCGCGCTGGTACCGGCCGCCGTACGGCATCCTCACCTCCGGGCGCTGGGCGGCGGCCCGGCGGGCGGGGCTGCGCCCGGTGCTGTGGTCGGCGTGGGGCAGGGACTGGACGCCGGACGCCACCCCCGGTTCGGTGCGCGGGACGGTCGGGGCGGATCTGCGCGGCGGCGGCACGGTGCTGCTGCACGACACGGACCGGGTCGCCGCCCCGGACTGCTGGAAGGCCACTCTGGACGCGCTCCCGGCTCTGGTCGCCGACTGCCGGCGGGCGGGCCTGAGGGTGGGCCCGCTCGCGGACCACGGCCTGGGCGCACCCGCCTCCGACGGTTTCCGCCGGCGCACCGAGGGGAGCTCCCGGACGTCTCTCACTGCTCTGCCGTCACTGCACTCACACGGGCAACACCCGAGGTCAGCGGGGTGAGGACGGGCCTCCCCGAGTTCCCGGAAAACGCCCCACGGCCCGGATCGCGGCGGCTAGCGTGCGAAAACCCACTCCGCCGTTTCCCTCCCACTCCGCCGCTTCCCTCCCCCCACGGTCCGCACCCGCCGGACCTCCGCGCCGCAAGGAGAACCGGGATGTCCCACGATCCGCACGCGCCGTACCCCTCGTATCCGGTGCCGCCGCCGCACATACCGAGCTGGTCGGTCTCCGCCCCGCCCCACCCGTGGCCGATGGACGACGACCTGGACGAGGAGCCGGCGGCGCACGCGCGGGACGGCGACGCCCCGGGCCGCCGCGACAAGGACTTACCGACCCGGCCGTTACGCCGGGCGTCACCGCACTCGGCGCGCGGGCACCACGGTGACCTGAGGATGCTGCGTCGCGCCTACCGCAGGCAGCGCCGGGTCGCCACCCTCGCCGCCCTCGGCTACTTCGTGGTCTTCCTCCTCCTCTCCGCGTACGAGCCCTCCGTACTGACCCGCCCCGTCACCGGCGGCCTGTCCACGGGGCTGCTGCTCGGCCTGGTGCAGGTCCCGGTCACCTGGCTCGCCGTCGTGCTGTACGAGTGCACCGCCCGCCGCTACGTCGACCCACTCGCCGCCCGCGTACGTCGCCACGCCCCGCCCGATCCCCCGCCCCGGGCCCCCGACCACGACGGCCTCGTGGAGCCGGGGCGATGACCGAGTTCGACGGCTCCGCCCAGTCCTGGTCGCTGGTCGCCTTCTGTGCCGTCGTCACCGTCACCCTGCTGCTGTGCGTGATGACCGGCCCCGACCGCGACGACCTCGCCGAGTTCTACACCGGCTACCGCACGATGTCCCCGCTGCGCAACGGGCTCGCCATCGCCGGCGACTACATCTCCGCCGCCACCGTGCTCACCATCGGCGGGGTGATCGCGTTGTGCGGCTACGACGGTGTCGTCCTCGCCCTGAGCATGACGCTGTCCCTGATGCTGCTGATGTTCCTGCTGGCCGAACCGCTGCGCAACACCGGCCAATTCACCCTGGGCGACGCGCTGTCGCGGCGGATGCCGGGCCGGTCGGTGCGGATCACCACGTGTGCGGTGACCCTGATCGCCCTGCTGCCGATGATGTTGGTGCAGCTCGCCAGCACCGGCCAACTGCTGGCGTACATGCTGGGGTTCACCGGCAGCGCCATGCGGACCGGGTGTGTCGTCGGGGTGGGCGCGCTGATGATCAGCTATGCGGCCATCGGCGGCATGAAGGGCACCGCCCTCATCCAGTTGCTGAAGATGGTGATGCTGCTCGGCTCGGGCGCCGTCGTCGCCGTCCTCGTCCTGCGTGCCTTCCACTGGGACCCCGGGGCGCTGTTCACCGCCGCCGCCGGCCGCAGCGGGGCGGGCCAGGCGTATCTGCGGCCCGGCCTGCAGTTCGCCGGGGGCGACCACCCCCGGCTGGACATGGTCAGCACCCAGCTCACCATCGTGCTGGGCGGAGCGTGTCTGCCGCATGTGACGATGCGGATGTACACCGCGGGCAGCGCCCGGCAGGTGCGGCGGTCGATGTCGTGGGCCGTGACCTCGGTCGCGCTGTTCGCCGTCGTGATCACCGTGGTGGGCGTGGGGGCCACCGCGTTGGTCGGCCGGGAAGGGCTCGCCGCGGCCGATCCGCGCGGCAACACGGCGTATCTGCTGGGTTCGCGGGCCGCCTTCGGGGCGCATCTGTCGCGTCCGGAGACGCTGTTGTTCACCGCGGTGACGACGGCGATCTTCCTGACGCTGCTCGCGTCGGTGGCCGGCATGATCCTCGCCTGCGCCAACTCCCTCGCCCACGACGTGTTCGCGACGCGGGCGCGGCGGCTCAGTCCGCAGCGGGAGACGGCGCTCGCGCGGGTCTGCGCGCTGGTCGTGGGCGTGCCCGCGATCCTGCTCGCCTCGCTGGTGCAGGACCGCAGCCTGCAGCCACTGGCGACGGCGTCCTTCTGCGTGGGCGCGTCCGCGCTCGCGCCGGCGCTGGTGTACGCCCTGTTCTGGCGGCGGTGCACGCGGGCGGGGCTGCTGTGCGCGTTGATCGGGGGGACGGTGGCGGTGCTGGTGCTGATGCCGGGGACGAGTCTGGTGTCCGGGTCGCCGACGGCGGCGTTCCCGGGGCTGGACTTCCACTGGTTCCCGTTCACGACGACGGGGGTGGTGTCGATTCCGGCGGGGTTCGTGTGCGGGTGGCTGGGGACGGTGCTGTCGGGGCGGTCCCGCAGGGATCGCCAACGGCGCGCGTACGACCGCGTCGAGCCCCACATCCTCGCCGGCACGGCGTTTCCCCGCCCCCGCCACCCCTACCCTTCCCGTCCCCGACCCTGAGGGGCTCCGCTCCTCGGACCCCGGACGCGCGGGTGAGCGGGTGGTTGCTCGCGCAGTCCTGGCAGGGGCGCGGGGAGCCGCGCAATCTCTTCGCGGGTCCGGGGGGCCCTCCGGGGTCGGGACGGGAAAGGGCGGCGGGGGCGAGGAGAAGTACCCGCACCCTCGCCCTCCCGCACCCTCGCCCTAACCCTCCCGCACCCTAACCCTCCGGCGCCGCCACCCGGTTCGGACGGCGGTGGTGCGGCTGGGCCGGGGCCGGGACCGCCTTCAGCGGCGGGATGTCACGTCGGCTGACCTTGTCCCTCTCCACCGTCAGCGACTCGCCATGATGGTGGATGACCAGCGGCTCCCCGCTCAGCAGCGTGTACCCCGCCGCCCCCCGCTCGATCTCCACCCGCACCCTGCGCCCCAGCAGCTCCAGCGTGAACGCCAGCCGCCGGAACGTCTCCGGCAGCCGGGGGGCGAACTGCAGCGTCCCCCCGTGGTGCCGCATGCCGCCGAAGCCCGCCACGAGCACCATCCACGTACCGGCGAGCGAGGCGATGTGCAGCCCGTCGCGGGTGTTGTGCTCCAGGTCGTGGAGGTCCATCAGCGCGGCCTCGTGGAGGTAGTCGTAGGCGAGCGACATGTGGCCCGCCTCCGCCGCGATGACCGCCTGGGTGCACGCCGACAGGGACGAGTCGCGCACGGTGAGCGGCTCGTAGTAGGCGAAGTTGCGCGCCTTGTGCTCGGCGTCGAAGAAAGCGCTGCACGTGTACATCGCCAGCACCAGGTCGGCCTGTTTGACGACCTGTTTGCGGTAGAGGTCGAAGTAGGGGAAGTGCAGCATCAGGGGGAACTGGTCGGGGCGGGTGGCCGCGAAGTCCCAGCGCTGGTAGCGGGTGAACCCGGCGTGCTGCTCGTGCACGCCCAGTTCGTGGTTGTAGGGGATGTGCATGGCCTCGGCGGCGTCCCGCCAGGCGGCGCTCTCCTCGTCGTCCACGCCGAGCGCGGCGGCCTGCCGCGGATGCCGTTCGGCCGCGTCGGCGGCGGCGAGCAGGTTCATCCGGGCCATGAGGTTGGTGTACGTGTTGTCGTCGGCGACGGCGCTGTACTCGTCGGGGCCGGTGACCCCGTCGATGTGGTACGCGCCCCGGTGGTCGTGGTGGCCGAGCGAGCGCCACAACCGGGCGGTCTCCACGAGGAGTTCGACGCCGGTGTCACGTTCGAACCGCTTGTCGCCGGTGGCGGCGGTGTAGCGGACGACGGCGTCGGCGATGTCGGCGTTGACGTGGAAGGCGGCGGTGCCGGCCGGCCAGTACGCCGACCCCTCCTGGCCCGCGATGGTGCGCCAGGGGAACGCGGCGCCGCCGAGGCCGAGTTGGGCGGCGCGCTCGCGCGCGGCGGGCAGGGTGTTCTGCCGCCAGCGCAGCGCCTCGGCGACCGCCTCCGGCGAGGTGTAGGTGAGCAGCGGCAGGACGAAGGTCTCGGTGTCCCAGAAGGCGTGGCCGTCGTAGCCGGAGCCGGTCAGGCCCTTGGCGGGGATGGCCCGCTGCTCGGCCCGTGCCCCGGCCTGCAGCACGTGGAACAGGGCGAATCGCACGGCCTGCTGTATCTGTTCGTCGCCGTCCACCTCGACGTCCGAGCGGGCCCAGAAGTCGTCGAGGTACTCCCGCTGTTCCTCGACCAGGCCCGCCCAGCCGCAGGTCGCGGCGGCGGCGAGCGCGGCGTCGACCTGGTCGCTGACGGCGGGCAGTGAGCGGGTGCTGGACCAGCCGTGGGAGACGAGTTTGTCCACCCGCAGGGTCTCGCCGGGGGCGAGCACGGAGGCGACGGTGAGCCGGGCGAGGTCCTCGGTGGACTCGCTCTCGGTGGTGGTCTCCTCGGGGCCGGTGATCCGGTGGTCGGCCGCGGCGGCGACCCGGAGCCGGCTGCGCCGGGTGCGGTGCACGAGCCGCAGCCGGGTGTCCCTGGCGAAGTGGGTCTCCGCTTGAAGCGGTGACTCCAGGGCGACGGCCGCGCGCGGGTCCCCGTTGTGGCCGGGGAGCTGCTCGTTGGTGACCAGCTCCGACTGCACGACGATCCGGGTGCGGCTGTCGACGGCGGACACCTCGTAGGAGATCGCGGCGATGGCCCGCTGGGTGAACGACACCAGGCGGCGGGAGCGGATGCGGACGGTGGTGCCGGCCGGGGAGGTCCACTCGCAGGTGCGGGTGAGCAGGCCGGTGCGCAGATCGAGGACGCGTTCGTGGGAGCGCAGCCGTCCGTAGCGCACGTCGAAGGGTTCGTCGTCCACCAGCAGGCGCAGTATCTTGCCGTTGGTGACGTTGATGACGGTCTGCCCGGACTCCGGGTAGCCGTAGCCGGCCTCGGCGTACGGCAGCGGGTGGGACTCGTGGACGCCGTTGAGGTAGGAGCCGGGCAGTCCGTGCGGTTCGCCCTCGTCGAGGTTGCCGCGCCAGCCGACGTGTCCGTTGGACAGCGCGAACACCGACTCGCTCTGCGGGAGGACGTCCGTGTGCAGTCCGCGTTCGCGCAGGTGCCAGGGCTCGACGCCGTAGGAGGAGTGTGTGATCACGCCCGGCTCCGCAGGTCGGCGAGGTCCGCCACGACGATGTCGGCGCCGTGGGCGCGCAGCGCGTCGGCCTGGCCGACCCGGTCGATGCCGACGACATGACCGAAGTGTCCGGAGCGGCCCGCGTCCATGCCGGCCAGGGCGTCCTCGAAGACGGCGGCGGCCTTCGGCTCGACGCCCAGGTCCTTCGCGGCGGCGAGGAAGGTGTCCGGGTGCGGCTTGCCGGGCAGACCGCGCTCGGCGGCGACGACACCGTCGATACGGACGTCGAAGAGGTGTTCGGCGTCGATGGAGCGCAGCACGTCACGGCAGTTGGCGCTGGAGGAGACCACGGCGGTGCGCA
Source organism: Streptomyces sp. B3I8 (assembly GCF_030816915.1). Classification (NCBI taxonomy): domain Bacteria; kingdom Bacillati; phylum Actinomycetota; class Actinomycetes; order Kitasatosporales; family Streptomycetaceae; genus Streptomyces; species Streptomyces sp. B3I8. The sequence goes on along the minus strand of NZ_JAUSYN010000002.1, from coordinate 6,948,563 downwards.
GGCCGGCGGCACGGGCCCGCTCGATGTAGCGCAGGGTGCTGTCGTACGCCTCGACGCCCTGGGTGCGGATGAGCTCCAGGAGGAGTTCGTTCTTGCGGTTGCCCAGACCGTGCACGGTCTCCCGGTCCGGCGGGTCGTCGGGGGTGCCCTCGGGGAGGCGGATGTCGCGGGAGGCGAGGAAGGTGCGGACGCCGTCGGCGCGGGGGCGGCCGTCGACGTAACTGTCGTAGTCCGCGCCCTTGTCGAAAGGCCGGAAGTCCGTGCCGTCGCGTTGCCGCAGATATGCGTCGAACGTCCGTTTCCACGCGGCGGCGTGGACGACGGCGGTCCTGGTGATGACCCCGTCGAGGTCGAAGAGGCAGGCCTGGATTCCGTCCGGGAGGCCGAGGTCCGTCACGCGTGCAGTCATACGGGACAGCTTCCCCCCGCCGCGCGGAAACAGGGGGCGGCACCGGGGTCTGTGTCGAGCGCCACATTCCCCGGCGTGGCGGGGGTACCCGGAACGCATGAGCGATGTCGTGGACTCGGACGAGTTGCTGCGGAGAATTCAGCGGGCGCGGAGATGGGCGCAGGAGCAGGAGCGGGCGTGGCGGGGACGCGGGGAGGAAGGGGCGGTACGGGCCGTCGTCTACGAGACGGTGGGCAAGGTGCTGGACGAGATCCTGACGCCGGGAGCCCGGTGAAACCCGGTGGAGGCCGCCGGTGAGGCCGGTGAGGCCCTGGGGGAACGGTGAGGTGAGGCCCGAGGAGGACGGGACGGGTGAAGGCGGCCCGGGATGAGAGGAATCCGGGGTGAGGAGAATAGGGGGCGTGACCTTCGACGACCTCCTGCGGCGGGCCTCGGCCCTGCTCCGTCCGGGCTCCCGGGCGATCCTCGGGCTCACCGGCGCCCCCGCCTCCGGCAAGACCACCCTCGCCGAGCACCTCGTCCACGCCCTCAACGCCGCTCCCGGTCCACCGCCGGCCGCCCATGTCCCCATGGACGGTTTCCACCTCGCCGACGTCGAACTCGACCGGCTCGGCCGCCTCGAACGCAAGGGCGCGCCCGACACCTTCGACGCCGCCGGCTACGCGGCACTGTTGCGCCGGCTGAAGGACCCCGAGGAGGACGGCACGGTCTACGCGCCCGGTTTCGAACGTGACCTCGAACAGCCGATCGCCGGCACCATCCCGGTACCGCCCACCGCCCGGCTGGTGGTCACCGAGGGCAACTACCTCCTCCTCACCACCGGCGCCTGGGCCCGCGTACGTCCTTCGCTGGACGAGGTCTGGTACTGCGAGCCCCGTGACGAGGAGGCGCGCGTCGAGCGGTTGATCGCCCGGCACGAGCAGTTCGGCAAGGACCACGAGGCGGCGGTCGCCTGGACCCTGGGCACCGACCGGCGCAACGCCGAGTTGATCGCCACGACCCGCGACCGGGCGGACCTGATCGTCCCGGAACCGGTCCTGCCGCCCCGGCCGGTCCCGTCGGCTCTGCCGGTCCCGTCGGCCCTCGCGCGCTCGCGCACGGAAACGGAGTAGGCAACGGGCGTGCCGCGTGCGGGAGATGCGCGGCACGCCCGTTGCGGTGGGCGGGCCCGGGCGGCGTACGGCGTGGAGGTGAGCGGCCTCCGCACGCCGGCCCGTGTCCGCCGTCGGGGGTCACCGCACGGTGCGGGACTCCAGGTCGCGGCGCGTGTCGTTGCCGTAGACACCGCTCTCGTCGCCTCTGATGCCGTACCAGAGCTGGAACCGTGCGACGGCCGCGCGCAGCACGGCGTCGTAGCGACCGCGGTGGCGCCGTCCCGGTACACGTCGGGGATGCGCCGCAGCCGCTGCTGCAGTTCGCTCACGGCGGGCCCGCTGTCCCCCTCGCGCAGCGTGCCGGCGCCGTCCGGGTCGGTGCCGGAGGTGTCCGCGGGCGAGGCGGCGACGCCGGTGGCGGGCGGCGCGGACGGCGCCCCGGCCCGCTGGGCGGCGTCGGGACCGCCGACGCCGGGTACGACGAGCGCGGCGCCGAACCCGACGAGGGCGGCGGCCACTCCGATGACGACGGCGGCGGCTCGCCGCCCCGTGAACCCGGCCCCTTCCGCCGGACCCTCGGCCCTTCGCACCGCGCGGGCACGACGCGACGCGCGGGCACGACGCGACGCGCGCGGACCCACGCCCGGGCCCGGACCCACGCCCGGGCCCGGGTTCGCGCCCGGTGGCCGCAGGGGCGCCGTGACCGGGGGCATCTCCTCGGTGGCGAGGTCGGTGACGGGAGCCTCGCCGCGCCGGGGGTCATCGAGGAGGACCGCCTCGTACTCCGGCTCGGGCTCCGTACCCCGGCCGGCGCTCCGGTCGCCCCAGCCCTCCCGGCTGTCCTTGCTCTCCCGACTGTCGCGGCTCTCCCGGTACTCCCGTACCAGGTCCGCCAGCGCCTCCGTACGGCGGCGGCGCATGACGTACGTCGGTTCCACCACCCGGCGCCGCGCGGGCTGTCCGCCGGTTTCGGGGGGGTCGGTCGGTGTCGGCACGCCGTTCTCCTTCCGTGCGCCTTCCCTGGGCCGTGCGCCATGTCCGGTGAGGGATACGTGCGCGCACGCCTCGCGGTTCATCCGCCGGCGCCTCGCGGCGCATACGGGCGCGCAACGCGGGTGCGCGCCCCGCGCTCCCGCGTACGCCCCGGGCGGGCGGGTACTCAGCAGGCTCGCAGGCTGCGAGGCGGTGGGCCCCGCGGCGCTCCCGCCGTGAAGCCCCCACACGGAACACGACAGACGGGCCGCTCCCCCGGTCCCGTCGGACAGGGACCGCCATGGCCCGGACCACGGACGACGAGCCGCTCGACCTCCACTTCGTCGGCAATGCGACCGTCCTGCTGCGCTACGGCGCGCTGACCCTGCTCACCGACCCCAACTTCCTGCACCGCGGCGAGTACGCGCACCTCGGCTACGGGCTGGTCAGCCGGCGCCTCACCGAACCTGCCCTCGGCATCGAGGAACTGCCGCCCCTGGACGGCGTCGTCCTGTCCCATCTGCACGGCGACCACTGGGACCGCAGGGTCCGGCGGGGCCTGGACCCCTCGCTGCGCATCGTGACCACCCCGCACGCGGCCCGCCGGCTGCACGTCCTGCACGGTTTCCGGCAGGCGGCGGGGCTGCGGACCTGGCAGGACTGCGTGCTGCGGCGGGGCGGCGTCCAGGTGCGGATCACCTCGCTGCCCGGCCGGCACGCGGGGCAGGCGGTGCTGCGGGGGCTGCTGCCCCCGGTGATGGGCAGCATGCTGGAGTTCGGCCCCGAGGGCGGTCCCGTACGGCTGCGGCTGTACCTCTCCGGCGACACGCTCCCGTACGACGGTCTGGACGAGATCGCCCGCCGCTTCCCCGCCGCCGACCTGGCCGTACTGCATCTCGGCGGCACCACGCTGCCCGGCGGCTTCGTGGTGACCATGGACGGCGCGCAGGGCGCGGAGCTGGCCCGCCGTCTGGCCCCCCGGCTGATCCTGCCGGTGCACTACGGCGACTACACGGTGATGCGTTCCCCGCTGGAGGCGTTCCTCGCCGAGGTCGACCGGGTGGGCCTCGGCGAACGTCTGGTGCACTGCCGGCACGGGCAGCGGGCGCGGGTGACGGCCGGGTCGGCGGCTCCGGTGGTGCGGTGACCGGAGGCCCTGCGGCGTCCGGGAGGCTCGCGGGGGCCCGGGGCGCGGAGGCCGTCGCGTTCCTCGCCTCCCCCGCGAGCAGCTACGTCCACGGGGCGATCCTCACCGCCGACGGCGGCGAACGCAGCCTCCTGCCCCGCTGAGCCCTCCCGCCGCGTGCTGCGGGAAGCGGCCGGCGGGAAGCGGCGGGGTCCCCGCCGCACCGCGCTGAACGCGGGCGTACGGGCGCACGTATGGAGGGACGGCGTCCGACGATCGGGACGCTCCGTGCGGTGGTGGCCCGCCGGCGGTGTTCAGTGGTTCGGGAGCCCTGCATGAGGCACGCACGACGACGGATCGTCCGACGCGGGATACGGCTGTCGGCCGTCGGAGGAATTCTTCTGGGCGGCCTGATGGTCACCCAGGCCATGGCCACGGAACCGGCCGGCGGCACGCCGTCGTCCGGCGCGCACGCCACGGGTTCCGTCGAGTCCGCCGCCGCGCGGGGCGCCGGGCTCGTCTCCCGGCTCGGCACCGGCCGTACCGCCGGCACCTGGATCGGAGCCGACGGCCGCCCGGTGGTGGCCGTGACCGACCGGGACGCGGCCGGGACGGTGCAGGCGGCCGGGGCCCGCGCCAAGGTGGTGCGGCACAGCATGGACGAACTGCGGTCCGCCACGAAGAGCCTGCGCGCCGCGCCCCGGGTCGCGGGCACCGCCTGGTCCGTGGACTACCTGACCAACGAGGTCGTCGTGCGGGCGGACCCCACGGTCTCGGCCGGCGACTGGTCACGGCTGACGCGGCTCGCCGACGGCATGGGCGGCAGGGTACGGATGGAGCGGACGAAGACGAGGTTCACCACCCGGTTGAACGGGGCGCAGCCCATGTTCTCGACGGGCGGCCGCTGTTCGGCCGGCTACAACGTGACCGACGGGCAGAGCAGGTTCATCCTCACCGCCGGCCACTGCGGCCCGAAGGGCGCGGTGTGGTTCGGCGACGACGGGGGTGCGACCGAGTTCGGCCAGACGGTGTCCTCCCGCTTTCCCGGCAACGACTTCTCCCTCATCCGGTACGACAACGGGCAGTCGGCCGGCGCGGACGCCAACGTGGTCGCCATCGGCGACGGGAAGGGCGTCCGCATCGCCTCGGCGGGTGACGCGGCCGTGGGCCAGCGGGTGTTCCGCAGCGGCAGCACGAGCGGGCTGCACGACGGCACGGTGACCGGGCTGGACGCGACGGTCAACTATCCCGAGGGGACGGTGACCGGGCTCATCGAGACGGACGTGTGCGCGGAACCGGGCGACAGCGGGGGGCCGTTGTTCTCCGACGGGCTGGCGCTGGGTGTCACGTCGGGGGGCAGCGGGGACTGCACGAGCGGGGGGACGACGTTCTTCCAGCCGCTGCGGGCGGCGATGAGCGCGTTGGGTGTGCGGCTGGCGGGGGACGGTTCCGGCGGGACGCCGTCGTCGGCCGCGGCCGGTGCGGCACAGCCGTCCGCGTCCGCTTCCCGGGGGGCGATGGTCGCGCCCGGGTCGGCGAAGCCCGGCGCGGTCGAGCAGGTCGGCTCGGAGGCGGCCCGCTCGTTCACCGCCCGGCTCACCGATCCGGGGACGGTGGGCCCGGGGCTGCTGGTCGTCGCGGGGAGCATGGTGTTGTGGGTGGCGGCGCGGTACATCCGCTCGGAGCGGGACCGTGAGGCGTACCGCAGACAGTACGCCCGCACCTGGAGCTGAGCCCCGGGGCAGAGCCGGGGGCGAGCCGCACGCCGACGGGGGCGGGCCGGGGGCCGGGAGTCAGGCCGCGCGACGCGGCTGCGGCACCGCGGTCGCCCATTCCATGACGAGCCGCTGGTACTCCTCGCGCTGCTCTCCGGTCAGCGTGCCGCCCGACCGGCGCCAGAGCGCGCGAATCTCGTCGTTTACCTCGTCGGGCGACCTTTCGACGGCCGGTTCAGGAGTGATGGACATGCCGTGAAGCATACGAGTCCGCCCGTGAAGCCGTTGTGAGCAAAGCGACGCAATCCGGCAATTGGGTGCGTGAAGCTCATCACCCCAGCTCAGCACCGGTGCGGAGGTGGCGCACGTCACTCCTCGCGCCTCCTGCGCACCGCACCCACGCCGCACGTGCTGCGCACACCTCACGTGCCCGGCTTGCGCCCGTACACGTAGACGTCGTCACCGTTCCTCAGCAGCGACCAGTACTTCTTCGCGGCCTTCGTCGTCATGTTGACGCAGCCGTGGGATCCCGGCGGGTTCCACATGCTGACGCCGACCGAGTGGAAGGCCTCGCCGCCGTCGAAGAACTGGCTGTACGGCATCGCCACGTGGTAGATCGAGGACACGTGGTCGATGTGCCGCCAGTAGATCTTCTTCGCGCCGGTGCGGGTCTCGTACCCGTTGCGTCCGGTCCGCACCGGGACCGGACCGTACACGAGCCTGCTGCCGTCCTGGATCCAGCTGAGCTGGAGTGTGAGGTTGACGCAGGCGATGCGCCCCTTGTTGACGGGGCACCGGCCGGCGCTGTTGGGGTGGTGGCCGACGGCCTTCTGCTTGTTCATGAGGTCCATGACGCCCCAGGTCACGGGCCCCGCGTACCCGATGGTGGGGGTGATGCCGTGCTTGGACTGGAAGGCCCGGATCGCTTGGCAGTCGGCGGCGGACTGCCTGCCGTCGGCCGGCCGGCCCAGGAACTTCTCCACCTTCTTCTGGTACGGCCCAGCCGACGTGGTGCAGCTCGCGGCGGTCGCGGGCGCGGCCCCGAGCGTGAGCGCGAGCGGTGTCACCAGCCCGGTGATGCCGAGCGCGACGGCGGTCCGTCTGCCGATGCCGCTGCGGATGCCGCTCCGGAAGTCCCCCATGGCACGTTTCCCCCTGCCCCGTCCTCCCGCTCCCGGTACCTCCGGTTCGGTACGGACTCGCCCTGGTAGACACGCGAGGGCGCCCGGCGGTTGCACGCCTTCGCACACCGGGTGCGAACGGGGTGCGCACCGGCCGGGAACGTGCTCAGGACAGCCGGTGCCGGATCCCCTTGAAGCCCGTGCTGACCGCCGTCACGCCGCCGTCCACACACAGCGTCGTACCGGTGATCCAGGCCGCGTCGCGGGAGGCGAGGAAGGCGACGGCGGCCGCGATGTCCTCGGGCTCGCCGACCCGGCCCAGCGGGTACACCTCCGCGGCGGCGGCCAGGGCGGCGGGGCGGTCCGCCCAGGCGGGGGTGCGGACGGTGCCGGGCGCGACCAGGTTGACGCGGACCCCGCGCGGTCCGGCGTGCCCGGCGAGCGTACGGGTCAGGGAGACGAGGCCCGCTTTGGCGGCGCTGTAGGCGTGGTTGCCGAAGTCCTGCAACCCGTTGACCGAGCCGATGGTGACGACGGCACCGCGCCCGGAGGCCACCAGGTGCGGCAGCGCGGCCCGGGCGCACCGGTAGGCGCCGGTGAGGGTGACGTCGAGGTCGAGAGCCCAGCTCCCGTCGGACTCGTCCTCGAACAGCGGGGCGTCCGGGCTGCAGTGGTAGGCGTTGTTGACCAGCACGTCGAGCGAACCGAACGCCTCGACGGCACGGGCGACGGCGGCCTCCACCGACGCCCGGTCCGCCACGTCGCAGCCGTGCGCCTCGGCCGCCAGCCCCTCGGCGCGCAGCCCGGCGGCCGTCTCCCCGGCCGCCGCCGCGTCCACGTCGGTGACGAGGACGCGGGCGCCCTCCTCCGCGAGCCGGCGGGCGACGGCCGCCCCGATGCCCCGTGCCGCGCCCGTGACCAGCGCGCCGTACCCCTCGAACCGTTCCGCGAGCCTCGCAGTCATGGTCCCGAACGTACCCCGTGCCGATCATCGGGCACAGTGTCCGGCACGGATCATCGGGCAGCGTGCCCGGCGTGGATCGCCGGCCACGCTGCCCGGTGCGGATCAGTGGCCGCGGGCGATCCACTCCTGGAGGTGCGGGGCCTCGGCGCCGATCGTGGTGGTGTCGCCGTGGCCGGTGCGGACCACCGTCTCGGGCGGCAGGGTGAGCAGCCGGTCCCGGATCGAGTCAACGATGGTCGGGAAGTGCGAGTACGAGCGGCCGGTGGCGCCCGGGCCGCCCTGGAAGAGGGTGTCGCCGGTGAAGACCGTGCCGAGCGCGGGGTCGTACAGGCAGACCGCACCCGGCGCGTGTCCGGGCGTGTGCAGCACGGTGAGGTCGGCGCCGGCGGCCTCCAGGACCTGGCCGTCGTCCAGCCACCGGTCGGGCAGCCGGTCGGGGTGGGTCTGCTTCCACAACGGCAGGTCGTCGGGGTGCAGCCAGATCACGGCGCCGGTGCGCTCGGCGAGGGCGGGCGCGGCGTCGATGTGGTCGTTGTGGGCGTGAGTGCAGACGATGGCCCGCAGCCGCCGGCCGCCGAGGGCCTCGACGATCGCGTCGGCGTCGTGCGCGGCGTCGATGACGACGGCCTCGTGGTCGTCGCCGACGATCCACACGTTGTTGTCGACGTCCCAGGTGCCGCCGTCGAGGCTGAACTGCCCGGAGGTGACGAGGTGGTCGATGCGCGCGGCCATCAGAGCGTCACCACCGAGCGCAGCACGTCGCCGTGGTGCATCCGCTCGAAGGCCTCCTCGACGCCGTCGAGCGCGATCGTCTCGGTGACGAACGCGCCGAGGTCCAGGCGGCCTTGCAGATGCAGGTCGATGAGCATGGGGAAGTCGCGGGAGGGCAGGCAGTCGCCGTACCAGGAGGACTTCAGAGCGCCGCCGCGGCCGAACACGTCGAGCAGTGGCAGTTCGAGCTTCATCTCGGGGGTGGGCACGCCGACGAGGACGACGGTGCCGGCCAGGTCGCGGGCGTAGAAGGCCTGCCGGTACGTCTCCGGGCGGCCGACCGCCTCGATGACGACATCGGCGCCGAAGCCGCCGGTCAGCTCCCTGATCGCCTCGACGGGGTCGCTCTCACGGGAGTCGACGACGTGGGTGGCGCCCAGCGTCCGCGCCTTCTCCAGTTTGCGGGGGTCGATGTCGACGGCGATGATCTTCGCGGCGCCCGCCAGGCGGGACCCGGCGATCGCCGCGTCGCCGACGCCGCCGCAGCCGATCACGGCGACGGTGTCGCCGCGGCCGACGTTGCCGGTGTTGATCGCGGCGCCGATGCCCGCCATGACCCCGCAGCCGAGCAGTCCTGCCACCTCGGGGGCGACCGCCGGGTCGACCTTGGTGCACTGGCCGGCGGCGACGAGGGTCTTGTCGGCGAAGGCGCCGATGCCCAGGGCCGGGGAGAGCTCCTGGCCGGTCGAGGCGAGGGTCATCCTCTGCTTGGCGTTGTGGGTGTCGAAGCAGTACCAGGGGCGGCCGCGCAGACACGCGCGGCACTGGCCGCACACCGCGCGCCAGTTGAGGATCACGAAGTCGCCGGGCGCCACGTCGGTGACGCCCTGGCCGACGGACTCGACGACGCCGGAGGCTTCATGGCCGAGGAGGAAGGGGTAGTCGTCGCTGATGCCGCCCTGCTTGTAGTGCAGGTCGGTGTGGCAGACGCCGCAGGCCCGGATGTCCACCACCACCTCGCCCGGACCGGGGTCCGGCACGACGATCGTCTCGATGCGGACGGGTTCGTCCTTGCCGGGTGCGATCACGCCGCGTACTTCCTGCGCCATGGTGCTGCTGCCTTCCGTCGCTGCCGAGCTTGTGCGGGCGGCGGCGGGGTCCGCCGCGGGGCCCCGCCGGCCCACCCCATGATGACGGAAACGGGGGTGCGTGCGGCCGCGGGGATGCGGGGTGTCTCCGGCGGGACCATGCTGGAGACATGTCCGGGCGTGCACCTGTGATAGTTCACCCCCCGCTGGGTTCGGGGGGCCGGCGCGTGACCGCGCGTGGGGAGAGTCTGGGGGTGGCGTTCTCCGACGAGGACCTGCTGGAGTTCCTGGGGCGGGCGGGGCTGCCGGACGCGGAGGATCTGCTGGACGACCCGGCGTGGGTCAAGTGGCGCGGCGCGGACGCGCACCACTACGTGACGGCGTGAGTTTCCTTCACCTTCCGCCCCTGCCCTTCCCGTCCCTCGAGGGGTGCCGCCCCTTGGACCCCGGACGTGCGGGCGGGCGGGTGGTTGCTCGCGGGGAACCGCGCGATCCTTCGGGGGATCCGGGGGCGGAGCCCCCGGAGACGGGAAGGGCAGGGGCGGCGGGGGCGAAAACCCCACACCGGGGTACTCGACACAAAGAACCGAAGCGAAACAATCGAAGCGAACCCGACATACCACCCGTTTCGAGGGGATGACCCGCATGCTGGTCCTCGGACTGCTCCTGCTCGCGGCCACGGCGGCCTTCACCGGCCTCGCCATCGCCGACAACCTCGGGGGCGGCCCCGAGTACTCCGTCTCCGTGCTGGGCAACCACATCGCCACGATGAACGCCCTGGCCCTCTTCTGCGCCGGCCTCGCCCTCGCCCTGCTGTTCAGCATCGGCATGGCCACCGCGCTGAACGGCGCCCACCGCGGCCGCCGCCGTCACCGCCGCAGCCGCGGTTACGGCAGGGGCGGCGACACCCACGCGTTCGACGAACCGATGGGCCCGGGCGGCCGCCACGCCTGACCGGCCGACCCGGCCCACGGCCCCGCTCACGCCCTCACGCCCCGCAGGACCGCAGGAACCTCCGCGTCCGCACCGCGATCGGCAGCGGTTTGTCGGGCGCGCAGGGATACATGTCCTGCTCGACGATGGCGAACAGGTCCACGTCGAGCTTCTGCGCGGCCGCGAGCACCGGCCCCAGCTCCGGCACGCCCCCCGGCGGCTCGCACATCACCCCGCGGGCCACCGCCGGCCCGAACGGCACCCCGCCCGCGACCACGTCCGCGAGGATGTCCGGGTCGACCTGCTTGAGGTGCAGATAGCCGATGCGCTCGCCGTACGTCTCGATCAGCTTGACGCTGTCGCCGCCGCAGTAGGCGTAGTGCCCGGTGTCCAGGCACAGGCTGACCAGCGCGGGGTCGGTGGCGTCGAGGAAGCGTGCGACGTGCTCCTCGGTGTCCAGGTGGGTGTCGGCGTGCGGGTGGATGACGATGTCGAGGCCGTAGGTCTCCCTGACCTCCCGGCCGAGGCGTTCCATGCCCCGGGTGAGGTGGGCCCACTGCTCGGCGGTGAGTTCGGCGGGTTCCAGGATCTCGGCGGTCTTGTCGTCGCGCCAGAAGGACGGGATGACGACGAGGTGCCCGGCGCCCATGTCCCGGGTGAGAGCGGCGACCCGGCTCACCTGCTCCCAGGTGGCGTCCCACTCGGCGGGACCCCGGTGCAGTCCGCAGAAGATGGTGCCGGCGGAGACCTTCAGGTTCCGCCGGTCCACCTCCTCGGTGAGGCGGGCCGGGTCGGTGGGCAGATAGCCGTAGGGGCCCAGCTCGATCCAGGAGTAGCCGGCCTCGGCGACCTCGTCGAGAAAGCGCTGCCACGGCACCTGCCGGGGATCGTCCGGGAACCAGACGCCCCAGGAGTCGGGGGCGGAGCCGACCCTGATGCGATCCAGGGCGGGTGCGGGGGAAGCGCTTCCTGTCATGTCACGCGGTCCCTTCGGGAGATGCCTTCGCCGGTGTCTGTACGTCCTCGGTCGCGGGGAGTTCCTCGGCCGTCCCGGAAGGTTCCTCGGCCGTCCTCGTCCCGGGGTCCTCCTCCTCGCCCCCGGGGAGTTGCTCGACGTCCACGCCGCCGACCTGTGCCAGTTCGTGCTTGAGCGCGGCCAGTTCCGCGCCGCCCGCCATGTGGTTGGTCAGCTCCTCCAGGCTCACCTCGCTGCGGGCGGCGGACAGCTCCAGGGTGCCGAGGCGCAGCACGCTGAAGTGGTCGCCGACCAGGTAGGCGTGGTGGGGGTTGTGCGTGATGAAGATGACGCCGAGGCCGCGGTCGCGCGCGGCGGCGATGTACTTCAGCACCACGCCCGACTGCTTGACGCCGAGGGCGGCGGTGGGCTCGTCGAGGATGAGGACGCGGGCGCCGAAGTAGACGGCGCGGGCGATCGCCACGGACTGGCGCTGGCCGCCGGAGAGGGTGCCCAGCGGCTGTTCCAGGTCGTCAAGGACGATGCCCATGTGGCGCAGTTCCTCGTCGGCGGTCCGCTTCATGCGGGCGATGTCGAGGCGGCGTACGGGCCAGGGGCCCTTGGTCATCTCGGAGCCGAGGAAGAAGTTCCGCCATACCGGCATCAGCGGCACGGTGGCGAGGTCCTGGTAGACCGTGGCGATGCCCTTGGCGAGAGCCTCGCGCGGGGTGGCGAACCGTACCGGGGCGCCGTCGACGAGGAACTCGCCCTCGGTGTGCTGGTGCAGCCCGGAGATGATCTTGATGAGGGTGGACTTGCCGGCGCCGTTGTCGCCGAGTACGCAGGTCACCCGGCCGGAGTGGACGGTGAGGTCGACGCCGTGCAGGGCGCGGATGTTCCCGTACGACTTCCCGGCACCGCGCAGCTCGACGAGCGGGGCGGTACCGGCGGGGGCCGGGCCGGGGCCGTCCTGCTCCGCGACGGCGGTCGTCTTCTTGGGGTCAGCGGTGGTCATGGGTGTCACCTCCGGGTCGCCGACTGGCGGACCCACAGATTGATGAGGGTGGCCCCGAGGAGCATCACACCGAGGAAGGCCTTGAACCAGTCGGGGTTCCAGCCGGCGAAGACGATGCCCTGGCTCACCATGCCGAACATGAAGGCGCCGAAGACCGGGCCGATCGCGGAGCCGTAGCCGCCGGTGAGCAGACAGCCGCCGATCACGGCGGCGGCGATGTAGATGAGCTCCTGGCCGACGCCCTCGCCGGACTGCACGGTGTTGAACGCGAACAACTCGTGCATGCCGACGAACCACGCGCCGAAGCCGACCAGCATGAACAGCGAGATCTTGGTGAACGTCACCGGGACGCCGACCGCGCGGGCGCTGTCCTTGTTGCCGCCGACGGCGAAGATCCAGTTGCCGTACTTGGTGCGCAGCAGCACCCAAGTGGCCAGCGCCGCGAACACCAGCCACCACACCACGGTGATCTTCACCTGGACGTCGCCGAGGTGGAAGGAGGAGGAGAAGACGCTCTTGGCCTGGTCGAAGCCGTCCATGTCGCTGATGTCGTCGGTGGCGACGTTGCCGGTGACCAGCTTGGTGACGGCGAGGTTGATGCCCTGCAGGCCGAGGAAGGTCCCGAGGGTGACCAGGAAGCTGGGCAGTCCGGTGCGGACCATCATCCAGCCGTTGAACGCCCCGACGGCGAGGGAGAGCACCAGCGCCACGAGCACGCCCACCCACACGTTCATGGTGAGCTGGAAGCTGATCATGGCCGCGGTCAGCGCCGAGCTGATCACGGCGACGCCGGCCGACAGGTCGAACTCGCCGCCGATCATCAGCAGCGCCACCGGCAGCGCCATGATGCCGATGGTGGACGCCTGGTAGAGGACGGTGGCCATCGAGCTGCCCTGGCGGACCGTCGGCGCCATCACGAGGAAGAACACGAACACCGCGACGGCGCCGAGGAAGACGCCGACCTCGGGCCGGGCGAGCAGCCGCAGCCCCAGGGAGCGCTGCCGGGTGCGGCCGTCCCGCTGCCCCGGGCCGGAGGCCGGCGACGGGGCCGCCGCCGGCGCTGCCTGCTGGGTCATGTCCCTCACCGGGTGCCCTTCGCGGCGAACTCGGCGATCCGGTCCACGTTGGACTTGTCGACGAAGGCCGGGCCGGTCAGCACCGGCTGCTCACCGCCGCCGCTGTAGTTGCCGTTGTTCTTGTACAGCCACAGGGAGTCCACGGCGAGGTAGCCCTGGAGGTAGGGCTGCTGGTCGACGGCGAACTCGATGGTGCCCTTCTTGATGGCGTCGGTGAGGCTCTTGTTGAGGTCGAAGGTGGCGACCTCGGCCTTGCTCCCGGCGTCGCCGACGGCCTGCGTGGCGGTCATGGCGAACGGGGCGCCGAGCGTGACGACGTGGTCGATGGCGCTGTCCTGCTTGAGCTTGGCGGTGATCGTCGACTTCACGGACGGCATGTCGGTGCCGTTGACGTAGAGGGTCTCGACGTGGCCGTCGAAGGTCTTCTTCACGCCGTCGCAGCGCTGGGTGAGGCCCACGTTGCCCTGCTCGTGGATGACACAGACGGCCTTCTTGGCGCCGACCTCGTTCAGCTTCTTGCCGAACGCCTCGCCCGCCACGCTCTCGTCCTGCCCGAAGAACTGCAGCAGGCCGAGCTTCTTCCAGTCGGCGAGACCGGAGTTCAGGCCGACGACGGGGATGTTCGCCTGGCCGGCCTTGCCGATGACGTCCTTCATGGCGTCGGGCTTGGCGAGGGTGACGGCGATGCCGTCGACCTTCTGGTCGACGGCGTTCTGCACCAGGTTGGCCTGGTTGCCGGCGCTGGGGTCGGCGGAGTAGATCAGCTTGATGTTGTCCTTGGCGGCGGCGGCCTCGGCACCCTTGCGGACGATGTCCCAGAAAGTGTCGCCGGGCGCCTGGTGGGTGACGAGCGCGACCGTCATGCGCGGGGTGTCGGCCTTGCCCGCGGAGGCGCCCTTGGCGTCGTCCTCCGCCTTCTTCCCGCCCGAGCTGCTGGAGCAGCCGGCTATCAGCAGGGCCGATATCGCGGCCGTGGCGACGAGCGCGGCTCTGCGGGAGCGGGGGTGTTTCGTGCGGTCCATCTTTCCAGCACCTCACTGTGCGGCCGGGGGAGGGTAACAGGACGGCGGCGGGCGTCGGTGCCCGCTCACAGGTCCGGGGCAGAGTACCCGGGCCGTGGCAGGTGGTCGTGGAGGGGTGTCGGGAGGGGATACAAACGCCTGTGATACCCCACTGTCAATACTTTGTTAAGACATCAGCTCAGACACAGGTCCGTATGTCAGTACAAAGTCTTGACAGGTGCCCCGGCGACGCCTAGACCTGTGTGACATCGGCACGGCCCTGACGAACCCGGTTCCTTTCCCCTTTCTCCTTCCGCCTTCCGCCTTCCGCCTTCCAGTCGACGAGGAGCTACGCGCATGTCCCTGCCCTCCGGGTCCTCCGAGCCTGCTGAGTCCTACGCGGATTCGGGTTCCTCGCCCGCTGTCTCCTTCGACCTCCTCACCATGGGGCGCATCGGGGTCGATCTCTACCCGCTTCAGACCGGTGTGCCACTGGCCGAGGTGGAATCGTTCGGCAAGTTCCTCGGCGGCTCCGCCGCCAATGTCGCGGTGGCCGCCGCACGTCTGGGCCGGTCCAGCGCCGTGATCACCCGCACCGGCGACGACCCCTTCGGCTGCTATCTGCACACCGAGCTGCGCGCGTTCGGCGTCGACGACCGGTACGTCACCCCGGTCGCGGGCGAGCAGACGCCCCTGACGTTCTGCGAGATCTTCCCGCCGGACGACTTCCCGCTGTACTTCTATCGTCGCCCCAAGGCCCCCGATCTGTACCTCACCGCCGCCGAGCTGGATCTTCCCGCGATCCGGGCGGCCCGCGTCTTCTGGGTCACCGGCACCGGGCTGAGCGAGGAACCCAGCCGCTCGGCCACCCTCGCCGCCCTCCGGGCCCGTGCCAGGGCCGGCACCACCGTCTTCGACCTGGACTGGCGGCCGATGTTCTGGCAGGACCCGGAGACCGCCCGCCCCTACTACACCGAGGCCCTGCGGTACGCCACCGTCGCCGTCGGCAACCTCGACGAGTGCGAGATCGCCACCGGGGTGCGCGAACCGCGCGCCTGCGCCGAGGCGCTGCTGGCCGCCGGCGTGGAGCTCGCCGTGGTCAAGCAGGGCCCCAAGGGTGTCCTCGCCGTCCACCGCGACGGCGACGAGGCCGAGGTCCCGCCGGTGCCGGTGGAGGTCGTCAACGGCCTCGGCGCGGGCGACGCCTTCGGCGGGGCGCTCTGTCACGGCCTGCTGTCCGGCTGGACCCTGGAGAAGACCATGCGGTACGCCAACGCGGCCGGGGCGCTCGTCGCCTCCCGCCTCGCCTGTTCCACCGCGATGCCCACGACCGCCGAGGTCGAGAATGTCCTCACCGGCGTCCAGGGCCTCCGCAACGGTGACCGACCCGTGCGGTGAGGACCTCCTCCTCGGCAGCCGAGTCGTACGGGCGAGAATCGTCTCACCGGCGGCCGGCCCGCGCGGGCGAGGACGTTCTTCTCCCCCGCGACCGGCCGACGCCGCCCCTCCCCCGTCCGCGGCCCGTGCCGCGCCCCCACACCCCGGCCCACCGGCGCCGCCCCCGAACGGAGCACCCCTTGAGCATCAGCATCCCCGACCTGGTCGCGGTGCGCGTCCGCCGTCCCGAGGCGATAGCCGAGGCGGCGGCCCGGCGCGCCCGGCGGCGGCTGATCGGCGACAGCGGCCGACTGATGATCGTCGCCGCAGACCACCCGGCCCGCGGTGCCCTCGGCGTCGGCGGCGACCCGTCGGCCATGGCCAACCGCGCCGACCTGCTGCGGCGGCTGTGCACCGCGCTGTCCCGGCCGGGGGTGGACGGCGTGCTGGCCACCGCCGACATCCTGGAGGACCTGCTGCTGCTCGGCGCCCTGGAGAACAAGGTCGTCATGGGCTCCATGAACCGCGGCGGCCTGGCGGGCGCCGCGTTCGAGATGGACGACCGCTTCACCGGCTACCGCGCCGAGGACATCGAACGGTCCGGCCTCGACGCGGGCAAGCTGCTGCTGCGCATCGACTACGACGACCCCGGCTCGCTGCGCACCCTGGAGTCCGCCGCCCGAGCGGTCGACGACATGGCCGCCCGGCGGCTGCCGGTGTTCGTCGAACCGTTCGTCTCCCGCCGGGTGGACGGCCGCGTCCGCAACGACCTGAGCGCAGACGCCGTGACCCGCTCCCTCGCCATCGCCTCCGGGCTCGGCGGCACCTCCGCCTACACCTGGCTCAAACTGCCCGTCACCGAGAACCCCGACGACATGGCCGGCGTCCTGGAGGCCTCCACGCTGCCCGCGGTGCTGCTGGGCGGGGAGGTCGGCCCGGACCAGGACGTCGCCTACGAGAGATGGCGCAAGGCGCTGCGACTGCCCACCGTGCAGGGCCTGGTCGTCGGCCGCTCGCTGCTCTACCCGGCGTCGGGCAGTGTGGAGGCGGCGGTGGACACGGCGGTGGGACTGCTGTGAACGCGCCGTCGCCCACGCCCCTCGCACCCCTTCCGCCTCTTGTGTCGCACACGTCGTTTCCGTCAACTCTCCGGTGAGGTTTCGATGAGCCCTTCCCCGCCCGTCCGGCTGACCGTCGCCCAGGCGCTGGTGCGGTTCCTGTCCGCGCAGTACACCGAGCGCGACGGCACCCGCCGACGGCTGATCGCCGGCACCTGGGGCATCTTCGGCCACGGCAACGTCGCGGGCGTCGGCCAGGCGCTGGTGGAGTACGCGGACGTGATGCCGTACCACCAGGGCCGCAACGAACAGGCGATGGTGCACGCGGCGGTCGGGTACGCCCGGCAGCTCAACCGGCTCTCCGCGCGGGCAGTCACCACCTCCATCGGGCCCGGCGCCACCAATCTGGTCACCGGCGCCGCCCTCGCCACCGTGAACCGGCTGCCCGTGCTCCTGCTGCCCGGCGACCACTTCGCCACCCGCCCCGCGGACCCGCTGCTCCAGCAATTGGAGCACCCGGCCGGGGCGGACATCACCGTCAACGACGCCCTGCGCCCGGTCTCCCGCTTCTTCGACCGGATCACCCGCCCCGAGGCGCTGATCGCCTCCGCCCTGCAGGCGATGCGCGTGCTCACCGACCCGGCGGAGACCGGCGCCGTCACCCTCGCCCTCCCCCAGGACGTGCAGGCCGAGGCGTACGACTGGCCCGCGGAGTTCTTCGCCGAGCGCGTGTGGCACGTACGGCGTCCCGAGCCCGACCCGGCCGAACTGGCGGAGGCGGTACGGCTGGTCCGAGCCGCCCGGCGGCCGCTGCTCGTCGCGGGCGGTGGGGTCCACCACAGCGAGGCCGAGGACGCGCTGAAGGCGCTCGTGGAGGCCACCGGGATCCCGGTGGCCTCCACTCAGGCGGGCAAGGGGTCGCTGCGCCACGACCACCCGGCCGACCTCGGCGGCATCGGCCACACCGGCACCGCGGTGTCCGACGCGCTCGCCCGCGAGGCCGATCTGGTCCTCGGCGTCGGCACCCGCTACTCGGACTTCACCACCGCCTCCGGGACCCTCTTCCAGCACCCGGACGTGCAGTTCGTCAACCTCAACATCACCGCCTTCGACGCCCACAAGCTCGCCGGCCGACCGCTCGTCGCCGACGCCCGCAGCGGCCTGACGGCGCTCGCCGTGGCGCTGGCCGACCACCGCGTCGAGGCCGCGTACGAGGCGGAGTACCAAGCCGGCAAGGAGCGCTGGGAGCGGGTCGTGGCCGCCGCGTTCGCGGGCGACGACGACGCGGTGCCCACCCAGACGCAGGTGCTCGGCGCCCTCGACACGGTCGTCGGCGACACCGACGTGGTGATCAACGCGGCCGGTTCGCTCCCCGGTGACCTGCACAAACTGTGGCGGGCACGGTCGCCGCGCCAGTACCACCTGGAGTACGGCTACTCGTGCATGGGGTACGAGATCCCGGCCTCCATCGGCGTCCAGCAGGCCGCCCCGGACGCGGTGGTGTGGGCACTGGTCGGCGACGGCACCTATCTGATGATGCCGACCGAGATCGTCACCGCCGTCCAGGAGGGACTGCCGGTCAACCTGGTGCTGCTGCAGAACCACGGCTACGCCTCCATCGGCGGCCTGTCCGAGGAGACCGGCGGCGAGCGCTTCGGCACCGCGTACCGCTACCGGGCCGCCGACGGCACCTTCACCGGCGACCCGCTGCCGGTGGACCTCGCCGCCAACGCCGCCAGCCTCGGCATGGACGTCATACGCGCCAGGACCGTACGGGAGCTGCGTGACGCCCTCGCGGCGGCCCGCGCCTCCGACCGGCCCACCTGCGTGTACGTCGAAACCGATCCCGCGGCGACGGCTCCCCCTGCCGAGGCGTGGTGGGACGTGCCGGTCGCCGAGACCGCGGGGCGCCCGGCCGCCGTCGCCGCCCGCCGGCGCTACGACCGCCAGGCCGCCGCCCGCCGTCGTCACCTCTGACCGCCGCCCCCGACCCCTGCCGCCCCGCTCCCTCCCCGCACCGGAAGAAGGTCCCGCCCGTGAACGCCCCCGACACCTCCGCGCACGCCACCCCCGACACCGGCACCGTGAACCACTGGATCGACGGCCGACCCGCCGCGTCCGCCTCCGGCCGCTCCGGTCCCGTCTACAACCCGGCCACCGGCGCCGAGGCCCGCCGGGTCGCCTTCGCCTCCGTGGAGGAGGTGGACACCGCCGTCGCCGCCGCGAAGGCCGCCTACGCCGGCTGGAGCCGGACCTCGCTGGCCCGGCGCACCGCGGTTCTGTTCCGGTTCCGCGAGCTGCTGGACGCCCACCGCGACGAGATCGCCGCGCTGATCACCGCCGAGCACGGCAAGGTGCACTCCGACGCGCTCGGCGAGATCGCGCGCGGCATGGAGATCGTCGAGCTGGCCTGCGGCATCCCCGCCCACCTCAAGGGCGAGCTGTCCACCGAGGTCTCCACCCGCGTCGACGTGGCCACGCTGCGCCAGCCGCTGGGCGTGGTCGCCGGCATCACCCCGTTCAACTTCCCGGCGATGGTGCCGATGTGGATGTTCCCGGTCGCCATCGCCTGCGGGAACACCTTCGTGCTGAAGCCGAGCGAGAAGGACCCGTCGGCCTCGCTGCGACTGGCCGAGCTGCTGTCCGAGGCGGGGCTGCCGGACGGCGTGTTCAACGTGGTGCAGGGCGACAAGGCCGCCGTCGACCGGCTCCTCGAACACCCGGGCATCGCCGCCGTCTCCTTCGTCGGCTCCACCCCGATCGCCAAGTACGTGCAGCTCAAGGCGGTCGAGCACGGCAAGCGGGTGCAGGCGCTCGGCGGTGCCAAGAACCACATGCTGGTGCTGCCCGACGCCGACCTCGACCTCGCCGCCGACCAGGCGATCAACGCGGCGTACGGCTCGGCGGGAGAGCGGTGCATGGCGGTGTCGGTGGTCGTCGCCGTCGGGAGCGTCGGCGACGAACTGGTGGGCAGGATCGCCGAGCGCGCCAAGGCGCTGCGCATCGGCCCCGGCGACGACCCGGCCAGCGAGATGGGCCCGCTGATCACCCGCGAGCACCGCGACAGGGTGGCCGCGTACGTGGCGGGCGCGGCGGAGCAGGGCGCCGAGGTCGTCGTCGACGGCACCGGGTACACCGTTCCCGGCCACGAGGAGGGCTTCTTCACCGGCGTCTCGCTGCTGGACCGGGTGCCGGTGACGGCGGACGTGTACCGCGAGGAGATCTTCGGCCCCGTGCTGTGCGTGGTCCGCGCGGAGACGTACGACGAGGCCATCGAGCTGATCAACGGCTCGCGCTGGGGCAACGGCACCGCGATCTTCACCCGGGACGGCGGCGCCGCCCGCCGCTTCCAGATGGAGGTCGAGGCGGGCATGGTCGGCGTCAACGTGCCGATCCCGGTGCCGGTCGGTCACCACTCCTTCGGCGGCTGGAAGGACTCCCTCTTCGGCGACCTGCACATCTACGGCAACGACGGCGTCGCCTTCTACACCCGGGGCAAGACCGTCACCACCCGCTGGCCGGACCCGGCCGACGGCGGCATCAACCTCGGTTTCCCGAGCCACTCATGACCCGCACGGGGGCCGGGAAGGGGGCGCAGTCGCCCGGGGCGGGGCCGCCGGTGCGCCGCGGCGACCCGGGTCTCGCCCTCACCCTCGACCGCGGCAGCCCCGTCCCGCTCTACCACCAGCTCGCCGAGCAGCTCACGGCGGCGATCGAGCGCGGCTCGCTCGCCCCGGGCAGCCTGCTCGGCAACGAGGTGGACCTGGCCGGGCGCCTCGGGCTGTCCCGGCCGACGGTCCGCCAGGCCCTGCGGTCGCTGGTGGACAAGGGGCTGCTGGTGCGTCGGCGGGGCGTGGGCACGCAGGTGGTGCACTCCAGGGTGCGGCGCCCGCTGGAGCTGAGCAGCCTGTACGACGACCTGGAGACCGCCGGGCAGTCCCCCACCACCCGGGTGCTGCGCAACGAGGCCGGCCCGGCCTCCGCGGAGGTGGCCGCGGCGCTGGGCGTCGCCGAGGGGGCCGGGGTGCACCACCTGGAGCGGCTGCGGTTCACCCACGGCCGGCCGGTGGCGTACCTGACCAACTACGTGCCCGAGGGGCTGCTTGAGCTGGACACGGGGCGGCTGGAGGCGACCGGCCTGTACCGGCTGCTGCGGGCCGCCGGCCTCACCCTGCACAGCGCACGCCAGTCCGTCGGCGCGACCGCGGCCACCGCCGCCGAGGCGGCCCGCCTCGGCGAGCCCGAAGGGGCCGCACTCCTGACCATGCGCCGCACGGCCTACGACCACACCGGCCGGGTGCTGGAGTACGGCGCGCACCAGTACCGCGCGTCGTGCTACACGCTGGACTTCCACCTGCTGGCGCGTTCCTGAGCGGGCTCCCGGCCGGTGGAGGTGGCGCGGTCGCGGCCCGTACGCCTGACCGAGCCGGCGCTCGCGGTCGGCATCGCGCAGGAGACCGCCTCGACCCTGGTCGACGCACTCGTCCGGGACGGCCTGATCGAACGGCGGACCAGCGCGAACGACCGCCGGTCCGGGCATCCGCGGACGACACCGCAAGGGGCCGCGCCGGCCCAGGACTGCACGAGCGGCTACGAGGCGGCGGAGGAACTGTTCGGGCCGCTCAGCTCCGGGCAGATGTCGACGCCGGTCGACATCCCGCGCATTCTCGCGGCCGAGGAGCCGCCGGGAACGGGCGGCCGACACCCCCCGGCGGCGGCGACCCCCGGCGGCGGCGACCCCCGGCGGCAGCGACCCCCGGCGGCAGCGGCCCCCGGCGGCAGCGGCCCATATCGGGCGGGGCAGCTCAGAAGCTCCTCAAGTGACTTGATCTGCAAGGCGGTTGGCGACGAGCATGGGATCACCCCCGCACGGGTGGCACCGGACCGTCGAGGTGCGGTGCCACCCCACCGGGCGCGCTCACGGGGCCACCCAGCCTCCCCGCTCCGCGGATCGTGCCATCGCGTCCAGCGCCTCCCCGCTGCGTACGGCGTCCGCAAGGGTCGGCCCGTGAGCGCGCCCCTCCACCACCGAACGCAGGAACCCGTACGCCTCGATCACCTTGAGGTCGTCGTATCCCATGGCGTTCGCCGCGCCCGGCTGGAACGCCGCGAACTCCCCGCGCCCCGGGCCGACGTGCACCGTGCTCACCGGCTGGTCCTGGTACGCCGTCCCGGTGCTCACCCCCAGCTCCCCCATCCTGCGGAAGTCCCAGAACAGCGCGCCCGTGGTGCCGTGCACCTCGAAGCCGTAGGCGTTCTGCTCCCCCACCGAAACGCGGCATGCCTCCAGGACGCCGCGCGCACCGGAGGCGAAGCGCAGCAGGCAGTTGACGTAGTCCTCGTTCTCCACCGGACCCCGTTCTCCGCCCGTCGCCCGCTGGTGACCGGCGGTGGCCCCGGCCGGCCGGGGCCGCTCGGTCAGGAAGACGGCGGTGTCGGCGACGAGCGCCTCGATCTCGCCGAGCAGGTACCGAGCCAGGTCCACTCCGTGCGAGGCCAGGTCGCCCAGCACCCCGCTGCCGCCGCGCTCCCGTTCGTAGCGCCAGGTCAACGCCCCGTCGGGGTGAGCGGCGTAGTCGCTGAAAAGCCGGATGCGGACATGGGTCACCTTCCCGAGGGCGCCCTCGGCGATCAGTTCATGGGCGTACTGGACCGCCGGGGCGTTGCGGTAGTTGAAGCCGACGGTGCCCTGGACACCGGCGTCCGCGACGGCGTCCGCGACGGCGCGGGCGTCGGCGGCGGTGAGCCCGACCGGCTTCTCGATCCACAGGTGCTTGCCCGCCCCGGCCACCGCGGTGCCGATCTCGCGGTGCAGGAAGTTGGGCGCGGTGACGCTCACGGCCTGCACGCGGGGGTCGGCGACGACCTCGCGCCAGTCGCGGGTCGCGGTGGCGAACCCGTACTGCTCGGCGGCCTGTTCGGCCCGCCCCGGCACGTCGTCGGCGACGGCGACCAGCCGTGGCCGCAGGGGCAGGTCAGGGAAGTGGTGCGGCAGACGGGCGTAGGCCTGGCTGTGCACCCGCCCCATCCACCCGAACCCGACGACTGCCACCCCGAGCGACTCCAGCATTGCGTGCCCCTTCTGGTTCTCGATCAACACCGCCCGCCCAGGCTGAAGCGGACGGCTGCACGTGTCAATTGCCCGCACCCCTGACAGGTGTGCGGGGAACTGCGCGATCTTTTCGGGGGTCCGGGGGGGCGGAGCCCCCGGGGGCGGGAAGGGAAGGGGCGGCGGGGGCGAAAAACTGACCGTGCACACACCCTTGTGCCACACCCCCTCCTCTCCTTACTTTCCAGTAAGTCCGTAGTCCGTTGCTCATGCGTTGTCATGCCCGCACCAACGACCGACGGGACCCCCCATGCTCAGACCTCGCCTCCTCCTCACTCTCGCCGCCGCCCTCGCCCTGACCACGATCACCCCGGCGGCGGCCACGGCCACCGCCGCCGACACGGCCGGCACCGCGCTCCAGGAAGTCATGTTCGTCGGCAACAACTGGGACGGCACCGCCGACGTCATCCACTCCTCCGGCACCTACGCCAAGATCGGCAGCGTCAATGTCGTCCCCGACAAGACCGAGCGCATGGCCGAGATCAACGCCGACCCGATCAAGTGGATCTACTTCCAGGCGATCCGCAACAGCGTCGGCGAGGGCCACGACCAGTTCGTCGACGACATGTACGCCAC
Source organism: Streptomyces sp. B3I8 (assembly GCF_030816915.1). Taxonomy (NCBI): domain Bacteria; kingdom Bacillati; phylum Actinomycetota; class Actinomycetes; order Kitasatosporales; family Streptomycetaceae; genus Streptomyces; species Streptomyces sp. B3I8. The sequence goes on along the minus strand of NZ_JAUSYN010000002.1, from coordinate 6,925,263 downwards.
CCCCGACGGGAAGTCGATGGTGGTCTCCCGCCCCAGCTTCGCCGACGTCGTCTCGATCGACCTGACCACCGGCCGGATCAACTGGCGCTTCGCCGTGGAGGGTTACCGCGCCGACCACATGGCCGTCTCCGCCGACGGCACCCGGGTCGCGGTCTCCGCCTCCACCGCCAACAAGGTGCACGTCCTGGACATCACCACCGGCCGGCAGCTCGGCCAGTTCGCCACCGGCGACAAGCCCCACGAGAACGTCTTCACCAAGGACGGCAAGTACATCTGGAACATGTCGATCGGTGACGTCAACACCTCGCTGGACGACCCCGTCTGGGACTGGACGAAGGGCGACCGCCACATCACGGTGGTCGACGCCACCACGTTCAAACAGGTCAAGGTCATCGACATGCGGCAGCGGCTGGACGCGTTCGGCCTCAAGGACTACTCCGACGCGGTCCGCCCGGCGGTGTTCTCCCCGGACGAGTCGAAGTTCTACTTCCAGGTGTCCTTCTTCAACGGCTTCTTCGAGTACGACGTCGGCACCGACCGGATCACCCGGATGAAGACCCTGCCGAAGAACCCTGCGACCAGCGACGACCGTACGACCATGGTCAACGACTCGCGCCACCACGGGCTGTCGATGAACCCCTCGGGCAGCAAGCTGTGCGTCGCGGGGACCATGGACGACTACGCCACGGTCGTCGACCGCGCCACGCTCCAGGAGGGACCGCTGGTGGCGGCGTCGAAGCCGTACTGGGCGACGGTCAGCGGGGACGGCAAGGACTGCGTCATCTCCGAGAGCGGCGCGGACCGGGTCACGGCGATCGACTTCGCCACGGGCGAGAAGCGGCTGTCGGTCGCGGTCGGGGACCACCCGCAGCGGGTACGACTGGCCCGGGTGCCGGTGGGCTGGACGGGGGTGTCCGGCGGCTGACGCGCACCAGTGGGGTGCGCCGGCGTTCAGCCGCCGGTGCCGCCTGTGCCCGTCCGCGGCGGGAGACGGTGGAGTTCCACCTCCGTCAGCCCGCCGCGGGCGGTGACCGTCGCCGTCATGTACGTGCGGTACGGCTGACGGCGGCGGTCGGTGGGCGAGCCGGGGTTGAGCAGGCGCAGCCCGCCGGGTGCCGTGGTGTCCCAGGGGATGTGGCTGTGCCCGAAGACCAGGACGTCCAGGTCGGGGAAGCGCTCGGCGCACCGGCGCTCCCGCCCCTGGGCGGCGCCTGTCTCGTGCACGACGCCGAACCGCAGCCCCGCCAGCCCGGCCCGGGCCACCTCGGGCAGCCGGGCGCGCAGCTCGGGCCCGTCGTTGTTGCCGTACACCGCGAGGAGCCGGGCGCTGCGGCTCTCCAGCAGGTCGAGCGTGGCAGCGTCGACCCAGTCGCCGGCGTGGATCACGACGTCGGCGCGGGGCAGCTCGGCGAGCAGGGGCGCCGGGAGTTCCCGGGCCCGCTTGGGGAGGTGGGTGTCGGACATCAGCAACAGGCGCACGCTCCCAGCGTCGCACGGGGGCGGGGAGCGGAAGGCGGAAGGCGGGAGGCGGAAGGCGGGAGGCGGAGCAGGACCGCACGGGCCCGTCAGTGTCCGGCTCCGTCAGAGCTCCGGATCCGGCGTCAGTTCCGCCCACACCTGTTTGCCACCACTCGCCGGCACCGACCCCCACGCCGCCGACATCGCCTCGACCAGGAGGATGCCGCGGCCGCCCGTCGCCTCCCAGCCCAGCCCGGTCGGCTTGATCGGGGTGCGGGGCGAGGAATCGGCGACGGCGATCCGCAGCCGGTGGTTGACCAGCGTGAGGTCGAGGCGGACCGGGCCGTCGGTGTGCACCAGCGCGTTGGTGACCAGCTCCGACACCACCAGCAGCGCGGTGTCCGCCTCCTCCGTCAGTCCCCAGGTGCGCAGCACGCGCCGGGTGTAACGGCGGGCGTGCCGCACCGCCTCGGGCACCCGCCACACCGACCAGCTCTCGCGCAGCGGCCGCTGCGCCATGCCGTCGTAGCGCAGCAGGAGCAGGGCGACGTCGTCACCGCGGTTGGCGTCGGTCAGCAGGGCGTCGGCGACCGCGCCGAGCCGGGCGGGGTCCCCGGCGGCGAGCCGCGCGGCCAGCCGCTCCAGTCCGGTGTCGAGGTCGACCTCGGCGGACTCGACCAGGCCGTCCGTGGTCAGCGCGAGCACCGTGCCGGGCTGGAACCGCAGCGGTGACATGGGATAGTCCGCCTGGGCGACCACGCCGAGCGGCGGGCCGCCCTCGAACTCCACGGTTTCGGTCCGTCCGTCCGGGAGGCGCAGAACCGGCGGCAGATGGCCTGCCCGTACGCACCAGGCGAAACCTTCCTCCATGTCTATGTCGACGTAGCAGCATGTCGCGAACAGGTCGCTCTCCAGGCCCACCAGCAGCCGGTTGGCGTGCGAGACGACGACGTCCGGGGGATGGCCCTCGACGGCGTAGGCGCGCAGCGCGGTGCGCATCTGGCCCATGAGGGTCGCGGCGGAGGCGTTGTGGCCCTGGACGTCGCCGATGACGAGGGCCACGTGGTTGTCGGGCAGCGGGATCACGTCGTACCAGTCGCCTCCCACCTCCAGGCCGGCGGTCGTCGGGAGGTAGCGGGCGACGGCCTCCGCACCGGGCAGCCGGGGCAGCCGGCGCGGCAGCAGGGTGCGCTGGAGCATGCCGATCAGCTCGTGCTCGGCGTCGAAGGCATGGGCGCGCAGCAGTGCCTGTCCGGCGAGGCCCGCGGCGGCGGTCAGCAGGGCGCGTTCGTCGGGGGCGAAGTCGTGCGGGGCGTCCCAGCCGAGAAGACAGGCGCCGGCCATCCGGCCGTCGGCGGGCAGCGGCAGCACGGCGAGCCCGCCGGGGCCGACCTCGGCGAGGGCGGGTTCGAGTACGGCGCCGGCGGGCCGGATGGTGATACGGCCCTCGCGCAGGGTGGCGGCGAGCGTCGGCATGGCGCCCACGGGGGCGTCAGGCCACTCCGAGCGCCATTCCGAGCGCCACAGGGCGGGCCAGGCCTCGGGGTCGGGCGGGTCGAGGACGGTGACGACGAGGCGGTCGCCCTCCAGCTCGGCGAGGGCTAGGCGGTCGGCGCGGAGCGGGACGCGCAGTGCGGTCGCCACCGCCTCGCCGACGCCGCGGACCGTTCCGGCGGTGGCCAGGGCGGCGGCGAGGCGCTGGATGCGGGTGACGTCGCTGAAGCCGGGGCGCAGGGTGGAGGCGTCGGCGACGGTGCCGACCAGGCGCGGCGGGCCGGGTGCGCCGCCGCCCCGGCCCGCGCCCGGAGCCGCGGAGGAGACCGGAGCCGCTGTGAGGTCCGCAGGGGCGGCCGGGTCCGAAGCCTCGGAGGGACTCGCGCCCGCGGAGACGCCCGTGTCCGCCGGCAGCAGCCGGCCGCGCATCCGCAGCCAGCGTGGCTCCCCGGAGGGCTGGAGGATGCGGAACTCCAGCTCGCGTTCGCCCAGCGACATGTGGTCGGGCTCGACCAGGGACATCAGGGAGGGCAGGTCCTCGGGGACGGTGCGGGCGAGCAGGGTCTCCACCCGGCCGTCGAAGTCGTCCCGGGCCAGACCGAACAGGTCGAGCACGGCGTCGTCGACCTCGATGCGGCCGGTGTCCATGGCGAGACTGAAGAAGGCCGAGCGCGGGGTGTCGTGACCGTCGTCGGGGACCGGGGCCGGGGTGCGACTGGTGAGGGCCTCGGCGATCACGGCGAGGCAGGCGCGGTCCTCGGTGTCGAAGCCGCCGGGCGCGTCGTGGACGACGACGAGGCAGCCGCCGTCCCGCAGCGGCAGGACGCCGAGGGAGAAGTCGGCGAGGGGCGGAAGGAAACGCGGGTCGGAGCGCCGGGCGAGGTCGGCGGCGGTGAGCCAGTGGGGGGCACCGGCGCGGTGGGCGTCGACGAGGAGCGAGGAGGCGGTGAGGGGGTAGGTGTCGCGGAGCCCGTACAGGGTGCGGGGGACGCCGACGGACTCGGCGAGGGTGAGGGCGTCGGACGCGTCGGCGGTGTAGAGCGCGGCGGCGGTGGCGTGGGCGAAGACGAGGGTCTGTTCGAGGGTGCGGCGCAGGCGGTCGTGGGCGGAGAGGTCGGCGGCGAGGGTCTTGAGGGCAAGCTCGGTACGCGGTGTTCTCGATCCGCTTTCCGCGGTGCGCCGCTCACTGACCACGCCGTCATTACAGCGCGTATGGGGCGGATGTGCAGCCCCTGTGACACCTACGCGGTTTCCCGCCCCTGCCGCCTCCCGGGGTCCGGGCGCCGTCGGGGGCCTTTCGCCGTGCGGGCCGGGCGGCCGTGCGGGAGGCTGGATTCCGTGTCGAGGGAAGGGAGGAGGTGGTCGGCGTGGCCGACGTACCGCCGTCGCCGCCGGTCTCCGACCCGCCCGGTCACCCTTCGCTGTCCTCGACCCTCGCCGCCGTGCTGGACGACCTCCACGCCCTGTCCGGCGCCATCTACCTGCTCTCCTCTCGCGAACCGGTGCTGGAGATGACGGTCATGGCGGGCCTCCCCCGCGTGTTCGCCTCGCCCTGGGAGCGCGTGAGCCTCGGCTCGTCCATGCCCGTCTCGGACGCGCTCCGCGAACGGCGCCTGGTGTGGGTGGGCGGCGAGGTCGAGATGGCCCACCGCTACCCGCGCATCGCGGCCGTCCTCCCGTACCCGTTCTGCCTGGCCGCGCTGCCCCTCGCGACGGACGACACCGCGTACGGCGCGGTGTTCGTGACCTGGCCCCAGACCCACGCCCCGCAGCTCTCCGACCGCGAGCGCCACCACCTCGACGCTGCCTGCGACCGGCTGGTGAGCCGGCTGGAGCGGGCGGCCGCCGAGCACCGTCCGGTCGGACCCGAACCCGATGTGCTGCCGCCGCCCGCCGAGGCGGAGGTGAGCGACCCCTCCGGTGCGCTGGCGGCGGTCCGCACGGCGGCCCGGCTGCCGTACGGGCTGTGCGGGCTGGACCTGCACGGCAGGATCACCTTCGCCAACCGGGCGGCCGGCGAACTGCTCGGCATTCCGGCCGCGGAGCTGCCGGGCGCCCTGCTGTGGGCGGCCGCCCCCTGGCTCAACGACCCCGGCTACGAGGACCGCTACCGGGCCGCGCTGCTCACCCGGCAGGTCACCACGTTCGTCGCGCTGCGACCGCCGGGGAGCTGGCTCTCCTTCCGGTTCTACCCCGGCGACGACGGGCTCAGCCTGCGCATCGCCCCTTCCGACGCGGCCTCCCGCGACAAGCGGGGGGGCCGGGCCGACACCGTCGATCCCACGCGCCAGGTGGGGGGCAGACGGCTGGTGACCATCGGGCACGTGCTCAACCTGGCGGGCGCGCTCACCCAGGCGGTGGGGGTCGAGGACGTCGTCCAGCTCATCGCGGACGAGATCGCGCCGGCCGTCGGCAGCCAGGGCTTGATGATGCTGGGCACGCACGCCGGCCGGCTGCACATCCTCGGCCACCGCGGTTTCCCCGACGACGCCGCCGTCGAGCGCTGGAACGGTACGCCGCTGACCGCGCCGATCCCCAGCGCCCGGGTGCTGGCCACCAGCGCGCCGGCGTTCTTCGAGTCCCCCGAGCAGCTCGAGCGGCTGTACCCGCGACGGACGCCCACCTCGGACGGCATGGCCGCGTGGGCGTGCCTGCCGCTGATCGCCTCCGGGCGGGCGGTGGGCACCTGGGTACTGGCGTACGCGCAGCCGCACGCGTTCCCCGCCGACGAGCGGGCGGTGCTGACCAGTCTGAGCGGCCTGATCGCGCAGGCACTGGAACGGGCGCTGCTGTACGACGCCAAGCACCGGCTCGCGCACGGGCTGCAGCAGGCACTGCTGCCGCCGTCGCTGCCGTCGCTGCCCGGTCTGGAGACGGCGGCCCGCTATCTGCCCGCCACCCAGGGCATGGAGATCGGCGGCGACTTCTACGACGTGGTGCCGACGCAGGACAGGGCGGTGGCGGCGATCGGGGACGTGCAGGGGCACAACGTGACCGCGGCCGGGCTCATGGGGCAGATCCGTACCGCCGTGCGCGCGTACACGACGGTGGGGCAGGGTCCCGGAGAGGTCATGCGCAGCACCAACCGGCTGCTGATCGACCTGCGCACCGATCTCTTCGCGAGCTGTGTGTATCTGAGCATCGACAGGGAGCGGGAGCGGATGCTGCTGGCGCGGGCGGGGCATCCGCCGCCGTTGCTGCGGCGGCCGGACGGGCGGGTACGGGTGCTGGACCTGGCAGGGGGGCCGCTGCTGGGGATCCAGGAGTCGGCGGTGTATCCGACGGTGGAGGTGGCGTTTCCGCGGGGGGCGGTGCTGCTGCTGTACACCGACGGGTTGATCGAGTCGCCGGAGGTCGACCTCGACGATGCGCTGGGGGAGCTGGCGGAGCGGCTCGCGGGGGACCCGGTGGAGCCGATGGACGCGTTGGCGGACCGGTTGCTGGGGCGCGAGGCGGCGGGTGGCGAGCGCCTGGACGACGTGGCGCTGCTCCTGCTACGAGCGGTGTGAGGCCGGTCCTTCTCCGCCCCCGCCGCCCCTGCCCTTCCCCTCCCAGGGGGGCTCCGCCCCCGGACTCCCGGAAAGATCGCGCCCACGTGGCGGGGCCGCATGTCGACACAGCCCCGCGCCCCTTCCGGGGGCGCGGGGAACCGCGCGAGCAACCACCCACCAACCGCCACGTCCGGGGTCGAAGGGGCAGCGCCCCTCGAGGGACGGGAAGGGCAAGGGCGGCGGGGGCGAGAGAATTGTTCTTCGCGGACCCCCGCCTCACCCGTCAGCGACCGCGCCGGTGCCCGTGGTGCGCCGACTCCAGCCCGGCCCCGCCGGCCTGCGCGTCCCCACCGGCCTGCGCGTCCCCACCGGCCTGCGCGTCCCCACCGGCCTGCGCGTCCCCACCGGCCTGGTCACCGGCCTGGTCACCACTCTGATCGCCTGCCTGGTCACCGGCCTGGTCACCCGCCTGACCGCCGGCCTGATCACCCCCGCCGTCCCCCAACGTCGCCCCCGTCGCCTGCAACGCGGTCGTCACCGGCTGGAAGAACGTCTCGCCCCCCGCCGTGCAGTCCCCGCTGCCCCCGGACGTGAGCCCGACCGCGCTGCCGTCCTGGGTGAACAGCGACCCCCCGCTGTCCCCCGGCTCCGCGCACACGTCGGTCTGGATGAGCCCGGTCACCGTTCCCTCGGCATAGTTCACCGTGGCGTCGAGGCCGAGCACCGATCCGTCGTGCAGCCCCGTGGTGCTGCCCATCCGGAACACCTGCTGCCCGACCGTCGCCTCCGCGGCCTGGGTGATCTTCACGACCTGACCGCCGCCCACGTTCACCTCGCTGGGCGCCTGCGTGGCCGGGTCGTCGTACTTGACCAGGGAGAAGTCGCCGTCACCGGGGAAGGTGGCCTGGTCGACCGCGGCGATGGGCTGTCCGTTCTGGTCGTCTGCCCACTGGTCCGCCGCGACCCCGCAGTGACCCGCCGTCAGGAACGCCGGGCTGCCGTCGCCCGCGGTGACGTTGAAGCCGAGGGAGCAGCGCGCGTTGCCGCCGAAGATGGCGTCGCCGCCGGAGACGAACGTCTTCAAGGTGCCCTCGGACTTCTTGAGGGTCGCCATGCCGGAGCCGAGGCTCTTGACGGTCGACTGGAGCTTGTCCCACGTGGCGCCGGTGACGGTGCTGTCGGCGGTGACCCGGATCTCGTTGGTCTTCGGGTCGACCGCCCAGGCCGTGCCGGGGATCGTGGCGTCCGTACGCAGCGTCTTCGCGGCGTTCTCGAGCGCGTCGGTGCTGTTGCGCACCTGGTGCGGTACCGCGCCCGCCTCCTGGACGGCGTTCATCGTGCTGTCGTCGTCACCCACGACGTTGACGACGATCCGCTTGGTGTCCGCGTCGTAGTAGGCGCCCGCGAAGGTGTCGCCGAGCCGGTCCTGGAGCCGGGAGGAGAGGGCGGGGACGTCGACCGCCTTGAACGTTCTGGGCGTGGTGTCGTCCGAGTCCGTCTGCGAGGCGTTGGCGTTGGGCAGCAGGAGCGCCGCCGCTCCGAGTGCCGCGACGCCACCCACCGCGATGACGGCTTTGCGCTTGGGTATGCGTTTGTGACTCAACTCTGGACCTCCTGGGGGACCAAGTCGCGTGTTCGCCGCCGTGCGGCAGCGGGCTGGGGACGCCTTGTTGCCCGTTGGTACGCGAGAGAGCTGTCGGATGTTCAAATGTCTTTCGGGCGATCCGATTTGACCGGTTCCGTGACGCCCGCGACGCTCCGACGGTCCGTCACCGGAGGGGCACCCTCCGCATTTGCGATGGAGCGGAACGTCGGCTTCAGCAAATCTGCACATCGAATACGCAACGGGGTCACCGGTCGCCACGACCGTCCACATCCCCGGCACCGGTCGGCGCCCGCGGGGGAGGACGCCCCCTCGTGCGGGGCGCTCCGCAAGGGAGGAGACGCGGCGATGCCGCGCAGCATGTGAAGAAGTGACCGGCGCGACGTGCCCGCGTCTGCACCCGACGAGCCGTCCCTCCGGCGTCCGTGCTGGTGAGCGTCGCTGTCGGGTGGAAGCCCGGCGCGGGGTCGTGCTTTGATCCATCGCACCGCGGCGGTCACCCCCACGGCCTCGTCTCACACAGGGCCCGACCGTCCGCGGAACGCGGCCGACCACTGTCCGCAGAGGCCATCTGCCGGCGATGGGGGCCGCTCCCCCCTTGTTGCACACACTTACGAAGGGAAGTTCCCTGATGAACTCCACCCCCCAGGTCGAGACCGCCGAGATCTCGGACGCCGACCTCGACGCCGTCTCGGGCGGGCTGTCCCTCCACGCCGTCGGCACCGTCACCGGCCTGGTGGACGGCGTCGCCCCGGTGTCCGGTGTGGTGAACACGGCCGTCAACACCGTCGAGGGTGTCACGGGCCTGAACACCGCCCCGGTCACCGGCCTGGTCGCCGGTCTCTGACCGAGCCCCGCTCGCGGACGTCCCGGAACCGCCCCCCGGTTCCGGGACGTCCCGGTGCCCGCCCCATGCATCGGGACGTCCCGATGCCCGCCCCCATGTCCCGGGACCGCCGGGTGCCCGCCCCGTTCCGCCGTTCGTCACCCACCAGGTGAGGCAGTAGCCCCGTGCAGTTCCGACAGCAGGCCCTCGCCAAGCTGCAGTCGCCCGAGGAGCTCGATCTCCCGGTGCGGCTGGCCCGCCCGCAGGGCTGGCTGGTGCTCTGCGTGACCGTCCTCGTCATGGCGGCCGCCTCGGTGTGGGCGGTCACCGGCTCGGTGCCGTCCACCGTCGACGCCCCCGCCGTCCTCACCCACGCGGAGGGCAGTTACGTCCTGCAGAGCCCTGTCGCCGGGCAGGTGACCGCGGTCCTGGTGAAGGAGGGCGAACGGCTGTCCGCCGGCGCCCCGGTCGTCAAGGTCCGTACGCGCGAGGGTGACGCGGTGGTGCGTACGGTCGCCGCGGGACGGATCTCCGCGCTCGCCGCCGACATCGGCCGCATCGTGCAGGCCGGTACGGACATCGCCGCCGTGGAGAAGGTCGCGCACGCCGACGACCCGCTGTACGCGACGGTGTACGTCCCCGCGCGGAACGCGGCCTCCGTCCCGGAGAACGCGGTCGTCGATCTCACCGTGCAGTCGGCGCCCGCCCAGCGGTACGGGGTGCTGCGCGGGCGGGTCGTCCGGGTCGACCGCACCGCCCAGACCCGTACCCGGATCGCCGCGTTCCTCGGCGACAGCTCGCTCGCCCGGCAGTTCACCGCGGACGGCCCCCCGGTGGCCGTCCTGGTACGGCTGCCGACCTCGTCCACCACGAAGAGCGGTTACCGCTGGTCGTCCGCGGACGGACCGCCGTTCCGGCTCACCTCGATGACCACGGCCACCGCCTCGGTCCGGCTGACCGACCGGCGTCCCCTCGATTGGCTGCTGCCGTGACCCCTGCACAGGAAACCCTCCCCCCGCGCGGCCGGCGCCGCGCGGCCCCGCCGAGGCGCACCCGGCCGAGCGGCACCCCCCGCACCCCGCGGGGGCGGCGCCGCACCGTGCGCACCCCCACCGTGCTGCAGATGGAGGCGGTGGAGTGCGGGGCCGCCTCCCTGGCCATGGTGCTCGGCCACTACGGCCGGCACGTGCCGCTGGAGGAGCTGCGGATCGCCTGCGGCGTCTCCCGCGACGGCTCACGCGCGAGCAACCTCCTGAAGGCGGCGCGCAGTTACGGGCTGACCGCCAAAGGCATGCAGATGGACACCGCCGCCCTCGCCGAGGTGGCGGCGCCCGCCATCCTGTTCTGGGAGTTCAACCACTACGTCGTCTACGACGGCACCGGCCGCCGCTTCGGCCGGCGCGGTGTGTTCGTCAACGACCCCGGAAAGGGCCGCCGGTTCGTGCCGAGGGAGGAGTTCGACACCGGTTTCACCGGGGTCGTCCTCGTCATGGAACCCGGCGAGAGCTTCACCGAGGGCGGCCGCCGTCCCGGGGTGTTCGGTGCGCTCCCGGCGCGGCTGCGCGGCACCGCGGGCACGCTGCCCGCCGCCGTCCTGGCCAGCCTGCTGCTGGTGGTGGTCGGGGCGGCCGTGCCCGCGCTGAGCCGTACGTACATCGACACCTTCCTCATCGGCGGGCAGACCTCCTCGCTGGGCGTGCTGTTCGCCTCCATGGCGGCGTGCGTGCTGCTCACGGTGGTGCTGACCTGGCTGCAACAGGCCAATCTGCTGCGCGGCCGGCTCATCTCCTCCACCCTGTCCAGCGCCCGCTTCCTGCGCCATCTGCTGCGGCTGCCGGTCACGTTCTTCGCCCAGCGCAGCCCCGCCGACCTCGTCCAGCGCCTCGGCTCCAACGACGCCGTCGCCGAGACCCTCGCCCGGGACCTGGCGGCGGCGGGCGTGGACGCGGTGGTCGTCGTGCTGTACGCGCTGCTGCTCTACACCTACGACCCCCAGCTCACCTTCGTCGGCATCGGGGTGGCGCTGCTCAACATCGTGGCGATGCGGGTCGTCGTACGGCTGCGGGCGACCCGGACGGCGAAGCTGCGCGCGGACACCGCACGGCTCACCAACACCGCTTATACGGGCCTGCAGTTGATCGAGACGATGAAGGCGACCGGCGGCGAGGACGGCTACTTCCGCACCTGGGCCGGGCAGCACGCCACCACGCTGGAGGAGCAGCAGCGCCTCGGGGTGCCGAGCGCCTGGCTGGGCGTGGTGGCGCCGACGCTCGCCACGCTGAACAGCGCGCTGATCCTGTGGATCGGCGGGCTGCGCGCGGTCGAGGGGCATCTCTCGGTGGGGCTGCTGGTCGCCTTCCAGGCACTGGTCGCCCGGTTCACCGCGCCGCTGACCCGGCTCAACGGGGTGGCGGGCCGGGTCCAGGACTTCGCGGCGGACGTGGCCCGGCTCAAGGACGTGGAGAGTTTCCGCGCCGACCCGCTGCACACCCGGGGCACCGGCCGGACGTCCACGCGACGGCTCCAGGGGCACGTCGAGCTGGCGAACGTCTCCTTCGGCTACAGCCCGCTCGACGAGCCGCTGCTCACCGGGTTCGACCTGACCGTCGGGCCGGGCCGGCAGGTGGCGCTGGTGGGCGGCTCGGGCAGCGGCAAGTCGACGGTGTCCAGGCTGATCGCGGGTCTGTACACGCCGTGGGAGGGCGTCATCCGGATCGACGGACAGCGCCTCGACGACATCCCGCGCGGCGCGCTCGCCGCCTCCGTCTCCTTCGTCGACCAGGACGTGTTCCTCTTCGAGGGCTCGGTCCGCGACAACGTGGCGCTGTGGGACCCCTCGGTGCCCGACGAGGCGGTGGTGGCGGCGCTGCGGGACGCGGCACTGTACGAGGTCGTCGCGCGCCGCCCGGGCGGGATCCACAGCCGGGTCGAGCAGGACGGCCGCAACTTCTCCGGCGGTCAGCGCCAACGTCTCGAGATCGCGCGGGCGTTGGTGCGCGACCCGAGCATCCTGGTGCTGGACGAGGTGACCAGCGCGCTGGACGCGGAGACCGAACAGGTCGTCATGGACAACCTGCGGCGGCGCGGCTGCGCCTGCGTGGTGATCGCGCACCGGCTGAGCACCGTGCGCGACAGCGACGAGATCGTGGTCCTCGACCGCGGCACGATCGTCGAACGCGGCCGGCACGCGCAACTGGTCGCGGCCGGCGGGGCGTACGCGGCCCTGGTCAGGGAGCGGTGACGTGATTCCGGAGCAAAGGGGCCACACGGCCCACGCGGACCGTTCGGGCCACACGAACCACATGGATCACGCGCCCCACGCGGACCAAGTGGGCCACGCGGGCGAGGTCGACCCGGTGCTGTCCGCCCTCGGCGGGCTCGGCACCTCCCTGGACCGCGCGGCGGACGGGTCCCGGCTGGATCTGGACGGCCCCCAGGTGCTGTGGCTGGTGACGTCCGGCGCGCTGGACCTGTACGCGGTGGACGCGGCCGCTCAGGGACACTGGCACCACCTGGGCCGGCTGGAGCCGGGGGCGCTGCTGCTCGGCCCGGTCGCGGGGCCGCGCCACACCCTGGTCGCACGCCCGGTGCGGGAGTGCGCGGTGCGCCGCATCGCGCTGCGCGAGCTGTACCAGCAGGCGGAGACGGCGACCTGGTCCTACGACGCCTACGGCAACCCGCAGTACGTGCCGCCGGCCACCAGCCCGCTGGAGCACGCCCTGGCGCTCGGCGTCGGCCGCGGGCTGTCCGTCCTGTTCCAGGCGCCGATGGCGGGCGAGGCGGCGGCCACGCCCGCGGACGACGACGTGTTCTGGATGCAGGTGCCCCCGGGCAGCGTGGCGTACGGCTCGCTGTACGGGGCCGAGGCCGCGGCCGACCTGCTGATGGACCCGGGGCTGTGGCAGGGCCTGGTCGACCAGCAGTACCGGCTGCTGACCACGCTCGACCGGTGGATAGAGGAACTGGAACGCGGCCACGAGAACCGTACGGCGGCGGGCATCCGCGCCGGTGAGGCGGCCCGCGCGCAGGCCGACCGGACGCTGCTCGCCTCCCTCGGCCCCACGACCGGTGCGACCGGCGCAGCCGGCCGGCGCGCCACGGCCGCCGACACGGACGCCACCTACGCCGTGTGCGCGCTGGTCGCCGAGGCGGCCGGCCTGGCCCTCACCGACCCCGCGCGGGGCGGCGCCGGCAGCGAACGCCTCGACCCGGTGGAGCGCATCGCCCTCGCCTCCCGGGTGCGCACCCGGACCGTGCGGCTGGCCGGACGCTGGTGGCGGGAGGACATCGGTCCGCTGGTGGGCCGGCGGGCCCTGTCCGGGGCGCCGGTGGCGCTGCTGTGGCGGCGCGGCGGCTATGTCGCGGTGCACCCGGCGACGGGGCGCGAGACGCCGGTGGAGAAGGTCAACGCGGTGGAGTTCGAACCGGGGGCGGTGATGTTCTACCGCCCGCTGCCCGAGCGGCGGCTGTCCCTGCCGCGGCTCGCCCGGTTCGTGCTGCGCGGCAGCCGCCGCGACCTGGGCCGGCTGCTGCTGAGCACCGTGGTGACGCTCACGATCGGCGCGCTGGTGCCGGTGGCCACCGGCAAGGTGCTCGGCTCGTTCGTGCCGCGGGCCCGCGAGGACCTGATCGGCCGGATGTGCCTGGCGGTGATCGTGGCGGGCGTCGTCTCGGCGGCGTTCACGCTGCTGCAGAACATGACGCTGCTGCGCCTGGAGGGCCGCATCGAGGCGACGCTCCAGCCGGCCGTGTGGGACAGGCTGCTGCGGCTGCCGACCGCGTTCTTCGCCGAGCGGTCCACCGGCGAACTGGCAAGCGCCGCGATGGGGGTGAGCGCGATCCGGCGGCTGCTCGCCGGAATCGCGCCGGTGCTCGTGCAGTCGGTGACCGTCGGCGCGATGAACTTCGGCCTGCTCCTGTGGTACAGCGTGCCGCTGGCGCTGGCCGCGCTCGGCATGCTGGTGGTGATCGCCGCCGTGTTCCTGGGGCTCGGGCTGTGGCAGGTGCGTTGGCAGCGGCGGCTGAACGTGCTCACCAACAAGCTGAACAACCAGGCGTACCAGACCCTGCGGGGGCTGCCGAAGCTGCGGGTCGCGGCGGCCGAGAACTACGCCTACGCCGCCTGGGCACGGCAGTTCGCGCGCAGCCGGGAACTGCAGCGCGGGGTGGGCGGGATCAAGAACCTCAACACCGTGCTGGGCGCGGTCTATCTGCCGCTGTGCTCGCTGCTGATGTTCATGCTGCTGGCCGGTCCGGCGCGCGGGTCCCTGTCGGCGGCGGCGTTCCTCACCTTCAGCACCGCTGTGACCATGGTGCTCACCTCGGTGACCCAACTCACCGGCGCGTTCGTGTCGGCGGTGGCCGCGCTGCCGCTCCTGGAGGAGATCCGCCCGGTGCTCGACACCCCGCCCGAGGTCCGTTCCGGCAGCACACCCCCGGGCGAACTGAGCGGGGCGCTGGAGGCGCGGCGGCTGTCGTTCCGGTACGGCGACGACGGCCCGCTCGTCCTGGACGACGTGTCGTTCGCCGTCCGGCCGGGCGAGTTCGTGGCGGTCGTCGGGCCGAGCGGCTGCGGCAAGTCGACGCTGCTGCGGCTGCTGATCGGCTTCGACCGGCCGGTCTCCGGCAGCGTCCTGTACGACGGCCAGGACCTCTCCGCGCTGGACCGCTCCGCGGTACGGCGGCAGTGCGGGGTGGTGCTGCAGCACGCGCAGCCGATGACGGGGTCGATCCTGGACGTCATCCGGGGCACCGAGCCGTGCACCCCGGAGGAGGCGATGGCGGCGGCCGAACTGGCCGGGCTCGGAGAGGACATCCGCCGGATGCCGATGGGGCTGCACACGATCGTGCAGGGCAGCGGCTCGCTCTCGGGCGGCCAGCGCCAGCGCCTGATGATCGCCCAGGCGCTGCTGCGCCGCCCCCGTGTCCTCTTCCTCGACGAGGCGACGAGCGCGCTGGACAACGCCACGCAGCGCACGGTGATCGAGAGCACCCGCGCGCTCAACGCCACACGCGTGGTCATCGCCCACCGCCTCTCCACGGTGCTGGACGCGGACCGTGTGGTGGTCATGGAGGACGGCAAGGTGGTGCAGGAGGGCCCGCCCGGCGAGCTCCTGTCCCAGGAGAACGGCCGCCTGCGCGAACTGGTACGGCGGCAGCTGGCCTGACCGGCCGCGGCACGCACCGCACGGGCGGTCGCACGGGCGTCGCACGATCCCGCCCGCGAACGCCGGGCACCCGCCCGCCGCCGTGTCCCGCAGCGCATCGTTGCGTTCGCGGGGCGCACTCGGCCGCCGAAGGCGTGCGCGGACGCAATCCGGGTAGGCGAACACCCATGCGTGTGAGTGTGGTGGACGTGGGGTCGAACACGGTACGGCTGGTGGTCGCGGACGCGGTCGGCGGCATACCGCTGCCGGTGCACACCGCGAAGTGGCGGCTGCGGCTCTCCGAGCACGTCGAGCCGGGCGGTCCCGTGCCCGAGGAGGCCGTGGAGCGCCTGGTGGCGGCGGTCGCCGCGGCCGACGCGGCGGCGCGGCGGTGGGGTGCCCCCGACCCGTCGGCCTTCGCCACGGCCGTCGTACGCAACGCGCCCAACCGTCAGGAGGTGCTGGACGCCGTACGGGCCGGCACCGGGGTGCCGCTGTGCACGCTGCCCGGCGAGGTCGAGGGCGAGCTGACGTTCCTCGGGGCCCGGCGGTGGATGGGCTGGCGTTCGGGGCCGCTGGCCCTTCTCGACATCGGCGGCGGCACGCTGGAGGTGGCGTTCGGTCGGGGCCGGCTGCCGGACTTCGTGGCCTCGCTGCCGCTGGGGGCGCGCCGGCTGACGCACGAGTTCTTCGCGGACGAGGACGACCCGCCGTCGGCGGAGAGCATCCGGGCGATGCGGCGCGCGGTCCGCCACCAGTTGCGGGACGCGGCCGCGCGGATCCGCTGGGAGGGCCCGCGCACGGCGGTCGCGACCTCGCGCACGTTCCAGCAGCTCGCCCGGCTCTGCGGGGCCGCGCCGGGCCGGCGCGGCCCGTTCGTGGAACGGGAGCTGCACCGGGACGAGTTGGGCCGGCAGCTCGACCGCCTGGCCGGCCTCCCCGCGGCCGAACGCGCCCACCTCCCCGGCATTTCCGCACCGCGGGCCGGCCAGAGCCTGGCGGGCGCGGTGGTCGGCCACACGGCGATGAAACTGACGGGCATCAAAACCGTGACGATCTCCCCCTGGGCGATCCGCGAGGGCATTCTCCTCCGCCACATAGAGGACGGCCCCACCTGGTGGTCGACCATCGCCCAGACCCCCACGGACCCCCACCCCGCCCCTCCGGTCCCCCTGAGAGTGGCCCCACGAAGCGCCCCGTAGGAGAAACTCCCGTGGGCCGCGCCGCGTAGGGGCGCGGCCCATGAGGGGCGCGGGGCTGTGCGTGTCTGCGGCTGCCGCCGCGTGGGCGCGGGGAGCCCCACCGGCGGTCGGCCCGGAACGCACCCCGGCGTCCAAAGGGCTCCGCCCCTTGAAAGGACGGGCAGGGCAGGGGCGGCGGGGGCGAAAAAGGGTACCCGCACCTCATGACCGACCGCACGCCCCGCCGGGCAGGCCCCGCCGCCCTCCCCACCCCCCGCGGCCCCCTCTCCACCACCGTCCTCGACCACCTCCACCACCCCGAAGCCCCCCACCCCCTGCCCGACACCGCCACCACCACCGCCGACCCCTACGGGGAGGACCTCCACCTCGCCCTCTACACCTGCTACGAGCTCCACTACCGCGGCTTCCCCGGCATCGACCCCGACCTCGAGTGGAACCCCGCCCTCCTCCGCCTCCGCGCCGCCCTGGAAGACCGCTTCCTCACCGCCCTGCGCATGGACGCCCCCGCCCACAAGACGCTCTCCGACGCCCTGGAGGACCTCCTCGTCGAGCCGGTCGACACCCCCGGCACGCCCACCGCGACCGGCGCCTCCCACTTCCTGCGCGACGAGGGCACCCCGGAGCACCTGCGCGAGTACGCCGCCCACCGCTCCCTGTACCACCTCAAGGAGGCCGACCCGCACGCGTGGGTCCTCCCCCGCCTCTGGGGCCGCCCGAAGGCGGCGATGGCGGCCGTGGAGTTCGACGAGTACGGCGGCGGCCGCCCCGACCGCGTGCACGCCCAGCTCTTCGCCGACCTCATGACCGACCTGGGGCTGGACACGACGTACGGCCACTACCTCGACGACACGTGCGCCGAGATGCTCGCCAACGTCAACCTCATGTCCCTGTTCGGCCTGCACCGGGGCCTGCGCGGCGCCCTCGTCGGGCACTTCGCCGACGTCGAGATCACCTCCTCCCCCGGCTCCCGCCGGCTGGCGGAGGCGATGCGGCGGGCCGGCGCCGGACCGGCCGCCCGGTTCTTCTACGACGAGCACGTCGAGGCGGACGCCGTCCACGAGCAGATCGTCCGCCGGGACGTCATCGGCGGCCTGCTGGAGCAGGAACCCGAACTGGAGGACGACATCACCTTCGGCATCGACGCGACGGAGTACCTGGAAGGCCGCTTCGGCGACCGGCTCCTGGCGGCCTGGCGGGCGGGGCGGTCCTCCCTGCGCACCCCTTTGCCGCCCGCCGAGGTGCCCGTCCCCCGGTCGTCGGCACGGCAAGATAGGTGAGGAGATCCCGGGTACCCGGCACACGTGAAACCTCTGGTTCTCCCGGGTGTCTACGCCCCACAAGACGACACGGCCCTCCTGGCCGGTGTCCTGTCCGACGAGCCACTCGCACCGGACGCCCTGGTCCTCGACGTGGGCACCGGCTCCGGCGCCCTCGCCCTGGTCGCCGCGCGCAGGGGCGCCCGTGTGACGGCGGTGGACGTGTCGCGTCGCGCGGTCTACGCGGCCCGTATCAACGCCTGGCGGGCCGGCCTGCGGATCCGTGCACTGCGCGGAAACCTGTTCACGCCGGTGCGCGGCGAGGCCTTCGACCTGGTCCTGGCCAATCCCCCGTACGTCCCCACGCCCGACGGCCACCGTGAGCCCCGGGGCCGGGCCCGGGCCTGGGACGCGGGCCACGACGGGCGGCTGATCCTGGACCGGATCTGCGAGCAGGCGCCGGCGCTGCTGCGGCCGGGGGGCGTGCTGCTCCTGGTGCACTCGGTGCTCAGCGGCCCCGAGCGGACCCTGGAGCAACTGAGCACCGTCGGCCTGACGGCGGAGGTCACCGACCGTCGCTGGGTGGCCTTCGGCCCGGTGCTGCGGGAGCGGCGGAGCTGGCTGCGGGAACGGGGCCTGCTCGCCGCGGACCCGGACGCGGGCGACAAGGAGGAGCTGGTGGTGATCCGTGCCGTACGACAGCCCTGAAGCGCCCTGCCGGCGGAACGGCGGGTACGGGCGGGACGGGCAGGACGGCCGGGAGGGGCGGGACGGCGGTGACACCGCGTCCGGTGCGCCGCGTCGGATCTCCATGGACCGCACCGGTCCGATCCTGGTGGAGGGCCCGGTGGAGGTCGAGTTGGAGGACGGCACGGTGGTGTCCTCCGACCGCTTCCGGGTCGCCCTGTGCACCTGTCGGCGCAGTAAGCGCTTCCCGTGGTGCGACACCAGTCACCGCCGTCGCGCCCGCGCACCGCAGTGAGCACCGAACGAAACACGAAATGCGGGGGCCGGCCGACAACCCCACTTTGTCGGTCCGGCCCCCGTACGGGACCGCGTGAGACCGTGACGGAGGTGCGTTACTCCCCAGTCACGCACCCCCGAACCACGCTCACGGGCTCACACGGTCCCGAGCTCTGCGGGACTGGCGGGACTAGAACGCGAAGACGGCGGGGCCGTACGCGTTCTTCTCGCACGGGTTGGCGAAGCTCCGTTCGTAGGAGAGCCGCTTGCCGCGCCACACCCCCTCCACGGTGACGACCACCGGGTCGTACTCCTTGGTGCACAGGACCCCGTCCGCCGGGCGGAGGGACGCCGGATCGCCGTCGACGGCTCTCAGGCCGGCGCAGGCCTCGGCCGGGGCCGGATGCGTGCCCGAGGGCGTGGGCGCGCAGCTGAGGGTGACGGCCCGCTCGGCGGTGGCGTCGGCCGCCCGCTCGCCGTGGCCCACGGTCAGCACCAGCGCCGAGGGCGCGTAGAGCGAGGCGGGGCCGGCGGGGGTGGCCTGCGCCGCCGGTGCGGGCAGGGCCAGGGGTCCGCAGACCGCGGCCGCGCTCAGGGTCAGGGCCGCTGTCCAGCGGGCGGGGTTCGGCATTGTGTGCATCCTTCCGCTCGATCGGACGGCCGGGTGCGGCTCCGGGGACGTGTGGCCCGCGGAGCCGGCCGGCCGGGTGCCGGTTGGGCGAGCGTGAGTCTGTCGAACGCCCATCGAAAACACACATCGGCCCCACACTTTTCGGTAACTTTGAGTGTTGAATCAGTGGCGCGAAGTCACGCGGGTCGCACACGTGTCCCCCGCAACAGAGCCGCCGTAGGGTGACGGGGTCGCCGAGGTGGCGAGATTGCGGCGGTTGGCCAATCGGCCGGAATCATTCCGCTCCGGGGGGCGGGAAGAGAAGCGGGAGGACGGATGGCGCGGCACTGGGCGGACTTCCAGTACGAGATCTACCTGAACGGAATGACGGGGGCCGTGCCCCGGCTGCCCACCGATCTGACGCGGCTGGAGGAGATGGCCGAGCGGCGGCTCGGCCCCGGCCCGGTCGGTTACGTCGCGGGCAGCGCGGGCGACGGCAGCACCGCCCGGGCCAACCGGGCGGCGCTGGACCGCCACCGGATCGTGCCGCGGATGCTGCGGGACGTGCACGAGCGGGATCTGTCGGTCGAGGTGCTGGGACGCCCGCTGCCGGCGCCGCTCGCGCTGGCCCCGGTCGGCGTGCTGTCGCTCATGCATCCGGACGCGGAGTCCGCGGCCGCCCGGGCCGCGACGGCGCTCGGCGTGCCGTTCACGCTGTCCTCGGCCTCCAGTACGCCGCTGGAGGCGGTCGCCGAGGCGTCCGGGGACGGCGAGCGCTGGTTCCAGCTGTACTGGGCCAAGGACCGCGAGGTCACCCGGAGCTTCCTCGGGCGGGCGAAGGCGGCGGGGTTCACGGCACTGTTCGTCACGCTCGACACCCCCCTGCTGGCCTGGCGCCCGCGCGACCTCGACCAGGCGTACCTGCCGTTCCTGCACGGAGTGGGCACCGCCAACTACTTCACCGACCCGGCGTTCGCGGCGGGGCTCGCCAAGCCGGTGCACGAGGACCCGAACGCGGCCGTGCTGCACTTCGTGAACATGTTCGCGGACCCCGGCAAGACCTGGCCGGACCTGGCGTTCCTGCGGGAGAACTGGGGCGGTCCGATCGTCCTCAAGGGCGTGCTGCACCCGGACGACGCCCGTCTCGCCGCCGACGCGGGGATGGACGGCGTGGTCGTCTCCAACCACGGCGGCCGCCAGGTGGCCGGCTCGATCGCGGCGGCCGACGCGCTGCCGGCGGTGGCCGACGCGGCCGGCGACCGGCTGACGGTCCTGTTCGACAGCGGCATCCGCACCGGGGACGACGTCGTCAAGGCCCTGGCGCTGGGGGCCGAGGCGGTCCTGCTGGGCCGCCCGTACGCGTACGGCCTGGGCCTGGACGGCCAGGCCGGCGTCGAACACGTCCTACGGTGCGTACTGGCGGAACTGGACCTGACCATGGCCCTCGCGGGCCACGCCGGGGTGCGGACACTGACCCGGGAGGTCCTGGCGCGGGGATGAGGGGCGCGGGGAACCGCGCATCTTCTGGGGGGTCCGGGGGGCGGAGCCCTCCGGGGACGATGGGGGTCCCCTGCCCGAACGAAGTTGAGAGCTCGGGGAGGGAAGGGGCGGCGGGGGCGGGATGACCCGCCGCCCCCGCCCCCTCCTCCCCCGCCCCTCAGATCTGCCAGGACCGCAACCGGTCCGCCGCCCCGTACACGTCCGCCTTCCCCGCGATCAGCTCCCGCACGAGATCCACCAACGCCCCGTACGGCGGATCGATCCCCACCCCGCTCGCGAACATGTACGCCACCGCCGTCGCACAGGCGAACCGCGCGTTCGCCGAAGGCAACGGCTTCAGCAGCGCCAGCGTGTGCAGCAGCGCCGCCGCCCGCCACGCCGGGTCGGAGTCCACACCGAGCCGCGGCGGGTCGACACGGTGCCGCGCGACCGCGGCGACCAGCGCCGAGAAGTCGTTGACGAGGGGTTGGTCCGGCAGCACCTCTTCATGGCGCTGGAGCAGCCAGGGCACATCGACATGGAGGTCCGGTGGCATGGCTCAGACGTCCCGCCCCTCGCTTCCGCCGGGTGACTCGTCCTCGGGGAAGGCGGCGGCGAACTCCGCGGCGTGCGCGGTGAAGAAGCGCCGGAACGCCTCCGCGCCTTCCTGCAGCGCCCGGTGCCGGGCGATGTCGGCGGCTGCCGCCTCGCGCACGAGTGCCTTCATCGACGTACCGCGCTCCTTGGCGATCTGCCGGAGGTCCTCGAGCTCACGCTCGCTGAACTCCACATTCAACGCTGGCATGCGCCAACGGTACTCCGAGGGTACTTACCCGTAAATACTGGCTGGTGGGAGCGGGTGTGCCTCGGTACCCGGCGCCGAACGTCCAGGAGGCCGCCCGGTACCGGCAGCGGGCCGGAACGCGTCGCGGAACGGACCGCGAACGGACCGGGTCCGCGCAAGTTGGCCATGCGCTTGTCAAGGGTCCGGCAGGGCTGATCCAAAGGACAGGCTCTAACCTGGGAACGACGTGTGACGCCCCTGTTCACCCGGAGTGTGCGCAAGGAAGTGGCGAGGATGATCCCGGAGTACCCGTACGACGACGCCGCCACGGCGCGGGCGGTCGTCGACGACGGCGGCACGCTGCGGGAGTGGAACGAGGGCGCGCGGCGGCTGCTCGGGTACGCGGCCGACGAGGTCGTGGGGCGCCCCGCCGCCGGGCTCCTGGCCGACCCCGCCGGTCCTGTCCTCCCCGCGGACCCCTCCTACCGCGTCGACGGCCTCCTGCGCCTGCGCCACCGGGACGGGAACACCGTCTCCGTGTGGGTCCTCGCCCACCACCGCCCGGCCGGCGCCGACGGCCCCGCCCACTGGCTGGTGGTGACCCCGCTGGAGGACACCGCGCCCCTCCCCGACGACGACCCGCTGGCCCGGACGGCACTGGCCCAGTCCCCGTGCGCCACCGCCGTCTACGACGAGCGGCTGCGACTGCGCCGGTTCAACCGGGCGATGTCCCTGATCATGGGCATTCCCGAGGAGCGCGTCCGCGGACTGCGTCCCTCCGAGGTCGGCGGCCGGCGGGAGAGCGAGGAGATCGAGCGGGACATGTTCCACGTGCTCACCACCGGCCGCGCCGACGACGTGCGCACCCTCGTCTCCGCCGACGTGGCCGGGCGGACCAGCGCCTGGCTCTTCCGGGTGGCTCCGGTGGTCGACGACGGGGGCCGGGTGCGCGGCGTCTGCATGACGATGCACGACTTCACCGAGGAGCACCTGGCCCGCAAGCGGCTCCAGCTCGTCAACGAGGCGAGCGTGCGCATCGGCAGCACACTCGACGTGGCCCGCACCGCCCAGGAGCTGGCCGACGTCTGCGTGCCGGCGCTCGCCGACTTCGTCAGCATCGACCTGCTGGACGGGCCGGAGGACGGCAGCGACCCGTCTCCGGTTTCCCTCACCTTTCCCGTCGCGCTGCGCCGCACCGCGCACCGGTCGTCGACGCCAGGCGGCCCCGAGGCGCTGACCGGGCTCGGCACCACCCGGTCGTACCCCGCGCCCTCGCCCCAGGCCGCCTGCCTGGCCACGGGGAACACCGTCCTCGCCGGGGACCCGACGGCCGCCCTCACCGAGTGGCTGGCCGAGGACCCGGTGCGGGCCCGGCGGATCCGCGCGCTCGGCATCCACTCCTCGATGTCGGTGCCGCTGCGGGCCCGCGGCAGCACCCTCGGGGTCGCCGTCCTCAGCCGCTTCCTCCGGCCCGAGGCGTTCACCCCGGACGACGTGCTGCTGGCCGAGGAGGTCACCGCGCGGGCCGCCGTGTGCATCGACAACGCCCGCCGCTACTCACGGGAGCGCGAGACCGCGCTGGCCCTGCAGCGCAGTCTGCTGCCCCAGCGGCTGCCGCGGACGGCGGCGGTGGAGGCGGCCTCCCGCTATCTCCCGGCCGCCCGCGCCGGGGTCGGCGGCGACTGGTTCGACGTGATCCCGCTGTCCGGGATGCGGGTCGCCATGATCGTCGGGGATGTCGTCGGCCACGGCATCCGGGCCTCGGCGACGATGGGCCGGCTGCGCACCGCCGTCCGCACCCTCGCCGACATCGACCTCGCCCCCGACGAGCTGCTGACCCACCTCGACGACCTGGTGCTGCGGCTGTCCGTGGAGAGCGGGCCGGACGGCACGACCGGGGAGGTCGGCGCGACCTGTCTGTACGCGGTGTACGACCCGGTCTCGCGCCGGTGCACCATGGCCCGCGCCGGGCATCCGCCGCCGGTGCTGGCGCCGCCCGGTGGCGGCCCGGCCCGCCCGGTCGACGTCCCGGCCGGGCCGCCGCTGGGGCTGGGCGGGCTGCCGTTCGAGGCGGTCCAGCTCGAACTGCCCGAGGGCACCGTGCTGGGGCTGTACACCGACGGCCTGGTGGAGAGCCGGGAACGGGACCCGGAGATCAGTCAGCGGCTGCTGTGCGAGGCACTGTCCCCGCCGCCGGTGACCGGCACGGCGTTCCCCCACGACGGCACCGCCGGCGCCGGCTGCGCCCACAGTGCCGACACGCCCGGCGGGTCCGACTCGCTGGACGCGGCGTGCGACCGGGTGCTGCACGCGCTGTTGCCGACGGGCGGGGCCGCGGACGACGTGGCGCTGCTGCTGGCCCGGACCCGGGGGCTGCCCGCCTCGCAGGTCGCGACGTGGGACATCCCCGCGGACCCGTCGCTGGTCGCGGCGATCCGCAAGCAGGTGGTGGGGCAGCTGGAACGGTGGCGGCTGACGGAGACGGCGTTCACGGCGGAATTGGTGGTGAGCGAACTCGTCACCAACGCGATCCGCTACGGGGAACGGCCGATCCGGCTGCGGCTGATCCACGACACGTCCATCCTGATCTGCGAGGTGTCGGACACGAGCCCGACGGCACCGCATCTGCGGCGCGCGAAGACGTACGACGAGGGCGGGCGGGGG
Source organism: Streptomyces sp. B3I8 (assembly GCF_030816915.1). Taxonomy (NCBI): domain Bacteria; kingdom Bacillati; phylum Actinomycetota; class Actinomycetes; order Kitasatosporales; family Streptomycetaceae; genus Streptomyces; species Streptomyces sp. B3I8. Next base: position 6,901,287 of record NZ_JAUSYN010000002.1, on the reverse strand, counting down.
CTGCTGCTGGTGGCTCAGCTGACCCAGCGGTGGGGGACCCGCCACACCCCGGAGGGCAAGACGATCTGGGCGGAGATGGCGCTGCTGGAAGGGTGGTAGCGGCTCGCCCGGGGGTCGGCCCCATGACCTGCCCCGAACCGGGAAAATGGGGCGTGCGGGCAGACCCGCACCTCACCGCCGTCGGAGGCCGTCCCTGAACACCCCGCTCGCCGAGACCCTGTCCGTCCTCCTCCTCGCCGCCGTCCTCGCCTGCGCCGTGGCCAGGCCGTTCAACTGGCCGGAGGCGGTCGTCGCCGTACCCGCCGCCACCCTGGTCGTCGCCACCGGCGCGCTCTCCCTGGGGCACGCCGCGGACGAGATCTCCCATCTCGCGCCCGTCGTCGGCTTCCTCGCCGCCGTCCTCGTCCTCGCCCGCCTCTGCGACGAGGAGGGGCTGTTCCGCGCCTGCGGCGCGTGGACGGCCCGCTGGGCGGCCGGCCGGCCCGGCCGGCTGCTGACCGCCGTCTTCGCGCTCGCCTCGGCGATCACCGCGGTGCTGAGCCTGGACGCCACCGTCGTCCTGCTCACCCCCGTGGTGTTCGCCACCGCCGCCCACATGGGCGCCCGCCCCAGACCGCACGTCTACGCCTGCACGCACCTGTCCAACACGGCCTCGCTGCTGCTGCCGGTCTCCAACCTCACCAACCTGCTCGCGTTCACCGCCGCCGGCATCGGCTTCGTCCGGTTCGGCACGCTGATGGCGCTGCCGTGGCTGGTGGCGGTGGCCGCCGAGTACGTCGTCTTCCGGCGGTTCTTCCGCCGGGACCTCGGCACGGTCGCGGCCGAGGGTCCGGACGGCGGGGAGCCGCCGCCGATGCCGGTGTTCGCGCTGCTCACCGTGGTCGGCACCCTGGCCGGCTTCGTCGTGGCCTCCGCCGTCGGCATCGACCCGGCGTGGTCGGCGCTGGCGGGGGCGCTCACCCTGGCCGTGCGCGCGCTGGTGCGCCGTCGTACGACCCCGCCGGCGGTGGTGCGGGCGGCGGCGCCGGGCTTCCTCGCGTTCGTGCTCGCGCTGGGCGTGGTGGTACGCGCCGTCGTCGACAACGGGCTCGCCGACGCGCTGGGGCACCTGCTGCCGGACGGCACCGGCTGGGCCGCGCTGCTCGGCGTCGCGGCCCTGGCCGCGCTGCTGGCCAACATGATCAACAACCTGCCCGCGGTCCTGGTACTGCTGCCGCTGGTCGCCCCGGCCGGCACCGGACCGGTGCTGGCGGTGCTGCTCGGCGTCAACATCGGCCCGAACCTCACCTACGCCGGTTCGCTGGCGACGCTGCTGTGGCGGCGCATCCTGCACCAGCACGACCACGGCGTCGATCTCGGCGAGTTCACCCGGCTCGGCCTGCTCACCGTGCCGGCGGCTCTGGTCCCGGCGACGACGGCACTGTGGCTGTCGCTCCGCTTGTTCGGCGGCTGAGACCGGAGGTCAGCGGTCCCCGGGCGTGCCCTCGGCGCCCCGGTCGACGGGCCGCGTGTGCGGCGCGCCCTCGGTGCCGGTCTGCCAGCGCTGTTCCGTGTCGCCCGTCGCGCGCGGCTTCAGCACGAGCGCGGTGCCGGGGTCGGGGTCGGACCCGGGCGCTGCCGGGGTGAGGGCCAGGTCCTCGTCCTGGCGCGATATGAGGTTGCCTTCGGCGGTGAAGTCGTAGCGGACGTCCGCCGCCCCGTGCGCGGACCGGCCCGCGCACGGGGCGAGGACGACCGAGTAGCCGAGGCGGGAGTCGAGGCAGAGCGAGGGCGCGGCGAGGCTGCGCAGCAGACCGTCGCCCTCGTAGGCCCAGCGCTGGGTGCGGGCGGGGCCGCAGCCGGCGAGGACGGCCTCGGCGCCGGTGTCCGCCTTCCCGCCCCGGACGTCGAGGCACAGCCCGTCGCCGGCGTTGCGCAGCCGGCTCCGGAGGACGCCGTCGGAGGCGTCGGCGGCCGTCCCGGCCCACGGAGGCAGGGAGGACGCCGTGCCCCCGGCCGCTCCTTCCGCCGTGCCGGCCGCGCCCCCGTCGGACCCGTCGGCCCCCATGACGGCCCACGCGAGGAGCGGTACGACGACACAGGCCCCCACGATGCCCACCACGAGAAGCGGCTCCCGCCCGGCCGTCCCCCTTCCCGAGCGATGCGACCCCGCCCCGAAGGGCCCTCGCAGCGTGCCGCCGAGTGAGGCTCGCGGCGCGCCGCCCAGCGATCCTCGCAGCGTGTCCCCGAGCGGGTTTCGCAGCGTGCCACCGGGAGCCCGGCGCCTGGACCGGTGCCGGGCGGCTTCGGCGGGCGCGGGCCCGCCCCCGGCGCGGAGGTTCCGCGCGGCGGGACCGACGGGCGGCACGGGCCGCTCCGCCGCCGGCGTGTCCTCCCTCGTCGGCTCCCCGCCTGGCGGGCCCTCCTGCGGGCCCTGGTCCGCGGGGGTGCGGCGGGCGGGGCGGCGAGGGCGGGGGGCGGTGATGCGGAGGCGGTCGGCGAGAGAGCGCATGTGGGCGGCGGCCGTGCGGACCCGGGTGCGCGGGCGGGGGGCGGCGGGCACCGGCGGGCTGTCGGGGGCCGTGAAGTCCATGCGCGTGTCGATCGCCGTCGGCCCGCGCGGGGGCGCCGGCTCGGGCTCCCGGGGGCCGCGGGTGTCGAGGTAGGCGCGTGCGGCCCAGCCGAGGACCCCCTCGGTGAGCAGGACGGGCAGCCGCCGGTCGAACCCGTCGAGCTGCTCGGCGGCGCCCCGGCAGTGCGCGCAGCCGTCCATGTGGAAGAGCAGGTCGGGGTCGAGGACCCGGTCCCCGCGCCGCAGCGCGACGTCGAGCAGCCGGGCGAACCGCCGGCAGTCGTCCCGGGGCGCGGACTCCCGGTGGATCTCCAGGCAGGCGTCGCGCAGCCGGGCCCTGGCCCGGGCGAGTCGCACGGGGACGTCACCGGTGTCGATCCCGAGCAGCGCGGCGGGCACGACCGCCTCCTCGCGTTCCACCTCCATGTGCCAGAGCAGGCACCGCGCCGGTTCGGCGAGCCGCTGGAAGGCGGCGGAGACGAGCCGCCGGTTGGCCGTCGGCCGCAGCCGGGCCGCCGCGGAACCGGCGCCGGAGCGCAGCTCGGGGTGGAGCATGTCGCGCCGGTGGTCGGTGTCCCACTCCCCCGCGATCCGGCCGACGGTGACCAGCAGGGCCGGCCGCCACGCCGCCGTGGGCCCGCCCTGCCGGCCGGCGTTCTCGAACAGGCGGCTGAACGCGGAGGTGGTGAGCATCCCGGCGGGGTGCGCCCCGGTCACGCACAGGCGCGCGTAGGTGTACACGGCCTCTCCGTGCCGGGCGAGGAGTTCCTCCACCGGCCGGTGGACGGGGCCTTCGGCACCGGACTTCTTGAGCTCCGCGGCGAGTTCCGCGTCGGGCACCTCGCGTGGCCGGCCGGGCTCGGGGGAATGCGGCACGGCCCCGTCGTTCACGTTCACTTTCCTCCACTGCCCCTGGGCGCGAGACCAGGTACGGACCGGTGACGCATCGCCCGGCCGACCGTCCCGCGGGGAGCGTCCGCAATCCACATCCGCGTTTTTCTCGACATCCCGCACGCGCGACCACGACCGCGTTCTCCTAGAGGGGAGCGAACGGCGTACCGGGCGCGTCCGGCGGAATGGGAATTGTCCGCACGTCGGCGCCCCACACCTTCGCACACGCCGGGGAGCAGTAACAAGACAGGGGCTCATTTTCCCGCGAAAGGGACCTCACCCGAACTCGGAGTAAGTTGACCGACCGTCAACTACTCAGTCCATACGGGGTAATTGCCCGGACCGGAGGTGCTCTCCCGTCCCTTGTCGACAGAAATTCAGGAAGGCGCCGGAACGTTACGGGAAATGCATGTCGGGGTCATCGCACGGTGAACGCGAGGACCTCCCCGGGGACCCGCACGCCCTTCTCACGCGCCGTCCGTGTTCTCCCGTGCGGGCGGCTGCGGGAGCAGGTCGAGCACCCGTTCCCAGCGGAACACCGGGCGGTCCCCGTCCGAGTCCCCGTCCCCGTCCGAGTCCCCGTCTCCATCCGCGTCCGCGTCCGCGTCCGCCGCCGTGCCCGTCCCGGCGTACGGGTCGGCGAACCGTACGCCCATCTCGCGCAGCCGCCGCAGACCGGCCGCGTAGGCGGGGTGGGCGGCCAGCGCCTCGCCGACGCAGGGCAGCACGCCGATGGGGACGCCGAGCCCGTACGCCTCGTTGAGCGTGCCGAGGGCGAGGGTGTCGGAGATGCCGGCCGCCCACTTGTTGAGCGTGTTGAAGGTGGCCGGGGCGACGGCCACGGCGTCCGGCGGCGGGAAGGGCCGCGGCTCGCCCGGCAGCCGCCACGCGGACCGGATCACGCGTCCGGTGCGCGCCTCGACGGCGGCGGTGTCGAAGAAGCCGAGGGCGAGCGGTGTCGCGAGGACGCCGACCTCCCAGCCGCGCTCCTGCGCCGCGGCGATCAGCTCCTCCACGCCGGAGGCGACCCCCGCGGCGCACACGACGACGTAGAGGAAGGGCTTCCCGGGTGCGGCGGCCTGTGCAGTCACCCGGGAACCCTACTCACCCTCGCTCGCCTACCCCACCCGCTCATCCGCGGCGGTCTCGCCCTCGCCCCGGATGCCGCGCACCGCCACCGCGCCGACCGGGCAGGCGCGGGCGGCCTCCCGGACCAGGGGGTCGCCGCCCCCGTCGCGGCGGCCGGGCAGCACGGTGCCGAAGCCGTCGTCGTCCTGGGTGAAGACGCCGGGCGCGGTGAGCGCGCACTGGCCGGCGCCGATGCACACGTCGTGGTCGATGCTGACGTCGAGCGTGCCGTCGTCGCTCATGGGTGCCCTCCTCACCAGGCCACGGGGAGTTCGACCATCCCCTGGATGGTGTCGCCGGGCTTGTGCGGGATCTCGTCCGGGGGCGCGGCGAGCCGCAGCTCGGGGAACCTCTCGAAGAGCGAACGCAGGGCGATCTCCAGTTCGGCGCGGGCCAGGTTCTGCCCGAGGCACTGGTGGATGCCGAAGCCGAAGGCGGTGTGGCCGCGCGCCGAGCGGTGCCAGTCGAGGGAGTCGCCGCCCGGGAAGACGGCCGCGTCCCGGTTGACGACGACGTTGGAGAAGACCACGCCGTCGCCCGCGCGGACCGTCTCCCCGGCGACCTCGATGTCCTCGGTGGCGACCCGGGTGAGCCCGTCCACGATGGACAGGAACCGCAGCAGTTCCTCGACGGCGGCGGGGACGAGCCCGGGATCGGCGCGCAGTTCGGCCAGGCGGCCGGGGTTCCGCAGAAGGGCGAACGTGCCGAGCGAGATCATGTTGGCCGTCGTCTCGTGGCCGGCGATCAGCAGCAGCACGGACAGCGAGATCAGGTCCTCCCGGTCGAGTTCGCCGCTCTCCAGCCGCTCCGCGATGAGTTCGTCGAGGATGCCGTCGCCCGGTTCCTCGCGTTTGCGGTCGATCAGCGCGCCGAGGTACGCGTCGAGCCGCTCCCGGGCGTCCTCGACGTCGGCCGCGGCGGGGCCGCGCAGCAGTCTGCGGGACTGCTCCTCGAAGAAGTCGTGGTCGGCGTAGGGGACGCCGAGCAGGGCGCAGATCACGGTCGACGGCAGGGGCAGCGCGAAGGTGCTCACCAGGTCGACGGGTGATCCCGCGGCGGCCATGCCGTCGAGCAGCCGGTCGACGGTCTCCTGGATGCGCGGGCGCAGCGCGGCGGCCCGTTTGAGGGTGAAGTGCGCGACGAGCATGCGGCGCTGGGTGCGGTGCTCGGGGTCGTCCACGCCGAGCAGGGGGAACCGGCGGGTGCGGCGGACGGCCGCGATGCGCTCGTTGAGCATCGGGAAGTCCGGCCGGGTGCGGTCGGCGGAGAGCCGGGGGTCGGAGAGCAGGGCACGCGCGGTGGCGTGGCCGGTGACCAGCCACACGCGGCGGCCGTCGTAGAGGGTGGCGCGCGCCAGCGGCCGCTGCTCGCGCAGTGGGGCGTAGCCGGCGGGCGGGTGGTAGGGGCACGTGCGGTCCTGGGGGAACCGGGGGACCGGCGCGTCCTGGGGAGCGTCGACGGGTGCTGCCGCGCGGGCAGTGGAGTGCGTCATGAAGAACCTCGCATGCGAAGACTCGCCCTTGCCATGCGCCATTGGATGCCTGAGGCGACCATCGGGTCACCAGGAAGTTCGGCCAGATCACCCGGCGGGCGGAACTGGCCGAAGCCGTACGGGTGGCGGACCGGGCGGCGGGCGGGCGGGTGCGCGGGACGGGGGACGCGTTCGCCCGCCGAATCCGGGTAGTCCCCGACCATGAGCAGCCCCGCCGGGACCGTCGCCGTGTGGGGGGCCGCCCCGATGCCGTTCGGGCGGTCCTTCCGCGATCAGACCGTGCGCATGGTCGTCCGCCCGAGTGCCTCGGGGAGTCGTGCGCGGCTGCGGCTGTCCCATCTGTACGGCGCCGAGGAGCTGACCGTGGGCGCGCTCTCCGTGGCGGTGGAGGGGTCCCGCCCGCGGCCCGTGACCGTCGACGGCGCGCCGAAGGCGGTACTCGGCGCTGGCCGGGAAGTGCACACCGACGTGCTGCCGGTCGAGGTGGAACGCGGCCGGGACCTGACGGTCTCGCTGTATCTGCCGGACGCCACCGGGTCCACGACCCACCACCGGGACGCCTTCACCACCACGTACCTCTCGCCGCCCGGCTCCGGCGATCTCACCCTCGCGCCGGACCTCGACGGCTTCACCGGGCCGGCCCCGCGCTCCTGGTACCTCCTGTCGGGGCTGAGCGTCGTCCCGGCCGAGGCGGAGGGAACGCTGGTGGCCTTCGGGGACTCGATCACGGACGGCGCGTACTCCACCGTCGACGCGAACCGGCGGTGGCCCGACCTGCTGCGGCCGGACCGGCTGGCGGTGGTCAATGCCGGGATCGGGGGCAACCGGCTGCTGTCCGACTGGACCGATCCGTCGGGTGAACGGCGGTTCGAGCGGGATGTGCTCGAACAGCCGGGGGTGCGGGCGGCGGTCGTCCTGCTCGGCGTCAACGACCTGCTCGCCGGGCTGTGGCCGCAGGGCACGGCGGTGTCGGCACAGGAGGTGCTGGACGGGTACGGGCGGCTGGTGAAGGAGGCGCGGAAACACGGGGTGCGGGTGGTGGGCTGCACCCTGCCGCCGGCGCGGACGCTGCGCCGGGAGCGGGACGCGGTGCGCCGGGAGGTGAACGAACGGCTGCGGGCGGGCGGGGTGTTCGACGCGCTGGCCGACGTGGACGCGGCGTTGCGCGATCCGCGGGACACGGGGCGCCTGAGGGGCGGGTACGACAGCGGGGACGGCCTGCACCCGAACGACGCCGGCATGGCCGCGGTGGCACGCGCGGTGACCCCCCATGTCTCCCGCGTCCCCTGTGAGCCCCCGTGACCCGCGACGCGCCTCACCTCGCCCCCGCCCGGCCGTCGCGCGTGGCGGGCGGAAGAAGTCGGTCCGCGCTCGTGTTGAATCGTGACACCTACGAGGAAAGGAGACGTATGCCTCTCGAGGGCGAGTACGAACCCAGTCCCAGCCCGATGGTGCGTGAACAGGTCGAGTTGTACGAGAGCTCCGGCGGCACCGAGGGCACGGTCCACGCGGAGACGGGCCTGCCCGTCGTCATCCTGACCACCCGCGGCGCCCGAAGCGGGAAGATCCGCAAGACCCCGCTGATGCGCGTGGAGCACGAGGGCCGCTACGCCGTGGTCGCCTCCCGGGGCGGCGCCCCCCAACACCCCGTCTGGTACCACAACGTGGTGGCGGACCCCCGCGTGGCACTGCAGGACGGCCCGGTCCTGCAGGACATGACGGCACGTGAGGTCACCGGCGAGGAGAAGGCCGTGTGGTGGGAGCGCGCGGTCGCCGCGTACCCCCCGTACGCCGATTACCAGAAGAAGACCGACCGGGAGATCCCGGTGTTCGTGCTGGAGCGCACCGAGGGGCGCTGACCCCGGCGGACGGCGGCGCACCGCCCGGGTCCGGGCCCGCAGGACAGGCCCCTACGCCCCCCGGCGGAGCGCCGCCATCTGGTGTTCGAGGGGGTCGAGCCCCACGTCCCCACGGCGCTCGTCGACCGTCTCGGGGCAGCGCACCGGATACGGCCGCAGCGTCACGGGGTTGACGCGGGTGCCATAGAACTGCGGTTCGCCCCGGGCCACCGCGCAGTGGTCGGCGATGAAGGCGAGGTGCACGGCGGGGCAGTGGCCGTCGGCGGCGGCCTCCGCGATCAGGTCGCGGCAGCGGAGCTGGAACGGCAGGTCGGGGGCGTGCAGCAGGATCATCAGGGCCGCGGTCGAGGCGGGTTCGCCGACCAGTGGCCCGGTGGGCCAGCCGTGCCGGTGGACGATGGTCCTCAGGGCCTCGGTGTTGTCGGCGCGGCAGCGGGCGAGGCGGTGCCGGGCGAGGGCACCGGGGTCGCTCCGTGCCCGCCGCATCAGCTCCCGCTCGTCCGCCGCGCGGCGCAGGAGCTCGCGCCCCGCGGCCGACGTCGCCGCCGGGAGCGCCCAGACCTCCGCACTGGTCACGGCGTCACCTCACCGGTCATGGCGTGACCTCCGACGGGGCCGGGTTCGCGAGGGTGAACCAGACGCGCTTGCCGGGCTTGCCCGGCTCGGCCGGGGCGACGCCCCACGCGTCGGCGAGCACGCTCACGATGGCCAGTCCCCGCCCGGACTCCGCCCCGCCGTCCACCGTGCGCAGCAGCGGCGGCACGGGCGAGGGGTCGGCGACCATGACGCGTACGGCGCCCCGGATCAGTTCCATCGTGAGGGTGACGGTGTCGTAGGCACGAATACCCGTGTGGGTGACGGCGTTGGCGAAGAGTTCGTCCGTGGCGAGGACCACGGAGTCGCACAGTTCCTCGGGCAGGCCGAGCCGGGAAAGGTGGTCGGTCACCCTGCGTCGCACCAGCGCGGCACGCGAGGCGTGGGCGGGGACGGTGAACCGCAGCGGGCTGTCGCCGGGCGGATGCGGGCGCGCGGGCGCCATGGGCTTCGCGCGGAACGGCGCGGCCGGGCCATGCTCCTCGGCGGGGTCCGTGTCCGGCACGGCCGAGGGCGGCCAGGGGCGCCGGGTCCCGGGCTCGCCTCTCGTCCCGCCGCCGTCGGGCGCGCCGCGCGGTGCGTCCTCGTGCGGTGCGCCCGCGCGCGGCGCGAGTAAGGCACGGGTGCGGTCGGCCGCTCCCGGCGCGGGGGCCGGCTTTTCGCCGGTACCCGCGGAGGTCCGGCCCGAGCTCCTCGGTTGTCCGTCGGTCACGGTGGCCATCCAGGTCTCGCCTCACGGTCGCGTGCGCCGCGCCCGTGTCCGACGGCACGTCAGAACCGTCTCGCACGGGCGCTGTCGACCTCTCCGCCCACGGAGTGTGCGGCAGGTCACCCGGTCACTATGGTGGCGTACCAGCTCAGTACGCAACCTGCGTTCTGATAATTTCAGATCTATCCGCATCACCCTGTCCGTCCTCCCCCGCCGCGTGCCACACTGCACGCGGTGACGGCCGTTCCGGGGAGGCAGGCGTGAGTGACAACCGCCCCGCCGGCAGCGCGCCCACCGTCCTGCGGATGGTCCTCGGCAAGCGGCTGCGGCAGCTGCGCCAGCAGGCCGGGGTCTCCTTCGAGGAAGCGGCACGGGCCATCGAGGTCACGTCGCTGACGGTCCGCCGGATGGAGAAGGCCGAGGTCGGGCTCCGCATCCCTTACGTCAAGGAGCTGCTGCGCACCTACAGGGTCCCGGCGAAGGAGATCGAGGACTTCGTCACCATGGCGAGGGAGGCCAACAAGCCCGGCTGGTGGTACGGATACCGCGATGTACTGCCGGACTGGTTCAAGGCCTACGTCAGCCTGGAGAGTGAAGCCAGCGTCATCCGCGTGTACGAGCCCCACTACGTACCCGGCCTGTTGCAGACGCGCGACTACGCCACCGCGCTGCTGCGCGTCGGTTTCCCCAACGAGTCCGAGGAGGGGATCGCCCGCCGCGTCGACCTGCGCGTCAGACGCCAGGACCTGCTCGACATGCCGAAGTCGCCGATCCTGTGGGCGATCCTGGACGAGACGGTGCTGCGCCGCCCGGTCGGCGGGGCGGACGTGATGCGCGCGCAACTGGACCGGCTGAACGAGGAGCTGGACCGGCCCAGGGTCCGCATCCAGATCATGCGGTTCGGAGTGGGCGCCCACCCGGGCGCCTTCGGACCCTTCCACCATTTCCGTTTCGGGTTCTCCGAACTGCCCGACGTCGTCTACACGGAGAGCCTCGCCGGCGCCTCGTACGTGGACCGGCCCTCCGACGTCGTCAGCTATCTCGAGGTACTGGACCGGATGGCCGTGCAGGCCGAGCCGGTCCGCCGCACCAGGAGCATCCTGGCCGAACTGCGTAAGGAGTTGTGATCATGGCAACCGAGGGTTCCGTCTACAGCGGCATGCCGGCCGGCGAGTTGGGCACCGAGGGCTGGGAGAAGCCCTGGAGCGGTACGAACGGCGGAAGTTGCGTCGAGGCCAAGCGACTGCCCGACGGCAGTGTCGCCTTCCGCCAGTCCAAGGACCCGGAGGGGCCCGCGCTGGTCTACTCCCGGGAGGAGATGATCGCCTTCCTCGACGGCGCCAAGTCCGGCCGGGCCGACTTCCTGGTCGCATAGGGGCCGGCCGTCCACGACGCGGGCGGGCGGGGCACCGGGAGGGTTCCGGCCCCGCCCCCCTCTCTCTCTCACCGGGTCAACACCGCTTTACAGCAATGGTGTTGACGGTAGGTTGAGAGGCATACCCGTGACGCACGGCAGGAGACCCCCCATGACGGACGGCCCGATCCCCGACTCGGAAGCCTGGTCCAAGATCGACACCACGGTGCCGCACTCGGCCCGCATCTGGAACTACTGGATGGGCGGCAAGGACAACTACGAGGTCGACCGGATCGCGGGCGACGCCTACCGGGAGACCGCGCCGAACATCGAGACGATGGCCCGCGCCTCCCGGCAGTACCTGATCCGCACGGTGACCTTCGTGGCCGGCGAACTCGGCGTCCGCCAGTTCCTCGACATCGGCACCGGCCTGCCGACGTACGACAACACCCACCAGGTGGCGCAGCGCATAGCTCCGGAGTCCCGGATCGTCTACGTCGACAATGACCCGCTGGTGCTGCGGCACGCCCAGGCCCTGCTCACCAGCACGCCCGAGGGCGTCACCGACTACATCGACGCGGACCTGCGCGATCCGGAGCGGATTCTGGAGCGGGCGGGCAAGATACTCGACTTCGACAAGCCGGTCGCGCTGATGCTCATGGGCATCCTGGGGCACATCCAGGACTACGAGGAGGCCAAGTCGATCGCGCGCCGGCTGCAGGAGGCGCTCTGCCCCGGCAGCTACTTCGTGCACTACGACAGCACCGACACGGACGCGGCACTTCAGGAGGCGCAGCAGGGGTACGACGACACCGGGGCGGTGCCGTACGTGCTGCGCAGCCCCGAGCAGGTCGCCGCGTTCCACGAGGGCCTGGAACTGCTGGAGCCGGGGATCGTCTCGTGCCCCCTGTGGCGGCCGGAGCCGGGGGCCGCGGCGGAGCCCACGGATGTCTACGGGGGGGTCGCCCTCAAACGGGGGTGAGCCCTTCCGCGCGCCCCTGGACGGGCACGGGTGTGCAATGGAGTGGATGGGGTCCTGTCTGTTGACGGAGGTCGTGATGTCCGCTCCGCCCCGGGTGCTGCACGCCCTTTCCCCGGAGCACCGCGCCCTTCTGCTGTCCGTGGCACGGGAGGTCGTGTTCGCCGAGGACACCAGGATCTTCGACGCCGGTGGGGTCGCCGACCGGTTCTGGGTGCTGCGCTCCGGTACGGTCTCGCTCTTCCAGCAGGTCGTCGCCGAGCGGCGCATCTCCGTGGCCACGCTCGGCCCCGGCGACCTGCTGGGCTGGTCCTGGCTGTTCCCGCCGCACCGGTGGGACTTCGGCGCCGAGGCGTTCAGTCCGGTGCGGGCCTACGAGTTCGACGCTTCGACGGTGGCCGCTCTCGGGGAGCGGAACGCCGCGCTGGAACTGGCCCTGACCCGCACGGTCGGGACCATCCTCGCCCACCGGCTGGAGATGACCCGGACCGCGTTGATCGAGCGCTACGCCCGTCCCGGTGGCCGGCCGGACTGACCGTCGCCCGCCACCCGCCACCCGCCGCGGCACCCGGCCGTACCCGGTGGTTCCGGCCGTACCCGGTCCGGAAATATTCTTCCGCTGTTTCCACCGGCGCGCGCATGGCGCGGTCCGGACCGGGCACGCGTAGGTCAGGCCCCGCCGCGCTCCCCCGTCGCGGCGGGGCTTTCGGCCGCCCGCTCCCGGCGGCGCTCCTCGGCGACCGTGGCCGCGTCCGTCACGTCGAGATAGATCCGGCCGGCCGCCTCGGGGACCGCCCCGGCGATCTCGCGCTTGATGCGGACGGCCACCTCCTCGACCCGCTCGCTGTCCATGCCGGGCATCAGGTCGACGCGGGCCGCCACCAGGGTCGAGTCGGGGCCCATCTGCATGGTCAGCAGCGACTCCACGCTGTCGATCTCGGGCTGCCCGGCCAGCAGGTCCCTGATCCGGTCGCTCTGCTCAGGGTCGGCGGCCTGCCCGATCAACTGCTCGCGGGCCTCGCGGCCGAGCCGGTAGGCGACGTACACCAGCAGGGCACCGATGGCGAGGGAGGCCGACGCCTCGTACGCCACCTGGCCGGTGACCATGTGCAGCGCCATGCCGATCATCGCGAGGGTCACGCCGAGCACGGCGGTGCCGTCCTCGGCGACGACCGTGCGCAGCGCCGGGTCCTTCAGCTTCTCCCTGCTGAAGCCGCCCTCCTTGCGCACCTGGTGCACGGCCCGCAACAGCGAGGCGCCTTCGAACAGCAGGGCGAGTGCGAGGACGATCAGGCCGATCACATAGCCCCGGGTGGTCTCGTCCGCCCCGTCCCGCAGCGCCTCGTAGCCCTGGAAGAAGGAGAAGCAGCCGCCCATGACGAAGATGCCGACGGCGGCCAGCAGCGACCAGAAGAACCGCTCCTTGCCGTAGCCGAAGGGGTGTTCCCGGTCGGCGGGGCGGCGGCTGCGGCGCAGCGCGGCCAGGAGGAAGACCTCGTTCAGTGTGTCGGCGACGGAGTGCGCGGCCTCCGACAGCAGGGCGGGCGAGTGCGCCAGCAGTCCGCCGACGGCCTTGGCCGCCGCGATCAGCAGATTGGCGGCGAGTGCCACCCAGACGGTGATCCGTGTCCTACGGTCCGAGGATGTCCCTGTCACGGTGGCCGACTGCCCGTGCGCGGGCGTCTCACACCGGGGCGCCGGGCGGGAATCGGACGGCGCCGACGAGGGCACCCGTATCCGGACACCGTCGCGGACGGGCCCGACGGGCGCGCGCCGCAGGAGGGAGCAGGCCATGGGCGAGGGCGAGAGCGAGAGCGAGGGCAACCGCACGTACGGGCACAAACCGTTCAAGCGGTCCCGCAGTCACTTCGCGGACCGGATCACGGCCGACGGGCGGGACGGATGGCCGGTGGAGGCGGGCCGTTACCGCCTGGTGGTCAGCCGCGCCTGCCCGTGGGCGAGCCGTGCCCTGGTCTCGCGCCGGCTGCTGGGACTGGAGGGCGCCCTGTCGCTGGCGGTCGCCGATCCCGTCCAGGACGACCGGAGCTGGCGGTTCACCCTGGACCCGGACGGCCGCGACCCGGTGCTGGGCATCCGCTACCTGGCGGAGGCGTACGAGGCCCGTGAGGCCGGTCATCCGGGCGGCGTCAGCGTCCCGGCGGTGGTGGACGTGCCCAGCGGGAAGCTGGTCACCAACGACTACCAGCAGCTCACCCTGGATCTCGCCACCGAGTGGACGGCCCTGCACCGTCCCGGCGCCCCGGACCTGTACCCGCGGGCCCTGCGCGCGGAGGTCGACGAGGTGATGGAGGGCGTCTACCGGGACGTGAACAACGGCGTGTACCGTGCGGGCTTCGCCACCTGCCAGGAGGAGTACGAGGAGGCGTGCGCGGGGGTGTTCCGTCGCCTGGAGCGGCTTGCCGAGCGGCTGGCGGGGCAGCGGTACCTCGTCGGGGACACGATCACCGAGGCGGACATCCGGCTGTTCACCACTCTGGTCCGTTTCGATGCCGTCTACCACGGTCACTTCAAGTGCAACCGCTGGAAACTGGCCGAGAACGCGGTGCTGTGGGCGTACGCGCGGGATCTGTTCCAGACCCCCGGGTTCGGCGACACGGTCGACTTCGACCACATCAAACGGCACTACTACCAGGTGCACACCGGTATCAACCCGACCGGAATCGTTCCGCTCGGCCCGGACCTGGACGGCTGGCTCGCCCCGCACGGTCGCGAACGGCTGGGCGGCCGCCCGTTCGGCGACGGCACGCCTCCCGGGCCGGTGCCCGCAGGCGAGGAGGTGCCGGCGGTGTCGGCCTGAGCCACCCCGTTTTCCCGATCAAGGAGAGGTACATGGCGAAAAAGAAGAAGCAGTTGTCGCTCGCCTACAAGCCCGTCGGCTTCGCGCTCGGCTGGGTGAGCGGTGCGCTGGCCGGGAAGGCGTTCCAGATCGCCTGGAAGGCCATCCGGAACGAGGACGACGCGCCCGACGCGCTGGACAAGGACCGCGGCTGGGGCGAGGTCCTGCTCGCCGCGGCGGTCCAGGGCGCCATCTTCGCGGTGGTGCGCAGCGCGGCGGACCGGGCCGGCGCGAAGGCGATCGAGCGCTCCACGGGTGTGTGGCCGACGGCGGAGAAGAGCGGCCGGGACTGACGTACGGCGGGCACGGCACGCGCGCGGGGTGGGGGGCGGTTCCGCCGGAACCGCCCCCCACCCCGTGTACGCCCGCCTCAGCCCTGCTTCGGCGCCGGGTCCGTCGTGCGGCGCAGGGTGAAGGAGTGGCCGGCCGGATCGGAATAGCCGCGCTCCTCGAACAGGCCCGACGCGTCCTTGGTCTCCAGCGGGCGTCCGCCGAGGGCGACCACCTTGCGCTCCGCCTCGTCCAGGTCGTCGACCAGGAAGTCGAGGTGGACCTGGAGGGAATTCTCCGGGCGCGGCCAACTCGGCGGGGTGGCGTTCGCGTCCCGGCGGAAGGCCAGCCGCAGCCCGTCGGCGCTGCGCACCTCGATCCGGTTCGCGCTCGCCCCGCTCTCCTCCGCGTCCAGGAACTCCTTGTAGAACGCGGCGAGTTTCTCGGGTTCGGCGCAGTCGAGGACGACGACGCCCGTCACTACCTGTCCCATGTCTCCTCCGTACGGGGTCGGGCGCGGGCTCCGTGCCGGCCGCCCTGACACGGGGCCCGCTGCCGCCGTCCGCCCTGTCTCCTGGTGCGGCTACCCCGTCCGGCAATCGTCAACTCCCTTGTTAAATGGCTGACATATGTCAATCGAACATGCTGGAATCCACTCGATCGGGGTAACTTGCAGACGGGGCAGGAGCAGGCAGAAGGAGACGTCGTCGTGCAGCAGGACCCCGCACCGCTCAGCCGGCATCTCCGCGTCCGCCGGGAAGGCGACCTCACGGTGCTCGAGTTCCGCGGTGACATCGACATCGCGGCGGCGGTCGAGCTGGAGCCGTTCCTGGACTCCGCGACGGAACGGCCGGCCCCGCACATCGTGGTCGACCTCCGCTCGGTGGACTTCTTCGACTGCTCCGGCCTGCGGCTGCTCACCCGCGCCCGGCTGCGGGTCCTGGACCGCGGCGGGCGGATCCACCTGGTGTGCACGCACCCGCTGACGCTGCGGGTGCTGCGCGTCACGGGCGTCGCCGAGGTACTGCCGCCGCGGCCCAGTCTGTCGGCCGCACTGGGCCCTGTCTGACAATGCCCGCCTGCCGGGCGGACAACGGCAATCGTCGGACAGGCCTCGGGCCGTCCGGGGACAAGGTCGGGAGGCGGCGTCCGAAGGCGACGTCCGGCCGCTCCTGACGCCGGGTGCGCCGGGGCTCCTCCCGACAACCTTCAACCGGGCGTTGTGCCGGGCGATTTGGCGGGCATCCGGCAGGAGGAGAAGGGAGGACAGTCGACATGACGACGTCCCGCAAGGAAACCTCCGCACCGCCCCCCGCACAGTCCCCCTCGCGCTCCCCCGTCCGCCGGATGCCCGGCTGGGCCAGGGCGCTGGTCGCCGTGGTCGCCGTACTCGCCGTGTTCTTCGCCGGGCTGCGGCTGGCCGTGCTGCCGGGGCTGCGGGACCTGTTCGGCGAGGAGACCCACGACCGTTCCGGCCCCGCCCTGCTGAAGTCCGTCCAGGACCTCAGCCGGTACGACGCCGCGTCGGGCAACTTCCAGGTCGTCGTGGACCTGGAGAAGGACGCGAAGTTCCTCCCGGACGCGGTCCGCGGCACGCGCACGCTGTACGTGGGCGCCGGCACCGTGGACGCCTACGTCGACCTCGGCCGCCTCGGCAAGGACGACGTGAAGGTCGACAGCGACCGCACGTCCGCGACGCTGCGGCTGCCGCACGCCGCCCTCGGCAAGCCGGCCCTCGACCCCGACCGTTCGTACGCCGTCTCCAAGCAGCGGGGCCTGTTCGACCGGCTCGGCGACCTGTTCTCCGACAACCCCAACAGCGAGCGCGCGGTGCAGAAGCTGGCGGTCAAGCACATCGGCGAGGCCGCGAAGGAGAGCGAACTGACCGGCCGCGCCGAGGACAACACCACCGCCATGCTCGACGGTCTGCTGCACTCCCTGGGCTTCGAGGACGTCAAGGTGACGTACGGGAAGTGACCGGAAGCCGGGGCACCGCGCGTCGTCAGCCGCCGAGCACCGCCGGCCACGCCGGCGCCCCCACCAGGGCCGCGCCCGCCACCAGCCACGCCACGTAGTCGCCCACATGGCCCGACTGCAGGCGCCGCACCGGGCCGGTCCATGCGTGCGGGGCGGTGACGTGCGGGCGGGTCACGGCGAGAGCGGCGAGGCCGGCCGCCAACGCCGTGGACAGCAGGCCGAGCAGCACTTCGGCGGCGGTCCGGCGGGGCGTGGTGACGACCGCCCCGCCGGACCCCGCCTCGCTCACCGCGTGCGAGACCAGCCCGGCGAAGCCCGGCACCGCGCCCGCCGCGAGGGCGGCGGCGAGCAGTACGGCGGGCACCACGACCATCGTGTCCGGCGGCCGGCCGAGCCGCCCGTGCGTCTCCGGCTCCTCCCCCGTGCCCTTGGTCTCGGCCTGCGCGGCCTCCTCCGGTCGCCGGCCGAGCCCGAGGAACACCCGTGCGGCGACCCGCAGTACGGCCCCGGCCGTCACCGCGGACACCAGCACGTACAGCACGGTGAACGGGCCGCCCGCCGCCGCCTCCGAGACCGCCTTGCCGAGCGCCGTGCCGAACGGCGGCAGCCCGGCCAGCGCCAGCCCGCCGACGGCGAACAGCACGGCGGGCACCCGCAGTTCGCGGGCCCTGCCGTGCAACTCCTTCTCGTCGACGCTGCCGTACCGGTCGAGCAGGACGCCGGCCACGGCGAACAGCGCCGCCTTCACCTTGGCGTGCCCGAGGACGTAGAGCGCGGCACCGTCGTCGCCCTCCGGGGTGAACGTGCCGATCGCGACGAGGAACACCCCGACGTGGGAGACGGTCGAGTAGGCGAGCATCCGTTTGATGTGCCGCTGGTACCAGCACAGGAAGGCGCCGCCCGCGGCGGTGAGCGTTCCGAGCACGAGCAGGGCACGCTCCAGTCCGGCCGTCGGGATGCCGCCGGGCCCGGCGAAGACCGTGCCGTAGACCCGCCCCACCCCGTAGACGCCGAGTTCGACCATGACTCCGGACAGCAGCATGCACACCGGGGTCGGGGCGACCGCGTGCGCGTCGGGCAGCCAGAAGTGGAAGGGCACGGCGGCGGCCTTGACCAGCAGCCCGGTCAGGACGAGGACGAACGCGGCGAGGGTGAGCGCGTCGGGCCCGCCGTGTGGCAGCACGCGCCGGCGACGGCACCGGGGAGCTCTCGCCCCCGTCGCCCCTACCCGTCCCGTCCCCCCGGGGGGGCTCCGACCCCGTACCCCGAAACGATCGCGTGGTTCCCCGCGCTCCTGTTCAGGGGCGCGGGGAACCGCGCGAGAAGCCCCACCCACCCGCGCGTTCGGGCCAAGGGGCGGAGCCCGTCGAAGGGATGGGAAGGGTAGGGGCGGCGGGGGCGAGGAAGAGCCGCGGCACCCACCCCGCATCAGCGACCCGACCCCGGGTAACCGCCCCGGTACACGCGGCAGTTGACCTCAGAGGGGACCGGACGGAATGACCACCATGGCCGAGCGCCTACGACACGCGACCCGTACCCGGCGGCGCACCACGAACCGACCGGCCCCCACGGAACGGCCCACCTCCACAAAACGGCCGTCCCCCGCGAAGCGGCCGGCCCCCGCCTCCCGGGACCTCACCCCCCACCCCCTGCCCCTCCCCCTCCGCATCCTCGCGATGCTCCTCGCCTTCGTCGCGATGGTGGCCTTCGCCGCCGTCCTCGCCCGCCTGACCCTCGAACCCTCCCCCGCCTCCGTCTCGCTGACGCACAGCAACCTCCACCCCGGCCGCTCCCTGCGCGCCTACGCCGAGCAGCCGGGCCTGCGCGACGCCGTCAAACAGATCGGCGGCAACGTCCTGCTGGGCGTGCCGTTCGGCGTGCTGCTCCCGGTGCTCTCCCCCGGCACCCGCCACCTGCTGCGCGTCCTGCTGGTGACCGCCCTGGTCATGCTCGCGGTGGAACTCGTGCAGGGCGCGCTGATCACCGGCCGGGCGTTCGACATCGACGACGTCATCCTGAACACCACCGGCGCGCTCATCGGCCACCTGCTGCTGGGCCGCCGCATGGGCCGCGCGGTCCACGCCCGCAGGCCCCGCCCGAAGCGGGCCGGCTGACCCCGTCCGCCGCGACGGCTACCGCGTGCGCACCGTCCACGTGAACTTGTCGCCGCCGACCCACCGGATCACGTCGGGGTCGTCGAGGTCGTGGACCGGGACACCGGTCGCCGCGGCGACCGTGAGGACGTCGATGGGGCCCAGGGCCTCGCCGACGACCTCGCCGTCGATCAGTACGATCCGGAACGGCGGCGTGCCCGGCTGGACTCCGAGCACCAGGATCCGAGGCCAGGAGATGTGGGGGCTCGCACTTTCGGTCATGTCTTCGAGGGTAGTGAGTGTTCAGCGGTCGAGCAGTTCCAGGGCGATCTCGCCGCGGCCGCAGGTGACGTGCTCGCGCGCAGCTCGGGCAGTGCGCGGGCGACCTCGCGGACGTGCTCGTGCTCGGCCTCGTCCTGCCGGGCCCGGAACTCCTCGTGGCAGAGGTACTGGCGGCGCCCGGCGTCGTCGGTGCCGACCGCCTGGAGGTGCGGTGCGCGGTCTCATGGTGCGCGCGGGGCTCAGGGCCGGCGCCAGTCGTCGGCGTCCAGGTGGGAGCCGGCCATCGGGCCCATGCGGAGCATGCCGCCGTCGGCGGCCCAGGAGGAACCGGTGACGTAGGAGGCGTCGGGGCTCGCGAGGAAGGCGATCACGGCGGCGATCTCGCGGGCGTCGCCCGGCCGGCCGAGCGGGATGCCCGGCCGGTGCACGGTGTGCGGGGCGCTGTCCTCCTGCCCGGTCATGGGGGTGGCGATCTCGCCGGGCGCCACCGCGTTGACGGTGATGCCGTGCTCGGCCAGTTCCAGCGCCATGACCTGGGTGAGAAGTCCGAGGCCGCCCTTGGCGGCGCAGTAGGGCGCGGCGCCCACACGGGGCGCGTGCTCGTGCACGGAGGTCACGTTGACGATCCGGCCGCCGTCGCCCTGCGCGATCATCCGGCGGGCGGCGCGCTGCCCGCACAGGAACGGGCCGAGCAGGTCGACCTCCAGGACCTCGCGGACGTCGTCGAACGCGAGATCGAGGAAGGGGGTGGCGGTACCGGTGCCCGCGTTGTTGACGAGGACGTCGATGCGGCCGAGGCGTCCGGCGAGCTCGTCGACGACGTCGGCGGCGTCCGGCAGCCGGGTCAGGTCCAGGCGGGCCGTCTCGGCACGGCGGCCGTGCGCGCGGACCTCCTCGGCGGTGCGCTCGGCGCCCTCCTCGTCGGTGTGCCAGGTGATGCCGACGCCGAGTCCCGCCTCGGCGAGGCGCACGGCGGTGGCGCGACCGATCCCCGAGTCCGAACCGGTGACGACGGCCACGCGGGCCGGTACGGCCGGGGACACGCCGGACGTGGTCATTCGAGACTCTCCTCTGCGTGGTACCGGCGTTGCGCGGGTGGTCCCGGGATTGCTCGCAGTACCCGGCAGGGGCAGGGGAAAACCGGGCCGGCGCCGGGTCGCTGCCGGGCCGGGCGCGGGTCCGGCGCACGTCCGGCAGGGGTGAGCGACGCGCGGCGGGGCACCCCGTGGACGAGGCACGTCAGGGCAGGCGAGGAGGCACCGATGGACCCGCTGCAGGCACTGGACCGGATCGCCTTCCTGCTGGAGCGGGACCAGGCGCCCACCTACCGCGTCCGCGCGTTCCGCACAGCGGCCGCCGTCCTGGCCCCGCTTGCCGCGGACGACATCGCCGAGCGGGCCAGGACCGGCTCCCTGGAGCGGCTCAAGGGCATCGGCCCGAAGACCGCGCAGGTGGTGCGCGAGGCGCTGGGCGGCGGCACGCCCGCCTATCTGGAGAAGCTGGAGGCCACGGCCGGCGAGCCGCTCGTGCGGGGCGGGGAGGGGCTGCGGGCCCGGCTGCGCGGCGACTGTCATCTGCACTCCGACTGGTCGGACGGCGGCAGCCCGATCGAGGAGATGGGCCGCACCGCGGCCCGGCTGGGCCACGAGTGGGCGGTCCTCACCGACCACTCCCCCCGGCTCACGGTGGCCCGGGGCCTGTCCCCGGACCGGCTGCGCGAGCAGCTCGACGTGGTCGCCGCGCTCAACGAGCGGTGGGCACCGTTCCGGCTGCTGACCGGGATCGAGTGCGACATCCTCGACGACGGCTCGCTCGACCAGGAGCCGGAGCTGCTGGAGCGGCTCGACGTGGTCGTCGTCTCGGTCCACTCCAAGCTGCGGATGGACGCGCGGGCGATGACCCGGCGGATGGTGGCCGCCGTGCGCGACCCGCACGCGGACGTGCTCGGGCACTGCACGGGGCGGCTGGTGACCGGGAAGGGGCG
This sequence comes from Streptomyces sp. B3I8, assembly GCF_030816915.1. Taxonomy (NCBI): domain Bacteria; kingdom Bacillati; phylum Actinomycetota; class Actinomycetes; order Kitasatosporales; family Streptomycetaceae; genus Streptomyces; species Streptomyces sp. B3I8. The sequence continues at coordinate 6,880,267 of NZ_JAUSYN010000002.1, read as the reverse complement.
CCCGGAGTCTCGGTTCGACGCCGACGAGGTGTTCGCGGCGTGCGCGGAGTCCGGGACGGCGGTGGAGATCAACAGCCGGCCCGAGCGGCTGGATCCGCCGCGGCGGCTGGTGCGGCGGGCGGTGGAGGCGGGGGTGCTGTTCTCGGTGGACACGGATGCGCACGCGCCGGGGCAGTTGGACTGGCAGGTGTACGGGTGCGCCCGCGCGGAGGAGTGCGGGGTGCCGCCGGACCGCGTGGTCACGACATGGCCTGCGGCCCGGCTCCTAAAGTGGGCGGGCGGTGCCACCTGAGGACTGTTCCCGCCCCCGCCGCCCCTACCCGTTCCGTCTCCGGAGGCTCCGCCCCGGACCCCCGAAAAGATCGCGCGGTTCCCCGCGCCCCTGTCAGGGGCACTGCCCCTTGAAGGGCCGGGACGGGCAGGGGCGGCGGGGGCGGCGGGGGCGGCGGGGGCGGAAAAACTTGCCGTGCCCACCCCGGCGTGATCCGTCACCCCTCGTGGTACCTGTCCCCCCACGACAGAAAAGGAGCACCGATGGAGCGCGCCGCCGTGTTCGACGTCGACGGAACCCTCGTCGACACCAACCACCTGCACGTCACCACCTGGTGGGAGGCCTTCCGACAGGCTGGCCACCACGTGTCCATGCACGCAATCCACCGCTCCGTAGGCCTCGGCTCCACCGACCTCATCACCCACCTCCTCGGCGACAACCTGGAGGACGACGAGATCGAGGCGCTCAGCGCCGCCCACAAGGCGCTGTACGGCACGTACTTCGACCGCCTGCCCGCCTTCGAGGACGCCGGCCGTCTCCTCAAACGGCTGGACGCGGCCGGCTGGGCCGTCGTCCTCGCCACCTCCGCCGGCGGACGCGAACTTTCCGCCCTGCGCGCGGCGATCGACGCCGACGACGCGATCCGCGCGACGGCGAGCGCCGACGACGTGGACGCGGGCAAGCCCTCACCGGAGCCGGTCCGGCACGCGCTGGACCTCGTCGGCATCGCACCCGAGCACGCGGTGTTCGTCGGCGACACGGTGTGGGACATGCGGGCGGGCACCCGGGCCGGGGTGACCTGCGTGGGCGTCCTGTGCGGGGGCATCCCGCGGGCGTCCCTGGAGGACGCGGGGGCGGACACGGTCTACCGGGACCCTGTGCACCTGCTCACTTCGTTGGAGGAGGGCAGCGGCCCGCTCGGGCGGGCGCGGACGACGCCGGAGGAGTGACGGCGCCCTGCGCCTCGCTTGACTTCGAGCACGCTCCAATCCGTAGCGTGCTCGCATGACCACAGCACAGCACAGCATCGGATCCGGTTTCGGCGCGACGAGCACGGCGGACGACGTCCTGCGCGGCATCGACCTCACGGGCAGGCTGGCCGTCGTGACCGGCGGCTACTCCGGGCTCGGCCTGGAGACCACCCGGGCGCTGGCGAAGGCGGGCGCCCGGGTGGTCGTGCCGGCCCGGCGGCCGTCCGCCGCGGCCGAGGCGCTCACCGGGATCGACGGTGTCGAGGTCGACGCGCTCGACCTCGGCGACCTCGACAGCGTGCGCGGCTTCGCCGAACGGTTCCTGGCCACCGGCCGCACCCTCGACATCGTCATCGACAGCGCCGCCGTGATGGCCTGCCCCGAGACCCGGGTCGGACCCGGCTGGGAGGCGCAGTTCGCCACCAACCACCTGGGCCACTTCGCACTCGTCAACCGGCTGTGGCCGGCCCTGGAGCCGGGCGGCGCGCGTGTCGTCTCCGTCTCCTCCATCGGCCACCACGCCTCCCCGATCCGCTGGGCGGACCCCCACTGGCGCACCGGCTACGACAAGTGGCAGGCCTACGGCCAGGCGAAGACCGCGAACGCGCTGTTCGCCGTCCACCTCGACCGGCTCGGCCGGGAGCGCGGCGTCCGGGCGTTCTCGCTGCACCCGGGCGGCATCCTCACCCCGCTGCAGCGGCATCTGCCCAAGGAGGAGATGGTCGAGCGCGGCTGGATCGACGAGGACGGCCGGCCGCTGAACCCGGCGGGGTTCAAGAGCCCCGAGCAGGGCGCGGCCACCCAGGTGTGGGCCGCCACGTCACCGATGCTGGCCGACCGGGGCGGGGTCTACCTGGAGGACTGCGACATCGCGGAGCCGGCCCCGGCGGACGGCGCCCGCAGGGGCGTGAAGGACTGGGCGAGCGACCCGGAGCAGGCCGCCCGGCTGTGGGAGCTGTCGGCGGAGCTGACGGGCGTGGACGCGTTCGGGGGCCGCGCCGGCTCCTGAGACGGGACGGCTCCTCGACCGGACGGTACGCGGTACGGGTGAAGGGTGCCGCCCGCCGGGTACCCGGGCTGCCGGTCGCGCCGTATCGACCGGTCTTCGCCGTACCGAGAGGAGCCGATGGTGAGCAGCGCAGTGGGCAGCAGGGTCGTCGTCACGGGCGCCACCGGCAATGTGGGCACGAGTGTGATGCGCCTGCTCGCCGGGGATCCGGACATCGCGTCGGTCGTCGGCCTGGCGCGCCGGCTCCCCGCGGAGCGGCCGCCGGGGACGCAGTGGTCCGCCGTGGACCTCGCCTCCGAACAGGCCGATCTCGTGCGGGAGTTCGAGGGTGCGGACGCGGTCGTGCATCTGGCGTGGGCGTTCCGGCCGACGCACGACCCGGCCACCACCTGGCGCACCAACGTGCTCGGCAGCATCCGGGTCTTCGAGGCGGTGGCGGCGGCCGGGGTGCCCGCGCTGGTGCACGCCTCCTCGGTCGGCGCGTACTCGCCGGGGCCGAAGGACAGGACGGTGGACGAGTCCTGGCCCACGCACGGGTGGCCGGACGCCGCGTACACCCGGGAGAAGGCGTATCTGGAGCGGACGCTGGACGCGTTCGAGTACCGGCACCCGGAGGTGCGGGTGGTGCGGATGCGGCCGGCGTTCCTGTTCAAGCGGGAGTCGGCGAGCGAGCAGCGGCGGATCTTCGGAGGCAAGTTCCTGCCGGGGCCGCCTGCGAAGCCGGAGTCGCTGCCCTTCCTGCCGGACGTGCCGGGGCTGCGGCTGCAGGCGCTGCACACGGACGACGCGGCGCACGCGTACCGGTTGGCGGTGCGGGGGGATGTCCGGGGGGCGTTCAATCTCGCGGCGGAACCGGCGGTGGACGCGGGGGTGCTCGGGGAGTTGCTGGGGGTGCGGCGGCAGATGCGGTTGCCGCGGGCGGTGGCGCGGTCGGCGGTGGCGGCGGCGTGGGGGCTGCGGTTGTTGCCGGCGTCGCCGCATCTGTTCGACGCAGTCCTGAGGTTGCCGTTGATGGACTGCACGCGGGCGCGGGTGGAGTTGGGGTGGCGCCCGACGAAGCCGGCGACGGAGGTGCTGGAGGAGTTCCTCCAGGGCCTGCGAGAGGGCGCCGGCGCCCCCACGGAACCCCTACGGGGCCGCAAGGTGGGGTGACATCCTCAGGGGGGGCTCCGCCCCTTGCACCCCGGAGAGCTCGGGTGGCCGGAGGCGAGTCGGGCCTGCGGCTCGGGCCTGCGGCCGGGTGGGGGCTTCCCGCGCAGGAAGCAGGACCCGCCCACGCACCCGGCTCAGGACTCCCGCGCCACCCCCGCCGCCAGCCGCTCCCGCTGGGGGACCACCGTGTACCTGGGGTCCTCCGCGGACGCCGTGCCCGCCGCGAAGACACCGAAGCGGGTGCAGGCGGAGCCTGCGAGCAGCGCCGCGCCCGCCGCCACCGCGGCAACCCTCGACCGCCCGCCGAGCACCGCCGCCGTCACCGCCCCACCGACCGTGAGCGCCTTCGCCGTCTTCAGCAGCATCCCCGCCCGCCCCGACTTCCACGTCTCCGCGACCATCCCCAGCCGCCGCTCCGCCGCCTGCGAGATCGCCACGTCGGCCACCGCCGCGATCCCCGCCGCCCAGCGCGCCGGCGCGTTCTCCCGGGTCGGGCCGACGGCCAGCGCCATGCCCGCCGACGCCGCTGTCGCGGACGCCACGAACAGGTACGGCAGCTCCCGGTACACCCCGTGCCACGCCGGTACCGCAGTGTCGGCGGCGAGCACCCCGGTGTACGAGGCGACGGCGGGGCCGAGCAGCGCGGCGGCCCCGGTCGCGACCGCCCCGATCCCGGGCAGCCGCCCGGTGACGGCACTGGCGGCGGCCGCCCCGGCCGCGGGACCGTACGCCGCCAGCAGCCAGGACCCCACGCTCATCGGGGACGTCGGCTTGGCGACGCGCAGCATGTTGTAGAAGCGGCTCGGCACGCCCAGGTCGTGCACGAGGGCCGCCGCGGACAGCGAGACGGCGGCCAGTGAGGAGACCTTCATGGCCTTCGCCGTCGTGGTCCGCCCGGTCAGGTGCGCCCCGGCGGCGAGCACCGAGCCTCCCCCGGCGAGCCCGCCGAGGAAGAAGTACCCGGCGATGTCGCGCGCCTCCCAGGAGGGCGCCTTGATGACGGGGCGGCCGTAGTACGACTCGAACTCGGCCTTGGGCACCATGAGTTGCTCGCCCCGGCGGCGTCCGCCGCGCCGGTGCCTGCCGTGCTGTCCGCCCTCGCCGGCCCCCTTGGGCAGGGAACTGTCCGCGCTGGTCATCGTCGGCCCCTTCCGGTGAGGACGAAGGCCGCGCCGCACGCGCCCAGCAGGGACAGCGCCGCCACCCCCGCGTGCTTCCACATCGCCGGCAGGTCACGGGTGGTGACGACGGGGTCCGGCGGCAGCCCGTACACCTCGGGTTCGTCGAGCAGGAGGAAGAACGCGCCGTCGCCGCCCACGCCGTCGTCCGGGTCCTCGCCGTACAGGCGGGCCTCGGTGACGCCGGCCTCGTGCAACTGGTCGACGCGCAGCGCGGCCCGTTCCCGCAGTTCGTCCAGCGGGCCGAACTGGATGGAGTCGGTGGGGCAGGCCTTGGCGCAGGCGGGTTCCTGGCCGGCGCCGAGGCGGTCGTAGCACATGGTGCACTTGAACGCCCGCCCGTCGTCCGGGCGTTGCTCGATGACGCCGTACGGGCAGGCGGGGACGCAGTAGCCGCAGCCGTTGCAGACGTCCTCCTGGACGACGACCGTGCCGAACTCGGTGCGGAACAGCGCGCCCGTGGGGCACACGTCGAGGCAGGCGGCGTGGGTGCAGTGTTTGCACACGTCGGAGGACATCAGCCAGCGGATGTCGCCGCCGCTGCCGCCCACCACGGTCTCCTGCCCGGTGGCGCCCCCGGCGACGCCCGCGCCCTGTTGCTCGGTGCCCGCCGACCGCCCGTCGAGCAGCGGGAGTCGGGTGCGCCCCTCGGGCGCGGGCCGGGTCTGTTCGACGAAGGCCACGTGCCGCCAGGTGGAGGCGCCGAGGACGCCGGTGTTGTCGTACGACATCCCGGTGAGGGTCATGCCGTCCTCGGGGATGGCGTTCCACTCCTTGCATGCCACCTCGCAGGCCTTGCAGCCGATGCACACGGAGGTGTCGGTGAAGAAGCCCATACGTTCCTGGCCGGAGGCCGGGTCCATGCCGTCCGGCACGTCGCGGCCCCCGCTCGTGAGGGTGCTCCGGGTGCCCGCCGACTCGCTCGCCTCCGTCATTTCCTGACCTCCGTCCCGGTCCGCTCGGTGATGCCCGCGCGCCGCCGGTAGTCGGCGACCAGCTTCGGCAGGTCCGGTCCGCGCGGCCGGCGGCCCGGGCGGATGTCGGCGGTCAGCGCCTTGTCCTCCTGGATGTGGGCGTTGGGGTCGAGGGAGATGGCGACGAGTTCGTTGGCCGCGTCACCGGTGGCCACGCCGTTGGGGCCCCAGTGGAAGGGCAGTCCGATCTGGTGGACGGTGCGGCCCTGTACGCGCAGCGGGCGGATCCGCTCGGTGACCATGACCCGTGCCTCGACTGCGTTGCGGGCGGTGACGATGGTGGCCCAGCCGCCGTGTTCGAGCCCGCGTTCGGCGGCGAGCTGCGGGGAGATCTCGCAGAAGAACTCCGGCTGGAGTTCGGAGAGATAGCTCGACCAGCGGCTCATGCCGCCCGCCGTGAAGTGCTCGGTGAGCCGGTGCGTGGTGACGACGTACGGGAAGACCTCGGCACCCGGGTCGTCGCCGCTCGGATGGTAGCGGTTGCCCTCGCGAACCAGCACCTGCCGGACGGGCGAGCGCGGGGTGGAGGGGTACAGGGCGTTGGGGAAGGGCGAGTCCTGCGGCTCGTAGTGGGTGGGCAGCGGTCCGTCCTCCAGGCCGGCCGGGGTGTACAGCCAGCCCTTGCCGTCGGCCTGCATGATGAACGGGTCGTCGCCGCGCAGTGCCGCGACGCCTTCGGCGCCGTCCTCGGGTACATGGTCCGGGGCGAGGTCGGGGATGAAGTCGGGCACGTCGTGGCCCGTCCACGTGCCGGTCTCGGCGTCCCACCAGACGTAGGCCTTGCGCGCGCTCCAGGGGGTGCCGTCGGGGGCGGCGGAGGCGCGGTTGTAGAGGATGCGGCGATTGGCGGGCCAGGCCCAGGCCCACTCGGCGGCCACCCAGTCCTGTTCGGTGTGCGGTTTCTTGCGGGCGGCCTGGTTGACGCCGTCGGCGTAGACCCCGCAGTAGATCCAGCAGCCGCAGCGGGTGGAGCCGTCGTCCTTGAGTTCGGTGTACGCGCTCAGCGGGCCGCCGTCCGGGCCGTGGCCGCTGATCTCGGCGAGGACCGCGTCGGCGACGGGTTCGTCGAGCGGGCCGGTGACCGGGTAGTCCCAGGCGAGGTCGAGGACCGGGCGGTCCATCGGGTCGGTGGAGCCGGCCAGCTTCTCCCGGATGCGGCGGCCGAGGTGGTACATGAACCACAGGTCGCTGCGCGCGTCGCCCTCGGGCTCGACGGCGGCGTAGTGCCACTGCACCCAGCGGTTGGTGTTGGTGAAGGAGCCGGACTTCTCGGTGTGCGAGGCGGCGGGGAAGAAGAACACCTCGGTGCCGATGTCCTCGGTGCGCAGCTCCCCGCTCTCGATCTCGGGGCCGTCCTTCCACCAGGTGGCGGACTCGATGAGGGAGAAGTCGCGGACGACCAGCCACTCCAGGTTGGCCATGCCGAGCCGTTGCAGCCGGGTGTTGGCGGAGCCGACGGCCGGGTTCTCCCCCATCAGGAAGTAGCCCTTGCAGGTGCCGTCGAGCTGGGCGGCGACCGTCTGGTAGGTGGAGTGGTCGCCGGTCAGGCGTGGCAGGTGGTCGAAGCAGAAGTCGTTCTCGGGGGTGGCCGCGTCGCCGTAGTACGACTTGAGGAGGCTGACGAAGTACGACCGCATCTCGGACCAGAAGCCCTTCTTGGTGCGGCTGGCCTCGATGAAGTCGTCCAGGGTCTCGTGGGCGTGCGCGTGCGGCATCGGCAGATAGCCGGGGAGCAGGTTGTACAGCGTCGGGATGTCGCTGGAGCCCTGGATGGAGGCGTGGCCGCGCAGCGCCTGGATGCCGCCGCCGGGGCGGCCGATGTTGCCGAGCAGCAGCTGGAGGACGCTCGCGGCACGGATGTACTGGGAGCCGACCGTGTGCTGGGTCCAGCCGACGGCGTAGCAGAACGCGCTGGTGCGGTCGGGGCCGGAGTTGGCGGTGAGCGCCTCGCAGACCTGCAGGAAGGTGTCCTTGGGGACGCCGCAGATCTCCTCGACGACCTCGGGGGTGTAGCGGGCGTAGTGCCGCTTGAGCACCTGGTAGACGCAGCGTGGGTGGCGCAGGGTCTCGTCGCGGGGCGGCCGGGGGCCGGTGCGGGCGCCGCCGGAGCCGTGGGTCTCCGAGCCGCCGAAGCCGCCCACCCGCTCCTCGTACTGGTCGTCGGGGTCGCCGGTGGGCTGCTGGACCTCGGTGCCCTCGTACTGCCAGCTGTGCGGGTCGTAGGTGTGCCCGTCCTCGTCGAGGCCGGAGAAGACGCCGTCGAGGTCCTCGGTGTCACGGAAGTCCTCGCCGACCAGGGTGGCGGCGTTGGTGTAGTGCAGGACGTAACTGCGGAAGTCCTTCTCCTCGGTGAGGACGTGGTTGATGATCCCGCCGAGGAAGGCGATGTCGGTGCCGGCGCGCAGCGGGACGTGCAGGTCGGCGAGCGCGCTGGTGCGGGTGTAGCGGGGGTCGACGTGGATGACGCGGGCGCCGCGCGCCTTGGCCTCCATCACCCACTGGAAGCCGACGGGGTGGGCTTCGGCGAAGTTGGAGCCCTGGATGACGATGCAGTCGGAGTGCTGCAGGTCCTGCATGAAGGTGGTGGCGCCGCCGCGCCCGAAGGAGGTGCCGAGGCCGGCGACGGTGGCGCTGTGGCAGACCCGGGCCTGGTTCTCCACCTGGACGACGCCGAGGCCGGTCAGCAGCTTCTTGATGAGGTAGTTCTCCTCGTTGTCCAGCGTCGCGCCGCCGAGGCTGGCGATACCCATGGTGCGGGCGGTGCGGGCACCGTCCTTCTCCCACTCCCAGGTCTCGCGGCGGGTGCGGATCACCCGTTCGGCGACCATGTCCATCGCGGTGTCCAGGTCGAGGGTCTCCCAGTCGGTGCCGTGCGGGCGGCGGTGGAGGACCTGGTGCTCGCGGGCGGGGCCGGTGGTGAGCTGGAGGGTGGCGGAGCCCTTCGGGCAGAGCCGGCCGCGGCTGACGGGCGAGTCGGGGTCGCCCTCGATCTGGACGACCTTCTCGCCCTTGACATACACGTCCTGGCCGCAGCCGACGGCGCAGTACGGGCAGACCGACTTGACCACCCGGTCGGCGGTGTCGGTGCGGGGGCGCAGGTGAGCGGTGGAGGCGGACCTGGCGGCGCCGCCGCGGCCGGAGCGGTCGCCGGCGTCGCCGGTGAGCTGACGGTAGACGGGCCAGTCGCGAAGCCGGTCCGAGATGCGCATGGGTGACTCCCGTTCCCCGGCCGGCGTCAGGCGGTGGGCTCGTCGGGCGTGGGCTCGTCCTCGGGGCCGGTGGTGTCGTCGGCGTCCCCGTCGATGGCCTCCGCGTCGTCGTCGGTGTTCTCCGCCTCGCGGCGGGCGGGGGCGGCCTCCCAGGGGTCCTCACCCTCGCCGGCCTGCTGGTCGGGCAGATCACGGGGGACGGGGTCGCCGTTCTCGCCGGGGCCCTCGAGGCGGTGCTCGGTCACGTGGTCCTCCCTTGTCCCTCCCCGCAGGCAGGACGGCCACGAGGAGCGACGCGCAAGTACCCGGGCGGCCCCCGCCGAAACGCGCGGGAAGCGGCGCGTCACCCGGGCGGGTGCCGATGCCCCGTCAGGGCCGGCGGGTGGCTGCTCGCCTGTCTCATCCGGGGGCCGAGAGAGTACGCCCGGGGCGCCGGAGAGCGCTCCGACGTACGGAGCCGCGCGTCCCCTTCACAACGGGCTTCGCCTCGGTCCCGCCTCTCCGCTCGGCCTCAGGACACCGCCCGTCGCCGCGTGAACCCTGCCGGCTGACCACCTCCCCGCACGGCGCCCGGCGGGCGCGCGGAGTGCCGCGGGCCGTGCGCCGCGGCAGCGGGCGGCCCCGCCCCTGGCAGCGACGCGGCCTACCGCGCCGCACCCCCCGACGACCGGTCCTCCAGAGCCTCGCGCCAGCCCGGGGCCCGGTGTTCGGGGGCGCCGGCGGTGGTCGTCCTGCGTCCTCCGGCCGCGAAGAAGTCCGCCAGCGGCAGGATCGCCGCCCCCACCGTCACGGCGTCCGGTCCCAGCCGCCCCAGTTCGATCGCCACCCGTTCGGCGGGATACCGCAGGGAGTACGCCACCGCGTGGCGCCGCACCGCCGGCAGGAACCGGGCGCCGAGTTGCAGACCCGCCCAGCCGCCGATCAGGATGCGCTCGGGCCGGAAGAGGTTGATCAGGTCGGAGAGCCCCGCGCCGAGGTACTCGGCCGTCTCCTCCAGCACCGCCGACGCCACCGGGTCGGCGGCCCCCGCGCCCTCCTCCGGGTACGCCGCCGCGAGCAGCGCGGTGAGCGCGGTCTCCTCGTCGGCCTCCTCGGGCACCGCTCCCCCGGCCTCCCGCCACCGCGCGAGCAGCGCCTCGGCGCCCGCGTACGCCTCCAGGCAGCCCAGCGCCCCGCACCGGCAGCGGCGCCCCCGCACCCGTACCGTGAGATGGCCGTACTCCACCGCCCGGCCGCCGGTCATGTCGCCGGTGACCACGCAGGCGCCGACGCCGGAGCCGAAGAGGACGACCACCGCGTCCCGGGCGCCGCGGCCGGCGCCGAACCACATCTCGGCCTGGCCGAGGGTGCGGGCGCCGTTGTCGGCGAAGTAGGGCACGGAGTCGGGCAGCAGGCAGGCGGAGCGCAGCAGTGCCTCCAGCGGGACGGCGTCCCAGCCGATGGTCTGGCCGTGCACGACGGCTCCCCGTCCCTCCTCGCGGGCCACGATGCCGGGGACGCCGATGCCGACGCCGAGCAGCCGTTCGGGGGCGAGGCCGGCGGTGGTCAGTACCTCGGCGATGCCGTCCCGGATGTGGCCGACGACGACGTCGACGTCGTACCGGTGGTGTTCCAACGGGCGTTCGGTGCGGGCCAGTTCGGTGAGGGCGAGGTCGAACAGCTCGACCCGGACGCGGGTCTCGCCGACGTCGACGCCGATCATGTACCCGGCGGTGGGGGCCACGCGCAGCAGGGTGCGTGGCCGGCCGCCGTCGGAGTCGACGGAGCCGGCCTCCTCGACCAGGCCGTCGGCCACCAGTTCGGCGACCACGTTGCTGACCGATCCGGAGCTGAGCCCGGTGACCGGGCCCAGTTCGAAGCGGCTCATCGGGCCGTCGAAATACAACCGTTGCAGTACCTCGGCGCGATTGCCGCGCCGCAGGTCACGCACCGTCCGCCCGTTCCGCCCCGCCATGTGGCTCCTCCCGGCCTGCCCCTCGACGCAAGATACCTTTGCGAGACACCTTGACGCGACTTTCCGCGAGGTCTTAACTCACGCTCTAAGTTAAGTCATGAGGATCGTTCGGGAAATGAACGCGTCCGGGCTCGTCCCGGATCCCCGTCCGCTCCCCCCGGACGAGCCCTCGCGCTCGCCCTGAGGAACCTGAGGAAAAGGACGCCTGAGCCATGCGCAGAACCCGAGTCGCGGCCGCCGCCGCGGTCACCGTCTCCCTGCTGACCGCCGTGACCGCGTGCGGCGGCGGCTCGTCGACGAGCGGCGGGTCCAACGACTCGCCGAAGACGCTCACGTACTGGGCCTCCAACCAGGGCGCCAGCATCCAGGTGGACAAGAAGGTCCTCCAGCCGGAGCTCGACAAGTTCGAGAAGCAGACCGGCGTGAAGGTCAAGCTGGAGGTCGTGCCCTGGTCGGACCTGCTGAACCGGATCCTGACCGCCGCCACCTCGGGCCAGGGCCCGGACGTGCTGAACATCGGCAACACCTGGAGCGCCTCGCTGCAGGCCACCGGGGCGCTGCTGCCGTGGGACGCGAAGAACTTCGCGAAGATCGGCGGCAGGGACCGCTTCGTCGACTCCGCGCTCGGCTCGACCGGCGCCGAGGGCAAGGACCCGGCCGCGGTCCCCCTGTACTCGATGGCGTACGCGCTGTACTACAACAAGCAGATCTTCGCCGACGCGGGCATCCAGAAGCCGCCGGCCACCTGGGCCGAGCTGGTCGCCGACGGCAAGAAGATAGAGGCCAAGGGCAAGAACGCGCTGGGTGCCGAGGGCTCCAACCTGTCCGAGAACATCCACCACGTGTTCGTCTTCGCCAAGCAGCACGGCGCCGACTTCTTCACCGCCGACGGCAAGCCGGACTTCACCAGTGACAAGGCCGTCGCGGCGGTCAAGCAGTACGTCGACCTGATGGCGAAGGACAAGGCCATCCCGGCGGGCAACGCCGAGTACGCGCAGAACCAGTCGGTGAGCGACTTCGCCAAGGGCAAGACGGCGATGCTGCTGTGGCAGTCGGCCGCCTCCAACCTCAAGTCGCAGGGCATGGCCGACGACGCCTACGGCATCGCCCCGGTGCCCGTGCAGTCCGGCGCCCCCGGCACCGGGACGCAGGTCAACTCGATGGTCGCGGGCATCAACATGGCCGTCTTCAAGAACACCCACAACCTCGACGGCGCCACGGACTTCGTGAAGTTCATGACCAGCGACGCCGAGCAGAAGATCCTCAACAAGGCCTACAGCTCGATCCCGCCGGTGAAGGCGGCGCAGTCGGACCCGGCGTTCAACTCCGGCGCCACCGCCGTCCTCAAGACCACCCTCGCCACCTCCGCCGCCGCGCTGCCGCAGGTCGCCGACGAGTCGCAGTTCGAGACGACGGTCGGCACGGCCGTCAAGGAGCTGTTCGCCGACGCCGCCGACGGCCGTTCGGTGACCACCGCGTCGGTGAAGGCGAAGCTCGACAAGGCCCAGCAGCAGATGCCCAAGAAGTGAGCCGCATGACCACCACCGCCCCCGCACGGGAGCCGGCGGTGCGCAAGGATCCGCCCGACGTGGCGCGCGGCCCCCGCCGCCGCACCGGGCGGCTCCGCCGCGTCACCCTGCCCTACCTGCTCCTCCTGCCCGCCCTGATCCTCGAACTCCTCGTCCATCTGATACCGATGGTGATCGGTGTCGTGATGAGCTTCAAGGAGCTCACCCAGTTCTACATCCGCGACTGGGGCACCGCGCCCTGGTCCGGGTTCGACAACTACAAGATGTCGGTGGACTTCGACGCGCCGGTCGGCGAGGCGCTGCTCCACTCCTTCCTCGTCACCGTCGCCTTCACCCTGCTGTCGGTCGCCCTGTGCTGGCTGATCGGCACGGCGGCCGCGATCTTCATGCAGGACACCTTCCGCGGCCGCGGACTGCTGCGCGCACTGTTCCTGGTGCCGTACGCGCTGCCGGTCTACGCGGCCGTCATCACCTGGGTGTTCATGTTCCAGCACGACAACGGCCTGGTGAACCACGTCCTGCACGACCAGCTCCACCTCACCGACAAGCGCTCCTTCTGGCTCATCGGCGACAACAGCTTCATCGCGCTGCTGACGGTGTCGGTGTGGAAGGGCTGGCCGTTCGCCTTCCTCATCGTGATGGCCGGGCTGCAGAACATTCCCAACGAGCTGTACGAGGCCGCCGCGCTGGACGGCGCCGGGATGCTGCAGCAGATCCGCCGGATCACGCTGCCCTCACTGCGCCCGGTCAACCAGGTGCTGGTGCTGGTGCTGTTCCTGTGGACGTTCAACGACTTCAACACGCCGTTCGTGCTGTTCGGCAAGGGCGCCCCGCAGGCCGCCGACCTCATCTCGGTCCACATCTACCAGGCGTCCTTCGTCACCTGGAACTTCGGCACCGGCTCGGCGATGTCGGTCCTGCTGCTGCTGTTCCTGCTGGTGGTCACCGGCGTGTATCTGGCGCTGACCTCGCGCGAGCGCACCGGCAACCGAAGCCGTGCCCGCGAACGCGCCCGCACCGGGCTCCGCCGCCGTAAGGAGACGGCCGATGTCTGACACCGTACGCACGGCAACCGTGCCCCGCTCCCCCATGGCGCCGCCGCGCACCTTCCTGTGGCTCCGGCGGATCTTCCTCACCCTGCTCACCGGCTTCGTCCTGGTGCCGGTGTACGTCATGATCTCCAGCTCGCTGAAGCCGCTCGCGGACGTCACCGGCACGTTCCACTGGCTGCCCAGCGAGCTGACGATCCGCCCGTACATCGACATCTGGTCGACGGTGCCGCTGGCGAAGTACTTCATGAACTCGCTGATCGTGGCGGGCGCGGCGACCGTCTGCTCGGTGGTCATCGCGGTGTTCGCCGCGTACGCGGTCAGCCGCTACAGCTTCCGCGGCAAGCGCGTCTTCACGGTGACCGTGCTGTCCACGCAGATGTTCCCCGGCATCCTCTTCCTGCTGCCGCTGTTCCTGCTCTACGTCAACATCGGCAACGCCACCGGCATCGCGCTGTTCGGCTCGCGCGGCGGGCTGATCCTGACGTACCTCACCTTCTCGCTGCCGTTCTCGATCTGGATGCTGATCGGCTACTTCGACTCGGTGCCGCGCGACCTGGACGAGGCGGCGCTGGTCGACGGCTGCGGTCCGCTCGGCGCGCTGTTCCGGGTCGTCGTGCCGGCCGCGATCCCCGGCATCGTCGCGGTCGCCGTCTACGCCTTCATGACCGCGTGGGGCGAGGTGCTGTTCGCCTCCGTGATGACCAACGACGCCACCCGCACGCTCGCCGTCGGACTGCAGGGCTACTCCACGCAGTACGACGTGTACTGGAACCAGATCATGGCCGCCTCGCTCGTCGTGAGCGTGCCCGTGGTCGCCGGATTCCTGCTGCTCCAGCGGTATCTGGTGGCCGGCCTGACGGCGGGAGCCGTCAAATGACCGCGACCGACGCCGCCACGCACCGCCCTTCCGAAAGGACTCCCGTGACCATCGACCTCGGCGCCTTCCCCCGCGACTTCCTGTGGGGCACGGCCACCGCGGCGTACCAGATCGAGGGGGCCGCCGCCGAGGACGGCCGCTCGCCCTCCATCTGGGACACCTACTCCCACACCCCCGGCAAGGTGGCGGGCGGGGATCACGGCGACGTGGCCTGCGACCACTACCACCGGTGGGAGGAGGACATCGAGCTGATGCGCCGGCTGGGCACCAACGCCTACCGGCTGTCGGTGGCCTGGCCGCGCATCGTGCCGGGCGGCACGGGCGAGGTGAACGCCAAGGGCCTCGACTTCTACGACCGGCTGATCGACGCGCTCCTCGCGGCCGGCATCACCCCCTCCGTCACCCTCTACCACTGGGACCTGCCGCAGGCGCTCCAGGACCGGGGCGGCTGGCCGGAGCGCGACACGGCGCTCGCGTTCGCGTCGTACGCGGGTGTCGTCGCCGAGCGGCTCGGGGACCGCGTCAAGATGTGGACCACCCTGAACGAGCCGCTGTGCTCCGCCTGGATCGGCCACCTCGAGGGCAAGATGGCCCCGGGGCTCACCGATCTCACGGCCGCCGTGCGCGCCTCCTACCACCTGCTCCTCGGCCACGGCCTCGCCGTCCGCGCGGTGCGCGCGGCGGTCCCGGACGCGCGGATCGGCATCGTCAACAACCTGGCATACGTCGAACCGGCCACCGACCGGCCCGAGGACGTGGCGGCGACTCGACGGATGGACGGCCACTCCAACCGCTGGTGGCTGGACCCGGTACACGGCCGCGGCTTCCCCGAGGACATGCGCGAGGTCTACGGCGTCGAACTGCCCGAGCGGGAGGGCGACCTCGCGGCGATGGCCGAGCCGCTGGACTGGCTGGGCCTGAACTACTACTTCCCGTCCGCCATCGAGGACGACCCCACCGGCCCGGCGCCCCGGGCCCGCGCGGTACGGCAGCCCGGGCTGCCGCGCACCGGCATGGACTGGGAGGTCGACGCGGACGGCATCGAGCGGCTGCTGCTGCGCCTCACCGAGGACTACGGCGCCCGGCGGCTGTACATCACGGAGAACGGCTCCGCCTACCCCGACGTGGTGGGCCCCGACGGCACGGTCGACGACCCCGAGCGCACCGCCTACCTCGACCAGCACCTGGCGGCGTGCGCCTCCGCCGTCCGCAAGGGCGTGCCGCTGGCCGGGTACTTCGCCTGGTCGCTGCTGGACAACTTCGAGTGGGCGTACGGCTACGACAAGCGGTTCGGGCTGGTCCACGTCGACTACGCCACCCAGCGCCGCACCATCAAGGGCAGCGGGCACCACTACGCGGACCTGATCCGCGCCCACGGGCGACTGGAGGCGTAGCGCGGTACTGCGCCACACGGGTGCGGTGGTGCCACAGGGACGCATAGGGCGCCCGTAATGGGCCACCCGTGCGGCATGGGGTTCGGCAGAGTGCCCCGAGGACTCTCCGTCGCGAAAGCGCGCGGGGGGTCCTCCCCCTTTTTACGGGGAACGGGCCGGGAAGGGGACGGGGCCCGGGGGCCGGGCCGAGAGGGGCCGAGCCGGTCCCCAGAAATCGCGTGGCGTCCCAGGCCTTCGCTCTCTACCGTATGTGTGATCCTAGAAACCTAGGAACCCTAGGCTCATACATAGACCCTTCAGGAGCACGTCATGCGATCCCTCACCGAGCGCGACATCCGCGGCTCGTTCGTCAACTGTTCGAAGGGGGAGGCGCAGCGGCTCTCCGTGCCCCGTGACCTCGGCGAGCGGGACTGGGACGCGCTCGACTTCCTCGGCTGGCGCGACCCGGGCGCCCCCGACCGCAGCTACCTGGTCACCGAACGCGGCGACCGACTGGTGGGCGTCACGCTGCGCTTCCCGTCCGCGCAGCGCGGCTTCCTGCACCGCAGCATGTGCTCGCTGTGCCTCACCACCCACCCGGGCAGCGGCGTCTGCCTGATGACCGCGCGCAAGGCGGGCGCGGCCGGCCGTGAGGGCAACTCGGTCGGCCTGTACATGTGCACGGACCTCGCCTGCTCGCTCTACGTGCGCGGCAAGAAGGTCCCGGAGGGCGGTGGCCGGTTCCAGGAGAGCCTGACCACCGAGGAGCAGATCGCCCGCACCGTGGGCAACCTCACGGCATTCCTCGACAAACTGGATGTTCCTCGCGCCAAGTGACGCATGTCATCCCGTGTGCGGCCGGTGCACGCAGGTGAGCGGAGGGGCGGATGTGTTCGAGGTGCCGGTGAGGGGGAAATGGTCCAGGGATGCAAGAGGTACGTAGGCCATGGTCCGTGATCACCGGTCAGGTGGCGAAGTGGCACCGCGATCCGGTGATCGTCCAGTCGGTCCGCTCCACGGCCGCGGCGACGGTCGCGTACGTCGTCGCCCTGCGGCTGAGTCCTGAGCGTCTGCCGCTCACCGCACCCCTGACCGCCCTGCTGGTCGTCCAGGTCACCCTGTACTCGACGCTGACGACCGGCATCCGGCGGGTCAACGCGGTGGTGGCCGGGGTGGTCGTGGCCATCGGGTTCAGCGTCCTGGTGGGGCTGACCTGGTGGAGCCTGGCGCTGCTGATCCTGGCCGCGCTGGCGGTCGGGCAACTGGTGCGGGTCGACGAGTTCGTGGTCGAGGTGGCGATCAGCGCCATGCTCGTCCTCGGCGTCACCCAGGTGGGCTCGACCGCCTGGCTCCGGGTGCTCGACACCCTGATCGGGGCCGTGGTCGGCATGGCCACCAACCTGCTGTTCGCGCCGCCGTTGTGGGTGGGCACCGCCGGGGAGTCGATCGAGGAACTGGCCCGCGGGATGCGGCAGCTGATGCTGCGCATGGGCGAGGAGGCGGCCGGCCGCACCGAGGTGGAGCGGGCCACGGCCCGGCTCTACGAGGCGCGCCGGCTGGACCACGACATCGTCGGGGTGGACGCGTCCCTGCGGCAGGCCGAGGAGAGCCTGAAGCTCAACCCGCGTGTGCGCGAGGGCCTGCTGCACCGGGTGGTGCTGCGCACCGGCCTCGACACGCTGGAGATCTGCACGGTGGTGCTGCGGGTACTGGCGCGTTCCTTCGCCGATCTGGCCAAGGAACGCGATCCCGGGCCACTGTTCCGGCCGGGGGTCGGGGCGGTGGTGGAGGAGCTGCTGTCCCAGGTCGCCGACGCCGTCGTCAGTTACGCGGTCCTGGTCACCACGCACGTGAGCCGCAGCGCCGAGTCGGCGGAGGAGCGTCTGACCAACGAGCTGGCCACCGCGGCGGCGACCCGCGACAGGCTGGCGCGGTTGATGCTGGAAGAGGTGCAGCGCGACCCCAGCCAGTGGCAGTTGCAGGGGGCGGTACTGACCGAGGTCAACCGCATCCTGGACGAGATGGACACCGAGCACCGCTCGCGCCGGCTGCTGGAGGAACTGGACCGCTGCACCCGCGAGCAGCGGGAGCGCGCCCGCCGGCTGACCCGGCTGCGGGACGCCCTCGGCGCCGCCCGCCCGCGCCGCCTCCGCGACCGCTTCCCACTGCCCCGCCGCGGCCGGAACCGGCCGGCCCCCTGACGACGTTGAGTCAGAAGAGGAACCAGACAGGGGGACGGCGCATGTCCGAGAACGACAACGACACCGGCAACGGCAGCGGTGCCGGCACCGTACGGATCGACGGGAACGCGCTGCGGCTGCCGGGCGGGGTGCAGGTGCGCTTCATCCGGACGCTGCGGCTGCCGGAGAAGGGCACGCACCCGCTGCCTCCGGGGCTCGGTGAGTTTCCGGTACGGCGGGTGGAGGACTACGCGGACACCGTTCCGGCCGAGTGGCGCACGCGCGGCGGGGTGATGCTGCCGGTGTATCTGCGCGAGGCGATGTGGCTCGCCTTCGGCGGTTCCGCGGAGCCGGCCGCGTTGCAGGTCGGGGTGGGCAAGGTGTGCGCGGTCTCGGGCAGACCGTGGAGCGGCCGGCTGAGCCGGGACCCGCAGAACTACGTGGTGCTGCCGCGCCAGCCGTGGCTCGACGGCATCAACTCCGGCAAAGGGACCGTACGCCAGTTCGTGGCGGTGCCGCTCGGGCTGGGGGCGACGGTGGAGGGCCAGGTCACCGGCGAGGAGGTGTGGGGCGGCATCCAGTTGCAGTCGTTCCCGCTGACCCCACAGAAGCTGGAGCAGTGGCAGGCGGACCAGCGGCGGCCGGCGCGGACGTCCCCGGCGGGCGCGGCCGGGGGCTACGGCGCACCGCCGGCGCCGATGGCGATGGCGGCACCCGGGGCGGCCGGGGCGCCGCCCGCGCCGGGGTCGGCGCCCCGCCGCCGGGCCGCCACGATGGGGCTCGGAGTGGGCGGCACGATGCGGCAGGAGATCTACCGGGACGAGCGGCCCGCTGCCGACTGGGCCGGCGAGCCGGGGGCGCGGGTCTTCGTGCACCTGGTGACACCGCCGGAATGGCGCCGCATCACGGGCGAGGAACCACCGCCGTCGCCGGTCGACCGTGCGGCGTACACGAACGCGGGGCTGCCGTGGTTCGACTACTACGACGAGGACGGGGTGGACCTGGCACCGGCGGACGGCCTGACGGCGGTGCAGCCGGTGGGCGAGTGGCTGGGCGAGGACCACGACCCGTGGCAGCCCCCGGCCCCGGGCCAGACCAAGCCACTGGGCGACGCGAAGGGGAAGCCGGTGACGGACGGGGACTGGTGACCTGACGTCGTCGTCCTGACCTCGTCCGGACGGGAGCCTGACTCCGTCCGGACGAGGTCCGCGGGGTACGGCCCGCCCCGGCCGGTTGGCACCTCGCCGATTCGCGCGCCTCGGCCGATTCGCGCGCCTCGGCCGGTCCGCGGACCCGACCGGTCGCGCACCCCGGCCGGTGCGCGCGCCGTGCCGGTCCGGCCGACGCCCGGTGCGCCGTGCCGCACGCCGACGCGGGCTGACACAGATCGTCAACCGATCGATCCTCATGGGACTGGTCGCCGGACCGGTGCTGCGTAGGGTTTTCCACAGGCGCCGGCGCGCCGGTTCGCACACTCGGCCTGGCGCCGCGCCGGACGCGCGAACGCCCGCGCGGAAGAACCCCACGACGAAGGAAACACACCCCTATGCATGCCCTTGTGGTCGATCACAGTGAGGCCGGACCCGTCCGGTTCGCCGATGTCGACGAGCCCGTTCCGTCCGGCGGGGAGACGCTGGTGGAGATACGGCACATCGGTCTCAACTTCGGTGAGCTGAAGTACGTGCGGCAGTGGCCGGACGGCGCGGTGCACGGCCACGACGCGGCCGGGATCGTCGTCCGTGCCGCGTCCGACGGTTCGGGGCCACCCGAGGGCACGCGTGTCGCGCTGGGGCTGGCGCCCTACGCGTGGGCGGAACGAGTGGCCGTCGGCACCGACTGGCTCGGTACCGTGCCCGAGGGGGTGGACCTGGCCGACGCCGCCGCTCTGGGGGTCGCCGGCGTCACCGCGCTCCGGGTGCTGCGCACACGGTCACTGCTGGCACGGGACGTCCTGGTCACCGGCGCCGGCGGCGGCGTGGGCCGCTTCGCGGTCCAGTTGGCGGCGCTGGCGGGCGCCAGGGTGACGGCGCTCGTCGGCTCGCCGGAGCGGGCCGCCGGACTCCGCGAACTCGGCGCCGACGAGATCCTGACCGACCTGGACGGTACCGAGGGCCGGTTCGCCCTCGTCCTGGACACGGTGGGCGGGCCGCTCACGGCCCGCGTGTGGGGCTCCCTGGCCGAGGGCGGCACCCTTCATCTGGTCGGCACCACCTCGGGCGAGGACACCACGTTCCCCTCGGGAGCCCTGTTCGGCTTCGGGGAGCCCAGGACGATCGCCACATACGGTGATCTGACACCTCCCGGCAGGGAACTGACGGATCTGCTGGGCCTGATGGCCGCCGGACGGCTCACGGCACCGGTCGGACTGCGCGGTGACTGGAAGGACGTCACCGGCGCCGCCCGGGCGCTGTTCGACCGGAAGGTGCGCGGGAAGATCGTCCTCGACGTGGCGTGAACGCCGGCGGCGCCGCACCGGGCGGGACCGGGCACGCTCCCGTCCACCGGCGGCCCCGTCGGGAGCGGGTCGGCGAAAATGGGGTCATGGACGTACTGGCGGAGGTACTGCGCGTCTCGGGCGCGCGCGGTGCGCTCGGGGTCGTGCTGAAGGCCGGCGGACTGTGGGGCCAGTGGCTGGACTCCTATCCGGGAGCCGCACTGCACCTGGTGTCCCGCGGCACCGTGTGGCTCCACGTCGCGGGCGAGAAGCCCTTGGAGATGCGGGCCGGGGACGCCGTCCTGCTGTCGCCGGGCACCGCGCACGGGATGGCGAGCGGCCCCGGCGTGACCATGGGCAGCTGCGACCGGGAGGCGGCGGTCCGGACCGTCGCGGACGGAGGCGCCCTCCACCTGGGTTCGGCGCCGGCGCGGACGGAAGTGATCACCCTGCACTACGAGCAGGATCCCGAGGTCAGCATGCCGGTGCTCTCCTCCCTGACGCGGCCGATGCACGTCGCGGCCGGGGAGAACGCGCAGTTCGGACGGACGGTCGAGCTCCTGACGGCGGAGCTCACGCAGCCGCTGTTCGGTGCCACCGCCGCCGTCAACAGCATCGTCGATCTCCTGCTCGTCCAGTTCGTCCGCGCCTGGCTGGCCCGCCACCCGGAGGAACGGGCCGGCTCCTGGCTGGGCGCGATGCGCGATCCGGTCGTGCGCGACGCCCTGGCACGCGTGCACGCCCGGCCGGAACACCCCTGGACCACCGAGTCGCTCGCCGCCGCGACCCGCGTCTCCCGCGCGACGCTGTCCCGGCACTTCCGGTCGGCCCTCGGACAGACGCCGGGCGCGTACGTCGAGCAGTGGCGGATGAATCTGGCGTCGGTGCGGCTCCGGGACACCGACGAACCGGTCGAGTCGATATCCGGTGCGGTCGGTTACGGCTCCCCGCACGCGTTCAGCCGCGCCTTCCGGCGGGCCCGGGGCGTGGCCCCCGGTGAGTACCGTTCCCTGGTGCGTGGGTGACCGCGGGCGGGGCGGCCGTCGGGTGCCGCGCGCTGCGGAGCGGGGCGGCCAGCGAAGGCCGGCGTAGGGATTCCCCCACCCCCGTCCACGTTCCGCCTCCCCATGTGCTGGACTGATCACCACCCGCCCCACCGTCCGCACGCCCCAGGGAGACCCCCTTGAGCCTCACCTACCGCCAACCCGGCGTCGTCCTCACCGATCACCGGTTCACGGTGCCCCTCGATCACGACGACCCCGCCGGCGAGCAGATCGAGCTGTACGCCCGTGAGGCCGTCGCCGGAGACAAGGCCGGGGACGACCTCCCCTGGCTGGTCTATCTGCAGGGCGGCCCCGGCTTCGGAGCGAACCGTTTCATCGGGAAGCAGGCGTGGCTCGGCCGGGCGCTGGAGGAGTACCGCGTCCTCCTGCTCGACCAGCGCGGCACCGGCGCTTCAACCCCCGCCAACCGGCAGACCCTGCCGCTGCGCGGCGGCCCGGCCGCCCAGGCGGACTACCTCGCCCACTTCCGCGCCGACGCCATCGTCCGCGACTGCGAGGCCGTCCGCCGCCGGCTCACCGGCGGCGCCCCCTGGACCGTCCTCGGCCAGAGCTTCGGCGGCTTCTGCGCGGTGCGGTACCTGTCGACCGCGCCCGAGGGGCTGAGCGCGGCGCTGATCGCGGGCGGCCTGCCCTCGCTCACCGCCCACGCCGACGACGTCTACCGTGCCGCGTACCCCCGCATCGAGCGCAAGGTCGCCGCGCACTACGACCGCTACCCGCAGGACGTCGAGCGCACCCGACGCATCGCGGAGCACCTGCTCACCCACGAGCCTGTCGTGCTGCCGAACGGCTACCGGCTCACCGTCGAGGCGTTCCAGTCCCTCGGCATCGTCCTCGGCACCGGCGACGGCAGCCACCGCCTGCACCACCTCCTGGAGGACGCCTTCGTCACCACCCCCGGCGGTCCGGCGCTCTCCGACAGCTTCCTGGAGCAGGTCCAGGCCCAGCTGTCGTACGCCGGCCATCCGTTGTACGCACTCGTCCACGAGGCGGTCTACGCGCAGGACGACCGCCCGACCGGCTGGTCCGCGGAGCGCGTCCGCGCCGAGTTCCCGCAGTTCGACGCGGCGAAGGCGCTGGCCGGGGACGGTCCGGTGCTGTTCACCGGGGAGTCCGTGCACCCCTGGATGTTCGACTCCGACCCGGCGCTGCGCCCGCTGCGCGAGACGGCGGACCTGCTCGCCGCCCGCACCGACTGGACGCCGCTGTACGACCGCGAGCGCCTCGCCGCCAACGAGGTGCCGGTGGCCGCCGCCGTCTACCACGACGACATGTACGTCGACCCCGGGCACGCTCTGGAGACGGCACGCGCGATCCGGGGCCTGCGGACGTGGGTCACCGACGAGTTCGAGCACGACGGGCTGCGCGTGAGCGGCCCCCGCGTCCTGGACCGCCTGCTGGCACTGGCCCGCGACGAGGCATGAGGCAGGGCGGGACCACGCAGTCGGGCCCGGCTCCGGAGGGGGCGAGGTGTGAGGCCGGTCGTTCGAGCGACGTTCGACCGCCGACTAGGGTGGGCGTCATGCCCGCCTCCCCCGCCGACCCCGCTCCCGCCCTCCGCGCGGACTGTTCCCGCTGCTTCGCGCTGTGCTGTGTCGCCCTGCCCTTCACCGCCTCCGCCGACTTCGCCCGGGACAAGGCCGCCGGCACCCCGTGCCCGAACCTCGGCGGCGACCACCGGTGCGGGATCCACGACCGGCTCCGCCCGGAGGGATTCACCGGCTGCACGGTCTACGACTGCTTCGGCGCGGGGCAGAAGGTCTCCCAGGTCACCTTCGGCGGGCGCGACTGGCGTACCGGCGGCCGGGCGCACGCCCGGCAGATGTTCGACGTCTTCCCGGTCGTCCGGCAGCTGCACGAACTGCTGCACTACCTGGGCGAGGCCCTGGCCCTGCCCGCCGCCCGCCCGGTCCACCCCGAGCTGCGCCACGCCCGGGAGCGCGTCGAGCGGCTCAGCCTCGGCACCCCGGAGGAACTCGCCGCGCTGGACGTCGGACCGTTGCGGCAGGAGGTGGGCATGCTGCTGGCGCGCGGCAGCGAGCTCGCCCGGGCGGGGCTGCGTGGCCGCCGCAAGGACCGACGCGACGCCGACCTGGTCGGCGCCCGGCTCAAGGGCGCCGACCTGCGGGGCGTCAGTCTGCGCGGCGCCTGCCTGATCGCCGCCGACCTCACCGGCGCGGACCTGCGCGGCGCGGATCTCCTCGGCACCGATCTGCGCGACGCCGACCTCACGGACGCCGATCTCACCGGCACCCTGTTCCTGACCCAGCCCCAGCTCACCGCCGCCCGCGGCAACGCGGGCACGACGCTGCCGGCGTCACTCACCCGTCCCGCGCACTGGACGGCGCGGAGCTGACGCCTGCGTCTCGTCCGGCGGCGGCCAGGTAGTACAGGGCGAAGGAGAGTGCGCCGGAGGTGGTCTCGTGCCCGGCGACGAGGAAGGTGATGACCTGGCGGCGCACGTTGTCCGGGGCGAGCCGTTCGCCGGTCCCGGGGTGCACGGTGTCGAGCATCCGGTCGAGCAGGTCACCGGTGGCCCCGGTGCCGTCGGCGTCGCGGCGGGCGGCGACGACCGCGTCGACCGTGCGCTCCAGCAGCGCGATGTCGTCCGCGTTGCGGCGGGCGGCGGCGCGCAGGAGCAGCGGGGCCAGCGGCCCGGGGACCGCGTTGCGGCGCTGGGCGTGGGTGAGGGTGCCGACCATCGCGGTGACGAAGGGATGCGGGCGGGAGCGTTCGAACGAGCCGAAGTCGTGCCCGAAGCCGGTGCGGGCGATCGTCTCCAGGGTCAGCTTGGTCATGTCGGCGGGCACGTCGACGGTTCGGCCCGCCGCCTCCTCCGCGTCCCAGCGGTCGAGGAGCCGCTCGGCGACGTCCAGCATCAGCGGGTGGTAACCGCTCATCGCCTCGCGGCTGAAGCCGGGGGCGAGCACGTCGTGCGCGAGCTGCCAGTTCGGCTCGTGGTTGTAGGCGGTGAACAGCCCGTCCCCGGCGACGGGGCGCAGATTGGCCACGCCGAGGCCGACGTGCTTGGCGAACCGGGACTCGTCGGCCAGATCGGCGGCGTACCGGCTGCCCCAGACGAACACGAACTCCCGCCGGAACACCTTGCGCCGGTAGACCGGGCCGAGCATCCGGCCGAGGCGCACGGCGTCCTGCAGCGGGCGGCGCACATCGGCGCCGAGCAGGTCCCCGGCGAGCGGCAGCCGGCGCGGCGGGTGCGGTATGCGGCGCAACTCGGGCCAGCCCAGCTCCGCACCGCGGAACCCTTTGGGCAGCCCGTCCGGCGTCCCCGGCGCACCGGGCGCCGTCGGGCAGGTCACCGTCGTCCGGTCGGTCCCCGTCGT
This sequence comes from Streptomyces sp. B3I8, assembly GCF_030816915.1. NCBI lineage: Bacteria > Bacillati > Actinomycetota > Actinomycetes > Kitasatosporales > Streptomycetaceae > Streptomyces > Streptomyces sp. B3I8. The sequence goes on along the minus strand of NZ_JAUSYN010000002.1, from coordinate 6,855,696 downwards.
CCGGGCCATGACGCCCTCCCCGTCGGTGCGGCAGCTCGGGAGGCCGGCGCAGGCTCCCGTCGGACCGCGTGTTGTACGTGGGTTCAATAACGCGGCCAGTGTCGTCCTGGACCGAATCTTCGTCAAGACGGCAAGGGGTTCGCGCGCCCCGGGAGCCCGGACCGTCAGGTCGGGGGTGGCGGCGGGACGAGCTTCGCGGAGACGGCGTCGAGGACCCAGTCGAGGCCGGTCGTGAAGGAGGTCTCCGGGTCCGTGTCCGCGGCGTCGTGCACGGCCCGGGAAAGAGCGGGGAAGCGGCCCGTGGCCAGCGCCTTCGTGAGGTGCGGGCCGCGGGCACGCTGCCAGTCGTGCTTCGACAGACCCGTCGCACGCTCGGCCCGCAGGCGGGTGATCTCGCGTCGGATCGCGCCGATGTAGTAGGCGCTGACCGTCTCCACGGCCCGCATGGCCGTGTCGATGTCGGCGTGGCCGTCGAGGGCGGCCAGCGTGGACTCGCTCAGGGCGAGGCCGTTCGGGCCGAGGGCCGGACGGCCGCCGAGAAGGTCGGCCAGCCATTCGTGGCGGAGCGCGGCCCGTCGGGTGCGGTGGGCGAGTGTGCGCAGCGCCTCGCGCCAGTCGCCGGGCCGCTCCTCGGGGAGAATCTCGGCCTGCACCTCGTCCACCATGAGGTCGAACAGCTCCTCCTTGGTGGCGATGTACCGGTACAGCCGCATCGGGCCCGCGTCCAGCCGGGCGGCGACCTTGCGCAACGACACCGCCTCCAGCCCGCCCTCGTCGGCCAGCGCGACGGCGGTGGCGACGATGCGTTCCCGGTCGAGCGGCACGGGGCGCTTCGGCGGTTCCGGCCGGTCCCAGACAGTCATAGGGACACCGTACCGACCCTTGCGATGCGCCGTAGCGTGTCAATACAGTGTATCGACATGAGACACCGTATCGCCGTGGTCGGCGCCGGCCCCGGCGGGCTCACCCTCGCCCGGGTGCTGCACCGCCACGGCCACCCCGTCACCGTCCTCGAACGCGACCCCGGCCCCGACGCCCGCCCTCCGGGCGGCACCCTCGACCTGCGGGAGGGGCAGGGGCAGCGTGCGCTCGACGCGGCGGGGCTGCTCGCGGAGTTCCGGGCGCTGTCCCGTCCGGAGGGCCAGGCCATGCGCATCCTGGACCCCGACGGCACCGTCCTGCGCGACTGGCTGCCCCGCCCCGGCGACCTGGCCAACCCCGAGATCGACCGGGGCCGGCTCCGCGACCTGCTGCTCGGCCCGCTCGACGTCCGGTGGGGCCGGGCCGTGACACATGTGGAGCCGGGAGCCCGGGACGGCGTCCTGGTCCACTTCCCGGACGGTGGGCCGGAGGCGTTCGACCTGGTCGTCGGCGCGGACGGCGCCTGGTCACGCGTACGTCCGACGGTGTCGTCCGCGACCCCGCACTACACCGGGGTCACCACGGTCGAGACCTCCCTCGACGACGTCGACGACCGCCACCCCGGCCTGGCCCAGCTGATCGGCGACGGCTCCGTGGCGGTGTACGGCGTGAACCGGGGGATCGTCGCCCAACGCAACAGCGACGGCCATGTGAAGGTGTACGCCCAGTTCCGCGCGCCACTGGACACCGAGGCCGATCCCGTCACCGGCACCGGAGCCGGAATCGATGCCGATGCCGTACGGTCGGCCCTGCTGACCCTGTTCGACGGCTGGGCCTCCCCCGTCCTCGACCTCCTCCGGCACGGCACCGCCTTCACCAGCCGCCCCCTGTACGCCCTGCCCGAGTCCCACACCTGGACCCATGTCCCGGGAGTGACCCTGCTCGGCGACGCCGCCCATCTGATGCCACCGCTGGGTGCGGGCGCCAACCTCGCGATGCTGGACGGGGCCGAACTGGCCGAGTCGCTCGCCGCCGGCCCCGCCGACATCGACGAGGCCGTCCGCGCTTTCGAGACACGGATGTGGGAGCGGGCCGGCCGGTGGGCACGCATCACGACGACCGGCCTGGAACGCCTCGTGGGCCCCGACCCCGCCGAGGCCCTCGCCCTCTTCGAGGAGGTCCAGCCCTCCTGACCGCCCGGCCGGAACCGGCCGCCGCCCGTGGCACGCCGACGCACGACCCTCCCGCACAACGCCGCAGTACAGTGCGGCAATGACCGACGGGGACAAAGCGCGTGTGCGGCGGCGGTTGAGTACGCGGGAGCGGCGGGAGCAGTTGCTGTCGGTCGGGGCGCGCCTCTTCTCGGACGACCCGTACGACGACGTGTGGATCGAGCAGGTCGCCGAGCTGGCCGGCGTGTCGCGAGGGCTGCTGTACCACTACTTCCCCACCAAGCGGGACTTCTTCGCCGCCGTCGTCGCCCGCGAGAGCGAGCGGGTGCTGCGGATGACGGCGGCCGTGCCGGGCGTGTCCGTCCGCGCGCAACTGCCCGCCGGACTCGACACCTTCCTCGGCTATGTGGAGGAGCACGCGCACGGCTTCCGTGCCTTCCACCGCGCCGACGCGGCCGGGGACCAGGCGGTGCGTCAGGTGTACCGGCGGTCGCTGGCCGCCCAGGAGCGGCAGATCCTCGCGGCGCTGGCGGCCGACCCCGAGTTCGGGTGGACCGTCGAGGAGCGGCCCGAACTGCGGATGGCGGTACGCGGGTGGCTGGCCTTCACCACGGCGGTGTGCCTGGAGTGGCTGCGGCACGGGGAACCGAGCCGGGAACAGGTACGGGACCTGTGCGTACGAGCGCTGTGGGGTGCGGTCACCCCCTGACGCGCCGAAGTGCCGACGTGGTTGGCGTACTCCTCGTTCTCCGATAAGTTAGGTCAGGCTAACCTAAGGAGGCTGGGGCATGGCTGACCCTCACACCTGGACGGCGGCGCCCACCGCGGCGGAACACGCCCGGTCGGTGACGGCCGTCGCATGGAGCTGCGCGGTGACCTCGGAGGGCGGCAAGGAGGAGTTCGTCGGCGCCCACCGCGTCGACGCCGACGGCAGGATCCTGCTGACCGTGCCCGAGGGCAGCGGGCTGCTCACCGCCGCGGTCTGCGCACCGCGCGGCGAGCCGTCGGCAGTGCTGGAGTTCGCCGATGTCGCGCCCGTACCGGTGCGGGCACGGATCCGCGCCCGGCTGTGGATGGCGGGCCGGCTGGCGCCGTGGGACGAGCACCTGGTCTTCCGGCCGACCCGGATGGTGCTACGACGGGCCACTGGAGCGGCGCTCGTCGACCTCGACGAGTACGCCGCCGCGGGACCGGATCCGCTGGCAGAGGCGGAGGCGAGGCTCCTGACCCACCTGGCCGACTGCCACCCGGCCGCGGTGGAGCGACTGAGCCTGCTGATGGAGCGTGAGCAGTTGCAGGGGGCGGTCCGGGTACGGCCACTCGCGGTGGACCGCCACGGGCTGACGCTACGGGTCGAGCGGGTGCGCGACCACGGGGACGTCCGCCTGACGTTCCACCGCCCGGCGGACGACGTGACGCAACTGTCGGAGCGGATGCACGTCCTGCTGACCCAGGCGGCACGGACATGCGGAGCGAGGTCATTCCCACGCGTGACGGAAAACGGCGCGTGACGCGCCGTTCCGTCCACCGACGGGCACAGGCGCGTCACGAGCGGACACACCCGAACCACCCCCTGCATCCGTCGTCCACCGCCGTTGCCGTTAACCGCTGCCGTCACAACGTCTTGTGCCCCCGCTGAATGGGTCCCGACGGGGGCACAGGTTCGCGCTAGGAACACGCAACCCACGTCACTTATGTTCGCCTGCGCGCATTGCGAGCCAGTTGAATGTCTTCATCGAGCAAGCTGCCTCTAAGACCGTGTCCTATGTGGTGAGGCGTCGTTGGTCCGTCCATGGGGCGGGGTACGTGGAGTTGGATTGTTCCGGACGGGTTGTGGGAGATCGCGAAGCCGCTGATCCCGCCGTCGAAGGTGCGGCCGCAGGGCGGCGGAACGCAGGACATCCCTGATGAGACGTTGTTCGCGGCGATCATCTACGTGCTGGTGTCCGGCTGCGCCTGGCGGGCCCTGCCGCCGTGCTTCGGGATATCGAAGTCGACCGCCCACCGGCGGTTCCTGATCTGGTCGAGAGCCGGTGTCTGGGGGCGGCTGCACGAGGCCGTGCTGCACCGGCTCGACGACGCCGGCCTCCTCGACGTCACCCGCGTCGTCCTTGACACCGCCCACGTGAGGGCGAAAAAAGGGGCGAACACACAGGTCCGAGCCCCGTGGACCGGGGCAAGCCGGGTTCCAAGATGCACGTCCTGTCGGACGCGAACGGACTGCCCCTTCTCGTCGGCGTCTCGGCCGGCAACACCCACGACAGCGAAGGTCTGAAGCCGATGGTGGAGGGTCACCAAACGAGACACGACCCCCACCGCGGCCGCTACTTCAAGCCCCAGCGTCTGCATGCGGACAAAGCCTACGACCGCGCCGATCTGCGCAGATGGCTCCGCGGGAAGCGCATCGGCGTGCGCATCGCCCGCAAGGGCATCGAGTCCAGCGAGCGATTAGGGCGACGCCGCTGGGTGATCGAGCGCACCATGTCGTGGCTGTCCGGCTACCGCCGGCTCAGCCCCCGCTACGAACGCGATCCCCGCAACTACCTGGCCGCCTCGCCGCCGCCCTCTGCTGCTACAAGCGACTTGTCCGCCTCACCACGTAGGACACGGTCTAAGCGGGGCCCTCCCCCACCCGACGCGGCGTCGTACAGCTCTCTGCAGCGCATGCGGTCGGCATCGCTTCTGGGCTGGCTCACTGGGCACCCCCGGCCTGGGTCACTGATCGTGGACACACTGACCGTAGGAACTGACCGATCGTCACCCCAGTGGGAGGCATGGCAGTTCGCGACCCGTGGTTCACGAACTGCCACGTTGCGTGGCAGCTACCCGACGACGCCCAGATAGTCGGCCATTTCGCGCATCTCCGTCGTGAGGGTGCGCTTGCGCTCCGGAACGTCCGCACCGGCACGCCCCGCCCCCGACGCTTCCAACCCTTCAACGTCGACGAAGCCCGTCAGTTCCTCACCGCAACGCACAATCACCGGCTGCACGCGCTGTTCGAACTCGCCCTCCACACCGGACTCCGCAAGGGCGAACTCCTCGGACTGCGCTGGGAAGACCTCCACCTCGACGCGGGCACCCCCGCAATCCGCCGAACCTTGCAGCGCACCAGCGCGGGCGGGCTCACCACACTGCCCACCAAGACGCGCGCCTCCGAACGATGCATCGCCCTCCCCACCCGCTGCGTCCAGTCGCTGAAGCTCCACCACGAGCAGCAGAAACGCGAGCACGAGGCAGCGGGCTCCACGTGGCAGCACGACGGGCACGTGTTCACCACGGTGCAGGGCAGACCGATCGACCCGACCAACCTCACCCGCACCTTCAACACGCTCCTCCGCACTGCCCGCCTCCGCCGCATCCGCTTCCACGACCTCAGACACTCCACCGCCACCCTGCTCCTGGAACAGGGCATCGAACTCGTCGTGATCAAAGAACTCCTCGGCCACGCCCACATCGGCGTCACCGCCACCGTCTACGCCCACCTCCGACTCCGCCTCCAGCGTGACGCCATCAACACCCTCAGCACCGCACTCGACGGTCCCGCCAGCCACGAGCCGACCCGCGATGACGCACTGTGCGGAGCCATCGTCCGCTGACGTTGCCGCTGAGGTTGAAAGGGTGGGGTGACAGCGGGCGTTGGTGGTGCTATGTCCTCGTCATGAGGTACGCGGATGGCGGCGGTCTGACCGCTGCGGGGCGGACGAAGCGTGAGACGGTGCGTTTCGAGGCCGCGGAGATGTTCGGGCAAGGGGCGCGGCCGCCGGAGGTGGCCCGCAGATTACGGGTGTCGCGGAAGTCGGCGTACGCCTGGCACGCTGTCTGGCGCGAGGGCGGCCACGCGGCCCTGGCTTCCAAGGGGGCTGGCGGCTTTCCGTGCCGGCTGGACGATGTCCAGGCCGAGCGGTTGCAGGCCGAGTTGGAGGCGGGGCCGGCGGCGCATGGCTGGAGCGAGGACCAGCGGTGGACCCTGGCGAGGGTCGCGGAGCTGATCCACCGGCTGTTCGGGCACCGGTACACCCCGCGTGGGGTGTCGTACCTGCTGCACCGGGTGGGCTGGTCTCCGCAGGTTCCCGTGCATCGGGCCGCCGAGCGGGACGAGCAGGCCGTTGAGTCGTGGCGGACGGAGCAGTGGTCACGGGTAAGAGGACGGCCCAGCTCCTGGGCGCGTGGGTAGTTTTTGAGGACGAGGCCGGGCAGGACCTCAAACCCGGCAAGGGCCGGACCTGGTCACGGCGCGGCAGGACGCCGCTGGTCAGGGTGACGGGCAAGGGGTCCGGCCGGGTCCTGATGGCCGGGATGATCTGCGTCAGACCGGGCCGCGAGACCAGGCTGGTCTACCGGACCCAGACCTACCGGGGCCGGACCGGCGAGAAGAAGGGCTTCCGGGCCCGCGAGTTCGCGGACCTGCTCACCTCCGCCCGGCGGCAGCTCGGCGGTGCCCCGCTGATCGTGGTGTGGGACAACGCCAGCACCCACCACGCCAAGGCCCTGCGGGAGTTCTGTGAGCGCAACAGCGACTGGCTGACCATCGTCAAGCTCCCGCCCTACGCACCCGACCTCAACCCCGTCGAAGGCGTATGGGCCCACCTGAAGAAGTCCCTGGCCAACCTCGCACCCCGCACGATCGACGACCTCACCCCACTCGTGAAGAACCGCCTACGAGGCATCCAATGCCGCCCCGAAGTGCTCGACGGCTTCATAGCCGAGACCGGACTCGGGCCGGAGCCTCCGTAACCCCGTCACCCCACCCTTTCAACCTCAGCGTCAACTACTGCCGTCACCCCATGCAGAAGCCCCGTCAGGACGCACCTGACGGGGCTTCAACTATGCGGTTCGGAATGGCGCGGGAAGGTCGACATCCCCCAGCGGAACGGCGCCCTCACACCGCATAGAGAAACTGGCGAGACCCCCGAATGGAACCTCGCCCGTTCCCGCGAGCGCCAAGAGCTACTTGCCTTCTGCCCTCAGCAAGATCTGAACCTTTGACGGAAATTGCGGATCATCCGCCATTACCGAACAGATCACAGAGTCACGGAATCCCGTGAATTGCATTCGGGCATATTCGTTCGGGTCGTGCAATACGAGCCACCCGGACGGACATGGAAGTGACACCTCAAAGAGGTTCGCCGGAAGCACCACAGGCGGAGCCGACTTCCATACCTCGCATTCGACAGGACCGTCGACACTGGCCTGAACGCCGAAGATGAGTGAACTGCCCTCTCGATACCAGCTGCTGGACGCCGGGTCCCAGTCACTGACGTCATCGTCACTTCCCGCATCTCGCAAGATCAGGCATCCGTGCTCGATTTTTGCCAGGAATGCAACCACAGGGCTATTAGCTACCATTCCTTCTTACTCTTTCCTTGTGAAAGTTGCGAGACAACCCCACCCTGCCGCCTAGCGCAGGGCAGACAGTGAGGATACGCCGTCTGAGGAGATCCGGGGGCCACGAGACTAGACGGCGGCTGGTGATCTGGAATCCATTCTCCTTCTTTGGTGCCAGGGGTCGTGGCATCGCAGGTGTGGCAGCCGTGCGCATTTCCGGATTCATTGATCAGGTCTCGAACGCCATCTGCTTCAATGTCACCGTTCTCCAGGCCGACTCCCTCTCGGGCATTCGGACCAGCACCCAGCGTCAGGTCGCACTTCTGACCTGGCGTTGCATTGTGAACGAGGACCGGCGTAGCCCCCGCCAGCACATAGTACGTGTGCTACGCGGACCCCTCCACCTGCTTTTCCGCAGGTCAAACCCAGTTTGCTGGTCCGGCGACGTGCGTGGGTGTCCGTGGTTGTGCGGGGTTGTTGCCGTCAGCTACTGCCGTCAGACAGTTCAGCCCAGGTACGGCTTCTCGCGGTGTTCCAGGAAGTGCTGGATCCTGAGCCGTTGGGTGTGGTGCATCGGCAACTGCTCGATCTCTTCCGGCGGCACGAACCGGAGTTCGGTGGACTCGTCGGAGATAGCCAACTGACCGCCGGTGATGCGGGCGGTGAAGCAGACGTTGAACTGGCGGCGGACCTCGCCGTCGGTGTAGGCGATGATGTGTTTCGGGTCGGTGTAGGTGCCGACCAGGCCGGTGATCTCGACGTCGAGGCCGGTTTCTTCCTTGACTTCGCGGACGGCCGTGCCTGGCAGGGAGTCGGTGAGGTCCATTCCGCCTCCGGGCAGGGCCCATAGGTCGTTGTCGCGGCGGCGCTGGAGGAGGATGCGGCCGTGGTCGTCGGTGACGACGGCGGATGCGGCGACGACCATGCTGTTCGGCTTGGGCGCGTTCGGGTCGTCGTAGTACTCGGTGCGGGCCACGGTCAGCCTTCCTCTCGTACGGGGGTTGCTGTCGTCCACACGGCGTCGAAGCTCTCGGCGTAGGTGTCGAACATGCCGCCTGCCTCGTGTCGGCGAAGATGCCATACGGGGGCGGCGTAGGCGTTGACACCCCAGACGTGTGCGTTGACGAGTTGCTGGTCGTCGGCGCGGTAGAGGGAGTTGTAGAGCGTGGTGCTGTGGGTGCGGACCTCGATGCCGGGGGTGCCGGCGAGGGGCCTGTAGTGCATGAGCGCGAGGCGGCAGCGGGATTCGATGCCGTGGCCGAACCGCTCCTCTTGGCCGCGGGCTTGGACGTTGTCGCTGTCGGGGTCCCCGATCGCGATGCGGACGGTGCAGCCTTCGGCGGCGCGTTCGGTGAGGAGTTCGTTCAGTCGCGGGTACGCCTCGTGGAGGAAGACTGCCGCGTAGACGAGGATGTCGATCCGTTCCCGGGCCTGGGCCATCAGGTCGGTGAACGTCGAGGCGGGGATGTCGGCCCGCTGCTCGTAGAGCGCGACCAGTTCGGGGCTGATGGCGCGGGCGGGGCGGGCTTGGCGGAGCGCCGGCCAGAGTGCGTGCACGTCTTCTCCCAGGGCCTTGGCCGCCTGGAGGGCGGTGGCACGGCGTGGCATACGCCCGAGGTTCACCCAGCGCTCGACCGACTTGGGGTCGACCTCGACCTGCTGAGCGAGTGCGGCGTACATCCAGCCTCCCGCCGCCATGACGGCTCGTAGTCTCTCGTTCGGCACGAGTCTCCCCCCTTGTCTCAGGACGACACTAGGGACGTTCTACACGGTGCAGGACGTCCCGAAGTGGGGTTTGGTGGAGGTTCCTTCGTCCCGGTGACCGGCGTGAGGATCGGTGCCGACCCTGCGGCACCAACAGGCCCAGGGGCACGCATCAACGCCGCCGAGGAGCGTCACCGTGCGAATGAGCGCCACCCCATGTGTTCCCGCCCTACGACTGGACGCCCGGTCGCGCACCGCCTCGCGGGGGTGGTCACGATGACGGCCCCCACCCCTGATACCGACGGGCACACCGTCTCGCCCGATGTCGGCGACCTGGTGGTCGACCGGCGGAGCAACAAGGTGGGCGTGGTGATGGGGCATGTGGGGCCGTACGTGCAGCTTCGACCGCCACACGGTGGCCGGGAGTGGGACGTGCCGCCAGGGGACGTACGTATGCCGACTCCGACGGAGGAGTTGAGCGCGAAGGTGGCCGTGGCCAACCGGAGGTGGGGACGGTGACTCCTCGCTCGGTCCTGCGGTACGAGACCTGGACGCTCCAGCCCGATCGCGAGCCGGATGCGGAGCCGGTCCTGTACGCGATGCAGTGCGCCGTGGACGGAGAGGCCTCACCGTCAAGTGAGGACTTCGCCGAACCGCAGAACTGGGTGCTGCGGCACTGCGGCCAAAACCCGTCCCACCACACCTACCGGGAGATCATCACCCGGCCCTGGCGGACCTGGCGCCAGATGTGACCTGCCTCGTTCTTGCCCAGGCGCCGCACCGCGCTGACCCACCCGACTCCCGTCCCTGCCGGGCGCGGCCAATCGAGGCTCCCCCGTCCTCGTCAGCCCCGGCAGGGACGGGCCTTCACGTGTGCGCCGCGCCCATGACCGTGAGGTTCTGGCCTCAGCCCCAGAAAGTCAGCCACGACGGCGGGCGCGCCAACGGATCACCCGCCACGTGTGTCTCGCTCAACCCCGCACCGGCATCAGCCCAGTTATCTCCATCGTCACGGCCCCAGCCAAGCACAATGGCCGCGTTCCGGACGACAGCTCCGCCGGGGTGCCGACGCCGCACGGTACGAGATAGCCGGACGGCCTCTCGGGGACCCGGCCGGTCTGCTGCTGAGCGGTCGGACAGCGGGGCTTCCGATTGACAGTCCGGCCTGCGCCTCTGGGCCCTGCGCGCCGAGTGGTCGGCGGCCGTCGCCAGCGGGGCGGCAGACAGGAGCGGGCGGCGGCCACCAGGCGCCGACGCGCGGCGGCCCGCGTCAGCGGGGCGCCCTTGATCAAGTAAAGAAACTCTGAACAGCTCACCCACTGGCCGAGCTGTCAGCCTGGTCGTCAGGGGCCCTGCGGGCGGCGCTTCTTCGCGTCGGCGAGTCTGTCTTCAAGTTCCTTGCGAGCGGCTGCGGGATCGTCGTGGAGCGGTGGCGCAAGTTGGCCACGGTGGGCCAGTTCGCGGGTGATCTTCCGGCCCTTCTCAACCGCTGCTTGGTACGCCGTGCGGGCCTGGTTGAGCTCGTCATGGATTTGGTTGGCAAGCGCTTTGAGCTCGGCGTCGGAGAGGTGCGCAAATTCGCCGGCGGTCCTGCGGGCCTGGCGTTCGATCTCCTCGCGCTGGAGGTGCTGGACGACCTTGGAACTGTAGTTCTTGCCAGGTGTCGGGGCGGTGCGGACGAAGACGCCGCGCCCCTTGACGGCGTAGATCAGCCCCTCGCTCTTGAGAAGACGAAGGGCGTTCTGCGCAGTGGAGTTGGCGATGGTGAACCGCTCTTGCAACTCACGAGCGGAGGGCAGCTTGCTGCCCGGGGGGAAGAGTCCTTCCTTGATCTCTTCGCGCAGGGTGTCCGCGGTCCGGACGAAGGGGGGGCGGTTGTCCTCTGCGCGGGCCGAACGCCCCCCAGGAGGGAAGGGACCGTCTCCTGCCGCGCCTTCGTCGCCGTCCTTTTCTTCGGTGTCCTGTTGGTCGAGGGGCAGGCTGACGTAGCTGCCCCGGCCGAGGACGGAGTAGACGAGCCCTTCCTGCCTCAGGACGCGCAGGGCGTTTTGGACGGTGGAGCTGGCGACACCGAACCGCTCTTGGAGATCGCGCGCCGACGGCAGACGCTCACCGGGCTGAAGCTCGCCGCTCAGGATGGCGGCCCGCAGCACTTCGGCGGCCTGGAGGTAGGGGGGCCGCGGGTCGTCGTCCAGGGGCAGGGTCATGGGCCAACCGTAGCGTCCGTAGCGCCTGGTGCACACGCCCGCACCACCGTCCTTATCGACCGTCCCACCTATGCGTGCGTTGCATCTGTATCGCCGTAGCGCTATGGTCATCGTCGAGTCGATCAAGCGGCTCCATCTCGAACGATGAGGGTGTGATGGCATGGCCATGTCTCGAATCCGTGTTGCTCTGCTGCCGTCGGCGGTGTGCATCGCGGGCACCGAACCGGTGCTGAAGATCAAGGACCAGCAGACCGGGGAGGTCGCCACCGACCGGGAAACCGGCGCATCGCTGTACACGGTGACCGTGATGCTCATGGAGGACGGCCGGGCGGAGGTCCTGAAGATCACGGTTCCGGAGTCGGGTCTGGCGGCCGGGCTGAAGCCGGGGGTGATGGTGCGGCCGGTGGAGCTGTTCGCTACCCCGTGGGCGCGGATCTTCAACGGTCAGCTCTCCGACGGCGTCGCCTACCGCGCCAACCGCCTGGAACTGGTCGTGGCAGAGGCCGCCAAGTGACCGGCAGCGACAACCAGGGGCCGCAGCGCGGGCCGCATGTGCTGCGGCCCCTGCCGGGCACTGAGGGCAAGGCAACGTTCTCCGCCTCCGGCGCGGTGCTCGGACGGCTCGGCCTGACCCCGGCGGAAGCGGCCGGGCTGGACCTGGCCGACATCCTCCGCCTGATATCCGAAACCGAGGGGGACACGTGGAAGCCGTGACGGATTACGGACCGGATGCTGTGCTGGTCGCGACCGTTCTGGTCAGCGTGACGCTGCTGCTGGTCGTGGTGCGCTACGTGCGCGCCGACCGGGGCACGCGCGCCAGCATGCGGCAGGCCCTGCTGGTCCGCTGGGGCTGGGTGCGCCTCGCGCGGATGGCTGGTCTGACGGTCACCGACAAGACACCGGGTCTGCTCGCACAGATCAACGCCCAGAAGGACGGCCCCGCCCCGGCGCCCCGGGTGCTGACTCCGAAGATCAAGGTGAAGCCGGACCGGTTCGGCGTGATCGTGCGAGCCAGGACGCTGCCGCAGGTGGGTCTGGAGGAGTACCAGAAGGCGGCGCGGTTCCTGGCGGACGCCTGGCGGTGCACACGGGTCTCCGTACTGCCGGACGGGCCCGGTCGGGTGGTGATCCGGGGCGTGCGTTCCGACCCGTTGACCACGCCGACCGAGCACCGGCCCACCGGCCGCCCGCTGGAGGAGGTGGCGCGCTGGGAGCTGGGGGTGGACGAGTACGCGGCGCCGGTGTGCGTGTCCTTGGCGAATGTGCCGGGGGTGACCGTGGCCGGCACGCCGGGTGCGGGCAAGACTTCGGCGGTGAACAAGTTCGTCTGTGACCTCGCGCCGTCGGCGGCGGTGCAGTTCGTGGGCTTCGACGGGAAGGTGTCGCGGGCCGAGGAGGGCGACTACGCCGACCTGGTCAAGCGGATGTTCGCGTTCTGCGGCGATGACCTGGACGAGGCCAACGCGCTGTTCAAGCGGCTGGTAGAGCTGCGTCGGCGGCGGTCGTCGGTAATCCGGGACGTGCTGGGCGTGAAGAACATGTGGCACGTCGGCCCCTGCCGACTGTGGCCGCTCACCGTGGTGCTCATCGACGAGGCGCACACATTCTTCCGCGAGTACAAGGGCAGCGACGCCGAGACGAAACGTTTGGCCGCCCTGACGACGGAGAACGCCCGGCTGGTGGAGGACCTTGTCAAGAAGGGCCGCAGCGTCGGCATCCTGACCATCCTGATCAGCCAGAAGACCACCGGCGACGCCATCCCGACCTTCATCCGCGATGTGTGCCCAGTGGGGCTGTCGTTCGCGCAGAAGACCGTGGAAGCCGCGGTGGCCGCACTCGGCGACGACATCCGCAACTGGCCCGATGCCAGCCCGGTCACCTTGCAGGACCCCGCCTACGTCGGCGTCGCCGTCATGGCGATGCAGGGCCGCCCCGGCTTCACCCGCATCCGCACCCCGTACGTCTCTGACGCCGACGCCGCCCGCATCGCGGAAGTCACCTCCCACCTGACCGCCGACCCCGCCCTGTGCCTGGACGCCCTCCTCGACACCACCAGCAACACGAACCCCGGCGACGACGGACCGGACGGTCCGGCCGTCCCCCTGGCCAAGCCCTGAACGCCCCCGATCCCACGCCCCGAGAGGAGGCCCGCGCATGGCGGAGGAACGGTTCACCCGGCGCACCGTGACCATGGTGATGGCGGTCATCGCGGCCTTGGCCTTCGTCTTCTCCTTCGGCAACGTCTGGGCGCTCGCCCTGCGGCTCGGCGTCCCCCGCCCCATCGCCCCGCTGATCGCCCCCATGGTGGACCTGTCCGTCGTCGGCCTCCTGGTCGCGCTCCGGTACCTGGCCCTGCGCGGCGTCCCCAAGGCGGAGCTGAAGGCCGGCACCCGGCTGCTGCACCTGTGCGGGCTGCTCGCCCTCGCGCTGAACACCGCCGAACCCCTGCTGACCGGACGCTACGGACGGGCCTGCCTGGACACCGTCGCCCCGCTCCTGCTCCTGGGCTGGGGCCACGTCGGCCCCGCCTTCCTCGCCCACTTCCACACGGCCGCACACCGGGAGGACACCACCGCAACCATCACCCCCGCACCCCTCGCTGAGCCGGTGGCCACCTCGGCGCCCGCTCCCGAAACGGCGGCCCCGGCCCCTGAGCCGGTCCCCGCCGCGACACCTACGCCGCCTCCGGCCGAAGTGCCTACCGTGCTCAAGGTCCCCGACTCCGCCCCCGCCTCGGCCGTCACCACGGCGCCTGCCACCGGCTCCCGACCGGTCCTCCCCGCCGCACTGCTGAGTGCGGCGCGGCGCATCGCGGACACCCACCACGCCGAGCACGGAACACCGGTCACCGCCGCCCAGCTCGCAGCCCGCATGGGCGTCGCCCTGCCGGTGGCCACAGCCGCCCTCGCTCAACTCTGAGCCACCCCGGCCACCGGCCGGATCACCCCTCCCTGAAATCCACGCCCACCCCATGGGCCTGGTTCGTCATGCCCCGAGCAGCACCAACACGCCCACAGCCATGGCCGGTTGCTGCTCGGGGCCCCATCCCGACAGAAGGGACACGCCTCGAATGGTCACCCTGGACCTGCGCCACGTGGCAAGCCCCGCCGTGCGGGACCTGCTCCACCTCGTCAACCACCCCGACTTCGACCGCGCACAGCAGCAGATCGAACGCCTCGGCGGCTGCACCGAACCCGTCCGCCTGACCGGCCACACCACCACCGTCGACACCACCACCGGCGAGGTACAGCGCTCCTACACCACCTCCGACGAACCCACCGGCAGCCTGCTCACCACCTGCGGCAACCGCCGCTCCTCCCGCTGCCCCGCCTGCTCCCGCCTCTACGCCGCCGACACCTACCACCTCATCCGCGCCGGCCTCTCCGGCGGCAAGAACGTCCCCGACACCGTCCGCACCCACCCCCGCGTCTTCGCCACCCTCACCGCCCCCTCCTTCGGCCCCGTCCACAACCGCCCCACCACCCCCGATGGCGACATCCGGCCCTGCCGCTGCGGCACCCGCCACGAACCCACGGACGTCCTGCTCGGTACGCCTCTCAATCCGGCGACGTACGACTACGCGGGCGCGGTCCTGTTCAACGCCCACGCCTCTGCCCTGTGGGCACGCTTCGCGACCTACCTCCGTCGGGAGCTCGCCGCTCGGCTCGGCATGACCCAGAAGGCCGCTCGCGCGGTCCTGCGGGTGTCCTTCGCCAAGGTCGCCGAGTACCAGCAGCGCGGCCTGGTCCACTTCCACGCCGTCATCCGCCTTGACGGCCCCGACGGCAGCACCCAGCCCCCGCCGCCGTACGCCACCGCCGCCGTGCTCACCGACGCCATCCGGGCCGCCGCCGCCCGGGTCCGCGTCACGGTCGAGTCGGACGCGATCGGGGAACGCGAACTCGGCTGGGGCGAACAGCTCGACGTACGCGAGATCACGGCCTTCGGCACCGACGCCGAATTCACCGACCAGGCCGTGGCCGCCTACGTAGCGAAGTACGCCACCAAGTCCGCCGACGCCTCCGGCGCCCTCGACCGCGCCCTGTTTTGCCGTCCCTGCCAGGGACGCGGCGCCACCCTCCTGCCCCACGGAACCCCGCTCCCCTGCACCACATGCGACGGCACCGGACAGGCCCGGCCCCTGCCCCGCCTCGCGGTCGCCCGCCACGTACGGCAGATGATCCGCACCTGCTGGGAACTGGGCAAACTGCCCGAGTTCGCCGAACTGAAGCTCTGGAAGTGGGCACACATGCTCGGCTTCCGGGGCCACTTCTCCACCAAGTCCCGCGCCTACTCGACCACCCTCGGCTCGCTGCGCGCCGCCCGCCGGGCCTGGCGCACCGAACAGGCCCGCACCCACGCCGGCCTGCCCGAGCCCGACCCGACGACCACGCTCGTCCTCGGCCACTGGGACTACCTCGGCTCGGGCTACAGCCCCGGCGCCGCGCTCCTCGCCGCTGCGGTTTGGCACCGCAGAGAACTGGAACGCCAGTTCATCGCCGAAGGGGGCTGCTGATGACCTCGCCCCCGCCCACCGTCCTCCACCTGGAGACAGAGCCAGCGCTGGACCTGCTGACGGTTCCCCAGGTCATGGCCCGCCTCCAACTCGGCCGCTCCGCCGTCTACGACCTGCTCCGCACCCGCCAGCTCGCCTCGATCACCCTCGGCCGCGCCCGACGTATCCCCGCCCACGCCCTCACCGACTTCATCCGCACCCGCCTCGAACAGGAAGCCGCCGCCTGATGACCACGCCCCGCGACACCCCCGCCTCCCGCCGTGTGCGCGCCAACGGCGACGGGACCGTCTACCAGCGCAAGGACGGCCGCTGGGAAGCCGCCGGATACGTCCTCGCACAGGGCAACACCCGTCGCCGCGTCCGCGTCTACGGCACCACCCGGCAGGAGGCCCTGGCCAAGCTCACCGAGAAGATCGCCAACAGCAACCGCGGTCTTCCCGTCCCCTCCGCGCAGGGCAGCGTGGCCGCGTACCTGACGTACTGGCTGGAGAACGTCGCCGTCCACCACCTGCGCGAGAACACCCACACCCGCTACACCGCCTGCGTCCACCGCTACCTCATCCCCGGCCTGGGCAAGAAGAAGCTGGCCAAGCTCACCGCCAAGGACGTCCGCACCTGGCTCAACCAGCTCCGCACCACCTGCCAGTGCTGCACGCGCGGCCTCGACGCCCGGCGCGACCAGCCCCGCTGCTGCGCCGCCGGCCAGTGCTGCCACAAGCTGCTCTCCCCGCTGACGCTCACCTACATCCACTCCGTACTCAAGTCCGCCTTGGAGCACGCCGTCCGGGAGGAAGAGATCCCGCGCAACGTCGCCCGCAACGTCCGCACCGGCACCCCACGGCCCCGACGCTTCGAACCCCTCACCGCCGACGAAGCCCGCCGACTCCTCACCGCCTCACAAGGCCACCGGCTGCACGCGCTGTTCGAACTCGCCCTCCACACCGGACTCCGCAAGGGCGAACTCCTTGGCCTGTGCTGGGAAGACCTCGACCTCGACGCGGGCACCGCCGCAATCCGCCGCACCCTTCAGCGAACCGCCGCAGGCGGGCTCACCACACTGCCCACCAAGACGCGGGCCTCCGAGCGCCGCATCGCCCTCCCCACCCGCTGCGTCCAGTCGCTCAAGCTCCACCACGAACAGCAGCAGCGCGAGCGCGAGGCCGCAGGCACCACATGGCAGCACGACGGGCACGTCTTCACCACCGCGCAGGGCCGACCGATCGACCCGACCAACCTCACCCGCGCCTTCACCACGCTCCTCCGCACGGCCGGCCTCCGCCGCATCCGCTTCCACGACCTCAGGCACTCCACCGCCACCCTGCTCCTGGAACAGGGCGTCGAACTCGTCGTGATCAAGGAACTCCTCGGCCACGCCCACATCGGCGTCACCGCCACCGTCTACGCCCACGTCCGACTCCGCCTCCAGCGAGACGCCATCAACACCCTCAGCACCGCGCTCGACGGTCCCGCTGGACGTGATCCGACCCGCGACGACGGCAACGATCCACGACCCGGGAACACTCCTGTCCGCTGACGTTGCCGTCAACTACTGCCGTCACCCCATACAGAAGCCCCACCAGAGAACACGTGGCGGGGCTTCTGCATTACTGTCGCACATTCTGGATCCAGGGAAAGATCCTACCCTTGGCTACAACGACAGAGCCTGTCGATCACTCAGCCAGGCAGGTGCATATTTTCCACCCGGAAAGTTTCCATCCCTGTCGGGCCACACTAGCTGGAGTGCAGCAAATGGCCTGTCTCCGTAGAAGACGGAAGCCTGCGCCAGGCTAGAGATCAAGAGATCTTGTGGAATCTCCCGGAACTGCACATCGAATCCCTCAAGAATATCGCCCGACGTGTCACCGTCTCCATACGTGACCCCTTCAGCGAGCATGGCTTGAACTGAGCTCAAAACGCTTTCCGAAGTCTCCTCCGGAAGCCCAGCAACGATCACTTCGGGATGATCGAAGCTGGAACCGAACCCGATGCTGTACGCAAAGGGAGGGCGCTCTCCATCAGGGTCAAAGACCCAGATCCAGCTCCATCCTTGAGCTGCCACATCGCTATGGATCTTTCGCTGAATCGAGCTGAGACCCACCCCGCCCAGTTCATCACTCACAGGAGCACTTCCTTCAGTTATCTGACTTTGCCCTGTTGCAGACCCGACACAAGACCTGACCATTAGACGGGTCACCCGACCCACCTCGCGACTTGGGCTGAATGTGATCGATCTGCCATTCGTTTTCTGGAGGTGTCACTCCACGCTGAGACTTCTGAGGGCGAATAACCTCCTTGCCGCATATCTCACACGTTGGCACTCCGTACTTTTCCTCGTTCTCCCCGACGACCTTACCCTTGCCAGCGGGTGTAAACGGCTTACCCGGCCTACTGCCAGGAGCGCCCCCGACGACGCAGTTAGGGTTGCTGTTGTGAACGAGGACCGGCGTAGCCCCTGCCAGCACATAGTACGTGTGCTCGCCCGCGACCGTGAGGTTGTGAACCGTCGCCCGTTGGACCGTCCACCGCTTGACTGCTGTGATCTGGACGTGCGTGCCCGCGCTGGTACGAAGCCACTCGCCGGCCTTCAGGTCGGTCGCCTTGATCCAGTCACCGAGTTGCGGGACCCAGAAGGGGTGGCCGTCGGTGGCGGTGACGGAGGCCTTCTTGTGGCCTCGTTTGCCGTCGATGTCGACCGTCACCTTGACGAGGTGCTTGAGACCGGTGCCCTTGATCTCGGCGGTGACCGTCTCTTTCTCGGTCTTGCCGGTTTCGGGGTCTGTCGCCAGGACCTGATCGCCGGTGTCGACGTCTTCTATGCGTTTCGTGCTGCCGTCGGCCATCAGAACCAGGGTCCCGCCGACGAAGCTGTTGCTGAGGCAGGCCGCTTTCGCGAACTTACTGGTCTTGGTCCAGTCCTTGAACGCTCCCCACAGCGTCTTCGCCAGATGGACGATCCGCTTGCCCAGGGCGTACGCCTTGTTGACGCGGTACCAATATTTGGCGATGAGCTTGCCGAGCGGTCCGCCGCTGACGACGGAACTGACGATGTTCAGAGCGGTCGATCCGCAGGCGCCGAGCGCACCTGTGGTGAAGCAGTCCAGTGCGTCGGTGATGCCGAGTTCGTCGGCGACTATCTTGCCCAGTTCCTTGGCTATGGCGACGGCTCTCGCCTTGGCGGCGTCCGCCTTGTCCTGGGCCGCCCGTGCCCTGACCGCGGCGGCGGAGTCCTGGCCCAGCGCCTGTCCCAGCGTGAATCCGGCCGCTATCGCGTTCGCGGAAAGCCGGATCGGGCCCGGCTCCTGCCCCGGCGTCGTGTTCTCGCACAACGGGCACGGACGCGTGGGGCAGTCGACCTCCGCGCAGGTGCCGGACGGATCGGAGTAGGTGACGGGGTTGTTGTAGCTGTAGGCGTAGCCGTTGATCTGTTGCGGGTTGTCGAAGTTGACGACCGGGTCGGCCGATATGAAGCGGCCCGTGTCCGTGTCGTACTCACGGGCCCCCATGCTGACCAGGCCCGAGGTGGTGTCGTTCGTACCTCCCACGAAGCCCTTGTCGTCGACCCACTTGCCGGGGTCCGCCGAGTCGGAATCGCGTGCCGCGCCGAACGGGTCGAGCCGGCGGCGCTGAACCTCACCCGTCGTCGCGTCGATCGCGAGTTCGGCGGTGCCGTGGTGGTCACCCGCGAGGAAGGTGACGCCGCCGGAGTCGCGCACCGCCACGGTCTGGTCGCCCAGTGAGTAGTAGCGCTTGGCCGTGACCGCCTTGGTGGAGGCGTCGAGGTGCAGCTCCATTCCCGGGAGGTAGAACGTCGTCTCCGTCTTCGTCTTGCGGAGCAGACGGGTGCCGGACGCGTCGTAGGTGTACGCCGATGTGCTGCCGTCGGCGTTGGTGACCTTGGTCAGCTCGTTCTGTTTGTCCCAGGTGAGGGTCTGGGTGTCGCCGCCCAGGACGCGGGTGTCGGCGTTGCCCGCCGCGTCGTACCCGTACGTGTCCTGGGACTTGACCGCCGGAGTGGTGTCGGTCGCGGTCGTGTCGGAGACGACCGTGGTCAGCTGGTGCGGGCCCTCACCCTTCTCCCCGTAGGTGTAGCTCCTGGTCGCGGTGGCCGCGCCGGCGATGCCGTGATCGGTCTCGCCGGTGCGGTTCCCGAGGTTGTCGTAGGCGTAGGAGCGCCAGTAAGGCGACACCCCGCCGACCGTCGACGCGGAGGGGGCCTGGGTGCAGGCCGCGTTCGTGTTCCCGGTGCCGACAGCTCCGTTCGGAGTTGTGGAGGACGTCCAGTCCTCCGTCATCCGCTGCAGCCCGTCGTAGCGGAAGCACTGCACGTCGCGGGTGCCGCCGGCCGGGTGGTCGACGATGGAGGTGACGTTGCCGCCGTCGTCGTAGGTGTAGTCGGCGTCGTATGCCGCTGAGGACGCGCTGCCGACGTTGACGTGGGCGTTGGTCAGGCGCTTCGTGCCCTGTTCGTAGGAGTAGGTGAGCCAGGTCTTCTTGCCGGACGCGCCTCTGGTGTTCAGCTCCAGTTGCTTGAGCTCACTCGTCGGCGAGTAGTCCACGTCCGTGACGTAGCTTCCCCCGCCGAGGGAGCTCCCGAGAGCGATCGGCCGCTGGAGGTGGTCGTACTGGTAGGTGATCGCCTCGCCCGGGAGCCCACCCGCTGCCGGGAAGTTCTGGCCCTGGACCGTCCCGTCGTCGTTGTACTGGGTGTTGAACTCGTAGGTGCCGCCCAGTTCCGGCTCGGCGGTCTTGGACAGCAGGTATTTGGTGCTGGTGGGCTGGTAGTCGTTCGCCGGATCGAGGACCGGATAGGTCACGGACGAGTAGACCGCGCCGTCCTTGTATGTGTAGGTGCCGTACAGCTCGCCCTTGGCGACGGAGTCGTATGTCGAGACCGAGAGCTTGGTGCCGGTGTCCGCGGCGCCCTGCCAGGTGGACTTGATGCGGCCGAGGTCGTCGTAGACGGTGGTCGTGGTGTTGCCGCGGGAGTCGGTGACCGTTGTCTGTTTGTCCAGGTCGTCGTAGCCGAACGTGGACGTACCGGTGTCCGGGTCGGTTGCCGACGTCTTGCGTCCACGCTGGTCGTACGTGTACGTCCAGATGTTGCCCGCGTCGTCGGCGACCTTGGTCAGCTTGCCGTCGACGGTGTGGGTGTACTTCGTGGAGAGGTAATCCGCCCGCGTGCCCGTGGGCCGGGGAGCGCCGTCCTTGTACTGGCGCAATTCGACGGTGTTGCCGCGGACGTCCGTGATGGTGGTGGTCGGGGTCTGGCCGGTCGGCGGGTCCATGTGCACCCGGTCGCCGTCATAGGTGTAGGTGGTGCGGTACTTCTCCACGTCGGCGACCTTGAAGACCGTGGCCTTGACCCGGCCGTCACCGTCGTACTCGGTGACCGTCTGCCCGTCGATGTCGGCGTCCCGCGGATCGAAGAGCGTGCTGCTCGGCGGGTCGGCGACCGAGTAGGTGTCGTTGGTCTCGACGATGCGGCCGGAGCCGTCGTAGGCGGTGTCCGCGATCAGACGGGTGCCGTTCAGCCCCTCCGTCTGGACCTGGCGGGGCCTGAGCAGGCCGTCGTAGAGCGTGTACTCGGTCCCGTAACTCGTTCCGCCGTTCTCCAGCCGCTCCGTCTTCACGTAGTCGGGCCCATTGGTGCGGATGCCGTAGGTGTACTTCACCGAGGCCATGAAGTCGGCCGCCTTGGGGCGATCGGGCAGCCATACCGACGTGAGACGGCCCAGGCCGTCATAGGCCATGTCGGTGCGCTTGCCGTTCACGTCGACCTGGGCGGTGACGTTGCCCCACTCGGGCGCGTACTCGGTCTTCGTGGTCCAGCCGAGCGGGTTGGTCTCGGTCTTGGCGGTGGCCAGGCCGTACGTGTCGGTGTAGTCGACCTTCTTGGTGTGACCGAGCGCGTCCTTGATCGTCTTGGGGCGGCCGTACTGGTCGTACGTGGACGTGGACACGGTCTGGTACGTGGCGACCGTGCCGTCGTGTGCCGACAGGCGCTTGGTGGTGGTCACGTCGCCGACCGTGGGAGCCGCGCCAGTCGTGGTCGTGCCGTCGTAGAGCGACACCTCGTCGGAGAGCACGTCCTTGGAGCGGTCGGGTGACGAGGAGCAGTCCACACCGACCACTTCGACGCGGGCGACATACGCGTACATGTGCTTGGCCGCGTTGTCGGCGTACTGGGTGCGCGTGCACTTGTTGTCGGCGACGTCCGTCTCGCCGTAGTCGGCCACCTGGATCACTCGGCCGAATGAGTCGTAGCTCGTGGTGGACGCCGACTGCCGCCAACTGCCGTTGGACAGTGCCTCGTATGTGTCGGTGCGTGCGGGGCGGATGAAGCGGGCGGTGCGCGTGCCCCAGTCCTCGGTGCGGGTCGCGGTGACCTTGTCCCAGAGCGTGTTGATGGACTTCTCGACGACTTTGTCGCCGTCGTACGTCGTGGTCTCCAGTTCGAAGCCGGACTTCCAGTCGTCGTCCGTGTACGTGGTGCCGGTGGAGTCCTTCACCGTCGACGACGTGGCGCCGCTGTCCAGGCCGCGGAAGAAGACGTGTTCGGTCCTGGTGTTGGAGGCGTTCTCGCTGCCGTCGGAGGTCTCGACGCGGACCTTGCCGTAGCCGCGCCAGTCGTTCCAGGTCAGGTACTCGGACTTGGTGATGCCGTCCGGCTTCGCCTTGCGCCAGCCGGCGTCACCGAGGTAGCTGTACGAGGTGACCTGGTCGGGGCTGTCCGCCACCAGATCCTGTTCCACGACGGAGGAGACGACGTACTTGTGGAACCAGTCGGTGATGGGGTCTTTCTCACCCGGTGGATTCCACTTGACCGGATAGCAGCGCACCGTGGACTTGCCGGCCTCGGGCACATTGGACGACGTGCACTGCGTGTCCGCGTAGTTGACGGACAGCACACCGCCGGACTCGCTCTCCACCGCCGACATGCGGAAGCGGATGAAGGGCTGGATGTTGTCGCCGGCGGCGTCGACACGGTTGGCCAGTTGCTTGCCGTACAGCTTCACGGAGGGGACCGACGTGTCGGTGCCGACCTTGCCGGTGTGGTCGACGGAGCTCAGCCACAGCGACTTGGAGCCGTCGCCATTGTCGGTGAAGATGTGGCCGAGCGTCCAGGTGTCGACATCCTTGTAGGTGGAATCACCTGTGCGGATCCTGGTGGTGATCTTGTCGAGCTGCTTGCGTGTCCAGAATGTGGGGGAGTTCTGCCCGGCACACTTGGTGTCGGCCTTGCAGTTGCTGTCCCAGGGAACGTCGGGCCAGTCCGCGGCCTTCGAGTCCGTCAGCGCGTCGGGGGAACAGTCCGTGAGATCGCCGATGCAGCGCTCGGACGTGGTGAAGACGATGCGGGCGGCCGGCGGGGTGTCGTAGACCTTCTGGTCCCGTTGGCCGTAGTCGATGCGCTTGAGATAACCACCGCGCACGTACGGCTTGCCGTTCTCGCCGGTTTTCAGACCCTGCGTGTAGTAGTTGGTCTCCTTGCCGTAGTAGTAGGACGTGGCGTTGCCGTGGGTGTCGACGACGTAGTCGAGATTCCAGCGCCACGCCTGGGTGCAGTAGGCGTTGGCGAAGGTGGCGTCGTAACACGGCTCGCCGTTGTCGTCACCGTAGACGGGAACGGTCCAGGCGGAGCCGGTCTCCTCGTCTCCGGAGGCGTATCCGGGCAGGTGGCTGAGGCCGAAGTAGTACTGGGTGCCGGTGTCGTCGGTGACCTTCCAGTACTCACCGTTGTTGTCACCGTTGGTGGCACCGGTCAGCTTCTCGATCTTGGAGAAGTCGTCGGAACTGAGACGCCACTCACCGGTGGTGTCGTCCTTGACCAGTTCGCCGGTGGCCCCGCCCGCGAGGGAGATGGTCGCGTTGTCGCTCGCCCAGCACTCGTCACCGTACGTGTCGTCGTGGCCGTCGTCGGCGCACGGCTTGTAGCGGCGCTCGATGAACCCGGGGTCGTAGGAGAAGCCCTGACCGATCCACGACCCCTGGTTGTTCGTCGTCGCGGTCTGGCCGTCGATGGACTGGGAGCTGTATCCCAGGGACACGCCGGGAGCCGAGCCGCCGGGCACCGGCGGCGCGCTGATCGGGTACGACCAGTTGAAGGCGCCCGAGGAGTTGGACACACTCCACTGCGAGGACGCCTTGAGCGGAGTCGCCGCGTAGTCACCCTGGTCGCCGGAGGCTCCGGCGGTGGCCGCGAGTACGGTCACCGGGCTCGCGTCGTCGGTCGCCGCGTCCGCGGCGACCGTCTGGGTGCCGACGCCAGAAGTGTCGGCGGCCGCGGCGACGCGGGCCGTCAGTGTGTGCTCGGTGGCGTCATTGCTGCTGACCAGCGGTTCCGGCGTGGCACACGCCTTTTTGTGGGGGGTGGTCAGTACGCAGGACGGGTATTGGACCAGCCGCAGTCGCGAGCCGAAACCGCCGCCGTAGGCGTCGGCGAAGTCCGCGTAGTCCAGGGTGAGCCGGACGGGCCCCGTCTTCTCGGCGCCGTCCGTACGGGACAGCGTCATCAGCGGCCCGTCGACGCCGGCCGCCTTGGACTTCTCGCGGTCCAGCAGAGCAACGTGCACGGAACCGGGGCTCGTCCTGCCGGTGGCCGCCACCTTGACGGGCAGCCCGTCGGCCTTCCCGGTCTTCGCGGCCGGAGCCAACGCGATGTCGTCCGAAGCGGCCTTGGGCCACTTCACGTCGTCGGCGGACTTGACGGCGGCTTTCCTCGCCTGGTCCGTGCCGGTGTATCTCTTGGCCTTGGCGTTCCTGCCGTCGACCGGATCGTCGAAGTTCTTCTGGGTCGCGGGTCTGGTCGGGCCGTCGTCCTTGGCCGCCGCCTCAGGGACGTATTGCGGTAACAGGCCGACGGCGAGGGCGATCCCGATGCCGAGCACAGTGCTCCGCACCGGTACGCGCCACCGCGACCGGGAGGGCAATCTCATGACAACTCCGTGAGAAAGAGTGAATCGTTGGCGTGACAGAACATGAAGCGAGCCCACGAGAGGGGCGGGTGCCGGGCTCCCGGCCTTCGGGCCGGGCACGGGACACCCGCCCCGCAGCGTTGCTGTCAGGTGACGGTGCCCTCGATGCTTTCGCCTGCCGGGAGCACGGCCACTTCGGGCACCAGGCTCGCGTCCAACGCACCACGGAAGAACCGCAGTTCGTCGACGGCGCCGTTGAAGTACGCGGTCCCGGTCGCACCGGTGAGCGTCCGCCCGACCTGCACCGACGCGGTGGTGAAGTCCCACGTATTGCGCCAGGGTGCCTGTGCGGCGAGCGCTCCGTTCACGTACAGGAGCACATCGCCGAAGACCGCCGAATAGACGATCGTCAGGTGGTCTCCGTCCTCGTCGCTGCTGGGCAGCGCACCTACCGCTGTGACGGCCACGGACGTCGCCGTGCTGGAGTCCTCGGCGGTGGTCGTCAACTGCCAGCGGTTCGCCGATGCCAGATATTTCAGCGTCACCGCACTGCCGTTGGCACCGGCCAACGAGAGAACGGTCTGGTCCTTCGTCGATCCGGCGGTGGCGAGCCGGGCGCGTGCGGTGAGGGTGAAGCTGTCCTCCTTGGCCAGCAGCCCCGCCCCCCTGGTGGCGTAGGCACCGGTTCCGTCGAGGACCAAGTGGCCATCGCCCCACAGAGGTTCGGCGGGCGCCACGCACCCGGGGTCGGCTGCCGGGTCGCACGAGTCGTCCGGCAGGTAGATGGAGGCACCGCCGCTCAGGGTGAGGCCGGTTCCGCCGGCCGCCTCGGGCGCGACGCCGTTGGTCGCCGAATCGACCTGCCAGTACGCCAACTGGCGGGCGGAGACGCCGCCGAGCTGCTCGCCCTCGGCCTCCGGCACGACCCGGTCGTACACCTTGACGTCCGCGATGCTGCCCGTGAAGCTGCCGGTGTAACCGTCCAGGGACAGCTTCCGGCCGATCTGCAGGGGGCCCGTGGCGTTCCAGGTCGTGCGGCGCTTCTCGACGTCCTTCTCCAGCAGGTCGCCGTCGACGAACAGGCTGAGGGTGCCCGGTTCGTCGTCGTAGACGCCGATCAGGTGTGTCCAGCTGCCCGGTGTGGCCTTACCGCCGGACACCTTCCAGGTGCCCATGCCTTCCATGTCGTTGGCGGGCGTGCGGAACGTCCACGACTGGGTGTCCACGTCGTAGCCGAGGTCGAAGCCGGGAGCTCCGGTGCCGTCCTGGCTGACGACGGTCACGTCGTCGGTGGGCCGCTCGGGGAGGTTCACCCAGGCACTCACGGAGAACGTCCGGCTGGTGTCGACCGCGGCCTTGCCCGCGTCCAGGTAGGCGCCGTCCGATCCGTCGAGTGTCACGGCGGTGTCCGTCGATCCGAGCGGTCCCTCGTCACCGAAGGTCACACCGGATCCGGGCGTCGCGTCCGGTGAGCCGGACGTACCGACCGCCTTGGTGGAACCCTTGGCGTCACCCAGTGACCAGCCGGCCACCGGGGCACGGCCGTCACTGACCAGGAAGGTGTACGCGGTGGTCGTCTTCTGTGCGTTGCCGGCGGCGTCGACCGCCTTGGCCTCCACATACATGGGGCCCTCGTCCGGCGGCATCCAGCGCACCGTGCCCGGTCCGCCGGGAGATTTCGCGTTCACGCTCTTCCAGGTGCTGTCGCCCTTGAAGCGGTACTTGTACGAGACCGCGTCCGCGGAGGCCGAGTCGAAGGTGAAGTCGCCGTAGTCGCCCACGCCCGCATGCCAGGCCTCGTCATCCGGGTACACGGCGGAGCTGACCGTCGGGGCCTTGGGAGCCGTGTCGTCGTAGATGAACTCACAGCGGGTCGCGTCACCCGCGAGTGACCACGGTCCCCACGACTGTCCGTCGGAACCTCGCACGGCCCAGCCGATGGTGGCGTTCTGCGGGATCGCATAGGCCGCATCGTCGGGATCGTACGTCGAGTCCGTTCCCACGGTGTAGGAGAAGAGGGCCCGTCCGGTCTGGCCACTGGCTGTGGCGTCCGTCGTGCTGATCTTTTTCGACAGCGTGTACTTGTCATGGGTTGTACCGCCCGAGGTCCACCACACGTGGAACTGTGCCTGCAGCGTCTCGGTGTTGCTGCCCGTGTCACCGTGGTCGAGGTCCTTGATGACCGCCTTCAGCTTCGGCGCCTCGTCGACGTAGTGCTCGGCGGCATTGCCGTACTCGCAGGCGCCGCCCGGTGTCATCGTCAGGTCGGTCATGGCCGGCTGCAACGGCGGGCGGTTGTAGGTGACCTCCAGGTGAGCGTTGCCGCAGAAGCGCTTCCAGTACGAGTAGTCGCCCTCGTCGCCGGCCTTGAGCCGGAACGTGGTCGTGTCCCAGCCGCTGTCGGCTGCCTTCTGCACGGTGCTCTTCACGTTGAAGCGCACGTTCTGGTTCGTGGAACCGCACGAGCCGGCCGGATTCGTCGGTGACTGCGAAGTGATCGCGTCCTTGAGCGAAGGCTGGTTGATCCAGTCGGTTCCGGAGTTGATCGCGCTGGCGCCGGACGAGTTGACCCGCCCGAGTTGCACCTCCTTCGCGGAGTCGCTGTAGGTGTGCACCATCGTGACCGCGAACTCGGCCTTGACGATGTCCTTGCCCTCGAACGATCCCGTCGGCAGCGCGAAGAACTGGCGTTTGACGTCACTGCTGCTGGTGCAGCGGTAGGAGACATCGGCGGGACACCGGCCCACGCCCTCGTCGTCCTTGAACTTCCAGAAGGACGAGCCGGAGTAGTACGAGGACACCATCGTCCAGCTGGTGCGGTTGGCCGTCTTGTACACCGGGTCGATGTAGACGGGGTAGACGGTGTCCTTCCCCTGGAGGAGGCCGGCGTCAGGGGTGAGGGTCACGCGGTCCGCGGTAGCGTCCACCGCCACGTCGGCCACCTGGGCACCGTCCGGCGGGGTCACCGCGCCGTTCTCCCCCCCGCACCGCCCGGTGCCGGAGTGGTCGGCGACGGTCCGGGGGACGCGCCGCCGTCCGCCGCCGTGCCCTGGCTGGAGTCCCACATCATCGGCTGCGGCGCCTCGAACACGGTGCCACCGCTGGCCCTGTCCTCGGCTTCGAGACCGCTTTCCGCCGTCTTCTCCAGCGTGACGGAGTCGGTCCTGACCGGGAGTTGGAGCTCGGCGAGGTCCGGGTTGGCCGCGGCCTTCGCGTCCTTGACCACCAGAACGTGGGAGAACCCCTCGGCACTGGCGGTGATCTCCATGTCGACGCCGTCGAAGACATCGGCGTACGTGGCGGTGGACCCGGCGATGCTCGGCTCGGGCAGTGCACTCTGCCAGTCCAGGGAGAGTGACCGCCCGTCCTTCTCCAGCCGGGCGAACGTCCTGTCACCACCGCCCGAGAAGGCCATGGCCGTGGGCGCGGCCTTCGGCGCGTACGTGCCGTTGGCCTGCTTGACGAGCGTGGTGTCGATGTCCTGCCACGTTCCGTTCTTGCGGGTACGGATGGGCTGGACGTACTCGGTGGTCGTGAAGGTGCCGTCCGGATTGGCCACAGTGGTGCTGCGTTCGTCACGCAGGGCGAGCACCTCGACCGCCTCACCGGACCGGGCCGCCGCGACCTGTGCGTCGCCGGTACCCACCTCGGTCGGGACTCTGCCCCCGCCTGCGGCGACAGCGGCCGGGGCGTCTCCGCCGGAGCCCGGCAGCAGGCCGAGGCCGGAGGCCAGGAGCGCGGTCAGCGTCGCGGCGACGACGGCGGTGCGTCTACCTCGACCGTCCCTGGGGGAGGAGTGGTTCACCGTAGGGTTCTTGCCCGCCATCGCCGTCACCCCACCACGCCGAAGGAGGCGCCGGCGTCGGGGATGCCTCCGGCGCCCGGCCTGAAGACAGTCGTCCCGGTGCTCGTGGTGCCGTCGACGTCGGTCCACGGAATCACGTACAGGACACCCTTCGCGGTGTCGGGCTCCTTGCTGTACGGAATCCCGACGTAGAGGTTCGCGCTCCCGGAGGTCAGGCTCATACCGGTGTAGTCACGTGTGGTCACCGTGCCGGGCAGGACACTGCCGCCCGCAGCCCGACTGATGATCTTGTCGTTGGCCCCGAGGGTGCTGTCCAGCGGCCGGAACACCTGCAGGACCCCCGCGTCCTTGACGCCGCCGACGTCACGTCCCGGGATACCCACGGCCAGCCGGATGGTGGCGTCGCTGCTGACGACCGAGGGGTCCGTGTTGGTGATCGCCACACGCTGCCCGAGGAAGTCGCCTTCCGTGGCGGTGCCTTCGACGTCCGTCTTGTCCGCGTCGATGGGCGCCAGTTCGGTGTAGGCGCCCGACGGCTGAATGCGGATGACCGTTGCCCCTCCCGCTCCGGCGGCCGTGCCGATGGCCTCACCGGGAGAACCGACGGCCAGGAGCGCGTCAGAGTTGTAGGTCTGGCCGCTCGGCCGGTAGTTCGTCATGTCGATCGACGAACCGAACTGGTCGTTGGCCTCGGCGACCCCTGCCAGGCCCTCGCCCGACCCACCCTGGTCGAGGCCGACGAGGGCGGTGGGCACACCGTCGGTGAGGGTGTGGTCGAACACCGTGACACCGCCCGCGAAGGCCGCGTCGTCACCGATCGTCTCGCCCGGCACGCCGACGGCAAAGTAGCGGTTCGTGCCCGCCAGCGAGTAGCCGAAGCGGTCATGTGCCTCGACGACACCCGGCACACCGGGATCGTCCTGATTCACGGTGTACTTCGTCGCACCCCGCATGTAGTGGACGCAGCCGGCATCCACCTGATTCTCGCCATGGCTGGTGATGTCCTCGCCCGGCACGCCTATCACCAGGTAGGGCAAGTCGGCGGACGTCGTGCCCGTGTGGAGGGCGAAGCCGAATCGGTCGTAGCTCTCGGTCGCCGTGCTCGCGTCGAACGCGTCCTGTGTATAGCTCTCGATGGCCGAACCGGTGCCGATGCCCGCGGGTGTTCCGTGGATGATCCAGAGGGCACCGGCGTCCACGAGCTGGGAGCCGTCCTCGAGGACGTCTTCGTACGGTGCTCCGACCACCAGGTCCGTGCATCCGTCACCGTCCGCGTCGTAGGCCGCACGCGAGTAACCGAACTGGTCCCCGCGCTCCGGAGCGGCCTTCATACCGCTGGTCGCCTGCGAGATCTCGGATACACCCTTGCCGCCACCGAACACCACACGCACCAGCCCGGCCCGCGCCGCGCCGTTCACCGTCGCGTTCGGGTCCGCGATGACCGTGTCGGTCGAACCGTCGCCGTTGAAATCGCTCGACGTGCCACCCGTGCACGTCGCTGCGGCAGCCGCCGGCTGCGGCAGCGAGACCAGTCCCCCGGCCATGGCCAGAGCCGTGGCCGCTAACGCGGCCAACCCGACTGAGCTCATGCGTCTACGCATGAGACATCCACCCCACCCCTCATTATGCCGTTGTCGCCCCGAGCCGAAACAGGCGTTGGGACATATTCCACGGCCCCTAAAACGATGATCCAAGCGCTCGCAAAACTTCCGGCATCAGCAACTTCCATGTCAAGGGCACGTCCGATTTACGTCCGATTTACGCCGTAGAATCATGCCCAAGACTTACAAACGACCGGAATGCCGCCTTGCGCCGACATCACGGACAAGTTTGGTGAAGTCGCAGGTCCGCGCTTGACGAGACATCTATGTGGAGCTCATAGTTTCTTCACCGTCAACCCGCACGCCGTCCGCGGTTTCGGCACGCCATGGGCGCACCGAGAAGGGTCACAAGGGTGCAGATGGGCGGTTTCCGTTCGCCACCCGTCCGTAGTCCGAAATGAGGACAGAACCCGTGGAACGCCTGTGGGTGTGCTTATCCGCATGCACAGCACATGCCGCCGGTCGGTCGTTCTCCCATAAGCACGACGACACCGGCGGCGAGCGATGCGGAGCCCCACACCCTTGCGGATCGTCCGCGCGGCGAGAATTCGACGCCTCCTGCGGCCCGTCGAATTCCAAGCGGTCCAGGACTGCCGTTCCGCACTGCGGATGCCGTGACGAGAGTTTCGGCCGGGCGATCCGCCCACACCGCTTCGGCGACGACCAGGAAGACGCTCTTCCTTCCATTCGCCTTCGGCTGGAATTCGATGTTGTCCGAATCGAGGACAACGCCTCACTGTTCGGTCTCGCCCCAGGCAGCATTGTTCGCCCGGTCCTTTCCTCGGCGGCCGGACCAGGATGACGGCCGACATGACGGAGGAACAGCACAAGGCCGGTGACACCGTCGCCGCCCGTCTGTGCGGCACCCCCTCAATGCCCAAGGGCGGAACCTCGCCTGAGTAGGGTTCCGTTCCCGATCGCACCGCGCACGAGATCCGTACCGCGGGCGACAGCTTCGATCTCGCAGATGCCGCCACGCACGGCGACTCAACGGGGTGGTGCCCGCACCGGACGCCGCCTCAGGCAGGAATACCGCATGCCTTCCCGTATCCACCACCTCACCGACCGTCTGCTGCCGGGCCGTGCGCGTGCCCGCGAGGAAGAGACCGCACAGGCCGCACACGCCGCCGAGGCCGCACAGGCCGCCGCGGCGGCCCGGAAACGCCAGGAGAAGATCGCGGCCCGGCGACAGGCCCTGCTGGACTCGGACACCGCGGTGCGCACCATTCTGTTCGAAGGCCGCGGCTACTTCGGGCGTACCGTCGACCGGTTCACGGCCCGCGCCGCCGGCGCGCACAACCTCGCTCTCGTCGCCGACGTCCTGGAAGAGGCCGGCATCGCGTACTTCCTCGTCCCCGGCCGCTCACGCACCCGCCATGTGGTCGCCCTGAACCGGGCCGACCGCAAGGCGTTATTGGTCGCCCTGCGCGACGCGTACGGGGCGAGTCCGCTGTACGCGCTCAAGCCCGGCAGCAGTCCCCTGCCCGACGACGCGGTCCTGTACGCCGACGGCTCCCTGCCCACCGCGCTCAAGCGCCAGGACGTCATCCGTTTCGGCGAAATCCTGCTCGGGCCCAACCAGCAGATCCTCGCCGACCTCTCGTACGGCTGCGACGTCGAATTCTGGCAGGACGGCCGACTGCTGCTGGACGACGAGGAACGCGGCGCCGCCCGCATCGAGGCACTGCGCACCCAGGCTCCGCCCGCGGTACTCGCCGACGCCCTGGTCGCCCCGCGCCCCAACGCCGTCGCCGACGTGCTGCCTTCGGCCGCTCGCGTCACGGCGGTGCGCACTGTCGAGCGCCGCGACTACCCGACGTTCGAGAGCTTCGTCCAGCCCCGCCTCGACACCGTCGACTTTCCCATCGACCTCGTCTACACCTGGGTCGACGGTTCCGACCCCGAGCTCGCCGCGCGCCGCGAGTCCTTCCGTACCGGCCCGGACTCCCCGCGCATTCACGCCCGCGAGACCGGCACTTCCCGCTACACGAGCCGGGACGAGCTCAAGTACTCCCTGCGCTCGGTGACGATGTACGCCCCGTTCGTCCGGAACATCTACCTGGTCACCGACGGGCAGACACCCGCCTGGCTCGACACGAACGCCCCCGGCCTCCAGATCGTCGACCACAAGACCGTCTTCACCGACCCGACGGCGCTCCCCGTCTTCAACTCCCACGCGATCGAGACCCAGTTGCATCACATACCGGGCCTCTCGGAGCACTACCTCTACCTCAACGACGACGTCTTCTTCACCCGTCCGGCCGCCGCGGAGCAGTTCTTCCACGGCAACGGCATCGCCAAGCTCCCCTTCTCCCCTTCCCAACTCGGCCTCGGCGAGCCGCACCCGGACGAGCCGGCACCCAACTCGGCCGGGAAGAACGTCCGCGCGCTGATGCTCGACCTCCACGGCCGCTTCACCGTCAGCAAGTTCAAGCACACCCCGCACCCGCAACTTCGGTCCGTCATGGAAAAGTTGGACGCGCGGTTCGGCGAGGAGATACGTCGCACCAGCCGGTCCCGGTTCCGTGCCACGACGGACATCGCCATGGCAGCCTCACTGCACCACCACCACGCCTACCTCACCGGCCGCGCGGTGCCGGGAAAGAGCAGGCTTCGCTACGTGGATGTGGGCAGGCCGGGCCTGGAATCGGCTCTCGCGGAGTTCACGCCCGGTCACCCGTACGACTTCCTCTGCCTCAACGACGTCCATACGGCCGAGGCCGAGCAGGAACGCATCGCGGCCACCCTGCACGCCTTCCTGGAGGCACGGTTCCCGTTCGCCAGTCCCTGGGAGAGGCCGGGCTCCGGTGCGGACCGTGACACGCCCCCGGACCGCCGTTGACGTAGGAAGGAGCCGCCTCGCGGCCGTTCCGGGACGTGAGGTGGCCGGGCGCCCACGCGGGTCGCGGGGGGCCGGGCGCTCCTCCCGATCACGCGGGTTGCGGAGGCCGGGCGCTTCCTCCGGCCACCTCCGGAGGACGGAACCGCTCAGCGCGGCGAGAGGCTGGAGCGGCGGACCACCAGTTCGGGCTGGAGGACGACCCTGCGGTGCTCGTGCGGGCGGGCCGCCGCCTCCGCCTCGGCCTCCGTCTCCTCCAGGAGGAGTTCCGCCGCCAGCGCGCCCATCGTGGCCGCCGGCTGCCGTACCGAGGTGAGCGGCACGGCGGCGGCCGCCGCGAACTCGATGTCGTCGTACCCGACGATCGCCAAATCCTCCGGCACCCGCACGCCGGCCGCGAACATCGCCTGCAGCACGCCCAGCGCCAGCAGGTCGTTCGCGCAGAACACCGCGGTGGGCCGGTCGGCCAGGCCGAGGAGGCGGGCCCCCGCGTCGCGGCCCGCCGCCACGTCGAGCCGTTCGGTGGGCAGTTCGCGCAGCACGTCCGCGTCGAGTCCGGCCTCGGCGAGCGCGTTCAGCGCGCCGGTGCGCCGGTCGCGCACCTGGTTCAGCCCGGGCGGCCCGCTGACGTACGCGAGGGAGCGGTGCCCGGTGTCCACCAGATGCCGTACCGCGAGCGCCCCGCCGGCGACGTCGTCGACCGAGACGGAGCACTCGGTGGTGCCCTCGGCGACCCGGTCCACGAGGACGAACGGGATGCGGTGGCGTCGGAAGGCGGCGATGTTGCGGCCGCTCGCGTCGGTGGGCGTCAGCAGCACGCCCCGCACCCGCTGTTCGGCGAACAGCGCGAGGTACTCGGCCTCCTCGCCGCTGCTCTGGGCGCTGTTGCAGACCATCACGCCGAGTCCGGCGTCCCGGGCGGCCCGTTCGGCGCCGCGGGTGACGTCGACGAAGAAGGGGTTGCCCATGTCGAGCACGAGCAGCCCCATGATGCGGCTGCGTCCGGCGCGGAGTTGGCGGGCGGACTCGCTGCGGACGTAGCCGAGCCGGTCGATCGCGGAGAGCACCCGGGCGCGGGTCTCGGAGGCGACCGTGTCGGGCCGGTTGATGACGTTGGACACGGTGCCCACGGAGACTCCGGCGGCACGGGCGACGTCCTTGATACCCACTGAACGGGCCATGGCGCGGGGACCTCCAGTGAGGGCGCAGGGGGTGGAGTGGTCGAGCGGGGTGAGCGGACGGGGTAAGGCGAAGCAAACAGCAGGACAGTGGGCCGGGCGGGGTGCTCAGGCCAGGTGGAACACCTCGGTGAGCGGTTTCATCGCCTCGTCGGGACGGCTTCCGTCGAGTGTCTCGAAGAGCGGCCCCATCTCGGCCTGCCAGCGGCCGTTGACCTCGGTGGCCTCCATGCCGGCCCTGGCCGTCTCGAAGTCCTCGGTCTCCAGGTAGCCGACGAGCAGGCCGTCCTCGCGCAGGAAGAGCGAGTAGTTGTGCCAGCCGGTGGACGACAGCGCCTCGCGCATCTCCGGCCACACCGAGGCGTGCCGCTCGCGGTACTCGGCGATCCGGTCCTCGCGGACCTTGAGGAGGAAACAGACGCGCTGCATGAACTACCGGCTCCCTGAGGGGTGGAACGGGCCGGCCGGGCGGCCGGTGACCTGGCGGCCACCGGTGCTGCGACCGGCCCGCGCTCGCCGAGGAGGCACGCTCAGCGAGATCGAACGATCAGTGAAGAATAAGGCACCGCCGGACCGTCGATCAGAAGTTGAACTGGTCGATGTTCTTCTTGTCGAACACGGTGGGCTTGCCGAGCGCGATCACGCCGTCCTTGCCGATCGTGTACTCCCCGAGGTCGCCGGCCTTGAAGGTCTCGCCCTCCTTGCCGGAGATCTGCCCGGAGGACAGTGCGACGGCGGTGCGGGCGGCGAGTTCGCCGAGCTTGGCCGGGTCCCACAGCTCGAACGCCTCGACGGTGCCGTTCTTGACGTACTTGCGCATGTCGTTCGGGGTGCCGAGGCCGGTCAGCTTGACCTTGCCCTTGTACTTGGAGCCGGACAGGTACTGGGCGGCCGCCTTGATGCCGACGGTGGTGGGCGAGATGATGCCCTTCAGGTTCGGGTGCTCCTGCAGCAGGCCCTGGGTCTGCTGGAAGGACTGCTGGGCGTCGTCGTTGCCGTAGGCGACCTTGACGAGCTTGATGTTCTTGTACTTGTCCTGCTTCAGCTCGTCCTTCATGAAGTCGATCCAGGTGTTCTGGTTCGTCGCGGTCTGCGCGGCGGACAGGATCGCGATCTCGCCCTTGTAGCCGATCTGTTCGGCGAGGAGCTGCACCTCGGTGCGGCCGAGGTCCTCGGCGGAGGCCTGGGAGATGAAGGCGTTGCGGCAGTCGGTCTTGGTGTCCGAGTCGTAGGTGACGACCTTGATCTTGTTGGTCATCGCCTGCTTGAGCGCGGTGCACAGCGCGCCCGGGTCCTGCGCGGAGACGGCCATCGCGTCGACCTGCTGCTGGGTCAGCGTGTTGACGTAGGAGACCTGGCCGGAGGTGTCGGTGGCGCTGTTCGGGCCGACCTCCTTGTAGGAGGAGCCGAGCTCCTTGACTGCCTTCTCGCCCCCCTTGTCGGCGGTGGTGAAGTACGGGTTGTTGACCTGCTTGGGCAGGAAGGCGACCGTCAGGCCCTTCTTCGTCGCGGCGTTCGGGTCGGCCTTGCCGGCCGACTTGTTCGTGCCGCCGTCGTCCTTGACGTCGTTCTTGGTGGTGCCCCCGCACGCGGTCAGGGCGAGCGCGAGGGAGGTGGCGGCGGCCAGGGCGGCACAGGTGCGGCGGATGTTCGGCGAGCGCATGGCGGCTATTCCTTTACGGGACTGGATCAACGCGGATACGGGAGTGGACCTGCGCGGATACGGGAGGACCGACGCGGATACGGAGACCGGCCGCGACGCGGACGAGGCAGGGCTCACGGGGTCGGGGCGGCCGCGGGTTCGCGGCTCGCGGGGTTCGCCGGTGGCGCGGCCCTGCGGCCCGCCCGTGCGGCGGAGATCTGCCGTGCCACCCGGGGACCGAGCACGGAGACGACCAGCAGGACGCCGGTGACGACGATCTGCGACTGGGCGGAGACGTTGAGCAGGCTCATCGCGTTCTGCAGCGCGCCGAGCAGGAACACGCCGGCGATCGCGCCGCCGAGGGTGCCCTTGCCTCCGTCGAAGTCGATCCCGCCGAGCAGGACCGCGGCGACGACGGAGAGTTCGAGGCCGGTGGCGTTGTCGTAGCGGGCGCTGGCGTAGTGCAGGGCCCAGAAGATGCCGGTGAGGGAGGCCATGAGGCCGGTGGCGACGAAGAGGATCAGCTTGTGGCGCTTGACCCGGATGCCGGCGAACCGGGCGGCCTCCTCGCTGGCGCCGATGGCGAACAGCGACCGTCCGAACGGGGTGGCGTGCAGGACGACCACGGCGATCGCGAGCAGGACGAGGAAGGGGAGGAACGCCTGCGGGAGGAAGGAGTCGCCGAGGCGGCCGGCCGCGAAGTCCAGGTACTGGGTGGGGAAGTCGGTGACCGCGTCGGAGCCGAGCACGATCTGTGCGATGCCCCGGTAGGCGGCGAGCGTGCCGATGGTGACGGCGAGGGAGGGCAGTCCGAGCCGGGTGACCAGGAGCCCGTTGACCAGTCCGCAGGCCACCCCGAGCAGCAGGCAGACCGGGATGATCGTCTCGATCGTCATGCCCTGGTTCCACAGGGCGCCCATGACGGAGCCGGACAGACCGGCGGTGGAGGCGACGGACAGGTCGATCTCGCCGGCGACGACGAGCAGGGTCATCGGCAGCGCGATCAGCGCGATCGGCAGGGTGTTGCCGATCAGGAACGACAGGTTCAGCGCGTTGCCGAAGCCGTCGACGAAGCCGAAGGAGAGCAGCAGCAGGACGATGAGAAGGGCGCCGACGGCCGTGTCCCATCGTGCGAGGGCGGACCCGCGGAGCGCGCGCGTCAGGGAGTCAGGCATGGCGGGCGTTCCTCTTCTTCAGGGTGTCGGCCACGCGCAGGGCGACGATCCGGTCGACGGCGATGGCCAGGATGAGCAGCACACCGTTGATGGCGAGCACCCAGACGGAGCTGACGCCGAGGGCGGGCAGCACGCTGTTGATGGAGGTCAGCAGCAGGGCGCCCAGCGCGGCGCCGTAGACGCTGCCGGAGCCGCCGGTGAAGACGACACCGCCGACGACGACGGCGCTGACGACGGTGAGTTCGTAGCCGTTTCCGGTGCCGGAGTCGACGTTGCCGAAGCGGGCGAGGTAGAGCGCGCCGGCCAGGCCCGCGAGGGCGCCGCAGAAGGTGTAGGCGAGGAGGATGCGCTTGCGGACGGGGATGCCGGCGAGGCGGGCGGCCTCCGGGTTGGAGCCGAGCGCGTACAGCTCGCGGCCGCTGCCGAAGTGCTTGAGGTAGTACGCGGTGCCGACCACCACCACCAGGGCGATGAGCGCGAGCCAGGGCACGGCGGACAGGCCGCCGGAGCCGAAGTCGACGAACCCGCCGGGCAGGTCGGCGGCGGTGATCTGCCGGGAGCCGACCCAGATGGAGTCGATGCCGCGGATGATGTAGAGCGTGCCGAGGGTGACGACGAGCGCGGGCACCTGGCCGAGGCTGACGAGCAGCCCGTTGAGTAGACCGAAGCCGATGCCGAGCAGCACGGCGAGCACGATCGCGACGACGGGGTTGCCGCCGCCCTGGAGATAGAGGCCCGCGGCGAAGGCGCTGATGCCGAGGGTGGAGCCGACCGACAGGTCGACGTTGCGGGTGATGACGACCAGGGACTGGCCGGTGGCGACCAGCACCAGGATGGTCGCGTTCAGCAGCAGGTCCTTGATGCCCTGTTCGGACAGGAACTCGCTGTTGCCGGCCTGGGTGAGGGCGATCATCACCAGGAAGACGACGAGGATGGCGAGTTCGCGCATCTTGAAGACGCGGTCGACCAGCCGGGTGCCGCTGGATTTCGGCACCTCGTCGGTGGCGGCGGGGTGCGGAGTGGTCACCGTCATGCGGCGGCCCTCCCGGTGGCAGCGGCCATCACGGTTTCCTCGGTGGCGTCGGAACGGGGGATCTCGGCGGTGAGCCGGCCCTCGTGCATGACGAGGACGCGGTCGGCCATGCCGAGGATCTCGGGCAGGTCGGAGGAGATCATCAGGATGGCGACGCCGTCGGCGGCCAGTTCGCCGAGCAGGCGGTGCACCTCGGCCTTGGTGCCGACGTCGATGCCGCGGGTGGGCTCGTCGACGATGAGCACCTTGGGGCCGGTGGCCAGCCACTTGGCGAGGACGACCTTCTGCTGGTTGCCGCCGGACAGCGTGTTGACGGTGTCGGCGAGCCGCGCGTACTTGACCTGGAGCTTGACGGCCCAGTCCAGGGAGCGGCTGCGTTCGGCGCCGCGGTCCATGAGACCGGCCTTCACCGTGGTGCGCAGACCGGTGAGCCCGATGTTGCGTTCGATGGACATGTCCATCACCAGGCCCTGGGCGCGGCGGTCCTCGGGGACCAGCGCGAGCCCGGCGGCCATCGCGGTGGAGGGGGCGCCGTTGGTGAGCCTGCGGCCGTCGAGCTCGACCTCGCCCGCGTCCCAGCGGTCGACGCCGAACACCGCGCGGGCCACTTCGGTGCGGCCCGCGCCGACGAGTCCGGCCAGGCCGACGATCTCGCCGCGCCGCACCTCGAAGGAGACGTCGGTGAAGACGCCCTCGCGGGTGAG
Organism: Streptomyces sp. B3I8; assembly: GCF_030816915.1. Lineage (NCBI taxonomy): Bacteria > Bacillati > Actinomycetota > Actinomycetes > Kitasatosporales > Streptomycetaceae > Streptomyces > Streptomyces sp. B3I8. The sequence continues at coordinate 6,817,019 of NZ_JAUSYN010000002.1, read as the reverse complement.
CCGGCGGACGCTGAGCGCCACTTCGCCGGGCTCGACGTCCTGCTTGGGGTAGAGCTCGTCGAGGTCGCGGCCGACCATGCGGCGGACCAGGTCGTCCTCGGTCATGCCCTCGATGGGCTCGCTGGCGATCCACGCGCCGTCGCGCAGCGTCGTGACCCGCCGGCAGATCTCGAAGATCTCCTCCAGCCGGTGCGAGATGAACAGCACCGCGGCGCCCTGCTCGCGCAGGGTGCGCACCACGCCGAAGAGGCGGGCCACCTCGCTGCCGGTGAGGGCGGCGGTCGGCTCGTCCATGATCAGGACGCGGGCGTCGAAGGAGAGCGCCTTGGCGATCTCCACGATCTGCTGGTCCGCGATGGACAGCCCGCTCGCCGGGCGCTCGGGATCGAGATCCACGCCGAGCCGCGCCATCAGGGCGGCCGTGGCCGCGTGGGTGGCCTTGTGGTCGATGCGGCCGAGAGCGCGCCGCGGCTGGCGGCCCATGAAGATGTTCTCGGCGATCGACAGATCGGGGAAAAGGGTCGGTTCCTGGTAGATCACGGCGATGCCGGCATCCCGTGCGTCGCCCGGACCGTGGAACACGGCCGGCTCGCCGTCGAGCAGGACCTGCCCGGAGTCGGGCCGGTGCACTCCCGCGAGTGTCTTGATGAGGGTCGACTTGCCCGCACCGTTCTCGCCGGCGAGGGCGTGCACCTCGCCGGGGAACAGTTCCAGGGACACGTCCCTCAGGGCGCGCACGGCGCCGAAGGACTTCGAAATGCCCTTCAGTGCGAGCACGGGGACCGGGACCTTGTCGGCCGGCTGGGTCATGAGGACTCCTCGACGACGTGCGGAGGCGGGCTCCACCACGTCGTGAAAGGTTTCAACTGGATGGCCGGGACGTTAGAAGTTCGACACAGGCGGCGTCAATGGGTTCCGGACACAATTCTCACCAGCGGTAGGTCACAACCCCATCACGGGTAACGGCTGCTTCTCAAAGGGTTGACAGCCTTGTCGAGCCGCCCTAGCTTCCCTTCTGAATCGTTTCACAACCTGCCACTTCGCGGCGCGGACGCGCAGTCCCCGGCCGTGAAGATCGTTCCGACGTCACGGGAGTCACGAAGTGACCGAGCTCGCCGCGGTGAAGGCCGCTCTCAAGACCCAGGCCATCGAGACGCCGTCGTGGGCGTACGGCAACTCGGGAACCCGGTTCAAGGTCTTCGCCCAGCCGGGCGTGCCCCGCGACCCCCGCGAGAAGCTGGACGACGCCGCGAAGGTGCACGAGTTCACGGGCGCGGCCCCGACCGTCGCCCTGCACATCCCCTGGGACAGGGTCGACGACTACGCCGCGCTGGCCCGGCACGCCGAGGATCGCGGCGTGCGCATCGGCGCGATCAACTCGAACACCTTCCAGGACGACGACTACAAGCTGGGCAGCATCTGCCACCCCGACGCCGGCGTGCGCCGCAAGGCGGTCGACCACCTTCTCGAATGCATCGACATCATGGACGCCACCGGCTCCCGCGACCTCAAACTGTGGTTCGCCGACGGCACCAACTACCCCGGCCAGGACGACCTCCGTTCCCGCCAGGACCGGCTGGCCGAGGGCCTCGCCGAGGTCTACGCGCGGCTCGGCGACGACCAGCGGATGCTGCTGGAGTACAAGCTCTTCGAGCCCGCCTTCTACGCGACGGACGTCCCGGACTGGGGCACCGCCTACGCCCACTGCCTCAAGCTCGGCGAGAAGGCCCAGGTAGTCGTCGACACCGGCCACCACGCGCCCGGCACCAACATCGAGGCCATCGTCGCCACGCTGCTGCGCGAGGGCAGGCTCGGCGCCTTCGACTTCAACTCCCGCTTCTACGCCGACGACGACCTGATGGTCGGCGCGGCCGACCCCTTCCAGCTCTTCCGGATCATGTACGAGGTCATCCGGGGCGGCGGCCTCACCTCCGACATCGCGTTCATGCTCGACCAGTGCCACAACATCGAGGCGAAGATCCCGGCGATCATCCGCTCGGTGATGAACGTCCAGGAGGCGACGGCGAAGGCTCTGCTCGTCGACGCGGAGGCGCTGGGCGCGGCCCAGCGGGCGGGGGACGTGCTGGAGGCGAACGCGGTGCTGATGGACGCGTACAACACGGACGTGCGTCCGCTGCTGCGGGAGCTGCGGGAGGAGTCGGGGCTGGCCCCGGACCCCATCGCGGCGTATCGCTCCAGCGGGTGGCAGGAGCGGATCGTTGCGGAGCGGGTGGGTGGGGAGCAGGCGGGGTGGGGTGCCTGAGCCCCACGAATTCGTCTGCCTGGTTTCGTTGTTCGCGGGCTGCGGGCCGGTTCGCGCCTGGTCGCGCCCCGCGGCGGAGCCGCACATGGATACAACCCCGCGCCCCTTTCGAAAGCGCCCCGCTCAGGCGTGTCGACCCGCACTCTCTTCGAAGGACTGATCATCCCCATGGCACCCCATCCCGCTGCCGAGGAACTGCTCGCACGGTCGCGTCGGCTCGGCGCCGACCCTCGTAACACCAACTACGCCGGCGGCAACACGTCCGCCAAGGGCACCGACACCGACCCCGTCACCGGTGGTGACGTGGAGCTGATGTGGGTGAAGGGGTCCGGTGGCGACCTCGGGACCCTGACCGAGGGCGGGCTCGCCGTGCTGCGGCTGGACCGGCTGCGGGCGCTGAAGGGCGTCTACCCGGGGGTCGAGCGCGAGGACGAGATGGTCGCCGCGTTCGACTACTGCCTGCACGGCAAGGGCGGCGCCGCGCCGTCCATCGACACCGCCATGCACGGCCTGGTGGACGCCGCCCACGTCGACCACCTGCACCCCGACTCCGGCATCGCGCTGGCCTGCGCGGCCGACGGGGAGAAGCTGACCGCCGAGTGCTTCGGCGACACCGTGGTGTGGGTGCCCTGGCGGCGGCCCGGGTTCCAGCTCGGCCTGGACATCGCGGCCGTCAAGGAGGCCAACCCGCGGGCCGTCGGCTGCGTGCTCGGCGGGCACGGCATCACCGCGTGGGGCGACACCGCCGAGGAGTGCGAGCGCAACTCGCTGCACATCATCCGTACCGCCGAGAAGTTCCTCGCCGAGCGCGGGAAGGCGGAGCCCTTCGGACCGGTGTTCGACGGCTACGCGGCGCTCCCCGAGGCCGAGCGGCGCGAGCGGGCCGCGGCGCTGGCCCCGTACGTGCGGGCGATGGCCTCGCAGGACCGCCCGCAGGTCGGGCACTTCGACGACGCGGACGTCGTCCTGGACTTCCTGGCCCGGGCCGAGCACCCCCGGCTCGCCGCGCTGGGCACCTCCTGCCCGGACCACTTCCTGCGCACCAAGGTCCGCCCGCTCGTCCTCGACCTGGCGCCGGCCGTGCCGGTGGAGGAGGCCGTGGCGCGGCTGAAGGAGCTGCACGCGGAGTACCGCGAGGAGTACGCCGCCTACTACCGGCGGCACGCCGGGCCCGACTCCCCCGCGATGCGCGGCGCCGACCCGGCGATCGTGCTGATCCCGGGCGTGGGCATGTTCTCCTTCGGCAAGGACAAGCAGACCGCGCGGGTGGCCGGCGAGTTCTACGTCAACGCCATCAACGTGATGCGCGGCGCGGAGGCCGTCTCGGCGTACGCGCCGATCGAGGAGTCGGAGAAGTTCCGCATCGAGTACTGGGCCCTGGAGGAGGCCAAGCTCCGGCGGATGCCTGAGGCGAAGCCGCTGGCGACCCGGGTGGCGCTGGTGACCGGCGCGGGCAGTGGCATCGGCAGGGCGATCGCGCACCGGCTGGTCGCCGAGGGCGCCTGTGTGGTCGTCGCCGATCTGAACGCCGAGAACGCCGCGGCCGTCGCCGGGGAGCTGGGCGGCGCGGACAAGGCCGTCGCGGTCACGGTGGACGTGACGGACGAGGAGCGGATCGCCGACGCCTTCAAGGCGGCCCTGCTCGCCTTCGGCGGCGTCGACCTGGTCGTCAACAACGCCGGCATCTCCATCTCCAAGCCGCTGCTCGAGACCTCCGCGAAGGACTGGGACCTGCAGCACGACATCATGGCCCGCGGTTCGTTCCTCGTCTCGCGCGAGGCGGCCCGGGTGATGATCGCGCAGGAGCTGGGCGGCGACATCGTCTACATCGCCTCCAAGAACGCCGTCTTCGCGGGCCCGAACAACATCGCCTACTCGGCGACCAAGGCCGACCAGGCGCACCAGGTGCGGCTGCTCGCGGCCGAGCTGGGCGGGCACGGCATCCGCGTCAACGGCGTCAACCCCGACGGCGTGGTGCGCGGTTCCGGGATCTTCGCCGGCGGCTGGGGCGCCCAGCGGGCGGCGACCTACGGCATCGAGGAGGAGAAGCTCGGCGAGTTCTACGCCCAGCGCACCATCCTCAAGCGCGAGGTGCTCCCCGAGCACGTGGCCAACGCCGTGTTCGCGCTGACCGGCGGGGAACTGACGCACACCACCGGGCTGCACGTCCCGGTGGACGCGGGCGTCGCCGCCGCCTTCCTGCGATGATCGCGTCAGTGAACACGGCCACGAACACGGCCACGAAGGCGGCCATGAACACGTCCGTGAAGTCGTACGCCGCGGTCGACCTGGGCGCCTCCAGTGGGCGTGTCATGGTCGGCCGCGTCGGCCCCGACACGCTGGAGCTGACCGAGGCGCACCGCTTCCCCAACCGTCCGGTGCGGGTCCCCGAGGGGCTGCGCTGGGACGTGCTGGGGCTGTACCGGGGCGTGCTGGACGGGCTGCGGGCGGCGGGCCGGGTGGACTCCGTCGGCATCGACAGCTGGGCCGTGGACTACGGGCTGCTCGACGCGGACGGGGCGCTGCTGGGCAACCCGGTGCACTACCGGGACGCCCGCACCGAGGGCGTCGCCGAGCGGGTGTGGGAGACGGTGCCGGCCGCCGAGCTGTACGCGGCGACCGGGTTGCAGTACGCGCCTTTCAACACTCTGTACCAGCTCGTGGCCGCCCGTGGCACCGCACAACTGGCACACGCAAAGCGGCTGTTGCTCATCCCCGACCTGCTGGCGTACTGGCTCACCGGCGAGCAGGGCACGGAGCTGACCAACGCCTCCACGACCCAGCTCGTGGACCCCCGTACGGGTGACTGGTCGTACGACCTGGCCGCGCGTCTCGGCATCGACCTGAGTCTGTTCGCGCCGCTGCGGCGGCCGGGCGACCCGGCCGGGGTGCTGCGTCCTGAGGTGCTGGAGGAGACCGAGCTGACCGGCCCGGTGCCGGTCACGACGGTCGGCTCGCACGACACCGCCTCCGCGGTGGCGGCCGTCCCGGCGGACGGTGAGCGGTTCGCGTACATCTGCACCGGGACCTGGTCGCTGGTCGGTCTCGAGCTGGACGCGCCGGTGCTGGGCGAGGCGGGCCGGGCGGCCAACTTCAGCAATGAGCTCGGCCTGGACGGCACGGTCCGCTATCTGCGCAACATCATGGGCCTGTGGCTGCTCCAGGAGTGCCTGCGGGCCTGGGGCGAGCCGGATCTGGGTCCGCTGCTGCGGGCGGCGGCCGAGGTGCCGGCGCTGCGGTCGGTGGTGGACGCCGGGGACGCCGCGTTCCTCGCACCCGGGCACATGCCCGAGCGGATCGCGGAGGCGTGCCGGGCGACCGGGCAGCCGGTACCGGGCTCCCCGGCCGAGATCACCCGGGTCATCCTCGACTCGCTCGCGCTCGCCCACCGCAGGGCGGTCGCCGAGGCGCAGTCGCTCGCCGACCACCCGGTCGACGTGGTGCACATCGTCGGCGGCGGCACCCGCAACACGCTGCTGTGCCGGCTCACGGCGGACGCCTGCGGGCTGCCGGTGGTGGCCGGGCCGACCGAGGCCGCGGCGCTCGGCAACGTCCTGGTGCAGGCGCGCGCCCACGGGCTGGTCGGCGACCTGCACGAGATGCGCCGGCTGCTGACCCGTACCCAGCCGCTCACCCGGTACGAACCGCGCGGCGACACCGCCGCCTGGCGCGAGGCCGAGGCCCGGCTCGCCGCGCGGGGAGCCGGGTCCGCCGCCGTATGACATGGGATGCGGCGCGCGGTACGGGGTAGGGTCCCGTACCGCCGTCGCGTCGTACGCCGTACTTCTCAGATGATCGACAGCAAGGAGCCACCATGCGTGTCGCCCTCTTCCTGACCTGCGTCAACGACACGCTCTATCCCGACACGGGCCGTGCCGTGGTGAAGCTTCTGACGAGGCTCGGGGTCGAGGTGGACTTCCCCGCGGGACAGACGTGCTGCGGACAGGCGCACTACAACACCGGTTACCGGCACGAGGCCGAGCCGCTGGCCCGCAACTACGCCGAGGTCTTCGCGGACTACGACGCGATCGTGACGCCGTCCGGGTCGTGCGGGGCGATGGTGCGGGAGCTGTATCCGCGGATGGGCGAGCGGGCGCGGGCCGAGGGCCGGGGCGACACCCTGGCCCGGACGCTGGCGCCGGTCGTGCCGAAGACGTACGAACTCACGGAGTTCCTGGTCGACGTGCTGGGCGTGACCGACGTCGGCGCCTCCTACCCGCACACGGTGACCTACCACCCCACCTGCCACGGGCTGCGCTCACTGGGCCTCGGGGACCGGCCGCTGAAACTGCTGCGGGCGGTGAAGGGGCTGGAACTGGCCGAGCTGCCGGGGGCCGAGGAGTGCTGCGGCTTCGGCGGCACCTTCGCGGTGAAGAACGCCGACGTGTCCACGGCGATGGGCGTCGACAAGGTCCGCAACGCGGAGTCCACGGGCGCCGGGACGCTGTGCGCGGCCGACAACTCGTGCCTGATGCACATCGGCGGCACGATGAGCCGCCTGAAGGTGGACATGCGCCCGGTGCACCTCGCGGAGATCCTGGCGTCCACGGAAGAGGAGCCCCTGGTATGAGTGGCACGAGCGGGACGTTCGTAGGGATGCCCGCGTTTCCGAAGGCCGCGCACGACGCGGTCCGCGACACCACGCTGCGCGGCAATCTGCGCCACGCCACGCACACCATCCGCGCCAAGCGCGCGCACGCGGTCGCCGAGGTGTCCGACTGGGCCGAGCTGCGCGAGGCCGGAAAGCGGATCAAGGACCACACGCTGCGCCACCTGGACCGCTATCTGGTGCAGGTGGAGGAGGCGGTGACGGCGGCGGGCGGTGTCGTCCACTGGGCCGCCGACGCCGACGAGGCCAACCGGATCGTCGCCGAACTCGTCAGGGCGACCGGCGAGTCGGAGGTCGTCAAGGTCAAGTCGATGGCCACGCAGGAGATCGGGCTCAACGAGGCTCTGGAGGCCGAGGGCATCCACGCCTACGAGACCGATCTCGCCGAGCTGATCGTGCAGTTGGGCAGAGACCGCCCCTCGCACATCCTCGTCCCGGCGATCCACCGCAACCGGGGCGAGATCCGGGACATCTTCGCGCGCGAGATGGGCGAGTGGGGCCGCCCCGCGCCCGAGGGGCTCACCGACTCCCCCGCCGAACTCGCCGAGGCGGCCCGGCTGCACCTGCGGGAGAAGTTCCTGCGCGCCAAGGTCGGCATCTCCGGCGCCAACTTCGTGGTCGCCGAGACCGGCACGCTGGTCGTGGTGGAGTCCGAGGGCAACGGGCGGATGTGCCTGACGCTGCCGGAGACGCTGATCTCGGTGGTCGGCATCGAGAAGATCGTGCCCACCTGGCAGGACCTGGAGGTGTTCCTGCAGACGCTGCCGCGCTCGTCGACGGCGGAGCGGATGAACCCGTACACCTCGATGTGGACCGGGACCACGAACTCCGAATCCGACTCCGACTCCGACTCCGACTCCGCCGACGGTCCGAAGAACTTCCACCTGGTCCTGCTGGACAACGGGCGCACCGACACCCTCGCCGACGAGGTCGGCTGGCAGGCGCTGCGCTGCATCCGCTGCTCGGCCTGTCTGAATGTCTGCCCGGTCTACGAGCGGGCCGGCGGGCACGCCTACGGCTCGGTCTACCCGGGCCCGATCGGCGCCATCCTCAGTCCCCAACTGCGGGGCACCGAGAGCGAGATCGACGCCTCGCTGCCGTACGCGTCCTCGCTGTGCGGGGCCTGCTACGAGGTGTGCCCGGTGGCCATCGACATCCCGGAGGTGCTGGTGCACCTGCGCGAGCGGGTCGCCCAGGGCGGCACGGTGACGCGCGAGGGCGCCAAGGTGGTGCTGAAGCCGGCCAAGGGCCACGCAGCCGAGCGCGCGGCGATGCGGGCCGCCCGCTGGGCGTTCTCCCGCCCCGGTGTCCTGCGCGCCGGCCAGCGGCTCGCCTCGCGCACCCGCCGCCTCCACCCCCGTACGCTGCCCGGTCCGGGCCGGGCGTGGAGCGGGAGCCGGGACCTGCCGCCGGTGCCGGCCGAACCGTTCCGGGACTGGTGGCAGCGGACGAACGGCGGAAAGACCGACGGCGGAAAGGGCGGGGCCGAGTGAGCAGCAGGGACGTCATCCTGGGGCGGGTGCGGCGCGCGCTGGCGGACGTGCCGCCGGACGAGACGCCGTACGAACGGGCCCTCCCCCGCACTTACCTGCGCGAGCACGGCGAACGGTCGGTCGCGCAGACCGTCGAGCTGCTCGCCGAGAACCTGGCGGACTACCGGGCGGTGGTGCACCGGTGCGCCACCGTGCCGGAGCTGTCCGCGCTGATCGCCGGGCTGCTCGCGGGACGGGGCGCGCGGTCCGTGCTCGTCCCGCCGGGGCTCGACGAGGCGTGGCTGGCCGGCACCGGTGCGGACGTGACCCGGGTGGCGGACAGGGCGGAGAGCACCGCGGCCGAGCTCGACCGGGTGGACAGCGTCGTCACCGGCTGCGCGGTGGCGATCGCCGAGACCGGCACGCTGGTGCTGGACGGGAGCCCGGACCAGGGCCGCCGCCGGATCACGCTGATCCCGGACCACCACATCTGCGTCGTTCGCGTGCCGGACCAGGTGGTGGGCTCCGTACCGCAGGCCGTGGAGCGGCTGGCTCCGCGCCGTCCGCTGACCTGGATCTCCGGGCCGTCGGCGACGAGCGACATCGAGCTGGACCGGGTGGAGGGGGTGCACGGGCCGCGCACCCTGGAGGTCGTGCTGCTCGGCGGCGTGTGAGGTGACGGCCTTCAGCGCAGTGGACCGGTGGTCGTGTAGTCGTCCGGTTCGGTGAGGTACGCCTCGGCTGCCTTGCCGAACGCCGCCACCAGACGGCTGCGGTCCTCCGCGCGGGTGGCGAGGACGACATGGCTGGGCGGGACGTCGCGCAGGGGCACGACGGTCAGATCGGGGCGCGGTACGCCGCCGTCGCGGGCGGCGGGGACGATCGCCACCGCCTCCCCGCTCGCGACCAGCTCGAACTTGTCCTCGTAGGTCTCGGCCAGCGGTCCGTCGGGGACGGAGCTCCCGTCGGGCCGGGGTTCCATTCGCCAGTAGGCGTTCCACTCGGGGTCGGGCACGCGCAGCAGCGGCTCGCCCGCGATGTCGTCGAGGCCGAGCGACTCCTTGCCGGCCAGGGGGTGGTCGACCGGCAGCAGCAGCATCCGCATCTCCTCGCGCAGCACCGTCACCCGCAGTCCCGCGGTCGGGACGGGCAGCCGGGTGACCATCGCGTCGACGCGGTGCTCCAGCAGGGCCGGGGCCGCCTCGCCGAACTCCACGAACACCGCCTGTACGTCGGCGTCCGGGTGGCGGCGGCGCAGTGCGCGGACAGCGGGGGTGACGATCAGGCCGCGGGTGTAGCCGACGAGGAGTCGGCTCGGCTCGGCGGCGGCCCGGGTGGCGGCCACGGTCTGGCCCGCGGACCGCAGCAGGGTCCGGGCGCGGGGCAGGAAGACCTCCCCGGCCGTGGTGAGGGTGTTGCCCTGCGGAGTGCGGTCCAGCAGGCGTGCGCCGAGCAGCTGCTCCAGCCGGTGGATCTGGCGGCTGAGCGAGGGCTGGGTGAGGTGCAGCTGCGCGGCGGCCCGACCGAAGTGCCGGTGCTCGGCGACCGCCACGAAGTAGCGGACGAGCCGCAGGTCGAGATCGGGCGCGGAGGCCGGTTCGGTCATACCGGAAGCGTACGCGCCCCGGCCGGCCGCGCCCACTCGAAACCGTGCTGAGCTGCCGCGATGCCCGAATCGCAACACGAAGCACGCATGAGCCCGCCGGGCGACGTGTCCTACTTGACGTCGTCGGCCAGTTCACCGGGCAGGACCGCCGGGACGCCCGGCGGGTACGGCGTGACAGGAGCTCGTCGGCCGCGGTACCGGCCGGCTTCCTGTCCGGTTCCGGCTTCCAGCCGGGAGCGCGGCGGCGTACCCGTGACGCTGCGTCCCGGCTCGCACACAGCCGCTCGCGCCGCGACCATGGAGGCAACGCCCCGCACGGTGGGCCCCGAACAGGATCCCGGAGGGACGATGACCTCGAGCGCCCGGGCAGGGCAGGAGCCGCAGGACCACACGGGGGCGGACGCGGACGCGGAGCGGATCTTCGCCCTCGAGGAGGAGAACCGCCAGCTCAAAGAGGCCGTCACCTCGCACGCGGTCGTGGACCAGGCGATCGGCATGGTGGTCGGGCTGGCCCGGGTGACACCGGACGAGGCGTGGCGGGTACTGGTGGAGGTCTCCCAGCACACCAACATCAAGCTGCGCTGCCTGGCGGAAACACTCGTCCACTGGGGCGGCTCGGGGGTTCTCGCACCGGAGATCTGGGCGGTCCTGGAGGAAACACTGGACCGGAGGGGGCCCGAAAAAGGGGCGCGGGGAACCGCGCGATCCTTCGGGGGGCCGGGGGGCGGAGCCCTCCGGGGACGGGAAGGGTAGGGGCGGCGGGGGCGAAACAACCTCCCCAGCCGCCCCCTGTCTCCCCCCGGTCGCCTTACTCCGGCCGCCACCACACCGTGGCGAGCGGCGGCAACGTCACCCGCAGCGCACCCTCCGGCTCCGGCTTGACCAGCTCTCCCCCGCTCACCCCGCTCCCCCCGTACCGCTCCGCGTCCGTGTTCAGCACCTCCCGCAGCACCCCCACCCCGGCCGGCACCGCCATCCGGTAGTCCCGCCGCACCACCGGCGAGAAGTTGCACGCCACCACGAGCGGCGCACCCTGCGCGTCGTACCGCACGAACGACAGCACGTTGTCGTCCGCCGCGTTCGCGTCGATCCAGGCGAACCCCTCCGGCGAGGTGTCCCGCTCCCACAGCGCCGGTGTCTCGCGGTACCGCAGGTTCAGATCGCGCACCAGGTCCCGCACCCCGCGGTGGTCACCGGCCGCGCAGTACCCGTCGTCCATGAGCCACCACTCCGGCCCGGCCTCCGCCGACCATTCGGCGCCCTGCGCGAACTCCTGTCCCATGAAAAGGAGTTGTTTGCCTGGGTGGGCCCACATGAAGCCGAGGTAGGCGCGGTGGTTGGCGCGGCGCTGCCACCAGTCGCCGGGCATCTTGCTCACCAGCGCCTGCTTGCCGTGCACGGTCTCGTCGTGGGAGATGGGGAGCACGTAGTTCTCGCTGTAGGCGTACACCATCGAGAACGTCATCTCGTCGTGGTGGTACTTGCGGTGCACCGGCTCGTGCTGGATGTACTCCAGCGAGTCGTGCATCCAGCCCATGTTCCATTTCAGCCCGAACCCGAGCCCGCCGAAGCCACCGGCGCCCACGATGTCGGTGGGCCGGGTGACGCCGTCCCACGCGGTGGACTCCTCCGCGATGGTGACGACGCCCGGGCAGCGCCGGTACACGGTGGCGTTCATCTCCTGCAGGAAAGATACGGCGGCGAGGTCCTCGCGCCCGCCGTACACGTTGGGCACCCACTGCCCGTCCTCGCGCGAGTAGTCCAGGTAGAGCATGGAGGCGACGGCGTCCACGCGCAGGCCGTCGATGTGGAACTCCTCGCACCAGTACACGGCGTTGGCGACGAGGAAGTTGCGCACCTCGTTGCGTCCGTAGTCGAACTCCAGCGTGCCCCAGTCGGGGTGGGAGGCCCGCTGCGGGTCGGCGTGTTCGTAGAGGTTGGCCCCGTCGAACTGGGCCAGCGCCCAGTCGTCGCGCGGGAAGTGCGCGGGCACCCAGTCCATGAGGACGCCGATGCCCGCCCTGTGGAGTGCGTCGACGAGGTATCTGAAGTCGTCGGGGGTGCCGAGCCGGGAGGTGGGCGCGTAGAAGCCGGTGACCTGGTAGCCCCAGGAGGGGCCGAACGGGTGCTCCGCGACCGGCATCAACTCGACGTGGGTGAAGCCGAGATCGGCGACGTACGCGGGGAGTTCCTCGGCGAGCTGCCGGTAGGTCAGCCCCGGGCGCCAGGAGGCCAGGTGGACCTCGTAGACGGAGAACGGGGCTTCGTGTACCGGGCGTTCGCCCCGCCGGGCCATCCATTCGGCGTCGTCCCACTCGTGGTGCGAGGCCGTGACGATGGAGGCGGTGGCCGGAGGCACTTCCGCGCGCCGGGCCATCGGGTCGGCGCGCAGGGTGTGGCTCCCGTCGGGGCGGGTGATGTCGAACTTGTAGAGCGTGCCCTCCCCGAGGCCCGGCACGAACAACTCCCACACCCCGCTGTGGCCGAGCGAGCGCATGGGCAGGGCGGTGCCGTCCCAGTAGCAGAACTCCCCGCAGACCCGCACCCCGCGCGCGTGCGGCGCCCACACGGTGAAGCGGGTGCCTTCGGCACCCTCGTGGATCATCGGCTCGGCGCCCAGCGCGGTCCACAACTGCTCGTGCCTGCCCTCGTGGATGAGGTGCAGGTCGAGCTCGCCGAGCGCGGGCAGGAAGCGGTACGGGTCCTCCGTCTCGTGCACCGCGTCCCCGTAGGCGATCCGCAGCCGGTACCGGGGGACCTCCGGCCGGGGCAGCAGCGCGGAGAAGAAGCCGTCGCCGTCGTCGTGCAGCGCGGTCTCCCCCTCCCCCGTCACCAGCGTGACCGCCGTGGCGTACGGGCGCAGTACGCGAACCGCGACGCCGCCGGACACCGGGTGGGCGCCCAGGGCGGCGTGCGGGTCGTGGTGGGTGCCGGCCAGCAGCCGCTCCCGGTCCTCCGCTCCGGGGGGTGCGGGCCGCGCGGGCTGCCTCGCCGGCTGTCGCGCGGGCGGGGACGGGCGGGTTCGTGTGCGTGCGATCATGGTGTGGGCCTCCTCGATCCGGCCGGTGGACGTTCGGCGAGACGGGTGATCGCCGCCATCGGCACGGGTAGCCAGTCGGGGCGGTGCCGGGCCTCGTAGAGGACCTCGTACACGGCCCGGTCCGTCTCGTGGGCGCGCAGCAGTTCGGGTTCCTGCCGGGGGTCCCAGCCGGCCGCGGCGGCGTATCCCGCGCAGTACGCCTCCCGGCAGCGCTGGGACCACTCGGGGCGCCACGGTCTGCCCGTGCGCGCCGCGTAGTCGAAGGACCGCAGCATCCCGGCCACATCCCGTATCGGCGACTGGGCGCGGCGGCGTTCGGGCAGCGGGCGGGCCGGTTCGCCCTCGAAGTCGATGAGGTGCCAGTGGCCGCCCGTGCGCAGCACCTGGCCCAGGTGGAGGTCGCCGTGGATGCGCTGCGCGGGCCGGGCCGCGTCCAGTCCGGCGAGCGCCTCGACCGCCGAGCTCAGCGCGGGGACGTACGGCTGGAGCTGGGGCACGGCGCGGGCGACGGCCTCGACGCGGTCGCGCATGGCGGCCGCCAGCTTCCGGTGCTGCCGCCGGTCGGGGTACTCCAGCGGGAACGCGGCGGCGAGTGCCAGGTGCACCTCGGCGGTGGCCCGCCCCAGTTCGTACGCCTCGTCGGTGAAGTCGGCCCCGGAGGCGAGGGTCCGCAGGGCCAGGGTCCAGCCGGCCTCGGCGCCGCGCAGATACGGCTGGAGGACGGCGAGGGTGGCGTCCCACGGCAGCGAGGTGCGCACCCAGGCGACGGGTGCCGGAACCCGGGTGCAGCCCTGCCGGGCGAGTGCGCCCGGCACCTCCAGGTCGGGGTTGGTGCCGGGCTGGACGCGGCGGAACACCTTGAGGATGTACGTGTCGCCGTACACCACCGAGGAGTTGGACTGTTCGGCGTCCAGGAGCCGGGGCGCGAGCCCGGAGGGCAGCAGCACCTTCGGGTCGCGTTCGAAGGCGAGGGCGCCCGCGGTGCCCGGGGCGCGCAGCCGTTCCATGAGCAGGGCCGCCGAGTGGGGGTCCTGCAGGGCGTCGTACACCATCAGGCCGGCCAGCGGGCCCTCGGTGGGGCGGCCGATGGCGGCGGGCGCGAGGTGCGGCGGCAGCGTCTCGTGGGCGCCGAGGAGCAGTTGGTAGCAGTCGTGCAGGGGGTGCTCCCCGGACGGCGGTTCGGCATGTCCTGCGTGCACCAGCAGGTGCAGGCAGCCGGGGTGCAGCTCGGTCACGCTGAGCAGGGCGAGCTCCGTGACGGGGCGGCCCTTGCCCGCGAACCAGCGCTGCCGGGGCAGCCAACCGTGCAGCAGGTCGGCCAGTGAGGTCAGCAGCGATCCCGCGCCCAGGCCGCTCGGGCGGAGCGTTGCGGTGTTCGACATGGCGTCGCGTCCTTTCCGGGCCACGCGGCGGAATCCACGGGAGGAGGGTGCTTCGGGTCACACACTGGCGATCAGGCTCACCTTGGTGGCCGGGGCCGCTTCCCTGCGGAGCCGGAACCAGTAGAAGCCGTGGCCCGCCAGGGTCAGCAGGTACGGCAGTTGCCCGATGGCCGGGAAACGTACTCCGCCGATCAGTTCGACCGGGTGGCGTCCTTCGAAGGCCTGGAGGTCGAGTTCGGTGGGCTGGGCGAAGCGGGAGAAGTTGTGCACGCACAGGACGAGGTCGTCGCCGTGTTCCCGCAGGAAGGCCAGTACGGCCGGGTTGGAGGAGGACAGTTCGGTGTAGGAGCCGAGGCCGAAGGCGTGGTTCTGCTTGCGGATCTCGATCATCCGGCGGGTCCAGTGCAGCAGCGAGGAGGGCGAGGACATCGAGGCCTCGACGTTGGTGACCTGGTAGCCGTAGACGGGGTCCATGATCGTGGGCAGGAAGAGCCGTCCGGGGTCGCAGGAGGAGAACCCGGCGTTGCGGTCGGGGGTCCACTGCATGGGGGTGCGCACGGCGTCGCGGTCGCCGAGCCAGATGTTGTCGCCCATGCCGATCTCGTCGCCGTAGTACAGGATCGGCGAGCCGGGCAGGGAGAGCAGCAGCGCGGTGAACAGTTCGATCTGGTTGCGGTCGTTGTCCAGCAGGGGTGCGAGCCGCCGGCGGATGCCGATGTTGGCGCGCATGCGGGGGTCCTTGGCGTACTCGGCCCACATGTAGTCGCGTTCCTCGTCGGTGACCATCTCCAGGGTCAGCTCGTCGTGGTTGCGCAGGAAGATCCCCCACTGGCAGTTGGCGGGAATCGCCGGCGTCTTGGCGAGGATCTCGGAGACGGGGTAGCGCGATTCGCGGCGGACGGCCATGAAGATGCGGGGCATGACGGGGAAGTGGAACGCCATGTGGCACTCGTCGCCGCCGGTGCTGTAGTCGCCGAAGTAGTCGACCACGTCCTCCGGCCACTGATTGGCCTCCGCCAGCAGCACGGTGTCCGGGTACTGGGTGTCGATCTCCTTGCGCACCCGCTTGAGGAACTCGTGGGAGGCGGACAGGTTCTCGCAGTTGGTGCCTTCTTCGGCGTACAGGTAGGGGACGGCGTCGAGCCGGAAGCCGTCGATACCGAGGTCGAGCCAGAACCGGAGGGCCGCGAGGATCTCCTCCTGCACGGCCGGGTTCTCGTAGTTCAAATCCGGCTGGTGCGAGAAGAACCGGTGGAAGAAGTACTGCTTGCGCTCGGGGTCGTAGGTCCAGTTCGACGCTTCCGTGTCGACGAAGATGATGCGTGCGTCGGGATAGCCCTGGTCGTCGTCGGCCCACATGTAGTAGTCGCCGTAGGGGCCGTCGGGGTCCTTGCGGGACTCCTGGAACCACGGGTGCTGGTCGCTGGTGTGGTTCATGACGAAGTCGATGATGACGCGCATGCCCCGCTGGTGCGCGGCGTCGACGAACTCCACGAAGTCCGCGAGGTCCCCGAACTCGGGCAGGACGGCGGTGTAGTCGGAGACGTCGTAGCCGCCGTCGCGGAGCGGGGACTTGAAGAAGGGCGGCAGCCACAGGCAGTCGATGCCGAGCCACTGCAGGTAGTCGAGTTTGGCGGTCAGGCCCTTGAGGTCGCCGACGCCGTCGCCGTCGCTGTCCTGGAAGGAGCGGACCAGGACCTCGTAGAAGACGGCGCGTTTGAACCAGTCCGGGTCCCGGTCCTTGGCGGGGGTGTCCTCGAAGGTGTCCGGGACGGGCTCATTGACGATCATGGTGTGGGTGACCCTCCGATCTGCGGTGAGGACGGTCGCAGGACGGTCAGCACGTGTGCCGGCCTGTCGCCCGGCTCCAGACGCACGTAATTGGCCCTGCCCCAGGAATAGGTGTCGCCGGTGAGCTCGTCACGCACCGGCACCGCCTCGTGCCAGTCGAGACCGAGCTGCGGCATGTCCAACGACACCGTCGCCTCCTGCGTGCGATGCGGGTCGAGGTTCACGACGGTGACCACGGTGTCCGTGCCGGTGCGCTTGCTGTACGCGAGCACGGAGTCGTTGTCGGTGTGGTGGAAACGGAGATTGCGGAGCCGGCGCAGGGCGGGGTGCCGGCGCCGGACCGCGTTGAGCGTGGTGAACAGGGGGGCCAGGGTGCGGCCCTCGCGTGCGGCGGCGGCCCAGTCGCGGGGCCGCAGCTGGTACTTCTCGCTGTCGAGGTACTCCTCGCTGCCCGGGCGCAGGGGGGTGTTCTCGCACAGTTCGTAGCCGCTGTAGATGCCCCAGGTGGGGGAGAGGGTGGCGGCGAGGACCGCGCGGACGGCGAAGGCGGGGCGGCCGCCGTGCTGGAGGTAGGCGTGCAGGATGTCGGGGGTGTTGGCGAAGAAGTTGGGCCGCATGTACGCGGCCGCCTCACCGGAGAGTTCGGTGAGGTACTCCGTCAGCTCCTCCTTGGTGGTGCGCCAGGTGAAGTACGTGTACGACTGCTGGAAGCCGACCGCGCCCAGGGTGTGCATCATCGCCGGACGCGTGAACGCCTCCGCCAGGAAGAGCACGTCCGGATCCCGGCCGTTGATCTCCCCGATCACCCGCTCCCAGAACACCACCGGCTTGGTGTGCGGGTTGTCCACCCGGAAGATCCGCACCCCGTGGTCCATCCAGTGCCGCAGCACCCGCACCGTCTCCGCGACCAGCCCGTCCATGTCCGCGTCGAACGCGATCGGATAGATGTCCTGGTACTTCTTCGGCGGGTTCTCCGCGTACGCGATCGACCCGTCGCTGCGGTGGTGGAACCACTCCGGGTGCTTCTCCACCCACGGATGGTCCGGCGAACACTGCAACGCGAAGTCGAGCGCGACCTCCATGTTGAGCCGCCGTGCGCGGGCGACGAAGGCGTCGAAGTCGTCCAGGGTGCCGAGCGCCGGGTTGACGGCGTCGTGCCCGCCCTCCGGAGAGCCGATGGCCCAGGGGCAGCCGACGTCGGACTCGTTCGTGGAGAGGGTGTTGTCGGGGCCCTTGCGGAAGGCCGTCCCGATGGGGTGGACGGGCGGGAGGTAGACGACGTCGAAGCCCATGTCCGCGATGGCCGGAAGCCGCTCGGCGGCCGTGCGGAACGTGCCGTGCACCGTGGGGTCCAGGACCCCGCTCTCGCTGCGCGGGAAGAACTCGTACCAGGAGCCGAACAGCGCCCGCTCCCGTTCCACCCGGAGCGGGAGCGCGGCGGAGGCGGTGACGAGGTCCCGCAGGGGGTGGGCGGCCAGGATCGCCCGCACCCGGGGAGTGAGCGCGGCCCCGTACCGGGCCCGAGGGGAGCGGGTGTCGTCGCGCAGGGCCTCGGCGGCGGCGAGGAGGTCGGCCCGGGCCGCCGCGTCCGGCACGCCGTCGGCGGCCCGCTCGTGGAGCCGCGCACCCTCCTCCAGCACCACCTCGGTGTCCTGGCCGGCCGGGACCTTGATGCCGGCGTGGTGCCGCCAGGTGGTGACGGGGTCCCTCCACGCCTCCACCCGGTACGTCCAGTCGCCGACCGCCGTCGGGGTGACGTCGGCGCCCCAGCGGTCGGTGCCGGGGGCCAGTTCGCGCATCGGGGTCCAGGGGCCCGGGCGGCCGCCGGGGTCCGTCAGGACGACGTTGGCGGCGATCGCGTCGTGGCCCTCCGCGAAGACCGTGGCGGTGACGCGGAAGGTCTCGCCCTCGACGGCCTTGGCCGGACGCCGGCCGCCCTGGACGAGCGGCCGGACGTCCAGGACCGGAATGCGGCCGATGGCGGGGTCGGGGTTCATCGGTGTCGCCTCCTCCTCCGCCGTCCAGGAACCGGCCGCGGTGGGTGTGGGGGGTGGTTGACAGCGCTAGGGGGTGCCCGCGGGTGCGGGTTCGCCGTGGCGGGTTGGGCCGGACGGGGTGCGGGTGCCGCGGCGGGGGGTGGTCGTGGTGCGGCCGGCGGCCTTCGTACGCGGGGTGGCCGGGTGCTGGGGGACCGTCGCGCGTGGCCGTTCCGGGGTCTTCGGCACCGTCCGTGCGGGGGCGGTACGGGGGGTGGGGGCGAGGTCGGCGGCGCGCAGCCGGCGTTCGGCCGCCTGGGCGGCCTCCCGTGCGCAGCGCTTGCCCATGAGGGTGCGGAGGATCTGGCCCTCGTTCTCGAAGCCGTCCCGCGCCGCGGGGTCGTCGGGGGCCGCGAGCATCCGGCGTTCCCACTCCCGGTACCGCTCGAGATGGCGGGCGATCTCGGCCCTGGCAGGCGTCGGCATCGCACCGGTCACCTCCTTCTCCTCTGGATGCCGCTGGGTTCCGCCGGTTCCCGCGGTGCCGCAACGGAGGCGGCCGGGGAGTTCCGGCGTCGGATGAGGGCCGCGTACACGGACACGTCGTCCGGTCACGGCCCTCGACAGCTTTCACTCATGGTGCACGCGACAGCACGAAGCGTCCTGTTCGGATTTCAACCACCAAGCCCCTCCACCCGCACCCGGGCCCGCACCGGCGGGGCGGGCGGGTTCGAGTTGCGCGGATGGAGTAGCGATCCCACCCTGGGAGTGACTCAGGAGCGATGACCGCTCACGCTTCGTGATCGGGGCTCGGCCCACAAGGGCGAGGAGGAGCGAGAGCTTCGCCGGTGAGGAGCCAACGACGATGAAGACCGCATCACCCTGCTACTACCACCTCGAGGTGGATGTCACCCCGGAACGGATCGACCAGATCCGCCGGATCCTGACCGCCCACCTCCGGTACTGGAACCTGGAGGCGCACGCCGAGACCGTCTGTCACTGCACCGACGCGCTGCTGCACACCATCGCCCAGCACGCGGTGGACAAGAACACCACGCTCGAGACGTGGTGGAACGGCCAGCACCTGATCACCGCCGTCCAGGACAGCGACCGGGACATCCGGCCGCACTACGCCCCGAGCGGCGCGCTGGCGCAGATCGCCGCGCTGAGCGACGGCTGGGGGTGCTGCGCCACCGCCGGCGGCGGAAAGATCATCTGGTTCTCGCGCCGCGCCCGGGCGGCGGAACGGTCCCCGCTGGTGGCGCCCGCCCCGACGCCCGGAATCAGCACGGCGCTCGGCCTGCCGCGCGCCCTTCCGGTGCCCGCGCTGGCGCTCTCGGAGGAGGTGGCGGTGGCGGCCGAGGTGCACGCCTGACCCGACCCGCGGCCGCTCGAGTGCCCGGGCCGCCGGACGGACGTCCGGCGGCCCGGTCGTGTGCGGGACGGGGCGCCCTGCGGTGCGGGGCGCGTGACGGGCGCGGCGGGCGCGGCGGGCGCGATGAGCACAGTGAGCGTGATGAGCACGGTGGGCGCGGTGTCATGGTTACCGTACGTACGGCCCGGGGAACTCACCGGCGTGACCACCGGGGAGAGCGGGCGGGAGGAGCCGTCGAGCATGGAGCCGTCCGGGGAACCGAGCGACCGGTCGTGGCTCGGTGAGCTGTACCGGCGCGCCAAGGAACTGGAACTGCTGCACCGCGCCATGGGGTTCGCCACCCTCGCGCTGGTCACCCTCGCTCCCCTGCTGATCGTGGTGGCCGCGGCGGATCCGTTGCGGCACGGAGGGTTCGCGCTGTGGCTGGTGGACGGCATGGGGCTGTCCGGCCGGTCCGCCGGCGCGGTCGGCCGGGTGTTCACCCCGCCGAGCCGGGTGGTGGGGACGACCAGCGTGTGGGGCGGGGTGCTGCTGGCCGTGTTCGGGCTGTCGTTCGCGGCCAGCGTGCAGAACGGCTACGAGAGGATCTGGGGGCTGCCGCCGGGGCCCTGGCACCGGGTGTGGCGGCAGTTGGTCTGGCTGGTGGTGCTGATGGCGTACCTGTACCTCCAGGTGCAGTCGCGGACGGTGCTGGAGGGCTCGTACCGGATCGCGCTCAGCGCGGGAACGGGGCTGCTGTTCTTCTGGTGGGGGCCGTGGTTCCTGCTGGGACACCAGGTGCGCCGGCGGGAGCTGCTGCCGGGGGCCCTGACGACGGTGGCGTGTCTGGCCGGGCTTCGGCTGTTCTCGATCCTGGTCTTCACGCCGCTGGTGGTGACCAACGCGGTGAGCTACGGGGCGGTCGGCACCGTACTGGTGGTGGAGTCGTGGCTCGCGGGGGTCGGGTTCGTGGTGTACGGGGGCGCCGTGTTCGGGCGGATGGTGTGGGAGGGGGTGGCGGGGACGCTCTCCCGGCGGGCGGAGGCGGCCTCCGGGCGCAGGCACGGCAGTCGCTGATCGGGGTTCGCTCGGGTCGGAGGTCGCGCCGATCGGGGACCGCGGGTTCGTGCGGGGCGGCCGGGGTACTCGAGGGTCCTGGATTCGGCCGAGGGCGCGGGTTTTCGGGAGACCGGGCGACGCGCCGGACGGAGGTCGACCCGCACATGAGCATCACGGGCCTGGATCTGATGAGAGCGCGTGTCGTCGTCGCCTCACTGATGGCGTTGCGCGGTGCCGCACTGGAGACCGGATGGGCGTACGTGCGGCTGGCCGGTCTGCCGTGGGAGCTGACCCTGCAGGGGGTGCGCGGCCTCACCTCGTGGCTGGGCGGCGACGACGCACGGCTGGAGGAGCTGGACTGCGCCGACGAGAACGGCCTGCCGGTGCTGTTCGTGCACGGGCTGGCGGACCGCTCGTCGATCTTCACCCGACTGCGCCGGGCCCTGAGCGACAGTGGTGCCGGGCCGTGCTTCATGGCGACGTACAACGCCTTCAACCCCGACATCCCCGAGGCCGCCCGGCTGCTGGGCGAACAGGTGGAGCGGGTGCGGCGGCAGGCGGGCGGCAGGCCGGTGTGCCTGGTCGGGCACAGCCTGGGCGGTCTGGTGGTCCGTTACTACGTGCAGCGGCTCGGCGGTGACGCCCATGTCCCGCTCGCGATCACCCTCGGCACCCCGCACGGCGGCACCGCGATGGCGCTGTGGGGCATTCCGCATCCCTTCCTGCGTCATTTGCGGCCCGGCAGCGCGCTGCTGGCCGAGCTGGACGAGCCGTGCCGAGGCTGCCGCACGCGGTTCGTGTCCTTCTACAGCGACCTGGACGAGGCCGTGATCCCCACCAGCCGGGGCCGGCTCGACCATCCCGACCTGCGGGTGCGCAACGTGCGGGTGCACGGGGTGGGTCATCTGATGCTGCCGGTGGACGGCACGGTGATCGACGAGGTCCGTGCGGTGCTCGCCGAGGGTCCGGGACTGCCGCTGGCCGGATGAGACGCACACCCCACGTGTACGCGGGCGTACTCCCGCCCTCCGCCGGTCACTCGGCCCGCGCCGCGGGAAGCGCGGTCCCCCGGGTACGACGTGTTCGCGCTGCCGCACATCCCCGAGGGCGGCAGCATCATCGACTCCGTGTCCGCGCAGGCGTACAAGCCCAGTCCGCATCTGCTGGACTACGCGACCACGAAGGGCGGCATCGTCACCTTCACCCAGGGCCTGGCGCGGATGCCGGCGGAGAAGGGCGTCCGGTGAACGCGGTGGCCCCGGGTCCGGTGTGGACGCCGCTGATCTGGGCCACGCTCCCGGACACCCGGGAGTTCGGCAAGCGGGCGCCGTCTCGTTTCCGCGCCAGGAAGACATAGGCGGGCGCCGTCTCGGCCGGGCGTCGTTCACCAGCGCGGAGATCGTCAACGCGACGGGCGGGGCCCCGCTGCCGTGATCCTCGGGTCGTGCCCCTTCGGTCGTGCCCCTTCGGTCGTGACCCTCCGTCCGTGGTGACCGGGGCGCATCCCGCGTCACCCAGGCGGCCCGTCCAGCCGGGCCGCCGACTCCAGCAGCAGGGCGTGCACGAACGCCTGCGGCAGGTTGCCCCTCAGTTGGCGCTGGGCGACGTCGAACTCCTCTGCGTAGAGGCCCGAGGCGCCGCAGGCACCCCGGTTGCGTTCGAACCAGCGGTACGCCGAGGCCCGGCGGCCCTGCCGGTGCTCGGCCAGGGCCATGACGAAACCGCACAGCACAAAGGCGCCCTCCGCCTCCTCCAACGGTCTGTCGTCGTGCCGGAAGCGGTAGACGAAGTGGTCCTGGGTCAGATCGCGGCGGCACGCCTCCAGGGTGGCTCGGGTGCGCGGGTCCTCGGCCGGCAGCGCGCCGCGCACGGCGGGCAGCAACAGCGCGGCGTCCACGTGCGGGTCCTCGGGCGAGCGCTGCCAGTGGCCGTCCGGATGGACACTGGTGGCGGCGGTGGCGGCCAGGATCGTGTCGGCGAGCCGGGTGCAGGTGCCGGCCAGCGGGTGGCGGGGGGCCGCGCCGGCGACGGCCCGCAGTCCCGCGACGCAGCTCAGCCGGGAGTGGGTCCACCGGCGTTCGTCCAGTTCCCAGATGCCCGCGTCGGGTTCCCGCCACCGTTCGGCGACGGCGCGGACGGCGAGGTCGACGGCCTTCCAGCCGGTGTCGTCGAGCCGCCTCAGTCGGGCGGCGGCGGCGAACAGCAGCAGCGCCTCGCCGAAGCCGTCGAGCTGGAACTGGGTGCGCACCTGGTTGCCGATCCGGTCGAACCCGCCCGGGTAGCCCGGCAGATCGAGGTCCTGCTGGTCGGGCACGGGGGCGCCGTGCACGGTGTAGGCGGGGGCCAGGCCGGGCCCGTCCTCGTGGAGCCTTTCGCCGACGAACCGGACGGCGTCGTCGAGGAGTTCGGGCGCCCCGGCAGCGGCCGCGGCCTGCCCGGCGTAACTCTGGTCGCGGATCCACACGTACCGGTAGTCGTAGTTGCGGCCCTCCTCGGCCCGCTCCGGCAGACTGGTGGTGGCCGCGGCGACCATGCCGCCGCCGCGTGTGGTCAGCCCGCGCAGCACGGCGTAGGCACGGCGGGCGTCGCCGGGCGCGAGGGTGTTCTCCAGTGCCGGCACGGCCCGCCGCCAGGCGTCCTCGGTGGTGCGCCACAGGTCCCCGGCGCGGGGCAGCACCCGGGGCAGCGGGGAACCGGAGCATTCCAGGACCAGGTCGAGCCGCTCCCCCTCCCCCAGTTCCACCTGTGCGGTGAGGCCGTCCTCGCCCGGCACGGCGGACGGGGGTCCCTGCCAACGCAGGTGGAGACCGCCGGTGCGCAGCTCCCACACGCCGGGCCCGGATCGCCGTACGGGCTCCAGCGGCGCGCGGCCGTAGTCGGCGTGCGGATCGAGGACGACCGAGAGCCGGGCCGGGTTGTCGACGGCCCGGAGCTGCCGCAGCAGGAGGAGCCGTTCGGGATCGCCGGGGAAGGCAAGGGCCTCGCGGCACTCGACGATGCCGTCGACGGTCACCCAGCGGCTGCGCCAGATGAGGGTGCCCTCCTCGTAGTAACCGCCGAAGACGTAGGTGTCGCGCGGGCTGACGGCGTACACGCCACGGCCGCCGATGAGGTCGGCGAGGACGGCACCGTCGTGCCAGCAGGGCGCGCACAACCAGCCGATGGCGCCGTCCGGTCCGATCAGCGCGCCCCGTTCCCCGTCGGCCAGCAGCGCGTAGTCGTGCAGCGCGTGCGGGGGGAACGGGCCGCCCGGCCCGGCCGGCCGGGTGTCCTTCGTGCTCATGCTGTCCGGCCTTCCGTCCGGCGGGCCGTCCAACGGGCCGGGCCGGCCGGATGCCGCCGGTCGGCCCGGTGGGGGTACGGGTGGGGTCGCGGGTGCCGGTGCGTCACTTGCCGTTCTCCGTGCCGGGCCGGTCCGCGCGGTCCCGGCCGCCGGGCAGCATCTCCTGCACCTTGGCCTTGAAGCCCTGCCGGACCATGCCCGCCCGGTCGCTGTCGCCCTTGAGGATGGACGTGGCGGCGGCTTCGATCTGGTCGAGGGAGGCGTGCGGCGGGATCGGCGGCACGGCGGGGTCGGTGACGAAGTCGAGGACGAACGGCCGGTCGGAGGCGAGCGCGGCCTGCCAGGCGGCCTGGACGTCACCGGGCTTCTCCACCCGCATGCCGTTCAGGCCGACCGAGCGGGCGAAGTCGGCGTAGGCGACGTCGGGGAGAGACTGCGAGGGCAGGAACTGCGGGGCGCCGGACATGGCCCGCATCTCCCAGGTGACCTGGTTGAGGTCCTGGTTGTTCAGGACGGCGACGATGAGGCGCGGGTCCTCCCACTGCTGCCAGTACTTGGCGACGGTGATCAGCTCGGCCATGCCGTTCATCTGCATCGCCCCGTCGCCGACCAGCGCGATCGCGGGCCGGTCGCCGTGGGCGAACTTGGCGCCGATGACGTACGGGACGCCGGGGCCCATGGTGGCGAGGGTGCCGGAGAGCGAGCCGCGCATCTCGCCGCGCAGCCGCAGGTGGCGGGCGTACCAGTTGGCGGCGGAGCCGGAGTCGGCGGCCAGGATGACGTTCTCGGGCAGCAGTTCGTTCAGGGCGTGGGCGACGTACTCGGGGTTGATCGGTTCGGCGTCCACGGCGGCGCGCCGCTGCATCACCTCCCACCAGCGGGCGGTGCCCTTCTCGATCTTCTTGCGCCAGGAGTTGTCCTTGGCTCCGTCCAGGTGCGGCAGGAGCCGGCGCAGGGTCTCGCGGGCGTCGCCGACGAGGTTGACCTCGAAGGGGTAGCGCAGGCCGATCATGTGCGGGTCGATGTCGATCTGCACCGCCCGCGCCTGACCGAACTCGGGCATGAACTGGGTGTACGGGAAGCTGGAGCCGATGACGAGGAGGGTGTCGCACTCCTGCATCAGCTCGTACGAGGGCCGGGTGCCCAGCAGTCCGATGGAGCCGGTGACGTAGGGCAGGTCGTCGTCGAGGGCGTCCTTGCCGAGCAGCGCCTTGGCGACGCCGGCGCCGAGCCGCTCGGCGACCTCCATGACCTCCTGGCGGGCCCCGCGGGCGCCCTGGCCGATCAGGACGGCGACCTTGCTGCCCGCGTTGAGCACTTCGGCGGCGCGCTCGATGTCGGCCTCGGCGGGCACCGGCGCGTAGTGGGTCATGCCCAGGCTGGAGGGCACCATCTTGAAGGCGTGCTCCGGCGGCGAGTAGTCCAGTTCCTGCACGTCGGCGGGGATGATGACGGCGGTGACCGAGCGGCGGGCCATGGCGGTGCGCATCGCGCGGTCGAGCACGTTGGGAAGCTGCTCGGGGACGGTCACCATCTCGCAGAAGTCGGAGGCGACGTCCTTGTAGAGGCTGACCAGGTCGACCTCCTGCTGGTACGAGCCGCCCATGGCACTGCGGTTGGTCTGGCCGACGAGGGCGACCACGGGCACGTGGTCGAGCTTGGCGTCGTACAGCCCGTTGAGCAGGTGGATCGCGCCGGGTCCGGAGGTGGCGGCGCAGACGCCGACCTTGCCGGAGAACTTGGCGTAGCCGACCGCCTCGAAGGCGGCCATCTCCTCGTGCCGGGCCTGTACGAACCGGGGGTGGTTGTCGGCGCGTCCCCAGGCGGCGAGGAGGCCGTTGATGCCGTCGCCCGGGTAGGCGAAGACGTGTTCGACCTCCCACTCGCGCAGCCGCTCGAGGACGTAGTCGGAGACCTTCTTCGACGACATGTTCGGGACCTTTCCGTGGAGTTCGCAGTTGACTCGAGGTGAGGGCCGGGAGGCCGGTCCGCACCCGGTTACCCCGCTGCCGGGCGCTGTCACGCGTGCCGGCCAGCCCGGCGCCGTGCGTCAGCCCCGGCGCGTCAGCCGGCGTACGGCGCCGCGGCCCGCCGCCGCGGCGGCCGTGGCGGTGACGGCGGCGGCGCCCGCGGTGGCCGCCCAGCGGGCGGTGCGGGAGGGGCCGGCCGGGCGGTCGGCCAGGCGTTCGGGGTGTTCGGTCGGCAGGTTGTCCTGACCGAGCCCGAGGGCGAGCACCTCGGCCAGGTGCAGGGCGCGACGCCCGGTGTCGCCCTGCTCGATCTGGGTGCGGCAGCTGAATCCGTCGGCGAGCAGCACGCTGTCGGGAGCGGCCGCGCGGACGGCGGGCAGCACGCCCTGTTCCGCAACAGCCATGGAGACCTCGTGGTGGCCGCGTTCGAAGCCGAAGTTTCCGGCCAGTCCGCAGCAGCCCTCGTCGAGCACGTCGGCGTCCAGGTGGGCGCGGCGCATCAGCTCGCGGTCGGCGTCGAACTTCATGATCGCGTGCTGGTGGCAGTGCGTCTGTACGGTCGCCCGCCGGGACAGCCGAGGCGGCTCCCAGTCCTCGGGGGCGTGGTGGACGAGCTGCTCGGCGAAGGTCCGCACCTGGCCGGCGAGCCGTCGCACGTCCTGGTCGGCGGGCATCAGCTCGGGTGCGTCGGAGCGGAAGACGGCGGTGCAGGAGGGTTCCAGCCCGATGATCGGGGTGCCGGCCTCCAGGTACGGCTTCAGGGTGTCCAGGGTGCGGCGCAGCACCTTCTTGGCGACGGTGAGCTGGCCGGTGGAGATCCAGGTCAGCCCGCAGCACACGGGTCGTTCCGGCACGGCGACGCGGAAACCGGCGTCGCGCAGGACCCGTACCGCGGAGGTCGCGATCGCGGGGTGGAAGTAGGTGCTGGAGGTGTCGGGCCACAACATCACTGTCCGTGGGTCGGCGGGATCCGGCGCGCCGGCGAGGGAGGCGTCGTGCTTCCCCTCCTCCCGCCACCACTGCAGGAAGGACCGCTCGGCGAAGACGGGGGCCTGCCGTGCCTTGTCCACCCCGGCCACCCATTTGCCCGCCCGGCTCAGTACGGGCGCCTGGAGCGCGGTATTGACCAGCGAGGGCGCGATCCGGGAGAGCCTGGCCCACACCGGCATCCAGCCCATGGAGTAATGGGCGGGCGGACGGAGCCGGCCGTCGTAGTGGTGGGCGAGGAACTCGGCCTTGTAGGTGGCCATGTCCACCCCCGTGGGGCAGTCCGACTTGCAGCCCTTGCAGGCCAGGCAGAGATCGAGGGCGTCCTTGACCTCGGTGGAGCGCCAGCCGTCCTTGACGGCGGAGTCGGCGTGCCCGTCGAGCATCTCGAACAGCAGCCGGGAGCGGCCGCGGGTGGAGTGCTCCTCCTCCTTGGTGGCCCGGTACGAGGGGCACATCACGCCGCCCTCGTGGCCACGGCAGTTGCCGATGCCGACGCAGCGCATCACCGCGCGGCTGAAGGAGTGCTCGTCCTCCGGATAGCCGAAGTGGGTCTCCGGGGTCATCGGCGTCCAGGAGGCGCCGAGGCGCAGCTGTCCGTCGACGGGATTCGGGTGGACGACCTTGCCCGGGTTCATCCGGTTCTCCGGGTCGAACAGCGCCTTGAGCTCGCCGAAGGCGCCCACCAGCCGCCGGCCGAACATCCGGGTGAGCAGCTCGCCGCGGGACTGGCCGTCGCCGTGCTCGCCGGAGAGGGAGCCGCCGTAGGAGGCGACGAGGTCGGCGGCGCGTTCCAGGAACCGCCGGAAGACGGCGATGCCCTCGGCGGTCTTCAGTTCGAACGGGATCCGGGTGTGCACGCAGCCCTGCCCGAAGTGCCCGTACACGGACGGGTGGTCGTAGTCGAACTCCTCGAACAGCTTCTTCAGGTCACGGAGGTAGTCGCCGAGGCGTTCGGGCGGGACGGCGGAGTCCTCCCAGCCCTCCCAGGTCTCCCGGCCGTCCGGCGGGCGGGCGGTGACGCCGAGTCCGGCCTCCCGGGCCTTGAGCATGCGCTGCTCGCGCTCGGGGTCGTCGGAGAAGGCGACCCGGGGGTCCTTCTCGTCGCGGCCGAGGGCGCGCAGCAGGTCGTGCGCCTGCCGGTCGACGTCGTCCTGGCTGTCGCCGGCGAACTGCAGCAGCAGCCAGCTCCCGCCCTCGGGCAGGGCGTGCAGGGACTCCTCGTGGGCGTGCTCCTCGCGCATGAGCTGCGCCATGCGGTCGTCGAGCGCCTCCAACTGGGTGGGCTCGCAGTGCCGCAGCAGGCGGGTGACGTCGTCGGCGGCATGGCAGATGTCGTCGTAGCCGAGGACGAGCAGCGGCTGGTACGCGGGCACCGGCACCAGGTCGAGTTCGGCGCGCAGTACGGTCACCAGGGTGCCCTCGCTGCCGACGAGGGCGCGGGCGACGTCGAGGCCGTTCTCGGGGAGCAGCGAGTCGAGGTTGTAGCCGGAGACGCGGCGCGGGATCTTCGGGTAGCCGGTGCGGATGTCGGCGAGGTACTCGGTGACGAGGCGGTCCAGGCCGTCGTAGATCTCGGCGCGGCGGCCGCCGGCGGCGGCGATCGCGGCGCGCTCCTCCGGCGAGGTGGGGCTGACCCACATCCGGACGCCGTCGTAGGTGAGGACCTCCAGCCGGCGCACGTTGTCGACGGTCTTGCCGTACGCCTGTGCGGAGGCGCCGCAGGAGTTGTTGCCGATCATGCCGCCGAGCGCGCAGTGGCTGTGCGTGGACGGCTTCGGCCCGAACTGCAGCTTGTGCTCGGCGAGTCGGCGGTTGAGTTCGTCCAGGACGATGCCGGGTTCGACGACGCAGGTACGGGCCTCCGGGTCGACGGAGACCAGGGCGTCGCAGTACTTGGTCCAGTCGACGACGACGGCGGCGTTGGTGCACTGGCCGGCCAGACTGGTGCCGCCGCCGCGGGAGAGGACGGGGGCGCGGAAGCGTGCGCACACCTCGACGGCGCGGGCGCCGTCCTCGACGCTGCGGGGGACGACGACGCCGAGTGGGACCTGGCGGTAGTTGGAACCGTCGGTGGCGTAGGCGCCGCGGCTGCCGGCGTCGAAGCGGACCTCGGCGTCCGTCTCGGCGCGAAGAGCGGCCTCGAGCTGGGTCACCGGAACATCGGCCATGTTCGCTCCCGCAGGGTTGGGTGGCTCACGGCGGTGCGGGTACCCGGTTTTGCACTGTGCAAAGGAGTCGATTGCGCAGGGGATTTCCGCCCCCGCCGCCCCTACCCTTCCCGTTGCCGCGAGAGGCGCCGCCCCCATTACCCCGAAAGGGCGGTACGCCGCGGCTTGTCGCGCGGTTCCCCGCGCTCCCTGACAAGGGGGGACGCGCCCGCCGGTCACTGGGCGATCCGCCCACGGCGGCATCCCCCGGTGCACTACCGTAGGCGCGGTTTCCGCCGCCTCGAAACGGCTGAACCACACCTTGGCGCGGGTCCCTCCGGGGAGAATCATGGGAAGGTCCCGCCCAGTACAGCCGCTGGCGACGGGAGGACATCGAGTGGTCGGAAGTGTCGAGGTGCCGGTCCGTGAGCAGGGCGGTCCGGGGCGGCCCAGGACCCTCGTCTACCAGACGTGGGGCGACGAGGACGCGCACCCCGTCTTCCTGCTGCACGGAACTCCCGGCAGCCGGCTCGGTCCCCGGCCCCGCACCTTCGACCTGCACAAGCTCGGTGTCCGTCTGATCGCCTACGACCGTCCCGGCTACGGCGACTCCGACCGGGCCCCGGGACGTACGGTCGCCGACGCCGCCGCGGACGTCGACGCGATCGCGCGGCGGCTGGGGCTGGAGCGCTACTCGGTGGTGGGCCGGTCCGGCGGTGGCCCGCACGCGCTGGCGTCGGCCGCGATCAACCCCGGAGGGCGGGTGGCGAGCGCGGCCGCCCTGGTCTCGACCGCTCCACCGGACGCGGACGGCGCGGAGCTGGACTGGTTCGCGGACATGTCACCGTCGAACGTCGCCACGTACGAGCTGCTCGACCGTAGCGCGCCCGATGTGGCGGAGCTGGGCGCCCTGCTGGCGCGCAACGCCGAGGCCATCCGCAGCGATCCGGCCTCGCTGCTGCGGTCGCTGGACGAGGAACTGCCCGCGGTGGACCGGGTCGTGGTCTCGGACGCCGGGGTGCGACGGATGCTGCTGGTCAACTATCTGTCGGCGGTCGGGCACGCCCGCTCCCCAGGCGCGGAGTCCCCGCGGATGGATCCGCGGGCGCCGCTGGGCTGGGTGGACGACCTGGTCGCCTTCCGCTCGCCGTGGGAGTTCAAGCTGGAGGAGATCGACCCGTCGCTGCCCGTGCTGCTCTGGCACGGCGAGCACGACGTCTTCGCGCCCCTGTCCCACTTCCGCTACCTCGAACGGCACGTTCCGTCCGCCCGGGCGGTGCTTCAGCCGTCGGTGGCGCATTTCGCGGCCCTGCCGGCCATGCCGCAGGTCCTCGCCTGGGTGCGCGACCGGGCCCGGGAGGTCAGATCGGCGGTGGCTCCAGTTCCAGGCAGGTGATCCGCTCCTCCCGCAGGGCCCGCACCCGCGGGTGGTCCTCGCCGAGCCGCTTGGCCAGGGCGGACAGGGCGGCCTGCAGGGTGCTGCGCGCCTCCTGCGGCCGGCCGAGCAGTCCCAGGACCAGCCCCAGGTTGCCCGCGCAGGTGAGCGTGGAGGGGTGGGTGGGTTCCAGGGCCTCGCGGAGGAGGTCGTACGCCTCCTGGCAGCCCCTGCGCGCCTCCTCCCGGTCACCGAGGGCCGCGTCGGCTGCGGCCAGGTTGACGCGGCAGATCAGGGTGTAGGGGTGGTGCTCGCCGCTGAGCGCGGTGAATGCTTCGAGCGCCCGCAGCAGCAGCGTGCGCGCCCGTGCCGACTCCTCGACGGTCGCGGTGTCCCCGCCTGCCGGGTGCGCGGCCGTGTCGATGTCGCCCAGCAGCAGGACCGCGTAGTTGGCCGAGCACGCCACCGTCTGCGGATGGTCCTCGCCGAGGCTGTCCCGGAGGTCGTCGAGGACCCTGCGGATCAGCCGCAGTCCGTCGTCCCTGCGGCCCTGCGCGGCCAGGTCGCCGGCCAGGCTCATCTCCACCAGCAGCCGTTCCGGGGAAGCCCCTTTCTCCCCCTCCGGCCCGTGCTTGAGCACGTGTTCGACCAGTTCCTGCGCCTCGGCCGGCCTGCCCGTCCGGCGCAGCGCGCCGGCCAGGCCCTTGGCGGTGTTCAGCACCGTCGGTGAGCCCTGGGTGAGCCGGGGGTTGCGCAGACAGCGGTCGTAGGCGCGCCGCAGCAGGCTGACGGACGCCGCGTAGTCGCCGCAGTCCCGGTGGTCGCGTCCGAGGTTCACCGCGGACTCGATGGTCAGCGGATGGTCGTGCAGCAGGATCTCCTCACGCAGGGCGAGGGTCCTGGTGTCCAGGGCGCGGGCCGTGTAGTACTCGCCGGACAGCCGCAGGGATACGGCGAGATTGTTGGCGGCGCCGAGGGTGCGGGGGTGGTCCTCTCCGTAGATCTCCAGATAGCGCTGGTGGGTGCGGCGGTCGTGCTCCAGCGCCTCGGACAGCCGGCCCAGGCCGCGCAGGTCGGCGGCGACGCTGCTGGTGGTCATCAGGACGTGCTGGTCGTCGGGGTCGCGCAGGGTGGCGAGCTGACGTTCGAGGACCTCCCGGTCCAGGGCCAGCGACTCTTCGTAACGGCCTTGTGCGCGCAGGATGTTGGCGATCTGGAAGCGCATGTGGAGGGTCCAGCGGTCGTCGGGGGAGCCGCTCTCCGTCCAGGTCGTCACACAGCGGTTGCTCAGCTCCATGGCCTGTGCCAGCTCGCCCCGGCGGCGCAGTTGCCGTACCCGGTCGACCAGGAGTTCCCGGATGCCGCCCTCGGTGGCGCTCATCGCCCAGGGAGTGCCGATGTGGGACCAGATGACCCGGTAGCTCTCCCAGGTGTTGGGGTCCTCGGGGTCGTCCTTGCTGGGGCGGGCCGCGATCAGAGTGCGGTAGACGACGTCCCGCGCGGCCTGCCGTTCCTGCTCGGTCATGCTGTCCCGCATGGCGCGCTGCACCAGCCGGTGCACCTGGACACCCCAGATCTTGCGGTCCACGGTGACCAGGGAGAAGCGGCTGAGTTCCTGGTAGGCGCGGGCGACGGTGCGGGAGTCACCCAGCGCGCGGGAGACCTCGGCGCCCTCCAGCAGGTCCATGGAGATCGGCTCGGGGCCGAAGTAGGCGCAGATCTGCAGTAGTTGCACCGCCTGCGGGAACTTGAGGCGCAATTGCCCGAGGGCGAACTCCCAGGTGGCGCCGCTGACCCTGGTGACATCGCCGACCTTGTCGTCACCGGAACCGCGGGTGCGGGCGGCACCGGTGGCCGGGGACTGCAGCTCGCGGAGGTAGGCGCGGGCACTGACCTTGGACTGTTCGATGCCTGCGGCGGCCTGTTCCACCGCGATCGGCAGGTCGCCGAGCGCCTCCGCGATCTGGTCCGCGTCGGCCCGGCCGCAGTCGGGCAGCCGGCCGCGCAGATGGGCGATGCTCTCCTCGCGTTCGAACACGCCGACTTCGAGGGTGTCGGCCCAGCGCCCCCAGCCCTCCGAGCGCTGGCTGGTGATCAGAACGTGTCCGCTGCGGCCGCTGACCATGAAGTCGGGCAGATTGCCCGCCTCCACCGCGTTGTCCAGGATCAGCAGCCAACTGCCGTACGGTTCGCCGCGGTCGAGGGCTTCACGGACGGCTTTGGCGGTGTCGGTGGGGTTCTTCCGCTCGGCCACGCCCAGCGGCCCGGCCATGGCCGCGAACTGTTCGACGGCGAGGTTGCGCTGTTCGGCCTGGATGTGCCAGGCGATGTCGTAGTCGCTCTTGTAACGGTGGGCGAACTCGCGAGCGAGCAGCGTCTTTCCGACTCCGCCGAGGCCCTTGAGGAGCAGCGCCCTGCCGTCCCCCTCGTGGAGCCGCTCACGGATCCGCTCCAGTAATGCGGTGCGGCCGGTGAAGGAGGCGGTGCGCAGCGGGACGGACCACACCGGGGGTTCGGCTCCGGGGTAGCGGGGCATCCGGCGTTCGCCGCCGGTGTAGTGCTCGCGGGAGGCGGGGGCGAAGGTGCGGCCGAAACAGGCCAGCAGGGCGTCGCGGGCGGCCTCTCCGGTGTCACAGCGGGTCAGGTCGGCGAGCCGGTCGGTGAACGGGCTGCCGAGCGGCAGCCGTTCGACGCTCATGGACACCAGGCGGCCGTCCTCCTCCAGGCCCCCGGCCGCGTAGACCGCCTCCCAGGTCGTACGGAAGCGCGAGGAGCGCAGATAGGCCTCGGAGAGTACGACGAGGGTGTGCGGGGCCGACTCGACGACCCGCTCGATCTCCTGCCGGTGCCGGCCGCCCTCGGCGGTGCCCTCCTGCGCCAGGTGGACCTTGAAGCCGGCCTCCTCCAGGACCGCGCCCGCCCACAGCGCCCAACTACGGTCCTGAGGTACGAAGCTGACGTACACGTCGGAGACACGGGGCGGCCGGTGGCGGGTGTAGCGCTCCAGGGTACGGCGGCGCAGCGCCTCGTCGATCCGGGCCATCCGGGTCACCTGGCCGTCGGAGAGGACCTCGGCGAGCCGCTCGTAGGCGGAGAGCAGGCTCTTGGGGTCGCCGGGGGCCTCGCGGAAGGGGGCCAGGGTCTCCTCGTAGGAGTAGATGGGCCGGTAGGGGATCTCCACCCGGCCCCAGTAGTCGTCGGGCTGGGTGCCGGCGGGGAGGTGGCGGCGCAGGAT
Organism: Streptomyces sp. B3I8; assembly: GCF_030816915.1. NCBI lineage: Bacteria > Bacillati > Actinomycetota > Actinomycetes > Kitasatosporales > Streptomycetaceae > Streptomyces > Streptomyces sp. B3I8. Next base: position 6,783,467 of record NZ_JAUSYN010000002.1, on the reverse strand, counting down.
GCGGTCGAAGCGGTACTGGAACTGGCCGCGGGCGGCCTCCAGCCGGTCGGCCTCGGCGTTCTCCACGCGCATGGGGACGGGCAGGATGCGGATGCGGCGGTCGCGGTGCATCTCCTCGATGCGTTCGGCGACCGCGACCGCGCCGTCGATGCTCTGGCTGCTGGGGGTGAAGCAGGTGACGAGGGTGTGCGGCAGGTTGACGGTGCAGATGTCGGAGATGTCGTTCAGGCCCGTACGGCTGTCGACGAGGACGTAGTCGTACCGGTCGCCGAATGCGCGCTTGAGGCGTTCCAGGAAGCGGGTGGCAAGCGGGCCGTCCATGAACGGCTTCCAGTCGAACTGCGAGAAGGCGGTCAGATAGCCCTTGTTCTTCGTCCCCGCCGGGAGGTAGTCGAGCCAGCCGCCGTCCGGGAAGTGCCAGGAGACGGGCAGCACACAGCTCTCCAGGGGGAGCATCTCGGCACCCCAGTCGTCGCCGGAGACGGTGACGGCCTCGACGGAGCCGTGGCTGGAGCCGTGGCCGAGGTGGGGCCCGGAATCGTGTGTCGCCGCGACGGTGTGCCGGACCTGGACCAGGGACTCGCTGAAGCGGGAGACGAGTTCCAGCACGCCGGGTGTGGTGCGCAGTTTCTCCTCGTCCAGGAAGGGGTGGAAGAAGCGGTCCAGGCCGGGAGCGTCCAGGTCCCAGTCGACGACGAGCACGCGGTGTCCCGCGGAGGCCAGGATCCAGGCCGTGTTGGCGAGCGCCATCGTCCGTCCCGTACCGCCCTTGTACGAGTAGAACGTGATGATTCTGCCCTCGTCGCCGGTCATGACCTGCCCTCCGTGCGGTCCCCGGCGCCGTTTCCCCCGGTGGACAATTGCGAGTGAATGTATCGCAAATAGCGCATCTTGGCGGACTCGGCGAGTTCGCTGAACCACAGTGCGAACACGTCCGGGTCGGGCAGGCGGCCTCGGACGGCATTCTGCTCCCCCGTGCGGCCCTCGCGCAGGAAACGGGGAAAGCAGGTGTGCAACAACCGCTCCAGCCGCTCGGACCCTTCCTTGGTCTGCGGATCGTCCTCGGGGAGCACGCTCAGCACGGCCGTCCACGGTCGCCGTGCGGCGTCGAACTCCTTCGCCTGGGCGGCGATCCGGGGATTCTCCAGAGCCCAGGGATCGACCACGAGGATCCAGGGGGCGTCCGGGACGGCCGCGCTGCGCAGTTCGGCGCGGGGCTTGTCGAAGGCCACCAAGTCGGGAGCGAAGCCGAGGTTGCGGGCCAGCGCCCGTACCTGGTCGGCGAGCGGGCCGAGGGCGGGGCCGTAGGGCCGCCAGTCCTCCGGCGCCGGGCCGTAGCGCGACTCGTCCCGGCCGATGGGGAGTTGGTCCTCGGTAGGGGCGAGGACGGTGATCCGCAGCGGCGGCGGGGCGGGTGGCGGGGCGGCGAACGCGTTGTCCAGGTCGGTCAGCGGGGACGGCAGGCCCTGGTCCTCGGGCGGTGCGGGGACGGTGGCGGCGGCGTGCAGGACGCGGCGGGCGAGCCAGGCGGTGATCCGGCCCGCCCGGTCGGCGGCCTGCGCGTCGCCGAGTTCCGTGCCGAGCTGGAGCATCTGGTGCAGACCCGTGGCGGCGTACTCCTCCTCCGCCTCACCGCCGCCCTCGGGCATCGCGGGCAGGTCGTACTGGGCCGCGCGGGGCAGCGCGGAGGGCGGGTACGGCGTCCACAGCACCGGTACGAAGGCCGGGCCGCCGGGTGGTGGCCGGGTGGTGGCCGCGGTCCAGTGCCGACCGCACTTCGGGTCGGTGAAATACCGCTTCGCGTAGAGGGGGACGAAGACACGGCAGTCGGCGAGGGCCCGCAGGGTCTCCTCGGCCGGTGTCGCGGACCGCTCGACGAACCCGGCCGCCTCTCCCTCCGGCCCGCCGGCGGCGGCGAGGTGGGCGCACAGGTCGTCGAAGAAGCGGAAGACGAGCCGGTCGAAGTCGGGGCTGCGGCCCGTGCGGTGCACCGGCACGTGCGAGTAGCTGAGGAAGAAGAGCGGCATCCTACTGTTCCTCCTCGAAGACGTTCCTGAGCTCCTTGAACAGCTCGATGTCGCAGGGCGCCAACCGGGTCTGCTCGGCCACCTTGACGATCGTCTGCGCGATGCCCCACACGGCGCTGTGGTACTTGGCGTGGTAGCCCTTCGCGCGCAACCCGTACAGCCCCCACGTGAGGTATTCCGCGCCGAGGTCGGGATGCTCGTACTGCACGCGGCGGGCCACGCGCGGCAGTTTCAGGTGCTCGGGCCCGACCCAGAGCACGGGGACGATGGCGTTGCCGGTGTACGGGCGGCTGCGGCCGTGTTCCTCCTGGCGGCGGGCGAAAGCGTCCCACTCCCGGCCGCACCACTCACGGGTGAAATAGCGATAGGTGTAGACGGGGACGAAGACCTGGCAGTCACTGAGGGTCTCCTTCAGCCGCCGCTCCCAGTCGGCGCCGACGCCCATCCTGCGATCCAGGAACCCTGGCGGGCGAACTCCGTCATGATCGGTCAACTGCATGATGTGTCCGCACAGTTGACGATGGAAAGCGACCAGGTCCTGATCGGGGTTCTGCGCCTTCGCCCCGTCCTCGGTGGACGGCACCCGGGCATAACTGAGGAAGAAGACGTACGGGTCCGGCGCGCCGGCCGTCCCGGCCGGCCCGGGAGCCGGATCAGTCATGGCGTGTCCCTCGTCCCCCGGTCCTCGCCGCACGCGCGGTACGAACCGTGCGACCACTTCTGGAGTGCACCATTGGAACGCGAACACACCGCCGCATGCCAGGGGTTGACGCGTTCCGCTTGTACCGAGGGGCGCACGGAGGGCGCACGTGCGCCGGGGCGCGTCCGGCGACGGCGTCATGGTGCGAACGCGGTCGCGGCGGCGTGCAGGCGGCGGACCAGGCGCAGCCCGTACGGACTGAGGGGGCCGGAGCCCAGTATGTCGTCCAGTAGCCCCAGCACGTTCTGCCGCAAGGCGGCGGCGACTTCCCGCGCGTGCGCCGCCGCCGCGGCGTCCCGCTCCGTCCCGGTCCGTGCGCGCAGGGCCCGCAGCCGCCACACGTCGGCGACGGCGAGGTGTGCGTAGGCGCCCTGCAGGGCGGCGGGCAGGGGGCGCGCCTCGGAACGCCAGGGAACGGGGACGCGCCGGGTGTCGGCGGGGTCGAAGGGGGCGTACATGTCGTACAGCGCCCACAGTTTGGCGTGCTGGAACTCGTGGATCAGCAGCAGGGCCAGATCGTCGGCGGTCCGGGGCAGTGCCAGGCCGATCGCGCCGAAGGTCGGCAGTGAGGTGACGCTGATGTCCTCACCGGTCCGGGGAACCAGGGGGATCAGCGTGGTGAGGCCGGCGGAGATGCCGGGCGCATAGGCCGGATAGGCATCCCGGATCAGCCGCCAGGCGTCGGCGAACAGGTGCTGCCAGAGTCGTACCTGATCGGCGGTCAGGCGTGGCTGGGCCTGATGGTTCCCGCCGTAGCAGTCGCGCCCTGGATCGAGGTCGTCCAGGACCACCCGGAGGCCGTCCGCGGTGAGACGGCGCAACGGCTGCCAGCGCATGCCGTCCGGCAGCGGATCACGTCCGAGTACCCGTCCGGCGACGGCGATACGGCCGTCCGCCGTCTCGACGGTCACCGTCCCGCCCGGGCCCGGCGTGCGGTCGTCCTCGGGCAGGAGCAGCCGGCCGATGCCGGGGAAGTGGATGCCGGTGCCGTCCGGACCGCGGCGCGGCGGCACGGGGAGGGTGAGCCGGCCGCGGGTGCGCGCGGTGGCGGAGAGCGCGGCCTCGGCTGGGCGGCCGCCCGCGAGCCGTTCCAGGCGGGCGTGGGCGAGGGCCCACCCCCGCAGATGGGGGTCGGCGAGCAGCAGTCGGCGGGCCTCGGCGGGCAGTGCGGCGACCGCCCTCCAGCCTGCCGCCGAGGCGTCGGGACGCCGTGCGGCGGTCCGCGCGGCGGCGGCGAGCGCGGTGGTGCGCCGGCTGCGCTGCGCGGCGGCCAGTTCGCGTACGTCGTCGGCGGTGCTCAGACCGGCGGCCAGGGCGTCGAAGCGGGACCAGGCGAGACTGTGCCGGTTCCCGGGAGTGCCGGTGGCGGGGGCCGTGACCGGGGCGGGGTCCGTACCGGTGGCGGGGTCCGTGCCGGTGGGACTTCTCTCGGCGGCTCGCACGTGGTCGATGAGCTTGAGGAGGTCGGCGCAGTACACAGAGGGCGCGTCGAAGCCGTTGGCCGAACGGTAGCGGTGCCCGTACAGGCCGCCGCCGCAGACCGCCACCACGCGGCAGGAACGGCAGGCGGCGCTCAGGCCGTCGGTCCCGGTGCGGCGGGCCTTGATGCCCGGGTGGACCGCGGCTTCCTCCAGTCGGTGGGTGGCCAGGTGCAGCCCGGTCTCCGGGGCGCCCGGGTAGGCGGTCTTGAGCCAGTCCGCCTGTTCGACGGCGCCGTCGGTCTCGAGGACCAGCAGGTCGGTGCCGTCCGTTCCCAGCGCCTCGGTGAAGCTGGTGCCGCCGTCGGTGAGCCGGCTGATCGACTCGAACATCCGGATGGAGACGGGTCTTCCGTCGGCTGCCCACCGGTCGTGGACGGCGATCAGCCAGTCCGCGTAGTCGGTCGCCCCGTGCGGGCGGGGCGGCGGGCGGTCCCAATTGGCGTGCGGCAGCAGGAAGTCGATGGCGGGCGGGTCGAGTGCGGCCAGGGCCCGGTAGACGGCCACCGGGTCGTTCGCGACGTCGACCGTACAGAGCAGTCCACCGAAAACCCGCCGGTGGGCGGGGGCGTTGAGGCACCTCACGGCACGCACCACGTCCCCGTAGCTGCCGGAGCCGTCGGCGCGGACGCGGTGCCGGTCGTGGGCGGCCTCGTCACCGTCGAGCGAGACGCTGGTGATGACGGATTCCTCGACGAGCATCGCGCAGAAAGCGTCGTCCAGGAGCAGTCCGTTGGTCTGCATCCGCAGGTCGAGGTCGGCTGTGCCGCGCAGCGCGGACCGCAGGGTCCGGGCGAAGCCGCGCAGCCGCTCCCGTCCCGCGAGCAGCGGCTCGCCCCCGTGCAGGACGACATGGACCCGGCGCAGATGGTGCGCCGCCGCGTGCTCGGCGATGCGGGCGGCGGCCAGCCGGAAGGTCTCCTCCGACATGGTCACCGGCCGCCCGCGCCAGCTCTGGTCCGGGCCGCGATAGACGTAGCAATGGTCGCAGCGCAGGTCGCAGCGGCTGTGCACCTTGATCACGAACTGCCGGAAGGATCCCGTCGCCGCGGTCACGGTCCGGTCAGAGCAGCGAGGACTGGAACGCGGCCACGGGCTCCTCCTCGCCGGGGAGCGTCCTGGCCAGTGCCGCCCTGATGGCGGCCTCCGGCACCTCGTCCAACGGGGTGTCCTGGAAGTCCTCGACCATGCTCGTGGCCGCGGGCTGCCGTTCGTAGCTGTTCACAGGGCTGTCCACAGGCGTCTCCTCGGGCATAGGGCACCGGGTGGCACCCGCCATCGTGGCGTTCCGCCCTCAGCCCGGCAAGGCACTCCCCGGCCAACCCCGGCGCCCCGTCAGGGCGCCAGGGTGTCGGGGTCGGCAGGGGCTCAGGGGTGGTGAGGGGCCCAGGAGCGGGAGGGGCTCAGGTTGCCGGCCCGGTGTTGTCGCGGTAGCCGCCCCAGCCGTGCCAGCGGTCGATCTCGATGTACGCGCTGACGCGGGGGTGCTCGCGGTCGGCGTAGGGCCGGCCCAGGTAGTGCTGGGAGAGCCGGTCGATGTCGGTCAGGTCCTCGTCGTCGCACAGTTCCGCCACCCGCCCGATCAGGGTGACGTGGCTGTACCAGTCGGACTCGTCGAGCACCGTGAGGGTGACCCGGGGGTCGTTGCGCAGGTGGGCGAGGCGCTTGCGGCTCTCGTCCATGTTGACCAGTACCCGGCCCTCGTCCCACAGGTACCAGGTCGCGGTGGACACGGGCTGGCCGTCGGCGCGCAGGGTGGTGACGACGGCCGGGTTCGCCTTGCGCAGCATGGCCACGGCGGCGTCCGGAAGCGGCGGCTTCGACATGGGGTGCCTCCTGTTCCCGCAGTGGTGCGCCGCGGGTGTTGTCACGGGTTGGACATAGCCGGTCCCCACCGTGTCATACGCGCCGGTCGGCCGCCCCGCGGCCGGGTCCGTGCGGCCCGCCGGTAGTACGGTCCTCCGGGCGGTACGGCCGAATGTGTCGGCGCGCCCGGCTTCACGGCGGCGAGAGGAGCAGGCATGGCATCCGCCCTGCGGAACGAGGACATCGTCCGGATCGGCGACGACGTCCACATGGTCACGGGCAGCGACACCAACTGGGTGATCGTCAAGGACGGGGACACCGCCGTCCTGATCGACACCGGGTATCCCGGGGACCGCGAGCGGCTGTACGCCTCGCTGGCCGCGGTCGGGGTGGCGCCCGGGGCCGTGGCAGCCGTGCTGATCACGCACGCGCACAACGACCACCTCGGCTCCGCCGAGCACCTGGCCGTCACGCACGGCACGCCGGTGCTGATGCACCAGGAGGAAGTGCCGCACGCGCGCCGTGACTTCCTGCACCAGGTGACCATCGGTCAGGTGCTCGGCCAGGCCTGGCGGCGCGGGGTGGCGCCGTGGGCCCTGCGCGCGCTGCGGGTGGGAGGGACCGCGCACATCCCGGTTTCCGGTCCCCGCGCTTTCGCGGTGGGCGGCCCGCTGGACCTGCCCGGCGCCCCGGTGCCGGTGCACTCCCCCGGGCACACCCACGGGCACTGCGCCTATCTGCTGCCGGGCAGTGGCGTACTCGTCAGCGGGGACGCGCTCGTCACCGCGCACCCCACCTCCCGGGTGCGCGGGCCGCAGCTGCTGCCGGGCATGTTCCACACCGACCGGGCCCGCGCGCTGGACTCGCTGTCGGTGTTCGAAGCGGGAGAGACGGGAGAGACGGGAGAGACGAGCGGGGTGGTCGACGCGGACGTCCTCGTGCCCGGGCACGGTCCGCCGCACCGCGGCAGTGTGAAGGCCGCGGTGGCCGCGGCCCGTGAGCGGGCGGAGGGTCGTGTGCGCTGAATCCGGCGGGCGGCCCGCCGTCCGGGCCGGTGGGCAGCGGTCCGTCCGCCAGCTCCGTCCGCTCCGCCGGTCCGCCCGGTCCGCCGGTCGGGGGAGCATGATTTGACAGCCGGTCAGCGGCCTCCCGACGATGTTCTCATGAAAGCCGTTTTCAATCCCGACAGCGTCGGCGAAGGGGGCTCGTGATGCGCGTCGCGTTCGTCGGCAAAGGCGGCAGCGGCAAGACCACGCTGTCCGCCCTCTTCGCCGGTCACCTGGCCCGCTCCGGCGCGCCGGTCCTCGCTCTCGACGGTGACATCAACCAGCACCTGGCACACGCCCTGGGCCTGCCCGAGGAGGAGTCCTTCGGCGCCCCGCCGCTCAGTGCCCGTACCGGTGAGATCAAGGATTTCCTGCGCGGGAGCAACCCCCGGATCGCCTCCCCCGAGGTCATGCTGAAGACCACTCCCCCGGGCCGCGGCTCCCGTCTGCTGCGCCTGCTGGGCGACGACGAGATCCACGCGCGGCACGTCCGCGAGGTGGCCGGGGTGCCGCTGATGGTCACCGGCGCCTTCGGCGAGGAGGACCTCGGGGTGGCGTGCTACCACTCCAAGCTGGGCGCGGTGGAGCTCTACCTCAACCATCTGGTGGACGGCACCGGCGAGTACGTCGTGGTCGACATGACGGCCGGCGCCGACGCCTTCGCCTCCGGGCTGTTCACCCGGTTCGACCTGACGTTCGTGGTCGTCGAGCCGACCCGCAAGAGCGTCTCGGTGCTCCGTCAGTACCGCGAGCACGCCGCCGAGTTCGGCGTCCCGATCGGGGTCGTCGGCAACAAGGTGACCGGCGAGGACGACCTGCTGTTCCTCAAGGAGCACGTCGGCGACGACCTGCTGGCGTACGTCCCGCAGTCCGCCCACGTCCGCGCCCGGGAGCAGGGCCGCGCGCACGGCGTGCCCGAGCCGGCGCTGCTGGGCGCCCTCGGCGAGCTGCGCCGCGCGGTGGACGCGCGCCCCAAGGACTGGGAGACCTTCCAGCGGCAGGGCGTCGAGTTCCATCTGCGCAACGCCGCCGCGTGGGGCGACCGGGCCACCGGTACGGACCTGGCGGCCCAGGTCGACCCCGGCTTCCGGCACGGTCCGGCCGCGCTGCGGGCCTCCTCCGGCTGAGCGGGCCGGGCGCGCTCCCGCTCACCGCGCACGGCGGCGGGACCGCCCCCGCCCTGATCGAGCACCCTCAACACCTACCCCCACACCGGACGGGACGTCTCACCGTGTCGCTCGACGCCCTCCCCCACCCGCTCGCCGACACCGAGGGCGGGGCGGCCCGCGACGAGGACGTCGTGGCGGCCGTCCGCGCGTCCCTGCCGTACGCCTACCGGCTCGTCGCCGGGCTCGCGGACGAACTGCGGTCGGGCACCGCCGAGTTCGCCGACGCCGTCGCGTCCGCGCCGACGGAGGCGGAGCGCGGCCAGTTGCGGTGCGCACTGTCCCGCGAGGAGATCCGCGGGTGCCTGGAGCGGCACTTCGGCGTCGTCCTGGCGTCCTGAACGCACGGTGGGGGCCAGAAACAGATGACCCGGCCCCCGCCGGCGTGTCAGTCGCGCGTCCCCGGGCGGACCACCACGGCGAGTGTCTCGACGGGATCGCTGTGCTCGAAGCGGAGCACGAAGGGCACGAGGTCGCCGCTGCGCCAGCGGGACGTGACGGGGACGGTGACATCGCTGGTGAGGGGTGACATGTCGACAGTGCCGCCCGCGGGCACCCGCAGGGAGCCGGCGAGCTGCCGGTAGGCCGCGTTCCCGTCGGTCATCCGGTGGCGGCTCAGGGTGATCCCCCGGCCGACGGTGGACGACGTCACCGCGACCAACGTGTCCGGTGCGCCGCCCGAGTTGGTGATCCGGAAGAAGGCGGCGGTCTCCTCGGCGTCCGGGGCGGGGAGATACAGTCGGGCGTCGGCGACGGCGATCCGGGCGGGGCTGCCGGCCCTGCCCGACGCGGTCCACGCGGCGAGTCCGCCGAGGGCGAGGACGGCGGCGCACACGGGGGCGAGGCCGGCCAGGACGGTGTCCTTCAGACGTCGTCGGGTGGGCCGCCAGGGGTGCGGGGCCGTCGGCGCCCCTCTCTCGGTACGGGAGCCGGGAGCCGGGTGTGCGGCGGCGGCTGGAGCCGCTGCGGGGGTCACATCGCCGCCCGGGTGCGGGACGCGGGCGCCGTGCGCCGGCGGCCTGCCGGTGACGGCTGCCACGCCCGCAGGCGCAGGCTGTTGCCGACCACGAGGAGCGAGCTGACGGACATCGCCGCCGCGGCGAACATGGGGTTGAGCAGGCCGACCATGGCCGGTGGCACGGTCACCAGGTTGTAGCCGAACGCCCAGAGCAGATTGGCGCGGACGGTGCCCAGCGTGGCGCGGGCCAGCCGTACGGCGTCCGCGAGGGCCTCGATGTCACCGCGCACCAGTGTCACGTCGGCGGCCCCGATCGCCACGTCCGTGCCGGTGCCCATGGCGATGCCGAGGTCGGCCCCGGCCAGGGCGGCCGCGTCGTTCACCCCGTCGCCGACGACCGCGACCCGGTGGCCGCGCTCCCGCAGCTCCCGTACGAGCGCGGCCTTGTCCTCGGGCGAGCAGCGGGCGTGGACCTCCTCGACGCGGAGTTCCCCGGCGACGGCGCGGGCCGGTTCCTCGCGGTCCCCGGTGGCGAGGACGGGCCGCACCCCGAGCTGCCGCAGCCGCTCCACGGCCCGGTAGCTGCCCGGCCGCAGGACGTCGCCGATCCGGAGCAGTGCCTCGGCACGGCCGTCGACGCGCACCACGACCGGCGTGCGGGCGCCGTCCGTTCCGGCGGTCAGCGCCTCGGCGAGGACGTCGGGCAGGGTGCCGTCCGGGGAGCGGACCTCGACCGTCCTGCCCTCCACCCGTCCGCGCACGCCCTGCCCGGGCAGGGCCTCGAAGCCCTGCACGGCGGGCAGTTCCCGTCCGGGCGCGGTACGCCGCGCGTACGCCACCACGGCGCGGCCCAGCGGATGCTCGGAGCCCTGTTCGACCGCCGCCGCCAGCCGCACCACCGTCTCCTCGCCGAGCCCGCCGGGCACCTCGGTGACCGCGGCGACGCTCATGTGCCCGGAGGTGAGCGTGCCGGTCTTGTCGAGCACCACGGCGTCCAGGTGCCGCAGGCTCTCCAGCGCCCGTGGCCCGCTGACCAGGACGCCGAGCTGGGCGCCCCGGCCGGTGGCGGCCATCAGCGCGGTCGGGGTCGCGAGTCCCAGCGCGCACGGGCACGCCACGACCAGCACGGCCACGCACGAGGTGAGCGCGGCCTGCGGCTCCGCCCCGGCGCCGAGCCAGAACCCGAGCACCGTGACGGCGAGCACGAGCACCACCGGGACGAAGATCCCGGCGACCTTGTCCGCGAGCCGCTGGGCCCGTGCCTTGCCCGCCTGCGCCTCGGTCACCAGCGCGGTGATGCGGGCGAGCCGGGTGTCGGTGCCGACGGCCGTGGCCCGCACGAGGAGCAGGCCGCCGACGTTCACGGCGCCGCCGGTCACCGGGGCGTCGGGGCCGACCTCGACCGGTTTGCTCTCCCCGGTGATCAGGGAGAGGTCGAGCGCGGAGTTGCCTTCCACGACGACGCCGTCGGTGGCCGGCCGTTCCCCGGGCCGCACCACGAAAACCTGTCCGACGCGCAACTCCTCGACGGGGACCAGCCGCTCCCGTCCGCCCTCGCGCACGGACACCTCCTTGACGGCGAGCGTGGCCAGCGCGCGCAGGGCGGCGCCGGTCCCCCGCCGCGCCCGTGCCTCCAGATACCGGCCGAGCAGGACGAACAGCGGGACGCCCACGGCCACTTCGAGGTACACCGGCGCGGAGCCGTCGGTCGCGGACGGCACGAGGCTGAACGGCATGCGCATGCCGGGGTCGCCCGCGCCGCCCAGGAAGAGGGCGTAGCAGGACCAGGCGAAGGAGGCCAGGACGCCGAGCGAGACGAGCGTGTCCATGGTCGCCGCCGCGTGCCGCAGTCCGCGGGCCGCCCGGACGTGGAAGGGCCGGGCGCCCCAGACGACGACGGGTGCGGCGAGGACGAAGCACAGCCACTGCCAGTCGCGGAACTGCCACGCGGGAATCATCGACAGCAGGAGCACCGGCAGGGCGAGCAGCACGGTGACCACCAGCCGGTCGCGCTCCCGCCGCAGTGCCCGCGCCTCCTCGCTGTCGCCGTCCGCGCGCGTCCGCGGGGTGGGCGGCGCCGGGAGCGCGGCCGTGTACCCGGCGCGCTCGACGGTGGCGATCAGTTCCTCGGGGCCGACGCCGGACGGATGCCGCACCCGGGCCCGGCCGGTGGCCAGGTTCACCGCGGCGGTGACCCCCTCCAGCCGGCCGAGCTTCTTCTCCACGCGCTGCACGCACGCCCCGCAGGTCATCCCGCCGACGAGGAGATCGGTGACGACCTCGCCGACGGCCGGTCCGGTGACCGCAGCCGCGCCCCGTCCGGTGTCCTGTCCCGTGGACATCAGTGACCGCCTCCCTCTCCCATGTCCCCCATGTCCGTGCCGCCGTCGGCTCCTCCGTCGCCGTCCCGGCTCACCTGGGAGCCGTGCATGCCGGGCGCGACCGGCCCCGCGCCGGTTCCGACGGCGTAGGCCGCGGCGAACGCCACGACCAGCAGCAGAAGGAATCCGAACAGGGCCGGCGGGGGCAGCGCCCGGCGGAGGGAAGGACCCGCCGCGGGGGCGGGCCGGCGGGTCTGTGCCATCTGACGCGACTCCCAACACCTCGCACGGCCCCGGGTGGGGCCGTACCGGTGCAGGAGTCGGAGCGGTGGGCCACCGGGTTCCCGGGGGCCGGTGTGACCTACGTCATCGCGAGCGACCCGTGAGCGGTCGGCGCCGGGGCCGGGGTGCCGGACTCGGCGTCCAGCATGCCGGCCAGGGCGCCGCGCGCCCGGGAGACCCGGGAGCGCACGGTGCCGACCGGGCAGCCGCTCGCCTCGGCGGCCTCCCCGTACGGCAGGCCGAGCAGTTGCGTGAGGACGAACGCCTCGCGCCGGTCGCCGGGCAGCGCGTCCACCAGATCCATGAGGGCGACGCCCTCGTCGAAGCCCGGCAGGCCGAGCGGCTGGGCGCGTTCGACGGCGAGCTGCCAGTCGGCCGTGTCGGCCTTGCGGGGCCGGGCGGCGGCGCGGCGCAGGCTGTCGGCGACGGCCCGGCGGGCGATGGACAGCAGCCAGACCCGGGCCGAGGAGCGGCCCTCGAAGCGGTGCAGCGCGGTCAGGGCCCGCAGGAACGTGTCCTGGGTGAGGTCGTCGGCCGCCTGGGGGTCGTGGGCGAGGTGGGCCACGTAGCGGCGTACGTCGTGCTGGAGGGCGCGCACGAAGCGGTCGACCGCTTCGTTGTCGCCGCCGGCGGCGGCGAGCGCCCAGGCGGTGACCGTCTCGTCGGTCACCGCGGGCAGGGCAGGGGTCATGGGTCCCTAGGTCCTTCACTCGGATCCCGTGCGGGCGCGCCGAAGGGCCGCGGAGGCCGTGGTCGGCCGGCCGCACGGGTGGGGAGGTCCGTTCACGCGGACGCGTGAACGGCGGCCCGCGCCGTGCGTGTCACGGCGTCGGGGATCCGGCTGTCACAGGACAGCGGTCGCCCCGGGTGGACCCCGAGTGGTGAAGGCGTGGACGAGCAGCCGCGGACGCGGGCGGTGCGTACGCTCCCGAAGGCGCCGCGGCGGGGCCGGCGCCTCGGGCGGTACGAGTACGGCGAGGACGAGCCGCAGCGGGACGAAGGCACGGTCGGCGCAGGCCCGGGCCAGCGCGAAGGCCGCCTGCTCGCCCTGCGCCAGCCACAGTCCGCACAGCGCGGCGGCCACCAGGTGGGCGGCGAGCATGCCCCAGGATGCGGTACCGGTCGCGTGCGCCATGACGTGCCAACCGGCGGAGTGCGTCTCCGCCATGCCCGGCATACTCGACATCCCCTGCATGCCTGCCGTCCCGGACATGGCGGCCATGTCGTGCGCCATGGAGCTCGTGCCCGTGGAGCCCGTCGGCAGGGGGCCCGTCGACGACAGGGCGTCCATGGCCGACGCCGGCAGGGCGCCGGTGCCGTGCCCGTCCCGTACCCGCTGGAGGAGCCCCGCCTGTACGGCGACGTCGTAGGCCCGGGTCGCCGCGGCGGACCCGGGGTCGGCGCCGCACAGTACGTGGCCGGCCCACTGCCGGAGCCCGGCCGTGCCCGGGGGCGCGGTCGCCCCCGGCCCCGGTACGGACTGCGCGCGAGTGAAGCCCAGGTGCAGAGCCGTCTGTACGGCGACGGTGAGCCCGGCCACCGTGGTGCGCCGGCGTTCCCTGGCCCCGAACGCCCAGCCGACGGCTCCGACCGCGGCGACGGCGGCGGCCAGGGCCCACCAGGGCACCGGCGCCCCGGACATCAGGACGTGACCGGCGGCGGCGAGCACGACGCACACGGCCGCGAACATCGCGGCCCGCAGTGCGCGCAGTACCCCGCCGGCAGACATCTCGCCTCATCCTGACACCCGGAGCCCGGGCCTGTGTCACCGGCCCGCGGAACCGGTCGCGGCCGGGTGGGTACGGCCACCCGCCGCCTTTCCCTCGGCGCCTTTCTCCTCGCCGCCCCGGGCGTTGCCGTCGCCGTCCGTCCCGTCGCCGTTCGGGTCGTCCGCCGGACGGCGGTGGTCGAAGGCGATCAGGGGATCGCCGGTCAGCGGGTGCGCGACGACAGCGGCCCGTACGCCGAACACCTCCGCCAGCAGTGCGGGCCGCAGCACCTCGCGCGGTGGCCCGGAGGCGACCACGCGGCCCTCGTGCAGGACGTGCAGCCGGTCGCAGACGGAGGCCGCCGCGTTGAGGTCGTGCAGGGAGACCAGCGTGGTACGGCGTCGGTCGCGCAGCAGGGCGAGGAGTTCGACCTGGTGACGGACGTCGAGGTGATTGGTCGGCTCGTCCAGCACCAGGAGGTCCGGCCGCTGGGCGAAAGCCCGTGCCAGAAGCACCCGTTGGCGCTCCCCGCCGGAGAGTTCGGCGAACCGGCGGTCCGCGTGGCCGGTCATGCCGACGTCGGCGAGGGCACCGTCGACGATGCCGTGGTCGGCGGCGTCGTCACCGGCGAACGCCCGCTTGTAGGGGATGCGCCCCATGACGACGACCTCGCGTACCGTCAGCTCGAAGTCGCCGCCGCGCTCCTGCGGCAGGGCGGCGATGTGCCGGGCCGATCGCGCGGGGCTCAGCTCCCGCAGATCGGTGCCGTCGAGCAGGACGCGGCCCGCGACGGGCCTGAGATGGCGGTAGACGGTGCGCAGGACGGTCGACTTGCCGCTGCCGTTGGGTCCCACCAGGCCGGTGATCTCGCCCGGTGCCGCGAGGAGACGGGCGCCCGCGACGACCGTACGGCCCGCGTAGGCGACGTGCAGGTCCTCGATGTCGAGTCTCACCGGGCGCTCCCCCGTCGGCGGTCGAGCAGGTACAGCAGGGTGGGGGCGCCGAGCAGCGAGGTGACGACGCCGACCGGCAGCTCCTGGGTGTCCATGGCGGTGCGGCACACCAGGTCGACGACGACCAGCAGCAGCGCGCCGAACAGTGCCGAGACCGGGAGCAGTCGGCGGTGGTCGCCGCCGACGACGAGACGGCAGACGTGCGGGACCATCAGCGCGACGAAGCCGATGGCCCCCGAGACCGCGACGAGGACGCCGGTGAGCAGGCTGGCCGCCGCGAACAGTTCGCGGCGCAGCCGGGCCACGTCGATACCGAGGCCGGCCGCGCTCTCGTCGCCCATCAGCAGCGCGTTGAGGCGTCTGGCGCGGGCCTGGAGGAGCAGCCAGACCGCCGGTACCGCGGCGGCGGGGGCGGCCAGCAGGGGCCAGGTGGCACCGCCGAGGCTGCCCATGAGCCAGAACAGCACGCTGTGGGTCTGCTGTTCGTCCCCCGACCGCAGGACGAGGTAGCTGGTGAACCCGGAGAGGAACTGGCCGATGGCCACCCCGGCGAGCACCAGGCGCAGCGGGGCGAAGCCGCCGCCGCGCCTGGCGACGGCCCACACGAGGACGAAGGTGGCGAGCGCGCCCGCGAAGGCGGCACCGGACAGCCCGAGGCCCAGGCCGCCACCGGCGCCGAGGCCGAGCACGAGCGCGGCGACCGCGCCGAGCGAGGCCCCCTGGGAGACGCCGAGGAAGTACGGGTCGGCCAGCGGGTTGCGCACCAGGGCCTGCGCCGCCGTGCCGACCAGGCCGAGGCCCGCGCCCACCAGCGCGGCCAACAGCGCGCGCGGCAGCCGCAGTTGCCACACGATGAGGTCGTCGGTGCCGGGCCGGGGCGCTTCGCCGGTCGTCCGGCGCCACACCACGCCCCACACCTCCTGCGGCGGGATCGAGGTGGAGCCGAGGGAGACCGCCACGGTGAGGGCGGCGAGCAGGGCGATGCCGAGGAGGCAGAGCAGGGGCGCGGTGGGGACGGGGCCGCGAGCGCCGCGGGACGGTCGGGGCGGGCGGCCGACTGGGGTGTTCGTCCCGCGCGGGAGGACGTCGGCCACCGTCAGCCGACCTTGGACGGGTACAGGGTGTGGGCGATGCGTTCGACCGTGTCGGCGTTCTCCACCCCCGCGATGGTGGTGCGCTCGGACCGGATGCGCAGGAAGTGGCCCTGCTTGACGGCCTTCAGCCCCTTGGTGGCGGGGTTGGTCTCCAGCCACCGCCGCGCCTCGCCGAACGCCTTCTCGGTGGCGGCCCTGCCGCCCCGGTTGCGCACGCCGAGCTGGATCCAGTCGGGGTCGCGGGAGAGGACGTCCTCCCAGCCGACCTGTTTGTACGTCGTGTCGCAGTCGGCGAAGATGTTGCGGGCCCCGGCGAGGGTGATGACCGCGTGGGCGACCTGGCGGTTGCACAGGGCGGTCGGCTGCTTGGTGCCGGCGTCGTAGTCGAAGAAGAAGTACGTGGGCCGCTCGGCCTCCGGGACGTTCCCGATCGCCTTCCTCACCGCCCGGACCCTGTCCTTCATGCCGTCGACGAGTCGCGCGGCCTTCGCGCGGGTGCCGGTGACCTCGCCGAGCGCGGTGATGTCGGCCTCCACGGCGGACAGGTCGGTCACCGCGCCCTCGCGCCGTGCCGCGCAGGCGGTGGACTTGAGGTAGATGTGCTTGATGCCGGCGGCCCGGAACTCCTCCTCGGACGGGGCGTCGCCCACGCCGTTCATCCTCATGCCGGCGAAGGTGTCGATGTAGAGGTCGGCGCCGGAGGCGAGGAGTTTCTCCTTCGGGATCACCGATCTGCTGAGCACCGCGACCTCGCGGCCCTGCGCGTCGAGCGCGCCGGGCAGGGTGCCGGGTCCGGGCGGGAAGCCGGTCCCGATCACCCTGTCGCCGGCGCCGAGGCGGAGCAGCAGTTCCAGGCTGGAGGCGTTGCTCGTGACGATCCGCTCCGGCGGCCGGGAGAACGTGGTTCTCGCTCCCCGGCAGTCGGTGACGGTGACCGGGTAACGGCCGGTGCCGGGCCGTCCGGCGGCGGAGCCGTCGTCCGCAGCGCCGCCGCCCCCGCCTCCGCAGCCCGTCACGAGCAGGCCGCCCACCACCACTGCCGTCGGGCCCCACCCCGTGCGGATACGCATCGCTGTTCTCCTGGATCGCTTCGGTGCGCGGGCTGCTGCTCGCCACCCTCGGTCCAGTAGTCGCGGCGGGCACCGGGTGAGTTCCCGGTGCCTTCCCGGCGGATGCGGTGCTGTCGGTGTGGGGGGATCGGTGGGGGGTGTTCGGTGGGGGGCTGCTCGGTGGGTGCGGTCGGCGGGGGTGATCGGTCGGTGCGTCGGTGGCCGCGGTGGTCGGTCCGGGCGGTCAGTGCTGGGTGTTGCTGGCCCAGATCGCGTTGCCGTTGTCGTAGATCACCACGTTGCCGTCCTCCTGGATCTTGAGGACGGACCCGTTGTGGCCATAGGTGTTGCTGGCCCAGACGGGCCGGTTGGCCGAGGTGTACACGACGAGGTTGCCGTCCGCCTGGAACACCGCCTGGTAGTTCGAGCCGAACGTCATTGTGGCCCAGCGCGCCTTGCCGTTCTCGTCGTACACCACGAGGTTGCCGTCCGTCTGCATGTGCAGCCGGGCCCGCTTGGCGTCGAGGGTCTGGCCCGCCCTGAGCACCCGGGTGGCCGAGACGGTGATGTAGGCCGGGAGGCTCGGCTTGGAGGCCTTCTTCGGCGTGCTCTTCTTCTTGGTCTCGACCTTCGTGGTCTTCGAGGACGTCGTCCTGGTCGGCGAGGTGACCGGACCCGTGGGCACGGTGACCGGTGCCCCCGCGTTCACGGGGCCCCCCACGTGCTTGTCGCTCTTCGGCGAGGCGGAGTGGGATCGGGAGTGGCTGGGCGAGGCGGTGGAGGAGGCGTACGGGGCGCCCGGGCCCTCGGAGCCGTCCTCGCCGAGCACGGTGCCCGCCTGGTCGGCCACGACGCCGTTGTGGGTGTCCGTGGAGCGGTCCCGGTTGACCAGCAGCACGGGCACGGCGACCAGGACGGCGCCGAGCACGGCCGCACCGGCCAGCAGGGGCCTGCCGGGGCGGCCGGTGGGCACCGCGGCCGCGGTGCCGGAGCCGGGGTCGTCGGGGGCGCTCGCGGCCACCATCTGGAGCTCGGCCGGGGCCGGGGCGGCCTGTGCGTCGGCACCGCCGCCGGTGCCGGCGTTGCCGCTGGTACCCGGGGCATCGGCGGACGCGCGGTCCGCGGCGACGGCACCGGAGGCGGCGCCTCCCGGTGCCCCCTGCGCTCGCGGCGCTCCTGACGCCTCGGACGCGGCGGCGGCCGCGGCCGGTTCGGCGGCGGCGCTCGCCGCGACGGCCGCCGCGGCTCCGCCCCCGGCGTCGACGGTGTGGGCACCGGAGGCGGTGCCCCCGGACCCGCCGGCAGCCGTGGCGGCGGCCCGCTTGCGCTTCCGGCCGCCGAACACGCCCGCCCCACGGCGTCCGCCCGTGGAGCCCAGGGTGACGGTGGCACCGTCGGCGGCCGCGGATCCGTCCGCGCCCGGCCCCGTGGTGACGTCCCGCTCGCCCGTGCCGCCCTCGGTGCCCGGCTTCGCGCCGGACGCGGCGGTTCCGGGTGTCCCGGCGTCCGTCGTGCCCCGCGCACCGCCGGTAGCGGCGCCTGCGCCCGCCGTCGGCCGACCCAGGACACCGGACGCCACGGCGTCGGTGTCGTCGGCCTCCTCCGGGGGCGCGGCGCCCGGCCCCGCCCCGCCCGAAGCCGCTTCACCCGAAGCGGCCGCGCCCGAAGTCGCCCCGCCCGGAGCCTTACCGGCCCCGGTGAGCGCGTCGAAGGCCGCGCCCTCGTCGGGAGTCTCGTCCCCCGCTGCGCCGGCGGCTCCGGAACCCGAGGCCCCGAGCCACTGCGCGCGGGGGTCCTCCGCCCCGCCGGGGCCGGTGGGTGCCCCGCCGTCCGTGGCGTCGCCCCCGGCCCCCGGTCGGGAGGCCCCCGCCGGGGGCCTCACCTTCAGGTTCCCGGCCGCCGCCGAAGTGTCGTCCGTCGAAGTCCCCGCCGCCGTTTTCCCGGCGGGCGATCCCGTCCGATCAGCCATCCGCGCCATCCGTCCCGCAGTTCGTCGTACGTCCGTGTGTACGGCTCCATTCACGCACATGTTCCAACGGCTCGTCATGTCACTGGGGTTACCAAAGGGCGTCGGAAACTCTCCGCGCTGGTAGAAGCGTTGCGCGCGGACCATAATTCGTCCCACGGATACACGCGCACACCGCGTGCCCTGCCCGCACCGGTCGTTCCGCAACCCGACCGGAGTAGGAACACGCGTCCGGGGGCGGCATGATGGTGCCCACCGCAACCCACGGGTGCCGACACGAGGAGGTCAGCGGAGTGCGCCAGGTAGTGACGGTCTGTCCGGAGGGCACCGGGGACGCCCGGACGATCGGAGAGGCCCTGGCCAGGGCGCGCGGCGGCGCGGTGCTGAGTGTGCGCCCGGGGACGTACGAGGAGAATCTCGTCGTCACCACCCGGGTGACCATCGTCGCCGAGCAGTCACGCGGCAGCGTCCGGTTGGCGCCGCGCAAGGGCACCGCGATCTCCCTGCGGGCCGACGCGGTGATGCTGACCGATCTGGTCGTGCAGGGTCAGGACGAGAAACTGCCCGTCGTGGACGCCTCGCAGGGGCAGGTCGCGATGCAGGGCTGCGATCTGTCCGGCGCGGCCTGGACCACCGTGCTGGCCCGCAACGCCGGTTCGCTGGCGATGCGCGAGTGCCGGGTGACGAGCAGGACCGGCGCGGGTGTCGTGGTGACCTCGCAGACGGAGAGCTCGCTGGAGTCCTGCACGCTGGAACACCTCGGCACCAGCGGCGTGGTGATCGGCGAACGCGGCCGGGCCACCATACGCGGCTGCACCGTCCGCGACGCCCGCGGCAACGGCATTCTCGCCAACGGCGACGCCCAGGGTTCGGTCGAGGACTGCGACCTGTCCTCGACCGACAAGCCGTCGCTGGCCCTGGAGGAGCGCAGCGCCCTGAAGGTGCTGCGCACGGTGATCCACGACACCACGATCGGCGTGCACCTGACCAGCTCCGGCCGCACCGAGCTGGAGGAGGTGCGGGTCAGCGGCACCAGCGGTCCCGGCATCGTGGTCTCCCACGGCGCCGACCCGGTGCTGCGCCGCTGCCGCACCGCCCGTACACAGGGCAACGGACTGCTGGTGACCGACCGTTCGCGCGGCACGTACGAGGACTGCTGGCTGACCGGGGCGCACGTACCGGCACTGCGTGTGGCCGGGGCGTCCTCGCCGACGCTGACCTCACTGACCGTCCGGGACGGCGAGGCGGACGGCGTGCTCCTGGAGGAGGACTCGGCGGCCGAGCTGGAGCGCGTGGAGATCGTCGACGTCAAGGGCACCGGTGTGGTGGTCAAGGGCGGCGCCAACCCCCTGGTGCGGCGGGCCCGGATCACCGGGGCCGGCGGCACGGGCGTGTCGGTGCGCGACGGCGGGCGCGGCCGGGTGGAGGACTGCACGGTGGAGACACCGGGCGGCGCGGGCGCGCACGTCGGCGCGGGCGGCGACGTCTATCTCGCCGGGTTCTCGGTGAGCTCTCCGGGCGGGGCCGGTCTGGAGATCGGCTCGGAGGGCACGGTGTCGATCCGTGACGGCGAGCTGGTGTCGGCGGGCGGCTGCGGCGTCCTGGTGGAGGACGGCGGCGAGTTGACGGCGACCCGGGTGCGGGCGGCCGCGGCCTCCGAGCACGGCTTCCTGATCCGGGAGGGCGGCCGGGCCGCGCTCAACGGCTGCGAGGCGGCCGGTTCCACCCGTGACGGCATCCGGGTGGAGACCGAGGCACCGGTGTCGGTGGTCAACTGCACGGTGCGGGAGAACCACGGCTCCGGCCTGGTGCAGTCCAAGGCGGGCGGCCGGCTGGCGGTGGAGAACCTCACCAGCACCGGCAACGAGTCCCGTGACGCCTGGGGGTTCGGCGAGGCGGAGGGCACCGACCCGGCGGGTACCGTGACGGACTCGGACGGACCGGCGCGGCCGGACGGACCGATGGCCGCGCTGGAGAGCCTGATCGGCCTGGACAACGTCAAGGAGCAGGTCCGCACGCTGGTCAATCTGACCCAGCTGGCCCGGCGCCGCGCCCAGCTCGGCATGTCGGCGCCGCCGATGAGCCGGCACCTGATCTTCGCCGGTCCGCCCGGTACCGGTAAGACCACCGTGGCCCGGCTGTACGGCACGATCCTGGCGGAGCTCGGGGCGCTGCGCTCCGGGCACCTGGTCGAGGTCTCCCGCGCCGACCTGGTCGCGCAGGTCATCGGCGGTACCGCGATCAAGACCACGGAGACCTTCGAACGCGCTCTGGGCGGCGTGCTGTTCGTCGACGAGGCGTACACCCTCACCTCCGACTCGCGGGGTTCGGGCGCGGACTTCGGCCGGGAGGCCGTCGACACGCTGCTGAAGCTGATGGAGGACCACCGTGACGACGTGGTCGTCGTGGTGGCCGGCTACTCCAACGAGATGCGCAGCTTCCTCAACTCCAACCCGGGTCTCGCCTCCCGGTTCTCGCGGACCGTGGAGTTCGAGAACTACTCGGTGCCCGAACTGGTGGAGATCATGGAGAGCATGTGCGGTCGTCACCAGTACGTGCTCGCCGACGAGACCCGCAAGGCGCTCGCGGTGCACTTCGACCGGCTGCCGAAGGACGCCGGCTTCGGCAACGGCCGTGCGGCGCGGCAGGTGTTCGAGGAGATGGTGGACCGGCAGGCGGTACGGCTGGCGTCGCTGACGAACGTCTCCGAGCAGGACCTCACGCTGCTGCTGCCGCAGGACATCAGTGAGGAGGCGGCGCAGGAGGCCGCCGCGGACCCGGACGCACCGGACGCCGGCGACGACGCGCTGAGCAGGCTGGACGCGCTGATCGGGCTCTCGGCGGTCAAGCGGGACGTCACCGACCTGGTCAACCTGGTCTCGACGGCCCGGCAGCGCGAGGCCGCCGGGCTCCCGGCGCCCCGGATCAGCCATCACCTGGTGTTCACCGGGCCGCCCGGCACCGGCAAGACCACCGTGGCCCGGCTCTACGGCGAACTGCTCGTCTCGCTGGGGGTGTTGCCACGCGGCCAGCTCGTCGAGGTCTCCCGCGCCGACCTGGTCGGCCGGTACGTGGGCCACACCGCGCAGCTGACCCGGGAGGTGTTCGACCGGGCCCTGGGTGGTGTGCTGTTCATCGACGAGGCGTACACGCTCACCCCGCGCGGGGGTTCGGGGTCGGACTTCGGTCAGGAGGCGGTGGACACGCTGCTGAAGCTGATGGAGGATCACCGCGACCAGGTGGTCGTCATCGTGGCCGGCTACACCGGCGAGATGGAGGGCTTCCTCGCCTCCAACCCGGGCCTGTCCTCCCGGTTCTCACGCCGGGTGGAGTTCGCCGACTACTCCTCCGACGAGCTGGTCACCATCGTCCGCCAGCACGCGCTGCAGTCGGGGTACGAGTGCGGGGCCGGGCTCGGCTCGGTGCTGCGGCAGTACTTCGACACGCTGCCCAGGGACCGGTCGTTCGGCAACGCGCGCACCGCCCGCCAGGTGCTGGAGCGGATGATGACCCGGCAGGCGGGCCGGCTCAGCAGGCTGGCCGCGCCCAGCCTGGACGATCTGCGACTGCTGCTGCCCGAGGACCTCGTCGACCAGGCCTCCGCGTCGTCCGCCCCCAGTGGGGCGGCGGGCGCATGACGGACAGGACACGCACGCCCATGACACCCACGCCCGCGTCGCGCACACGCCTGACGCACCCGGACACGGCGCGCCCGCACGCGACACCCACCGCCGCGCGCGCCTCCCGACCGGCCCGGCGGACCCGGGCCCTGGGCGCCGCCCTGCTGCTGACGGCCGTCGTGGGCGGTGCCGCTGCCGCACCCGCGGCGGCGGCCGGGGGCAGTTCGGTGCGGTTGCCGGTGCTGCCCTCGAAGCTGGCCGCCGACGACTCCTGTACGGCGGGGTCGGCCCAGCGGGCCACGGCGGTGCCGTGGGAGCAGGCAGGTCTCCAGCTCAGCCGGGCCTGGCAGGTCACGACGGGTGACGGGGTGACCGTCGGCGTCGTCGACACCGGCGTGTCCACCTCCGCGCCCGCGCTGAAGGGGCGGGTGACGGCGATCGGCGACGCCGGGACGGACTGTGTCGGGCACGGCACCTTCGTCGCCGGCCTGGTGGCCGCGGCCGCGCAGGACGGCGTGCGGTTCGAGGGCGTCGCCCACCACTCCCGCATCCTCGCGGCGCGGGGCAGCGACAACCGGGGCTCGACGACCGCCGAGCGGGTCGCGGCCGGCATCCAGGCGGCGGTCGACGGCGGCGCCAAGGTGGTGACGGTGTCGGCGGCGCTCGAGCGCGACTCCGCCGCGCTGCGCTCGGCGGTGGCGCTGGCCGCGAAGAAGGACGTGCTGGTGATCGCCGCGGCGGTGCCGGACCCGCCGTCCACGCCCGCCTCCCAGGACCCGCCCCCGCGCGACTTCTACCCGGCCGCGACCGACGGAGTGCTCTCCGTCCTCGACCTGGACGTCGAGGGCAAGCGCCCGACCGGCTCGTACACCACCGACAGCGCGGATCTCGCCGCGCCCGGCGACGGCGTCGTCGGCATCGGCCCGGCCAAGAACGGCCACTACATCGGCTCCGGCGCCTCGCTTGCCGCCGGGTTCGTGGCGGGGGCGGCGGCGCTGGTGCGTTCCGTCCACCCGGAGCTGTCGGCGGCACAGACGGCGCGGCTGCTGCGGTCCTCGGCGTATCCGGCGGACGTGCCGCGACTGGACCCGTACGCGGCGGTGACGTCGGTCCTCACGCCCGGGACGTCCGGGACCGCCGGCGCACGGGGCCAGGACGCCGCCGCCCCGCCGGTGCGGCTGCCGGAGGACAAGGCCGCCGGGCCGCTGCGCCGGGCCATGTGGCCGACGGCGGCGGGGTTCGGCGTGATCATCGCCGTCGTCTGGCTCGGCGCGGTGCTCCCCCGGGGCCGACGGCTGGGCTGGCGCCCGACGCGCACGAAGTCCGCGCAGAGCGCGGAGACGGAGGCCTGACGGTCGTCGTCCCGGTACGGGTGGTGTGCGGCCGGCCGCGCGGTTCCCCGCGCCCCCGACGGGGCACGTAGCCGCACTCGACACAGCCTCGTGCGCCTTGGCAGTAGGGGGTGCCGCCCGTTTCCGGAGGCGCGGCCCGGTGTCGATGTGCGGCTCCGCCGCGGGGCGCGACGAACCACGACGCAGCCGCGCCCGCCGGCGAACCGGACACCTCCCACCCCCTCCCGCACGCGGCAAAAGGGCCGGTTCACGACCTCCGTGGTCGTGAACCGGCCCTTTGCCGACCGAGCCGTACTACTCCGCCGTGCCGGCGGCCAGGGCCGTCTGGATCAGCGTCGGCTTGCGGCGGACGATCCGCAGCGCCCGCCCCGGCGGGAGTACCCGCGGCTTGACGTTGCCGAACACGTAGCCCTCGGACGGCGGGCAGGACATCAGGATGCCCGGCGTGTTGACCTCGTCGAGGCGCCGCAGCAGTTGGTCGTTGAGCCCGCGGCCGGCCCCCGTGGCGGAACGGACGACCACCATGTGCAGCCCCAGCTCGTGCCCGAGGGCGAGGTGTTCGAAGAGCGGGGCGAACGGGTGGTCCACGACCGAGCCGCCGCCGACCATGTCGTAGTCGTCGACGAGGACGAACAGCCGGGGCCCGGTCCACCAGTCGGCGAGCCTCATCCGGGCCGGGGTGATCTCCGGGCCGGGCAGCCGGGTACGGAGCGCCTTGGCCGAGCCGCCGACGAGCTGCTTGAGCGCGTCCATGGCGACGGCGTGGCCGAGCCGGTACTCCTCCGGCACCGCGTCGACCAGGTCGCGACGGTAGTCCACGACGAGGATGCGGGCCTCGGTGGGCGTGTAGCGGGCGACGACGGCGTCGGCGATCACGCGCAGCAGGTTGGTCTTGCCGCTCTCGGTGTCGCCGACGGCGACCATGTGCGGGGTGCGGGAGAAGTCGTGCCAGACAGTGTCGAGGGTTTCCTCGTCCTGGCCGAGCGGCACCTTCAGGCCGTCGCCGAGTTCCGGCGCGGGCAGGTCGGCGGCGGGCAGCAGGTGCGGCAGCATCCGCACCTGGGGGGCGCGCGGGCCCTGCCACGCGTCCGCGATCCGCTCGACGAGGTCGGCGACGCCCTCGCTGAGCGTCTCCGGGTCGCTGGAGCCGTCGCCCCGGGGCAGCGCGGACAGGAAGTGCAGTTTGCTGTCGACGGTGAGGCCCCGGCCGGGGATACGGGGCACCGCGTTGGCCTTGCGGACGTCCACCACGGAGTCCATGTTGTCGCCGAGCCGCAGTTCGAGCCGGGTGGCGGCCTGGTCGCGGACGGGGGCGGTGAGCTCCAGCCAGCGGGCGGTGGCGACGATGAGGTGGATGCCGTAGTTGAGGCCGCCGGTGGCGATCTGGTTGAAGGTGGGGATGAACTGGTCGAAGTTCTGGCGCACTTCGGACCAGCCGTCGATCACCAGGAAGATGTCGCCGTGCGGTTCGTCGGGGAACTCCCCGGCGGCCCGGCGGCGCCGGTAGGTGGCCATCGAGTCGATGCCGTGCTCCAGGAAGAACTGCTCGCGCTGGGTGAGGATGGCGGTGACCTCGGCGACCGTGCGGCTGATCCGCTCGCTGTCGAGGCGGGCCGCGACGCCGGCCACGTGCGGCAGCTTGGTGAGCTGGGAGAGCGTGCCGCCACCGAAGTCGAGGCAGTAGAACTGGGCTTCGCGCGGGGTGTGGGTCAGTGCCAGGGCCATGATGAGGCTGCGGAGCACGGTCGACTTGCCGCTCTGCGAGCCGCCCGCGACGGCGACGTGACCGCCGGCCGTGGCGAGGTCCACCAGAAGCGGGTCGCGCCGCTGGTCGAACGGTTTGTCGACCAGGCCGACGGGCACCCGCAGCTTGCCGGTGCCCAGCCACTGGGACGCGGTCAGGCCGCGCACCGGGTCGACGGTGAGGCCGCCGAGGAGTTCGTCGAGCGGGGAGGGGTCGTCCAGCGGCGGCAGCCACACCCGGTGGGCGGGCGGCCCGGAGTCGCGCAGCCGCTCCAGTGCCACGGCCAGCAGGGTGCTGCTCTCCTCCTCCGCCTCCGGCTCCGGCTCGATCGCGGCCGGGGCGGGGGCGCGGGGCACGACGTACCCGGCGGACCAGGGCACCACCTGGGTGGCGACCCGGGCCTGGGCGACCGCGCCGCCGCGCCGGCGGTAGGGGCCGGAGACGTAGGCGGCGCGGAACCGGGTGAGGGCCTCGACGCCGCTCTTGAGGTAGCCGCTGCCGGGCTGGGAGGGCAGTTCGTAGGCGTCGGGTACGCCGAGGACACCCCGGGACTCCATCGCGGAGAAGGTACGCAGACCGATCCGGTACGACAGGTGCGACTCGAGCTGGTGCATACGGCCCTCGTCCAGGCGCTGCGAGGCGAGCAGCAGGTGCACGCCGAGCGACCGGCCGAGGCGGCCGATCATCACGAAAAGCTCCATGAAGTCGCGGTGCGAGGCCAGGAGTTCGCTGAACTCGTCGACGACGACGAAGAGGCTGGGCAGCGGGGCGAGGGGGGTGCCGGAGGCGCGGGCCCGCTCGTAGTCCAGGGCGGAGGTGTAGTTGCCGGCCGACCGGAGCAGTTCCTGACGGCGGATCAGTTCGCCGTGCAGGGCGTCCTGCATGCGCTCGACGAGGGCGGCCTCGTCGGCGAGGTTGGTGATGACGGCGCTGGTGTGCGGGAGTTCGTCCAGGCCGAGGAAGGTGGCGCCACCCTTGAAGTCGACGAGGATGAAGTTGAGGGTCTCCGAGGAGTTGGTGAGGGCGAGGCCGAGGACGAGGGTGCGCAGCAGCTCGGACTTGCCGGAGCCGGTGGCGCCGATCAGCATGCCGTGCGGGCCCATGCCGCCCTGCGCGGACTCCTTGATGTCGAGCTCGACGGGCCGCCCGTCGGGGCCGACCGCGATCGGTACCCGCAGTCGGGCGGAGCCGGTGTGCTTGCGGAACAGGGTGTCCGGCTCGAGCCGGTGCAGGTCGGCGACGCCGAGCAGGGTGGTGAGTTCCATGTCGGCCAGGAGCGGCTCGACGGCGTCGGTGGTGAGGCTCATCCGGTAGGGGGAGACGAGCCGGGCGAGCGACTCGGCGGCGCGGGGGCCGACCCGGTCGGGGCGGCCGAGGGCGGTGGTCTGCTCCCGGCGGCTGCGGTCGGTGCGGACCAGGGAGACGGAGTCGGGGGCGACGTCGAGGCGGAGCGTGGTGCGGCCGGGGCGCCAGGTGAGGGCCTCGGACAGGTCCAGGACGACGGCGTTGCGGTAGCCGGGGCCGTCGAAGCGGTGACCGGCGGGGACGGCGGCGCCGTCCACCACGACCACGACGAACGGCTCGTCGCGGCCGGGCGCGGCGTCCGGGTCGTAGGCGGGCCGCTCGGCGAACTCGCTGCCGAGCTGGTCCTCCAGGTCGGTGAAGGCGGTGGCGATCATGCGCAGGGGTCCGGCGCCGTCGGTCTCCTGCGGGTGCTGGTTGTGGGGGAGCCATTTCAGCCATTCCCACTCGCCGCGCACCTCGTCGTCGGCGCAGACCGCGATCCACATCTCCTCCGGCGGGTGGAACAGCGCCAGTTGGCACAGCGCGGCACGGAGCATGGCGCGGGCGGCCAGGCGGTCACCGCGCATCAACACCCGCGACCAGGAGCGCAGATAGAGCGCGATGGGCTGGCCGGGGACGGTGCTGTAGGCGCGGATGAATCGGCGCAGGGCGTGTGCGCTGAGCGGTTCGAGGTCCTCGACCGGTTTGGTGGAGATCGGGGTGAGCCGCATGGCGAACTGCTGATCGCCGACGGCTATCCGGACCTCGCCGAAGTCCTCGTCCTTGGGGCGGCGTTCCCACAGCCGGGTGGTGCGCACCATGGAGCGCAGCACCCGGGGCTCGGGGTGGCGCCAGGCGAGGGCGAGTTGCTGCTCGACCACCGCGCGCTGCACGGTGCGCCGGCTCTGGGCCAGGTAGCGCAGGTAGTCGCGGCGTTCGCCGCGCAGCCGCTGCTTGCGGTCGCCCGCCTTGCGCATGACCTGACCGACCATCATGGCGGCGGCGGCCAGCACCATCATGCCGAGCGCGATGTACATGAAGACGCCGTTGCTCTGGCCCCCGGAGCGCAGGAACATCAGCATCATGGAGACCGACATCATGGCCATCGGCATGTACGTCCACACCGCGGAGGTGTCCGGGACGGTCTCCTGCAGGGTCGGCGGTTCCTGAAGGGTCAGCTCGCCGCTGGGCATGTTCGGGCCGCGACGGCGGGCCGGACGACGGAACAGGACCACGCTCAACGCTGGAGCTCCTTACGGTTTGTCGCGCAGGACGGCGGCACGTGGAGGCAGCCGGGCGCGCCCGGGAACGGCACCTCGGCATCGCGGGCCGGGCGGCGCGCGGGGAAGGCCGGTCGGACGGACCGTACGATACGGCGGTGCACTCGGGCTTACCCGCGGGGGTAACGAGAAGTGAACACCATTGTGCACTGGCTCCCGTTGGTCACGGTCACCGGAAGTGTCAGTAGTCTGCACCCGTCAACTCCGTACGTCCATGTCACCCCTCCCCCCTCTCGCCACTCCCTCCCCTTTCCGACGTTCAGGAGACGTGAGTCCCGGTATGACCGACACCTCCGTGGCCGGACTGTGCCACCTGACCGTGCGTGCCCCGAGCCGCACCATCGACCTCGCCGTGCCGTCCGACGTGCCGGTCGCCGACCTTCTGCCCACGGTGCTGCGGTACGCGGGTGAGGACATCGAGGAGAACGGCCTCGAACACGACGGCTGGATACTTCAGCGCCTCGGCGGCCGGCCGCTGGACGAGGAGGCGACGCTGGCCTCGCTCGACCTGACCGACGGTGAGGCGCTCCACCTGCGGCCGCGCACCGAGGCGTTGCCGGAGGTGCGGCTCGACGACCTGGTGGACGGGATCGCAGCGGTCACCCGGGACCGGCTGCACGGGTGGAGCGAGGAGGCCGCGCGGCGGCTGCTGCGCGGTCTGGTGGCGCTGGCGGTGCTGTCCGGGCTGACCCTGCTGGCCTGGCCGGGGGGCCTGTCGGCGACACTGCGGGCGGGCGCGGCCGTCGCCACCGGTCTGCTGCTGCTGGCCGGTGCGGCCTCGGCGAGCCGGGCGATGGACGATGCGGCGACCGGTGCGGTGCTGGGTCTGCTCGCCTCGCCGGCGTTGGCGCTGGCGGGCTGGCTGGTGCCGGGCGGTGAACTGAGCGGGCCGCAGGCCCACCAGGTCCTCGGGGCACGGCTGTTGGGGGCGGCCGCGGCCTGGGCGGGCGGTGCCGTGCTGGCGCTGGCGGCCGCCGCGGTGCGTACGCCGCTGTTCCTGGCGTCGGCGGTGGTGGCGCTGGCCACGGCGGCGGGCGGCACACTGATGACGGCGTTCGACGTGCGCCCGGCGGCCGCGGCCGGTGTGGTGGCGGCGCTGACGGTACTGATGGGCGGTCTCGTGCCGGCCCTGTCGTTCCGGTTCGCGGGGATGCGGATGCCGGCCCTGCCCACCAACGCGGGCCAGCTCCAGGAGGGCATCGATCCCTACCGGGGCGAGGACGTGACGGTGCGCACGGAACTGGCCAGCGAGTGGATGACGGCGCTGTACGGGGCGACGGGTGTGCTGGCGTCGAGCTGCCTGGTGGGTCTCGCCTACCACCCCAGTCTCCCCGCGGTGCTGTGCGCGCTGACGCTGTCGCTGCTGCTGCTCCTGCACGGGCGGGGTCTGGTGAACACCGCGCAGCGTCTGGTGCTGGTGCTGCCGGGCGCGTGGGGTCTGCTGCTGCTGTCGTTCGGCTGGGGCCTGGAGCTTTCGGGAAGCGAGCGGGCGCTGCTGGTGGCGGGGCTGCTGGCGCTGGCGACGGCGCTGACGGTGGCGCTGTGGACGGTGCCCGGCCGGCGGCTGGTGCCGTACTGGGGGCGGGCGGCGGAGCTGCTGCACTCTCTGCTGGCGATCGCGCTGCTGCCGCTGACGCTGTGGCTGCTCGGCGTGTTCGGCCATCTGCGCGGCATGACGGGCTGACCCGGGCGGCCGGGCCGGCTTCCCACCGGGAACGGCCGTCCCCGCAAGTCCCCGTAAGCGAGTACGAACCAGAACGAGCCAGGAGGCAACCGTGCGGTCCAAGCGCGATCAGGTGCAGGCGCACACGTTCATGATGGGGCGGCTGACCGCGGGCATGCTGCTGGCCGACCCGGACGCCCCGGAGAGCCCGCTCGGGCGCACCACCCGCGGGGCGTTGATCGGGGTGGTGGTCGGCGCGCTGGTGTGCGGCGGCGCGGTGGTGTTCGGGCTGCTCAAGCCGGGCGGCAACGACACCTGGCGCAGCGGCGACACCCTCATCGTCAACAAGGACACCGGCGCCCGCTACCTGTATGTCGGGGGGCGGCTGCGCCCGGTGCGCAACTACGCGTCGGCGATGCTCATCGGCGGCTCCGACCTGTCGACCACGTCGGTCGGCTCGGCGTCGCTGGAGGGCACCCCGGTCGGCAGGCCGGTCGGCATCACGGGCGCCCCCGACACCGTGCCGGGCACCGGCGGCCTGGAGGACTCGGCGTGGGAGGTGTGCTCGGCGGGTTCGGGGACGACGACGGCGCTGGTGCCGGGGGCCCCGCTGGAGAGTGAACCGGTGGGTGAGCACACGGCGTTGGTGGTGCGGGGTCCGGACAAACGGATGTATCTGGTGTGGCAGGGCAGCCGGCTGGAGCTGGACGGCGCGTCGGGCGCGACGGAGTCCCTCGGCTACGGGGCGGTGAAGCCCCGGCCGGTGTCGGCGGCGTTCCTCGACGCGCTGGTGAACGGCCCCAAGCTGGCCACGCTCCTGGTCCAGGGGCAGGGTGCGCAGGGTCCTGAGCTGGGCGGGCGGCCCACCAGGGTGGGACAGGTGTTCCGGGTGGTGGCGGGCTCGGGCAGTCAGGAGTACGTGCTGCAGAAGGACGGTCTGCACCCGGTGACGGCCACGCAGTCGGCGTTGCTGATCGGTGATCCCGACACCCGCAAGAAGGCGTACGCCGGGCAGCCGCCGAAGGTCGTCACGATCGGTGTCTCCGATCTGCGGGCCCATCAGGCTCCGGGGACGTCGGCGAAGGACCCGTCGGTGGCCGGGCTTCCGGACAGCCCGCCGCGCGCGGCGCGGCCGGACACCGGGCAGGCGGCGTGCGCGCAGGTCGACACGGTCGACGGGCGGGTGCGGGTGCGGTCGGTGCGGGTCGCGGAGTCGGCACTGTCCCCGGTGACGCAGCCCGACATGACGGCGCTGGCCGCGGCGTGCGTGCCGGTGGACGGGGTGGTGATGCGGCCGGGGCGCGGCACGTTGGTGCGGGCGCTGGGCTCGGCCGGTGCGCCGGTCGGTGACACCACGTTCCTGGTGAGCGACGACGGGGTGAAGTACCGCATCCCCGACTCGTCGGCGCTCACCGCGCTCGGCTACGACGAGGGGTCCGCGGTGCGGGTGCCGTCCACCCTGCTGTCCATGCTGCCCACGGGCCCCGAGCTGGATCCGCGGGCGGCGGCGTCGGAGTCGGTCACGCCGGTGGCGGCCGGGTCGGCGGTGGGCGGACCGACGGCGCAGTGCGACGGCGGCGGGAAGACAGGCGCCGGCCGGGCCGGGGCGAAGGCCCCGTCGAAGGGCACGGCGACAGGTACGGAAGCCGGCACGGCGGCGGGTACGGGGGCGGGCAAGGGCGCGGCCGGCGGTTCGGGCTTCGGGTCCGCCGCGTCGGGCACGGCCGGTACGTCCTCGGGCACGCGGCAGGACGCCGCCGGTACCGGGGGCTCGTCGGCCGCCGGATCGGGCACCGCGGGCAGTGGTTCGTGACCGTTTCCGGTGTGTCCCGCGCCCGCTTGACGACCGCTTCCCGGTTCCCGGCCCGAGCGCGCCCGCTGGGCCCCACGGACGTGAAGGTTGCGCTCAAGTAACCGCTGAGCAACAGAACTTGACGGTTTGGCCACAGCAACCTCAGATTTTCCTCAGTCGGTTGTCAGCGCAACTTTCCGCACTCTAGGCTCACGGTGCCCCGAACACTTACCCGAATGATGAAAGGTGGGACGATGGCGGGAGACGGCCAGCAGTCAAGCGAACATTCAACCCGGAACGGCATCCAGGCCCTCGAGAGCGCGTTCAGCGGCATCATGAAGATCCGCCAGGACGTCGACGGCACCCGTTCCACCCTGGGCGCCGGCTACCAGGGCAGCGACGGTGGCCAGTACGGCCAGCTGCTCGGCCAGTGGGACGAGCAGTGCAATGTCATCCTCAAGAACCTCGAGGACGTCATCGACCGCCTGAACCAGAGCCTGGTGGAGCACAACAAGACCCAGGGCTCCTCGAACGACCAGATCAACCAGGCGTACAACAGCTCTCAGTCGGTCTTCGACCAGCTGGCGGGCTGAACACGGGACGCCACGCCCCATCCTCGGCACCTCCGGTCACGGTCGTGCCACGGGCACCGGCGACCACCGGTCGCACTCGTGGCGACTTCCACACCCACCCCCCTGCACACCCTCGTGAGAGAGGCAGACCGTGGCAGACAATCTGAGCGACGGTTACATCTACGTCAGCTACAACCACATGGCGAACGCGGCCGACGACATGGTCATGCAGACCAAGGCCATTTCGCAGACGCTCACCAACCTTGAGGCGGAGCTGAACGAACTCTCCAAGACCTGGTACGGCAACGACGCCGACACCTACCGCCAGAAGCAGGCGGCCTGGGACGGCGCGGTGGAGAACATGAAGAACCTGCTCAACTCGCACGGTGCGCTGCTGCAGGACATCCACAACAGCTACCAGCACAGCGAGAACTCGCTCAGCCAGATGTGGTCCGAGGTCACCATCGGCCGCTAGATCCGGCTCACTTCCACACCGCGCCGGACCGGCCCTCGCGCCGCCGGCGCGGTGTGGGCATTCCCCGTACCGTCGCCGTCGCCGCTCCCTTCGGCCGGCGCGCACCGCCAGCGGAGGCACTCATGACAGACCTGACACATCTGGACTCGACCGCGCTGAAGAACTTCAAGAACCAGGATGTCGGCGGGTTCAGGACGGACCTCAAGAACATCCGCGAGGACGCGGCGGGCGTCAAGTCCCTGAAGAACACGATCACCAACAACGGCGACGACTCGATCGAGAAGAAGTCCATCCTGCGGATCGGCATGATGGGCGGCGGTGACAACACGGACGCGCTCGGCGGAGGCGCCCTGCTGACCTCGCTCACGAAGAAGGCCACCGGCCTGGACAACATCTTCGTCTCCCAGGGGACGCTCTTCGGGGACATCGACAGCGCCCTCGACGACACGATCACCACGCTGCTCAAGACCCAGGGCGACAGTCTCACCTCCATCGACGGCGAGAAGCTGTTGGACATCTTCGGGACCGTCGACGACGACATGAGCGGCACCGGGGACAAGACCGAGTCCTGATTCGGGCACCCCCGCCCGCCCCTCCGGCGTACCCCGCTCACCGCCCTCCCTCCACCCCTCTCAGCAGCGGAGCTCCGTCCCATGGCCGACAGCACGACCGGTACCCCCACGTACGACGAGGGCGACTACTTCGCCCAGGCGGTCATCAACCTCACCGGCTATCCCGTCCCGTCCAGGTCCTCCCTGTTCAAGAGCCTCAGCAGTGCCAGCACCGACGACTTCTCGGGGCTGCAACTGTTCCGCATGGAGATCTCCGGGGAGGGCATGCGGTCGGTGACCGAGTCCGACTACTCGGCGCTCTACAAGCAGCGGCACGACGGCGGTGACGACTACGTCCTCGCCTTCTACGACGCCGGCGGCGACGGAGCGCACAGCAGCGTGAGCTTCAAGAAGGCGCGGATCATCATGATCGGTGTCGGCGTCGACGAGCACGGCCGTGCCACGCTCTGGGGCGACAAGCAGATCAGCGGCGGCGGTAAGTTCGAGGGGTCGTACTCGCACACCCAGTGGGACTCCGGGCCGATGGCGCAGTACATCTCCGGCAGCAAGCTGGCCCTCGACAGGCTGATCGCGAGCCTCACCACGGAGGACTTCGAGTACGCCGGGGCCAGTGTCACCGACGCCAACGCCGTCGACCTGAACTCGTTCATCACCGTCGGGCAGTCCTTCGACCGGGTGATGAACTTCTTCACCTCCCACGCGGACACCATCGCCTCGTGGATGAAGTCGCTCGGCGAGGACCAGGCCGCCTGGAAGGGGAAGGCGGCCAGCCTCTTCTGGCACCTGCTGAAGGAACTGCAGACGAATTACGACGGGTACATCAGCCAGCTGGGCGGGCGTGATTACTCGGCCGGTCACGTCTACAACGACTACCACCCGAAGACGAACGTGAGCGACGCGCTGCTCGGCGCCATGTTCGCGGCGCGGCAGGCGGTCCTCGATGTGCAGAAGGGGTGGGAGGAGTGGGCCAAGGACGGCAAGCACGACCCCCACTACCACCTTGTCCAGGTTCTGGACAACGTCAGTAAGTTCGTCATCGAGAACAACATCAATCACGTGCAGTCGACGACGAGCACGCACGGCAACTACGGGGGCGGCTACTCCACGACCACGTCGTACTCGACGGAGGCGGGGTTCAAGCAGGTCTCCGAGTACGGCGACCTCACTCAGAAGACCACCTGGCAGAAGATCGCCGACGCGGCCGTGGACGCCTGGGCGGATCACGCGGACAAGACGGTGGTGGCGACGTCCAAGACAGCACTCAGCCATTTGAAGAATGCCTGGTCCGAAGCGCTGGACACCATCAAGACGGAGATCAAGAACAAGAACACGGAGACGCTTCAGCAGGTTTACACCAAGGAACAGAACCAGATCACCCAGGACCAGAACAAGCAGAACAACGACAAGCTCAACAACTACCTGGACGACCTCGGCAACAACGTCAACAAGCTGGGGGACAACTTCAATGACCTCAACAAAGACCTGAACAAGAACCTCAACGGGCTCGGCGACAACTTCAAGGACCTCAACAAGGACCTCAACAAGAACCTCAACGGCCTGGGCGACAACTTCAAGGACATCAATAACGACCTGAACAAGAACCTCAACGGGCTCGGCGACAACTTCAAGGGCCTCGGAGACAATTTCAACAACCTCAACAAGGACCTGAACAACAATCTCAACGATCTCGGCAACGGGCTCGGCAACAACATCAAGACGTTCAGCGACGACCTCAACAACGGGTTGAACGACGCGTTCGGCAACAACGACCCCAACAATCCGTTGAACGATCCGAACAGCGTCACCGATTCGAACAATCCGTTGAACAGGATGGCGTTGACGTCGGTCAACCCCAATTCGCTCCTGGGTGACGGCAACGACAAGACCGGCACCAAGAAGCTGAACTCGCCCACCGGGGCCACCACTCAGCTCAATGACGACGGCACCCTGAAGTCCGACTTCCCGGACGGCTCCTCGTCGTCGTTCGATCCCGACACCGGTGACCTCACCACCACCGACGCCAACGGGAACACCAGCACGACCCACCTCAACCCGGGTGACACCTTCACCAACCCGGACGGCTCCACCACCAAGCTGAACGACGACGGCACCCTCACCACCACTTTCCCCGACGGCTCCCAGCAGACGCTGGACCCGTCGACCGGTCAGGTCACCACCCTCAACCCCGACGGAAGCATCGCGTCCCAGGGCACCCTGGACCCGACCGACGGCTCCTTCACGATGCCCGACGGGGGCAGCGCACATCTCAACGGGGACGGGTCACTCAGCTCCGACTTCGCGGACGGGTCGCACTCGACGTTCAACCCGGACACCGGCGACCTCACCGTCACCGACCCCTCCGGGCACACCACCACGAACCACCTCAACCCGGGCGACACCTTCACCAACCCCGACGGCTCCACCACCACCCTCAACAACGACGGCACCCTCACCACCAAGTTCCCCGACGGCTCCACGCAGCAGCTCAACCCCGACACCGGGCAACTCACCACCACGGACCCCTCCGGGCACAGCACCACGACCACCCTCAACCCGGACACGAGTTCGTTCACCACACCGGACGGCAGCACCGCGCATCTCAACGGGGACGGAAGCCTCAGCACCGACTTCACGGACGGGTCGCACTCGACGTTCAACCCGGACACCGGCGACCTCACCGTCACCGACCCCTCCGGGCACACCACCACGAACCACCTCAACCCGGGCGACACCTTCACCAACCCCGACGGCTCCACCACCAAGCTGAACGACGACGGCACCCTCACCACCAAGTTCCCCGACGGCTCCACGCAGCAGCTCAACCCCGACACCGGGCAACTCACCACCACGGACCCCTCCGGGCACAGCACCACGACCCATCTCGTGCCGGACTCCGGGTCGTTCACGACGCCGGACGGGAACAGCGCGCACCTGAACTCCGACGGCACGCTCCACACCGACTTCGCGGACGGGTCGCAGCAGGACATCAACCCGGACACCGGTGACGTCAAGGTCACCGACCCGTCCGGGCACACCACCACGACCCACCTCAACCCGGGCGACACCTTCACCAACCCGGACGGCTCCACCACCACCCTCAACAACGACGGCACCCTCACCACCAAGTTCCCCGACGGCTCCACGCAGCAGCTCAACCCCGACACCGGGCAACTCACCACCACGGACCCGTCCGGGCACAGCACGACCACCGACATCAACGGTGACGGCCCGTCGTCGCCCTCGTTGCGCACCAACGGCCTGAATACCGGCTCCTCCCTGGACACCAGCGGCCTGAACGGCAACGGTGATCTCCCCTCGCTGAACGGTGGTCCCACCTCACTCAACGGGGGCGGGGTGAGTGGCGGTTCACTCAATTCCTCGCATGGCCTGGACTCCGGTCTCGACGGTGAGTACGACGACTACGACAGCACCCCGTACAGTGGCGGCTCGCTGCGCACCGGCGGCGCGTCCGACGGTGTGGCCCTCAACGCCGGCTTCGGCACCGACGCACAGGACGCGCAGACCGGGCCGGGCGGCACACCCATGAACCCGATGGGCATGGGGGGGATGGGGGGCGGCACCCCCATGGGCGGCGGCGGCATGCCCATGGGCGGGATGGGAGGTGGCGGCGGCGGACAGGGCGGCAACAGCGAACGCACCCGCGCCGTGCTCACCGACCCCACCGGCGGCCGCCGCGGCCGGGTGACGGGCAGGCAGGCGGGCGTCGACGAGGACGAGGACGTCGTGTACACCCGTCCCACCACGTCCAGTTCCCCGTACCCGGTGGGCGGCCCCGGTGCGGCCGGTCAGAACGGCCGCTCCACGGAGAGCGGCGACCGGGCCCGGGAGGCCTGGCTCGCCGAGGACGAGGACGTCTGGGGCACGGACGAGGGCGGTGCGCCCGCGGTCCTCGGCCGCTGACGGACCTCTTCGCGCGGTGACGGGCGACACCTGGCCGTCCGTCACCGCGCCGTGGTGCACGGCCGGGCGGTGCGTGGCGGTCCGTCACCATGTAGGTGAGCGACGTGAGACAGGCAACAACGAAGGACGAGCGGGGAGGGTGCGCGATGGACAGTGAGTCGATCGAGCAGCGGCTGGCCAAGGCGATGGCCGAACTGGAGGCCACGGAGGCCGCGGTGGCGCAGGCCGAGGGTCAACTCGCGCACGCGGAGGCCACGGTGCGCTCCGCCGATCGCGCGGTCGAGGTGACGGTCACCGCCCAGGGTGATCTGACGTCGGTGACCTTTCTGGACGGCAAGTACCGTACTATGCCCGCAGGTCAGCTGGCGGCCAGTGTGCTCGAGGCGGTTCAGGAGGCGCGTGCCCGAATGGCGCGGAAGGTCATGGCGACGTTCGAACCGTTCACCCAACCGAACCCCGAGGCATCGGAGCTCAGCGGCTTCGACGTGGACTGGAACAAGATCTTCGGGCCCGGTGTACTGGAGGGCCCGAAGGGTGACAGGCGTCGCGGTTCCGGTCGGCTCCGCGACGAGATCAGCGAGGACCCGGAGGACTGAGGCAACGATGTCGGAAAACGCGTACTTCGCCAATCCCAGCGTTCTGGTGGCCGGAACCCGGCAGATCGAGCTGATCAGCCAGATGGCCAATGAGATGCTCAACGAGTTCATCGCCGATGTGTCGGCCACCTCCGACTGGCCCGGCAAGGACGACAGCTACGCCAAGCAGACGATTCCCAAGGAGCGGGAAGGACGCGAGGGTGCCATCGCGACCTGCACGGAGCTGGTGAACGCGCTGGTGGCCGTCGGCGACGGCACGCTCGCGAACACCAAGAACGTCCTGGGCACCCAGCGGGGTGTGCTCGACTCCATCCACGACTCCGGCATCAACAAGGGCAACGGCAACAACGACGGCGCGCACAGCGGCAAGCACTGACGGCGCGGTCCTCGTCCGATGAGCATCAAGGTCTCCCCGCAGCTGAACAATCTGCTGTTCGTGCTGATCGGCGAGCGCCTGCTGCAGGGGGACGAGGACAAGGCCTTCGCCAACGGCAAACCGTACGGACGGCTGAGCCGGCGTATGCGGGACCTGTCGGACGTGATCGGGGCGACCGCCGGGGGTGTGGGCCGGGCCCTGCCCCCGAGGGTCGGGAACAACTATGTGCGCGCGATGCACATGTTCCTCGACGACGGCGGCGTCAACTACCTCCAGGATTTCGCCAAGCAGCTCGACGACCTGGAGAAGTCCCGCACGAAGTCCTCCATGGACATCATGGAGTCCAAGTGGCAGATCATCGCCGAGCTGGTCCGGCTGCTCATCGAGCTCATGATCATCATGGCGCTGTCGATCTTCACCGGCGGCACCGCCTCCAGCCAGGCCGCCGTGGCCAAGGCGCGCAGCCGGGTCGCCATCCTCACCGTGATGGACGCGCTGTTCAAGCGCACCCACGTCCTGCCGAGCATCTCCGAGATGTTCGAGGAGGCCTTCCAGACCTTCGCCGTGCGCCTGGCGATGATGAAGAGCGCACCGCCCGGACGCAGGCCGGACGGCTTCGACTGGAACCAGATCGTCCAGGACGGCGTCTTCGGCGCGTTCACCGGTCTGTTCCACGGATTCCTCAACGACATCCTCAAGGGCCTGAAGAAGAACTTCAAGAACCTCACCAACAGCGGCCTGTTCAAGGACATCAGCGGCAACGGCAACAAGTTCAACAACAAGTTCGACAACAAGTTCAACAACCCGACGCCGAACCCCAAGCCGAACCCCCGCCCCAACCCCAACCCCGGCCCGCACGCCGGACCGAATCCGGTACCGAACCCGGTGCCGGAACCGAAGCCGCGTCCGAACCCCACTCCCCTGCCCAGGCCCAATCCCACGCCCACACCCACGCCGAAGCCGACGCCGATCGTGAAGATGAGTCCGATCGACCGGTTCAAGCACGAACTGGGCGAGGACGCCCATCACTTCCTCGCCGAGGGCGGCGCCGAGGCGCTGGGCGAACTGGCCACGGCGGCCATCTTCCATTTCCCGACCGACGGACTGAACACCTTCCTCGGCGGCGGCCTCAGCTCGGTCAGCGAGCGCCACCTGGGCCAGGGCGCGTCCGCGCTCGGCGGCAAGTTCAACATCCACACGCCGCCGAACGTCAACACCGTCGGAGCCGACGAGGTTCCCGGCTCCCAGGACGATGACACCTCCTCGTCCTCCCACGACTCCTCCGACAGCCCCGGTGCCGGCGGGAACGCCCCGTCCCCGGGCCCCGGCCCGTCCCTCACGGTGCCGAACACCACCTCCTCCTCGCCGGGCGGAGGCGGTCAGGGCCGTCCGGGCCCCGGTTCCGCGGGGTCCGACCGCCCGGATCTCGACGAAACCGGGATCGACGGCAAGGGCCCGGCCGACGCCGGCCTCGACGACATGGATCTGGGCGGGATCGAGCCGGGCGGAGGGCACCTGGACGGCGCTCACCTCGGCACGGTCGCCCCACCGACGCCGCACCACGCCAACGGGAAGGGACAGCAGCACGCCGGGAACGGACAGCAGCACGCCGGTGGCGAAGCTCCGTCGGCGGGGAACGGCGTACCCAAGGGCGGAGCGGGGACCCCGAACGGGGTCCGGCCGGGCTCGTCGACGTCGCAGGGGCCGGGCGAGGCCGAGGACCACAGCGGCCTGTTCGACGACAACGACAGCGACAGCCTGTTCGACGACAGCGACGCCGAGACCGACCTCGACAGCATCTTCGACGGTCACCCCGGCGGCGACAGCGATACCGACACCGAGAGTCTGTTCGGCGACGACGACACCGTCACGCACGCCGGAGCGCCGGACACCGACCACGCGAAGGGTGCCGCGGGCCCGGGGGACACCACGGGCACCCCCCTGCCCACGACCGGCACACCGCTGCCGCACGTGCCCTCGCCCACCGGCTCCCCCGCACCGGCTCCCGGCAACGCCTCGAACACCAACGGCACGGGGACGGGGACGGGGACAGGAACGGGGACAGGGACGGGCGGCCAGACGTCCGGTGCGCCGTCCACATCGCCGTCGTCCTCGCCCTCGTCCGCTCCCGGCGGCAGCGCGCGCCCGCCCGCCCCGGTGCGCACCGACGGCACAGCGCCGGGCACGGACGGCACGTCCGACTCCACCGGCACGGACGGCACCCCCGACCTCGACGACACGTCCGACACGTCGGACACATCAGATGTGTCCGACGTGCCCGACGTGCCCGACGTGAACACCACCTCCGGTGCCCACGGCCCCGGCACCGACGTCACGAGTGACCCGAGCGGCAGCACCCAGGGGGACCCGACCCGTACCGCGGGCGGCGACACCGGCTCCCCCGGCGACGCCACGCCCGCGCCCGCACCCGCACCCGTCGCGACGACCGGTCGCGGCGCTCCGACAGCCGCCACCGGCGGTGCCCCGCAGGACCCGCAGGGCAAGGGCAAGGGACCGGAGACGGCACCGGGCACCGACGCGGACGACCGCCCCGCCAACGGCACGGACACGACGGACACCACGAACACCACGAGCGGCGACATCAACACCGATGTCACCGACCTCGACGTCACCCACGCGTGGGACCGGCGCACCGACGCCGTACAAGAGCTCACGCACGCGACCGGCGACGTCGAGCGCATCCGGGCGCGGATCGACAGCGGCGAGGGCGGCAGCCGGGACCTCGACGCCCTCGACGCGGCGAACCAGCGGGTGGACCGGGCCGAGCAGCACCTGAGCGACAGCGAGGACCGGCTGCGGGACCTCGGCATCGACCCCCACGACCCGGTCGCCTCCCCGCACCCCGCCCCCGTCGTCCGGCGCGACGACGACCAGCGCCAGTGGATCTCGTCCCAGGTCACCGTCGACGACCTCCCGGACGGGCTGCCGACCGGACTGGACCCGCACACGCCGGTCACCCTGCGGGACCTGACCGCGGCGGGCGTGACCGTCGACCCCACCCTGCGCACACAGTTCACGCTGGGCGACGGGGAGGTGTCACTGGCCGACACCGGACTGAACCCCGTCGATCAGGTGAAGGTGCTGATGAACCGGCCGGGGCCGTGGCCGAATGCCCTGGACGACGTGGCCGCCGACACCTCCCGGCGCCTCTGGCAGGACTCCTACGACGACTTCACCGGCCTCGTGCCGCCCGGCACGGATCCCCGGGCCGCCCGGCAGGCGTGGGACACGGCCACCGGCCTCGTCCTGCCGCTGGAACTGCACCCCGTACGCGCCGACTCGCGCTACACCACGGGCCCGTTCCGGGACGCGGTACGCGAGGTCGCCGACCTCCTCGTGAACGGCGCCGGACGGCCCGCCGCGGTCGCCCGCGCCGATCAGCTCCGGCACGGGATGGGCCTGCCCGTCCGGGTCCGCGGCGGCGGCCCCGGGGTGACGACCACCACCGAGGGTCCGCAGCCGGTTCCGACCACGTCGGGCGATCCGAATCCGGTACCGGCGTCCACCACGCAGGTGCCCGGCACGGGCAGGCCCCTCACGCTCGGGGGCGACCCCATGGCCCCCGGTGACGTCGACGGAACGGACGAGGACGCGAGGTACGACGGCGTCTCCGAGGAGACGGCGACGTACGCCCACGGGCTGTTGAGGACGCTGGCCGGCCAGGAGCCCGATCTGCGCACTCTGGCGCAGCAGTTGCTGCATGACAGCACACAGTTCGGTTCGGCCCCGGTGCCCGTCGACAGGCTGTACGGACTGGTCGCGGCGGCGGACCAGGCGGGCCGGGCGGACAGTCTGGCCGCGATCGGCGCGTTCCACCTGGACCAGCGTGGAGCGCTGGACGACCGGTGGCTGGTGCGCGACAGCGGAGGGCGGCGGGCGGGCCGCGACTGGACGGGCACCGCGGGCCGGCCGCGGCTCGACCGGTACGAGGTGGTACGCCCCGACGGCACCACGAACAGTGCGGCCGCGCCCTGGCCGCAGCAGCGGCCGTGGATCGTCTCGGCGGACGGCGGCCCCGAGGGGCCGTACGTGGCCGACCGGGACGGGAACATACTCGTCGCCAACAGCTGGGACGAGTTCGCCGAGCTCCTGCGCCACGATCCTTCCTGGCGGCACCACGGTGATCTGGTGATCGCCGTGTCCCAGGCCGGGTCGCAGACGCTGGAGGGTCCCGCACGCGTCGCCGATCTCCTGCGTGTGCGCACCTGGTCCACCAACGGCGTGATCGACTGGCAGGGGCGGGCACGGGGCGGCACGCCGCGCCTGCGCGTGCACGACACGGCCGTGGTCTGGGTCCCCAACGCTCCGGACCAGCGCGCCGGCGCGGTCCCGGGCACGGTGACCGACATCTACGGCGAACAATTCGACGACAGTGACATCGCCTCGGCGACGATGGTGCATGCCGACGGGCAGCGTACGTACGGGCGCAGCATGCTCGGGCCCGACGACGGGGTCAGGAGAGCCCACGGAAACATAGGTGCCCAGATCAGGCACTTCACCTACGGCGAGGTGGAGCCGGGGCCGAACCGCACCTACCGCATCGTGCGGGAGTCGGCGGCCGTGCGTCCGCTGCCGTTCGATCCGGCCTACGTCATGAACTTCCACGGCACCCCCGTGGCCGGTGAAGTACCGCTGGTGGACGACGACATCACCCACGCGCCACTGGCCGAGGTCGCCGGCTTCTTCGGA
Organism: Streptomyces sp. B3I8; assembly: GCF_030816915.1. Taxonomy (NCBI): domain Bacteria; kingdom Bacillati; phylum Actinomycetota; class Actinomycetes; order Kitasatosporales; family Streptomycetaceae; genus Streptomyces; species Streptomyces sp. B3I8. The sequence goes on along the minus strand of NZ_JAUSYN010000002.1, from coordinate 6,740,955 downwards.
CGCCGCGGCAGTTTCCAGGCGGTGCGCCCGCAGGACATCGTCCTCGCCGAGGCGTGCGAGGTCGCCGGATACCCGCCGGGAACCGACGATCCCCTCAACCACCCCCGCGGCATTCAGCACATGGCGAACACCCTGAACAGGATCGTCGCGGCGGTGAACCGCACCATCGTCATCCGGCCCGCCGCGGACGGCCGTCCGGCGCGGTTCGTCGTGGTGACGGAGGACGCCACTCGTCCCGTCGACGCCCAATGGGCCTACGCCTACCCCGAGCCCGACGAGTTCGAGCTGACGGAGATAGGACAGCGGATCGGCGGCATGTTCACGCAGGTGCCGCGGCCCCGGCAGCTGCTGACCTGGCTGCGGGCGGGACGGGAGGTCTACGGAGCGGACTTCGGGCCGGCCACCCCGGGTTTCGACCTGACCATGCAGGCCATCGGGTCCCTCGACACCCAGCGCATCGCCCAGGGCGGTACCGGACCGCTGACACTGCCCTATCTGCAGGAGTTCGCCAGGCCGTACAACGCGGGCTACGGCTATCCGGAGGGTTCCTGGGACGGCCTGCGGTGGGCGCTGCACAACATGGTCAACTCGTACATGGGAACGGCCACGGGCGGGGATCCGTCGGCTCCCGGGGACGTGCCGGGCACGGGCGCGGACGGCACCGGCCCGGTGGTGACGCCGCGTACGGCGGCGTCCGGTCCGGCCGGCCCGGACGGGGAGTTCGACGGGGGGCCGCCGCCGATGGGGGTGCCCGAGGGTGTCGCCGGTCCGGTCGCGACGGGCGGGCTGCGGCGCGGCGGCCAGGACTGGTGGCGGGCGCGCGCGGCCGCGGGCGATCCTGTGGTGCGCCGGCACGGCTGGTCGAGCGTCAACCGGCAGACACCGAGCCTCGACGGCGCGCTCGAGCCCACCACGGTGTCCGGGTCCTTCCGGGTGCGGCGGTTCCAGCACGACGGCGTCACCTACACCGACGTCGAGGTGCGCACCGCGTTCACCACCCGTGACCCGCTCACCTCCCAGCAGCTCGCCGACGTGTGGACGCAGTTGTCCGCCGACATCGAGAGCGTCTACAACGCGCCCGGCCACCGGCTCCCCAACGGTGACGTCCTGCACGTCACCCCGGTGCGGGTGCCCCACGGCGACCCCGACGTGGACTGGCTGGCCGACGTGTACGCACCGGCGCCCGGCGTGCGGCCCTCGCACCACCGGCTGCCGGCCGACCTCGTCGCGGGCTCATTCGTCGGCGCGCACGAGTTCGGCCACCAACTCGGCCTGCCCGACGAATACTCCGACAGGCCCTCCGCCGAGGGCACCGGTACGGACACCGGCGAGGGCATCGGCCCGGTCGAGGGCATCGACGTCCCCGGCAGCATCATGGGCCGCTACAACCTCCCGGTCGACCCGGCCGAGCGGGAGACCTACGAGCGGGAGGCAGCCGAGGGGCGCCCCACCCTGGCCGCCGGCGGCCTGGCGCAGGGCGGTGTGCGGGACCGCAACCTGCGCCGCATCGACAGGATCATCGGCGAACTCCCCGTCGTCACACCCCGTCTCACCGGTCCGCCGACCGGCCTGCCCGACGACTCCCTCACCGGCCTGGGCGACTTCCACGCCATGGTGAACCGTGCCCTGCGCACCACACCGGTCAGCACCACCAGCGGCGTGACCGACGAATCCCTGGACGCCTTCGCGGACTTCAACGCCCTGGTGGACAGCAGCCTCCGTATCGCGCGGGCCGAGGCCGGCCTCGACGCGTCCGTCGACACCGCCTCGCTGTTCAACACGCCTGCGTCCCCGGTCGCCACGACCGGCGGTGCCGATCCGTCGGACACGAACATCGACCCGTCGCCGTCGCCGTCGCCGGACTCGTACCAGGAGCATCTGGTCCGGGCGTTCGGTGCCGGTATCACCCAGGACCCGCGGTACCAGGACCTGCGCCGGGCCGTGGAACGGCTGGACACCCTGCGGACCGCCGACCGCGACCCCGCACTGCGCCAGGGCCCGCTGGACCTGGACGCCGTCACCCGCCGGGTACTGGTGCTGGACCCGGCCGCGCCGGTCGGCACCGATCAGTACGACGCGCTGTTCCGCATCGCCCTCGACCCGGCCGTGGCCCAGGCCCCCGGCCTCGCCACGCTCGCCGCCTCCGGGTTCGTCGCGCGCGGCGCGCTGTCCCGGTCGTTCGCGATCACCGCCCCCGACGACACCCCGTACGGACGCGAGTGGCTCGACGGTCCGGGGACCAGTCACGGGCTGAACCTGGACCTGGACAATGTCTGGGACCACACCGGCCGGCCGATCACGCAGCCGCAGACGACCGGTCCTCGTCCGGCACCGTGGCGTCCGGCCGCCGGCCGGCCGCGGCCGTTCGTGATCGCGGCCGGCGGCAGCCCGCATGCCGTCGCCGTCATGACGAGCGACGGGGCCCGCACCCACGTGCCGGTGGACGTGTTCACCGAACTCCTCGCCATGGACCCGGCGTTGTCCGGCCTGCCGCAGGACGTGCCGGTCGTGCTGATGGTCCCGCACGCCGGAGGCCGGCAACTGGACCTGCCCCGCGCCGTCGCCGACCGGCTCGGCCGGCAGGTATGGTCCACCAGCGGTCATCCCGCCCAGGAGGGCCAGTCGGACGGCAGCCGAAGGATCTTCCTTTTCGAGCGGCCCGGGGTCCCGCGCGGTGACTGGATCCTCAGCAGTCCCGGCGAGGTGCTGGGGGACGCCTCCCAGCAGGCGGCACAGTCCCAGACTTCGGACGTGCCCGAGTGGGAGCGCAAGCTGGTCAGTTACACCCTCGTCGCGGAGGAGGACAACGCCCAGCAGCTCGGGCGGGCCGCGTTCCACCCGGGCGAGTTCGCCGGGCTGCGGGAGCCGCGGTACCGCAATGTGCACCGGGTGACCCGCGTCGAGCACCAGCACCCCGGCGCTCCGCTGACCCTGGGGACGGTCCCGCTGACGGTGGGCGCCAAGCCCGGCGAACGGGTCTACTACCTCGCCATGCACGGCAGTCCGCGTCACGTCGTCGCGCCGCTGGAGGACGGCACCACCCACGACGTCCCCGGCCAGGAGCTCACGGGGTGGCTCAAACGACGGCCGAGCGTGCGCCGCCTGCGCGACCAGGACTGGATCTACCTCGACGCCTGCTGGACCGGCAGCACCCCCGGCAGCACCGCGTACACCAACACCGGCGCCTTCCTCTCCCCGGACGCCGACCCGCTCGCCGAGATACCCCTCGCACAGATCGTCTCCAACGGCCTCCGCAAGCGGGTACGGGCGAGCGACCGCCCCGTCGGCTACGTGGGCACCCCGCCGGACGTGCGCCTGGTCATACCCACCGACGTGCAGCGGCGTCCCGGGCAGGTCCTGGAGTTCTGGCCCGAGCCGCACGACACGGAGCTGGCCGACCTGGCCCGCACCGCCGGCCTGCACACCGGTCCCGACCCCGTGCCCGGCGAGACCCTCGACCGGACCCTGCGCCTGGTGCGCGCCCTGCGGCAGACCCTGGGCGCCGGCATCGGCCAGGACCCCGCCTACCACGACCTGCTGCGGGGCATCGGCGCCCTGGAGACGATGCGGCACAACGACACCCACCTCGGGGGCGTCACTCCGTTCACCCTGGACCTGTTCCGGCGGGCGGCCTTCGCCGACCGGCGCGACCACGGCGACGGCAACCCCGCCGTGGACGCCGACACCTACCGGGCCCTGCTCGCGCGGGCGGCCGGCGCGCCCGCGGGCACCCGGCTCTCCGACTTCGTGCGGATACCGGGGCTCGCCGTGCTCGCCCGGCAGATGGGGGCCATGCCGAACCTGTCGGACACCGCGGTGCGGATCCTGCGGCTGGACCCCGCCGCCACGGTCGGCCCGGCGGAGGTCTCCCGGCTGTACTGGGCCAACGTGAAGGCGTTCGAATGGCTCGGCACGGTGTCCGACGTGGGTGCCACCGCCGCGGCGGCGCTGCACCTGCCGGCCCCCGACCCCACCAAGCGTGAACAGCTGGGCTGGCTGGCCGCCAGCGCGATCGCCGCCGGGCGCGATCCGCGCGCCCCGCACCAGCTCGCCGCCTTCCACCTGGAGCATCTGGGCGCCTTCGACCCGCAGTCGCTCACGCGTGACGCCGCGGGACAGCCCAACGGCCGCAACTGGGGGGCCGCGCTGCCGCCGGGTGAACACGTGGATCTCTCCACCGTGTCCGCCGTGGCCCAGCGGCCCGACGGCACGTACCAGAGCACCGGCCGGCAGACCGCGCCCTGGACCACCCGGAACAAGCAGGGTTACGTCGTCCGGGCCAGGGACACGGGAACGGGCCGCACGTGGATCGCGCTGTCCGGCGGACGGCACCTCGCCGTGCCGCACGCGGAGGTCGCCGCGCTCCTCGCCCACGATCCGGAACTCGCCTCCCAGGACCTGTCCCACACGCAGATCGTCCTGGCCGTCTCCCAGTCCGGCAACGGCGCACCTCCGTCGAACCCGCCGCAGCCCCCCACTCCCCCGTCCCTGCGCTTCGCCGTGGCCCGCTCCACCGGGCGGACCGTGTGGGCGCCCAGGGGCACGACCGAGTTCGCCCGCCCCGGGACCACCGGCCCCTTCTCGCTGACCGGTGTTCCCGCCACCGGCGCCACCCCGGGCACCGACTGGGTCCGCACCCCGCCGGTCTCCGCCGCCCCGAAGCCGTCCCCGGCGTCCGCGCCGGCCGCGGCGGCCGTTCCGCCCGCCACCAACTCCGCCGGGCCGGTGCCGTTCAACGCCCCGTCCACCTCCCCCGCCGTGCCGACCGGGGCGGAGGTCGAGACGTTGACCGATCCGTATCCCGGGCGACGGGACGGCGACCTCACGGACGGCCCGCGCCCGCTCCCCGCGACGCCCGAACCGCCGACACCGTACGTCGGTGCGTCCGTGCCCGGTTCCGCCCCACTGACCAACGCACCGTCACCAGGCGCGTCACCCACGACGGACCCGGGTGCCACGGACGCCGGCTCGTCGCAGCCCCGGCCGCCGTCGCCGGACTCGTACCAGGAGCATCTGGTCCGGGCGTTCGGTGCCGGTATCACCCGGCACCCGCGGTACCAGGACCTGCGCCGGGCCGTGGAACGGCTGGACACCCTGCGGACCACCGACCGCGACCCCGCACTGCGCCAGGGCCCACTGGACCTGGACGCCGTCACCCGCCGGGTACTGGTCCTGAACCCGGCCGCGCCGGTCGGCACCGACCAGTACGACGCGCTGTTCCGCATCGCCCTCGACCCGGCCATGGCCCAGGCCCCCGGCCTCGCCACGCTCGCCGCCTCCGGGCTGGCCGCGCGCGGGGCGATGTCCAAGTGGCTGGCGCTCACCAGCCCCGACGGCACCCCGTACGGACGTGACTGGGGCAGCAGCCTGGGCAGCGACCGCCAACTCGACCTGGACGTGGACACCGTCTGGCGGGACAACGGGCAGCCGTCCTGGGAGCAGCAGACGACCGATCCGCGTCCGGCACCGTGGCGCCCCGGCCCGGGCCGGCCGCGTCCGTACGTGATCATGACGGGCGGCAGCCCGCACGCCGTCGCCGTCACCACGATCGACGGCGCCCGTACGAACGTGCCGGCGGACGTGTTCGTCGAACTGCTTGCCCTGGACCCGACGCTGACCGCCTTGCCGCCGGACGTACCGATCGTGCTGTTCGTCCCGCAGGCCGGGGGGCGGCAGCTGGACCTGCCCCGCGCCCTGGCCGACCGGACCAACCGGCAGGTGTGGTCCACCAGCGGCACGCCGAACCGGCAGACCGCGACCGACGGCACGGTGCGGGTCTTCCTCGAGGAACGGTCCGGCGTCCCCCGCGGCGACTGGATCCTCAGCCACCCCGGCGAAGTCCCGGCGGACACCACCGCGCACAACGGCACGGACGTGCCCGAGTGGGAACGCAGGATGGTCAGTTACACCCTCGTCGCGGACGGGGACAACGCCCGGCAGCTCGGACGGGGTCTGTTCAACGCGGCCGACTTCGTCCATCGGGAGCAGACGTACCGCCGTCTGCACGAGGTGAACTCGTATACGCGCTTCCACCCCGGTATCGGGCTGGCAACACAGGCGATGCCGATGCCGGTGGGCGCCAAGCCGGGCGAGCGGGTCCACCACGTCGCCCTGCACGGCCTCCCGCACGCCTTCGCGGTGCCACAGGACGACGGCACCGTCTACCGGGCTTCGGACAAGGAGATGACCGGCTGGCTCAAGCGGCGGCCGAGTGTGCGCCGGCTGCGCGACCAGGACTGGATCTACCTCGACGCCTGCTGGTCCGGCGGCTCCTACAGCCTCGACGCGAACCCGCATGCCAACCTCGGTGCGGTCCTCCCTCCGGCCCGTGATCCGCTCACCGAGACGCCCCCCGCGCAGGTGGTGGCCAACGGCACCCGCAAGCGCGTCCGAGCGACCGATCGCATCAACGCCTACATCCCCGAGCCTGGTACGGGTGCCGTCCGGTTCTCCGTGTACGACGACGCGCGAGGAGGGGCCGGGCGGGTCCTGGAGTTCTGGCCCGAGCCCAGTGACACGGAGCTGGCGGACCTGGCCCGCACCGCCGGCCTGCACACCGGTCCCGACCCCGTACCCGGCGAGGCTCTCGACCGGACCCTGCGTCTGGTGCGCGCCCTGCGCCACACCTTCGGTCCCGGCATCGGCCAGGACCCCGCCTACCACGACCTGCTGCGCGGCATCGGCGCCCTGGAGGCGATGCGGCACAACGACCCCCACCTCAGGGACCTCACCCCGTTCACCCTGGACCTGTTCGCGCGCGCGGCCCTGGCGGACCGACGCGACCACGGCGACGGCACCCTCACCCTCGACGCCGACACCTACCGCGGGCTCCTGACCCGGGCGGCCACCGCACCGCCGAACACCCCCCTCACCACCTTCGTCGACATGCCGTCCGCCGTCACGGCCGCGGAGCAGCTGCACAGGCTCCAGAACCCGTCGGCCCTCGCCGTACGGGTGCTGGGGCTGCACCCCTCGACCGCGGTGGGCCCGGCGGAGATGAGTCAGCTGTACTGGGCGTACGTCGGGGCGATCGACTGGGTCCGCTCGCTGCCCGACGTGGGTGCCACCGCTGCCGCGGCACTGCACCTGCCGGCGCCCGACCCCTCCGCACGCGACCAGCTGATCGAGCTGGCCACCGGGGCGATCGCCGCCGGACGCAACCCGTACGACCCCGTCCAACTGGGCGCCTACCACCTGGTGCGACAGGGCGCCCTCGCCCCCCAGTCACTGCTCCAGGACGCTTCGGGCCTGCCGGGCGGCCGCAACTGGGCGATGCCGACGCTGCCACCGGGCGCGCGCGTGGACCCCTCCAGCCTGTCCACCCTGACCCTGCAGCCCGACGGTACCTACCGCCTCACCGGCCCGGACACGGCGCCCTGGACCGGCCGGGGCAACCAGGCCTACGTCGTGTCCGCCCAGGACGCCGGACCGGGTCGCGTCTCGATCGCGCTCCCCGGCGGGCGACAGGTCGCCGTGCCGTACGCGGAGGTTGCCGAACTCCTCGCCCTGGACCCGGAACTCTCCTCCCGGGACCTCCGCGACACGCAGGTCGTGCTGGCCGTCTCCCGCTCCGGCGGCACCACGGCACCGTCCCCCCACACGCCGCCGTCCGGTATGCCGCGGCTCGACGCGTCCCTGCCGCTGCGGTTCGCCGTCGCCCTCGCCACCGGGCGGACCGTGTGGGCGCCCAGGGGCACCGTCGAGATGGGTCGGTTCGCGAACGCGGGGTCCTATTCACTGACCGGCGTCTTCGGCACCCCCGGCACCACGGCCGTCTCCGACTTCGTCGCCACGTCCCCCGGCTTCTGGCTCGCACCGGGGCCCCCGGCGGCGGCACCGGCCGCTCCGCCGCCGACCAACTCCGGCCTGCCCGACGCGTTCGGCACCGCGTCCCCGACGCAGGTTCCGGTCGTCGGCACGTCCGGTGGCGGCCTCACCGCGGCTCCGGATGCCTCGGACGGCGCCCCCGCCCCGTCGGACGACGGCGTCGCCCCACCGCCGCCCGAAGGCGAGACCGTCCCACCGCCCGAGGGCGAGACCGCCCCGCCGCCCGTGCCGACGCTCACGGTCACGTCCCCCGAGGGCGACACCACGCCCGTTCCGCGGCCGGACCGCGGGCCGCGCCGGTCCTACCTCGGCGAGTACGGGCGGCGTCACGACGGCCAGGTGGGTCTGGTGTACGTGGAGCCGATCTCGCCCGAGGTGGTCGACGGCGTGCACCGCCAGGTGCTCGCCGCGCTGGGCAGGCCGACCCCGGCCGACGGCGACCCCGTGCTGGCCCAGCTCCAGGACGTGCTGTCGGCGCGGGAGATGGCGCGGCATCTGCCGTACCTGCGCAGCGGCGGCGGCCACCGGATCACCCTGCGCGTCGACGGTGCCGACCGGACCGTCGACGTGCGGCTGGCGCTCGACGCCATGCGGCCCTCGGCGCGGCAGGGCACCCTGAACCCCAGTGACCCCGACAAGCATGTGGAGCGGCGCGGACAGGGCACCCGGGAGATCGTCTCGACGCAGCCGTCCGGCACGTTCTCGACCCTTCCGGTGCCGTGGTCCGGCGCGGTGCCGATCGAGCGCGCGGGTCCGGTCCGTTCGATCGACCTGTCGCTGGGCGCGACGCTGACCCACAACCAGGCGGACGGCTCCACCACCGTCACCCAGATCGTGCAGACCACCAGCGCGCAGCGCAGCAACGAGCCGTCGCGGGCCTACGACTTCACCGGTGACTGGCAGGTGCGGGTGGACGCGCCGCCGCCCGCCCCGGATGCCGTTTCTGCTCCCGGTTCGGATTCCACCCCGGACACCGCCCCGGGCACCGACCCGGTGGTGGCGCCGCCCGTGGCCCCGGCGGGCGACTGGGGCGAGGCGGAGCAACACGGTCCGCTCACCGTATGGTTCCCGCAGCACCTGGTGGACGCGCACAACGACCCCGCGGGGCAGGTGCTTCCCGAGCCCGCGCACCTGGACGACCTGCCGATCTACGGCGTCGACTCGGTGCTGCACCCCCGTCGGCTGTACGAGGGCGCGGCACGGTTCTTCGGCCCGGAGCTGGACGCCACCGCCGCTTCCCAGCTCGCCGACTTCCTGTCCGAGCCGGTCCTGCGCGGCACGCTGCCCATGCAGCGCGACGGCGGGCTGTACTCGCCGGTGCTCACCGACGAGCGCGGCCGGGCCGTGGGAATGATGCGGCTCGACGCGGTCGTCACGCCGGTCACTCCGGTCGCCAAGAGCATCAACGCGAAGATCAACCTCGAGAGCCATCTCGTCAGCATGGTGAGGAACGAGCAGAAGACCGCGTTCAACAGCGGGGTCACCTTCACCGGAAGCGTCGGCCCGGCCTTCACCGGCGACACGCGGCACGGCCACCCGGACGCCACCATCAGCATGGGCGGGTTCGTCGCCGGGAAGGGCAGTGCCCAGCTCGGGGCGCAGAACGCGTTCGGCACCAGCTCGCTCGCGGCCGGCATGCACGCCGTGCGCACCAACCGCAGCCATCTGCTGACCGAGTCGGACGTCACGTACACCCTCACGCTGATCCGGCCCGACGGCAGTACGAGCGTCTACGCCCCGGGCACCTGGGAGCACGGCCTCGATCTGCGGATGCTCAGCCGCGTCGACGCGGTGGGGCGCGTACCGGACGAGGGCAAGGGGGAGGTCCGTCATCTGCCGCACGAGCTGGCCTCGCTGGAGTCGATCGGCCAGACGGTCGCGCCGCTCGGCGTGAACCACGCGGACCCGCTGTTCGACGAGGCGGAGACCTGGCTGCGGAACGAGGGTTTCCTGCCGCCCCCGTCCGACGCCCCCCGCCGCGGGATCCTGCCCGACGAGACGCTGGTGCAGGCGCAGTTGAACAACCTGCGGCGGCTGCGGGAACTGCGCTCCCAGCTCGGGCTGCGGGCGGCGAGCGACGCCATGGTGGACGGCGGCCACCCGCTGTTCCTGGAGGTCCCCTCGGTGACGGGGCGGCGCCGGGTGCGGCTCGTACTGGGCGCCACTCGTGACCCGGGCCGGCCGGTCCGGCACACGAGGGTGCTGCCCGGCATCCAGGTGATGGGCGTGGCGCAGTCCGCGGCCGGCGGCAACGGGCAGCTCGGCACCAGCTACGGCGCGGCCGGCGGCTTCGGCGGCGGCCCGTCCTTCCCCGTCCTCGGGCGGACCTGGACGGCGGGCGGCAGCGGCGACTACCAGTACGCGGGGCATGCCTCGCTGGGCAACACCACCCTCACCACGGTCGGCCACGACCAGTTCTTCATCAGCACCGGCGACCAGGACACCGAGGTGTTCGAGGTGCCGGCCCATCTGACGCTCGACCTGTTCCAGGGTCCCGGCACCGAGCCGGTGGTCAGGTTCGGTGCCCCGGAGCCCGTGCCGCACGCCCCCGACGACCTGGAGATGGGGCCCGACCCCGAGTGGCACGGGGTGCAGGGCACCGTCCGGCTGGCCGTGCCGCACGGGCGGACCCTGGACGCCCCGGCTCCCACCCCGGCGGGCGAGCCGTTCACGGTGCGTCCGGTCACGCAGCTGGACCGGGACCGGCTGGGCATGGTGGACGAGCACGGTGTGCCGCGGCGGGACGTGGTGCGCGTTCCGGACGACGCCCTGATCGACGTGGCGCGCGGTTCGGCGGCCTTCCAGGACGCCTTCCAGCGGTTCGTCACCGGTGGCGCCCCGGCCACCGCGCCCACGCCCGCATCCACTTCCACGCCCACGTCCGCCCCCGCGTCGGCCACCGACGGCACCGCCCCGGTTCCGGCGCCTGCTCCGACTCCCGCAGCGGGGTGGGTGCCCCAGGTGGTCTCCCGGTTCTTCGGCCGGTTCAGCAACTTCGTCACCACCTCACTGACGGGCAGCGCGCCCACCGACACCACCACCGTGGCGGCCGAGTCCCGTACGACGGCCCTCTCCCCCACGTCACTGGTCGCCCGCGGGCCGCAGATGTTCGGCGGAACCTACGTCGTGGAGGGGCTGACGCTGCCGGGGCTCGGCTCCGACGGGCAGTTCTCCGTGGAGGTCCAGTCGATCGCGCACACGCCCCGGCTGACGCACAGCATCAACCAGTACCTGGAGACCGGCGTCTCGTCGAGCGACTCGGCGCAGCAGTCCAAGGGGCTGAGCAAGGGCCACCAGTTCGGTCTGAGCGGCACGTTCACCCAGAACAACCTGCCGAGTACCGCCCCCGGGCCGGACGGCGGGGAGTATTTCACCAGTCCGAGCCCGGGTGCGGACGGTGGCTCCTCGACCGCGCAGCCCACGGGCTCCGACGCGGACCGGCCGTCCCGCTTCAGCCCCTCCGGGCGCTACCAGTACGAGCGCAAGACCGACAAGTCCCAGACGCTCACCTCCACGACCGTCACCAACCGGGTGCCCACCGAGGCGGGTGGCCAGCACCGGGTCACGGCGGACGTCACCCATCTGGTCACCTTCCGCTCCGGGAACCGCAACGTCTTCGCCAACGCCTTCGGTCTCGGCCCCTCCGGGGAGGCCACGGTCGCCGTGGACGTGCCGCGCGGGCTGCAGTTCCTGATGTCCGACAGTCAGCTGCGGCGCGAGCGGCAGTGGATGGCGGGCGTGGAGGGGCTGCCCCCGCAGGAGGCGCCCGCCGCCGCCGAGCACCCGCCGCTGCCCAGCCGGTACATCAGGGACGGCCAGCTCGGCCTGGCCTCGGTCACCGCGGTCACCGAGCTCGGTCCGCAGCCGACGCCCGTGCCGCAGCGCGGGCGGCTGCACGACGAGGTGCGGACGTTGGTGGAGCGTTACGCGCCCGGCATCACCACTCCGGGCCACGCCTCCTACCTGCCCGGCGTGGCCACCCTGCTCGCCGACCACACCGGCGTGTCCGGCAGGCGGGCGCTGATCGGGCGCGGCGACGGGCAGACCCGGTTCGTCTTCCGGCACCACCGGTTCGGCGGGGCGGCCCTGGTCGAGGTGACGCTGTCGGCGCGTCCGACGTCCACCGACGCCCAGCGGCGCGCGGCGCGGGGCACCGCGGTGAAGAGCGACAAGACCGGTATGGAGCAGTGGGGTTCGCACACGGCGGCCGGCACCTCCACCTCGGACTCGGTGAGCCGGCAGCACCGGTACACGTTCAATCCGATGGCCCGTTTCTCCCGGCCCCACCAGGACGAGCGCACCGACCGGGCCGGCCCCTCGGTCCACGTGGTGTCCTCCACCAGCAAGGTCGGCAAGCGCGGTCACACCGCGGAGGACCGGTTCTGGCTGCGCACCGACAGCGCGGCCGACTTCGACGGCCTGGACTACGAGTTCGTCGCCACGGTGCGCACCTCCATGGTCACGGACTGGCCGCCCAACGTGCTGGGCGCGCTGGTCCAGCGCGGCATGCTCGCGTGGGAGGACACCGACGCGTCGACCCGGAGCTGGATCGGCCGCACCCTCACCGGTGCCCTCGGCGGCCGGGCCCGGGTGCCCGCCCATGTGAGCCTGCGCTTCACCGGCAGCGAGGCGGCGGCACCCGTCGGCGTCGACACCCGGCCGCCGGTGGCGCCCTCGGTGTCCTCGGCCGATCCCCGGCACACACAGGGGGACGTGCCCCAGTTCCGCGAGGAGGAGCTGTTCCATCCCACCGGCGGCGTCCCGGTGTACGGCTTCGACGCCTGGGACCAGCTGTACACGGCCCTCGACGAGGCGGCCCCGGCCACGGGCAGCGGCTGGCGTTCCCAGCCTGCCTCCGCCTCGGAGGAGAACGCGTCGGTACGGCTGGGCGAGATGATCCAGGCCGGTTCGGTGTCCCTGGACAACCCGCGCCTGGTCGGCGGGATGCTTCCGGCCATGCCGGGGGCGTTCCCGCTGCAGGGAGCGCCGGGCGACCGTCCCACCCTGACGGTGTCGCTGTACCGGCCCAGGGCGGTCACCGACGGCGGCGACGTGACCGTGGACCGGGTACGGATCAACGCGGACAGCCGCGGTTCGGTCTCCGGCGGAGACACCACCACCGGGGTGTCGCTGCCGTTCGTGCTGAGCGCCGACGATCCCGATCACAACCTGGTCGGCGCCACCCCGCCGGTGCTGCAACGGCCCCCCGACGCACCGGGCTTCGGCAGCAACGTGTCCGGCGTCCGCCGTGACTGGCTCAAGACCGGCAGCACCAGCCTGCCCGCCGGGGGCCGCGGCACGCGCAGCTACGAGGTGCGCACCGACGTGCACATCGAGGTCTCCGGGCCCGAGGGCGTACGGCATGTCACCGGCACCGCCACCGCCCGCATCGAGGAACGCGACGCGCTCGGCCACGGGATCACCCCGCCGCGGCCCGTCCCCCAGGTGTACGACATGCCGGCGCTGCTGGGCTCGCAGACGTCGTACCCGGCCGACCAGTGGGCGTCCGTACCGGTGCGGGAGATCCCGGCTGCGCTCGTCGCGGGTCTGGACCCCACGGAGCGGGGCCACCAGCTCTGGGTGGCGACCGGCACCGACCCGGACGGCTCCCGGCTGGCGCTCGCGCTGTACGGCGCCTCCCGGGCGGCGCGGGGCACCGGGCACCCGGTCGAGCTGGTCACGCGGGGCCCGGAGGGGCTGCGCGTCTGGTCCTTCGACCCCGACGGCCGGCTCGTTCCCCCTCCTGCCACGACGACGGGCACGGACGGCACAGCGCCGGACGGCACGGGCACGGACGGCGTCACGGCCGATCCCGCGCTGGACCGGGCGTGGGCGGACTTCGAGGACGTGGCCTCCTCGTTCGACCGGGCCGCGTCCGACCACGACCAGGCGCTCATCGACGAACGCGACCTGCGGGACCTGCGGCGGGACGCGGCCGACACGCTGACGCTGGAGACGAACGCGCTGAACGCGGCGCGGGACGCGGCCGACCTGGCGGACCGGGCGGCCACCGACGCCGAGCTGGCGGCCGACGGGGCGGAGCAGCGCCTGCGCGACCTGACGGGCCGCATCGACGCCCTGACCTCGGCCGTCGCGAAAACCCGGGACTCGATTCCTCCGCTCACCGAGGCCATCGCCGACGGCCGACGCCAGGAGGCCCGGCTGGGCGGCGAACTGGAGGCCGCACGGCAGCACCTCACGGCACTTCAGGACCGGGCGACGAACGGACCGGGCGGCACGGAGGGTTCGGACGGCACCCACGGCTCGCTCGGCACCGAGGGGCCGGACACCGGGGCGTCCACGGACCCGGGGGACACGACGACCGCGGCGGACACGGCGGACACGGCGGACACCGCCACCGTCCCCGTCCCCGCGCCCGCCGTCGACCCGCGGCTCGCCCGGCAGATCGAGGAGGCCACGGCCGAGGCGGGGCGGCTGACCGACGCGCTCGGCGACCTCCGCGGCCGGCTGACGCGGGACACCGCGTCCCTGCGGGACGCCGAGGACGCCCTGACCCGCGACGGGTCGGCGCTGGACGAGGCCGGAACGCGGCTCCCCGGTGTTCGGTCCATCGCCGAGGGCCTGCGCGCCGATGCGGGCGAAGCCCGCCGGAAGGCCGACGATGCGGCCCTGGTCCGGGACGACAGGCAGGAATCCCACGACCGGGCGCGGCAGCGGCTCACCCACATCGACTCCGATCTCGACGACGTGCTCAAGCGGCGCGACGACGCCGCCGACCGGCAGGACCGGGCGCGGAACGTCCTGCCCGGAGCGGCCGCGCCGGTCCTGGCCGCCGGCCCCTCGGCCCTGCCCACGTCGCGCGCGACGCTCGCCACGACCGCCCCGCGCTGGCCGGGCGCCGGGGTGCCCCGTGCGGCGGCGCCCTCCACCGGCAACATCCCGGCGCCGGTGGACACGGCCCCCGACGACAGCTCCGACAGCGACCGGGACTCCGTCGCGCCGGACCTCACGGAGAGCGGGGACCCGTCCGACACGGGCACCGTGATCACGGTGCCGGACCCGCCGTCCGTCGAGCAGCCGAAGACCGAGGACGACGGCGAGGACAAGGGCCCGGACAGGGGGCAGGACCAAGGCCCGGACAAGGGGCAGGACCAGGACAACGGGCAGGAGGACAAGGAGCAGGGGGACAAGGGCGCCGACCGGGACAAGGGCAAGGGTCGGGAGGCCCGCGGCGGCGACCCCGTCACCGCGCCGACGCCCCTCACGCCCGAGCCCCCCGCTCCCGCTCCCGCTCCCTTCCCCGTGCGGGACTCGCACGGCCACCCGGTGGAGACCCCTGGCAACGGCCTGTGCCTGCTCTACACCTTCCTCGGCACCGCCCCCGCCCGGGCCCGCGACCTGCTGCCGGGGCTCAGGAGCCAGGCGCCGACCACCCATGCCTGGCTGGGCCGGCCGGACGACGTGCGCGCCGCGCTCGTCGAGGAGGCGCGGGCCACGACCGGGTCCCCGGTGACCCCGAACCGGCGCCATCTGGCGATCGCCGCCGAGAGCCTGCGCGCGCTGGCCGAGGCCCGACTCCTCGAAGCGCGCCGGGGCGGGCGGCCGCTGCCGTACAGCGTGGTGGGCCAGGCCCGGCGCAGCCTGATCCCGTGGTTCGACGGGCGGACGAGCACGATGGACCGGCAGGAGCTCCTCGACCTGCTGCGGCAGTACGGCATCGACCGGGTGACGTCGCCCGACCAGCTCCACGACGTGCTCCCGCGCTACCGGGCCGCACTGCGGGAGGACGGCCTGCCCGTCCCCGCGGACCCGGGCGTCCGGGAGGCGTTCGACCACCTGCGGGACACCGGCCGGCTACCCGCGCTGGAGGACCTGTCCCACGCTGGCCTCCGCCTGGTGCTCGGCCACGGCTACGCCGACAGCGTCATGCCGTTCACCGCCGAGGAGTACGCCCAGGCGCTGGTGGCGGTACGGAACTGGTCCACGGCGTGGGACAGCGGTATGGGCGAGATGTTCCTGCCGCTGCTGGCGGACACCCTGGACCTGACGGTGGATCTGCTCGTGCCGGACGGCCCCGAGGGTCGTCCCGCCGTCGTCGTCCGCATCGGCTCACCCACGTCCGACCGCGCGGTGGAGGTCTACTACACGGGTCTGAACCACTTCAGCGCCAGCACGGCAACCCCGCTCACCAGGCGGCCGGTGGCGCCTGCCGCTCCGACGTCGAGTGCGCCGCGGCACGCGGGCGACACCCCCAGCACGCAGCCCGACGGACGCCACCGCCCCGCACCCACCACCCGCGACGAACGCCCCGCACCCCGCCACCCCAACCCCGCACCCACACACACCTGGCACCACCTACGCCCCCACGCACCCCACGCCACCCTCCACACCGAACGCTTCGACCCCCACACCGACCCCACCGCCAACCCACCCGAACCAGGCAAACTCTCCGGCGCCACCACCCTCATCCGCGCCGACATCCGCCGCATCCAGGCACCCGACGGCCAATGGATCCGCAACTACACCCTCAACCTCCCCACCACCGGACTCACCGACCAACAACGCACCACCCTGGCCGAACGCCTCACCCACCTCGCCGACACCCACCTCAACAACGGCCTCGCACTACCCACCTCAGGCGACCAGTTCCACCTCACCGTCAACCTCCACAACGACCCCACCCACCCCGAAACCATCAACCTCACCAACACCCCCCACCCCACCCGCGCCAACCAACGCCACCTCGACCTCCACCACAGCGACGCCGACCTCCTCCACGAACTCCTCCACTACCTCGGCCTGCCCGACGAACAACGCGACAACGACTTCCTCTTCCGCAACCACCCCCACTCCACCGCCGTCCACACCACCGGCCTCATGGCCACCACCGACACCACCACCCCCTTCGACATCCCCCACCGCTACCTCGACACCATCGAAAAAGTCACCCAAGCCACCCAAACCCCCCTCCACGACCACACCGCACACAACACCAACACCCCCACCACCAACCCCGACACCACCCCCCACCCCGCCACCCAACCCCCCACCTGGCCCACCTCCCACGCACCCACCACCCCACCGCCCGACCCCGAGGCGCCCGCGTCGAGTTATGTGCGCGACTACGGCGCGCTGCCCGACGGCACCGTCGGCCTCGTGCAGATCCAGCCCTTCTCCGGCGAGGTACTGGACGGACTGCACCGGCAGGTCTACGCGGAACTGGGGGTCGACGCGGACAACCCGCCCACGGACGTGCGGGAACAGGTCGAGGACCGGCTCGGTGGTGCCGACCTCGCGCGAAACCTGGCCTACGTGCGCAGCGCCGGCGGCCACCGGGTCGTCATCCGCGTCGACGGACGCGACCACACCGTGGACGTCCAGCTCACGCTCTCCGAGCCGCGCCCCTCGCTGCGGCAGGGCAGGTTCGACACCCGCGATCCCGACAAGCACGTGGAGCGGCGCGGGTTCGGCACGCGCGAGACCTTCTCCGGGCAGCCGTCCGGGACGTACCGCACCTTCCAGGTGCCCTGGACCGGGTCCTGGCCGCTCGGTGCCCCGACGCCGGTGCGGGCGGTGGACGGTTCGGCGACGGCCACGCTCACGCACAACCAGGCGAGCGACTCCGTCACGGTCACGCACGCCGTGCAGACCACGTCCGCCCAGCGCTCCAACGAGCCCTCGGACCCGGTGGAGTTCACCACGCACTGGCGGGTGCGCCGCGACGCCCCCGCCGTCGGCGCCCCCGCAGCCGGGACGACCACCGGCGGCACGGCCGCGACGACCGCGGCCTCCGACGGCTGGAGCGCCCCGCGCACCCACGGTCCCCTCACCATCTGGTTCCCGCGCCACCTCACCACCGCGGACCCCGCCGCCGGCAGCCTGCCCGCGCCCGCGGACCCGCGTGACCTGCCGCTCTACGGCGTGGACTCGGTCATCGACCCGCGGGCCCTCTTCGAGCACGCGCACCAGTCCTTCCGGGCCGATCTCGACGACACCGCCGCCGGTCAGCTCTCCGACTTCCTCTCCGAGCAGGTCCTGCGCGGCACGCTGCCCATGCAGCTCGAGGGCGGTCTCCACTCGCCCGTCCTCGTCGACGGGGACGGCACCGTGGTGGGCATGGTGCGCTTCACCAGCGTGCCCGTGGTGGGTCCGGCGCAGCGGCAGAGCATCGCGGGGGGCATCAACCTCGAGAGCCACGTCGTCAACCACTCGAAGGTGGACCTGTCCTCGAAGTACACGAGCGGCATCGGGTTCAGCGGCAACGCGGCCGCGGCCCTGACCGGCGACCACGAGCCGGGCCACCCCGACGCCTCCGAGACCGTGGGAGGCAGCCTGGGCGGACGCGGGCAGGCGCAGGCGACCGTCACCAACACCTTCGGCGCCGGCCAGTCCTCCGGCACCATGCACGCGATCCGCACCAACCGCAGTCACCTGCTCGCCCCCGCCGCCGTCGACCACCACATCACCCTCATCCGGGCCGACGGCACCGAGACGGCCGCCCCGGTGCTGCGCCGCACCCACGGCATGGACCTGCGGGTGCTCAGTGCCGCCGACGCGGCCGGCCGGGTCCCCGCCCCCGACGAGGTGCGGCGGCTGCCCGACTCGTTGGAGAACCTGGACGGCATCGGACTGGGCGCGGCCCCGCTCGACGTCACCGGCACGGACGACCTCTACCGCCGCGCGGAGGACTGGCTGCGCCAGGAGGGTTTCCTGCCGCCGGCCCCCGCCACCGGGCTCGGCGCGAAGCTGAAGGCGGCGGTGCGCAACCACGAGCCGGAGCACCAGATACGGCTGCACGCCCAGCTCAACAACCTGCGCAGGCTGCGTGAGGCCCGTACCCGCGTCGGACTGCGCGCGGCGTCCGACTCCATGGTGGACGGCGGGCACCCCGTCTTCTTCGAGGTGCCCGACGACACCGACACCGGCGTCCGCCGGGTGAAGCTGCGGCTCAGCGCGGTGCGGGACACCTCGCGCGCCAGCGTCCACCGCCGTGTCCTGCCGGGCATCCAGGTCATGGGGCTGGCGCAGGCGTCGGGCGGCGACAGCGAGCAGCTCGGCGAGTCCTACGGCGGCGCGCTCGGACCGATGGGCAGTGTGAGCGGGCCGCTGGGCGACTGGGGCGGGATCGGCTTCGGCGCCGACTACCAGTACGGTCACCAGGTCACCCACGGGGACACCGTGGGCGGCGCCACCGGGCACGACCAGTTCTACATCGGCACCGGGCAGGACAGTCACAAGTTCGAGGTCCCCGTACAGCTCGCCCTCGACCTGTTCGCGGACGACGGGGACGAGCCCACCGTGCGGTTCGGGCAGGAGGCGAACCGGGAGGCGGCCCCCGCACCGGCCGGCGCCCCGGGCACCCCGGCCGCGCCGGTGGCGCCGACCGTCGCGGGTTCGATGTGGCTCGCCGTGCCGCACGGCCGTACGAGCCCGGCCTCGTCCACGCCCGCGCCGGCGCCGGCGCCGGACCCCACGCCGAGGGACGGGGCGCCGCGCCGGCCCAACGCGACGGACCTGGCCCGGCTGGAGGGGACCGACGCCGCCGGCAATCCGCTCCCGGAGCTGGTGCGGGTGCCGGACGACGCGCTGTTCGACACCGTGCGCGGCGGTGCCGCCATCGACGCGGCGTTCCGGCGGGCCGCCGCCGAGCTGCGCGACCGGATCCGGGCGGCCGCCGACGCGGGCACGTCGGGAACGGCCACGGACACGGGGACCGGTCCGATCCTCCCGGTGACCACCACCGGAACCGCGGCCACCACCGGAACCGCGGCGGCCACCGGCACGGCTGCGACCACCGGCACGGCTGCGACCACCGGCACCGACGGCCGGGAGCGGTCGGACCGCGGGATCTCGCCCTTCGCCGGGCGGGCGCTGACGGACGGTACGACGCGCGCCGCCGAGACCCGTGAGGCCGCGCTCACCCCGGGCAGCCTGATCGCGCACGGCCACACGCTGTTCAAGAACTCCTACGTCGTCGAGGGCATGACCCTGCCGGGCACGCTCGCGGACGGCCAGTACACCCTGGAGATCCAGGCCATCGCCCACACTCCCCGCCTGCTGGACACCACCAAGCAGTACATGGAGACGGGCGTCGCGGCGACCGACAGCGCCCAGCAGCAGAAGTCCCTCGGCAAATCGCACCAGTTCGGCGCGACAGGGCTCATCTCGCAGAACCCGCCCGCGCTGCCCAAGCGCCCGGCGGATCCGTACGGGCAGGTCAACCCCGAGATCGACGGCTCGATCGGGGTCACCACGCGGGGCGGCAGCAAGGACTTCAAGGGGTTGTTCAACCCCTCCGCGCGGTTCGGTTACGTGGCGCGCACCGACACCTCGGACAGCCTGTCCTCCAGCACCGCGGTCAACCGTGTTCCCACCGAGTCCGGCGACCTCCACCGGATCGGGACCCACGTCACCTACCTGGTCACCCTCCGCGCCGGCACCCGCAACGCGCTGGGCGGTCCCGGCGACCTGGGTACGTCCGAGGCCGTCACGATCGCCACGGACGTGCGCCACGGTCTGCAGTTCCTGATGACGCGGGGGCAGCACCTGCGGGACGCGCGGTGGATGGGTTCCGTGACGGGGCTCGCCCCGGAGTCCGCGCCGTCCCCGACCGCCGCGCTGCCGTCGTCGTACACACGTCACCGCGAGCTGGGGCTCGGCGGGGTCACCTCGGTGATCGAGTACGAGACACCGTCCACCACCGCGTCCGCCGCGCCCGCGCCGACGTCCGCCGCGCCGGGACCGCACACCGCCGTCCCGCTGGGGCCGGTCGCCCCCCGGGAGCGGCGCGGCCAGGTCTACCGCGAGCTGACCGCCCTGGTGGAGTCCGAGGCCCCGGGCGTGTTCACCCCGGGTCACACCGGTTTCCAGGCCGGTGTGCGGACCCGGATCGCGCAGCTCACCTCCGCGGCCGGACTGCGCGCGCTGCCGGGACGCGGCCCGGACGGCACCCCGCGACGGGCCACCACCCGCTTCCACTTCCGGCACCACGGCCACGGCGGTGAGCGCCTGGTCGAGGTCACGATGACGGCGGTGCCCCGGCGCACGCAGAAGCTGTCCGACGTGCGGGGCTCGTCACGGCCGGGCTCGGGGCTGGAGCAGTGGCAGTCGCACACGGCCGCGGGCCGTACGACGACCAAGGCGTGGGTGCGGCAGAAGCAGGCCGCCGTCAATCTGACCACCCGTTATCCCCGGCCGAACCAGAAGCCGGAGGAGTCCAAGGTGGACCGGGCGGCGCCGGTGTTCACTCCGCAGGCGGCGACCAGCAGGTCGGTCCGGCGGGCGACCACCGTCGACAACCGGTTCTGGCTGCGCACCGACAACGGGGCGGACTTCGACGGCCTCGAGTACGACTACGTCCTCTCCGTGCGTTCCGCGCTGGTCGCCGACTGGCCGCCCAACCTCGTCGGTGGTCTCCTCGAAAATGGCGGCATCGCCTGGTCGGAGGCCGGCGGCGACCTGCGGCGGTGGCTGGACGCGATGCTGTCGCGCGGGACCCCCCGCACCCGCGGCGTCCCGGTCCGGCTGTCCCTGCGGTTCACCGGCACCGAGACCCACGCGCCCACGCGGCCGCCGTCGGTGACCGCGCCGTCCGTCCTGTCGACCGTCGACCCGCGCAACACCGTGCTGCCCGGCCCGGCGGCCACGCCCTACCTCTCCGACGAGGCGATGTTCAGCCCGACGGGGCCGACGCCGGCGTTCGGCTTCGACGGGTGGGCGCACCTGGAGACCGCGCTGAACGAGGTGGCGCCGCTCACCGACCGCCGCTGGCACTCCCAGCTCACGTCCGTGTCGCTGGAGGGCCGGGCGGCCCGTCTCGGGCAGCTCGTCCAGGCCGGGCGGATCTCCCTCGACCGGCCCCGGCTGGCCGCGGACCTCACCCGCCGCATGCCCGGCACCCGCCCCTTCGAGGGAGCGCCCGCCCAGTCCCCCTCGATCACGGTCACCCTCTACAACCCGCGCCGCGCCACGCACGGCGACGACGTGACGCTCGACCAGCTCCACAACACCACCGACACCGTGAGCACGGCGGCGGGCGCCGACCACTCCTTCGCCGTCGCGTTCACCGAACTCCTCAGCGCCGACAACGACGGACACCAGCTCACCGGTGCGACCGTCCCCCTCGCCCAGCGCTCGACGCAGCCCACCGCCTTCGGCTCCACCTCCACCGGCAGCCGCCGCGACTGGCTCAAGCACGGCAGCACCTCCGCGCCGGCCGACGGGGCGCGGGGCACCCGCAGTTACGCCGTCGACGCCGACGTCCACCTGCTGGTGGAGGGGCCCCAGGGCGTCCGGCACGTCACCGGCACGGTCACCCTCCGGGTCGAGGAGCGCGATCTGCTCGGCCACGGCCTCATCGACCCCGACGAGTCCCCGGACCACGTGCGTGACCTGCCCGCGCTCGTCCCCGACTGGGCGACCGTCGCGCCGCACGAGCTGTCCGAGCGCCTCGACGCCGCGCTCACCCCCGGCACCGACGGCGTGCAGCTGTGGGTGGCCCTCGGCGCCGATCCGGACGGCACCCGCCTCGGCCAGGCGCTCTACGGGGCCTCGCGCGCGGCCGTCCTCGGCAACCGCCCCGTGGAGCTGATGACCCGCGACCCGCAGGGCATCCGCCGCTGGGAGTTCACGCCGGCGGGCTCGCTCGTCACCGCGGACCCCGACCTGACCCGCGCCTGGGCGCCCTTCCACGCCCAGGCGGAACTCCTGCACGCCGCCAGCGACACCCTCGCCGACGTCCCCGGCCGGCTGCACCGGCTCACCGCCTCGCTCCAGCACGCCAAGCGCACCCACGGCGACGCCGGGGACAGGCTGGACCGGGCGCGGGCCGCGGTGCGGACGGCGGTCGCCGCGGAGCGGGCGGCACGGACCGAGGCCCTCGCCTCGGCCGAGGCGGCGCGCAAGGCCGGAGAGCTGGTCGACCGGCTGGAGCAGGGGCTGGCGGACGCCCGGGAGACGGCCGCGACGCTGCCGCCGATGATCGCCGCGGACGAGAAGAAGCTGGCCGACGGGCGCCGCGACCTGCGTGCGGCACTGGACCGGCTGACCGCGGTGGAAAACACGGTGCGCGCCGAGCGCGCCGCCGCGGCGGCCCAGGGCACCCGGGCCACGGTCCCGCCGCCCGCCGCGCCGGCCGCGCCCGCCGGGAGCACGCCGGAGCCGCGTGACCGCCGGCCCGCCGCCGACGTGGCCGACGACCCCCGGGTGCGCGCGATGATGCCGGTGATCACCACCGCCGCGGGTGCCGTCGAGGCGGCCACCGGGCGGCTGACCGACAACCGCGAGAAGCTGAAGCAGGCTCAGCACATCGTCGCCATCGGCCCCGACCGCGTCCGCCAGGCGAAGGAACAACACCAGGAGGCCGTGGACGAGGCACGTGACGACGCGGCCGCCGTGGTCCGCCGGGGCGAGAACTCGCGGATCGCCCGGCTGCGCGAGAACCGTGCCCAGCGCCGTACGGCGCGAGCCGGCAACAAGGTCACCCGCCGCAACGGCCAGCTCGCCACGACCGTCCTCACGCAGATGCGGGCCGCCGCCGAGCAGACCTCGGCCGTCGACGCGCTGCCGGACCTGTCCTCGGCCGTACGGGAGGACGCCCCCTCACCGGAGCAGTCGCTGCGCTCCACGTTCGCGACGACCGCGCCGCGTTGGCCCGACCCCGACGGCCGCGCGGCCCCGCTGCCAGCCGGCGGCCAGAGTCACACCCCGGCCGCGGGCCCCGTCACGAAGACGACGGCCGGGAAGACCACGGTGCCGCCGCCCCCGCCCGGGAAGGGCACCGGGGCGGACACCGGGAGCACGGCCAAGAAGGACACCGGCACCTCCAAGAGCGCGCCCGGGACCACGACGGGCAAGGGCACGGACACCGGCACGGGCAAGGGCGCGCCGAAGACCACGGCCAAGGGCAAGGCTCCGGCCGCGGCGCCGCCCGCGGCCCCGTCCCCCTATGTCGCGCCGCGGGGCACCCGCGTCGAGACGCCCGGCGACGGCTACTGCCTGCTGTACACCGTCATCGGCAGCGCACCCGGTCTGGTCGGCACCCGGCTGGGGGAGGCCGGTCTGTCCCTCGACCCGGGCACCGCCGCCTGGCTGAGCCGCCCCGCCCAGGTGCGGCAGACCCTGGCCGCGCTGGCGCACCACCCGGGCGACGCCTCGCAGGGCACCGGTCATCTGCGTGCGGCCAGGCGGCAGTTGCAGGCCCTGGTGCTCGCCCGGGTCGCGGCGGCGGCCGACGGCAGCCGTCCGCTGCCGCCCCAGGTGCTCGGCCAGCTGCGGGACGCCCTCCTCGGCCCGTTCGCCGCGCAGGCGCGGACCCGTCCCGCCGCCTGGGTCGACGCCCGGCTGGCGCAGTTCGGGGTGACCGGGGTGACGCACGCCGAGGACCTGGACCCGGACGACCTGGAGACCCTCTACACGGTGGCCGTGTCCGCGCCGGGCGCCGCGCCCGCCCCGGCCGGCAGCCCGCCGAGCAACCGCCAGATGTTCGCCTACCTGCGCGCGGAGAACGCGCTGCCGACGCTCGCCGACCTGACGACGGACCAGCGTCGGGACCTGCTCATCTCGGCCTACCACCAGAGCAACGCGCCCCTGACCGCGCCCGAGGTACGTGCGCTCACCGACGCGGTGCGGGACTGGGACACCGCGTGGGGCGGCCCGGTGGGCGACGCGTTCCTGCCGCTGCTCGCCGACACCCTCGGCGCGCCCATCGACGTCTTCCAGCCGGTGCCCGGCACCACCCCGGCCGGCGGACCGCGGGGCATCGTCCTGCGGTACGGGCCGACCACCGGCGCGCCCGCCATGGAGGTGCACTACACCGGCCTGAACCACTACAGCGCGAGCACGGCCGGCACGACGGCCACGGGCACGACGGCGACGAGCACCGGTCCCACGAACACGACGGGCACGACGACGACGGGCACCGGCCCGACGTCGAGTGCGCCGCGGCACGCGGGCGACGCCCCCAGCACCCAGCCCGACGGACGCCACCGCCCCGCACCCACCACCCGCGACGAACGCCCCGCACCC
Source organism: Streptomyces sp. B3I8 (assembly GCF_030816915.1). NCBI lineage: Bacteria > Bacillati > Actinomycetota > Actinomycetes > Kitasatosporales > Streptomycetaceae > Streptomyces > Streptomyces sp. B3I8. Next base: position 6,716,142 of record NZ_JAUSYN010000002.1, on the reverse strand, counting down.
CGCCACCCCAACCCCGCACCCAAAAACACCTGGCACCACCTACGCCCCCACGCACCCCACGCCACCCTCCACACCGAACGCTTCGACCCCCACACCGACCCCACAACAAACATCCCCGAACCCGGCAAACTCTCCGGCGCCACCACCCTCATCCGCGCCGACATCCGCCGCATCCAGGCACCCGACGGCCAATGGATCCGCAACTACACCCTCAACCTCCCCACCACCGGACTCACCGACCAACAACGCACCACCCTGGCCGAACGCCTCACCCACCTCGCCGACACCCACCTCAACAACGGCCTCGCACTACCCACCTCAGGCGACCAGTTCCACCTCACCGTCAACCTCCACAACGACCCCACCCACCCCGAAACCATCGACCTCACCAACACCCCCCACCCCACCCGCGCCAACCAACGCCACCTCGACCTCCACCACAGCGACGCCGACCTCCTCCACGAACTCCTCCACTACCTCGGCCTGCCCGACGAACAACGCGACAACGACTACCTCTTCCGCAACCACCCCCACTCCACCGCCGTCCACACCACCGGCCTCATGGCCACCACCGACAACAACACCCCCTTCGACATCCCCCACCGCTACCTCGACACCATCGAAAAAGTCACCCAAGCCACCAACACCCCCCTCCACGACCACACCGGACAAAACACCAACACCCCCACCACCAACCCCGACACCACCCCCCACCCCGCCACCCAACCCCCCACCTGGCCCACCTCCCACGCACCCACCACCCCACCGTCGTCCACGTACGTCGTCGCGTACGGCTCGCAGCTCGACGGCAACGTGGGCCTCGTGTACCTCGAACCGCTGCCGCCGGCCGTGGTGGACGGGCTGCACGAGCAGGTCCTGGGGGCGCTCGGGCTCACGGGCGTGGCCCACGACCACCCGGTACGGGAGCAGCTGCGCACGGTGGCGGGCGGCGAACAGTTGGTGCTGGCCCTGCCGTATCTGCGCGGCAGCCTCGGCCACCGGATCACCGTCGAGGTGAACGGCGTGGACCGGACCGTCGATGTACGGCTGCGGCTGGCGAACCCGGTGGCGGCGGCCCGCTACGGGCAGGCCGAGGGCGGTGAGCAGGACGTACGCGTGGAGCGGCGCGGCATCGGCACCCAGGAGTCGGTGTCCTCGGAGGCGTCGGGCACGTTCCGCACCCTGCTGCTGCCGTGGACCGCGCTGTTCCCGGTGACCAGGGCGATTCCGGTGCGCGGGGTGGATGCCGCGCTGTCGCTGGCGATGACGCTGAACCAGCTCTCGTCGACGGCGTCGGTGACGACGGTCGTGCAGGCGACGTCGGCGCAGCGCAGCAACGAGCCCTCGGAGGCGTACGACTTCGACGCCCTGTGGGAGGTGCGGGTCGACGCGCCGCGGCTGGCGCCGCCGGTGACATGGGGTCCGGCGCGGCAGCACGGCCCGGCCACGTTCTGGTTCCCGCAGCACCTGGCGTTCGACGAGGAGGGGGATCTCCCGGAGGCGGCCGGTCTGGACGAGACGCCGGTGTGGGGTGTGGACACGGTCGCGGAGCCGCACCGGCTGCTCGCGGAGTCGCTGAGCCACTTCGGGGCGGAGCTGGGGTCGCTCGACGAGGACTCGGCGGCGCAGTTCGAGACGTTCCTGTCGGAGCCCCTGCTGGGGGGCACCCTGTCGATGCAGCGGGACCGCGGGGTCTTCTCGCCGGTGCTGCTGGACTCGTCGGGGCGCGCGGTCGGCATGTTCCAGCTGAAGACCGAGGCGGTCGTGGGCGAGCCGCTGCGGCGGAGCGTGGACGGGAAGATCAACCTGGAGAGCCATCTGACGCAGGTGGTGAAGCTCGACTCGCAGTCGGCGTTCACCAGCGGGGTGACGCTGTCCGGGAGTGTCGGTCCGGCGCTCACCTCCGACCACTCGCAGGGGCATCCGGACGCGGGGCGCCAGGTCGGCGGCAATGTGCTGGGCAGGGCGGCGCTCCAGGCGAGCGCGCACCAGACGCTCGGGCAGAGCGCGAGCGCGGCGCTGATGCACGCGGTGCGCAGCAACAAGAGCCATCTGCTGGCTCCGGCGGAGATCCGGCACACACTGGTGCTGCATCTGCCGGGCGGCGGGCGGAAGGAGTTCGCGCCCGGTCACTGGCCCCGGGGCATGCATCTGCGGCTGCTGGCCGCCGCGGACGCCCGGGGGCACAAGCCCACGGAGGCGGAGAAGCGGCGGCTTCCGGCCGAGTTGGAGCATCTGAGGTCGATCGGTACGACCGCCACCCCGCTGCGGGTGGAGGGCGCCGAACCGCTCTTCGCCCATGCCGAGTCGTGGCTGCGCCGGGAGGGCTTCCTGCCGCCCGAGGCCCACTCGCGCACTCGGGTGCTGCCCGACGAGGCCGTGGTGCAGGCGCAGTTGAACAATCTGCGCCGGTTCGAGCAGGCGCGCTCCGGGGTGGGGCTGCGGGCCTCCGTGGACGCGATGGTGGACGGCGGGCATCCGCTGTTCCTGGAGTTGCCGACGGCGACGGGGACGCGTCGGGTGCGGCTGGTGCTGAGCGCGGTGCGGGGCGCGGGCCGCAGCAAGCACAAGCGGGTGCTGCCCGGCGTGCAGGGCATGGGTGTGGCGTCGTTGTCGCTCGGGGCCAACGATCACAAGGGTCACACGATGGGCGGGTCGTACGGCATGGGCGGCACCCTGGGGGTGCCGGTGCGCGACGGCGCGTGGACGCTGGGTGGCAGCGGTGACGCGGTGGGCGGCCACCAGGTGCGGCAGGACAACAGCGTCCAGCTGACCGTCGGACACGACCAGTTGTTCATCGGGAGCGGGGCGGGCCAGCGCAGCGAGGTGTTCCGGGTGCCGGCCGAGCTGGCGCTGGACCTGTACGAGGGGCCGGGGCAGGATCCGGCGGTGCGGTTCGCGCACCACACGGTGCCCGCGCCGTACACCCCGCCCGGCGCCGCGCCGGCCGCTCCGGCCGGGCCGCCGCCGGACCGGGTGTCGGGCGATGTGTGGCTGTCGGTGCCGACGCACCGTACGCGACCGGGCACCGCGCCCGTCGCGGTCCCGCCCGCCGCGCACACCGTGCGCGCGGCCACGGCGGCCGACGAGGCGCGGCGCGAGCTGACCGACGCCGCGGGCACCCCGCTGCCGGGCACGGTGCTGCTGCCCGACGACGCGATGGTCGAGGTGTTCGGGGCGTCGGCCGCGCTGGACGACGCCTTCCGCCAGATCCTCGGCAACACCTATCCGGGTCACCCGGCGCGCGGTCTGCTGGACGACCTGCGGGACGCCGCGTCGGAGTACACGCCGGACCTGGTGGCGCGGGCGGGACGGGCCGTGGGCGAGTCGCTGGCGGGTGCCCGGGCCACCGATCCGACGACCGTGGCGGCGGAGATGCTGTCCGCGGCACGCAGCCCCGTCGTCCTGCCGGCCCGCGCCCACCAGGTTTTCAAGGGCGCCTACGTGGTGGAGGGGATCTCGCTGCCGGGGCTCGCCGCGGACGAGGTGATCACCATGGAGATCCGGGGTGTGCTGCGCCGCCCGCGCGCCGACGGCGACCCGTTCCCGCAGTACTACGAGACCGGGCTCAGTGCCGCCGACGGCGCCGCGCAGCAGCGGGGCGTGGTGGACAGCGCGCAGTTCGCGGGCGGCTTCCAGGCGGTCCACAACACCTCGTCCTCGCGCACCCCGGCGGCCGACCAGGCGGCGGGCAACGACTTCGACGGCGTGCTCGCCGCCCGCTCCGACAGCCAGGAGCAGGAACCGGGCGACGGTACGCCGCAGCCCGCGCCGCAGCAGCGGGTTCTCAACCCGGGGGCGCGGTACACGCGCACCGCGCGGCGCGAGAGGTCCCGGGCGCTCGCCTCGTCGACGGCGGTGTACCGCACCGCCACCGAGTCCGGCGACCAGCACCGGATCACGGCCGACGCGACCCTGCTCGTGACGTTCCGGCGGGGCCGTCGCAACGCGGTGGGCAACGCGCTCGGGCAGGGCGAGGGCCGTGCGGTGACGGTGGCGGTGGACCTGCCGGACGGGGTGCGGTTCCTCGCGACCCCGGCGCAGATCCGGCGCGACGCCCCGTTCTTCGCGTCGGTGGAGGGGCTGACCGTGCCCCCGCCGGTGGTGGGTTCGGTGCCGCTGCCGCGCCGCTTCGTCGCCGCCCGGGAGGTGGGGTTCGGCAGCGTGCAGGAGATGGCCGAGTTCACCGACGCCACGCGCACGGTGCGGCGTCCCGACGTGATGCGGCGCAGGCTGCTCGACCTGGTGGACAGGGTGGCTCCGGGCAGCACCCGTCCCGGGCACGCCTCGTACCTGCCGGGTGTGGCGGCCCGGATCGCCGACCTCACCTCCACGGCGGGGCTGCGCACGCTCGCCGGGCGGGGGCCGGGGCGCGGCCAGCTCTTCCGGTTCCGGCACGCCGGCTACGGCGGGGCCCAGCTCGTCGAGGTGGTCCTGCGGGCCGAGCCGGACGCCGACGACCACGCGCTGCGGGCGCTGCGCGGGCACCCCTCGGCGACCGGCGCGGGCATCGAGCAGTTCCAGGCCCACGCCCCGTCGTCCGTGACCGACGCCACCGCCCGCAGTGTGCGCCACGCGGGATTCGTGCAGCTCCAGTCGCGGTTCCCCCGGCCCTCCGGCGGCGAGCGCACCGACCGGGCCGGTGCCCTGCTCACCGCGGAGACGGTGCGCGGCAACGCCGCGCGGGTCACCCGGTCCGCCGAGAACCGCTTCTGGCAGCGGACCGACAGCGCGGCGGACTTCGAGGGCGTGCCGTACCGGATCGTCGCCGAGGTCAGGGTCAGCCCCATGACGGGGATCCTGGACCTGCCCGGCAGCATGTTCCAGCACGGCATCCTGAGCCTGACCGAGGCGGACACCACGCTCGCCGACCGCATCGCGCACGTCTTCCGCGGCCGGGAGGCCCAGCAGACCACCGTCCACACCGCCGCCGCGCTGCGCTTCACCGGCAGTGAGACGGGTGAACCGGCGCCGCCGGAGACCCCGTTGGCGGCGGGTCTGCACCGGACGCGGCCGGCGGTGGGCGGGCAGCGGATCGTTCCCGCCGGTCCCGCGCCGGTGTTCGCCTTCGACGGCGGCACCCAGCTCGCGACCGCGCTCACCCAGGTCGCCCCGGAGCTGCGGCATTCATGGCAGTCGCTGGCCGCCTCCGACTCGGCGGACGCGACGGCGGTGCGGGTCGGCGAACTGCTCCAGGCGGGCACGCTCTCCCTCGACCGTCCGCGTGTGACGGCCGGCCTGACCACGCGCATGCCCGGCACGTATCCGCTCCAGGGCGCGCCGGGCACCCCGCCCCGCCTCACCGTGGAGCTGTTCCGGCCGCGTCCGGTCACCGACGCGGGCGACGTGACGCTGGACCGGCTGCGGCTGCCCACGGTGAGCACGGGCTCCTCCTCGTACGCGGGCACCACCGGCGGTCTGGCGGTGCAGGGCGGTTTCGCCGCCTCCGACGACAACCGCCAGGTGCTCGGCTTCACGCTGCCGGTACTGGCCCGCCAGGCGCAGGCCCCCGGCTCGGGCGCCGCCGTCGGCGGGACCCGGCGCGACTGGCTCAAGCAGGGCAACACCGCCGCCGCCGAGGGCACGCGCGGCAGCCGCAGCCACGAGATCCTCGTCGACGCGCTGATCACCGTGCACGGCCGGGACGGCGACCGGTACGTGACCGGCACGGTGCGGACGCGGACGCGGGAGCGCGACGTGCTCGGTTTCGGCGTCACCGCCGCGCGCACCGATCCCGGCGTGTACGACGGCGCCTCGCTGCTGCGCGACGCCGCCGACGCGCAGGTCCGCGCGGCCGGCGGCCCGGACGACGCGCGCGCCGACGGGGTGCTCCGGGACTGGCGGACGGTGCCGCTGCGCGACCTGCCGGGGCTGCTCGCCGACGGTGTCCGGGCGGGCGCGGGCCGGGAGGACCCCACCGTCCAGCTCTGGCTGGCCGTCGACGGCACCCCGCAGCAGACGGCACGCGCCCTGTACGCCGCCTCGGGCCTGGCCGCGCGCCTCGGCCGCACGGTCGAACTGGCGCTGCGCGACGGGGACGGGCTGCGTTTCCGGCGGTTCGGGGCGGACGGGGAACCGGTGCCGGCACCCGCACCGGCAGCGACACCGTCGGCGGCCGGCCCGGCTCCGGTTCCGGCTCCCGCGGGGGACACCGACGCCTGGGCGGGCGTACGGGCACAGATACGCGCGCTGGAGGCGGCCGGGCAGGCGGAGGAGGCCGCGCGGGTACGGGAGGCCGGCCTGCAGGCCCGTATGCCCGGCCTCACCCGCACCCGGGACGACGCCCTTCCGCCGGTGGCGCACGCGGCGACGGAGCTGGCCGCCGCCCGGCATGCCGCCGACGCCGCCCGCGACGCGCGTACCGCAGCCGACGCGGCGGTCACTGCCGCCGCCCACACCGACGGCCAACGGCAGCGCCGTGTCACGGAGTTGACGGCCGATCTGAGCGACAGCAGCGCGCGGGCGAGTACGGCGGCCGACACCGCGCGGGCGGCGCACGAGGCGGTGGCGGCGGCGGAGACCGCGCTGGAGTCGGCGGACCGCGCCCTGCGGGAGGCCACCACCGCCGGTTCCTCCTCGTCGCGGGGCGGCGCCACCCGGCGCAGTACGAGCAGTTCCTCGTCGGGCGGCTCGGTCGCCCGGCGCACCACGCGCCGCGACAACGCCCGCACCGCGCTGACCGCGGCCCGGGCGGCGGCCGAGAACGCCGACCGTGCCCTCGACACCGCACGGCACGCCGTCGACGAGATCACCGGCCGGCTCGGACTGGCCCGTGGCGCGGCCCGCGACGCGGCCGAGGCGTTGGAGCGCGCCCGGCGCGACGCCGCGGCCGCGCTCGCGGACGACCGGGCGGCCCGGACGGCGCTCACCGGGGCGACCGGGCGTCACGACGCGGCCGTCGCCGCGCGGGACGCGGCACAGCGGGCGGTGGACGCGCTCGGGCACGAGATCGAGCAGAGCCTCACCGAGCAGACCCTCCAGGCGAACGCGCAGCGGACCGCGCAGCGCACCCTGACGGACCGGGTCGCGCTGCTGGAGACGGCCCGGGCGGCGGCCGGCGACGGCACCGTCCCGCTCCCGACCGCCTCCCTCGCCTCCGCCCCGGCCGCACAGCCCCGCCGTGCCCCCCGCCCGGCACCCGCGCGGATCACCGAGGCGGTGGACGGCACGATGGAGGTGTCACCGGCCACAGAGGACGGCGAGGACGGCGACGGCACCGGTGCCGCTGCGGGCACGAGTGCCGCGGGTGCCGCCGTCGGCACAGGCGGCCCCTGGGGCGCCGACTCCGAGGACTCGGACTCGGAGTCGGAGTCGGAAGACGCCGCCGACGAGGGCGACGAGGGCGACCACTCGGACGCCGAGGAGGAACCGGACGCCGACGAGGATTCCGACGACTCGGACGAGGACGACGAGGACGACGAGGACGACGACGAGGCGGGCCCCGTCGTCCCCCGCGGTGAGCGCCCCGACTCGTTCGTCCGGTCCCTGGCCCAGGCGCTCACCGCGTCCGGCCCCGCCCCGGCGTGGACCCGCGCCCGCGACCCGCACGGCGCGCTGCTCGACCGGGTCCGCTCCGACGTGGACGCCCGCGGCGTCCCCGGGGACGCGGCCCTCCCGGGCCCCGGCGCGACGGTGACCACCGAGCAGTTGCGGAGCATCGGCGCCCTCACCGAAGCGCTGAACGCCCAGTCGGTCCTCCAGGGTTCGCTGACCGTCGCGGACGCCGGTCTGGACGAGGCCGCGCGCCTTGCCCTGGTGCTGGCCCGCCCCGACTCCCCCGCCTACGTCTTCACCCTGGCCGCCCTGGTGGCCCGGGAGACCGGACGGCGGATCCGCGTGGTCCTCCCCAACGGCGACGTCCGGGAGTCCGGTCCCTCCGGCGGCGTTCCCCTCACGCTGTACTTCGACGGCGACCTGTTCTCGACCACCCCGCCCGCCCCGGACGACGAGTGACCGTGCACGGCCCGTGCGTCCGGGATCGGGCCGCCGTCCGGGCCAGGGTGCGCGTCGGCGTCCTGGTCAGGGTCAGGACCGCTCGTGGACGCGGACCCAGTCGACCGTCATCCGGGCCGGGAGGTGCGTGCTCGACGTCACCGGGCCCGGCCACACTCCGCCGACCGCGAGGTTGAGCAGCAGGTAGAAGGGGTGGTCGAAGATCCAGGGGTGCTTGCGGTCGTGCCGTGCGCGCCGGTCGCTGTGGTAGGCCGTGCCGTCGACGGTCCAGGTCACCCGGTTCTTCGTCCACTCGACGCCGTAGGTGTGGAAGCCGTCGGCGTACCGTTCGCCGTCGGGCAGTTCGTGGCTGCCGCCGAGGCCCTCGTCGGCATAGCCGGGGCCGTGCACGGTGCCGTAGACCGTGCCGGGTTCACCGCCGACGACCTCCATGGCGTCGATCTCCCCGTTGCCGGGCCAGGGCTTCTCCTCGTCGTTGTCGCCCATCATCCAGAACGCCGGGAGCGTCGCCCTGCCCTCGGGCACCCGGATACGGGCCTCGAACCTGCCGTACGCCTGGGCGAATTTTCCCTTCGTGGTGAGCCGACCGGAGGTGATGTCACAGGTGCCGTAGCGGCAGTTCGACATCCCCGGGAGCCGTTCGCGGCGGGCGGTGAGGACGAGGCGGCCCTTGCCGTCGAGGGCCGCGTTGCCGGTCCGGTCGGTGTAGTACTGCCACTCCTGGTTGCCCCACTGGGGCTCGCCGCCGGTGTCGTGGACCCACTTGCGGGGGTCGGGCGGCGTGCCCCGTGCGCCCTTGAACTCGTCCGACCAGGTCAGGTGCCAGCCGTCGCCCCGGCCGTCCCCACCCTTGGCGTCCGCCTTCGAACCGCCGTCGCCACCACCGCTGTTGCCGCAGGCCGCGCAGGCGGCGAGCAGTGCGAGCGTGACGGCAAAGGCCGCGGGGCGGAGGGCAGGGCGCGGGTGACGGCCGGTGCGGCGGGCGCGGGGCAGGAGGCGACGCGTACGGTGCATGGCTGAACTCTATGGGGCTCGCATGCCGGTTCGAGCGACCGCGTGCCCTCCGCATACCCTCTGCGGAGGCCGGAGTTCGGAAGAGAGACGGGAATCAGTGGACCTCGTAGCAAGTGTGCTGGTCGGTTTGGTCGCCGCCTTCCATGTGTACGCCCTGGTGCTGGAGATGTTCCTGTGGCAGAAGGCCCCGGGCCGGCGGCTGTCCGGCATGGACGCCGAACTCGCCCGGACCACCGCGCCCCTGGCCGCGAACCAGGGCCTCTACAACGGCTTCCTGGCCGCGGGGCTCGTCTGGGGGCTGATCGCCGACGATCCGACGGGTTTCCGGGTGCGGGTGTTCTTCCTGGTGTGCGTCGTCGTGGCCGGTGTCTTCGGCGGCGTGACGGCGAACAGGCGGATCCTCGGTGCGCAGGCGCTGCCCGGCGCCCTGGCCCTGATCGCCGTCGCCGTCGCGGGCTGAGGAGCCGCGGAGCGGGAACGGGGGCCGGGGGTGTGCGGCTCCCGCCCCGCCCGGATCCGTCAGCCGCCGATCAGTTCGGTGAAGCGCCGTACGTCGATGTTGCCCCCGGAGGCGATGAGGCCGATGCGGCGCGGTGCCCCTTCCAGCCGTCCGGCCATGAGGGCGGCCAGCGGCGTCGCGCCGCTCGGCTCCAGGACGACCTTCAGCCGTTCGAAGGCGAAGCGCATGGCGTGGACGATCTCCTCGTCGCTGACGAGCGCGATCGCGTCGACGAGGCGCTGGTTGAGGGGGAAGGTGAGCGCGCCGGGGGTGTCCAGCGCCTGGCCGTCGGCGATGGTGCGGGGCACCGGGACGGTGACGCGTTCACCGCGGTCCAGAGACCGCTTGGTGTCGTCGCCCGCCTCGGGTTCGACGCCGACGATCGCGGTGCCCGGATACAGCGCCTTGGCGGTGAGGCCGCTGCCCGCGATGAGTCCGCCGCCGCCCACGGGCACCACGAGCGCGTCCAACTCGCCCGTCTCCTCCAGCAGTTCGAGGGCTGCGGTGCCCTGTCCCGCGATGACGTGCGGGTGGTCGTAGGGCGGGATGAGGGCCAGGCCCCGGTCGGCGGCGAGGGCCTCGCCGAGGGCGGTGCGGTCCTGGGTGTAGCGGTCGTAGGTCACGACCTCGGCGCCGTACGCGGCGGTGGCCTCCCGCTTGGAGCTCGGGGCGTCCTCGGGCATGAGGATGACGGCGGTGGTGCCCAGCTCGCGGGCGGCCAGGGCGGTGGCCTGGGCGTGGTTGCCGGAGGAGTAGGCGGCGACGCCCTTGGCGAGCTGTTCGGCGGGCAGCCGGGCGATCGCGTTGTAGGCGCCGCGGAACTTGAAGGCGCCGATCCGCTGGAAGTTCTCGCACTTGACGAACACCTCGGCGCCGACCAGGGCGTCGAGGGTGCGGGAGGTGAGGACGGGGGTGCGGTGGGCGACGCCGGCGAGGCGCCCGGCCGCGGCACGGACGTCGTCGAACGAAACGGGTGATGCGTCGGGCATGGCGGACACCTCGCGGGAGTGGACGATCGGGGGCGGTATGCGGCTGTCGGAGTGGCGTACGGGGCGGTCGGGGACGGTCACCAGCCGGTGACGCGCGGCCAGTACGCGACGGCCTCGGGCGCGCCGGTGCCCGTACGGCTGCTGTCGACGACGTGGTAGCCGGAGTGCTGGGCGGCCGTGGCGCAGGCGTGGTTGGGCAGGATGCGCAGCCGGGTGCCGAGCGGCAGGTCGGGCAGGGTGGCGCCGTCGCGTGCGGTGAGGGTGCCGTGCTCCTGACTGGCGTCGGTCATGACGAGGCCGGGGAGGAGGTCGCCGTCCAGGGTGGTGACGAGGCCGTAGCCCTGGTCCTGGGCCTGGCGTGCGGTTCCCCGGTCGCGGGACATGGCCGTCCAGCCGCCGTCGGTGAGGATCCGGCCGAGCCCGGGACGGTGGCCGATGACGGTGACGACGACGGAGAGGGCGAGGTCCTCGACGCGGCAGACGCCGAGTCCGGCCATGACCAGGTCGAAGAACACGTAGTTGCCGGCGCGGAGTTCGGTGACGCCGGTGAGGTCCTCGGCGGCGTGCGCGGTGGGGGTGGAGCCGACGCTGACGACGGGTACCGGCAGTCCGGCGGCGCGCAGCCGTTCGGCGGCGGCGACGGCGGCGTCACGCTCCTGCTCGGCCGCCCGGCGCCGCGCCTTCGCAGTGGTGGCGAAGTAGGACTCACCCGCGTGGGTCAGTACGCCGTCCAGGCATCCGGCGTCGTGCAGGACACGGCCGATCGCGGTCAGGGCGGGGTCGTCGGGGCGCAGGCCGCCGCGGTGGCCGTCGCAGTCGATCTCGATCTGCGCGGGGACGGCGAGGCCGGCGCGGCGGGCGGCGTCGGCGACGGCTTCGGCCTGCGCACGGCTGTCGAGCAGGACGCGCAGCCGTACGCCGCGCCGCAGGAGGGCGAGGACGCGCGGGAGTTTGTGCGGGGCGATGCCGACGGCGTAGGTGAGGTCGGTGTAGCCGCCGTCGGCGAACGCCTCGGCCTCGGCGAGCGTGGAGACGGTGACCGGGCAGGGGGCGCCGTCCGCGTCCCGGAGCAGGGCGGCGACGTCGAGGCTCTTGGCCGTCTTGACGTGCGGGCGCAGGGTGACGCCGAGCCGCTCCACGCGCCGGGCGAGGCGTTCGGCATTGCGAAGCACCTTGTGCACGTCGACGACCGCGAAGGGGGTGTCCGGTTCGGCAAGGGTGTGGGCGGGCGCGGGAAGGTGGGCAGCGACGTCGGCGGGCGCGGGAAGGTGGGCGGGAGTGTGCACAGGGCGGGTGTCCGGTTTCTTCATTTCGTGTAGTTGTAGACGGTGGCGCGGGAGACCCCGAGCAGGTCGGCGATGGCCTGCGCGGCGTCGCGGGAGTCGAAGAAGCCGTCCCGGTGCAGTTGCCTGACCAGTTCCCTCTTGTCCTGACGGCTCAACGAGCGCGGGGTGCCGGCCCGTTCGGCGGCGAGCGCCTCGACGGTCTCGCGCAGTTCGCGCGCGTTGCGGTCGCGCAGACTTTCCAGCGGCCGCTCGCGGTGTTCGGCGTCGGTGGCGACGAGGTTCGACAGGGCGAGGGTGACCGGGGAGAGCACGGACACGTCGAGGTTGAGGCAGAGCGCGGCGACGTAGTCCCCCGCGGCGTTCTTGACGCCGATGGACGTGCTCTTGACCGGGCGGCCGTCGGGGAAGCGGTTGGGGTAGTTCTGGATGACGCTCGGGTACTGCGGGTCGGCGATGCGGGCGAGTCCCAGTTCGGTCACGGAGTCACCGACCCGACGACCGGAGAGGTTGTTCTCGATCACCCGGATCGCATGACGCGGATCCCGCAGATCGTGCAGCACCACCTCGCACAGCCCCGGGAACATCCGGCCCAGCGCGACGGCGATCTTCTCGACCTCGCCGAGGAGATGCTCGTCGGCGGCATCGGCGACATCGGCGACGCCGTGGGCGTCGCCCCTGCCCCGGTGCCGTCGCGGGCCGGCGTCGTCGCCACCGTCGTCGTTCACGCGTCCTCGTCTCCTCTCCTGCGGACCCCGGCCCCGAATCCCGGTCTCGAACGCCGCGGGGACCGTCGCCGCCTCGACCGTACCTCGGAGTTGCGTTTCTCGTCCAGCTCTGGATTTTGAGTACAGACACAACGGGCGCGTGCACAGACTCTGGACAGTTGCCGATCGGCGTGCTGTCATTCCGCTGACATCAATTTCCAACGTTGGAAGAGCCATTCGGCCGGCTCGGCCGCCCGCCCTCTCGCTTTGCCGGGACCTTCTCCCCGCAGCGCTTCGAGCTGCCCTGGTCCCGGTCGCGTGAACATCGTCGAGGAAAGGTTCCATGACAAGACCACACGTCCGTCCACACGCCAGAGCGTGGGCGCTGCTGGCAGCGACCGCGCTGGTCCTGCCGATGTCCGGCCTGGTGTCCACCGCGTCGGCTGCCGAGGCACCGGCCGGTACCACCGCCAACCCGTCCGGACAGGAGGCCGTCGCGGTGCACGGCCTGAAGGGCGAGTACTTCAGCATGTCGGCGCCGGGTGCGCGGGACTTCGCGCACCTCGGTGGCACCCAGCTCGACCCGAATGTCAACTTCTCCGGACTCACCGACACGTTCAAGGACCTGACGGGGCAGACGGAGAACACGACCGCCCGCTGGACGGGGCAGATCGCGGCCCCGGAGACCGGCGACTACACGTTCTACGCCATCGGTGACAACGGCTTCCGCCTCTTCATCGACGGCAAGGCGGTGATCGACCACTGGGAGCCCGACTGGGACAAGGAGCAGACCAGCGCGAGCGTCCACCTGACGGCCGGTGAGAAGCACGACTTCCGCCTGGAGATGTTCCAGGACACCGGCGGCGCCAACATGTTCCTGCGCTGGTCGACCCCGAGCATGGCCAAGCAGGTGGTGCCGATGTCGGCGTTCACCCCGCCGGCCGACTTCGAGGTCTACCCGGTCGAGCTGACGGTCGGCGCGGACGGCAAGAAGGTGCGCGCCCGGTTCGAGGGCAAGGTCGGTGACCTCTCCGCGCTCAAGGACCACCTCCAGGTCCAGGCGGACACCACACCCATGCCGATCGGCTCGGTCAGGACCGTGGGCCGCGACGCGCTGGAGATCGCCCTCACCGAGCCGATCCAGAAGAACCAGCAGGTCAGGTTCTCCTACGACGGCAAGGCGGCCCTCAGCGTCGACGGCAAGGCCGTACCGCAGATCATCCGCTACGCGCAGAACGACTCCACGCACCGCCTCACCACCACGTGGGGCGACAAGGTCGACACCAAGCACCCGCTGCCGGAGTACCCGCGCCCGCAGCAGGTCCGCTCCAAGTGGAAGAACCTCAACGGGCCCTGGCAGTTCGCCGGCGCGAAGAAGGACGAGCAGCCGGTCTTCGGCAAGGACCTCGGCGAGAAGATCATCGTGCCGTACCCGGTGGAGTCGCAGCTCTCCGGTCTCGAGCGGCACGAGGACCACATGTTCTACCGCAAGCTCGTCGACGTCCCCAAGAGCTGGAAGGTCGGCAAGTCGGGCAAGTCCGCGACCGGCGACCGGCTCAAGCTCAACTTCGGGGCCGTGGACTACCGGGCCACGGTCTGGGTCAACGGCAAGAAGGTCGCCGAACACACCGGCGGGTACACGGCGTTCACCGCCGACATCACCGACGCGCTCAAGGCCGAGGGGCCGCAGGAGATCGTGGTCGGGGTCACCGACACCGGCGGCGCCGACCAGCCGATGGGCAAGCAGTCCACCAACCCGGGCGGCATCTTCTACACCCAGTCGTCCGGCATCTGGCAGACGGTGTGGATGGAGCCGGTCGCCAAGGCATCCCTGGACGACATCGTCACCACGCCCGACATCGACACCGGCACCCTCGCGGTGACGGCGAAGTCCGACGACGCCTCCAGCAGGGCGCGCGTGGAGGCCGTGGCCCGCGACAAGCACGGCAAGGTCGTCGGAAAAGTCAGCGGTCCGGCCAACACGAAGCTGACCCTGCCCGTGGCGAAGCAGCACCTGTGGAGCCCGGACGACCCCTACCTGTACGACCTCGACGTCAAGCTCGTCGACGGCAGGTCCACGGACAAGGTCTCCGGGTACTTCGGGATGCGCGAGATAGCCGTCAAGAAGGTGGGCGGCTACCAGAAGCTGGTGCTCAACAACAAGCCCATCTTCTCCCTCGCCACCCTCGACCAGGGCTTCTGGCCCGACGGTCTGTACACGGCGCCGAGCGACAAGGCCCTCGCCTTCGACCTCGAGGCGCACAAGAAGCTGGGCTTCAACGCCGTCCGCAAGCACATCAAGGTGGAGCCGGCCCGCTGGTTCTACCACGCGGACAAGCTGGGCCTGCTGGTGTGGCAGGACTTCGTCTCCGGGAACATCACCAACCAGACCGGACAGAAGGCCTTCGTCGACCAGGGCATGGAGGCGATGCGCCAGCACCACGACTCGCCGGCCGTCATCGGCAACATCGTCTTCAACGAAGGCTGGGGCGAGTGGAACCGCGAGGAGACCGGGCGGATCGCCGAGGCCGTCAAGGCCGCCGACCCCTCCCGCGTCGTCAACACCCACAGCGGCGTCAACTGCTGCAACTCCAAGGGTGACTCGGGTACCGGCGACATCATCGACCACCACGACTACAACAACACCGACCCGGCCTTCCCCGACGAGAAGCGGGCGGCCATGGACGGTGAGCACGGCGGCTTCACCCTCCGCTCCCCCGGCCACATGTGGCCGGGCGCCCCGACCGTGATCTACAGCGGCGTGACGGACAAGGAGGCGCTGACCGACAAGTACGTCGAGAACACCGAGAAGTACTACCTCGAGCAGGCGGGCGCGGAGCTGTCGGGATCGGTGTACACGCAGATCACCGACCTGGAGAACGAGCTCAACGGCCTGTACACGTACGACCGTCGCGAGATCAAGGTCGACGCGGACCGCGTCCGTGAGATCAACCAGAAGGTCATCGCCGCGGGTGCCGCCGCCGGCAGCCGCAAGGAGCTGAAGGGCGGCGGGAACTGGTCGCTCGACGAGGGCACCGGCACCACCGCCGCGGACAGCGGCCCGAACAAGCGGCCCCTGACGCTCTCCGAGGGCACCTCCTGGACGGACGGCGTCCACGGCAGCGCGCTGAAGTTCGACGGCAAGAGCCAGTACGCCGGGACGAAGGAGCCGGTGCTCGACACCACCGGCAGCTACTCCGTCTCCGCCTGGGTCAAGCTGGACGCGCTTCCCGGCAACTACGCCACCGCGCTCAGCCAGGACGGCACGCGACAGGCCAGCCCGTTCTACCTCCAGTACGGTCAGGGCGCCTTCGCCTTCAGCACCCCCGGCGAGCACCGGGCCCGGCTGGTGACCACCCCGCAGACGGGCCACTGGTACCACCTCGTCGGCGTGCGTGACGCCGCGACGAACCAGATCACCCTCTACGTCGACGGCAAGCGGGCGGAGACCGTGACCTCCGGCCCGAACTACGTCGGCTCCGGTCCCCTCGTGGTGGGCCGCGCCAAGTGGAACGGTGACAACGTCGACTTCTGGAACGGCGCGGTGGACGAGGTCCACGCCTACGACCACGCGCTCACCGCGGACGAGGTGAGCACCCTCTACACGGACGAGAAGCCGTAGTCCCGACAACATCCCCGTAGTACGTACCGCGGTCCCGGTGAGCCCCGCTCACCGGGACCGCTCGCGTGTGGGCGGGGGGGGTGGCTGGGGCGGGGTGAGGACCAGGGGTGCTCCTCCACTGCCTCCGGCAGCGCGACGGCGGCCGTGGAGAACACGAGGGCCGTGTGGCGGGCGCGTGCGGCCGGCGGGGGGACGCCGGCCGGCTCATCGGGCCGGCAGTCCGTGTGCGGGGCGATCGCCACGGTGGCGGGGACGGCGGGTCGCGCCGTAGCGGAACGGTGCCGCAGCGGGGCGGGTGCCGTGGCGGGACGATGCCGAAGGCCCCGCGTTCCGGGGCGGGTACGCGTCCGCTGGGCCGGGGACGGGGCTGCACCGCCACAGCCGTACGGGCACGAGGCGGTACGGGCACGAGGCGGTACGGGCACGAAGCGGTACGGGCACGAAGCGGTACGGGCACGGCCTTCCGAAGTACCCGGTGGTTCCGGGTGACCGGGTGGCCCTCGCGATCCCCCCGGTGCCCCGTCCCCGGTCCCCTCCGGCGGCCCCCTGCCCCGCAGCCTGCGCAGCCCCGTAGCCGCGCGGACGCAGCCCCGCAGGACGGCCCCGGGGAAACACAAGGACACGGCAGCCGGGTCGAGGACGACCGGCTGCCGTGTCGGGGGTGAAGAGGGAAGGTGAAGAGGGAAAGGGAAGGGGCGGGAAGGGCTCAGACCAGTTGTCGCCTGCGGCCCAGGTAGGTCTGGGCGATGACGACGACGGCCAGGAAGGCGCCGCTGACGACCTGTTGGTAGGAGGAGTCCAGCGAGCCGATCTGGTTGATGACGTTCTGGATCACCTTCAGCAGCAGGACGCCGACCAGCGACCCGCTGACGTAGCCGAGACCGCCGGTGAGCAGCGTGCCGCCGATGACGACGGCGGAGATGGCGTCCAGTTCCATGCCGTTGCCGAGGATGGTCACGCCGGAGGCGAGCCACGCCGCGTTGAGCGCGCCGGCCAGGCCGGCCAGCAGCCCGGACAGGGTGTAGACGAGGATCTTGGTGCGGGCCACCGGGGCGCCCATGAGGGCGGCGGCGTCCTCGTTGCCGCCGACCGCGTACACGTGCTGGCCGAAGCGGGTGCGGCGCAGGACGACGGCGCCCGCCACGAACAGCGCCAGCATGAGCCACACCGGGTTGCCGATGCCGAGGGTGCTGTCCTGGCCGAGAGTGGCGAGGAAGGACCCCTTGCCGATCAGGTAGGTGTCGGCACCCTCGTCGGTGAGGGACAGCATGAGACCGCGGGCGCCCAGCATGGCGGCCAGGGTGACGATGAAGGGCGCGAGCCGGGAGCGGGCGACGAGCAGCCCGTTGACGACGCCGATCAGTCCGCAGACCGCGAGGGGCAGCAGCAGCGCCACGAGGGTGCCGTGCCGTGATCCCCAGGCCGCCAGCACGCCGCCGAGCGCGAACAGGGAGCCGACGGACAGGTCGATGCCGCCGGTGATGATGACGAAGGTCATGCCGAGGGCGACGATCGCGAGGAACGCCGAACTGGTCGCCATGTTGGAGACGTTGTCGCCGGTGGCGAACGAGTCGAAGCTGAACGAGGCGATGAGCGAGACGATCACGAGCACCGCGAGGGCGCCGTGCTGCTGGACCAGGGCGCTCATGCGCTCCGCGCGCGAGGAGCCCACCGGTTCCGTCTCGTCCGCGGAGGTGTTGCTCGCGGTGGTCACGGGTGTGGTGTCCGTATTGGTGACGGTCATCGCTTCCCCCGTCCCCGTGCCGCGTAGACCGCGCACACGATGACTATGGCCTGGGCGATCTGCGTCCACGAGGGCGGCAGATCGTGCTTGATGAGGGTGGCGGTGAGGAGCTGGATGAGGACGGCGCCGGCCACCGTGCCGCCGATGCTGACGCGGCCGCCGGTGAGCGGGGTGCCGCCGACGACGACGGCGGTGATCGCCGAGAGCTCCATGAGGTTGCCCAGCGAGGTCGGGTCGCTGGCCTGGAGCCGGGCCGTCGCGAGCACGCCCGCCACGGCGGCGAGCAGCGCGGAGACGACGTAGACCACCATGAGCACGCGGCGCACCGGCAGACCGGCGAGCTGCGCGGCGGGGCGGCTGTCGCCGATGGCCAGCAGCTGCCGTCCGAAGGTGGTGCGCCGGATCACGAACGCGACCAGCACGGCGAGGGCGGCGGCGATCAGGATGAGGTAGGGCACGCCCACGATGTCGCCGGAGCCGAGGGAGGCGAGCGACGGATTGTGGAGGTCCTCGAGCTGGGGCAGCATCACCAGGGCGATGCCGCGGCCGCCGACCATCAGCGCCAGGGTGGCGACGATGGGCTGCACCCCGAGCAAGGCGACCAGCGCCCCGTTGGCCAGTCCCGCGAGGGCGGCGAACAGTGCCACCGCGAGGAGGGCGGGCACCAGCCCGTAGCCGAGGTAGAGGGCCGTGACGGAGGCCGCCAGGGCCATCACGGCGCCGACGGAGAGGTCGACGCCCTCGGTGCCGATGACCAGTGCCATGCCGAGGGCGACGATGATGACCGGCGCGACCTGGACGGCCTGGGTGCGGAAGTTCTCGGTGGACAGGAAGTGCGGGGTGATGACGATGTTGACGATCAGGAGCAGCGCGACGCCGGCGTAGACCCCGTAGACCTGCAGCCATTGCAGGACGCGGGCCTTGTCGAACGGGACGGCGGTGCGCACGGTGGCTTCAGCCATCGGAGGCGGCCTCCTTCACCACGGTGTGCGCGGGGGTGTCCCCGGCGGTGCCCGCGGGGGCTTCCCCGGCGGTGTGCGCGGCTGTGTCCCCGGCGGCGCGCGTGGGCGCGTCCCCGGCGATGGTCCGCATGAGCTTGTCCTCGGTGACGTCCTCGCCGGTCAGTTCGCCGACGACCGCACCGTCCTTCAGTACGACCACGCGGTCGGACCCTTCGATCAGTTCCTCCAGATCGGAGGAGATGAGCAGGACGCCCAGGCCGTCCTCGGCCAGTTCGTCCACGAGCTTCTGCACCTCGGCCTTGGCGCCGACGTCGATGCCGCGGGTGGGTTCGTCCAGGAGCAGCACCTTGGGGTTCATCGCCAGCCAGCGGGCCAGCAGCACCTTCTGCTGGTTGCCGCCGGACAGTTCGCCGACCTTCTGGTGCGGCGAGGACGCCTTGATCCGGAGGCGTTCGATGAAGGTGTTCACGATCTTGTCGACGCGGGCCTCGGAGACCATGCCGAAACGGGAGAGGCGGGGCAGGGCGGCGAGCGCGATGTTCTCGCGCACCGACAGGCCCGGCACGATCCCCTCGCTCTTGCGGTCCTCGGGCAGCAGGCTGATGCCCGCCCGGATGGCGCCGGGGGTGGAGCCGCCGCGCAGCGACGTTCCGGCGACCACGACCTTCCCCGAACGGGTGGGGAGCGCGCCGGAGATGGCCTTGGCGGTCTCGGTGCGCCCCGAGCCGAGGAGCCCGCCGAGTCCGACGACCTCTCCGGGCCGGATGCTGACCGAGACACCGTGCAGTTTGTGGGGCACGGTGAGGCCGGTCGCCTCCAGGACGGGCTCGGCATCGGCGGCGTGGTGGTCGCCGCTGAACTTCGTCAGGCCCTCCGCGCGCACCTCGCCCAGTTCACGGCCGAGCATGGTGGAGACCAGGTCGAGCCGGCTGAGTTCGGACAGCCGGCCGTGGTGCACCCGGCGTCCGTCGCGGAGCACGGTGACGGTCTCGCACACGGCGTACAGCTCGTCGAGACGGTGGCTGACGTAGACGACCGCGATGCCGGAGTCGCGCAGGCGGCGGATGACCGAGAAGAGGGTCTCGACCTCGCGGGGTTCGAGGGAGGAGGTCGGTTCGTCCATGATGACGACCCGTGCGTCGGTGGCCACCGCGCGGGCGAGGGCCACCATCTGCTGGGCGCCGACGCCGAGGGTGCGCAGCGACTGGCGCACGTCCACGCGGACACCGTAGGTCCGCAGGGTCTCCTCGGCCTCCCGGTTCATGCGGGCGAAGTCCAGCAGCCCCAGCCGGGTGCGGGGTTCGCGCCCGAGGAAGAGGTTGCGGGCCACGCTCAGCAGCGGGATGAGGTTGACCTCTTGGTAGATGGTGGAGATGCCGGCCTTCTGGGCCTCCAGCGGAGTGCCGAAGGAGACCTGCCGGCCCTGGAACTCGACCGTGCCGGCGTCCGGCCGGTACACGCCGGTGAGCACCTTGATGAGCGTGGACTTGCCGGCGCCGTTCTCTCCGATGAGGGCGTGTACCTCACCGGGGTGCAGGACGAGATCCACTCCGTCCAGGGCCCGGACTCCGGGGAATGTCTTGCTGAGTCCGCGGATGGCGAGGACCTCGGCGGGTGGTGCCACCTGTGCCTCCAGGTAGTGCGGAAAAATACGGGAAGTGCGGAAGTGCGGGGAGTGCGGAAGTACGTGCATTCGCGCGGGGGGTTCGGGATCGCCGTGGAGATGCGAGGGCTTTCCGGCCTTCCGGCGTTCAGACCGTGCGGCCTTCCCGGGTAGCGGGAAGGCCGGGAAGTCCGGGAATCCGCGGGCGTCCCCGGGTGGTTCGTGCGACCGGGAACCCTGAACGCGCGGGGGCCCCGCCCGGGCCTGTGCGGTCCGGGCGGGGAGGGAGGATCAGTAGGCCTTGCCGACGTCCTGTTTGGCGTTGTCGGAGTTGTAGGCGCTGTCCTGGATGATGATGTCCTGGGCGACTTCCTTGCCCTGGGTGAAGGTGTCCAGCGTCTGGAAGGCCAGCGGGCCGAACCGCGGGTTGGACTCGATGACGCCGCTGATCCAGCCGTCCACGATGGAGTTGACGGCGTTGCGGGTGCCGTCCACCGTGACGATCTTGACGGCGCCGGCCTTCTTGCCCGCTCCCTTGAGCGCGGCCACCGCGCCGAGGCCCATCTCGTCGTTCTCGGCGTAGATGCCCTTGATGCCGGGCTTGGACTGGACGAGCTGCTCGGTGACCTGCTGGCCCTTCTCGCGGGCGAAGTCACCGGTCTGCTCGAAGACGACCTTCAGGTCGGGGGCCTTCTCGGCGATGCGCTCCTTGAAGCCCTTGGTGCGCTCGGTGGTGACGTTGTTACCGGCCGATCCGAGCAGGATCGCGACCTCGCCCTTGCCGCCCGTGGCCTTGATCATCTGGTCGGCCGCGCGCTTGCCCTGCTCCACGAAGTCCGAGGCGATGAAGGAGACGTAGTCCTTGCAGGGGGTCGCGTTGATCTTGCGGTCGATCGTGACGATCGGGACCTTCTTGGCGGCGGCGGCCTTCAGCACCGGCTCCCAGCCGTCGGAGTTGAGCGGGGCTATGACGAGGAGGTCGGCACCCTTGGCGAGGAGGTCCTGGACGTCGCTGATCTGCTTGGAGAACTGCGACTGGGCGTTGGCCGTGAGCAGCTTGACGCCGCGCTTCTTGGCCTCGTCCTTGATCGACTGGGTCTCGGCGATGCGGAAGGGGTTGGCTTCCTTCTCCGACTGGGAGAACCCGACGGTGGCGTTCTTCAGGTCGATCTTCTTCGCG
Source organism: Streptomyces sp. B3I8 (assembly GCF_030816915.1). Classification (NCBI taxonomy): domain Bacteria; kingdom Bacillati; phylum Actinomycetota; class Actinomycetes; order Kitasatosporales; family Streptomycetaceae; genus Streptomyces; species Streptomyces sp. B3I8. The sequence goes on along the minus strand of NZ_JAUSYN010000002.1, from coordinate 6,694,586 downwards.
CCGTAGGCGTCGATGGTGCAGGTCTTGCTGCCCGCCTTCGGCGTGGCGACCTTCTGCTGCGCGTCGGCGGCGGAAGAGGAGCTCTGCTTGTCCGACGAGTCGTCCTCCGACTTGGCACAGGCACTCGCTGTCAGGGCCACCGCTGCGGCCAGGGCCACGACCACGGGACGGGCGAAGAGGTGAGGACGGTGAATGGTGCGCTGCATGGGTGACCCCGATCCGGGCGACGCTGAAAAAGGGAACTGGGGAGTCGAACGACAAGCGCCAACAGTGCGTCTCCCCCACGTCGGACACTGTCAGGTCCGCCGCAATGAGGTTTTTACATCGTTGGAAGGGGGTTGTAAACCCCCCGCGCACGGTGCGCATACCGGACGTGATGATCACTTCCGACCAGGACGAAGGGGTCGTTCCGGTTTCCCCGCCCCCGGGAACGACCGCGGGGCGGGCCGGCCGGCCGCCGCGCGACGAAGGCGGAGACCGTCCGCGTCCGCATCGGCGGGTTCGCGGCCTCGCGACACGGGAAGGGCGCTGTGCGGCCGCCTGCCGGCCGCGCGTGGCCGCGTGTGCGTGCGGCCGCGTGAAGGGTCCTGCACTCCCCCGCGCCACCCCCGTGACGCCCCCGGCCCCCGGGCCCCGGTCCCCGGGCCATGGGCGCGCCTGGAGGGCCCCGTGGCCGCACGAAGGGGCATACACGCACACACACGAGCACGTGAGCCGCCCGCACCGCCCCGTGGCCCCGGTGGTGCACTGCACTCACCGGGCCGCCTGGACGGGCACTGTGCGTCCGCGGACCGCGGGTCCCCCGAAGGCCGCGGGACCCGCCGAAGACCCGCAGAACCGGTCGTGAATCACCTACGCGAACGCGGCGGTGGCGCACACCGGGCCCGGAACCTGCCTCCACCGCCCGGATACCCCTCACCACCGGCCCAGCACCTTTCACCACCGGCCCAGCACCTTTCACCACCGACCCGGCACCGGTTGCCGCCGGCTCCGCACCGCACCGCGCCCACCGCACCCCACCCGCCGCGCCCGCCGGGCCGTCGGCCCCCGTCGGCCCGGCCGCGCCGGTTCGGCGCCGCCGCCGCGGTCAGTCGCTCGCGGCCCGTCGGGCGGCCTCCTGGCGTCCCAGGGTGCTCTCCCGTTCGACCACGCGATAGTCCGCCGACACCCTCAGGGGCGGGCGGGTGTCTCCGTTGAGCCGGGCGAGGACCGATTCGACCGCGAGCCGGCCGATGGCCTCCTTGTCCGGGGAGACCGAGGTGAGGGTGACCGCGCCGAAGCGCCCCTCGATCACGTCGTCGAACCCGACGACCGCGACGTCCTCGGGCACCCGGATCCCCCGCTCGTGCAGCACCCGCATGGCCCCGATGGCCATCGGGTCGTTGTACGCGAACACGGCGTCCGGCTGCCGTCCGGAGTCCAGGATGCGGGCCATGGCGGTGGCGCCGTCCGCGTGCCCCCAGCCGTCGGTGGCGGCGACGAGCCCCTCGTCGGAGGGCAGTCCGGCCGTGCGCAGTTCCTCGCGCCAGCCGCGCACGCGCAGTTGGGCCGGCTCGCTCCGACCGTTCCGGGCCCCGATGAACGCCACGGTCCGGCGTCCGAGGGAGACCAGGTGACGGACGGCGTCGCGGGCGGCGGCGACGTTGTCGATGGCGATGTGGTCGTAGGGCAGGTCATAGTCCCGCTCACCGAGCAGCACGAGCGGCACGTTCTCCCGGTCGCGCAGGTCCTCCGCCTCCAGTTCGATGGGGCTGAGGATGAGTCCGTCGATGACGCGCGCCCGGAACCCCTGGCTGACCAGGATCTCCTGCTCACGTCGGCCGCCGGTGTGGTCGAGCAGGACGATGTAGTCGTGCTCCACGGCGGTGTCGATGACCGCGGCGGCGAGTTCCGCGAAGTAGGGGTTGCCCAGCTCGGGCAGGGCGAGTGCGATGACGCCCGTGCGCCCCTTGCGCAGGTGCCGGGCGGCCAGGTTCGGCCGGTAGCCGAGTGTGTCGATGGACCTCTGAACGCGCTCACGCATGGCCGGGGTCACGTGCTGATAGTTGTTCACCACGTTGGACACGGTTTTGATGGAGACCCCCGCGTGCGCGGCGACGTCCTTGAGGCTGACCCGCACGTCCATCCCTTCCTGAGCCACCCGACCGAGGTGGCGGCGGCACGGACACGAGGTCGTCACCGCGCACCGCGTTTCGCCCGGCCGCTGAATTTTACAACGTTATACATTCGTTTTCGTTCCGCTACAAGATGAGGAACGAGCCCTCCCCGTTTCCGCCCCGGACGGCGTCGCTCCAGGAGGTCGGGAGGGGTCGCACATGCCCGGAAAAAGCGGGCGGCCACCCCGCGAAAGGTGCCCGCCTCGACGGCGCCCGCCCTGGCCGTACCCGCCCGGCCGGTGCTCGCCCGGGCCGTACTCGCCGCAGGCGGCCGCCCGTTCGTCCGTCGACGGCCGTCGGCCGACGGCCGGGCCCGGCCGGTCGTCGGCCTTCAGCCGTGGCCGGGCTGCCCGGTCAGGTCGCTCGGGTCGGTGTTGGCCCCGCACAGCACCACCGCGATCCGCTCGCCGTCCACGAGGCGGTGACCCGCGTCCGGCGACGCGACGACCGCGGCGAACGCCGTGGCGGCGGCGTGCTCGACCGCCAGTCTGTGGTGGTCCCACAGTTCCTGCCGGGCCCGGACGATCTCGCCGTCCGGCACGGTCACGGGCCCCACCCCGCCCTGCTGGACGGCGTGCAGTGCCATGGCGGAGGCCCGGCGGGCGCCGAGGGAGTCGGCGGCGACGGAGTCCACGGCGACGTCCACGGGACGGCCCGCCTCGACGGCGGCGCCCAGCGCACGGCAGTGCGACGGCTCGACCGGGACGGTACGGATGCCGTGCTGCCGGGCGGCGGTCGCGACACCGGCGAACAGCCCTCCACCGCCCACGGCGACCACCACGGTGTCCAGACCGGGAACCCGGTCGCGGATCTCCTCCAGCAGGGTGCCCGCCCCGGCGGCGATCAGCGGATGGTCGTAGGCGTGCGAGGCGAGCGCGCCGGTCGCGGCGGCGAACTCCGCGCAGGCCGCCTGCGCCTCGGCGTACTCGGTGCCGACGAGGCGCACGTCCGCACCGTAGGAGCGGAGCTTCGCCACCTTCACCCCGGGAGCGGTGGCCGGCAGGAACACGGTGGCCGGCACACCCTGGCGCCGGGCGGCCCACGCGCACGCCAGCCCCGCGTTGCCACCGGAGGCGATGGTCACCCCGACGTCCGGGAGGGTTCCGGTCTCTCGGTGTGCCTGGAGGAAGTTCTGCGCGCCCCGGGCCTTGAAGCTGCCGGTGTGCTGCATGAACTCCAGCGCCAGGTGGACCTGTCGTCCTCGCGGCACACGTGCCTGCCCGCTCTCGCCGGGGCCGAGCGGTACGACGGTCACGGGCCGGACCCGGCCCGCGATCCGGTCGGTCGCCGCCTTGATGTCGTCATGGCCGAGTGGGTGCACTTCATCGCTCCGATCACAGGTGGACACCGCTCCATGGTGCCGGGCGACCGACCATGGGTGCCGGGCCACATCCAGGAGACGGGCCGCCCATGGTTCCGTGCCCCCCTGCCGGCGGGCAGGCACCCCAGCGGTGCCGGCGGGGCCAGCGCCGCGGCTCGCCACGACCCGCTACGGCTCCCCCGGCGCGTACGGCCTCGGGGGTACGCGGGGCGGGACGGGCCATGACGTGGTCCGAGGCGACGGCGCCCCTGGTGCGGGAGCGGGCGGATCAGCCGCTCGTCGTGCCGGAGGCCTGCCGGCGGACCGCCGAGACCAGGCCGCCCGGCCCCTCCCCGCGTCGCGGCGGGGTGTTCACCGGGCGCCCGTAGGCGGCGGCACGTTCGCGCACGGTGTGGGTCTCGGCCTCCCAACCGTGTCCGGCGAGCCAGCCGACGGGGTCGTCGGGCATCTCCGAGACCCACATGGACGCCGTCGAGCCCGGCGTGGCGTCCGCGGCGAAGCGCTCGATCACTCCGGACGAGCCCAGCGTCAGCCCCATGCGGCTGCCTGCCGCCGACCGCGCGCCGATCCGGCCCAGCAGCAACTCGACGGCGTCCTGCGGCAGATAGATCAGCAGTCCCTCGGCGATCCACACGGTCGGCAGGGTCGGGTCGTGCCCGGCCGCGGCCAGTGCCCCCGGCCAGTCGTCCCGCAGATCCACCGTCACGGTGATCCGCTCGCACCGCGCGACGGCCCCCTCCTGACGCAGCACCGAGGCCTTGAAGTCCAGTGGGGCGGCGGTGTCGACCTCGAACAGCCTGGTGCCCTCGGGCCAGTCCATCCGGAAGGCCCGGCTGTCCATGCCGGCGCCCAGCAGTACGACCTGCCGGATGCCGGACGCGGACGCCCGCCGCAACAGGTCGTCGAGGAACTTCGTCCTGATGACGATGGAGAACGCCACCGCCGACCAGCGGCGCCGCGCGCCCTCGTCGTCGGGGAGCGGCGGCGAGGACGGCCACACCCCACCGGCGGCGGCGAAGGCCTGCGCCAACGGGTCACGGAACAGCGGGTTCTCCCGCGCGCTCTCCCGTGCCCGCACCCTGGCCACCCCCACCGCCGTGGCCCACACCCCCGACGGCCGCTCCCGCTTCAGCTCCTCAGTCACGACGCCAGACAGTACCGCGTCGCACACCCGTTCCGTGCGGATCCGCTCCGTGCGCACGGAACTCGTGCACCACCTGGATCCCACCGACGAGGTGGGCGTTGAGGTCGTCCAACTCCGCGGCGGGAACCCAGAGTTCCAGAATCGTCCGGCCGCCCGCCTGCCGGACGGGATACCGGCGCAGGAACTCCGAGTCGACCTCGAACCGGGTGACGAATCCGGCGCCGTCGTGCTTCACGTTCCAGTCCCGCGCGATCCTGATCGCGTAGTCCTCGTCGAGGACCGGATAGAAGATCGGCTGCTCGGGCAGTCGGGGCGGCCAGGTACGCCAGTTCGACTCCCGGACCAGCTCCAGCTCCTTGGGGCCGGTGGGGCGCCACAGGGTGGTCGTCGCTCGCCGACTGTCCATGCGCGTCGCTCTCCGAACGTGGGCCGCAGGTGCGGCGGGACGGGAGCCCGGACGATACCGGCACCGCGCGGGCGGCGGCCACGCGGTTTCCGCCGCGTGGCCGCCGACGGCCGCTCCGTGGTCGCACAGGCCGCCGTCTCGCCTACGAGCCGCTCACGGCGGGGTAGTCCGTGTAGCCCTCGACGCCTCCGGCGTAGTACGTCTCGCGGTCGCCTTCGGCGAGGAGGTGGCCGTGGGCGAACCGGTCGACGAGGTCCGGGTTGGCGATGAAGGGGACGCCGAAGGCGACCGCGTCGGCCAGCCGGCGTTCGAGCAGGTCGTTGCCGCTCTCCCGGGTGAAGCCCAGGTTGGCGACGAGAGCACCGCGGTAGTGGGCGCGGAAGCGTGCGAACGCGGCGAGGGGGCCGTCGGTGCCGGCGTCGGCACCGCTGTCCGTGCCGGTGCCGCTGTCCGTGCCGGTGCCGACACCCGTGCCGGGCTCCGGGCCGACGAGCTGAAGGTACGCCAGGTCGTTGTCGCTGAGGCGCTTCAGGAGCTGGTCGTAGTCGGCGAGCACCTCGGCGTCCGCGGTGAAGGCGGGCCCCCGGTTCCAGTACGGGGAGAGCTTGACGCCGACGCGGTCACTGCCCCACACCTCGCTGACGACGTCCACGATGTCCAGGAGGAGCTGGGCCCGCCGCTCGGCGCTGCCACCGTACGCGTCGGTGCGCCGGTTGAGACGGGGGTTGAGGAACTGGGCCAGCAGATGGCTTCCCTGGGCGTGGATCTCCATGCCGTCGAATCCGGCGCGCCGGGCGTTGACGGCGGCCTGCCGGTAGCTGTCGATCGTGGTGGCGATCTCCGCGGCGGTCAGGGCACGCGGTGTGACGGTGTCCTTGAGTCCCTCGGGGGTGAAGGACTGCTCCTGGGGGTTGATCGCGGAGGGGCCGCCGGGGAGGCGGCCACCGTGGTGATCCGGGTGGGAGGCGGCGCCGAGGTGCCCCACCTGCGAGACGATCCGTCCGCCCGCGGCGTGCACGGCTTCGGTGACCTTGGTCCAGCCGGCGGTCTGGGCGTCGGTGTAGATGCCGGGGACGTTGATGTAACCGATCGCCTCCGGGCTGACCCAGGTTCCCTCGCTGACGATCAGACCGGCGCCGGCGCGCTGTGCGTAGTAGGTGGCGTGCAGATCGGTGGGCGCCAGTTCGGCGTTGGCGGCCCGGGCGCGGGTCATGGGTGCCATGACGACGCGGTTGGGCAGTTCGAGGGCGCCGAGCCGGACGGGCCGGAGAAGGGGCTGAGCGTCGGGGGCCGAGGTCCGGTCGGGGAAGTCGGACATGAGTGTCTCTTTCGTAGGAGCGGAAGAAGGAAGAAGAAGGAACACCCCTCGCCGGCATGGCCCGTCGCATCACGTCACGTCACGACACGAGGAGCACAAGCGGTGAGCGGAAAGTGGGTCAGTCCTGCTTGAGGACGTGGAGGGCCGAGAGGGGACCGCCGAGCTGGATGAGCCGGCCTCCCTCGCGCAGCGACCCGAGGTCGACGGGCGCGAAGCCGAACTCGGAGGTCAGCTCCTTCACGGTGTTCTTGGCGTCGGCGTCGTCGCCGGCGAGGAACAGCACCTGCCGGCCCGCCTCGTGGCGTGGGTCGGGTGCGATGAACTGCGCGTAGAGGGCGTTGAACGCCTTGACCACGCGTGCGCCGGGGAGCAGGGAGGCTACGTACTCACTCCCGGTGAGCTCGCCCAGGTCGGCGATGGCCGGGGTCGGCGCCAGGGTCTCGAACTGGTTGGTGGCGTCGATGACGACGGTCCCGTCAAGGGGCGGGAGTCCGGCGACGGCGTCGGGGACGCTGGGCCAGCCGACGGCGAGTACGACGAGATCCGCGTCGGCGGCCTCCGCGGGGGTCCCGGCGGTGGCGAGCGGGCCGAGGCCGGCGACCAGGGCGGACAGGGAGGCGGGCCCCCGGCTGTTGCTGAGGACGACCTCGTGGCCGTGGCGGACGGCGTGCCGGGCGATGGCCTGGGCGACGGTGCCGGCTCCGAGCGTTCCGATGCGCATCAGGCGGCCCCGTTCCGTGAGTCGGTCGCCGGAGGTGTGGTGAGCAGGACGGTTCCGCTCTTGGCCGGCCGGCGGGCGTGCTCGACGGCGGCCTTGAAGTCGGCGAGGTCGTAACTGGCCGCGACCTCCAGCAGGTTCGGGGTGTCCTGTGCCAGTTCGAGGGCGAAGGCGACGTCCTCGGCCCGTTCCTCTGGGGTGCGGTCCGTCCACCGCAGCACCGTGGCGCCCCGCACGGTGAGTTCCCGCGCGACGAGCGGCAGCGACTCCAGCGGTGTCGTGCCCGCTCCCATCTGCCCGTAGGAGAGGAGGGTGCCGCCGGGGGCGAGCAGCGCCGCGAGGTCCCGGCTCATGGCGCCGCCGACGCTGTCGAGGACTACTCGGACCCCGTCGTCGCCGGAGTGCCGGCGGACCTGTTCCCGCCAGTCGTCGTCACTCGTGGAGATCACGGGCTGCGAGGGGTACAGCGCGCGCTTCCGCTCGGCGCCGGCAGTGCTGCGCACGAGGTTGATCAGGCTCAGGTCGTGCCGGACCGCGGCCGCGCTGATCAGTTTCCCGACGGACGAGCCGGCCGCCGTCTGGAGCACGGGGCCCTTGTGTCCGTGCAGGGCGTTCTCCAGCGCGCGGTACAGGGTGAGCAGGGTCAGCGGGTTGACCAGCATGAGGGCCGCGGTCTCGTCACCGACCCCGTCGGGCACGGGTACGGCCAGGTCGGCGGCGACCACGACGAAGTCGCTCCAGGTGCCGGGGGCCGGGAAGACCGCCACGCGCCGGCCGGGGCGCAGCGTGCGCACGTCCGGTCCGACGCTCTCCACGACGCCCATCCCCTCCACTCCGGGGATGCGGCCCGCCGACTGCTGTTCCGCCGGTCCCGAGGCGTACCTCACCAAAGCCAGGTCCCCCGGATGGACGGGCCGGACCAGCAGACGAACCAGCACCTGACCTGCGCCGGGACGTGGCGGGTGCGGTTGCTCCCGCAGGGTGAGTACCTCCTCGGGCTCGCCCGGCCGGGTGTGCACCACAGAACGCATGGGCTCCTCCACTCAGTTTTTGATGATGAGCGTCATTAAAAATAATGATGAGGGGTAACATTGAAAACGTCAAACACGACGCCGAGCGGGAGGGCGGCCATGCCGCGGATCACCAGGGAAGACAAGGCCAGGAACCGGCAGAACATCATCGACGCGGCCGGGCGCATGTTCCGTGCGCAGGGCATCGACGCCGTCGGGATCGCCGACCTGATGAAGGAGGCGGGCCTGACCCACGGCGGCTTCTACAACCACTTCGCGTCCAAGGACGAGTTGGCCGCCGAAGCGTGCGGCGCCTCGTTCGAGGCGTCCCTGGGCGTCCTGGACCAGGCCGTCGAGGAGGGCCCCGGTCCCACGGGCACACCGCTGCAGCGCGTCGTGAACGGCTACCTCTCCGCCGCCCACCGCGACGCCCCGGACGGCGGCTGCCCCTCCGCGTCCCTGGTCATCGACGCCGGCCGACACAGCGACACCGTCCAGGGCGCCTACGCCGTCGGCGTGGAGGGATACCTCACGGGCTTCGCCTCGGAACTCGCCCGCGACCACGACGAAGGGCTCACCCCGCAGGAGGCACGGGAGCGGGCGGTGCTGCTGCTCAGCCGCCTGGTCGGGGCGATGACACTCGCCCGAGCCGTACGGCACACCGAGCCCGAACTGTCCGACGAGATCCTGCGGACCTGCCGCGCCCACGCCTTCGACTGACGCGGCATCACCCGCCCCGCCCCGGCCGCGGCGAGCTCACGGACGACGCCGGCGTGGTCCGCGCGCCGGCGCGTGTCCGTGAGCGCGCCACGCCATGGCGCGGTGTCACCTCGTCGACGGGCGGGAGCAGGTCGCAAAAGCCCCACCGCCGCGTACGCGCCTCCGGAACGGGGAGCAGGACGAGCGGGAGCAGGGAGGTCCCGGGCCGGGCGGCAAAGACGCCCGCCTCAGCGCGCTTCCGCGCGGCGGGCGACCAGCACCTCGATGCCGTCCAGTATCCGGTCCAGGCCGAACTCCACCTCGTCGTCGCCGACGTCGTCGTCGTATTCGTCGCGGGCCATCATCGACGCCAGGATGGGATAGCCGTGCTCGTGCAGGAGCGGCTGGAGGAACCGTGTCACGGCGGCCGACCGGGTGGGCGCCGCGCTGCTCCCGCGCACGTCGCGGCGGGCGCCGGCGACGCGTCGTGCGTAACCGTCGAGGAGCAGCGCGCACGCCAGTGATTCGGCGGTGCTCAGCCCGGCACCGGTCAGCGCTTCCAGCAGGACCTCCGTCCAGCGCAGCAGGTTCGGGGTCGCGGGCGCCCCGCGGAGAGGAAGATCGGGAAGCCAGGGGTGCGCGTCGCACCGCTCGATCATCGCCCTGGTCCATCCGTTGGCCGCGGCCCGCCATCGGCCGGGCCCGGTCTCCAGATCCGGCGCCGGTCCCCACGCGGTCTCGGCGAGGAGCACGAGCAGTTCGTCCCGCGAACTGACGTACCGGTAGACCGCGTTGGCGGTGAGCCCCAGCCGCCTGGCGATGTTCGGCATGGACAGGGCCGCGAAGCCCTCCGCGTCGGCCAGGGCGACAGCAGCCTCGACGATCCTCTCCACGCTCTGCGAGGGTTTCCGGCCCAGTCGGCCCGTCCTGGCGGTGAGCCCCCACGCCAGGGCGAGGCCCGGCGGCAGCCGCTCGTCGTCGTTCGGCGGCATGACACACCTCTCCTGTCTCGGCCACGGACATTGACTTCGTGTGCGCCTCACACTTTATATTAGTGTGGGGCACACACGAATGATGCGAGCAGGGGGACGGACATCATGGAAGCCTTACGAGTGGATCTCTCGGCAGGGCGGCACGGGCATCGCGGGCGGCGGAACACGGTGCGGCAGCGTCTACGAGCCCTGCTGACCGTTCTGGCCTGCGGCGCCGTGATCAGTGGCGCGACCGGCGGGTACGCGCGGGCAGCACATGACGCCGGGGGCGGCCGGGGCGGTGGTCCCGGCGCCGTGGCCGGCACCGTGGCCGGCACCGTGGTCAGGACGGACGCCGGCCGGGTCGGGGGCCGTCTCGGCACGGACACCCGCGTGTTCCAGGGAATCCCGTACGCCGCTCCCCCGGTCGGGCCGCTGCGCTGGGCCTCGCCCCGGCCGGCCGCGTCCTGGCCGGGCGTACGGCCCGCGACCGAACCCGGCAGCCGGTGCGCACAGGCGGCGGGGCTCATCGACCCGCCCAGCGACTCCGAGGACTGCCTCTACCTGAACGTCACCACGCCTTCGCACGGCACCGCCCACGCGCTGCCGGTGATGGTGTGGATCCACGGCAACGGCTTCATCAACGGCGCCGGCAGCCTTTACGACGCCCAGCGCCTGGCGGCCAGGGGCAAGGTGGTCGTGGTCAGCTTCAACTACCGGCTCGGTGTCCTCGGATTCCTCGCCCACCCCGCGCTCGACCACGGCCCGGCCCAGCACCTGTCGGGCAACTTCGGCCTGGAGGACCAGCAGGCCGCCCTGCGGTGGGTGAAGCGCAACGCGGCGGCGTTCGGCGGCGACCCGGCGAACGTCACGCTGTTCGGCGAGTCGGCCGGTGGCACCAGCGTCTGCGCGCATCTCGTGGCGCCGGGATCGGCGGGCCTCTTCCAGAAGGCGATCCTCCAGAGCGCCCAGTGCACGGGACGCAAGTGGTCACCGGGGCCGCCCGCCTGGTTCCCGCTGCCGCGCGCGGAGCGCGAGCGGCACGGGCTCGCCGTAGCGGCCGGGGTCGGCTGCTCCGACCTCCGTACCGCGGCGGCCTGCCTACGGGACGAACCCGTCGAAGAACTCGTCAAGTGGTCCGACCACGCACTGGGCACCGGGCCGACGGTCGGCGGCGACGGCGACGGCGACGGCGACGGCGACAACGGCGTCCTGCCCGTGGCCCCGGAACAGGCCTTCGCCACCGGCCACTTCAACCGGGTCCCGGTCGTCCAGGGAACGACCCGGGACGAACATCGGCTGTTCACCGCGGCCATCGAAGCGGTGACCGGTCGGACGACGACCGGCGCCGACTACCGGCAACAGGTCGGGACGCTCTTCGCCCCGGCCGACGCGGACCGCGTCCTGGCCCGTTACCCCGCCGCCCGCCTCCGCTCCCCCGGCGAGGCGCTCTCCGCCGTCGTCACCGACTGGGCATGGGGGTGCCCGGTCCTCGACCGGGACCGGGCCCTGGACCGGCACACACCCCTCTACGCCTACGAGTTCGACGACGCCGGAGCTCCCTGGTTCAGCACTCTCGAGAAGCCCGATTTCCCCACCGGGGCCTTCCACGGCAGCGAGTTGCAGTACCTCTTCGCCGACGAACAGCTCCCCGGCCCGGCCACACCCGCGCAACACCGCCTCGCGGACACGATGGTGCGCTACTGGGCCCGGTTCGCCCGCACGGGCGACCCGAACGGTCCCGGCACTGCGCCCTGGCCCCGCTTCGGAACCGGCCGGCACGTGCAGTCACTGCGGCCGGGGAAGACGGGACGGGCCGACCTCGCCCGCGAACACCGGTGTGCCTTCTGGCGGACCATCGGCGACTGACGACCACCGCCGGGCGCGCGCCGCTCCACCACCACCGGGCGTGAACCACTCGGCGGCGGGCGGGCGCGCGCCGTTCGGTGCCGCGTTCAGCGCCGCGGTCGAACCGTGACGACGATCTTTCCGGCGTGGACCCCCTTCTCGAGGTGCCGGTGCGCCTCGACGACGTTGTCGAGGGTGAACACCTCGTCGATGGCGGGCCGCAGCGCGCCGAGGCGTACACCCGCGTTCAGGAAGGCCGCCATACGTTGCACCACGACGGCGTCGAGGGTGTGGTCGAAGCCGCGGTAGCGGAAAGTCCTGAGCGTCGTGCCCTCCGGGGAGGGTGCGGGCCGGGGGTCCAGGAAGCCCGCGGTGATCAGTGTTCCACCGGGACGGGCCGCCTCGAGGAGTTGCTGCTGTCCGGGGCCCCCGACCATGTCGAGGACGATGTCGGCGCCGGCGCCGGCCGTGAGGTCACGGACGGACTCGACGACGTCCATCCGGTCGGTGGCGACGACCGCGGCGGCACCGGCGGCGAGCAGTTCGTCCTTCTTCCCGGTGTGCCGGGTCAGAGCGAGGGGCACGGCGCCGATGTACCGGGCGATGCTCATCGCCGCACGGCCGACGGCGCCGGACGCGGCGGTGATGAGGACGTGGTCGCCGGGCCGCATCCCCGCCTTCTCCACGAGCGCGCCGTAGGCGGTGGAGTACCCCACCCAGACCGCCGCCGCCTCCGGGATCCCCAGCCCGGCCGGGCGGGCGATGACCTGGCTCGCGGGGAGCGTGGTGTACTCGGCGTAGCTGCCTGTGACGTGCGCGTCCGGGACGGCCGCGAGGATGACCGGCTCACCGACCCGCAGCCCGGTGGTCCCGGGACCCAGCGCGTCGACGACGCCGGTTCCCTCGATGCCGAGGCGGGCGTGCGGCAGCGGAACCGGTACGAACCCGGCGCCGGAGCGCACCATCTCGTCGAGCGGGTTCACGGCGAACGCCTCGATCCTCACCCGCACCTCACCGGGCGCGGGCTCGACGACCGGATCCTCGACGACGTGCAGGACATCGGGCCCGCCGAACTCGTCGAACACGACGACTCGTGGCATGGTGACTCCTCCGCATTCAGTGCTTTGCTGCTGCTTTCGTTGCTCGTACCGAACGTTACGGAGCCGCGCGTTACCTCTTGGTACCTTCGATGTCATGCGGAACGCGGCTCACTCAGCCTTCCTCGCCGACTGCCCCACACGTCTGGCGGTCGAGATCATCTCCGACAAATGGTCCGTCCTCATACTCTTCGGGCTCAGCCAACGGCCTCGCAGACACGGTGAACTCGTCGACCTCATCGGCGGCATCTCACGCAAGGTCCTCACCCAGTCGCTGCGCCGGCTCCAGCAGTACGGTCTGGTCGAACGCCGAACCGCCGAGTCACGGCGGGTCGAGTACGATCTCACCGACCTCGGCCGGACCCTCGTCGAGCCCATCGAGGTCCTGACGAACTGGGCGAAGGATCACGGCGAGGCCATCGTCGACTTCCAGGAGGCGGCGACAGCGGCCACTGCCGCCGCCCGGTCCGGCACGGCGGGCCCTTCCTGATCGAGCGAGCGGGGCCACCTGCTCGTACCGCGCGGACACGCCGTCGCCCCATGCCGTGACGCCGCGGCACACGTCGAACGTGACGTGCACACGTGCTCTGCCTCACTGACGGGGCCGCTGGGCAACCTCTCCGGCGCCGGCCTCTTCTTCCTGGGGTGACAACCCTGAAGAGAAGGCCCCGTCTGCTCGTACTCCTGACTCTGGCCGTGGTGGCGGTCGTGACGGCGACCGTCGTCATCGTCGTCCGGGCGAACAGGATGGAGACGGTCTCCCCCGGCGAACAACGCGACCGGGCCGCGCCCGGAGCGCGCATACCCCCGGGTCCGCACCAGGTGGACTGCCGGAAGGTCAAGTGCATCGCGCTCACCTTCGACGGCAACCCGGGCGAACCCACCGACCGGCTGATGGACCTCCTGAAGCAGTACAAGGCGCCCTCGACGTTCTTCCTCGAGGGCCGGCGCATCCACGAGTTCCCCGACGTTGTGCGGCGGATGGCCGAGGACGGCCACGAGATCGGGGACCACACCTGGACCCACCCCGTGCTGACCGACGCCTCCGATGCCCGGGTCCGCGACGAACTGCGCCGCACGGCGCGAGCCATCTCCCACCTCACCGGCAGCGCGCCCACGCTGATGCGCCCGCCCCAGGGCCGCACCGACGACCGCGTCTCCAGGATCTCGAAAGAACTGGGGCTGGCGCAGGTGCTGTGGACGGTGACCGCGAAGGACTACGCGACGGACGACACCGCGCTGATCACCGAACGCGTACTGGAGGGCGCCGACCGCGACGGCATCGTCCTGCTCCACCCCCTGCACAAGGGCACGGTGCCGGCCATGCCGTCCATCCTGAAGGCACTCGGCGCACGGGGCTACACCTTCGTGACGGTCTCCCAACTGCTCGCTCCGTCGAAGGCCGAGCCCGGCACGATCTACAGGTGACCGACCGAGCCCTCCCCCGCGGTCACCGGTCGGGGGACAGCCTCGACGCCCGCGGCGGAGAGGACTCCTGCGCCGTCGGGTGAGGCGGTTCAGGTGGTCGTCGAACCACCGGCCTGCCGGTCCGGGAATCTTGTCGCGGGTTCCCCACTCGGGGATCCGCGGCGGCCACCCCCCGCAAGCGCGCCGCCGGCCGGTGTCGCCCTCGGTGCCGGGGAATTCAACTCCCCGGCTGACGGGCGGTGTCCGCCTCGCCGACGGCGACGACCTCCCGTCGGGGTCCGCCGAGCACGACTTTGAGCGCCCCTGTGTCGGCGGCCCGGGCGAAGACGCCGTACGCCTCCTCCATGCGGTCGAGCGGGAAGGTGTGGGTCACCAGTTCCGCCAGGGGCAGCCGGCCGGCCGTCGCCATGCGCAGCAGTGTCGGCGTGGAGTGTGTGTCGACGAGGCCGGTGGTGAGGGTCAGGTTCTTGATCCACAGGTTTTCCAGGTGCAGCGTCGCCGGTCTGCCGTGGACACCGACGTTGGCGACGTGTCCCCCGGGGCGCACCATGCGTGTGCACAGCTCGAAGGTCTCCGGCAGGCCCACCGCCTCGACGACCACGTCCGCGCCGAGTCCGTCGGTGAGGTCCGCGACCAGTTGGGCGGGGTCCTCCCGCGCGTCGGCCACCGCCTCCGCGCCCATTTTCCGTGCGGCGTCCAGTCGCGCCGCGACCACGTCGACCGCGATGACGCGTTCGGGCGAGAAGAGCCCGGCCGTGGCGACGGCCGCCAGTCCGACGGGACCGGCCCCGACCACGACCACCGTGTCCCCGGGACGGACACGCCCGTTGAGTACACCCACCTCGTAGGCCGTGGGGAAGATGTCGGCCAGCATCACGGCGTCCGCATCGGGGATCGCGCCGGGCAGCGGGTGCACGGAGAGGTCGGCGTGCGGAACCCGCACGTACTCCGCCTGGGTCCCGTCGACCAGGTGCCCGAGGATCCAGCCACCGCCGCCGAGGCACTGGCCGTACACGCCTTCCCTGCAGTACCGGCACCGGCCGCACGCGGTGATGCAGGACACCAGCACCCGGTCTCCCGGGCGTACGGTGCGCACATCGCCGCCGACCTCCACGACTTCGCCCACCGCCTCGTGCCCGAGGACGGTTCCGGGACGCACCTCGGGCACGTCCCCCTTCAGGATGTGCAGGTCCGTCCCGCAGATCGTCACCGCGTCGACGCGCACGACCACGTCCGTGGGCTCCTTCAGGTCCGGGTCCGCGACTTCCTCCCAGGCGGACCGTCCGGGCCCGTGGAACACATAGCCCTTCATCTGGATCCCCATCCTCTCGTCGACATCGGGCGTGAGGCCGTGTCCGGAGGCCGGCCCCGGCGGTGCGCCCCGGAGCCGCCGCATACCGGAACACCCCACATGTCCAGTTTTGCTCCGTCTGCCGGAGCGCGCTCGGGCCGAGGGTGTGGGACATGGCATGGACCATGCCGAGGAAGGCGTTGCCGAAGGCCATGCCGGCGAGGTTCTCCGATCCGGCCACCGGCAAGAAGCGCCCGCCGGCCGACTACGCCCTCACCAGGCTTCTCCCACGACGTCGTCGAGGCGGCGACCTTCCACCTCGCGCACGGCCGCACCAACGCGGTGCTGCCGCCGCACGTCATCCGGTACAACGGGACCGTCCCCACGAAGCTCACCGGCCGGCCCAAGTACGAGACCTACCGGGCGCCCGAGCGTTTCCAGGAGATCGCCCACGCCCTCGGCCTGCCCGCAGCCACCCCCGCCGAAGGCGTGGAGTCGCCGGCACGCGCGGTGGAACGCCTGCGCAGTGCCGCCTCACGGGCGGCCCATTCCGCCGCGGCACGGCTCTCGGGCGATCCGTCGAGTCCCACGGCGATCGTTCCGGGCAGGAGCCCACCTCCTGTGTGCTGTGTCCTGTGGCTCTGCGGTCCGTGCTTTTCTGCTCTTTGCCGCACTTCGAGCATGTCGGGCGGCCCGCCGGGGCAGGGGTCGATGGTCCCCGTCGGGGACCGGTGGACCGGTGCCCACGAGAGCCGGGGCCCTTCGACGTACGGATGCGGTGGTCCCGTCGGCGGGCGCACCGCATCGGGGGCGTTCAGTGCAGCCACTTGTGGTCGCGGACGCAGGGGAGCCTGGCCCACAGCCGTCCCAGGCCCAGGACGTCGCCGGCGGAGACCGCGGCGAGGGCGATGAGCACCACGGCGTAGATGAGGTGGTAGTCGGCGAACGGTTCGTCGACATGTTCGGCGTACCGTTCGACATGTGCTGGGCGGGGGGCGCGCACCGCGGTCTCCCCTTGCGGCCGTCCGGACCCCGGGGGCGCCGGGGTCCGGGGGCGCGGGAGCCGGTCGGCTTCGTAAGTGCCCTCGTTGACACACGTGGCCACGGTGGCGTCCGCGTACTTCCCGAGCACTGACGGCAAGACCTTGCGAGCCTCGGCCGTCAGACATCGGCCGGCCTGCTCGCGGGTGCGGAAGCGGCCCGTCGACTCGGAACCACGGTGCGCACGGTGGCAGTTCGGATCAGCTCGCGGGATTTCCTTCGCGCTCCAGCATGGCCGAGATCGCCGCGGCCACCTCCTCGGGATGTGACAGTGGCGAGAGGTGACTGCTGGGGAGCTCGGTGACGACGGCTTCGGCGCGTGTGGCGAACCATCGCTGCAGTCGGGGATCGAGGATCCGGTCGTGGGCGGAGAGGACGTAACCGCAGGGGAGGTCGTGCCAGGCGCCCGTGGACGCCGGGGCCGCCAGGCAGGCCCCATGGGTCGGCTTCTGCGCGGCGGCGAGGCTCCTGGCAAGACGGGGCGGCAGGTCGTGGGCGAGTGCCTCGCCGAACAGTGCCGGGGCCACGTGGGACCAGCCGTCCGCATCGAACCGCAAGGCCACCCGGCCTGGCATCTCGGCACCCTTGTCGCTCAACATGCCTATGGTCTCCCCCTCGTCAGGTACGTAGGCGGCCACGAAGACCAAGGAGTCGACCTTGGGATGCTCAAGCGCCGCCCCGGAGATGACGGTGCCGCCGTAGGAGTGTCCGACGAGGGTGACCGGTGCTTCCGCCGCGTCGATGTGCCGACGGGTCCAGGCGATGTCGTCCGCGAGTGAGGTCATCGGCAAGGTGACGGACAGTGCTTGATGGCCCTGTCCGCGCAGGTGGCCCATGACCTCCTGCCAGACCGAGCCGTCACTCCAAGCGCCGTGGACCAGTACTGCGTTTCCCATTCTTCCGACTTCCTTCTGTCGTGACCGTCCTGAGTGATTCCCACCCCGGCGGAGGTCCGAGTTCCTCCGACGTGGGACAAGCCGCGGGCCGTGGGCCGAGCCCCGGTTCTCGTCGGCCCCGGGGTCGGCCGGCGTCACGTCCGCGCCGAGGCGGACACCTTGCCCGCCTCGGAGGTACGGCCCGGGCCGGACGCGGGTGCCGGGCGGACCATGAGCAGTACGGCGACGGCGCCGGCGGCCGCGGCCACGGCCGAGAGGAGGAAGACGTGGTCCAGCCCGGTGGCGAAAGCCCGGTGGGCGAGGTCGGACGCCGCCTTGCGGTGCCCGGCCGGTGCGGAGGCGATCACCTCTTTCGCCCGGCCCGAGGCCAGAGCGTCGGCCGCATCGGCGGCGTGTGGCAGCCCGCCGGCCGTCAGCGTGGTGGCGGCATTGCTCGCGAAGACGGCGCCGAGGACCGCGATGGCCAGGGTCATGCCCAGTTGGCGCGCCGTGTTGACGGCTCCGCCCGCCATGCCCGCGCGCTGCCGCGGCACGGCAGAGGTGGCGGCCGAGACAAGGACCGGCGTGGCAAGGCCCACCCCTAGACCGGTGACGACCATGCCCCAGGCGAGCGACGTCCCGCTCGCCCCCTCCGTCATACCGGCACGCAGCAGGAGCATGCCCGCTGCCACCAGCAGCAGACCGAGCCCGATGGGCAGGCGCGGGGAGAGCCGCTGTATGTGCCGGCCGGTCAGAGCCGAGACGAGGAATGACGAGGCCGCGAGCGGACTCAGAGCAAGTCCCGCCCCGACGGGAGCGAGTCCGCCCAGGGACTGCAGCCACAGCGACACGAGCGCGAGGCAGCCGAAAGCGCCGGCCTGTAGCAGGAACGCGCCGGTCAGCAGCCCGGTGAAGGAGGCGTTGCGCAGCAGCGTCAGGTCCAGCATCGGGGTCTGGCCCCGGTGGGCGGTGCGGTGTTCCACCACCACGAAGGCCACGAGGGCGAGCGCGGCGACAACCTCGCAGACAAGGGTGCCGGGCGAGCCCCAGCCGTCGTCGGACCCGCGGATGAGTCCGTACACGAGCGAGCCGGCGGCCACGCTGAAGGTCGCCGCCCCGTAGAGGTCGACGCGGTTCTTCCGGCCGGTGGCGAGCGGCCCGTCGGCGGCCATGAAGCGCCAGGTCAGAACGATGGCTACGACCGCGACGGGCAGGTTGATCCAGAAGATCACGGGCCAGTTGATGTGCTGCGTCAGCACGCCGCCGAGCAGCGGGCCCGCCGCCGCCGCGGCCCCGTTGGTCGCACCCCACAGCCCGAAGGCCGTACCGCGGTCCCGCCCCTGGTAGGAGGTGAGCAGCAGAGCGGGAGTGGTGGCGAACATGGCGGCTCCGCCGATGCCCTGCACCGCCCGGGCCGAGATGAGCACTCCGGCGTCGGGAGCGAGGCCGCAGACGAGCGAGGCCACGGCGAACAGCGCGAGCCCACCCGCGTAGGCTCGCCGGTGCCCATAGCGGTCGGCGAAAGCGCCGGCCGCGAGCAGCAACGCCGCCAGAGCCAACGCGTAGGCGTCGATGACCCACTGCAGCGACGCGAACGAGGCGTCGAGGTCAAGGGCCATGCTGGGCAGCGCCACGTTCACGATGGTGACGTCCACCAGCAGGATGCAGGCGCCGAGACAGACCGCGATGAGCGGCCCCCACTTACGCATGTCGTCATCTCCGTTCGAGGATCGCGGAACGGACCGGAACCCGGCCCTCGGCAACTGTCGACGGCAGGTACGCGATTGCATGACTCGCATGACCAGATCTGCGCGATTTCCCTAGAATCGCTGTCGTGAAGACGTATCTCGACAGCCCCGACCGTGTGCGGCATCACCTCACCGATGACGACCTGGCCCTGGCCCACGCCCTCCAGCTCAACGGCCGCGCCTCCTTCACCGAGATCGCGGCCGCGCTCGGCGTCTCGGACCAGACCGCGGCTCGCCGCTACACCCGCCTGCGCACCACTGGGAAACTGCGCGTGCTGGGTCTGACCGATCCGTTCCGGCTGGGAGATCTGTCATGGTTCGTGCGCGTACGGTGCACTCCGGACGCGTCCGCCTCCATCGGTTCGGCGCTGGCCCGGCGCACGGACACGACCTGGGTCCACCTCACCTCAGGGGGAACGGAGACGATGGCCGCGGTCCGTTCCCGCGGGCCCGGCCTGGAGGAGCCCTTCCTGGTGCAGAAACTGCCCCGTATCCCCCGGGTGGTCGACGTCTCCGCGCACTGCGTCCTGCATGTGTTCTTCGGCCGGGACCTCGGCTTCATCAACAAGACGGGCCCGCTGACCGACACGCAGATCGCCGCCCTGACCCCGCGGCCGACGGACGGAGGGCGGACAGCCGGCTCGGAACCCGTCGTACTGGACGACCCCGACCGACTGCTGCTCGACCTGCTGGCCCGTGACGGAAGGGCCCCGGTGGGCGAACTGGCCGCGGCCACCGGGCTGTCCGAGTCCACGGTGCGCCGCCGCATCAACGATCTACGCGCCGAAGGCGTGCTGTACTTCGACGTGGACTACCACCCCGACGTCCTGCACCAAAAGCTCAGGATCTCGCTCTGGCTGGAGATCGACCCCGCGCGGCTGGCCGAGGCGGGCGAGGCCCTGGCGGCACATCCCGCGGTGTCCTTCGCCGCGGCGGTGACCGGCGCGACGAACCTGTATGCGAGCATTCAGGTGGACTCGGCCCAGCTGTTGTACCGCTACCTGACGCAGTCCGTGTCCCGACTGCCCGGGCTGCGGCACACCGTGACCGTCCCGATCCACCGAACCCTCAAGGGTCCGAGCCCCTACTCGCCGTCGATCGACTGAACGCATCATGACGGGCCGGCGGGGCGACCGTGAACGGTCGGTCACGCCGGCCCCCTTCCCGGGCGGACCTCCGACTCCCCGGCGCCCGAGTCGGCGCGTGGCATACGCACGGATGAACGCGTGGGCCCCGTCGCGCACCGGCCTCGCCCTGGTGGGCGCGTACATCCTGGCCGGCGAGCCGGCCGCACCCGCCGGTCAGGCCGAGGCGTTCGACGCCTGCGACAGGGTGCCGCGACCGTTCACGCCCCTCACCCAGGCTCTCGCGAACGTGGATGACACGGCACTCTTCCCCCGCCACCGAGGAACCCCTGCGGAAAGCGCGACGCGGCACTCGACACGCGGCCACGGGCGGGCGAGGGGTTGATGGGCCGCCCCTGCTCCAGGCGGACGTAGTAGTCGGTGGACACACCGGCCGGCAGCGCGACCTCCTCGGGGCGCGGGCCCGGCACTCTGCGGGTACGGCCGTCCGGAGGAAGCCCGGCCCCGGCGGGATCGACCAGCCCACGGGCCCGTCGCAGGAACTCGGCCAGTTCACGGCTGGTCAGCGGCCACGCTCTTCAGCGTCTCCGGTGACCGGGACTTCTGGCCGGCCCGCCGAGTCCTGGGTCGCGCCATCCCCGTCCCGGCAGGGCTCGGTGCAGGCGTCCACGACGTGTCGAAGTGGATGAGGCTGGATGTGCCGGCCCCGGGAAACGGCTCGGGACCTCCAGCACTGACACAAGGCAAGGAAGATCATGGCTTTTCCGACCGACCGACCCGCGATCTGGTTCGTGACCGGCACCTCCCGTGGCCTGGGGCTCGAGCTGGTCAGGCAGCTGCTGCGGCGGGGCGACGGCGTCGCGGCGACCACCCGCTCCTCCGAGCGGCTCCTGGCCGCCCTCGGCGACGCCACCGACACCACCCGCCTGCTCCCCCTGACCGTGGACCTGCGGGACGAGCAGCAGGTCCAGCAGGCCGTCACCCGGACCACCGACCACTTCGGCGGACTCGACGTCGTCGTCAACAACGCCGGCTACGGCTTCCTCGCCGCGGTCGAGGAGACCACCGACCGCGATGTGCGCGACATGCTCGACGTCCAGATCGTCGGCGTGTGGAACGTCCTGCGCTCCACGATCCCCGTCCTGCGGGAACAGCGCAACGGCCACATCGTCAACGTCTCCTCCGTCCTCGGCCTGACGTCCGTACCCGGCTGGGCCCTGTACTGCGCCGGCAAGTTCGCCCTCGAGGGCATCAGCGAGGCCCTGGCCGGTGAGGTCGCCGACTTCGGCATCGACGTCACCATCGTCGAGCCCGGCTACTTCCGCACCGGCTTCCTCACCCGCGACTCCCTGGCCCTGCCCCGGGCCACCACCGACCACTACCCCGGCATCCGCGAGATGGTCGAGAACCACCTCAAGCTCCAGGGCAGCCAGCTCGGCAACCCCCTCGCCGGCGCCACCGCCGTCATCGACCGCGTCGTCAAGGGCGAAGGCCCCCTGCGCCAGGTCCTGGGATCCGATTCCCACGCCTACGCCACCGCCAAGGTGCAGGCCCTCCAGGCCAACCTGGACGCCACCGCCGCCACCGCCCCCACCACCGACTACCCCGACGCCTCCTGATCCCCACCACCGGTTCCACGAGAGGAACGTTCCATGAGCAAGGTATTGATCGTCATGTCGGCTGCCAGTGTCTGGGAGCGCACCGATGGTTCCGCGTATCCGACCGGCTACTGGGCCGAGGAGCTGGCGGCCCCGCACGAGAAGTTCGTCGAGGCCGGCCACACCGTCGACTTCGCCTCCCCGGGCGGCGTGCTCCAGCCGCTCGACCAGCACAGCGCGGACCCGGAGATCGCCGGAGAGGACTGCGCCCGTTACGTGGCGCACGCGGAGAAGGCGCTCCGGGAGTTCGGCCCCCTGCTGAAGCTGGAGGAGGTCGACATCGACGACTACGTGGCGGTCGTCCTCCCTGGCGGCCACGGTCCGGTCGTGGACCTCTATCGGGACACTGACCTCGGCCGCCTGCTGACCGCCGCGAACGCGTCCGGCAAGCTCATCGGCGCCGTCTGCCACGGGCCGGCCGCGCTGCTGAGCGCCGTGGACGAAGAGGGCAACTGGCTGTTCGCGGGCCGGAAGATGGCTGCCTTCACCGACGAGGAGGAGCAGATGTTCGGCACGGCCGAGGGTGCTCCGTGGCTGCTGGCCGCCACACTGCGCGAGAAGGGGGCCGACCACTCCGGCGGTGCGGCCTACCAGCAGTACAACGTCGTCGACGGCAACCTGTTCACCGGCCAGAACCCGGCCTCCAGCGCCCGCATGGCCGAGGACATGATCGCGGCGCTCGACTGAGCCGACCGCGCCCACTCGAGCGAGATCAGTGCGTCGCCGCCCCCGACAGCCCTTACAGAGGGGTCGGGGGCGGCGGCTGCGCATGGGGACCGTGTCCCGTGGTGAGGCGGACGAGCCGCTCGTAGCAGCCTTGTAGCAGCAGAGGGCGACGGTGAGGCCGGGAAAGCCAGGTAGTCGCGGGGATCAGGCTCGTGGCGCGGCTCGAGCGTCGGTAGCCGGACCGTCAGGACATCGCCCTCTCCATGACCCAGCGGCGGCAGCCCGACCGTTCGCTGGACTCGACAGTCTCGGGGCATACGCGGACACGGGTGGGGGCCGCCGGATCGCTCGGCGGCCCCCACCCGTGTTGACGCGTTCCTACTTCCGCACCGGTCCGCGTATGACGGACTCGGCCATGGCACGTGCGCTGCCGAGATAAGCGGACGGGTCGCTCAGCTTCCTGATCCGCTCCTCTCCGAGTCTTTCGACCACGTCCGGGACCTCCAGCAGCTCGTCGACGAGTTCGGTCCGCGACTCCGTCGCCCGAGCGCACGCCTCGTAGACGATCTCGTGGGCGCGCTGACGGCCGAAGTGGGGAGCGATCGCCATCATGACGGCTTCGGCCAGGATGAGCCCCCCGCTCAGCCCGAGGTTGTCGCGCATGCGGGCCTCGTCGACCCGCAGGTTGCCGAGCACGTGCGTGGCCTGCTCCAGGGAGGAGGAGAGGAGGAGAAACGCCTCGGGGACAACGGCCCACTCGACGTGCCAGGGGCCGGTGGCACGCTCGAAGTCCTGGATCGCCGCGTCCAGCATCGCGGAGGACTTGTCCCGCAGGAGCTTCGCGGCGGCGATCACGAGTTCGCTGGAGATGGGATTGCGCTTCTGGGGCATGGTGGAACTCGCCCCGCGGCCCTTCACATAGGGCTCGGCCAGTTCCCCGAACTCGGTCGAGCACATCATGGCGACGTCCGCGGCGATCTTGCCGAGGGAAGCACCTGTCGCCGCCAGGAGTCCGACGATCTCGACGAGGCCGTCCCGGGCGACATGCCAGGTGATCTCGGGGTCCCGCAGGCCGAGTTCCGCGGCGAGCTCCGCGCGGACACGCAGGGCCTCCGGGCCCGGTCCGAGGGAGGCCAGAGTGCCGGCGGCTCCTCCGAACTGGACCATGAGGTCGCGCCGCCGTGCCTCGGACAACCGCTCCGCGTGTCGGTCGAGAGCCGAGAGCCACACCGCGACGCGGTAACCGAAAGTGATGGGCAACGCGTGCTGGAGGTGAGTCCGTCCCGCCATGACCGTGTCGAGGTGCTCGGAAGCGAGCCGCCGCATGGTGTCACGCAGCCGGTCCAGGGAGTCGGCCACCAGCTCCAGCCCCTGGGCGCACTGCAGGACCGTGGCCGTGTCCATGATGTCCTGGGTGGTCGCGCCCCAGTGCAGACAGCCGCCCGCGTCGCCGCACTGCTCGGCGAGTTGCGTCACGACGGGGAGAATCGGATAGCCGACGTTGTCGGTGTCCCGGCGCAGCCGCTCATGATCGAGACGTGTCGGATCGCAGAGCGCGGCGATGGCGTCCGCGGCGTCCTGAGGCACGAACCCGAGACGCGCCTGCACCCGCGCCAGAGCCACTTCCACCTGCGTGATCCGCTTCACGTAGGCGGCATCGCCGAAGACGTCGCGCATCGCGGGAGTACCGAACATGTCCCTGAACAACAGGGAGTCGAAAACCGTACTGCTCATGAGACGGCGCTCACCGAGGACGGGGCCATGTCGATGGCGACGTACTTCTGCTCCAGGTACTCGTCGATGCCGGTGTTGCCGCCCTCGCGGCCCACGCCGGACTGCTTCATGCCGCCGAACGGAGCACTGGGATCGGACACGTATCCGCGGTTCAGGCCCACCATGCCGGATTCGAGCCGCTCACTCATGCGCAGCGCACGGTTCAGGTCTCGCGTGTAGAGGTAGCTGACCAGGCCGAATTCGGTGTCGTTGGCCGCGCGGAGGACTTCCTCCTCCGTACTGAAGGTCTGGACCGCTGCGACCGGCCCGAAAATCTCCTCGCGGGTGATGCGCGCACCCGTGGGGATGTCGGTGAGCACGGTCGGCGGGTAGAAGTAGCCGCGCCCCTCCGGCATCCTGGCTCCCGCCCGCACCTGGGCACCGGCGGCGACCGTCTCGTCCACCAGGTCGGCGAGACGGCGGCGCTGGCGATCGTCGATGAGAGGCCCGAGATCAGTGGCCGGGTCCGTGCCCGCCCCCAGGGTGAGCCTGCTCATGCGGGCGACCAGCCGACGGGTGAACTCCTCGGCGACGTCGGCATGGGCGTACAGCCGGTTGGCGGCGATGCACGCCTCACCGACATTGCGCAGCTTGGCCGTCATCGCGCCCTCGACAGCGGCATCGAGGTCGGCGTCCTCGCAGACGATGAAAGGGGCGTTGCCACCCAGCTCCATCGAGGTGCGCAGCACGGTCTCCGCCGCCTGGGCGAGCAGAAGGCGACCCACGGGGGTGGAGCCGGTGAACGACAGCTTGCGCAGTCTGCCGTCCCGGATCAGGGGCTCGGTCACCGGGGCGGCGTGACTGGTGGGAACGATGTTCAGGACGCCGCTGGGCAGACCTGCCTCGATGAGCACGCCGGCGAGGGCGGCCGTTGTGAGGGGGGTCTGCTGTGCCGGCTTGACGACCATGGTGCAGCCGGCCGCCACGGCCGGTCCGATCTTGCGGGCGGGCATCGCCAGCGGCGCGTTCCATGGCGTGATCAGGAGGCAGGGGCCCACCGGCTGGCGGGTGACAAGAACACGGGCGGTACCGTCCTCACTGACTTTCCAGGTGCCGTCGATCCGAACGGCCTCCTCCGCGAACCAGCGCAGGTAGTTCGCACCGTAGTGGACCTCCGCGCGGGACTCGGCCAGGGACTTGCCCATCTCGAGCGTGATCAGCAGCGCGAACTCCTCGATGCGTTCGAGCAGCAGATCGTGCGCGCGGCGCAGGATCTCGCCGCGGCGCCGCGGCGGGACCGCCGCCCAGCCGGGCTGTGCGGCGCTCGCGGCGTCGAGAGCGGCCGACGCGTCCTTCGGAGTGGCGTCGGCGACCTCGCACAGGTGCTCGCCGGTGGCGGGATTCACCACAGGGAACGTCGCGCCTCCCGCACCGGGCCGCCACTTGCCGTCGATGAGCACCCCCTTCTCGACCTGGTCGATGACGTCGTACTGGGGCTGGGCTGTGTCCACGAGATGTCCTACTTCCTGGCAGGTGGTGGGCCGCTGAGGTGAAATGCGCGTGCGGCCCGCCCCCGGGAGGGCCGCACGGGGAGTCGCCTGCGGCTGTTCCGCAGAGGTGTGCTGTCGCTCGCCGGGATCAGGCGGCGTCGGGGTGGTCGGTGGTGGGGGCGGTGGCGTCGCCGAGGGCGGCCAGGAGCCGCTCGGAGGAGCGGGTGGCCGCCGCGACGCCGGACATGTCCTCCAGACTGGACCTCCGTGGGCCCTCGTGGGGACGTGTGCGGGGCCCTGCAAGACCGCGTGCCGAGGAACCTAGGACGCACAGGGCCAGTCATCCGCGTGCACCGTCATCGACACTGGGAAGCGTGAGTCCTAACAACCGTGAATTGGCCGACTTCCTGCGACGGGCCCGTGGGCTGGTCGATCCCGCCCGGGCCGGGCTTCCTCCGGACAGCCGTACCCGCAGGGTGCCGGGCCTGCGCCGGGAGGAGGTCGCGCTCCTGGCCGGAGTGTCCACCGACTACTACGCCCGCCTCGAGCAGGGGCGGCCCATCAACCCCTCGCCCGCCGTGGTCGACGCCCTCGCACGAGCCCTCGGCCTCGACGCCGCCGGCAAGGCCCACTTCCAGGACCTCATCGGCACGACCGCCACACCGACCCGCCGTCGGCGCCCCGCCGGCGTGCAACGCGTGCGGCCCGGCCTCTACCAGCTCATCGACACCCTCGACGGTGAACCCGCCCTCGTCCTGGGCCGCCGTACCGACATCCTCGCGGCCAACCGGATGGCCCGCGCCCTGTTCACGGACTTCGAGCAACTCCCGCGCCCCGAACGCAACTACGCCCGCTGGATGTTCCTCGACGACCACACACGCTCCCTGTTCCTCGACTGGGAGGACCAGGCACGCGCCGCGGTCGAGAGCCTACGGCTCGAAGTCGGCCGCAACCCCGACGACCAGGCCACCCAAGCGCTGATCGACGAACTGCGCGGCAAGAACGCCGACTTCGACCAATGGTGGGAACAGCACCGCGTCCACCAACGCACCCACGGCTCGAAACGCCTGCGTCACCCCCTCGTCGGCGAACTCACCGTCGAATACGAAACCCTCACCCTCCCCGGAGACCCCGACACCACCCTCTTCCTCTACACCGCCGAACCCGGCTCACACTCCAAGGAGGCCCTCGACCTGTTGGCCAGCTGGGCGCTCACCGGCTCCGCCGACCACCACTCGAGCCCCGACGCGGCCAACTGACCACCTCGCCGACGGGTCGTCGGGACGGTGGCCCGGGCCTCTCCCGGACTCAGGGGGATACGCAGGCTCACGCGCCCGGCCGATCAGGAACTGCCGGGCGCCCGTGGTCCGCGTAGGGCACGAGGTGGAGGTGGGCGGGAGCGCCCGCCGTAGTGGCCGGACTCGGAGACGTTGAGCACTCTCGTCGCCGTCTGCACGGACATGCCTTCGCGTGCCGTCACCACGACGGCCTCGCAGCGTCTATCGGGGGCACCACCTTGCCTATGGGCTCGGCTGCCCGGCGGTGGACGGCCGGTTCCGCCTCCGGTTCGGCGGTCTGTCGTCGGGCCACCACCGGCCCGGCCGGTCAACTGCGGGGCGCGAGAGCCTCCTTGAGTGCGGAGCATCCCGCCGATCCGCTGCAATCCGCTGAAAGGGGCCCTCACCCTTCTTGCCCGGCAGCATGTCGGGGCGTACGGCACAGAGGCACAGATCCATATCAGTCAGGCAGCGGCACACCTCGCCGGGGACGAGGCTCCCGGACGGGCCCAAGTGGGGACGGAAGCGGTTGCGGAGGCCACACTGCGGACCGGCGCGGGCGCCTCTGTCCGGTCACCGTAGCCCGCGGAATCCTGCGCGAGCCGGACACCACCACAGGCGGCCCGGGGAGGACGTCCTGGGCCGCCTGTAGTGGTGTCCGGCTGCACTGAGGTGTCGGTCCGCGCTGTGACGAAGCCTGGCCGGAAAACCGCTGCCGGCCAGGCTTCGTCACGCTGCGCGCCCACTCAGTTCTGCCCCCGCCGGGTCCGCCCCACAGGAAAAGCCCCGACCCGGGATGAGGCGTGTTCGTGGCTTCGAGGATGACATCCCCCGAAGGGCGGGGCTCGTGGCCTCAGCAGGCAGAGCCGGGAGGAGGCTGGGACCCGCTGCCAAGAGGCGCCCAGGATGAGATGACGTCGTTCATGCTCGAGGCGCCCACGTAAGTGCCGGCGAGGTTGACGAGCGCGCTGCCGGGCGGCACTGCGACACCACGCCCTGCGAAGTTGTTGTGCTCATAGAAGCAGATCGTCTGGCCGCTGTTGTTGCGGATGGACGAAATGGAGTCCTGCAGACCGGGGTTGAGCTGCTTGAGGGCATCGCCGACGTAGCCCGGGACGTTCGACGTACAGTTCTGCTCGTAGGCGTCTTTGCAGACCGTGATCCCGGTGGCTGCTGCTTCTGCGGTGGCTGCGGATGCCATGCCGACAAGGCCGCCCAGAACGCCGGTCGTCAGTGCGAGACTCGCGGCTGCGCCGGCGAGTCCCCTCTTGTGAATGGTCGTCAAACGAACTCCTTGAGGTCGGCCCGTGCAGCTGTGCGGCCGTCTGCCGAGCGTTGTCCGAGTGTCTGTGCCGAGGCCTTCGCGGTTGACCTCTGGCCGGTGTTGGGCGCCGTCGACCTGTTGACCAGGCGGGGTCTTCATGTGTGACAGGTGCACCGCGACATCGCTGCTTCCAGGCCGCCGAGCAGGAATGCGGCCCGGACGACCACGAGGTCCGCCGCTGCCCCGGCCGGCACCGCCACATGACCCTGGCCATGGCCGCCCACGCCTGCCTGTCTGTCCTGCGAGCCCGACATCTGAATGCGGACGAAGCAGAAACGGATGCGGAGTGGGTGCTCGTGCGGCTGTTGCTGCCGGCGCCGGGCCGACTGCGGGGCAGGGGTGGGCAGCCGGAGGCGTACCCCAGTCCCTGGTCGAACTGGCCCAGATGTGGGACGGCGGGCTGCTCGCCTCCGTCGCCGGCCTGCGCTTCGACGTCCCCGTCAAGAGCATCGACACCGGCCTCCCGGCCCAGGTACTACCGCTACAAACGGGGCGTGACCTCGCTCGACGCCGTCAATGACCGCGTCGCGGGGTTCGGCCGAGGACCTGAGCGGGCGCCAGCAGGGCAGGCGCATCGGGCACCATACGGAATCGGCTGTCGTGCCGCTGGACGCGGCCACCGGTGGGATGCGCGAAGTGGGTGCCCAGAAGCAGGTCGTCCGTACCGGCCAGCTCCGCGAGCAGACGGTGGCGGGTGTTCTGTGCCTCGGCGGGATTGACGTCGCCGACGGTGCTGATCTCGGGGTGGGCCAGTTGTACGGGATGATGCACGCTGTCGCCGCTGATCAGCGCGCTGCGGTCGGTGCCTGTCAGTCGAACCGACAGGTGGCCGGGAGTGTGGCCGCGTGTCGGCACCAGACGGACGCCGTCGGCCACCTCGATGCCTGACGCGGGAACGTCGAGGAGGTCGTACAGGCCGTTGTCGCGGACGGGCCTCAGCGAGTCCCGGTGCGTTTGGGCTACTTCTTCGTCGGTCTCGGCGGCGGCGGTCCAGTAGTCCCATTCCCCGCGGTCGGCCAGATAGCGGGCGTTGGGGAAAGTCGGTGTCCAGCGGCCGTCGACCAGGTGAGTGTTCCAGCCGACGTGGTCGACGTGCATGTGTGTGGTGATCACCAGGTCGACGGTGTCCGGGGCGAAGCCCGCGGCAGTCAGGGCGTGGAGCACGGGGGTCCGCAGGTGATCGGCGTCCGGTATCTGCCGGGGCTTGTCGTTTCCGATGCCCGTGTCGACCAGGATGCGTTTGCCGTGCGCCTCGAACGCGAAGACGTGGACGTGCATCGCGAAGGCCGTGCCGTCGGTGAAGTCGGGCCGCAGCCAGGGCTCCTGCAAATGTTCCGGTGTGGCGCCGGGCAGCAGCCATTGGCTGGTCTCAGGTGACATGTCGATCTCGTCGACCCTGTGCACAACGATGCCTCCGAGGTCCCAGCCCAAGAAGGCCGGGGACACGCGACTTGCAAGCATGACCGATCCGTTCGCCTGTTGTGTTCCCGCTCTTGAGATCGACCCTAGGGCTCTCAGTAACCTTTCGTAAGTACGTACTTTTTTGTAACCTCGTGTCATGGTGGTTAGTGAGCAGACCGAAGAAATTTTCGCCCGCCTTCCGGCAGACTCGTTCGACAAGGACTGCCCGACGCGTCCGGTGATGGCCCAGGTGACCAGTCGGTGGGGCGCGTTGATCCTTGCCGCGCTCACTCAGGGACCGATGCGCTTCTCTCGCCTTCAGCAGCACATCGGCGGCATCAGCCAGAAGATGCTGTCGCAGTACCTGAAGTCGACCGTGCGGTACGGGCTGGTGGAGCGACAGGTGGAGCCAACGGTTCCGCCACAGGTCACCTACAGCCTGACGCCACTCGGGGAAAGCCTGGCGCGACAACTCTGCTCATTGCTGAGCTGGCTCAGCACCAACACCCCGGAACTGGAGGCCGCCAGGGAACGCTACGACGCGGCTGAGTAGCTGCTCCCGCCCCGATCTCGGGGCTTGATGACCGACCGGGAGTCCCCGATCGGGTGGTCGTCGAGTGCTCGGCGCATGTGGACACACGCGGGGCAGGGCCGCCCGCCGGGCCCCATCGCCTCACCTCTGCCCGGGTGCGACGGGGGTTCCGCAACATCCGCCCGACCACCGCTCGCCCAGCGACGGCACCGAGACCGTCCAAGCCGGGCCCGGGGCGGCCTCCCGACTCGAGGAACAAGCAGCGGGCCACACGTCACGCCTCGGAAAGACGGCCGAACGCGCCGAGTCGATCAGGGAACACCAAGCCCGGCGAGGATGTGTTCCCAGCCGAGACGCCGTCTGCTTGCCCGACCAGCGCCGCGGCACCCTGCGTTCGCGATCGGACAGCTCCAGCCGCGACGGCTTCGGACCAGGCGTCAGCCCACCCTGCGACCGCACGCGAACTTGCCTCAGGACCCTAGTAGTGCTTCGTTACGTGGAGTGATCTCGGCTGATCGTGGGCAGCTTCCTGGAGTGAGGTTGGGGGAGGTGGAACGGCTCCGGGGCGAGTTGGCGGAGTTCGTTGCCGATGTGTTCGGGTCGTTTCCGCGGCGGGATCAGCGGCGGTGGGGCGAGTGCTATCTGCGAGGCTTGATGCTCGACGGCCGGCGCAAGTCCATCCAGCCGATGGCCGAGCGTCTGCCGGACGGGAACATGCAGGCCCTGCAGCAGTTCGTGAACCAGTCGCCGTGGGATCCGTTACCGGTCAGGCGGCGGATCGCCGAGTGGTTGTGCGAGGCCATCCGCCCTGAGGTGTGGGTGATCGACGACGTGTCGTTCCCCAAGTGCGGCAAGGCGTCGGTCGGGGTGGCCCGCCAGTACTGCGGGGCGGTCGGCAAGCGGGCGAACTGCCAGGTCGCGGTCAGTGTCCATGCCGCCACCGACACCGCCTCGTGCCCGTTGGAGTGGCAGTTGTATCTGCCGCGTGAGTGGACGGACGAGCCGGACCGGTGCCGCAGGGCAGGAGTCCCCGACGAGGTGGTGCACCGGGAGAAGTGGCGCCTGGCGCTCGGCCTGCTGGACACGCTCGCCCAGTGGCGGCTGAAGGCTCCGGTCGTGGTCGCCGACGCCGGCTACGGCGTCAGCACCCTGTTCCGGCTCGGCCTCCAGACGCGAGGGCTGTCCTATGTCCTGGCCCTGAACGGGAAGGAAGTCGCCCACCCCGAGGATGCCGAGCCGCACCAGCCTGCTTATGGCGGGCTCGGACCACCCACCCTTCCCCGTTACCGCACCCCACCACAAGCCGTCTGCGTCCTCGCCGCACAGGCGGGTGCGGAGCGGTTCACCGAGGTGACCTGGAGGCAGGGCAGCAAAGACGCGATGACCTCACGGTTCGCGGTCCTGACAGTACGGCCCGCGGGCAAGCAGTCCCTGGCCGCGGCTCAGGAGGCCGGCGGCGGCCGCAACCGGTGGGACGGCGTCCTGCCCGTCCAGACGCTCCTCATCGAATGGCCGGACGGCCAGGACACCCCGACGGACTACTGGATATCGAACCTGCCCGCCGGCACACCGGTCACCGACCTGGTGCGGTGGGCGAAGATGCGCCGGCGGATCGAGCACGACTACCGCGAGCTCAAGCACGGCCTCGGACCGGACCACTTCGAGGGCCGCACCTGGCGCGGCTGGCACCACCACGTCACCCTCGTCACCGCCGCCCAGGCCTTCCTCACCCTCCGGCGGCACGACCCAAAAGTCCGCACACCGGCCTGACCCTCTACCAAGTCCTCGACGTTCTTCAGGACCTGCTGAGGTGCTGGACCGGTACCTGCACCACCTGCGGACGACCCCTGCCCAGCCCACGAACCCGCCGCAGACAGCCCAGAACCTAACGAAGCACTACTAGGCCCTGTCGTTTGGATCACCGGGCGGACCAGAGGAAGATGCCCGCGATGTGGAGTCCGGCCAGGTAGATGGTGGCGGTCTTCTCGTAGCGGGTGGCGATGCCCCGCCACTGTTTCAGGCGGTTGATGCACCGCTCGACGGTGTTGCGCTGCTTGTAGGTCTCGCGGTCGAAGGCCGGCGGCCTGCCGCCGCGGCCGCCCCGTTCGTGCCACAACGGGCCGATCCGCTACGAGTTCGGCGATGACCTCTGAGCTCAGCCTGGTGGTCTGCTGACTGCGAATGACTGCTCACGTGTTCGGTTCCCCACCACGCAGACCATGATCGACGATCACGGTCTCGACGTGCCACCGCCGACCATGCACGAGCTCGTCAGGAGTTGGTGGCTGGTCTACCGGCGGTAGAACTCATGGTGCGCCGATTGGCCAACCGAAGCCCTCAGTCGCACCCGGTGGTGGCCGGGGCCGGCAGGTGGACTGGCAGGATGTGTGTATGGATCCCGGTGTGCTGAAGGCGGTACTGCAGGCGGTCGGTCCGCGGCTGCGGGCATTGCGCCGGCAGGGGCGCGCGACGTTGGATGACATCAGCGAGCGCAGCGGAATTTCCTCGAGCACGTTGTCACGACTGGAATCCGGGCAGCGCAAGTTCACCCTTGATCTACTGCTGCCGCTCGCGGTCGTTCACGGCTTGCCGCTGGACGAGCTCGTGGGAGCGCCGCCGACCGGTGACCCGCGACTCCATCTGCGGCCTGTCGCGGTGCCCGGGCAGGGACAGACGGTTCTTCCGCTGGTCCGCCATTCCGGTGGCCCACATGTTCACAAGCACGTGCTGCCGGTAAGAGCGACGACCGCCACGAGGCAGAGCCTGCACGCCCATGCGGGGTACAGCTGGGTCTATGTCATGCGCGGACGACTGAGCATTACCGCCGGCTCACGGCGGGTGGTCCTGGTGGCCGGGGAGGCCACGGAGTTCGACACACGTCTGCCCCACTCGTTGAGTAATGCGGACGAACAACCTGTCGAGTTCCTGAGTGTCTTCGGGGCCCAAGGCGAGCGGATGCGGATAGTGACATCTTGGGTGGAATGTTCGGAATGACGCGTATCTCTTGCCGGGTTGGCAAGAGAACGAGACCATGCCTCGGGCCGTCTCGCATGATCGCTTGGTCCCGCACGCCGTCCCGCACTCGGGAGCAGCCATGTCGCTCATGCCACCGCCCATCGATCCGGAACTCGCCGCAGCCGTTGACCTCGACTCACTGCGCATCACGCTCACTCATGAGGTGATCGGCGAACTTCGCGAAGTGTCGGCACCCATGCCGACACTGGACCAACTGCGCCGCGGCGGCGCCTTCACCGTGGAGGAACGGATCGCCCATTCAGGCAGTGGTGGCTCCGCCGGAGTTCCACTGTTGCTGTGCCGACCCATCGGGGTCACGGGGCGGCCGCCCGTCCTGTATTACCTGCACGGGGGCGGCATGGTCATGGGACATGCACGGCAGCACCTGGACTACGTCCTGCGGTGGGCGGAGGAGTTGCGGGCGGCCGTCGTATCGGTCGAGTACCGCCTGGCTCCGGAACACCCTTATCCCGCAGCCCTCGACGACGCCGCGGCAGGCATGGCGTGGGTCGCCGCACATGCCCAGGAAGCGGCAGTCGATCCGGAACGTGTTCTCCTGGTGGGTTTCAGCGGGGGCGGAGCCGTGGCCGCCGGACTGGCTCTGCGTCTGCGGGACGAAAACCAGTATCGGCCTGTGGGGCAGATGCTGGTCTGCCCGATGCTCGACGACCGCAATGACACCCTCTCCGCCTTCCAGCTCGCGGGTTCCGGTGGCTGGAACCGCGCGACCAACGAGGCCGCCTGGAGACATGTGCTCGGTCCACGCCGAGGGGCGCCGGACGTGCCTGTATACGCCGCGCCTGCCCGCGCCGAGGATCTGTCCGGGCTTCCGCCTACGTATCTCGAGGCCGGTTCTGCCGAGACGTTCCGGGACGAGGTGGTTGCCTACGCCTCTAGGATCTGGGCGGCGGGCGGTAACGCTGAACTGCATGTGTTCCCCGGCGGGTTCCACGGTTTCGACTTCCTCGCGCCGGAAGCGCTGCTGTCCCGTGACGCCCGGGACGCTCGTCTGAAATGGTTGCACCGGACACTGCCGGTTCAACCCTGAGGGCTGTCCGTAATCCCCGGTGGATCAGCGCGCGGCGTCAGATGCGGTGCATCGCAAGGCGGAGGGGCGTCCGCACACTGGATGTATGCGGACGTCCCGACAACGCGGCGAGGTGCCGTAGCTGTCGTCGCACGCCCGCCGGGGATCACGGGACAGCCCTTAGATGTCGGCCCAGGCGGCCAGCCTGTCCGTCGCGTACACACACGGGCACGCTCCCTGGGGAACAACCCCGCAACGGGCGGGATCAGCTCTGGCGCCAGGTGCGGAGTCTCTCGGCGATGCCGTAGGAGTCCAGGTGGAGCCTTCGGATGTCGTGGATCAGATCCCGCCACAGCTCGAACTTCGTGTCGACGCGTTCTCCGGAAGCTTCCAGATAGGCGATGGCCACACCGTACCCATAGAACTCGTTGCGGGCGGGGAGCGGGCGCAACAGCACGCATTCCTCAAGCATGAACGCAGCGCGATCGACCGGACAAGCCCGAACGCACCGCCCCAAGCCCAGCCGCTGCCGGCCACCTGGACGACGAGCAGAGGGCGTGCGCGTGCCATATGCACGTCGGCGTGGCCGACCCATGTAAAGCGATCAAAGCAACCACCTGCGTCCGGGCTGGCGACGCTGCGCTGGCGGCAAAGTGCACGTACTGGGAGGGCCGTGACACCGGCTACGCCAGTGGGCGCACCTTCACCTGGAGGCGACAGCAGGTGGCCGGGCCACCGCCCTACTACGACTACCCCGCTATTTCGAAGACGGGACTGCTGCAGGGTTGGGTGAGAGCGGGGTTTATGCAGCCAGGGCTGCGGCTGGGGTCATGATGGGCTCGTACTCGATGGGGGTCAATCGGGCCAGGCGTCTCCGACGCCGGCGTCGGTGGTAGGTGCGCTCGATCCAGGTGACGATCGCGATCCGCAGCTCCTGGCGGGTGGCCCCAGGTACGGCGGTCGAGGACGTTCTTCTGCAGCAGCGCGAAGAAGCTCTCCATGGCCGCGTTGTCGCCGGCCGCACCGACCCGGCCCATGGAGCCGAACAGGTCGTGACGTGCGAGAACGGACACGAATTTCCGTGAGCGGAACTGCGACCCGCAGTCGGAATGAACTGTGCATCCGGCGACCTGGCCGCGACGGGCCACTGCGGATTCAAGGGCTTTCACCGCGAGGCTGGACTTCATCCGGGCCTCGATGGAATAGCCCACGATGCGGCTGGAGTACACGTCCTTGACGGCACACAGGTACAGCTTGCCCTCCCCGGTGGCGTGCTCGGTGATGTCCGTCAGCCACAGCCGGTTCGGCCCGGCTGCGGTGAAGTCCCGCCGCACCAGATCATCATGGACCGGCGGCCCGGCCTTGGCGTTCTTCCCATGGCCTCTGCGCTTGCCGAACGCGCTCCACCAGCGGTTGTCCCGGCAGGTCCGCCAGGCGGTCCGCTCGGCCATCGGCTCACCGGCGGCCCGGGCCTCGTCGAGGAGGAAGCGGTGGTCGAACCCGGGATCGTCGCGGTGCGCGTCGAACAGGGCGTTGGCCCGGTATGCCTCGGCGAGCTCGGAACCGGTGACCGGTGAGGCCAGCCACCGGTAGTAGGGCTGGCGGGCCAGCCTGAGTACCCGGCACGTCACTGCCACCGGCACCCGGTGAGGGGCAGCGGTGGCGGCCAGCTCGCGGACGAGCGGGTACATCATTCTGACGGCAGGTTTGCCTGCGACAGACACACCGCGGCTCTCCGCAGCACCTCGTTCTCCTGCTCCAGCAGCCGGATGCGCTTGCCGGCCTCGCGCAGCTCGGCCGACTCATCCGACGCCGTCGCGGACCTGGCGCCTTCATCGGTGTCGGCGCGGCGCAGCCACTTCGACAGCGTGATCGGGTGGACGCCGAAGTCGGCGGCGATCTGTTCCAGCGTGACGCCGGGCTCACGGTTGCGCGCGACCCGCACGACGTCCTCGCGAAACTCCTTCGGATACGGCCTGGGCACTGCAACATTAGGAGCCTGGGGCCGCGCCGCCAAGGCGGGCCACGGAGACAGGCAGGTGCAGGCCTGCGGCGCCGCAGGCCTGCGGCGGGGGTGGGTCATGAGGGCTCCGGTGCGGCCGGGGGGGCGGGCGCGGCGACCGTCGGGGGCGCGGCCGATCTGGCGAGCGACGCTCTGGATCTCGCTGCTGCCGTAGGCGGTGCGGATACCGGAGGGTGACATGCCGCCGGCCTGGGCGAGGGGTTCGAGCTTGTAGGGGCGGTCTGCGTGGAACTCCCGTCCGTAGGCGAGGAGGTGGCGGATCTCGCGGTCGGCGGCCTCGCGGGTGGCGCGGGCGTTGCCGAGGGCGATGAGCAGGGGGTCCTCGTGGTGGACGTCGTGCTGTGCTTCCACGGCGAACGCGTAGTCGGCGCGGGCTTGTTCGGCCTCTGCGAGAGCGTCGGGACAGAGCTCCTGCGGTGTGACGTCACCGGGCTGCGGCAGGGGAATGCGGATGGCTGCAAGGTCACCGATCAAATCCATGTTTACGGCAATCGCAAAAAACTGTGGCAAGCGCAATACTGTTGCGGGGTCAGAGAGCCACCCGTGAGAGAAGCGGCGCGGATCGGGGCCGGGCGTCCCTTATGGACCGCATGCACGCCTTCGTCTCGCTACGGTGTTCAGCGCCCCTGCTCGCCGCAGCGGCTATTGCGAGCGGCGCCGTCGAACAAGGCGGCGACGCCAACGCCGTCAGGACTCCGGGGCGGCGGCGTGCTGCCGGTCGGTCTCGGCCACCATCGTCACGATGGTGGCCTCCAGACGCTGAACCGACCGGAGCAGGAGCCTGGGGCCGCGCCGCCAGCCTCTGGAGCCGAAGGCCGCCCACACCAGGTCGGTGAGCTCAGTCAGCAGCTCGGCCTTCCGGTCCTCGCCACGCTCGGAGATCGCCACCGCGCGGGCATGCGCCACGTACGTCCCGATCGTCTCGCGCAGGACCGCCGCGGGCCAGGTCGGCGCGTAGGTCTCGACATTGTCGACCATCCACCGGGTCGCCTCGTCGAGCTGCTTCATCCACCGGGTCCGCTCTCCTCGGACACGGGCACGCATCTCCCTCCGTCCATCCCGGGTCATCGGCGGCCGGCTCCGGCATCGCCCGGAGCCGGGCCCCCGCCGAGACGATCCTGAGCATCGACGCCAGGCACGTGTCCCTGGCCTGATGGAGTTCCGCGATCCTGCGCTTGCGGGCCTCCAGCCGCGGCACCACGAGCCACCCGGTCCCCACCGTCGTGACCAGCGCGGTCACCAGCGCGACCCCCACTGTCTCCCACGTCCCCGGCTCCGCCGCCGTACCCCACCTCTCCCCGCCTTGGGCACCGGGCACCGGCTGGCGCATCTCGGTGAACACCGTCGCGAAGCTGATGGCTGAACTCAGCCTCCTTGCCCGGAAAGTGAGACGCCGGAGCGGGCGGACCAGGCCGGGGAAGCGGCCGACCACACCGGATTTCGTCAAGAGGGACTTCACCGCCGAGGAACCCGACTCCGTCTGGGCAGGCGACATGACGGAGATCGTCACCGAGGAGGGCAAGCTCTACCTCGCCACGGTCATCGACCTGTTCCCCCGACGCCTGCTCGGCTACACGATGGGCACCCGCCACGACGCGGACCTGGTCGTGGCCGCCCTGAACATGGCCGCGGCCGCCCGCCGCGGTGACATGAGCGGCGTGATCTTCCACAGCGACCGCGGGCCGGAATACACCTCACGGAAGTGCGGCCGTGCCTGCCGCAAACTCGGCGTCTTCCAGTCCATGGGGCGAGTCGGCTCGTGCTTCGACAACGCCGTCAGCGAGGCGTTCAACAGCGTGCTCAAGGTCGAGTACGTCCACCGTCACACCTTCCGCACCCGCGCAGCGGCCCGAATCAGGATCGCCACCTGGATCACCGACTTCTACCACACCCGCCGACTACACAGCGTGTGCGAGTTCACAAGCCCGATCAACCACGAGAACGACCACCGAGCCGGCCTCACAGTGAGGCCGGCGGCATGGGAAGGACTCCACTATCCGAGGGGATCGACAGGGTCACTTCGCGAGAGGGCACCCGCCGCCACTCCTTGCGGCGGCGGGTGCCGGTGCGTCGAACCGGCAGCTCGTCAGGTCGCAGTCACACGGTGTAGCCACCGTCTACGTTCCAGTTGGCGCCGGTGACGTACCAGGCCTCGGGCCGGGCAAGGTAGGCGATTGCGCTGGCGATGTCGTCAGGTCTGGCGTACGAATGGGTGGCCATCAACTCCTTGGCCCCAGCGGCGAACTTTGTACCGTCAGGATTCATGTCCGTGTCGGTGGGGCCTACCTGGACGTTGTTCACCGTGATGCCACGCGACGACAACTCACGGGCGAGGCCTCGGTTCAGCCCAGCGACAGCTGCCTTCGTCATCGCGTACACCGACAGCCCATCGACCGGCACCCTGTCGGCGTTGATGCTGCCCACGGTAATGATGCGGCCCCCCTCCTCAAGGAAGGGCACAGAGGCCTGCACGGCCGCAAACACGCCCTTTACATTGACCGCCACCATCCGATCGAACTTTTCCAAGGAATACTGCTCTACACCGTCAATGAGGTTCAGCCCGGCATTGTTCACCAAAATGTGCAGACCACCGAGTTCGGAGGCCGCTCGGCGAACGGCGGCTTGGACGGCTGCCGCATCCGCACTGTCCGCCTGAATAGCCAGTGCCTTGCCTCCGGCCGCAGCGATCTCCTCGACCAGAACGTCAGCGAAAGCCTTCCCCTTGACGTAGGTGAAGGCCACCTGCGCGCCTTCGCGAGCAAGGCGGCGAACGACGGCTGCTCCGATCCCTCGTGAGCCTCCGGTAACCAATGCCACCTTGCCTTCAAGGGCCATGTCTGCCTGCTGGGTCATATGTGTCACCTTTCAGGGAGACAGTTAGACAATCCATGTCATAGTGGTGCGAGGGCTCGGGCGAGTGCGGGGCGGTGGCTTTGGCATAGGCCGTATCGCCACCGCCGCTGGACGATCACTTCAGGCGGGCAGCAGAGCCGAATCTCGGATCGATGTCATCGACTCCCATGATTTCGAAAGCCTTCCCGACGACCTCACCAAGATCTCGGGAAAAGACGGAGGTGAGTCCCCCGTCCACGATGAGGTACTGGCCAGTGACAAAGCTGGAGCGATCGCTGGCCAGGTAGAGCACGGCGTTTGCGATGTCGCGCGGGTCGCCGCCGCGGCCCAGCGGGTGGAACTCTGCGAACGGCTCGCGAAGGGCTTCGACGAAATCCTCGTAGAGGGCCGGGTCCAGCTTCGTCCCTCGCGCCATGATCGGTGTACGCGTCATGCCGGGCAAAACGACATTGGATCGAATTCCGTATTGCGCGAGTTCCGATGTCGCAGTTCTGGCGACCTGGATGACGGCTGCCTTCGCGGCATCGTACGACGGTGCTGCAAAGCCACCCTGGATGCCTGCGATGCTCGAGAGTGACACGATACTGCCGCCGGTCCCCTGCAGTCTCATCTGTCTGCCAGCGTACGTATGTCCCAACACCACGGAGCGCAGCAGCAGGTCGCAGGTACGGCTGAACCCGTCGGGGTCGAGATCCAGCAAGCCGGTCGGTTCCCCGACAGCGCCAGCGTTGTTCACCATGATGTCGAGCTTCCCGAAGGCTGACACCGCGGAGGCCACCAGCGCCTCAATGTCGTCGGCACGTCGCACGTCGGTGCGTTGGAACTGAACATCGTCGCCCAACTCTTGCTTGAGCTTCTCGCCGGCGACATCGTCGATGTCGCCGACAACGACCCGGGCTCCTTCTGCGAGGAAGCACTCGACGACCGCGCGGCCGATTCCGCTGGCACCGCCGGTGATCACCGCGACCTTGCCCTGCAGTTCCGCGGTCACGACTGTGCCTCCTGTGCTTCGCCGCCTTCGGACCGGCAGGCCGCTCTGTACTGCGGAACGTGCCAGTAGAAGGCTCGGAACTCGGTGATCCGCCCGTTCTTCACCGTCACTACCTGTGCCATCGGCTGATCGAGTGTCTCGCCTGTCACGCGGGAGCGCGTGACAAGCTGGCAGAGCACGACGACCTGATCAGCGTTCTCGAAGAACACAGGGTGCTGAACATCGACGATGTCCCAGTGCCGGCTCATCTCGATGGACCAGCCCTTGAACCCTTCGTAGCCGATCCAGTCACCGCCCCAGGGCAGATCGGGCGACTGGTGCAGGATTACGTTGGGGTCGAGGGTC
Source organism: Streptomyces sp. B3I8 (assembly GCF_030816915.1). Classification (NCBI taxonomy): domain Bacteria; kingdom Bacillati; phylum Actinomycetota; class Actinomycetes; order Kitasatosporales; family Streptomycetaceae; genus Streptomyces; species Streptomyces sp. B3I8. The sequence continues at coordinate 6,654,115 of NZ_JAUSYN010000002.1, read as the reverse complement.
GCGCCCATCTCGTCGAAGCTCGCTCCGGCGAGGGCGCCTCCCGCGGACATGTAGATCCGCTCTGCCCGGTAGAACTCTTCAAGCACGTCGATGGCGCGCGCATCGGCGCCCAGCGGTGAATTCATCGTGAGTCCTCTCTCGTACTTCATCGGTTAGGCCGCGTGTCCTGATGGTCCTTGACGGGGCCGAAGGCTGGCGTGCCGGCGGTCATGCCGCCGTCAATCACAAATTCGGCTCCGGTCACAAAGCTCGATTCATCGCTGACGAGGTAGACGACAAGTGCGGAGATCTCCTCTGGCTCGGCGCCTCGACCGAGCGCCCCACCCCCAAGGGCAGAGACGTCATACCCGGAGATCATCGGTGTATGAACGACGCCGGGATGCACGGAATTCACTCGCACTCCATCCACCCCGACCTCCATCGCAACCGACTTGGTGAGGCCTCGAACGCCCCATTTGGCTGCGGTGTAGCCGTGGAGTTCCGCGGAGCCCTGCAGGCCGGCCGTCGAGGAGATGTTCACGATGGACGAGGGAGTCGCCCGCTTCAGGGCTGGAAGTGCTGCGGTGATACCGAGGAAACATCCGGTGAGGTTGATGCGCAGAACCGTCTCCCAGTCCTGCTCACTGTACTTACCGATCGCCCCGAAATTCGTGATTCCGGCGTTGTTGACCAGTGCGCTGAGGGAACCGAACTCCCGCTCGGCGAGGGCTACAGCTGCCTCCCAAGCCTCGGCGCTGGTTACGTCAAGATGCGCGTAGAGGGCGGTTGGGCCGAGCTCCCGTGCCAGGTGTTCGCCCTCTTCGTCACGCACGTCGCCGATAACGACGCGACCGCCTTCAGCAACGATCGCACGGGCATGCGCTGCCCCCATCCCCCGAGCTCCGCCGCTGATCAACGCAACTTTCGTTGCCAGTCTGTCCATGACGTCTTCTCCCTGTGCATGGTTTCGCGAGTCTCCATGAACCGGCCGCGCGGTCAGAGAGGTCTGCCACGCAGGTATCGGGTCAGAGCGACAGCGAGCAGCAGGGCCGTACCGTTGAAAGCCGGCTCGACCCAACTCGGCAACCCCAGCAGGTTCAGCCCTGTCACTCCGGTTGCCAGGGTCACCACAGCGGTCAGAGTGCCCCACACGTTGAACTGCCCGACGCGGAAGCTCGTCGCTCCAAGGAATGCCGCGGCGAAGGCCGGCAGCAGGTACGACGGCCCCACCGATGGGTTGCCGCTGCCGAGTTGACCGGCCTGCACCACACCGGCGATGCCGGTGAGTGTGCCGGCAAGGACGAAGGTGACGACCGTGACGCGGTCGGAGTTGATACCCGCCAGTCGCGCGGCGTCCTTGCTGCCACCGATGGCACTCATATAGCGCCCGAAGGGCGTGCGCTGCAGGAGGAGCCAGACGAACACGGACACGACTGCCACGTAGAGAATGGGCGCAGGCACGCCCCACGGAGCGGACGAAGAGATCTTGAGGATCTCCGGCGGCACTCCCAGGAAGATCACCGTGCCGCCCGAGTACGCCAGCACAAACGCCCCGATCAGCGCCGACGTGCCGATCGTGGCAATGAAGGAGTTGACTTTGGCTCGTGCGACGAGAAGCCCGTTCATGAGCCCCACCGCCGTCGTCGCCGCGATCGTCAACGGTACGGCAAGGGAGAGCGGCACCTTGCCATGGGCGCTGAGGCCGGGCAGCAGTAGTGCAGCAAGACCCATCTGAGCGCCGAGCGAGAGGTCGAACTCGCCGATCACGAGCGTCATCAGCGCGGCCAGCGCCACGAGGGCCAGCACAGACTGAGTGCTGAGGATGGTCCTCGCGTTGTCCCATGTTGCGAAGGTTTCGGGCAACACAATTGAAAATGTGACCACGAATACCAGCAGTAGGCCGGGGAGAGCGAATCTGGAGGCGGCGGCCATACGCATACGCACGTCGATGACCTGAGTAACTTCGGACTTCAGAGCGGCTTCAGCACCGGCCGGGGGTGCCACTGCGTTGGATGTTCTCACAATGCCTCCTTAGACGTTTGGCTGGCTATCAATTCTTGTGCGTTTCCGGCGACGCCGAAGGCCGCAGCAGAAATGTGGCTCGCGGTGAGCGAGCTGCCGGCAAGTTCTTCACTGATGCGACCGTTCCGCAGAACATAGACGCGGTCACACAGTGAGACGAGGTTGTCGAAATCGCTGTCGATGACGAGAAGGGCGGTACCGGATGCCGCTGCCTGCTGGAGCACTGAAAATATTTCAGCCTTTGCCCCGATGTCGACGCCCTGCACGGGTTCGTCAAGGATCAGTACCTGCGGGGAGCGCGCGAGCCACTTCGCCAGGACGACCTTCTGCTGGTTTCCGCCTGAGAGGGTGTCGAGGCGGCTGTCCGGGTCCGCAGGGCGGATGTCGAACCGCTCGATCGCCTCACGCACTCGCCTCCGTTCTTGGCGTAGTGAGAGCAGCCCGGCTCGGCCGACAGCCGGTTTTGCCATGGTCACGTTCTCGGCGATGTTCATGGTGAGGACGCATCCCTCACGACGCCGATCTTCAGGAACGAGGGCAACGCCAGCCCGGATTGCCTGCCGGGGGGATGAGCCAAAGATCGGCTTAGCGTCGACGGAGCGGGCTCCTGCCGTCAGCGGCTGTGAGCCGAAGAGGAGCCGGGCCAGTTCGCTACGACCGCTGCCGGCAAGTCCTGCGATGCCGACGATTTCACCGGCGCGCACGTGCAGACTCGCGTTGCGGACCCGGCTCCCGGACAGCCCAGCAGCGTCGAGTACGACAGGGCGATCAGCGTGCTTTGACGCCGTGTCCATCGTAGCTGCTGTCGCGGGGAATCCGCTGGTCTCCCCGCTGCGCGCCGAGTGTCCGATGATCATCGAGGCGAGAGATTCGCGTGTCGATTCCGCAATGGAGCAGGTTTCGACTTTGTGTCCGTTGCGGAGGATTGTCGCGCGCGTCGCGATACGAAATACCTCCTCGAGCCGGTGCGTCACATAGCCCACGCCCACGCCCGCTGCGGTTACGCGACCGATCGCCTCGAAGAGGAGCTCGGCGTCCTGGTCCGGGAGCGCAGCTGTCGGTTCGTCGAGGATGAGGCAGGACATCCGCCCGGTCTCGAGGCCATGCCGGTGCTGGAAGGCCCGGGCGATGGCCAGCAGAGAGCGCACCGTGGCCGGGAGATCACGCACGACGGCGTCCGGTGAGACTGCCAATCCGAATTGCTCGAGGATTTCTTCGGCGCACCGGCGCTGCCTGCTCCAGCGGATCACGGGACCCGACCTTTCGAAGCCTGACCCCAGGGCAAGGTTCTCCGCGACGGTCATGTCATAGACGAGGCCGAGATCCTGGTGCACGAAGGCGAGTCCGAGGTGATGGGCTTCGCTGGGCGTGTAGGAGTGGGGCAGTCTTCGGCCGTTGACGTCTACGGCACTTCCCGCGTCGGGCCGGTGGACGCCGGCGAGGCACTTGATGAGCGTTGATTTTCCGCAGCCGTTCTGCCCAAGCAGGGCGTGGACCTCACCCGGGGCGATTTCGAGCGAGACGTCATTCAGTACCCGAACACCACTGAACGTCTTGCTCAGCGATTGGATGGAAAGTGCTGCCGGCCCGTCGGGCACATGGAGCGCTGTAGCCTCAGCCATGCCAGGCCTTGAGATAGGCGGCTCGGTAGTCGACATCACCACTCCAATTTCCGTTGTGTGCTTCTTCAGCGTTCGTTGCGTCAAAAAGACGGATCGGGACCGTGTGCTTGACGAGCGACTGGCCGGCGAATAGGCGGTTCAGGTTGTCGATGGCGGCATAGGCCTCCTGCTCGAAGCTGATCGCGATGGTGGCTTTGATGTAGCCACCTGCTTTGATCACTTCGAGGTTTGCACCATCACCGTTGGAGGCAACCATGAAGGCCTTATTCTTTCCGTCGGTGAGGTTTGCCTGCCGTAGACCCGTGAGTACCTGCAGACCAGCGAAATCGAAGCTGACCCAGAAGGCGTTGAAGTCGGGATTGGCTCGGGCGAGTGACGCGCCTTCGGAGGACAGAGTTGTGGTGGCGTTCGCCACTTGGAAGTCTTTGTGCTTCAAAACCCGGCAATCACCGTCAGCGTCGGCGCACTCGCCCATGAAGCGCTGGAATCCTCGTGCCCGAGCCCCAAGATTCGACAGCGCCGGATCATTCATCGTGAGGAAGTGCGCGTGTCCCTTTGTCTGCAGGTAGGCATACTGAGCGGTGAGATACCCGAGATTCTCGAAGACTGCGATCGGAGGCTGCACATCCGCGTAGTATTCGCCCTTGGTGTCTCGTGTTTTGAGATCCCAGCAAGCGGCACAGGTTACGGGGATGTGTGCACTCTTGGCTGACTGAAGTCCGCTGCCGACATCGGTGGGATCGAGCGAGATGAGCACGATCGCATCGGGGCGGGTCGTCACCGCCTGTTCAAGTTTTTGATTGGCGACGGTCGGCGAGCCCTGTCCGTCGTAGGTTATCGAGGTCCAACCGGCGTCTTTCGCCGCGGCGTGCAGGGCCCGTGCGGTGCGCAGCGCTCCTGTCTCAGCAAGCGTGACCGCGACGACCGCAATTCGTTTTCCTGGAACCGCTGCGGGGCCGACGATGTTGAGGGGCCCTTGAGGCGCCTTCGCAGCCTCGATCGACTCTCGCACGGAATGATCGAAGCCCGGCTCGACGGTTCCGGTGTACGCGCTGCTGGTGGGGGTCACGGTGCAGCCGGCTACGACAAACGACAGAATAAGGGCCAGAGCGATCGGGATACCGCGGATTTGGAACATCATTGTCCTTTGGTCAAGCTAAGGGCTGTCCCGTAATCCCCGGCGGATCAGCGCGCGGCGTCAGATGCGGTGCATCGCAAGGCGGAGGGGCGTCCGCATACTGGACGTATGCGGACGTCCCGACAACGCGGCGAGGTGCCGTAGCTGTCGTCGCGCGCCCGCCGGGGATCACGGGACACCCCTTAGGGCTGCACTGAGAGCGTGGGCGCCTTCCGTGTGAAATCACGGGACAGTGGTGCCCGTGCTGGATGACGCCGTCAAAGGCGCTGTCACCGGCTCACATCCAGCGGCAGCGTTTTGTGTAGACGATGCCGGGATCAGCCTGAAGATCACGACAGAGCTAAGGCACCGGCATGACTATGAGACCTAGGCAGCACCCGAGTCAGCAGCACGTCGGCCTTGCTGAGCCGCAGAGCCGGCCGCCGATCGGGTCGTGACGGAAAACCTTGAATCGCACCTATCCCGACGGATTGGGACGTCGAGGACCGGTCGGCGACCGGGGCACGTCAGCCCTGGTGACTGTTGATCATCAAATCGGCCAGGTCTTCTGGATTGATGAACGACGGTGGGGGCGGCGGGCCCCACTGAAACAGTCCCTTCGCCCCTTCAAGGATCTCTGGTGTCCACAGCGCGTCCTCGGGGATGGAGTCCATGTCGCTGTGGTACTCGGCGAAGTTGCCGGCGGGGTCCTTGAAGTACCAGAAGAAGTTTGACCCTGCGTAGTGCCGGCCCATTCCCCATACGTGGCGCTCGGGGTGGTCGGCGAGAAGGTCCATCGCACCACGCCCGATCTCGTCGACGTCGTCGACTTGCCAGCTGGTGTGATGAAGGAAGGGAACCGGCGCCCGCTGGATGAGGACGTTGTGGTGGTCGGTGGAGCATCGCAAGAAGACACCGAGGTCCCGAACGATGTCGCTCACCTTGAAGCCCAAACCGCGGGTGAAGAAGGCAAACGACGCGTCGTACTCCGTTGAGCCGAGGACGAAATGTCCGAGCCGACGCGGTCGTACGCGGCCGGAACGCTGCAGCCCCGGCGTTCGGGCGTTCACCCGGTCAATGCGGCCACGTCCGTTTACTGGAGATGCCGGCGCTGGTTCTTGCGTGAGACGCGGCATGACCCGGAGAACGATGCGGGTACCGGTGCCCGGGTCATGGCACACCAGCGTTTCTCCGGACGCCGTGCTCTGGACACCAAGCCGGGTCAACGAGCGCTGAATGGCGGCGAGATCGTCGAGCGTGTCGACGGTGAAGAGGGCTTCCAGCAAGCGGCGGCGGGGGGCTGCAGCCAGCTTCAGCTGCTCTTCCCCGTCCGTCGTGGCGAATGACCACCCGGTGGACCTCGTCAGCCCGAAATCTTCGTAGAACGCGGCCGTCGCATTGAGATCAGGTACTCCCAGCGTGACCCTGCGCAGTCCGTTGATTGCCATGGCGAGACTCAGAAATTCGCGGAAATCGGCTGTGCGTCATGCTCACGCCGTCGGGTGAGCAAGCGCTGTTCAATGCTCCCGACACCGCCCACCCAACTGGTGAGGATGTTGCCGTCTTGCAGGTAGCGAGGCGGCTTGCGGCCGGCGCCCACACCGGACGGAGTACCCGTGAAGATCACGTCTCCCGGGTACAGCTCAACAATGCGGGAGAGCCGGGCGATCAGCTCGGGAACCGGGAAGATGAGTTCCCGGGTGCGTCCCAGCTGTACGGTCTCGCCGTCTATGGCGCAGCCGATCTCAAGATCATCGGGATCGTCGAGTTCATCCACGGTGACCAGGCTGGGACCGATCGGCGAGAAGCCGGCATGCGACTTGGCCAGGCTGAACTGAGGAGCAGGTCCGCTGTGCTGAAACTCCCGCTCAGAGAGATCCTGCCCCACAGAGACACCGGCGACATGGTCCCATGCACGGGATTCCTCGATATTGCGCCCGCCGCGGCCCAGGACCGCGACGAGCTCCACCTCCCAGTCGACCGATCCTGCCGGAAGCGCCACGTCGCCGTAGGGTCCGCTGATCGATGACGTGAACTTCGTGAAGATCACAGGATGTGGGGGCTTGTCAAAGCCGGACTCGTCGGCGTGGGCCGAGTAGTTGAGTCCGACCGCGAAGATCTGCGGCGGCCTGGGTACAGGCGAGCCCACGACGGTGCGGTCGGGCAGCGGCTCAGCCAGGGCCGGCTTTCCCAGGGATGTCTCGGAGTACCACTGCGTGAAGGCCGACCAGTGGCCATAGATGGCTTGCGGATCGGCGCTGAACCGTCCGTTGCTCGCGGATTCCACGTCGTGGAGCCCGTCCTGTGCTTGGACGTACAGACGCCCGGCCACGTTCATCAAACGCATGTTCTCTCCTTGTACAGACAGCCTATGTGACTGCCATCACCTCGCTGCCCTCCATGAAACCCCTGCGAAATCGAAGAGTCAACATAGTTTCGAAATTTTCTGGCAGTAGCTTGTTCTTGCTGGATCTTCAACAGTTCAGAGTGAGGCGTCGGCTTCGATGCCGTCTGGACGCTGGACTCCTCGCAGGTCTCTGACCTGCTCTGCCCGTCGGTTCCGCCCGAACCAACAGCGCAGCCCTGGACGTGTGGCGACAACACGCCGGGCGCCGGTGGGGTCAGAGTCAGGCAGATGCAGGAGCGTGCGTACCACGCAGCATGAGTGACACCGCTATGCGCTGCTCCGCCGGGGGCAACCCGGGCCGCAGCATCTCCGCCATCAGGAGCTCGACGGCCGCGTTCGCCAGGACCTCGAGGTCACAGCGCACTGTGGTGAGATCGATGATCGGCCAGGAGGCCATCGGAATGTCGTCAAACCCGATGACCGTGAGTTCGTCAGGCACGGCGATCCCCCGCTGCCGAGCGGCGGAGAGCACACCCAGCGCGATGACGTCATTGCCGCAGACGATTGCAGTCGGCCGGTCGCGGCTGCCGAGGAGGTCATGCGCGGCCTCCTGTCCGGCCTTGTGGTCGAAGACTGTGCGCCGGACCAGGTCACGAGGGAGGCGGATGCCGTGCAACCGCAATCCGGATCGGAGCGCCTCAGCCCGCTCGCGTCCGGTCGAGGTCACGACCGGTCCCTGCACGGCCCCCACTCGATGGTGGCCGAGGCCGGCCAGCAGCTCGGCGATCGCCGCTGTCCCGCCGGTGTTGTCGACCGAGCAGCTCGGAGACTCCGCGACATCCAGCACACGGTTGACGAGCACGTGCGGGATACCGCGCTCGGACAGGTCCCTGGGGAGAGTTGACCGCCGCTCGGTTGTCGTGAGGATCACGCCGTCGTACGACCCGTCCGCAAGGACATCGAGCCCCACGGCCCGATGCTCGGAATCGGTGACCACCACAGTGCGCAGATCACGCTCGGCCAGGCGGCGGCGCAGCGGCTCCACCAACTGCGGATAGTAGGGGTTGGTCAGCTCTTCGGAGACCACCGCGATCCGCCGGGTGCTCCGAGTGGACAGTGATCTTCCCGAGTCGCTGGGGATGTAAGAGAGTTCGGCGGCCGCCCGGAGCACTTTCTCCCGTGTCTCCGGGGAAGTGCCGGGGATGTTGCGCAAGGCCCGGGACACCGTCGGCTGCGACACTCCCGCGCGCCGTGCCACGTCGAAACTGGTCACCTTCTTCGCCATGTGACCGCTCCTGATGCGCCGACGCCAACGACCTCGTTGACAAGTATACGTATGCAATCGAAGGTGACTGCCCTGACGGACATGGCTGAACAGACAAGGAGAGGCACATGGTCAAGCAGGTGAAGTCCGCGCGGCCCGCGGTACAGGACAGTGACCGGTTGAAGGCAGTGCGCGAGACCGTCGTAGACATCATCGCCGACATCCGCGAGCGCGGTGATGTCGCCGTGCGCGAGTACTCCGAGCGGTTCGACAAGTGGTCGCCGGAGTCCTTCCGGCTGGACCAGGAACAGATCGCCAGGATCGTCGAGACCGTTCCCGCTCAGGCCATCAGCGACATCAAGACGGTTCAGGAGCGGGTCCGGACCTTCGCCCGGCACCAAAGGGCCTCGCTCACCGACTTCGAGGTGGAGACGGAGCCGGGTGTCTTCCTGGGGCAGAAGAACATCCCGGTGGGCTCGGCGGGCGCCTACGTCCCAGGCGGTCGCTACCCGCTCGTCGCCTCAGCGCACATGACCGTCGTGACCGCGAAGGTGGCCGGCGTCGAACGGGTCACCGCGTGCACACCGCCGATCCACGGAGAGATCCCCGCCGCAACCGTCGCGGCGCTTCATCTGGCCGGCGCTGACGAGATCTTCCTGCTTGGCGGTACGCAGGCCGTCGCGGCGATGGCCGTCGGCACCGAGACCATCCGGAAGGTCGACATGCTTGCCGGGCCCGGAAACGCCTATGTCGCCGAAGCCAAGCGGCAGTTGTTCGGCGAGGTCGGTATCGACCTGTTCGCAGGTCCGACAGAAACCTTGATCATCGCCGATGAGCACGCAGACCCGTTCGTCATCGCGGTCGATCTTCTCAGCCAGGCCGAGCACGGGCCGGACTCCCCCGCCGTGCTGATCACAACGTCGGAGTCCGTGGCGCGCCGTGTCATCGAGCTGGTCGAGGAAATACTCGTCGACATGCCGACGGCCGATTTCGCGGGCGTGGCATGGAAGGAGCATGGCGAGGTGCTGGTCGTCGAAGACCTCGATGCCGCCTACGCGCTGGCTGACCAGTACGCCTCCGAGCATGTGCAGATCCTCACCGACAACCCTCGTGAGGCCTTGGAGACGATGCGCAACTACGGCGCGCTGTTCCTCGGCGAGGGCACCTGCGTCTCCTACGGTGACAAGGTGATCGGCACCAATCACACCCTCCCCACCCGTGGCGCGGCCAACTACACGGGCGGGCTCTGGGTGGGGAAGTACCTCAAGACGGTCACCTACCAGGAGGTGACCGACCAGGACGCCAGCGCGGCCCTGGGCCGGCTGTGCGGCCGTGCCGCCCGCGTCGAGTTCTTCGAGGGCCACGCCCGCTCCGGTGACGTCCGAGCGCACAAGTTCGCCGGTGAGGAGCTCCCGTGGGCACCGGCAAGCCTGTGACCGGCCACTTCGAAGGTTCGGCGCAGACCATCGCCGGCCGCACGGCCTTGATCACCGGAGCGGGAAACGGCCTCGGCCGGGCGATCGCGCTCGAACTCGCGGCCCAGGGCGCGCGGGTCATCCTGACCGGCCGCAGGAGGAGCACGCTGGATGCCGTGGGCCTCGAAGTCGGCAAGGACGTGCGCGCGGTGACCGTCGACACCTCCAGCGAGGAGTCGGTTGCTTCGCTGGCCAAGGAGCTGGCGGACGAAGAGATCTCCATCCTGGTCAACAACGCCGGCATCGCGGGCCCGGTAGCATCCCTGACCGGCATCGCCGTGCAGGATTGGGACGACGTCTTCGCGGTCAATGTCCGCGGTGTCTTCCTGATGTGCAGGGCGTTCCTGCCGCCGATGATCGGGCGTGGCGGCGGGGATGTCATCAACCTCGCCTCCGTGAGCGGGAAGCGGCCCCTGGCCCGGCGCACGCCGTACACCGCCTCGAAGCTCGCGGTCATCGGCTTGACGACGACGTTGGCACATGAGGTCGGTCCGCTCGGCGTCTCCGTCAATACGCTGTCGCCCGGACCGGTGGATGGACCGCGGATGGACCGCAACTTCGCTCTCGAGGCCCAGCGCACCAACACGACCGTCGAGGAAGCCCGCAAGGAGTACGTCTCACGTGCGGCTCTGAATCGGATGGTGACCGAGCATGAGGTCGCACTCGCTGTGACCGCGATGCTCAACATGCCGGGGCTCTGCGGCGCTGATATCGACCTGTCCGCAGGAATGGCGGCCCGCTGAGATCTCGCCCCGAGGTGGCAGACGTACGGACCCTGCAGCTCGCTCGGCTCTCGCGTCCGTCCGTCTGTCCATCCGCATGGGGCGCCCTCCTTGTCGTCCGGGACCGCACCGGGCGGCCGACAAGGGTGAAGTGAAGGTTCCGCTGTGCGGTCCCGGCTACCGATGGAGCGCGCCCCTTCAGCATCGGGTGAGCACTTCGTCAGCTCGAGTCAAGGAGAACGGGAGCCCTTCTCCCATGTGATCCATCCCTCGTCGATCACCCTCTGAAGTTCGTCGCGGTAGCCCGCGGCAGCATCCGCCTGACCACGGACGACGGCAACGGGCCGCTCACCCTCGAACCGGGCGAGGTCGCGCTCCTGAACAGCCGGTCGTGGATCGAGGTCCGAGGAGGAGACGACGGTGAGTCCGCTCACGAGGTCGACGTTTCGAGCCCAGCCTATGCCTCCGTACACGAAGGCGGCGCCTACATGGTCTTCGGCGGTCACATCGTCCTCTAGACGATCGGCTGGTCCCTCCCGCTGGCGGCGCTTCCGCCGGTCGGGCACATCCGGGCCGCGTCCACTACCGTCCCCCTACGGCCCAGGCTCGATCAGCTCCTCGACGAAGTGTCCGGCCACCGCATCGGCTCCGCCTTCGCCGTCCGCCAGCACGGACAATTACTGGTGCTGGACATGCTGCGTGTCTACCTCGGACAGGCCGAGCTTTCCCCGCTTGCTGCGCGTGCTCACCGACGAACAACTGCACCCAGCGGCGACCCTCATGCACGCCGAGCCGGGCGCAGCCTGGCGGCTGGAGACACTGGCGCGGACAGCAGCCATGTCCCGCACGGCATTCGCCACGCGCTTCCGGGCAGTGGCGGACATGCCACCGCCCACCTATCTCAACCGCCGGCGGATGCTGTTGGCACAGCAAACCCTGCGCACGGGGGGTGCCTCTATGTCTTTCGTCAAGCGAGGCGTGGGGTTCGGGGTTCGTAGAAGGTGCCGTCGCGGAGCATCGCGAACAGCACGTTGACCCTCTGGCGGGCCAGGCGGAGTAGGGCCTGCGTGTGGGTCTTTCCGCGGGCTCGGCATCGGTCGTAGTAGGTGCGGGAGGCGGGATCGTGCAGGGCGGCGAAGGCGGACAGGATCATCGCGCGTTTGAGCTGCCGGTTGCCGCCTCTGGGCGCGTGCTCGCCGTGGATCGAGGTCCCCGACGACTTCGTGGTCGGGGCGAGGCCGGCGTAGGAGGCGAGGTGGGCGGCGGTGGGGAAGCTGGTGCCGTCGCCGACGGTGACCAGCAGGTGGCGGCGGTCCTGACGCCGACGCCGGGCAGCGACGTCAGGACCTTTGAAAGAGGGTGGTCCTCCAGCAGGGTTGTGATCTGGGCTTCCGTGGCTCGTCGCTGTTCGTGGACGGCGCCGAGTGAGCGTGCCGGCGAGGGAATCTCGATGTCGAGGGTGCCGGTGCCCGGGACCACGACGGTCTGCTCGTCGAGGGCCTCGAAGATGTCGTCGATCAGCCGGTTCGCCATCCGGGGCGCCTTGGGGCGGATCACCTCAAGCAGCCTGCGGCGTCCGGCTTTTCGCAAGCTGGCCGGGGATCCGTAGCGTTCCAGCAGCCAAGTGACGGCTTGATGGTCGAGCCGGGGGGCCGAGGACGCGTTCCAGGCTGGGGGGAACTGGGTGAGCAGGCCGCGGACGCGGTTGCTGGTGCGGGTGGCCTCGGCCGCGAGGTCCTGGTCGAAGCCGACCAGAACGGTCAGCTCGGCGGTCACCTCCAGCGAGCGCAGGGTGTGCGGCATGGTGCGGGCCGCGTCTGCGATGACCGCGGCGTCCTTCGCGTCGGTCTTCGCTTCGCCGGGGTAGAGGTCGGCGATGCGCCGCATGGCGAGTCCGGGCAGGTAGGCGACCTTGCAGGCCGCGTCGCGGGCGACCGCGAGGGGCAGGGCGCCTATGGGTGCGGGTTGGTCCACGATCACCAGGACGGTGCCGAACTTGGTCTTCAGCTTGGTGAAGACGTCCCGCAACTTCGGTTCGTTATTCGGGAGTTGCTTGTCGAAGACCTTCTTGCCGGCCGGGGTGAGTCCGTGTCCGTGGTGAGCGCTCTTCCCGACATCCAGGCCCAGGAAGACGCCTATCTCATCGTGCTCGTTCAAGCCGTCCTCCCGAACGGGACATGCGGTGCCGGCCTGGGCGTTGGCGTCGTGCGCGCATCCACGTTATGCAGACCTGTCGCCCGTGTGCGGCCGGGCATTGCACTCGGCCGGGCGGTAGTCGGACCTCTGACGTGTTGAATCGGTGCCAGACACGCGGTCTGCAACCGTAGCGTCCAGGGTGCCGGTCAGCTGGGCACCGTGCTCGCCGCCAAGCTCCTTGGACACGTCGGGGACGTCACACGCTTCCCGACCGAGCACCACTTCGCCAGCTACACCGGCACAGCGCCCCTGGACGCTTCCAGCGGCAGGAACACCCGCCACCACCTCAACACCGGAGGCAACCGCGCGCTGAACTGCGTGCTGCACATCATCGCTGTCTGCCAGATCCGCGACGGCGGCCGAGGCCAGGACTACTACCTGCGGAAAATCGCCGAAACAAGACACCAGCCGAGGCCCGAAGGGCCCTCACACGACGCCTGTCGAACGTCGTCTATCGCACCCTCAAACACGACCGCCACACGACTCTCGCTACGGCCTCTTGACACACAGAGGCACTCATCATCGTCTCCAACGGCGCCTCTCGAGCCCGGTGGCACCCCCCCAGGTCATCGGTTCGACGGGGGGGGGACCAGCCATGCCGGGCCCGGAGGCCAGCGGCCCTCTTGCAGGACCGCGGAAAACATAACGGGGGACGTCCCCGTCGGCGCGCTGGCATCCGCTCTGGGCTACGGCTCGGAAAGCGCCTTCAGCACCGCGTTCGAACGCGAGGTTCGGAGTGCCGCCGCTGCGGTACCGGAAGTGCGTTCGCGAGGAGGCGGTCAAGCCCGGTCAGGATGGCGCCGAACTGCTCGAGCCGGGGAATCCGTCACCGCGTTCGGCCCCTGGACGCCGATCGCGACCAGGCCGCGGTCCTAGCGGCTGGTCAGCCCCCCGCAGGCCGACGCGGACCGTATGGCCGTCACGGTTCTGAGTGACCTCAACCCACTGCGCGAGGCACTCCACGATAGTCATGCCCCGACCATGCTCAGCAGGATCGTCGTCGGCTCGCTCGCAATCGTCCCGCAGCCGTTCGCCAAAGTCCACGACCTCGATGTGGAGCGTTTCCTGATCGTGGAGCAGAAACAGCGTCGTCGAGGCACGGCCGTGCTGGGCGGAGTTCGCGGTGAGCTCGCTGACGACGAGAACGGCGGAGTCCCGCTCGTCCTCCGAGAGTCCCCACCGCCCGAGGACGTCGTCGGTGAAGTGGCGGAAGGTGCGCGCGGACGCCCTTCGTGACTGCAGAGCCAGGACGGCCTGCCGGGGAGAGGCGCCGGCCGCGCCCTTCAGTGGTACTCGACGAGTCAGGTCCGCCGGTGCATCGGAGACAAGCATGATGGGTCCTCTCGGTCCCCGGGGCGTTCTGCTGCTGCGAGTCCAAACGCCTTGACAGCAGCTCTCACCAATTCAGCATCATCCTGTAGATTCGATGTTTCAAGAGATTTTCGAAACTTTACTAAAATCATGAATCGTGACTACAATCTGCGACATGGACAAGCGCGCTTCGACGAAAACCCGCACGGGTGACACCTACGACCGGCTGCGCGCCGACATCCTCGGCGGCCACTGGCGGCCCGGTGATCGGCTAAAATTCGCACTTTTGAGCGAACGGTACGAGGTCAGCATCGGTGTGATCCGGGAGGTTCTCAGCCGCCTCGCCGAGCAAGGTCTCGTACGCGCCGAACCCCAGCTGGGATTCAGGGTCACCCCCATCTCCGCCACCGACCTCGAAGACCTGACCGCAGTCCGTGTCGACATCGAGGGGCTGGCTCTGCGCTACTCCATCGACCGCGGCGATCTCGACTGGGAGGCGCGCCTCGTCGCGGCCCACCACGCGCTGGACCGGACACAGCGCATCGACCCCGAAGACCCCACCCGGCTCAGCGACGAGTGGGCGGCCGCCCACGCACGTTTTCACGACAAGCTCCTGAGCGGTTGCGGCAGCCCGAGACTGCACGCGATCGCACGGTCGGTCAGGGACGCCGCCGAGTTGTACCGACGATGGTCGGTACCCCTTGGCGAGGAGAAGACGCCACGCGACGTCGAAGCCGAACACCGCGAAATCCTCGAAGCCACCATCGACCGCGACGCCGACCGGGCCGTGGCGGCACTCACCAAGCACATCAGCATCACCACGCGACTCATCCTCGAGTAGCAGGACGGCCACCCCTCAGATCTCATTGATTCCGGATTGAATGATCCGGTATTGACAGCATTCAAACCCATCTGTCAATCTGGACCATTCAATCCGGAACTTGAGGAGGTCTGCCGTGTCACCTGCCGGCCGCCCACGCACCTTCGACGAGGAACTCGTCCTCGAAGCAGCGATGCTGCTGTTCTGGCGGCAGGGCTACGAGGCGACCTCACTGGCGCAGCTGCGGGATGCCACAGGGCTGTCCTCCGCGAGCTTGTACGGTGCCTTCGGCTCAAAGGAAGGGCTGTTCACCCGGGCCGTGGAGCACTACATCGCCGGACCGGGCAGCGTCACCGACGTCATCGCGGACGAGTCGCTGAGTCCGTATCAGGCCGTCGCACAGTTGCTGCACGGTTCGATCGACATGCAGACCGACCTCTCCCACCCCCGCGGATGCCTGGTGGCCTTGTCGGGAACAGTGGAAGCACACGGCACAGAAGATGCCGGCGTCCGGGAAGCCGTCGCGGCGCGCCGCGCGACCGACCGCGCGCGCGTCAAGGCTGCCGTGACCCGTGGCATCGCCTTGGGCGAACTCGCCAAGGACACCGACACGGACGCGGTCACCACCATGGTCCACAGCTTTCTGCTCGGCATCTCCACCCAGGTCTGCGACGGCGTCTCGGCCCAACAGTTGCACATGGCAGCGGACGCTCTCCTCTCACTGTGGAACGCTCCTGCCAAGAGCGCGGCCGAGACCCGCCCCGGGGACCGGTAGCGGCCCTCCTTGACCGGCTCCGGCAAGGGGTGTTGACCCGGTTCGACTGTTGCCCGGCGTACAGCCGTACACCGGGCTGCCGTTGGTTGGCTCGGTCCGCCGTGGCGGTCGGCCACCGCGCGGCGATGTCAGCCAGCGGTGCGGTAGGTCTCGAGGAAGGGCCGCAGGGCGTTGAGGAACGCTTCCGGGGCTTCCTCCGGCACGAAGTGCCCGCAGTTGGGGATGACGACACTGCTGACATCGTCGGCCAGCGAGCGAACCTCGTTCTCCATGTTCTCTCCGCCCAGAGCGTCACCGGCGACCGACAGCACGGGGATCGTGAGCTTCGTCTTCTTGCGCAGGGCGCTCTGCGTGATTGTCGCGTCGATTGCCCGGTAGTACTCAAAGCTGGCCCGCAGTGCTCCGGGCAAGCGCATGGCCTGGACGTACACGTCCACCGCGGTGGACGGGATGGCCGTGGGGGTGGCCGCTTTGGTGGCGAACTGGTGGCCGAGGTAGAGGTGTTCACGCCCCTGGACCAGTTGCTCGTTGATGTCGTGGGCGCGGTTGAAATTGAAGTGCCACAGGAAGTCACTCGTGCGCCGGTCACCCAGCAGCGGAGGCGACGGCAAGATGCCAGGAATGATCGCGTCCACGAGCGCCATCCGATGGATGCGGCCGGGTGCGTCAGCCGCCATGGCGTAGCTGGTCCACATGCCGATGTCGTGACCGACGACAGCGAACCTGTCGTGGCCGAGCAGGCTCATGAGCTGGTGGAAATCCTGTGCACACGTTGCCGAGTCGTACCCGGTGGACGGTTTGTCGGAGAGGCCGGTGCCACGCGGGTCGGCGACCACGACCGTGTATTGCTCGGCAAGCGGCAGCATGACGTGACGCCACTGGTACCAGAACTGAGGCCAGCCGCTGATCAGGAGCAGGGCCGGCCCCTGGCCTCCGGTGACGGTGTGCAGACGCACTGAGCCAGTGTCCATGTACCGGCTGGAGAAGACGTCGGGAAAGCCCGCCGGCAGGTCCGGTACGCCGGTGACGGAACCGAAGCCTGTCGGCTGGGCCTCATGGGGAGATGCGGTGGTCATGTGGGCGGTGAATCCTTTCCGGGCAGGAAGCCGCGGATCACGGTCCAGATTTTGGATTGATCGATCCGATATTGACATCCCGCACCCGCTGACGTCAATATCGGATCAGTCGATCCGAAAATAAGTGAGGAGATACCACCCGTGTCCACGGCACCTCCCGCTACGGCCCCACCGCGGGCCCGCAGCAGCTTCCCCCTGTCGGCCTTGACCGTGATGGCCTGCACCGGATTCCTCGTGATCACGACGGAGACACTGCCGGCCGGGCTGCTGCCCCAACTGGCTGCGGGGCTCAACGTGTCCGAGGGGGGCGCGGGCCAGCTGGTGAGCGCCTACGCGCTCGGCACGGTCCTCGCAGCCATACCCGCGATCTCGCTGACCCGTGAGGTCCGGAGACGGCCCCTGCTGCTGGCAGGCCTGTTCGGGTTCCTCGTGGCGAACGCCGTCACCGCCCTGGCTCCGTCCCTCGCGGTCGCCCTGTCCGCCCGGTTCATCGCGGGTGCCTTCTCCGGTCTGCTCTGGGGCATGCTCGCCGGGTACGCGCGCCGTATCGCGGCGCCCCGGCACACCGGGCGGGCCCTGGCCGTCGCCATGGCCGGAACACCGGTGGCACTGTCTGTCGGAACACCGCTGGGAACCTGGCTCGGCAGCGCGGTCGGCTGGCGGTGGTCCTTCACCGCCATGTCGCTGCTGGCCGCCGTCATCATGGCCGCCGCACGCGTCCTCGTGCCCGACGTCGCGGGGCAGCGCACGATGACGCGGCTGCCACTAACGCGGGTGCTGAGACTCCCCGGAGTGGGGACCATCCTCACGGTCGTCCTCGTGTGGATGCTCGCCCACAATCTCCTCTACACCTACATCGCGCCATACCTGCGCGAGGCACGGATCACGCTCCGCCCGGACCTCGCCCTGATCGTCTTCGGCCTCGCCGCACTCGCCGGGATCTGGATCACCGGTCTGTTCATCGACCGCGCGCTGCGCACACTCACACTGGCGAGCGTGACGCTCTTCGCCGTTGCCGGAGCAGTACTCATGGCCATCCAGGGGTCTCTCATCGCCGCGCTCGTCGCCATCGTCGTATGGGGCATCGCGTTCGGCGGGGCGGCGACGCACCTTCAGACAGCCATGAGCGAGGCCACGGGCGAGAACGCCGACGTGGGAAACTCGATGCTCACCACCTCCTTCAACCTCGCGATCTTCGGGGGCAGCGCTCTCGGCGCCCTTGTGATCGAAGACGTCGGCGCCGCGATGCTGCCCGCGGGGGTAATCGCTCTCGCGCTCCTCGCCCTCGTCATCGTCAGCTGCGGACGGCGCGCGGCCTTCCCCCGAGACAGGTAAGGGAGTCTTCCAGCCGGCACCTCAACGCGGTCATCGGCTGCTGCCCACAGGCACCGCCGGTTCGGCCACAGAACATGTGTCTTGAGTTCGATCACGCCTCACACAGGTCACACAGGTCGGCCTGGCGGCTGCGCCCGCTGGTCAGGTCGTCGCTGGTGCTCCGACTGTCATGCGGGCGACAACGCGGTACTGCTCGGCCAGGTGGGCGGGGCTGAGTTCTCCGCCTGGGCGATACCACTGGGAGACACCGGTGCACATCCTCACGACCGCGCGGCTTACCTCGCGAGGGGAGGGCGTGCTGAAGAGCCCGTTGGCCGCTCCCTCTTCGGGGAGTGCGTCCATCAGGCGCTGCTGGCGGCTCCGCGCGGCGATGTGCTCCGCGCGTCCGCCGCCCTCGCGTTCCCACAGATCGTTCATCGCGAACCGCCAAATGGCCCTGAGCAGCGACTGCTTGGAGATGTAGTGGTGATGAAGACCCGGCACAGACAGGTCGGCGGCGGTGGCCACTTGCGAATCGTCGTTCCGTGGTAGCCCTGCTCAACGAAGCATGTCTGCGCTGCCCGCAGTATCGGCGGTAGTCGCTCAGCAGTGAAGTCGCGCCAGGCCGAGGCCGTCGTCACATCCTGCGTCGACATCGCGGATTTCCTTCTCTGACGCCTAACTGATCGTTTCAGAATGAGTTGAGCCGCAGGTCTTGTGCTCGTCGATCTTGGTCGGCAGGGTGTCCAGGTACGAGCTGATCTTGTTCCTGACGACCCGTGGGAGCGTGTGGCCCCGCAGCTGCCGTCTGCTCCCGCACGGCGCCGCCGTCATCCCGGACGGTTGCGAGTTCCCGACCGAGTAACCCTCGCCGGTGTCCTATTTGTGCTGCGGACCGGTGTCGCATGGCGTGATGTCCCGGCGGAGACGGTGGGATGCTCTGGAGTGACGGCCTGGCGCCGGCTGCGGGACTGGACCGAGGCCGGCGTCTGGCCACGCCTGCATGCTGCCCTGCTGGCCGAACTTCGCCGCACCGACCTGCTGGACCTGGATGACTGCGCCGTGGACGGCTCGCATGTCCGGGCCCTCAAAGGGGGGATCATGTCGGCCCCCCGCCTGTCGACCGTGCCCGCCCCGGCTCCAAGCACCATCTGATCGTCGACCGGCACGGAACCCCGCTCGCCGTCACGCTCACCGGCGGTAACCGGCACGACGTCACCCAGCTCCTGGCCCTGCTGGACGCGGTCCCACCGATCCGGGGACTGCGGGGACGCCCCCGTCACAAGCCCCGGCGGCTCTACGCGGACCGGGGCTACGACTTCGACAAGTACCGCCGCCTGCTGTGGAAGCGCGGCATCAAACCCCTGATCGCCCGACGCGGCGTCGCCCACGGCTCCGGACTGGGCAAGGTGCGCTGGGTGGTCGAGCGCGCCTTCGCCTGGCTCCACCAGTTCAAACGGCTCCGCACCCGCTACGAACGACGCGCCGATCTCCACCAGGGCCTGCTCGAGCTGGCCTGCAGCCTCATATGCCTGCGCCGCCTGCGAACCTCATCCTGAAGCGATCAGTTGGCTACGCTGAACCACCCCGGCCGCACCTCAGTCAGAAGCGGTTGCAGCGACCGCACTGCGGCCCGCAGGTCCTGATCCGTGACGTCAAGAGGATCCGGCAGGCTCAGCCCGTACCAGCGCAGTCGCCAGAGGTCGAAGACTTCGCTCCCGTCGGCTTCGAAGTCCACATCAACCTCAATACCGTTGTCGCTCACGAAGCGGCACCCTGCCCCATGAACCGTGTAGGAGTAGGCGCCGACGTGCCCACTCCGGCTGATGATCCGGCGCGAACGGACCAGACCGAGGACATCTGCCAGTCGCTCAAGCGAGGGGATAGCTACCCTCATGGCCTCGTCAATCGTGCTCAAAGCGCGGACGTAACCGAGCACGAGGTCTCGTGCGGCCCCAACCCGTTCCATACGGCGTCCCCCAGAGCCTGTGGCTGAAGAGATTGTTCCATGGGCCGCCAGCGTCTTCGCAGGACGGCATTCTGAAACGATCAGTTAGACCGTGTCCTACGTGGTGTGTCGAGCGAGTCGCTTGTAGCAGCAGAGGGCGGCTGCGAGGCCGAGGAAGGCCAGGTAGTTGCGGGGGTGGCGTTCGTAGCGGTGGTTGAGTCGGCGGTAGCCGGTCAGCCAGGACATGGTCCGCTCGATGACCCATCTGCGGCGGCCTAACCGTTCGCTGGACTCGACTCCCTTGCGGGCGATGCGCACGCCGATGTGTTTGCCCCAGAGCCATTTCCTCAGGTGAGGTACGTCGTATGCCTTGTCGGCGTGCAGGCGCTGGGGCTTGAAGTAGCGGCCGCGGTGGGGGTCGTGTCTCGTTTGGTGACCGGCGACCATGGGTTTCAGCGCGAGGCTGTCGTGGGTGTTCGCGGCGGAGAGGCCGACGAGGAGGGGCAGTCCGTTGGCGTCGGACAGGATGTGCATCTTGGAACCCGGCTTGCCCCGGTCCACGGGGCTCGGACCTGTGAGTTCGCCCCTTTTTTAGCCCTCACGTGGGCGGAATCGAGAACGGCACGGGACAGGTCGAGCAGGCCGGCATCGTCCAGGCCGTGCAGGATCTCCTCGTGCAACCGTCCCCAGACGCCAGCTCTGGACCAGATCAGGAACCTGCGGTGGGCTGTGGACTTCGATATCCCGAAGCACGGGGGCAGCGCCCGCCAGGCGCACCCGGACACCAGCACGTAGATGATCGCCGCGAACAGCGTCTCATCAGGCGTGTCCTGCGTCCCGCCGCCCTGCGGCCGCACCTTCGACGGCGGGATCAGCGGCTCCGCGATCTCCCACAGCCCGTCCGGAACAATCCAACTCCACGTACCCCGCCCCATGACGAGCCCAACGAGCCAGCACCACGTAGGACACGGTCTTAGACCGTGTCCTACGTGGTGTGTCGAGCGAGTCGCTTGTAGCAGCAGAGGGCGGCTGCGAGGCCGAGGAAGGCCAGGTAGTTGCGGGGGTGGCGTTCGTAGCGGTGGTTGAGTCGGCGGTAGCCGGTCAGCCAGGACATGGTCCGCTCGATGACCCATCTGCGGCGGCCTAACCGTTCGCTGGACTCGACTCCCTTGCGGGCGATGCGCACGCCGATGTGTTTGCCCCAGAGCCATTTCCTCAGGTGAGGTACGTCGTATGCCTTGTCGGCGTGCAGGCGCTGGGGCTTGAAGTAGCGGCCGCGGTGGGGGTCGTGTCTCGTTTGGTGACCGGCGACCATGGGTTTCAGCGCGAGGCTGTCGTGGGTGTTCGCGGCGGAGAGGCCGACGAGGAGGGGCAGTCCGTTGGCGTCGGACAGGATGTGCATCTTGGAACCCGGCTTGCCCCGGTCCACGGGGCTCGGACCTGTGAGTTCGCCCCTTTTTTAGCCCTCACGTGGGCGGAATCGAGAACGGCACGGGACAGGTCGAGCAGGCCGGCATCGTCCAGGCCGTGCAGGATCTCCTCGTGCAACCGTCCCCAGACGCCAGCTCTGGACCAGATCAGGAACCTGCGGTGGGCTGTGGACTTCGATATCCCGAAGCACGGGGGCAGCGCCCGCCAGGCGCACCCGGACACCAGCACGTAGATGATCGCCGCGAACAGCGTCTCATCAGGCGTGTCCTGCGTCCCGCCGCCCTGCGGCCGCACCTTCGACGGCGGGATCAGCGGCTCCGCGATCTCCCACAGCCCGTCCGGAACAATCCAACTCCACGTACCCCGCCCCATGACGAGCCCAACGAGCCAGCACCACGTAGGACACGGTCTTAGGCGTCATCTCATTTGGTGAGTCTGCGGTAGCAGATGAGGGTGCAGGCGATGCTGGTGAAAGCCAGGAAGTGCTCCGCTTTGCGCTCGTAGCGGCGGTGCAGTCGGCGGCATCCGGCGAGCCAGGACATCGTGCGTTCTACGGTCCAGCGGTGCAGGCCCAGGCGGGTCGAGGACTCGGTGCCCTTGCGGGCGATGCGGTGCCGGATGCCGCGCCCGCGTAACCATCGCCGCAGGTAGTCGTAGTCGTATCCCTTGTCGGCGTGGAGCTTTGCCGGCCTGCGCCGCCGGCGTCCCCGACGAGAGCGGATCGGCGGTATGCCCTTCACCAGCGGGATCAGCGCCTGGCCGTCGTGGAGGTTCGCCCCCGAGATCCCGACGGACAGGGGCAGACCGGTCCGCTCGGTGACCAGATGGATCTTCGACCCGTATTTGCCCCGGTCTACAGGATTCGGACCTGTCAGATCCCCCTTTTCAGGGCACGCATGTTCACCGAGTCGATCGCGCATCGAGACCAGTCCAACTCGCCGCGGGAGCCGAGCTCGTCAAGTACCAGACGATGGAGTCTGGCCCACACCCTGGCCTTCGACCACTCGGCAAAACGCCGGTGAGCGGTCGCCCCCGACGGGCCGAACGACGCGGACGGCAACTGCTGCCACGTGCAGCCCGACGTGGCCACGAACACGATCGCAGCCAGAACCTCCCGGTCACCATGCCGCCGCCGACCGCCACCCTGAGGCCGGGACGGAGCCTCCGGAACCACCCGCTGGAACAGCTCCCACAACTCATCCGGCACCAGCCGCTCAACGATCGAAACCACGACCGATAGCCTACCGAACCAAATGAGATGACGTCTTACCAGTTGGTGCGTGATAGCGGGTGAGGCGTGTTCGGCCTTGCCGTGGCCGGTTTTCAGACGTTGGCGGTGCGGTCGGAGACGAGGCCGGCGATGGCGCGGTGGGTGTCGGGCAGGACATCTCGCCGGTGTGTCCAGCGGGTCAGTTGCTTCCAGCGTTTGTGATCGGCAAGGGCGTGTTCAACGGTGATGCGGTCGGACGAGTACCCGTGGCGGTCCCGTTCCCACTGCTCGACTCTGCCGGGCAATGCTCCCGGCCGCGGTTTTCTGGGCGGTGTGATGACTTGGCCACGGTGGTCGCGGCTCAGGCCGAGGCAGCCGTCGTCCAGGAGCACTTCGACGTCGGAGAAGTGCCGGAAGCAGATGGCGACGCCTTCGTCGCGGGAGGCCGTAGCGTCGTGCATACCCCCAGGTCGCAGGGCATCGGTCCATAACGTGCGGCCTCGCCGGTCGGCAATCACGGTGGCCTTCATCGTGTTCTGCTTCTTCTTGCCCGAGACGAACGCACGACGCCCGCAGCGGACGGCCGGTGGCCGGCGGACCTGGATCTCGGTGGCGTCCAGACGCAGCTCGATGCCTTCGGCCCGGGCGCAGGCAAATACATCCGTCAGCATCCGAAGCCGCAGGCCGGGACGGTCGGGAACCGCGCACCCCCGCTCCGCCAAGAGCGTGCACACCTCTCCGATCGCCCGGGTGACCGTGGAACGGCCGACACCGAACAGCAAGCCCAGCACCGAGTGCGGCAGGTCGTGCCGCAGATGGATCAGCATGGCCACCAGCCTGTCGACGAACACCAACTGATGGCTGGCGCCGGCACCCGCGACCCGCTTCCTGGCCCCGCCCCGCGTCGCATGGCGACGACCTTCGACCCCGCGGCCTGCCACGGTCCGGCCAACTCTTCGACCAGACAGGCAAGATGAGACCCAGAGAGCCCCGTGAACAGCCGATGCGCCAGCACCGCCCGATTCACCATGATCGCCACAGCGGGATCAGGCCATCAACCTGGCACGACACCTCACCCGCTATCACACACCAACTCGTTATTGGATGTGGCACGAGGACATTCCCACCCCTCCAGGCGCGCACGCTTCTCATATGACGCACCGTCACCAGATCACGATCTCATCCTCGCATATTCCCTGGAATGACAGCACTCCTGCTGTGATACTTGGCCACAGCACAGAAACCGCAGTCACTCCGTGGTATAGCACCAAGGCGGGGTCACCGGAAGAAGGCTATAGCTATCCACTATGGCTATCCGCACGAAAGAGGGAGGACGTATGTCACACAAGGAGAAATTAGTGCATTCTGGCTCTTGGGTTACCAAAGCGGGCATCTTGACAGCGGTCGCTTTGTCTGGCATATCCTATGTTTGGCTCCATATACCAGAAGGAAGGGATGCGCATCCATTACGCAGCGCTTACCAGGTTCAGACAGTGATACCTGAACCGGCGAGTCTTCCCCGCGATTGGCGGCAGACAAGTGGCTCCAAGGCCGCTATGTGTCCGCCAAAAAATAACTGCCATAGTGTCTTTGCAGAGGGCAAAGCGACGTGGGTTCGCTCCACCGGCGATATGGCGTCGATCGAGGTTACCGCCTTCTCGTCCCAGGGAGACGCCATGGATTCCTATACACACAGGGAACGTAAGAGCAGAGAAGGGACACCTCTGACGCTTACGGTGATCGGTGACCAGAGTATGGCCTCTTGCCAAGCCGAGACTGCATCTTCATGCCGAACAATGACCGCGTATGCGCGCGCCGGAAGCGTGAATGTTCAAGCGAGAGCGACCGGCTCGGATGCTCCTGCTGTACTGGCCCGGCTCTTACGTGCAACGGTCGATCGCGCCGAGCAGGCACAAATGGGCGAGCAACCAAATGCCGCAATGTACTGAAGGCCGACGAAATCAAGACATCCTATCGGATAAGACCGCACCTGCCTCCTATCTGTGAAACATGGGCGGTTCGAGGGCTGGCCGACCACCTTCGGGTAGTCGACACCGCCCACGCGTTGAGTACTCGAAGATGGTGGAATGTCACTCGGACTGGGCGATAATCATTGCTGCGATCTCTCAAAATCGCCATCGATCGGGTGGCGAGTTACCAGAGGTGACACGCAGGGCTTCCGCGAGGCATCTTGTGGATCTCGCCAACCCAGCCTGGTCGGTCCCACGAGCTACTGACCTTGAATGCGTGATGTCGCCATGGTGGTTGGCGCCGGAGGCCGGTGCCAATGCGACAGTCGTCGAGGACGTCGGGGCGGTACTGGAGCTGGCGCAGGCGGCGCCGGACCGCGGTGATGAGGTCGTCGGGTTGGCGAAGAAAGGGTTGGCTGTGTGGTGCGTCGAAGGACGCCCTCGGCCGGGTTGAGGTCAAGTACGTAGGGCGGCGACTGGTTCTCCCAGACCAGCACGATCGGGCCGCCGAGCTCTTGGTGGGCGGTCTGGATCAGGTCGCGCAGGAGAAGCTTTTGCGTCCGCCGGGCCGGGCGTCCGGGCAGGCCGGTAGATCAGCCGGGAGGGTTCGCCGGCCTTGTAGCAGGCCAGGGCGGCCACCGATACGAGGCGGCGGGAGCGGCCCCGGATGCGGACCAGCTGCGGGTGGTCGGCGGCGTCATCGCGAATCCGGCCTCGTCCTCGAAGACGAGCCAGGCGTCGAGCGCCGCCACGGTCCTTCCACGCTCGGCCAGGTCCCCCTCCCCCAGCCAACCACCGCAGTCCCCGACGGCTCGATCGCCCGCTGGCGGGGACCTGGCAGCTCCAACCGTGCCGTCTGAGTAACGCAGCGACACCCTGGATGATGTAGCTCATGTGGAACCGGCGCCCGATCGGGGTCTTGATCCGCGGCAGCGTCCAGGTCTGGTCCGGCCAGCCATGCGCGACCGGTCCCTGGAAAACAGCTCCCGCTCAAGGTCGGCGAAGAATTCGCTTTTGAGCAGCGACAAGAACGTCGGCCCCTTCGAGGCCAAGGCTCTCGGCTCCTCCAGCGACCAGGTCCTGCGCCACCGTCGTACCGACCGAACACTGACCCGCAGGTCGTGAGTGATAACCGCCTTCTCGTCGCCCTGCTGGAAGCACTCAGCCGCCTCCAGCTGCAACTACCCACCAAGGGCTCACCGTTCGTCGGGCGGCCCGCCCCCTTGCGCTTACCTCATGCACTTGGCATACGGCAGGGACACGACCCGTCAGCCCCACCGACCCACGCTTTGACGGTCAGTAACCGCCGCGCGCGCCTATGCGGTGATCGTTACCTGAGGGCGTCAGGGAGCACCGATCTCGGCCGACCGCTGCGCCAAGGCGCCGGCCCGTGAGTGACTATCGGACCCAACCGACCACCCGGCGACAAACTCACTACGACACAGCGGACCGTCCAACAGCACACTCGCTGCTGCCTGCGTACCCGACGAGTGCGGCATGGCTGCTCGAAGTCCCGACGCATCCTCCTCCGATTCCGGTGCGACCCGAATCGAGTGACGTTGATCGCGAGGCCGAGCGCCGCTATTCGGCGCACAGACGTCTCGGGCGCCCTGCCCGGTGCGATTCGACACAGCTGGGTCAGAGGCCGATCAGCCCCGCGGGAGTCCGCTTGAAGCCGCAGGCATCGAAGTAGAAGGGCTCCAGACCATCGTCGAAGTCGACATGCAGCCATTCACACTTGGCGGAGCGGGCTCCTTCTGCTGCGGCTGAGACGAGTGCCGCTCCGATTCCGTGCCCGCGGCGGTCACGGGCCACCATCGTGTCCAAAATGAAGGCGTGGACACCTCCGTCCCAGGCAACGTTGACGAAGCCCACGAGTCGGCCCTCATCGCGTGCTGAGACCCAGCCCAGGCTGTGCCGCCTCAGCTGGGCGAGCCAGTCGATGTCCTGGGGCGGATGACCGAAACCCTCGGCATGCAAAGCTTCGACAGAAGCGCTGTCGATGTCGCCTCGCCATTCATAAGTAATCGCCATACCGCGATCGTATCCCTGAGGTGCCTGAGCGGCTCAACGCGCCTGTGTCCACGTACGCTTCACGCAGGAGGCCGCCAGCGCGGTTCATGAACGGATGCCGTCCTCCGGGGCCGCCCGCCTAGCTGCTCGATCGCTGTCGGACAGAGGTGTCTTGGCCGCCGTCCGGTCACCCAGAGACATGGCGACGATCAGAATGCCGAAGTAGAGCCACAGGTAGAGGTTCCCGTAGATGATGTCGAACGGTGACACGAGAGGCAGTGCGATCGTCCCGAGTATGGGACCCAGGCGATCGTGTGTGAGGTAGCCCAACGGCCAGGCCGCCAGACACACCAGTACGGCGACCACAGTTAGATGCAACCGACGGCGAGAGCCTCTTGCAGCCCAGCTCACGACCATTAAGGTCGCGGGAACCAGCCAGACCCAGTGGTGACTCCACGAGAAGGGTGCTACCGCCTCGGCGGTCAGTCCGCACAGTGTGAGCCCGAGCAGCGTGTGTCCCCTTCGATAGGCCCGGGCGGCCACCGCTAGCCCAGCGGCCCCCAGCAGACACGCCAGGACCAACCAGAGGACCGCGGGTGGCTGATCACGGTCCAACAACCGGGACATGGTCGCGGCCAGCGACTGGACGTCGCGATCGTGGTTGTCGCCGTCGATGTGACCGACGTCTGCAAAGTGCCCCTGCCAGTACCAGAGTGACTGATGGGGCAGGGCGATGAAGCCGACAGCGACGGTCGCGAAGAATCCGGCGCAAGCCATGAGCGCGGTACGCGTTCTCCTGATCACCAGCAGATAGATGATGAACAGTCCCGGGGTCAGCCTTATACCGGTAGCGACTCCGATCAGGATGCCTCGGTACCACTTGTGCGGTCCGGAGGCCGGGCTGTTCTTGCCGTCCCACAGAACCATGGAGGCGATCACCAAGTTCACTTGGCCCAGCACCATGCCCCAAGTGACCGGTTGGAGCCACAGCATGAGCCCGGCGAGACCGATCGAGGCACGCAGTATCCGCCCGCCCAGCCGTGTCCCGATCATGGAGAGCGCGGTGGCGATGACGTAGACGAGCAGGGTCATGTTGATGAGGAACCACAGGAGGTGGAGTGCCTCGGGCGGTACCACGGTCATTGCCACAAGAGGCAGCGCCGCGAACGGCGTGTAGTTGTAGTTCAGGTCCGTCACCGGGCCTTCATACAAGGAGTCACCGTTGCGGACGGCTTCCCCTGCTGCCTGGTATACGTCGACGTCCATGCCGTAGTTGCGTGCCAGAGGATCGAAACAGATAAGCGTGGCGTATACGAGGAGAGGCAAGATAAGCAGTAGCACCGCGTTACGAGCCGACCAGGCGACGAGGCGGTCCGCTCGGGCTTCGGTCTGAGTGTCGGTGAGGGCGTTCGGGCGTGGAATCACCTTGTCACGCTCCTGCGCTGTCGGCGATGGTGAAGGAGGGTTGCCGGTCACCTCAGCTGAAGGCGAGTGAACCGTCTCGCCTGCCTGCCGCGACGATGCGTTCGAACAACAGCAGGGTCAGACCTGCCCATAGCGCGGCACAGGTGATCTCCAGGCAAGCCGGCAACAGAACTGAGGCGAAGGATCTGCCGTTGAGCAGGTTGCGCACAGCCTGGAGTCCGTGCGTCAGCGGCAGGAACTGAGCGAACCAGTGAAGAGGTCCGGGCCAGAACGAGGTGGTGACGTTCACGCCGCAGAATGCAGTGAGGAGAAGGGCGCCCGTCTCGGGGTAGAACGTCCGGAACTTAACGTTGCGCAACGACAATGCGGCGATGAGGCAGGCATAGCAGTAGGTGCTGACAGCAATCAGGCCCAGGAGGGGTAGTGTGGCAAGGATCTGCCACCACCGCCAGGGAGAGGAGAACACGAGGGAGAGGGAGAAGAGGACAGCGAAGGAGCTGGCGAGGCCGGAGGCCGGCCAGTGCAGTCCGCGGCCCAAGTAAACCAATCCCATGTTGGCCGGCGAAATGACCAGCAGGGGGAAGGTTCCTTGGAACCGCTCTGTGACGGCGGTGGTCGATACGAACATCGTCTCCATGGCCACTACCGCCACGCTGTTGCCGATCAGCATGTAGTCCAGCCGTCCCGGTGCGCCGGTCAGCCTGCCCAGGAGGGCGAAGAACAGGGCCTGGCACCCTAGGCGGATGACCCACCAGACCGTCCACGAGCGGAGGGTATAGGTCGTGGGGAGTTCGGCGAAGCCCATCCGTGCCGAGCGGACTATGACATCTCGAGAATTCACGCGAGACTCACCGACCCTGTTGTACGGGCGCGGTCGCTCACCTTGCGGAGCAGCAGGACGCCGATGAACAGTGCCACCGTTCCCATCCCCGCCACGGTGGCGATCCGTTCCCAGGCGTGGTCGACCGTGCTACGGGTGACGCTGTCGCGCAGCAGGTCCGCCGCCCATGAGAGGTAGAAGAAGCGGCCGAGGAATTCGACCTCGTTGGGGAGGGACGACAGCGGGAAGACCAGGCCGCCGAGGACGTAGAACGGATAGCTGAGCGCTGCCTGCACCATCTCGGTGTTCCGGCTCATGACGAACAACGCGGCGAGCATGGTGGCCGTACATGCGCTGGCGGCGAGGGTCACGAGCAAAATCACGAGCGCAAGAACCGGGTGCTGGACAGGCAGGTCGACACCGAAGGCGACCACGGCCATCAGCCAGGATTCCCCGAGGGCGAGACTGCCGATCAGCATCACGGGCAGGATCCGGCCGCACATGATGAGGGCCAGTGGTCTGGGCGCGACTATTACCAGTTCCAGCGTGGACATCCACCTCTCGTTCTGGATGACCCCACCAGCGACGTTCACGGCCACGAACCAGATACCGAGGAGGCCGGTGCCTATCACTGCGTTCGCTACCAGATCCGGCCGGTCGGTGTCTCGGAAGACCGAGAGGAAGATCAGCGTGTACAGGGGGGCAGTCGCCAGCACCAGGAGGTGTTCGGGCGCGCGGATGCTCGTGTGCCACTGGACCTTGGCAGCCGCAAGGAGAGTGCTCATACAGTGAGTCCCCGTTCCCCGACCAACCGCATGTAGACCTCTTCCAAGGAAGGGCTCCGGACTTGGAGAGACAGCACTCCACGGTCCACCAGCCACCTCATCACCGTCTCCATCGACGCGGGTGACTCGGTGTGTACGCGGAACGTGTGCTCACCGGGCAAACGTTCCACAGAACGGACTTCGCTCAACTCGGCCAGACTCTTCAGTGTGTCGCTCTGACCGGGTGCAAGGATGATGTCGATGCCAAGGGATCCCTTGATAAGCCTGCCGACGTATGCGGTTTTCTCCGTCGCGAGGACGCGACCGCGATCGACCAGGGTGACACGGTCGCACAAGGCTTCCGCCTCCCTCATGTCGTGAGTGGTGAGCAGTATGGTGCGGCCCTCGGCACGTAACTCGCCGATCAGGGAGCGAAACTCTTTCGCGGCCACGGGATCCATGCCCACAGTCGGCTCGTCCAGGAAGAGCACGGAGGGGTCTCCGACCAGTCCGCGTGCCAAGTGCAGTCGCTGGCGCATCCCCCTGGAGAACCGTTCCACAGGCTCGTCGGCACGGTCCGCAAGGCCAACCCGCTCCAGCAGTTCAGCGGCGCGAGCGTCCACTCGGCGGGCGTCAACCCGATAGAGCGTCGCCCAGAAGACCAGGTTCTGCCGTGCGCTGATACGGTCATACAGCCCGCGATCCCCGCCAAACACCATGCCGATACACCTGCGTACGGCATCGGTCTGTGAGACGACATCATGACCTGCGACGACGGCTTCGCCGGAGGTAGGCGCCAACATGGTGCTGAGAATCTTGATCAGCGTGGTCTTGCCGGCGCCATTAGGGCCGAGAATGCCGTGGGTTTCCCCGGCTGGCACGAAGAAGCTGACCTCGTCCAGGGCCGTGACCTTGTGGTGCTCCGCCCGCCGGCGCTTCTTCCCTGCGGAGAAGGAGCGGCACAGCTTCGTGGTCTCGATCATCGTGATCGCTCGCTTCCTAGCGCCCAATTCATGTCATCGTGCTGAGAGGTCGGGTGGGCAGTGTCGCCTGTTTCTCAATCAGGCGGGCGACCCGGAGTGAAGCGTGCCCGTCGCCATACGGTGAGGGCAGGAGCGCCAGCTGCTCGTGCCGCTCGGAAGCGGTGGCGAGCCAGTTCTTCAGGACGGTCCCCAGCATCGCTCCCGGAGGAGTCAGCGTGCCGAACACCTCCTCGATCTCCGGACGTTCGGTGCTTCGACGTACGACGACGATTGGGCGCTTCAGTACGGTGACTTCCTCCTGAAGTCCCCCGGAGTCGGAGACGACCAGTGCCGCGCCATGTGCCAGGGTCACAAATTCCCGGTAGAGAAGCGGTTCGGTACACGTGAGACGGCGCAGGAGGAGTTCGAGTCCAAACTCCTCTACTCGCTTCTGGGTACGTGGGTGCAACGGGAGGACGACCGGTAGCGGCAGGGCCGCTAGCTCGACGAGCAGGTGACGCAGGTTGAGCTCGTCATCGACGTTCTCGGGGCGATGCAGTGTGGCCAGCACGTACTCGTTCTCCACCAGTCCGTACCGCCGCCTCGTCGCCAGCCGCGTCGTTTGATCGGGCAAAGCCGAACTCACGGCCTCCACCACGGTGTTGCCCGTCACGACGATGCGTTCAGCTGGTATGCCCTCCTTCAGCAGGTTGCGCCGATTCCCTTCGGTGGGAGCGCAACACACGTCGGCGAGGTGATCGGTCAATACGCGGTTGGACTCTTCGGGCATGCGCCGGTCGAAGCTGCGCAATCCCGCCTCCACGTGGACCAGAGGGATGTCGTGCGCGTTGGCGGCTATCGCCCCGGCCAGCGCCGAGTTGGTATCCCCTTGAACGACGACTGCCGTCGGCCTCTCGGAGGCGAAGAGGTCGTCCAGGGAGGCAATGGCGGAACCCAGTTGGGAGCCGCGTCGCGTTCCGCCAATACCTAGTTTCGTACTCCATGCCGGCATCTGGAGACCTCTGCTGATGCCCTCGGACATAGCTGAGGTGAAGTGCTGTCCGGTATGGACGGTCGCAGCCCGTCTACCCAGCAGCGCGATGACCGGAGCCAGTTTGATCATCTCTGGTCGAGTACCGAGCACGACCGCTATACGGCCAGATACCTCGAACTTCGACTCTACTGGAGACGGCTTGTTCACCGCCAATGAATTACTCAATGTTCGACAGCCAATTCTATCCTCCTGCGTAGGCGGCGCCGACTGGTGCACCACAGAACGGAGTTGCGTCTGGCCCAACCCGCGATGCGAAAGAGTCGCGGGCGTCCTGCGCGTACTCGGCTGAGACAGGTTCCCGAATTCGTCGCAAGACGCGCTGAACGTAGGGACTGAGGGCGATTTGCAACAATACTCGGCCGGTGAGCGAAGGTCCACACTGCGTGACGGGATATCGGGGTTTGGCTGATAGCTTGCACAGCGGAACAGAGGCCGGTGGCCGATTTGGCGCCCGCCCCTCGCGGTCGGCGGTGCCCGATCGAGCAGCAACCGTTACTTCTGTACGAATGCTGCGGGCAGGGCCGAGAAGCTGCAATAGTCAGTTGGGTCGGAGGGTTGATCGGAATTCGGAGAGCACCCCGAAGACGAGAGGTCGCCGGGTGGATTACGGTCTTCGCCGCACGCCCTTGAACAGCCACGATGGGGAGTGACGCCGATGCGAGCGCCGGGTCGCGCTGTCACTCTCCGGACCGGACGGTGCCACTCGGCGTTGCCTCCGGCATGGTTGGTCGAGGATCTTCCTGTCTCGCCCGCAAAAGGTCATCTCATGTGGCGGGGTAGGCTGCTGCTGTGGTGGGGATCGTTGAGCGGCTGGTGCCGGAAGAGCTGTGGGACCTGTTCCAGCGGGTGGTGCCCGAGGCACCGTCACGTCCGCAGGGCGGCGGCCGGCGTCGCCATGGTGACCGTGAGGTCCTGGCCGCGATCATCTTCGTGACGACCTCGGGCTGCACGTGGCAGCAGTTGCCGACGGCCTCGTTCGGCCCGTCCGGTGCGACGGCGCATCGCCGGTTCACCGAGTGGACGAAAGCCCGTGTGTGGGCCAAGCTCCATCGCCTGGTCCTCGACGAACTCGGCTCTCGCGGCGAGTTGGACTGGTCGCGGTGCGCGATCGACTCGGTCAACATGCGAGCCCTGAAAAGGGGGACCTGACAGGCCCGCATCCTGTCGACCGGGGCAAGTACGGTTCGAAGATCCATCTGAAAACCGACCGGACGGGTCTGCCCCTGTCCGCCGGCATCTCGGGTGCCAACGTCCACGACAGCCAGGCTCTGATCCCGCTGGTGAAGGGCATACCTCCGGTCCGATCCCGCCGCGGTCCTCGTCGACAAAGACCCGGCAAGCTCCACGCCGACAAGGGCTACGACTACCGGCACCTGCGGCAACGGCTGTCACAGAGAGGCATCCAGCACCGTATCGCCCGCAAGGGCGTCGAGACATCACAGCGACTCGGTCGACACCGCTGGACCATCGAACGAACCATGGCCTGGCTCGGCGGCTGCCGCCGGCTTCAGCGTCGCTACGAACGCAAGGCCGTGCACTTCCTAGCCTTCACCAGTCTCGCCTGCACTCTCATCTGCTACCGCCGCCTCGCCAAATAAGATGACTTGTAAGTGATGAACCACTGCCCGCTTGCTGCCCGCTTGGCACGTGGTGCCACATGGCCGAGGAAGACTGCGTGGACACGATGGACGCGCGTTGATTCCAAGCGAAATGGGTCACGGTTGTGTTCAGTGCATACGCGTGTTTGCTCGGCTAAAACGTCGGGAAGTATGTCTCCTGCGTCGCGGCTGAACCGATGGTCAGAATTTCTGCGCGACCCTGGACTGCACCTCTCGCGGCTTCTGCAAGGAGGTATCCAGTACGTGATGGATGAACGTGTCAGTGTTGATGTGGCAGTAGTAGGTGACGGTCTGATCGGGCTTAGTGCCGCCCTGCATCTGCAGAAGTCCGGGCATCGAGTCGCCGTCGTGGGCGGTCCATCGACAGGGAGAGCCTCGACGGCCGCAGCTGGAATGCTGACACCGGCCTGCGAGTACGACCCCTGGATGTGCCAGCAATTCTTGGACCTCCTTAAGGCGGGCTTTTCCTATTACAAGCACTTCCTGCGCTCCGACTGGACGACACCCGAGCAGGTGGACTATCGCATCACCGATTTCACGCTGACCGACCTCAGCGAGCGTGAGGAATCGCTGCGCGAGCGCATGGATTGGATGCCTCAACTCGGTTTCGACTGTGACTGGTTGGAGGCCGAAGAAGTCTGCGCACGCGAACCGGCACTCTCGCCCGCTGCTGTACGGGGGGCCATCAGGATCCGGGACGAGGCAGTCGTCAATCCCATCGCGCTGTGGGAGAAACTGGGCAACGCCGTGGCCGCTCAGAGCGGCAGGGCGCACACGGGAGGACTGGCCGAGATCGGCGAGCAGGGCGAACGGATCGTGCTGGCAGCCGGCGACGGCAGCCGAGTGGTCGCCGACCGTGTCCTGCTCGCCGCAGGCGCCTGGACGGCAGACGTCGCGCGGCTGGCCGGGCTGGAGGTGCCCCTGTGTCCCGCCAAGGGACAGATGATGCGACTCAGCGGTCCTCCCCATGCGGTCAGCAGTGTCATCTTCATGCCCGCCGGCGGTTGCGGATCCATAGTGGAACGGCGGCCCGGCAGCTACATCGTGGGTACCAGCGAGGAATACCTGGTACCGGACGAACACAACACCGCCGGAGTCGTGGGGACAGTACTCTCCCGGCTCTGCGAGGTTGTTCCGGACGCGGCTCATTGGCAGTTCGAAGACATGTGGGCCGGCTTCCGGCCTATGACATCCGACGAACTGCCCGTGCTCGGTGTCACCGACGACCGCCGCTTTCTAGTGGCCACCGGCCATCACCGCAACGGAATTCTCCTTGCCCCCATCACGGGTCGGCTGATTGCTGACGCCGTGAGCGGTCGTTCCCCCGTCGACGGCCTCGACCTGTCCCCGTTCCGCTACGGCCGGCACCTGCGGCCGCACGCCAGGTTCGCGGCCAAGTACTGATCCGCATCATGTGACCTCCGGAGACGACCATGACGCATGTTGCGACCTTTCCGGTCACAGCCGCAGCTCCATTGCCCTCCGATGACGCGCTTTCGGACTGGAGCGGTATCCATTTACGAGACTGTAAGAAATGGCTGGTCAGGCGCCACCCCCTCGCACCGCCGACGGACCTGCTTGCTGCGGCATGTCGCCGCCACGCGGAGCGGCACGACGACACATCCTTGCCCAGGGCGCTGGCGGAGCTCACCGAGCGTCGTGCCAGAGAGCCAAGTATTGAGATCGACGACGGCGAGTGGTCCGCCCTGGTGGAACGCCTTGCACGCGATCTCGCGCTCTATTCGTCATCCCTGTCTGAGGGGAAAATACGCAGTGTGCGTGTCGTACCCACAGGGTGCGTGATCGTGCCGCTGTTTCTTCCGGGACCCGATGAGCTGTTCCTGCCGTACTGGCTCATGTCACACGTCCCGGAGTACCTCTTCCACGCGAGCCCGCTCTTCCCGGCCCCTCCGAGGGCCACCACCTCGTGGTTGCTGTTCCATAGCCTCGTCCTGGTCGCCGACCGGCCGCAGATACCCACGCTCGCGTCGTTTTACGGCATACGTGAATCCGACTGACCAGCCATCCTCCTCACCTGCCTGGAGGCCCCTGTATGCAGGCCATTTCCACCAGTACGAACACCTGGTCACTTCCTTTCGGGCAGCCCCGCTACGGCCCCGAGGAGATCGCGGCGGTGACCGCCGCGATCGAGTCCGGTGATCTGGCCACGGGACGTATAGTCCGCGAGTTCGAAAAAGCATTCGCAGACGAGTTCGGATTCCGTCACGCCGTGGCGGTCAGTTCGGGCAGCATGGCCAACCTCGTGGCCCTGGCAGCCGTGGTCGAGCGTGATGGACTGCTTCCCGGAGACAAAGTGGTGGTCAGCGGCGCCACATTCATCAGCGCCGTCACACCGGTCGTCCAGCTGGGCCTCGTGCCAGTTTTCACCGACGTCGAACATGATGGAGTCAACGTCGACCTGCGTCTCGTGGAGGAAGCGGCTGTCCGCTTCGAAGCACGCGCCATGCTCCTTCC
The DNA here is from genome assembly GCF_030816915.1 of Streptomyces sp. B3I8. Classification (NCBI taxonomy): domain Bacteria; kingdom Bacillati; phylum Actinomycetota; class Actinomycetes; order Kitasatosporales; family Streptomycetaceae; genus Streptomyces; species Streptomyces sp. B3I8. The sequence goes on along the minus strand of NZ_JAUSYN010000002.1, from coordinate 6,618,384 downwards.
CCATACTCTCGGCCAAGCTCTGGACATGCATGCCCTCAGCAGCCTCTGCCGACGACTGGGCATCGCGCTGCTCGAAGACTGCTGCGAGTCGCTGGGGGCCGCACACCAGGGTGTACCGGTGGGGCGCGTCGGTGATGCCGCCACTTTCAGCTTCTACGCCGGCCATCACCTGACCACGGGAGAGGGCGGCATGGTGGGTTGCGACAGCCCGGTCCTTGCCGGCCTGTTGCGGAGCCTGCGGGCATTCGGGCGCGACCTGCAGTACGAGGGCAATCGGTTCGCCTACCCGGTGGAGCGCAGGGCCATCGCGTCCGAAGAACGCTATGTGCACCTGCGCAACGGGTACAACGCCAAACTGACCGACCTGCAGGCCTCCTTCGGGCTCGTACAGCTCACCCGGCACGTGGGAATGGCCGCTGAACGCCGAGCGGCCGCATATGCCATACGCAAGGTCGTGGAGGGATTCGAGGGGTGGCGCGTCGTCGGCCGCCCCGACCATCCCGACGCCTCACCGTTCGCCGTTGTGTGCCGAATCCCCGCGGGTCATGACCTCGCCCGGGTGGTGACCGTACTGGCCGCACACGGCGTGGAGGCCCGCGGGTTCTTGGGCGCGTCACTGCCCGACCAGCCGTGTTTCGACCGGACGCCCTACCTGGTGCACGAGCCCTATCGCCGAGCGCGTGACCTGGCACGCGACACCGTGCTGCTTGGGTGCCCACCCGGAGTCGACATCCCGCTCGCCACCGACGCACTCACCGCAGCCCTTGAGGAGATGAAGTGAGGATCCTTCTGATAGCCGAGAAGTACCCTCCGATCGTCGGAGGGGGCGAGACGCACGTCCAGCAGCTCGCCGAGGGGCTGGTGGAGCACGGACATGAGGTGACCGTACTCACCGAGGCCGTGCCGCCCGGCTCCGAGCGGGACAGGTACCGGTCCGGCAAGGTGACCGTGCGGGAAACCACCGGGCTCGTCGCGGCCTGCCAGAAGCTCGACTGCAAAGACGCGATGGAGTCGCTGCACGCCGAGATCAAGGGCACCAACGCCGACGTGATTCATGTCTTCAACTACATACCGGCGCTGATGGTCGCCTGGCTGCGGCCCACCGTCACCGCGAAATTGGCTGTCTCTCTCTTCGAGACCTTCGTGCCAGGGGTCCGCGTGTTCGACATGTGGAACAACTGGGAATTGGAACGCGCCCTTCAGCGAGGACTTGTCGCCAGTCTCCACCCCGATCTGCACCTGTGCGGTTCCGAGGCCTACTTGCGGTGGCTCCGGGAGGCGGGCTTCACCGAACCGGCCCGAGTCGTGGAGTTCGGGACGGACTTGTCGGTCTTCCACGACGACCCGGTCACCCGCACTCAGTGGCGAAGCACCCACGGATTCGAAGACGATCCGTTGTTCCTCGTCGCCGCACGCCCGGTGCCACGCAAGCGCATCGAGGACGCGATCAGCGCGCTCGCCGATGTACGGCGAACCCACCCGCGCGCACGCCTGGTACTCACCGCTCCCTCGGGCAGGACCAACACCGAATACGTCCAGGGACTGCGGACCCTCGCCGCGAAACTCGGAGTGGATGACCACGTGCACTGGGTCGAGGACACGAGCTGGCAGGAGATGCCCGCCCTGTACTGTGCCTCGGACGCTGTGGTGCTTCCCTCCTCCCACGAAGGCTGGGGCATAGCACTGAACGAGGCCATGGCGAGCCGACGCCCCGTGATCACGACCGATGTCGAGGGTCACGACGAGGTGATTCACCACGATCACACCGGCCTGCTGTACCCGCCCGGCGACGTCTCTGCGCTGTCTCAGGCCATGCGCAGGGTTCTCGACACCGATGTGTCGGCTCTCGTCGACGAAGCCCACCGGCGAGTCCGTCAACGCTTCTCTTCGCAGGCGATGGTCGAGGGACACGCGCGTGCCTACGCCGACCTGGTCTCGGGCGAGGTCGGTCGATGACCGCCCCCGTACCCGGCGTGCGCCAGCAGTCGCGCCGGGAGACGCGAGAGCAGAACGGTGTCTCGTTTCTCTCACCGGGTGTACTCGACACCGCCGAAGCAATTTCACGGTGGATATGTCGAGGGGGCACACAGAGCTCGTCGGGAGCGTACTGCGGATGGCGGCGGCTGGGCAGCGGTGAGCTGTCGCCGCCCTATCCGGAGATCACCGGGTACACACTGGGATTTCTGTCGTCGCTGTGGCCGCTGGACGACGCCGATACCGCACGGGCAGCGGCCGGTTGTGCCTGGCTCGTTTCCCGTAGCGAGGCTGGTGATCTTTCGGCCCGTCCCGAGAAGACCGGCCGGGCCGTCTACACGTTCGATGTGGCCATGACGGCGCATGGGCTGATCCGCCATGGGCTTGCCGCCGGCGACGACCGGGCGGTCGCCGCCGGACTCCGCAACGCCGAGGCGCTGGTCGCGGCGGAGCGACGCCACGGTGAGCTGCCCTGTGTGGTACCCGGTACGGCTGACGTGCCGCTCGGGGAGTCCTGGTCCGTCCAGGGACACGCGCATCTGCTGAAGTGCGTACAGGCGCTGCTCTCGGCCGCCTCCTCCGGTCTCAAGCCGGCGGCCGATCTCGCCGAACGCATGGTGCACGACGCGATCGACCAGCAGGGTGATCCTCTCGACGCCCTAACAGGCGGTTGCCGTAGCGGTGACCAAATCAGTCTGCACGCGTTGTGCTACGCCGCCGAAGGACTGTGGGTGTGGGGCACGCATTCCGAAGACCCGGCTTCTCTGGACCTCTCGCGCCGCGCCACCGAGTGGGTGTGGCGACAGCGCCTAGCTGGAGGCGGCTTCCCCGGGTTCGTCCCCCTCCAGGGGCGTGCGGCGGATCGTCCCGTGCCGCAGTCCGACGTACTGGCCCAGGCTCTACGGCTCGTCGCACTGCACCGGCTCCCAGCCCCCGGCCTGGAGGAGGCGGTGACCACTTTACTCAAGTCGGTTCACCAGTCAGGAGACACGGCTGCCGTCTGCTACCGACCGCAGGCGGGCGAACTGCATCTCAACTGCTGGGCCTCTCTGTTCGCGGTCCAGGCCCTCCGACTCCACACGGACAGCAGGTACTGGCTGCCCTGGTTCGCGCTGGTATGAACGGGAGGAAACACGTGACACCGTCCTCTCGACTGCTGGCTGCCCGGCAGCCAGTGACATCCCTGCCCTTCGACCACGCCGAAGGGTGCTGGGTCTACAGCCCGGACGGCCAGCGCTTCATGGACGCTTCCAGCGGACTGATCTGTGTGAACGTGGGGCATGCTCACCCGGCCGTCTTGCAGGCACTCACCGAGCAGGCGAGGAAGGGAGCCTTCGCTTCCCCCGGCTCACTGACTCCGCGGCTGCAGGAGAGGTTCGCACAAGCGGTCACAAAGGCTGTGGGCCGCCCCGAGGACCGGGTGACCTTCGCGTGTACCGGAACTGCGGCTGTGGAAATGGCCATTGCTCTCGCGCGCTCTGTCCAGCGGGCGAGAGGGGAAGCACATCGGCACAAGGTGCTCACCGCGTCCTTGAGCTACCACGGCAACAGCGCCCTAGCCCTGGCCCTGTCCGGCCACCGACGTCGCCGGCCCCACCCCGACGACGGTCTCGGACTCGGCCCGGCCTTCGACCCGCCCTATCCGGGCCACCACCGCAATTGCCCCCTCGACATATGCGACTCCGGTTGCGCCACCGAGGTCGATGCGGCCATAGAGGAGGCGGGAGCCGACAGTGTTGCCGCAGTGCTCGTCGAACCCGTCAACGGCACCACCGGCGGCGGATACCGGCCCCCCGACGGCTACCTGCGGGCGGTGCGCGACATCTGTACCGCACACGGAGTACTGCTGATCCACGACGAAGTACTCACCGGCCTCGGTCGTACGGGCTTGCCGCTGGCCGCCCACCACAGTCCTGGTTCCGACGCGGACTTCACAGTACTCGCCAAGGGACTGGGCGCCGGCTATCTGCCGATCTCGGCTGTGCTGATGTCACCGGAGGCGGCGGAGGACTTGCTGTCCGCCGACATTCCAGTCCCCTTGATGGGCACCATGTCAGCCACACCGTTGCAGGCCACCGTCGGGATGGCCACCCTCTCGGTCCTGGAAGACATCGGTGCACTGGACCGTGAGAGGGTCCGCGGTGCCGTGGTCACTGACGCTGTTGGTAAAGCCACCCAGGACCTGGCCGTCGTCGCCGACACCCGTGGCTGCGGCTATTTCCTGGGGGTCGAACTGACACCCGGTACCCAGCGCAGGGCGCTGGCCCTTTCCCGGGAGCAGGGACTCCTCCTGTACCCCTTCAACGGGTTCCAGCCGGACGGCGGCGGTGAGGGCGTCATCGTGGCCCCGCCGCTCAACATCTCTGAGGAGGAGACGGCGTTCCTCGGATCCGCGTTGCGTGAAACTTTTGAACGACTCAACTCCGAGACCACCCGCGCTCCCAGCATCGACCGAACCAGAGGAGCCGCATGAACTGGCGAGACCGTACCGTCCTCGTCACCGGAGCCGACGGCTTCATCGGGTCCCACCTAGTCGATGAACTGCTGTCACGCGGCGCGTGCGTACAGGCCGTGGTGCGGCGAACCTCCCGCTCCCAGGTGACGCGGCGCTTCCACAACCTGTCACCGCAGGCAGTCGCCAGTCTGCAGTCTCTGATCCAGACCGACCTGGCCGCCCCTTCAGCCGTCGCCACCCTGGGCGCTGTCCAGGCCGACACATGGTTCCACCTTGCCGCCGACGCATATGTGCCGGCCTCACTGACGCAGCCCACCTCGGTCATCCAAACCAACATCTCTTCCACAGTGAACGTTCTGGAGGCCGCACGGCTGGCCGGACCGCGACACGTCCTCCTCACCAGTTCGAGCGAGATCTACGGCTCACACGACACCGCAATCACCGAAAAATACCCGCTGAGACCGGCGACTCCCTACGCCGCCTCGAAGGTGGCGTGCGACAGAATCTCCTGGTCGTACCGAAACACCTTCGACGTTCCACTGACCATCGTGCGGCCGTTCAACTGCTATGGTCCCCGACACGTCTATGACGTCGTGCCGATCTTTCTCGTCAAAGCTCTACGCGGGGAACCGTTGCTCGTCAACGGAACGGGCTCACAGACCCGCGACCTGACTTATGTGCAGGACACTGTGGACGCGTTCCTGCGGCTGGCCGAACTCGCACCCGTTGGCGACGCTTACAACATCGGCACCGGAACCGATCACGACATCCTCAGCCTCGCGCATCTCATCCTGCGCATGACTGCGTCGAAGAGTGAGATACGGATGGCGCCCGCGCGGCCTGGCGAGGTCGACATGCTGCGAGCGGACGCCACGAAGTTGCGCCGAGCAACTGGCTGGGCACCTCAGTACTCCTTGGAATCCGGTCTGGAAGAGAACACCGTCTGGCTGCGAGAACACCTGGAGCGAGTGTGATCAGGGCACTACTCGTGGACGCCGGGGGCATATTGTTCAACAACGTCACTGAGGAAACCGATTTCCTGCCGCGCCTGGCCCGACAACATGGAGCCGACCCCCAGGAGGTGCGGCGTCAGCTCGACCTACACGACCGTGCGTACGAGACCGGGGCCCGTCACGTACACGCGGTTCTGGCCGACTGCCTCAACGCGGCGGGCGCCGACATCGGCTCTGTGGAGCCGGAATGGACTGACAGCCTCTACATGGACAGCGTCCGCGCGTACGACACGGCGTTCATCGCCCTGCGACATCTGCGGACCGGTGATACCGGCCTGGTGCTCGCGTTGGCAAACAACGAGGCCGAGCATTGGGACAAACTGAAAAACGCGCGCTACCGCCACTTCGAACTGTTCGACGTCATCGGCTCGTCGTGGCACATCGGGACAGAGAAACCCCGATCCGAGTACTTCCACCAGCTGCTCACAGCCTGTGGCTGTTTCCCCGATGAGGCCACGTTCGTCGACGACAACCCCGAAAACGTCGAAGCTGCCCGCCGGTTCGGCATGAACTCACTGCACGTGCCCCATCCTTCCAGGCTTCCGGCCGCTCTGTCGCTTCTCGTCCCAGCTCAGGAAAGCTCCTCAAGCCCATGAGGGCGTAGCACCGGAACCCTTCCGGTAGCAGGCCAGACGCAGATGGAGGTGACCCAATGACCCTCACATTCGCGGAACACGCACGTCCAGAAGCCGAAGCGACACTGGCAATCTGGCATACGCACCACCGCCTCGTCCGGGGTACCTCCTGGTTTTCGGTCGCGGAGGGCGCTCAGTCCGTGACAGAACCCGCAGAACCTTCGGACAGCGCATGCGAACACTCACTGCGCTGCCGTCCGTCGCAGCGGCACCCGCGTCCGCCGCCTCACCGCCGTCCGAACGGGCACCACGGCTCCTGCTACCGGCCGGATGCCCTCCTCGTGTTCCCGTCACGGCGGGCCGGCGCCCGGCAGAGCCACGGTGCGCGGTCCACTCGGCCGATGCTCAGACCCGAATGCCATAGACCCGCGCATTCACCGCGCGGCCATCGAGAGGCAGCGTCCATGACTACGACTGCCAAGGAACCGGCCAAGGCGACGCAGGCGCCCCTGACCGAGATTGTCATACCGGTGCGCAATGAAGCGAAGATGCTTCCCTCAAGTATCCACCGCCTGCACGACTACCTCGTCCAGAACTTCCCCTACCCATTCCTCATCACCATCGCAGAAAGCGGCAGCGTCGACTCGACTCGCGATGTCGGTGCGGCCCTGGCCCGACGGTTCCCCGAAGTGGAATTCGTCAGTCTCGACGGACGTGGACGCGGTCTGGCGTTGCGGCACGTGTGGGCCGAGAGCAGGGCCGACGTGGTCAGCTACATGGATGCGGATCTGTCGATCGACCTCAATGGGTTCCTGCCCCTCGTCGCACCGCTGGCCTCGGGCCACAGTGACCTGGCGATCGGCACCCGGCACGCCCGGGGTGCAAGCGTGCGAAGGTCTCTGCTGCGCTCCGTACTCTCGCGCACCTACAACCTGATCCTGCGCATCGTACTCGGAGTAAACTTCTCCGACGCCCAATGCGGCTTCAAAGCGGGGCGGCGAGAGGTAGTGCAGGCTCTTCTGCCGACGGTCCACGACGACAAGTGGTTCTTCGACACGGAACTGCTCTGTGTGGCGCAGCGCCAGGGGATGCGCATACACGAGGTCCCGGTCGACTGCCTCGACGACCCCGAGACCTCGGTCGACATCAGACGCACGGTCTGGGACATGCTGCGCGGTGTCGTTCGCGTGGCCGGCCGTAGAATGCGCGGGTCGCTGATCAGACCGTTGCCACCGCATCTGCAGCGCCCGAAACTACTCGCCGGGCCAGTGCACCGGTTCCTGCGCTTCGCGGCGGTCGGTGCAGTGACCGGAGTCCTGCACGTCCTGCTCTACCTCGGGTTCAGAACGATGATGCCAGCGCTGCCGGCGAACGGACTGGGGCTCCTGCTCGCCACCGTGCTCAACACTGCGGCGAACAGGCGAATCACTTTCGGGGTGCAGACCCGTCACGACATGTTCCGGCACCAGGCAAAAGGCGCCGTCGCATTCCTCATCAGTCTCCTGTGTGTCAGCGCGAGTCTGCTCGCCCTCGGCCCGCATGCCAGTAGGGCCGTGGAGTTGTGCGTGCTGCTCGCTGGTGACGCCCTTGCGTCCCTGCTGCGTTTTACGCTGATGCAGCAATGGGTGTTCGCTCGGCCTGCTGGTGAGGGAAACGGGGGACCCGTCCGGTGACTGCCCGATTACTCATCCTCAACGCCGACGACTACGGTTTGAGCGATGGCATCTCACGAGGTGTCCTCCGCGCTCACGACACCGGGCTGATCAGTAGCGTCTCGGTGCTCGCCGTCGGTCCCGCAGTGGATCGTGCCGTTGCTGGGCTGAGGGATCGCCCGGGCCTCGGAGTCGGCGCGCATCTGGCCGTGGTCGGTGAGGACCCTCCGTTGCTCACTGCGCGAGAGATTCCCACACTGGTCGACGGCCACGGCGCGTTCAAGCCCGGGTGGCGGTCGTTCACGACCGCGGCGATGGCAGGACGCGTCGACATGGCTGATGTCCGGCGCGAGTTCGGCGCGCAACTCGAACGGCTCGTCCGGGACCTCGGGCTGCCGCTCGGGCACGTCGACACACACCAGCACCTGCACCTCTACCCGCCCATCGGGCGGATTGTGGCGGAGCTTGCCACCAAGTGGGGAATCCCTGCGGTGCGAGTGCCGACGAGTACCGCGCCCGGCCCACGAGGCATAGTGGTCCGTCACTGGAGTCGGTCGCTGGCGACCCGTCTCCGGTCCGCCGGGCTGGACTTTCCCGAGGGTTACGGCGGGCTCGACGAGGCCGGTTCACTCACGCTGTCGAGGACGCAGCGCCTCGTCGAGCGTTTGGCCCGCGGGCCGGCCCGCGCTTTCGAAGTCAACTTCCACCCCGGAGAGCCCACGGCCAGCGACCGGATCCGCTACGCATGGGGTTACCAATGGGAGGCAGAGCTCGCCGGGCTCACCTCCGCTGCCCTGCGTGAGACGCTGCGGCGACTTGGCTTGCGTCTGGGACGGTTCACCGACCTACCCGCAGCGGATGGTGGACCGACGCGTCGGTAGGACTCCACCGGAAGCACGATGTCCGTGGCCGCGCGCAAGTGTTCTTTCGACCGGTCACAAAGCTACGGACCCACCAACGCGACGGAAGCGCCCACACCGCTCCCAGCGGGTCGCCCTCTCCGTATCGTCATCGTCCACTGGAAGGACTCCGCGTGACTTCCATCCCACTCGCCGCCGTGACCGGAGCCGACGGATTCATCGGCTCCCACCTCACCGAGGCCCTCGTCGCCTCGGGGTACCGGGTGAGAGCCATGGCTCAGTACAACCCCTTCTCCTCCTACGGCTGGCTGGAGGCACTACACCCTGATGTGCTGGAGCAGGTGGAGGTCGTCCTCGGCGACGTCCGGGACCCCAGTTCTGTTCGACACCTCGTCAAGGGCGCTAGCTGTGTCTACCACCTCGCGGCGCTGGTCGCGATTCCCTATTCCTACCGGGCGCCGCACAGTTACGTGGACACCAACGTCACCGGCACGCTCAACGTGCTGGAGGCAGTGCGGGCTGCAGGCACGCCCCGGCTTGTGCACACCTCCACCAGCGAGACGTATGGCAGCGCACAGATCGTGCCGATCACCGAGGTCCACCCGATCAACACCCAGTCGCCGTACGCCGCGTCGAAGGCGGGTGCAGATTGTCTGGCCGACAGCTACCACGCCAGTTTCGAAACCCCGGTGGTGACGTTGCGGCCGTTCAACACCTTCGGTCCCCGGCAGTCGATGCGGGCGGTGATCCCTACCGTCATCGGTCAGGTCGCTGCCGGGAAGCGGACCATCACACTGGGAACCCTCAGGCCCACCCGGGACTTCACCTTCGTCAAGGACACCGCGCAGGCGTTCCTGGCCGTCGGTACAGCGCCCGCCGGGCAGGTGGTGGGGCGGACGTTCAACGCCGGTACTGGCGGGGAAATCTCCATCGGCGACCTTGTGGCGCTCATCGGTAAGGTGATGGACACCTCGCTGCACGTACGGGAAGACGCGCAACGGCTACGGCCCACGAACTCCGAGGTGGTACGGCTGGTCGCGGACTCGAGCCGACTCCGCAACGCTACCGGCTGGAGTCCGTCGCACGACCTGGAGCAGGGGCTCGCGGCCACCGTCGAATTCTTTCGCGACCCGGTCAACCTCGCCCGTTACAAGACCGGCATCTACAACATCTGACCGCACCGGCACATCCACCGATGAGGGGGAAGACCTTGCACGCAGTAATTCTGGCCGGTGGCAAGGGAGTCCGGCTGCGTCCGTATACCACCGCGCTCCCCAAGCCGCTCGTACCCATCGGCGACCAACATGCCATCTTGGAGATCGTCCTTCGCCAGCTCGCCACATTCGGCTTCACCGACTGCACCATCGCGATAGGCCACCTCGGCGAGATCATCCGCGCCTACGTCGGCGACGGCTCCCAGTGGGGCCTGGAGATCGACTACTCCACCGAGGAGAGCCCGCTGGGCACCATGGGGCCACTGGTCAGCATGCGGGAGCGGCTGCCGGAGCATTTTCTGGTGATGAACGGCGATATCCTCACCGACCTGAACTTTGCCGACGTCCTCGCTCGGCACCGGGACTCTGAAGCTCCACTGACCATCGCCACCTACGCCCGGACGGTGCACGTCGACTTCGGTGTGCTGACCACCGCCGACAGCAAGGTAGTCGGCTTCGCTGAGAAGCCCAGCCTGAACTGTCGCGTCTCCATGGGGGTGTACGGACTGTCCCGGGCCACGCTCGACGGGTACACCGTCGGACTCCCCCTGGGCTTGGACGAATTGGTCCTGGACCTACTCAAGGCCGGCGAGCCGCCGGATGCGTACGAGTTCGAGGGGTACTGGCTGGACATCGGACGCCCCGACGACTACGACCAAGCCAATGCGGAGTTCACCAGCCGTAAGGCCCTGCTGCTCAGAGAAACCTGACCGGAGTATGCGCATCCTCGTCCTGGGCCACACCGGTTACCTGGGAGCCCACATCGCCCGGCGGCTCGCCGCGCTGCCTGGCACGCAGGTCCTTGGCGGCGGCCGTTCACCGGTCGCCGAGGTGCCCGTCGACTTGACGGCCGACTCCGCCCACCATCTGGCCGAGGTGCTCGCCATGGTGGCGCCTGACGCCGTGGTCAACTGCGCTGGCGCAGTCGACGGCGACCCGGTAACGCTGGTGGAGGTCAACGCCCGCGGTCCTGCCGTGCTCTGCGCGGCGCTGTCCCAGGCCTGTCCCTCGACCCGGCTGGTCCACCTGGGTTCGGCCGCCGAGTACGGTCCCGGCATCCCGGAGGTCCGCACCACCGAGTCGGCAGCCACGAGCCCCGTGACCGTGTACGGGGCAACAAAACTGGCCGGCACCGTCGCGGTGACTGCCTCGGGGCTGGACGCAGTAGTGCTGCGGATCGGCAATCCGGTGGGGTCCGGCGCGCCGGCCGCCGGCCTGCCCGGTCGGGTCACCGCGCTGATGCGTGAGGCAGGGACCGGCCCCGACGCGGTGCTGCGGCTCGGCGACCTGACTGCGCACCGGGACTTCGTCGACGCCCGTGACGTGGCGCACGCCACCGAACGGGCAGTGACCGTGCCAGGACCGCTGCCGGACGTGCTCAACATCGGCGGCGGAGACGCCGTCCCGGTGCGCCGTCTGGTGCGGTTACTCGCGGACACCGCCGGCTTCCGCGGCACGATCGAGGAGCAGGGTGCCGGTTCAGCCCGGTCGGGGCAGGTCCCTTGGCAATGCTCCGACATCTCCGCCGCCGCCAAGCACCTCGGCTGGCGGCCGTCCCACTCGCTCCAGGAATCGCTGAAGGACCTGTGGTCGGCCGGCGCCCGTCCCCGTCCCCGCTAGGCCGTGTATCGAAAGTGGATTTTGGGACTGTGAATGATCACGGTTCATGGGTCGGGGAGATCTCACGGACGAGCAGTGGGCGGTGCTGGGGCCGTTGTTGCCGAAGGGGACGAAGTCGGGGCGACCGCCTGCCTGGCCTCGGCGGCAGCTGATCAACGGCATACCGGTTCCAGGTCCGGACCGGTGTTCCGTGGCGGGACATCCCTGTCGAATACGGGCCCTGGAACCGGGTCTACGACCTCTTCCGTCGATGGCAGCGGAACGGCACCTGGCACCGCATCCTCACCCGCCTCCAGTCCCTGGCTGATGCGAAGGGCGCAATCACGTGGGACCTCAGCGTCGACTCCACGGTCTGCCGCGCCCACCAGCATGAGGCCGGGGCTCGCAAGCAGGGTGATCTGCAGAAGGAACCGCCGGGTGGCGTGTTCACCGAGCCTCGTGATCACGGGCTGGGACGCTCGCGCGGCGGGTTCACCACCAAACTGCACTTGGCCGTCGAACAGGGTCAGAAGCCCCTGTCGATCGTGGTGACGGCAGGACAGCGTGGAGACTCACCGCAGTTCGAACCGGTGCTGCAGAAGGTTCGCGTGCCCCGCCTCGGGCCGGGTCGGCCACGCGTTCGTCCCGATCGGGTGCGGGCTGACAAGGCGTACGCCTCCCGCAGGAACCGCGCCTACCTGCGCCGCCGCGGGATCCGCTGCACCATCCCGGACAAGGCCGACCAGGCCCGCAACCGCCAGAAGCTCGGCTCCCGCGGTGGCCGACCGCCGCGCTTCGACCCGGTCGACTACCGCCAGCGCCATGCGGTCGAGTGTGGGATCAACCGTCTCAAGAGACACCGTGCTGTCGCCACGCGATACGACAAGCTCGCCGTCCGCTACGAGGCGACCGTGCTGGTTGCGGCCATCAGCGCGTGGTTGTGACCATGGGTTGTCACGTGGTGGGATCCACGTTCCATGCCGCGGGCAGATCGCTGCCGCAGAAGACGCAGACGAAGTCGTCCTCACGGACGATGTTGCGCTCCTGACAGTCGAGGCATCGCCGGAACACCACCTCGTGGGTGAAGCCGGATGGCCGCCGGAGCTCTGCAGCGTCCAGGGCGCGGGCGACTTCCGCCCAGGAGGTGACATCTGGGCAGTAGCCGGTGGACTGGTTGCTGACCTCGCTCACGGTCCACCGGTCTGCCTCGCGCATGAAGCTGATCTCACCAGCGCTCAAGACCATGTCTCCGCCGGCACAGGCCACGTGCTCGCTCCGGCGCGGCGCCAGCCGAAGCACACCGTCCACGCCGACCACGAAGGTGAACGGTTCGGCCAGCTCGGCCGCCGATTGCTCCATGGTCCAGCCGTCGAAGTCAGCCGCCGAGCCGATACGGCGCCCGCCGTCACCAGGCCGTACCGCGGCCTTCAGCTCGACCGGTCCGACATATCGATAACTCCGCCCCCGCCCAGCCACGTCAGCCAGCCTAAGGGCTGTCCCGTAATCCCCGGTGGATCAGCGCGCGGCGTCAGATGCGGTGTATCGCAAGGCGGAGGGACGTCCGAATACTGGATGTATGCGGACGTCCCGACAACGCGGCGAGGTGCCGTAGCTGTCGTCGCGCGCCCGCCGGGGATTACGGGACAGCCCTTACGAGCTCGTGCACGGTAGGCGGTGAGACGTCACGGACTCCGGTGTGGCCCGTGGTCACATCTGTCGTGTCAGGTTCAGGTCCGCTGTCTGCTGGTGGGACAGCAAGCCGGCGATGGCTTGGACGATGTCGCTCATGTGCTCGCGGCGGCCGAGGTGGCGGGCCAGGGCCCGCCAGTTCTTGAGATGGGCGATGCCGTGCTCGACACGGATACGCCGTGATGAGTGCGCCTTGCGCTGGCGCTCGTACATCTCCTCGTACCAGTCGGGGGCGTTCTTCTTGAACTTACGGTGTGGTGGCGCGATCACCCGGCCGCCGGTCTGGGCGCCCAGGCCCTGGTAGCCGGCGTCGGCGAGGATCTCCACCGCGGGTCCGTCGGCCAGAAGCCTGACCAGCCCTAATTGGCGGGCGTGGGTGATGTCTGCGCAGCTGCCGGGCTTGGTCGGGCTGCAGAAGAGCACGCGGCCGTCCCCGTCCGTGACGACCATGGTCTTGACCGCGTTCTGCTTGTTCTTGCCGGAGATGAACTTGTCGCGGTCCTTGCGTCCGGTGGCCGGGCGGCGGACCCGAATCTCGGTGCCGTCGATGATCCCGGTCTTCCCGTCGGCACCGAGGTGGTCGATGATCTCAGCCAGGGTCCGCAGCCGCACACCCTGGCTGACGGTGCACCCTCGCTCGGCGAGCAAGGGTCGAACCTCCCCGATGGCACGGGTGATGGTGAAGCGGTCGACACCGAACCAGCAGGCGAGCACGTCGTGCGTGGTGGCATGCCGGAGGTGCACGAGCGTGGCCAGAAGCCGGTCGACGAACACCAACCGGTGCTTCGCTCCGGCGCCCACAGCGCGCTTCCGCGGACGGGACGCAAGCTCGGCCTGGTGCCGTTCGTGCCACAACAGGCCGAGCTCTGCGACCAGTTCAGCGATCACGTTGGCCGACAGGCCCGTGATCCTCCGATCGCTGATGATCGCTGCACGAGATGCGCTCCCCACCACATGGCCATGATCGACGATCAGAGGCTCGACGTCTCACCGCTTACCGTGCACGAGCTCGTTAGAGCACTTCCGACACAGGCCCTAGACGAATAAGTCCGATACGTTCAATGATCAAATGTGACAAGCGACCGCATGACCGGGGCGCCAGTCTTGTGCTTTCGCCAGATCGCGGAGCCATCGCGAGAACTCTCTAAGCGACGCAGACGGCAACGCCCTCGAAGGTGCTTCCGCCGTGCTGTTCAAAGTCCATCTGCCCTTTGAGGGTGTCCTTTACAGACTCGATCAGCTGCCGCACCGACTTGAGGAGAGGCTCGCCCTGCGCTTCTTCTCCCGCTTGAACGACGGCCGCAGCAGTTCGATCCCGCGCATGGCCAGGTCGTTCTCGAACTCCCTGGAAGCGAAGCCCTCGTGGCCGACCACCTACCCAGCGTGCTCGGCGATCCCGCCGTAGCAGCCATGGAGCAACAGGAAGCCGAGGACCTGCCCGGGCGCGGTCCTCGTTGCCCCGACCTTCGCCGGGTTCGGCGCGGGCCAGTCAGCGACCGCCCTGACTCGTAGGCACAGGACGGCGCCGAGGGCGGCGAGCAGGAAGCCGTAGGGCCTGCCCAGGGCCAACGAGGGCTCGGCGACCAACGGCCCGGCGACGGTCCCCACGGCAAAGCAGCCGTTCAGCAGGTTGGTCGGCGCCACGCCGGACGGCTGCCGGGCGAACGCGCTGTTGACGATCAGGACGACCGTGCCGGAGCCGAAGCCGCCGATCAGGGCCGCTGCAAGGGCGGGCCACAGCCAGTGAGCGGCGAACACCCCGAGACTGCCGGCCGCGTAGAGCCCGATCCCCCAGGGCAGCAGTGCGCGGCCCGGCCGGCGACTCGCGGCCACCAGGAGCATCGCGGCCAGGGAACCGGTGAAGTACGCGGTGATCAGCAGCGAGGCGCTCACGGTGCCGGAGCCGAGCCTGCGCTCGAACAGGGGCAGCAGCGGGCCGGTGCTCGACAGGGAGACGCCGATCAAGCGGCCAGGGACTGCGCCATCCCGGCCCGCCCTGCCGGGCGCGTCGCCCGCTCCCATCCGCTGCACATCACCGGGCCGGCCCAGGGCCGGTCGCGAGGGCCAGGACGATCCCGTCGTCGCCGACACCGAGCACGTCGACCTCGCGCAGGTCCCTGACCCGGCCGTGCAGCAGGTGCGCGACCTCCCCGACCGCCGGTCCGACTCCAACGCACCGAAGGCCGGCCGCGACGGCGGCCCTGACACCGTTGGGCGCGTCCTCCACAGCCAGGCAGTGCGCAGGTGGGACGCCGAGCAGGTCGACCGCGAGCCGGTAGCACTCCGGATCCGGCTTGCCCCTGGTGATGTCCTCCGCGGCGACCAGGTGCGCCGGCTGCGGCAGGCCGGCCGCCCGCAGGCGGCCGGACGCCACGAGCCGCGTGCCCGAGGTCGCCACCGCCCAGGCGGCCGGCGGCAGGGCGGTCAGGAGCTCCGGGGCTCCCGGCACCGGGCGCAGCCCGGCGAAGTCCCGCTCCTCCCGTTCGGCAATCCACCGGGCTTCGGCCGCCGCGTCCAGTCCGGGCGCCACCAGCCGGACCAGGTCGATGTCGCGCATCCCGTGAGCGCGCGCGACGGCTTCGTCCGGGTCCACCGCGCGGTGGACCGCCCACGCCCGCAGGATTCGCTCGATGAGCCTCAGGGAGTCCACCAGTACCCCGTCGAGGTCGAAGACCACAGCGGCGCAGCGGATCGGGTGCGCGATCGTCGCCACCGCCGTCACCCCCTCTCCCGCTGCGATCCGTTCACGGCCGGGCGCCAGCGCTCGCCCTCCGGCTCGGTGCTCCGTACCAGCGGGGAGAGCAGCCGGTCCGGGCCGAACAGGATGGCGGCGGCCACCGTCTTACCGAGGGCGACCAGCTCGTGGCCGTGGACAGCGCTGACCTGCGCCGCCGTCAGCTCCGGGTGCGCGACCGCCCGGACCACGGCCGGCGGCAGGACCAGGTCCAGCAGGCAGCGCACCCTCGGCTGGTGGTAGTCCGAGGTCACCAGCGTGAGGTCCCTGACGCCGAGTTCCCGGGCGAGCTCACGCAGCATCAGCACGTCCTCGTAGGTGTGACCGGTGTCGAGCAGGGCCAGTGGCCGTACGGCACACAGGCCGGAGGTCTCCAGCCAGGCCGCGCAGTGCCGCCAGTGCGGCTGGTCGGTGTTGTTGAACTGCGCCCCGAATCCGCCGGTCAGCACCAACCGAGCGGCCGGATCGCGGCGGACCAGGGCGACGGCCTCGCGCATCCGCTCCGCCGCCATGGTGCTGAGCACCCCGCGCTCGTCGTTGGGACCGCCGAGGACAGCGACCACCGAGAGGCCCCGCTCCGCCGGGGCCGGGGGCAGCGAAGCGGGTCCGGTCCCGGTGAGCCCGCGCAGGTAAGCGCGGAAAACTGGACCGGCCATCACCGCGCTCGCGCGGGCCAGTTCCTCCCAGGACCCCTCGATCCCGACCTGCCCGGACATCACCAGCGAACTCCCGGTCACCGTACCCGCGTCGGCCGCAGCGCGGGCCGCGGCGGGCATGGCGAGCCGCACCGCGGCCCCACCGTGGCGGCCCGTCCAGCCGCCCAGCAGATCGTCCGGCGCGAAGACGAGGCCGAAGGCCGACCCGGGCTGTCGGCCGTCACCAGCCACGGTGACCTCGACGGCGAACGTCGACCCGGGGGCGCCGGGCAGGCGCCACGGGATGGCGTGAACGGTGCGCTCGTGTATCACGACGGCGGCTCCCAGGATCCAGCGGCTCGTCTGGTCAGGACGTGGTCGCGTACTGGCGGTAGTGCAGCACCGTCTGCTCCAGGTCCTGCTCGCGGAACTCCGGGTGCCAGCCGAGCCGGTCCCAGCCCTCTCCCTTCGCCACGAGGTCGGTCTGGGTCTCGCCCTTACGCATTGGCAGGTACTCGATCCCGGCCTTGGAGCCGGTCACCGCGAGCACCATCTCGGCCACCTGGTTGACCGTGAAGGCGACCCCGGTGCCGCCGTCGAAGACCTCGCAGTCACCGAAGTTCAGGGCTTCGGCCAGCATGCGGCCGAGATCGGCGGAGTGGACCAGGTCGACGGTCTGCGTGCCGTTGCCCCACACCGGGATGGGCTCACCGCTCCATGCCTTCACGGCGAAGGTGGGCAGGATTTTCTGGACGCCGTAGTGTTTCTGGCCGGGTCCGAAGGCGTTGAAGGCGCGCACATGGCTTACCGGGACCTGGAAGTTGGCGTGCCACGCGTAGGAGAGGTTCTGCGCGGCCTGCTTGGTGGTCTGGTAGACGTTCTTCCACACCTGCGGCATGGTGATCCCGACGAAACGCGCGTCGTTCGCGCGGCACGCCTCCAGCACGCGGTACGTGCCCTTGATGTTCACTTCGATGGCCGTCTCGACCATGTCGAACAGTTCGTCGGTGCCGAGCACGCCGGCCAGGTGGAGCACGCCGTCCACGTCCTTGAGCGCCGACTCCAGCTCGTCCTTGAGGATGTCGACCCCGGACGCGCGGTCGACGGAGAAGGCGTGGTGGCCCTGTTCCGCGAGGTACTCGACCGCGTAGCGGCCGATAAAACCGTCACCACCCGTGACTGCAACACGCATTGGTCTCCCCCTTGCTTGGTGTCGTGCTCTGCATCGGCTGCTTCGGCCGGACCGGCGAAAAACGGAGTGGCTCACCGGCAACGGCCGGACTGATCGCTCGCCGTCGGCTGTCCGGGACTTGGCCGCCCGGAAGATCAGTTGTCATCCTCACCCACGCCCTTGACTCGCGACAACAGTCAAAAGTGGCCAATGGCCTATCCAGGAAAAACGTCACGCACGGCAGTGACCTGGGCGCCCCCGCCGCCCACGCTGGGTAGATTCGTTGCATGACTGAGCTTCCGGTGCCGCGGACGGCGGCAGGGTTGGCCGGGTTGCTGGACGCGCCGCGCCCGCAGACGCGGCGCTGACTCGACTTCGACAGGACGCTGGCCGAGATCGCCCGATCCCGCGCAGGCGCGCGGCTGGCCCGGCGCCGCCGAGACGCTGACGGCGCTGGTGCGGGCGCTGGTCGAACTGGACGGCGACGGCTCCCCTCACGGCGTCGGCTCTCGGCACATTCAACAGCCGCTGACCGAACGTCCCCGCCGTTGCTAGTCGTAACTGGCGCCACTCGAACGGAGCAACGCCGGAACCGCACTGTCTGCCGGTGCCCTCTCCAGCCGTGCGCCGGATGGGGCATCTGTGCTTGGCGAAGATGGCTGACCCGGCGTTATAGACGGGAAGTCCAGCAGCAGTGACGCTGAGTGTCCAACCGGTGCGGGTCAAGAGGAGAGCGAATGCGGCGCGCGGAGGGCCGCATGGACGGCTGGTTCGCCGACTCATGCTGCTCGACAAGAACATTCCCGCGTGGGTCGCCCTGTGGGCCGGGGACGGCCTCATGGAGTTCCCCTTCGCCCCCGACGGCTGGCCCCGACGCCTGGAGGGCAAGGAGGCCATCGCCGCCTATATGCGCCACTACCCCGACCACATCGACCTGCACGACTTCCCGGCCTCGGATCTCCATCCATCAGACCACCGATCCGGAGACCATCGTGGTCGAGATGCGTGGTGTGGGCCGCCTCGTGGAGAGCGGCGCTCCCCTCGGCATGACCTAATGCTGCAGGTCATGCCGCTGCAGTCCACGCGCCGTCCGGGACAGCACGGTGTCGTTGGTCGGGCCCATCGGTCGCGCTGTGCTGGTCGGCCTTCTGCCCGAACACCGCCGTCAGCGCCTGAAGGCCCGCTACCGCAAGTCAGCCAGCAAGTACGGCTTCCAGCGGGACCAGTATCCGCGCACCGTGCAGGCATACACACTTGACTTTAAAAATGGTCAAGGCCGGAGACATTGACGCCGGGCCTGATAGCTAAACGCAACGGCGTTGCACTTCACGGGAGGGGTGAGCGGAGTGCAGTGCATCGCCGGAATCGGAACTGACGAATCGTCAGCTAGGGACTTTCGTTTGGATCACCGTGCGGACCAGAGAAAGATGCCTGCGATGTGGAGTCCGGCCAGGTAGATCGTGGCTGTCTTCTCGTACCGGGTAGCGATGCCGCGCCATTGCTTGAGACGGTTGATGCACCGCTCGACGGTGTTGCGGTGCTTGTAGGTCTCGCGGTCGAAGGCGGGCGGCCTGCCGCCCCGGCTGCCGCGTCGACGGCGGTGTGCCTGCTGGTCGGCCGGGACGGGGATGACCGCACGGATTCCGCGCTTGCGCAGGTGCCTGCGGATGGCACGCGAGGAGTACGCCTTGTCGGCCAGGACGACGTCCGGGTTGGTGCGAGGCCGACCCCGCTGCCGGGGCACTCGCAGGCGGGCCATGACCTGCTCGAAGGCAGGTGCGTCACCGGCCTGTCCTGCGGTCAGGACGAACACCAGAGGCCGGCAGCAGCCGTCGGCCACCAGGTGGATCTTCGTGGTCAGTCCGCCGCGGGACCGGCCGATGGCGTGATCGTCCGGTTCGCCGGCCGGGGCCCCTTTTTGCGAGCCCCGGCCACGTGCTGGTGAGCGCGCACGATGGTGGAGTCCACCGAGACAGCCCAGTTGATGTCTTCGTCGGCATCGGCCTGGGCCACCAGCGCGGTGAACACTCGCTCCCAAGTGCCGTCGACTGTCCACATTCGCAGCTGGTTGTAGATGCCTCGCCAGTTGCCGTACTTTTCCGGCAGGTGGACCCACTGGGTAACGGTCTGGAACTTGAAGGCGATCGCGTCGATCACCTCACGATGATCACGCCACCGACCACCCCGCCTCGGCGTCCGATCCGGGAGCAACGGCTCGATCCGCGCCCACTGCGCGTCAGTCAACGGCACACCCGGACCAACGCTCAGATGATCCAGACGAAACGGCCTAAGTCAGCATTGGGTCAGCATCAGTCCGGCTAGACATGGTCACAGCTGACGAAACCTGCATTTCGAGGGCGGGGCTTCGGGGGTGGCTCGAAGCAGTTCGCGTGTGCGGATTTCGTGGGCCGGACGAGGGGGCCCACGCCTCGCCCGGCCGCGTTGTGCTGGGAGTCCTGCGGGACCCTCCTAGCGGGTCCTGCCTCGGGGTTTGAGGGGAACGGGCGGCAGGTCGGGGGCCGGGAGCGGGGCGCCGTCGTAGCCCTTCACTTCCCCGAACCGGGAGCCGGTCATCCAGTCCTGGCGGGCCTGGGTGATGTCCTGTTGGCTTCTGCCGATGAAGTTCCACCACATGACGAGTTCCTCCTCGAAGGGTTCGCCGCCCAGGAGCATCAGGCCGGCGTCGGAGGCGGCGCGCAGGGGGAGGTCGCGGCGGCCGCAGCCCAGGTAGAGCATCGAGCCGGGGAGCAGCGGGACGCCGTCGACGTGGGCCTCTCCGGACATGGACAGGACCGCGTACTCGAAGTCCGGTTCCAGCGGCAGGCGTACGTCGGTGCCGTGGGCCAGGGTCAGGTCGGCGCCGACGATCGGGGTGTACGTCGTGCCCGGGGAGCGGGTGCCGTCGACCTCGCCCAGGATGAGCGTGGCCGTCAGGCCCGGCGCGGTGACCTCGGGGAGGTCCGCGTGGTACTCGAAGCGTGGATCGGTGTGGCGGTGGGCGTCGGGGAGGGCGACCCAGAGCTGGGCGCCGTGCAGGAAGCGGGCGTGCGAACGGGGGCTCTCCTCGGAGTGGCTGATGGCCCTGCCGGAGGTCATCAGGCCCAGCTCGCGCGGGCGGACGGTCTGCAGGCTGCCCGTGGAGTCACGGTGCAGCACCTCGCCCTCGTGCAGCCAGCTCACCGTCTGCAGGCCCATGTGCGGGTGCGGCGGGACCTGCATGCCGGGCTCGTCGGCGATGTCGTCGGGGCCGTAGTGGTCGACGAAGCACCAGGCGCCGACCATGCGGCGGCCCAGATTGGGCAGCAGACGGCGTACCTCGGTGGACTCGCCGAGCCGCACGCGGCGGGGGCTGAGGAGTTCGCGTACCGGTTCGGCCACCACGAATCCACGGCCGCCGCAGAGCGCGGGCGTCGCCTCGCGGTCGAGATTGCTCATGGCGCACAACCTAATGCCCGGCGGGGCCCGTGCGCTCCGCGGCCGACCGGAATGTTCGTTCCGGTGCCGGTGTTGTGCGGCCGTCGAAGGAGGACGGTGTGGAGCAGACGTACTACGACCACGGGACGGCCGCGGAGCGCTGGGAGCGGGCGCGGATGTTCTTCGACGCGCGGGACTACGCCGGTGCGGCGCGGGTACTGGGCGGGCTCGTCGAGGAGGTGCCCGAGCAGACCGGGCCCCGGCTGCTGCTGGCCCGCGCCTACTACCACTCGGCGCAGTTGCGGCGGGCCGAGGTGGAGCTGCGGGTGCTCGTGGAGCGAGACCCCGTGGAGCAGTACGCCCGGCTGCTGCTGGGCCGGACCCTGGAGCGGCAGGGCCGTCACGAGGAGGCGGGGCCTCATCTGCGGCTCGCCTCCGCCCTGGCCGGTGACTTCGCCGAGATGTGAGGTGTGAGGCTGATGTGAGGTGTGAGGCCGAGGGGGCGGACGGGGCGTGGGCCGGGGGCGCGCGCGTGGTGTCGTGTCAGTGCGCGGGCGCACACTGTCGGGCCTGTCATGCTGGTCCGATGGCTTCAGACACTGACCGCAGCACCGGGCGTCCGATCGCCGACCTCGTCGAGGAACTCCTCGCCCTGGAGGGGCCGTTGCCGATCGTCGCCGCCGGTGATCCCGTGCTGCGACGGGGCGCGGAACCGTTCGACGGACAGCTCGACCCGACTCTGCTGGATCGTTTCCTCGCCGCCCTGCGCGCGACGATGCACGCGGCGCCCGGCGTCGGCCTCGCGGCGCCGCAGGTGGGCGTGCCGCTGCGCATCGCGGTGATCGAGGATCCGGCGCCGGTACCGGAGGAGGTACGGGTGGCGCGCGGTCGGGTGCCGCAGCCGTTCCGGGTGCTGGTGAACCCGTCGTACGAGGCCGTCGGGGAGGAGCGGGCCGCGTTCTTCGAGGGCTGCCTGAGCGTGCCCGGCTGGCAGGCAGTGGTCGCGCGGCACGCGCGCGTACGGCTGCGGGGGCTGGACGCGCGGGGGGCCGTGCTGGACGAGGAGTTCGCGGGGTGGCCGGCCCGGATCGTGCAGCACGAGACGGACCACCTGGACGGCACGCTGTATCTGGACCGGGCGGAGTCGCGGTCGCTCTCCACGAGCGAGGCGGTGGCGCGGTGGTGGGCGCAGCCGACGCCGGAACGGGCGGCGGGGGTGCTGGGGTTCGCTCTCCCTGACTGAGGTCACCGGACCTCGCTGAGGTCACCGGGCCTCGCTGAGGTCACCGGACCTGGCTGACGTCACCGGAGGGGGCCGCGCCCCGCCTCGGCCCCCAGGGGTGGCCTCACGTCCCATGAGGGGGGTGGGGTGCGCCCCGTGTGGTCGGCTGCCGGTGCCTCGTGGCTTGTCGCGCAGTTCCCCGCGCTCCTATAGGGGGGTGCCCCCGGCACCCCCCTATAGGAGCGACTTTCAGCCTCGGTAGGCCTCCAGGAGGCGGAGCCAGACCTCGCTGAGGGTGGGGTAGGACGGCACCGCGTGCCAGAGGCGGCTCAGTGGGACCTCGCCGACGACGGCGATCGTCGCGGAGTGGATCAGTTCGCCGACGCCGGGGCCGACGAACGTGACTCCGCGCAGGATCTCCTCCTCCAGGTCCACCACCATGCGGGCCCGGCCCCGGTAACCGTCGGCGTACAGCCCCGCGCCGGCGACCGAGGCGAAGTCGACGTCGACCGCGCGGACCCGGTGGCCCGCCTGTTCCGCCTCCGCGAGGGAGAGGCCGACGGCCGCGGCCTCCGGGTCGGTGAAGACGACCTGGGGCACGGCCCCGTGGTCGGCGGTGGCCGCGTGGGCGCCCCATGCCGCGGACTCCTCGTCCGTGCCGCCCGACGCCCGCGCCGCGATCGCCGCCCCGGCGATCCTGGCCTGGTACTTGCCCTGGTGGGTGAGGAGCGCCCGGTGGTTGACGTCACCCACCGCGTACAGCCAGTCGCTGCCCTCCACCCGCATGCTGTCGTCCACGCCGAGCCAGGAGCCGGGCTCCAGCCCGACCGTCTCCAGACCGATGGCGTCGGTCTTCGGCTCGCGGCCGGTGGCGAAAAGGATCTCGTCGGCCTCGACGCGCTCGCCGCCGTCGGTCACGGCCACGACCGTCCCCTTCCCGCGGGGCGCCGACGTGCCCGGGGCGCCGGGGTCCGCGGCCTGTTCGCGGGTCACCGAGGTGACCGACACCCCGGTCCGCAGGTCGACGCCCGCCTCGGTCAACCCCTCGGCGATCAGCTCCCCGGCGAAGGGCTCCATGCGCGGCAGCAGCCCTTTGCCACGCACCAGCATGGTGACCTGTGCGCCCAGGTTCTGCCAGGCGGTGGCCATCTCCACGGCGACGACACCTCCGCCGACGACGATCAGCCGGCCCGGCGCCCGTCCGCTGGTCGCCTCCCTGCTGGTCCAGGGGCGTACGTCCGTGAGGCCGGGCAGGTCCGGGAGCGCGGCGCGGGTGCCGGTGCACACGGCGACCGCGTGCCGGGCCGTGAGCACCCGCCGGTCCCCGTCCGCCCCCTCCACCACGACCGTGCGGGGACCGGCGAGGCGCCCGTGCCCCCGGTACAGGTCCACGCCGATGCCGTTCAGCCAGTCGACCTGGCCGTCGTCCTTCCAGTCGGACGCCATGTAGTCGCGCCGTCGCAGAACGGCGTCCGTGTCGAGGGGGCCCTGCACGGCCTGGGCGAGTCCGGGCAGGCGGCGCGCGTCGGCGCGGGCGATCACCGGGCGGAGGAGGGCCTTGCTGGGCATGCACGCCCAGTACGAACACTCGCCGCCGACCAGCTCGTTCTCCACGACCGCGGTGGACAGGCCGGCCGCGCGGGTGCGGTCGGCGACGTTCTCCCCCACGGGCCCGGCCCCGAGCACCACGACGTCGTACGCGATGGATTCCGTTTCCGTCATGGGCACAGTCTGCTGGGTGGTGTGCGCCGTGGCCACACGGGTACGCGCGCGAGGATGTCCGGGGAACAGCCTCCGGGCGCGGGGAATAGCCGATCGGCCCGCGCCGTTGGCGTCGACGGCTCACCCGATACCAGGAAGAGGTCAGACCCCATGAGCAACAGCACCGTGGAGCTCACCAAAGACAACTTCGACCAGACGGTCACGGACAACGACTTCGTCCTGATCGACTTCTGGGCGTCCTGGTGCGGGCCGTGCCGTCAGTTCGCCCCGGTGTACGAGAAGGCCGCGGAGGAGAACCCCGACCTGGTGTTCGGCAAGGTGGACACGGAGGCCCAGCCGGAGCTCGCGCAGGCGTTCGGGATTCAGTCGATCCCCACGCTGATGATCGTGCGGGACCGGGTCGCGGTGTTCGCTCAGCCGGGCGCGCTGCCGGAGGCCGCGCTGACGGACGTGATCGGGCAGGCGCGGAACCTGGACATGGAAGAGGTGCGCAAGGCCGTGGCCGAGCAGCAGGCGCAGGCCGACGCGGGTGAGCCGGAGGCGGGCGCGTAAGTTCCCGCGACCCGACCCGACCAGCCCGAGCCCCTCGCCTCGCATCACTGCGGGCGCGCGGGGCGCGGGTCGGGTCGGGTCGGCCATGGTGGCGGGACTCCCATGGTGGCGGGGTCCCCGAGCGTCGGGGCCCCGCACGCCGCGCGGTCCCTCAGCTCGTGTCCCTCGGGATGACATGGGCGCCCAGGACCTGTCGCACCTCGGGTGGGGCCGTGTCGTTCTGGACCGCGTGGTCCACGAGTTCGGCCAGGGTGCGGCCGGACGGCAGCTCCAGATGGACCGTGGTGAGGCGGGGGCGCAGGAGACGGCCGAGCATGAGGTCGTCGGCCCCGACGACCGCCGTGTCGTCGGGGATCGCGACACCGTTGTCCTGAAGCGCCCGCATCAGCAGCATGGCGTACTCGTCGTTGTAGGCGAACACCGAGTCGAGATTCAACTCGCTCCAGCGGGCGGCCAGTTCGGCGGCGGATTCCTCCTCGTACGAGAGCGGCAGGACCGTGACGGTCGCGTCCGTGCCCTCCACCGCCTGCCGTACGCCCCGCAGTCTGGGGTTGGAGAAGGCCTCCAGTCCCGGCTCCTCGGGCATCACCACCCCGATGCGGCGCCGGCCGCGCGCATACAGGTGGAGGCCGGCGCTGCGGCCGACCTCCGCGTGGTTCATGAAGAGCGCGTGCGCGCCCTCGATGCGCTCGCCCCCCATCGTCACCACCGCGCGGGCACCGGACCGTTTCAGCACGGCGACGCCCTGCGGGCCGAGCCCGCCGCCCGGCAGCAGTACCGCCACCGGGCGCAGTTCGGCCCAGGCGCGCGCCGCCTCGTCGCCCCGCAGGCCGACCTGGCCGTACTGGACCACGGTGTAGTCCAGGCGGCCCAGCGCCCACTGCAATTCGTTGATGAACTGGCTGTACAGCGGTCCGACGGGGACCTCGGGGGCGGGCATGAGCACCATGCGGCTGTGGCCGGCGCGCAGGCTGCGGGCGGCGGCGTGCGGTACGTAACCCAGTTCCTCGGCGGCCTCACGGACGCGTCGGCGGGTGGGTTCGCTGATCCGTACGGCACTGGTGTTGTTCAGGACATAGGAGACGGTGGCCCGGGACACTCCCGCCAGGCGCGCCACATCCGCGCTCGTCGGCACGGAACGTGGGGCGGGCGACGGGACGGTGGACCGGTCGGGTATGTGCACCATGACGTACGTCATTTTTCCAGAAGGCCGCGAACAAGCGGGGAGCGGGTGAACTTCCCGCGCAGGAAAGGACGTTCGCGCTGGTGGACGCGCGTTCGAACAGGGGCTGACGGTGTGTCGCGCGCCGGGGAGGTTACCGTGTGCCCGTGACTGCCTTCACCGATCAGGACGTACCCGTACCCGGCCGCTACGGCCCCTCCGCCACCACCGAGGCGGACCCCCGCCGGGTGGGCCCCGTACGGACCGAGTACTCACCCGCGCACGACGGCGACCCGGACCCCGGGGAGATCGTCTGGACCTGGGTCCCCTTCGAGGAGAACGACGGGCGGGGGAAGGACCGCCCCGTTCTCGTCGTCGCACGTGAGCCGGGCGGGACACTGCTCGCGGTGCAGCTCTCCAGCAAGCGGCACGACGGGGACCGGGAGTGGGTGGCGATCGGGAGCGGGCCGTGGGACCGCTCCGGGCGGGACTCGTGGGTCGACGTGGACCGGGTGTTGCGGCTGCACGAGGAGGGCATGCGGCGCGAGGCGTGCGCGCTGGACCGGATGCGGTTCAACTCCGTGGTGCACCGGCTGCGGGAGCGCTACGGCTGGCGCTGAGCGCCCCCGCGCCGCACCGCGCTCGCCCCCGTGGCCGTCGCCGTCGCGAACGTACGCGCGAACGCGTCACGGACCGGCGCGCCCTTCGTACGGTCCAGGACCGCGAACACGACCTGGTCGAACCGGTGCGCGAACCGGCCACCGGCGCCCTCGTCCACGAGGAGTGCCCGGAACGCGGCGGCCACCTGGGCCGGGTCGTTGCGGAACACACCGCAGCCCCACGCGCCCAGGACCAGCCGGCGGTGTCCGTGCAGGGCGGCCACCTCCAGGACCCGCTCGGCCCGCACCGCGAGGGCGCGCGGCAGCTCGGCGGCGCGCTCCGGCGCGCGACTCAGCAGCACGCCCGCGTTGGGCGCCGCCGCGGTGAGGAACGCGACGCGGTACGGCTCGTCGAGCAGTCGGCCCCCGTCGTCGCGGAAGACGGGGACCCCGGGCGAGTGGATGACCCGGTGGGTGTAGAGCGGGTCGCGGTGCTCGCGGTGGTGGTCGTAGAACGCGCGGACCTCCCGCAGGCAGGCGTACAGCGCCGAGGAACGGCACAGCGCCTCCTCCTGGGCCTGGGCGCCGTTGAGGAAGCCGCCGCCCGGGTTGCGGGCCGAGGCGAAATTCAGTACGGCGACCTGGCCGTCGGAGGCGTCTGCGGCCCGCGCGAGCCGCCGCGCGGCCTCCAGGCTGCTCTCCCCGGTGACTTCCACGGCCGCAGACGCCGAGGCGTGCCGTCCGCCCCGCTCGACCTCCGCGCCCTCTCCCCCGCCGCACCGCACCGGCTCCGGCCCGTGCATCCGCGTCCCCGTCCGCGCGGCCTCGACCGCCGCGGCCAGCGACACCTCGTGGCCCCCGGGTGCCCGGTACCCGCCCCGGTCGACGATCTCCTGCGTCTCCCGCGCGAGGCCACGCAGCCGCGCGCTCACGGCGCCACCCCCGTGGGCGCCGTGAGCGTGCGCCACGTGCGACATCCCCGCACGCCCCCTCGGGCGCGCCTCCCCGTCGTGCTCATGCACGCATCGTGGGTGATGCTGGTGCTGAGCGGCAACGGAATTTCCTGCTTCGAACGCCTGGCGGACGGCTGCCGAGCGCCTGGCGGACGGCTGGCGGAAACGATGTCCGGACGGCCGGCGAACAACTCGCGAACGGCCGCCGGGTGGCCGAAACCTCACCTCGCCGATCCCGAAAGGAGTCCCCTACGTACCGAATCGCCCCCTTGTGCGAACGGCGTCGAGGGGTTTGGGTGGGACGAGCGTTGTCGGCCCGGCCCAACCGGCACCGGTCCGACGGCATGAATGGAATCTCAGGAGGATCCCGACATGTCCGATACGGTGAGCGACTGTAAAGACGGTGCGGAGGACCGCTCCGCGCTCACCGAGGCAGACGTGGAGGCGCTGGTACGAGGCATCTGCTTCAAGACCGGCCCGCCCCGCCGCCTCGGTGTCGAACTGGAATGGCTCGTCCACGAGCCGCTGCGACCACGGCTTCCCGTCACACAGACACGTCTCGACGCGGCATATGCCGCACTGCGGACCCTGCCCCTGAGTTCGGCGCTCACCGTCGAACCCGGCGGCCAGCTGGAGCTGAGTTCCGCTCCCGCCGACTCCCTGATGGAGTGCGTACGGTCCGTCTCCGCCGATCTCGACACGGTCCGCGCCGCCCTGCGCGCGGACGGCCTCGGCCTGTACGGCTGCGGTCACGACCCGTGGAATCCCCCCACCCGCTACCTCCGGCAGCCCCGCTACGACGCCATGGAGGCCTGTCTGGACCGCACCGGTCCCGAGGGCCGCGCCATGATGTGCTCCTCCGCCTCCGTCCAGGTGTGCCTGGACGCCGGGTACGAGGAGCCGGGCCCGCTCGGCCACGGCCGGCGTTGGTGGCTGGCGCACACGCTGGGCGCGGTGCTGGTCGCCGCGTTCGCGCACTCCCCCGTGGCCCGCGGCCGCCCCACGGGCTGGCGCTCGACCCGGCAGTACCTGTGGACCGCGCTGGACCCGGGCCGCAGCGGCGCCCCGCCGCTCGGCCCCGATCCCCGGGGCGCGTGGGCCGAACGGGTGCTGGACGCGCCCGTGATGTGCGTGCGCCGGGACGACGGTCCCTGGGACGTGCCGGAGGGCCTGACCTTCCGGGAGTGGACCCGGTCGGCCGAAGGTCCCACACGTGCCGACCTGGACTACCACCTCACCACCCTGTTCCCGCCGGTGCGGCCGCGCGGTCATCTGGAGTTGCGGATGATCGACGCCCAGCCCGGCCCGGACGGCTGGATCGTGCCGCTGGCGGTGACGACGGCCCTCTTCGACGACCCGGAGGCCGCCGAGACCGCCTACCGCACGGTCAAGCCTCTCGCCGAGCGCACGAACGCGCGCGCCGCCCCACGCAACCCGCTGTGGACGACCGCCGCCCGCGAGGGCCTGACCGATCCGGAGCTGCGCGAGGCCGCTGCCGTCTGCTTCGCCGCCGCCGCCGAGGCGCTGCCCCGGCTCGGCGCCGACGACGGCGTACAAGCGGCCGTCGCCGAGTTCACCGAACGCTATGTGGCCCGGGGCCGCTGCCCCGCCGACGATCTCCTGGCGCACGCACCGCACGCACCTCACGCGCCGCACGCACCTCACGCGCCGCACCACGGGAAGGAACCGCGCACATGACCGAGTCCGCCTCCCCGACACCGACCCCCCGCACCACCGGCGCGACCGGCCCCACCGGCACGACCAGAACCACTGGCACGACCGACACCACCGCGCCCACCGACCCCGAGGCCCTGCGGACCCGCGCCCTGGAGGCCCTGACCACCGCGCGCGAGCGCACCGCGCTCCTCACCGAGTGCGTCGAGGAACCCGATCTGCTCGCCCAGCACTCGCCGCTGATGTCCCCCCTGGTCTGGGACCTCGCGCACATAGGCAACCAGGAGGAACTCTGGCTGCTGCGCACGGTGGCCGGGCGCGAGGCGATGCGGCCGGAGATCGACGGCCTGTACGACGCGTTCGAGCACCCGCGCGCCGCACGGCCGTCGCTGCCGCTGCTCCCGCCCGCCGAGGCCCGCCGCTACGCCGCCGAGGTGCGCGGCCGGGCGCTGGACGTGCTGGAGAGCACCGCCTTCCAGGGCGGCCGGGCACTGACGGAGGCCGGTTTCGCCTTCGGCATGATCGCCCAGCACGAGCAGCAGCACGACGAGACCATGCTCATCACCCACCAACTCCGCACGGGCCCGCAGGCGCTCACCGCACCGGATCCGGCGCCGGTGCCGCCGTACAGGGGTCCGGCCGAAGTCCTGGTCCCCGGGGGTCCGTTCACCATGGGGACGTCGACCGAGCCCTGGTCGCTGGACAACGAACGGCCCGCGCACCGACGCGAAGTGGCCGCCTTCCACATCGACACCGTGCCCGTCACCAACGGCGCCTACCAGGAGTTCATGGCCGACGGCGGCTACGACGACGCGCGCTGGTGGGACCCGGCGGGCTGGGCGCACATCCGCACCCACACCATCCGGGCACCGCAGTTCTGGCGCCGTGAGGACGCGCAGTGGCTGCGGCGGCGGTTCGGCGTGACCGAGGCCGTCCCGCCGGACGAGCCGGTGCTGCACGTGAGCTGGTACGAGGCGGACGCGTACGCCCGCTGGGCCGGGCGGCGGCTGCCCACCGAGGCCGAGTGGGAGAAGGCCGCCCGCTTCGACCCGGCCACCGGCCGCTCCCGGCGCTACCCGTGGGGCGACGCCGACCCGGGCCCGGCCCACGCCAACCTGGGCCAGCACCATCTGCGCCCCGCCCCGGCCGGCAGCTACCCGGAGGGGGAATCCCCGCTCGGCGTACGGCAGTTGATCGGTGACGTGTGGGAGTGGACGTCGAGCGACCTCGCCCCGTACCCGGGCTTCCGGGCGTTCCCGTACAAGGAGTACTCGGAGGTCTTCTTCGGCCCCGAGTACAAGGTACTGCGCGGCGGTTCGTTCGCCGTGGACCCGGTGGCCTGCCGGGGCACCTTCCGCAACTGGGACTATCCGATCCGGCGGCAGATCTTCTCCGGCTTCCGCACCGCCCGCGACGCCGCCCCGGACGCCGCCTGATGTGCCGCCACGTGGCGTATCTCGGTCCGACCCAGCCGCTGGGCGCGCTGCTGACAGTGCCGCCGCACGGTCTGTACCGGCAGTCGTGGGCGCCCCGCCGGCAGCGGTACGGGACGGTCAACGCCGACGGTTTCGGCATCGGCTGGTACGCCGGAGGCGACCCGGTGCCGGCCCGTTACCGGCGGGCCGGACCGATCTGGGCCGACCTGTCGTTCGCGGACCTCGCACGCGTGGTGCGCTCGGGCGCGGTGCTCGCCGCCGTCCGGGACGCCACCCTCTCGGGTGCCGACGCGGAGGCCGCGGCGGCACCGTTCGCCGCAGACCGTTGGCTGTTCAGCCACAACGGGGCCGTCACCGGCTGGCCCGGCTCCCTCGCCGGACTCGCGCGCGCCCTGCCGGCCGAGGAGGTGCTCGCCCTGGAGGCGCGCAACGACTCCGCGCTGGTCTGGGCGCTCGTGCTGAACCGGCTGCGCGGCGGCGACGAGCCGGGCCAGGCGCTGGCCGACACGGTCCTGGAGGTCGCCGCGGCGGCCCCCGGCTCCCGGCTCAATCTGCTGCTCACCGACGGCGACACGATCGTCGCCACCGCCTGGGGCGACACGCTCTGGTACCTGACCGAACCCGGCCGCCGCACGGTCGTCGCCTCCGAGCCGTACGACGACGACCCGCACTGGCACGAGGTCCCCGACCGCACCCTGCTCGCCGCGAGCCGCACCGACGTCCTGCTCACGCCCCTGAAGGAGCCCGAGCCCGGCCCGGTGCCGTCCGCACCCACCGCACCACCGAAGGAGCCCCGTACGTGAGCCCGTTCCTTCTCACCCGCACCCTCCCCGAGGGCGCCACCGAGACCGCGCTGCGCACCGACGTACGCCGCGGCCTCACCGGCACCCCCAAGACCCTGCCGCCGAAGTGGTTCTACGACGCCCACGGCAGCGAACTGTTCGAAAAGATCACCGAACTGCCCGAGTACTACCCCACGCGCGCCGAGCGGGAGATCCTCCGGGCCCGCTCGGGCGAGATCGCCGCCGCGGCCGGCGCGCGCACGCTCGTCGAACTGGGCTCCGGGTCCTCCGAGAAGACCCGGCACCTGCTGGACGCCATGACCGGGCTGCGCACCTACGTGCCCGTCGACGTCAGCGACAGCGCCCTGCGCCGGGCGGGCCACGCGCTGGCCGAGGAGTACCCGGGGCTCGACGTGCACGCGCTGCTCGCCGACTTCACCACCTCCCTCACCCTGCCGGACACCCCCGGACCCCGGCTGGTGGCGTTCCTCGGCGGCACCGTCGGCAATCTGGTGCCCGGGGAGCGGGCCGTGTTCCTCGCCTCCGTACGGGCCCTGCTGGCGCCCGGCGACACGCTGCTGCTCGGCACGGACCTGGTCAAGGACGAGTCGGTGCTCGTCGCGGCGTACGACGACGCGGCGGGCGTGACGGCCGCGTTCAACAAGAACGTGCTGAACGTGGTCAACCGCGAACTCGGCGGCGACTTCGACCCCGACGCGTTCGAGCACGTCGCCCGGTGGGACGCCGCCCAGGAGTGGATCGAGATGCGGCTGCGGTCGCGCACGGCCCAGACCGTGAAGATCCGCGCGCTCGGCCTGGCCGTCGACTTCGCGGCAGGCGAGGAACTGCGCACGGAGGTCTCGGCGAAGTTCCGCGCGGACGGGGTACGCGGGGAGCTGGCCGCTGCCGGGCTGGAGCTCGGTCACTGGTGGACGGACCGCGGCGGGAGGTTCGCGCTCTCGCTCAGCACGGTCCGCTGACCGGTGCGGCGGCGCCGCCTCGCGGGGTGGCGCCGCCTGCGGCACGGTGGAGTGACGCATGCGTGCGCGCAACCGTCACCGTGGAGAGAGGCATCGCACATGTCCGACAACGTGTACCGCGTGACCGAGATCGTCGGCACCTCGACGGAGGGCGTCGACGACGCGATCCGCAAGGGCATCTCGCGGGCGTCCCAGACGCTGCGCAACCTGGACTGGTTCGAGGTGACCCAGGTCCGGGGCCACATCGAGAACGGCGAGATCGAGCACTACCAGGTCGGCCTGAAGGTGGGCTTCAGGCTCGACGGCGAGGAGTAGGGCCCGCGCGGGGGCGGCGGCAGACACCCGGCGCCCGCCCCCGTCCGGCGTACCGCAGAATGGGGGGCGTGAACCCCGTTCGGCTGCTCGTCGTCGACGACGATCCCCCCATCGCCGATCTCGTGGCCACCGTCGCCCGTTACGAGGGCTGGGAGGCGGTCACCGCGTACTCCGGCGAGGAGGCGCTGACCCGCGCCGCCGCGTTCCGGCCGGACATCGTCGTACTGGACCTGATGCTCCCCGGCATCGACGGCTTCGGTGTGCTGGACCGGCTGCGCGGCGCCGGCATGGGCGTCCCCGTCGTCTTCCTCACCGCCCGCGACGGTGTCGCCGACCGCGTCGCCGGACTCACCCGGGGCGGCGACGACTACCTCGTCAAACCGTTCGCCGTGGAGGAGCTGATGGCCCGGCTGCGCACGGTACTGCGCCGCAGCCTCGGCCCCGGCGGTCCCCGCTCCGTACTGCGGGTCGCGGACCTGACGATGGACGAGGACACCCGGGAGGTCCGGCGCGGCGACCGGCTCCTCGCACTGACCCCCACCGAGTACGACGTGCTGCGCTGTCTGCTGCGCGGATCGCCCGCCGTGCTGACCAAGGCACAGATCCTCGACGACGTCTGGCAGTACGGCTTCGGCGGCCGGTCCAACGTGGTGGAACTGGTCGTCAGCCGGCTGCGCCGCAAGCTGGAGGCGGCCGACGGCGGCGCGGTGCCCCTGATCCACACCGTGCGCGGGGTCGGGTACGTGGCGCGGCGGGCCGCCGAGTGAGGCGCCCGCCCCGGCCCCGGTGGAAGCTGCGCCTCGGCACCCGGTTGGCACTGGGGGTGGGCGCGCTGTCGCTCGTGGTGTTCGCGGTGGTCGGCACCGCGCTGACGATGTACATGCGGCAGTACCAGGAACGCCAGCTCGCCGAGCAGATGAAGCTCGTGCAGATCGTGCAGACCAAGGACGCGAAGGCGCACGGCACGGTGGAGCGGCGCCCCTACTACGGCTGGTACACCGCCGTGTACGAGGTGAAGGACGGACACGCCGAGCTGCGCCGCCCCGCCGACGTGCCGGCCGCCACCGGCGCGCTCGCGGCCGTCGCCGAGGCGCAGCCGGCCTCGGGCTCCGAACATCTGACCCGGACCGCGGAGATCCCCGGCGAGGGCGCGTATCTGCTGCGGGCGTGCTCGGTGGAGCGCGGGGTGGTCCTGGTCAGCGCCGCCCCGCTGGCGGACGTGCGGGCGACCACCCGGCGGCTGATCACCGTGCAGGTGGTGACGTTCGCGGCGGCGCTGGTCGCCCTCGTGGTGGCCGGACGGGCGGTGCTGCGGCGCGGCCTGCGACCGCTGAGCGACCTCGCGGCGACCGCGCACGACATCACCTCGCACGACCTGACCGACTCGGGGCGGCTGCCGGTGCGCGCCGACGGCCGCAGCGGCGCCCCGGAGATCCAGGAGCTGCGCTCGGCGTTCAACACGATGCTGGAGCACATCGACGACTCGCTGGTGGTACGCGCGGAGGCCGAGCGGCGGCTGCGGCGGTTCGTCGCGGACGCCTCGCACGAGCTGCGCACCCCGCTGATGTCGGTACGGGGCTACGCGGACCTGTTCCAGTACGCGCCCGCCCACTCCCCCGAGGAACGGGACCGGCACCTGGCCCGGCTGCGCGCGGAGGCGGCCCGGATGGGGGTGCTCCTGGACGATCTGCTGCTGCTCGCCCGGCTGGACGCGGCGGAGGTGGAGGCGCCGCTGCGACCGGAGGAGACCGATCTGGTGGAGCTGGTGCGGCGGGCGGCGGACGCGTTCCGTGCCAGTCACCCGGACCGTCCGCTGACGGTCACGACCGGGCCGGGCGAGCTGCTGCTGCGGTTCGACCCGGCGCGGATCCGCCAGGTGGTGGACAACCTGCTCGCCAACGCGGCGGTGCACACCCCGGCCGGTACGAAGGTGTCGGTGGAGGTGGCCGTGGAGACGCCGGCGGAGGTACCGGCGGGGGCACCGGCACCGGTGCCCTGCCAGGCATCCCGTCAGACGTCCCGCCAAGCGCTCCGCCCGGCGCCGCGCCAAGCCCTCCGCCGGGCGTCCGCCCGGACACCGGCCGCCGCGTCCGACGGGTTCGCCGCGTCCGGCAGATCCGGCGGGTCCGGCGCGTCCCAGGGCTCGGAGGGAGCCGAGCGAACCGGGGGAATCGGGGCGGCCGGGGCGACCGGGGTATCGGGTGTCTCGCCCGGCGGGTGCGGCGCCGCGGTCGTCCGGGTCACCGACGCCGGGCCCGGGATACCCGCCGCCGACCGGGGGCGGATCTTCGACCGGTTCTACCGGGTCGACAAGGCCCGTACCCGCGACCGCGGCGGCAGCGGGCTGGGGCTCGCGGTCGTCCGTTCCCTGGTCGAGGCGCACGGCGGCACCGTCGACGTCACGGGCGGTCCCGGCGCGACCACGTTCACGCTCAGGATCCCGCTGACGGAGCGGACCTGACCCGGGCCACCTCCTCGGGCAGCATGTGCGGAGCCTCCCGCAGCGCCGTCTCCGCCACCGGGTAGGCCACCTCGGTCACCCGTCCGGCCGCCGACCCCGTGGCGATGCCGCCGTCGGCGTGCGCCGTGCCGGCGGGGAGGAGCATGAGGCCGCCTCCCATGGCCAGGACGACCGCCCTACGCACCCCCGTACGGGACTCACCAACCGTCACCTTCGACTCCTTCCGCCTGCCGGGGCGCTCGCCCCGGGCGGGCCCACGCTGGCAGGGCGAGCGCGCGACACGCGAACGGAAACCCCGCTCGTCCCACGGACGGAGGAGAACAGGCCCGGTCGGCTGACGAACTGACGGACCTGCCGTCCTCCGTGCGGGCGAAAGACGCGGGCGTGTTCATCACACAACGGCCGGTTTGCCGCCGACTGCACCCGGAACGGGTCAATACCGGAATTATTTGCCGCATTTCCGGCAATGTCTACGGCTTCGAGAGGTTCCGCGAGGTTCCCAGATCCGTCGAAGCTGAGGGAGTACCACCTGATGGCCCGTAGACACGTCGGCGCAGGCTGTGCCGTCCTGACCGTGCTCGGTTCGCTCGTGCTGGCGAGCCCGTCCCAGGCGACGGCCACCGCCTCGTCCCTACCGCCCGCCGACGGCCCCTCGGCGGCGCGGACCCTCGGGGCCGACCGGCCGTCGGCCGAGGTCCTGCACGCGCTGCGGCGCGACCTGGGGCTGACCGCGACCGAGGCCCGGCGGCGGCTGTCGAACGAGGCGGAGGCGGGCACCCGGGCCGGGCGGCTGCGCAACGCGCTCGGCGACCGCTTCGCCGGCGCCTGGGTGCACGGCAGGACGTCGGCCGGGCTGACCGTCGCCACGACGGACAAGGCGGACGTCGCCGCCATCGAGGCGGGCGGCGCGGACGCCAAGGTGGTCAAGGTGAGACTGGCCGATCTCCGGAACGTCAAGCAGAAGCTGGACAAGGCCGCCACCGCCGCGCGCGGACGCCGTACGCCGGTGCGTTACGTCGACATCGTCAACAACCGGGTGACGGTGCAGGCCACCAGCAGGGCGGCGGCGGACGAACTGCTGAAGGCCGCCAAGGTGGACCGGCACCGGGTCGCGGTGACGGTGTCCAAGGACCTGCCGCGCGCGCTGTACGACATCGTCGGCGGCGACGCGTACTACATCAACGACGAGGCCCGCTGCTCCGTCGGGTTCTCCGTCACCGAGGGCGAGCAGCAGGGCTTCGTGTCCGCCGGGCACTGCGGGAGCGCGGGCGACACGACGGCCGGGTACAACCAGGTGGACCAGGGCACCTTCCAGGACTCGGTGTTCCCCGGCCACGACTACTCCTGGGTCGCCACCAACGACGACTGGACCGCCACTCCGTACGTCAGGGGCGAGGGCGGCGCGAACGTGACGGTGTCCGGCTCCGTGGAGGCGCTGGTGGGCGCCTCGGTCTGCCGCTCGGGCTCCACCACGGGCTGGCACTGCGGCACCATCCAGCAGCACGACACGAGCGTGACCTACCCGGAGGGCACGGTGAACGGGGTGACCCGGACGACGGTGTGCGCCGAGCCCGGCGACTCCGGCGGCCCGTACGTCTCCGGCAGCCAGGCGCAGGGCGTCACCTCCGGCGGCTCCGGCGACTGCACGAACGGCGGGACGACGTACTACCAGCCGGTCAACCCGGCGCTGAGCGCCTTCGGGCTGACCCTCACCACCGACACGGCGACGGCGCAGACGCCGGACACCACCCCGGAGCCGCAGTCCGGCACCTGGGCGGCGGGCGCGGTCTACGACGTGGGCGCGAAGGTGACGTACGGCGGTGTCACGTACGTGTGCCTCCAGCCGCACCAGGCGCAGAGCGTGTGGCAGCCGGCCACGACGCCGGCGCTGTGGCAGAAGGTCTGACCCCGCGCGGCGCGACGGCGTCGCGCACCACCGGCCGGGGCCCGCGCGGCGGGCCCCGGCCGCGTGCCGGTGGGGCCACCACACTCCCGGCGGCGGTCGGGCCCCGGTGATGTCAGCCTTCTTCGGCCGTCCCGTCCGCCACACGTGAGACATGCGAGGCGGAGCCTCGGCGTTCGCCGTTCCGGCCGAACGCTGTCACCGGGGTTTCGCGATCACCTCGTTCACATATCAGTGCCACAGAACACCCGCTCCGGGAATCGGGCGTCGGCTGAGGTGTTGACGTGTAGGTGAGCAGCTCAGTCATGGCAGGGACCAGGTTCTCCGTGCTCGACCGGTCGCGGATCCGGGAGGGGCACGACGCGGGCGAGGCGCTGCGGGACACGGTGGCGCTGGCGCGCGAGGCGGAACGGCTCGGCTTCCACCGCTTCTGGGTCGCCGAGCACCACGGCGTGCCCGGGGTCGCCGGTTCCGCGCCGACCGTGCTCGCGGCGGCCGTCGCCGCGGCGACCCGGACGATCCGGGTCGGCACGGGCGGGGTGATGCTGCCCAACCACCGGCCGCTGGTGGTGGCGGAGCAGTTCGGGGTGCTGGAGTCGCTGTTCCCCGGGCGGATCGACATGGGGCTGGGCCGCTCGGTCGGCTTCACCGGCGGGGTGCGGCGGGCACTGGGCGTGGGCAAGGACGAGGCCGACGATTTCGCCGGACAGCTCGAGGAGTTGCTCGGCTGGTTCCGCGGCACCTCCCCCACCGGGGTGCACGCACGCCCGTCCGAGGGGCTGACGGTGCCTCCGTTCGTCCTCGCCATGGGCGAGGGGGCGCGGATCGCCGCGCGGGCGGGGCTGCCGATGGTCATCGGTGACCTGCGGAACCGGGAGCGGATGCTGCGGGGCATCGAGCAGTACCGGGCGGCGTTCCGCCCCTCGGTGTGGGCGGAACGGCCGTACGTGGTGATCTCCGGGACGGTGGCCGTGGCCGGTACGGCACAGGAGGCGCGGCGGCTGTTGAAGCCGGAGGCGTGGTCGATGGCGTACGCCCGGACGCACGGGGCGTTCCCGCCGCTGCCGGCGGTGGAGACGGTGGAGGGGCGGGCCATGACGGGGAAGGAACGGGAGCTGTACGAGGCGGGGTTGCGGGGGCATGTCGCCGGGACGGAGGAGGAGGTCGCGGCGGAGTTGGCGCGGGTGGTGGGAGAAACGGGGGCGGAGGAGGTGCTGGTGACGACGAGTACGTACGGGCGCGCGGCACTGACGGATTCGTACGGGCGGCTGGCGCGGGCGGTGGGGTTGATCGCCCCCGCCGCCCCCTGAAGGGGCGCGGGGAACTGCGCGGGAAGCCCGGCCCACCCGCGCGCGTGGGGGGGGAAGGGGCGGAGCCCCTTGTCGTGAGGGGGAGGAGGGCAGGGGCGGCGGGGGCGAAGAGAACCGGCTCAGCCCAGCGCCCGCTGCGCCGTCTCCGTCAGCGACCGCCGGTCACCGCACTCCCCCGCGTCCACCACCCCCCGCACCCCCACCTCCGCGACCAGTCCCCGCACGCCCACCACCCGCCACAGCGAGGCGACGAGTGTGTCGTCGCCGACGAACGCCGCGACCGCCGTCGCCGCACCTCCCACCAGCCCGTACCGGATCCGCACCGGCTGCACCGGCACCCCCGCGTCCAGCGCCGCCTGGAACACCGCCCGCCGGAACTCCCCCCGCTCCCGCCCGCACCACGTGCTGCCCTCCGGGAAGGCGACCACCGCCGCCCCCTCCCGCAGCGCCGCCGCGACCCGTGCCACCGTCGCGGGCAACGCCCGCAACCGGTCGCGTTCGAGGAACAGCGTGCCCCCGCGCGCGGCGAGCACGCCCGCCACGGGCCACCGTCGTACCTCCGCCTTGGCGAGCATGCGCGCGGGACGGAGCGCGGCGAGCAGCGGTACGTCGAGCCAGGAGATGTGGTTGGCGACGACCAGCACTCCCCCGTCGGGCACGGGTCCGCCGGTGACGCGGACCCGTACCCCGGCCGCCCGTACGACGGCCCGGCACCAGCCCCGTACGGCCGCGGCCGGCACCCACCGGCCGAGCGGCAGCAGCGCGACACCGGCCGTGACCACGGCCACCACCGCCGCGAGCCGCAGCACGGCCCGGGGCAGGGCGACGGTCGTGGCCGGTGCCGTCGGCCGTACGCACGCCCCGGGGGTGCAGGGGGCGGCGGGCAGCCAGGCGCTCATCAGGCGGCCGATGCGGAGGCGGGGAGGAGGGAGAGGAAGTGCCGCAGATAGCGCGGGTCGACCCGGCGCATGGACAGCAGCACGTACAGGTCGGCGACCCCGAAGTCGGGGTCGTGCGCGGGCTCTCCGCACACCCAGGCCCCGAGCCGCAGATAGCCGCGCAGCAGCGCGGGCAGTTCCCGCCGCCCCCCGCCCGTCCCGACCGCCGGGGCCGTGTCCTCCCCCGGCGACGCCGGCCTGGGGACCCACGGCAGCAGCGGCCGTACCCGGTACTCCTCCGGGGACAGGTTCTTCGTGCGCACGCGGTCCCACGTCGCCGACGCCAGGGTGCCGCCGTCGGCCAGCGGGATGGAGCAGCAGCCGGCCAGCCATTCGTGGCCGCGGTCCGTCATGTAGCGGGCGATGCCCGCCCAGATGAGGCCGATGACCGCGCCGCCGCGGTGGTCCGGGTGGACGCAGGAGCGGCCCACCTCGACCAGCCCGGGGCGGATCGCGGCGAGCGGGGCCAGGTCGAACTCGCCCTCGCCGTACAGGCGTCCGGCGACCGCCGCGCGCTCCGGCGGGAGCAGCCGGTAGGTGCCGACTGCCTCGCCGGTGGTCGTGTCGCGGACGAGGAGGTGGTCGCAGTACGCGTCGAAGGGGTCGATGTCGAGCCCGGGCTGCGGGGAGTCGAGCAGGGCGCCCGTCTCGCCGGCGAAGACGTCGTACCGCAGCCGCTGGGCGGCACGGACGTCGGCCTCGTCCCGGGCGAGGGTGACGACGTAGCGGAGGGGGGTCGCGGGGAGCGGGGAGCGGGGAAGCGCGGTGACGCCGGTCATGGCTCTCTCCTGGTCACGTGCCGGGTCGGCGGGGACGTGGCGGAGCCGCGTGGGCCGCGACCCGCCACCCCTGTTGTCCCGACGCCGATTGGCGTCCACGTGACCTGAGCCGAGAGCGTGGATGTGGGGTTGTTGAACGACACGCGCCCCGGACGGCGGAGCGGCCCTGTTACGAGGTGGCTCCCGGGCGCAGGGCCGGGCGGGGCCCCGGGGTACGAAGCGGGGCCGGGGATGAGCACCACTCCCGGCCCCGCCCGTCCGCCCGCTCGGCGAACGTCTTTGCCGGTGCGGCCCCGCCCTACCGCTTCCCGGCCTTGCGGGTCGCCCGCAGCCACTCCTTGTTCATGCTGGTGATCGACATCAGCGGGATGCCCTTCGGGCACGCGGTCGCGCACTCGCCGGCCAGGGTGCAGCCGCCGAAGCCCTCGTCGTCCATCTGCGCCACCATGTCGAGCACCCGGGTCTCCCGCTCGGGGGCGCCCTGCGGCAGCACGTTCAGGTGGTTGATCTTCGCGGAGGTGAACAGCATGGCCGCGCCGTTCGGGCAGGCGGCCACGCACGCGCCGCAGCCGATGCACTCGGCGTGCTCGAAGGCGAAGTCCGCGTCGGCCTTGGGCACCGGCGTGGCGTGGGCCTCCGGGGCGGAGCCGGTGGGCGCGGTGACATAGCCGCCGGCCTGGATGATCCGGTCGAACGCGGAGCGGTCGACGACGAGGTCCTTCACGACCGGGAACGCGGCGGCGCGCCACGGCTCGATGTCGATGGTGTCCCCGTCCTGGAAGGCCCGCATGTGGAGCTGGCAGGTGGTGGTGCGCTCGGGGCCGTGCGCGTCGCCGTTGATGACGAGCGAGCAGGCTCCGCAGATGCCCTCGCGGCAGTCGTGGTCGAAGGCGACGGGGTCCTCGCCCTTGAGGATGAGTTCCTCGTTGAGGGTGTCGAGCATCTCCAGGAAGGACATGTCGGAGGAGATGCCGTCCACCTCGTACGTGGACATGGCGCCGTCGGCGTCGGCGTTCTTCTGCCGCCAGACGCGCAGGGTGAGCCTCATGCGTAGCTCCGCTGGGTGGGGTGGACGTACTCGAAGACCAGGTCTTCCTTGTGCAGGGCGGGGGCTTCGCCGGTGCCGGTGAACTCCCAGGCGGCGGCGTAGGAGAACTCCTCGTCGCGGCGCTCGGCCTCGCCGTCGGGGGTCTGGGACTCCTCGCGGAAGTGGCCGCCGCAGGACTCGGCGCGGTGCAGTGCGTCGAGGCACATCAGCTCGGCGAGTTCCAGGTAGTCGACGACGCGGTTGGCCTTCTCCAGCGACTGGTTGAACTCCTCGCCGGTGCCGGGGACCTTGATGCGCCGCCAGAACTCCTCGCGGATCGCGGGGATCCGGTCGAGCGCCTTGCGCAGGCCCTCGTCGGTGCGGGCCATGCCGCAGAACTCCCACATGAGTTCGCCGAGTTCGCGGTGGAAGGAGTCGGGGGTGCGGTCGCCGTCGACGGCGAGGAGCAGGTTGAGCCGGTCCTCGGTCTCCGCGAGCACCTCCTGCACCACCGGGTGGTCGGCGGTGACCGGCTCCGCGTGCGGGTTGCGGGCGAGGTAGTCGTTGATGGTGGCCGGCAGCACGAAGTAGCCGTCGGCCAGGCCCTGCATCAGCGCGGAGGCGCCCAGCCGGTTGGCGCCGTGGTCGGAGAAGTTGGCCTCGCCGACCGCGAACAGGCCCGGGATCGTGGTCTGGAGGTCGTAGTCGACCC
The DNA here is from genome assembly GCF_030816915.1 of Streptomyces sp. B3I8. Taxonomy (NCBI): domain Bacteria; kingdom Bacillati; phylum Actinomycetota; class Actinomycetes; order Kitasatosporales; family Streptomycetaceae; genus Streptomyces; species Streptomyces sp. B3I8. The sequence continues at coordinate 6,576,872 of NZ_JAUSYN010000002.1, read as the reverse complement.
ACAGTCCGCCCATCGTGTAGTGCACGGCGGGGTAGATCCGCATCGGCACCCGGTACGGGTCCTCGTCGGTGATCCGCTGGTACATGTCGAAGAGGTTGCCGTACTTGGCCTCGACGGCCCCCCGGCCCATCCGCTCGATCGCGTCGGCGAAGTCCAGGTACACGCCCTGGCCGCCGGGGCCCACCCCCCTGCCCTCGTCGCACACGTTCTTCGCGGCGCGGGAGGCGATGTCACGGGGGACGAGGTTGCCGAAGGAGGGGTAGATCCGCTCCAGGTAGTAGTCGCGCTCGTCCTCGGGGATCTCGCCCGGCGGGCGGGTGTCACCCTTCGCCCTCGGTACCCAGATGCGGCCGTCGTTGCGCAGCGACTCGCTCATCAGGGTCAGCTTGGACTGGTGGTCGCCGGTGCGCGGGATGCAGGTGGGGTGGATCTGGGTGAAGCAGGGGTTGGCGAAGTAGGCACCCCGCCGGTGCGCCCGCCAGATCGCGGTCGCGTTGGAGTTCATCGCGTTGGTCGACAGGTAGAAGACGTTGCCGTAGCCGCCGGAGGCGAGGACGACGGCGTCCGCGAAGTAGGTGGAGATCGCACCGGTGACCAGGTCGCGGGCGACGATCCCGCGCGCCTTCCCGTCGACGACGACGAGGTCGAGCATCTCGGTGCGCGGGTGCATCTCGATGTTCCCGGCGGCGATCTGCCGGGACAGCGCCTGGTAGGCGCCGAGGAGGAGCTGCTGTCCCGTCTGGCCGCGGGCGTAGAACGTGCGGGAGACCTGGACGCCGCCGAAGGAGCGGGTGTCGAGCAGTCCGCCGTACTCGCGGGCGAACGGCACGCCCTGGGCGACGCACTGGTCGATGATCTCTACGGAGATCTGCGCGAGGCGGTGCACATTGGACTCGCGGGAGCGGAAGTCGCCGCCCTTGACGGTGTCGTAGAACAGACGGTGGACGGAGTCGCCGTCGTTGCGGTAGTTCTTCGCGGCGTTGATGCCGCCCTGCGCGGCGATGGAGTGGGCGCGGCGCGGGGAGTCCTGGTAGCAGAACTGGACGACGTGGTAGCCCTGTTCGGCGAGCGTGGCACCGGCGCTGCCGCCGGCCAGTCCGGTGCCGACGACGATGACGGTCTTGCCGCGCCGGTTGGCGGGGTTGACCAGCTTCGCCTCGAAACGGCGGGTGTCCCAGCGCTCGTTGACCGGTCCGGCCGGCGCCTTGGTGTCGGCGACGGGCTCGCCGGTGGTGTAGTCGAGGTAGCCGGTGCGGCCGGCACGGCCGGTGGCGGAGGTCGAGGGGGTCGGGGTGTTCGACGAGATCACGGTCAGTTCACCACTCCGGTCATGACGCCCACGGGGACGGCGATGAAGCCGGCCGTGAGCAGCAGCGCGAGGACGTCGGCGACGGTCTTGAGGGCGCGGTCGCGGGTGCGGCTGCCGGCGCCCAGGGTCTGTGCGGCGCTCCAGAAGCCGTGCCGGATGTGCAGGCCGAGCGCGAGCATCGCGACGATGTAGATGACGTCGCCGTACCAGGTGGAGAAGGTGTCCACCACGTTCTGGTACGGGTGCCCCTCCTGGAAGCCGCCGGAGTGCACGGTGCCGGTGGTCAGGTCCAGGAGGTGCCAGACGATGAACAGGCCGAGGATGATCCCGCCCCACCGCATGGTGCGGGTGGCGTAGCTCGAACGGGCCTTCTTGTGCACGTACTTGCTGGGCCGGGCCCTGAGGTCGCGGCGGCTGAGCTGGTACGCGGAGACGGCGTGCGCGACGACGGCGACGACAAGGACGACGCGGACGATCCACAGCGTCCACTCGTAGTGCATGAACGGCTCGCCGACGGTGCGCAGCCAGTGGGCGTAGTGGTTGAACTCGGCCGCCCCGAAGTAGATCTTCAGATTGCCGATCATGTGGACGACCAGGTACAGCAGCATGATCAGCCCGCTGACGGCCATGACCGTCTTCTTGCCGACGGAGCTGTCCCACACCGCGCGTGTCATGGACGGTCGTCGGTCCGTCCGCGTTGCCAGAGCCATGCGCATGACGCTAGGGCCGAAGGACCCCATCGGTCCAAGACATGGACCGGCTCGATTCGATAGCCAATGACTATCGGAGTCGTATGCTGGCGGGATGCAGTTCCAGCAGCTCCACTACTTCGTGACGGTCGCCGAGACCCGGCACTTCACCCGGGCCGCCGATCTCGTGCATGTGGCCCAGCCCTCGCTGTCGCAGCAGATCAAGGCGCTGGAGCGGGAGCTGGGGGCGGATCTGTTCCTGCGGGCGCGCGGCAACATCACGCTCACCGACGCGGGCGAGGCGCTGCTGCCGCTGGCCCGGCGGATCCTCGCCGACGCGGAGACCGCGCGGATCGAGGTGCAGGAGCTGGTCCAGCTCCGGTCCGGGCGGGTCCGGCTCGGCGCGACGCCCAGTGTGTGCACGGGGCTCCTGCCGGACGTGCTGCGCGGCTTCCACGACCGCTATCCGGGGATCAGACTGCTGATCGAGGAGGGCGGCTCGCACGACCTCGTACGGGAGCTGGCGCGCGGGGCGCTGGACCTGGCGCTGGTGGTGCTGCCGCTGCCGTCGCCGTCCCCGGCGCTGACGACGGTGGAGCTGCTGCGGGAGGACCTGGTGGTCGTCTCCTCCCCGGACGCGCCCCGGCCGGGCGGGGGCCGGCGTGCGGTGCGGGTCGCGGAGCTGGAGGGTGAGCGCCTGGTGATGTTCCGGCACGGGTACGACCTGCGGGAGCTGACGGTGGCGGCGTGCCGGGCGGAGGGGTTCGAGCCGGACTTCGCGGTGGAGGGGGGCGAGATGGACGCGGTGCTGGGGTTCGTGCGGGCGGGGTTGGGAGTGGCCGTCGTGCCGCGGATGGTGGCGGCGCGGTCGGGGCGGGGGTTGCGGGTGACGGCGTTGGCCGCGCCGGGGTTGTACCGGACGATCGCGCTGGCGCACCGGAGTGATGTGGCTCCGCCGCGGGCCGCGCGGGAGTTGCAGAGGATGTTGTTGGAGAGGTGAGGGCGGCGAGGGCGGCGGTTCCCTCGCCCCCGCCGCCCCTGCCCTTCCCGTCCCCGGGGGCTTCGCCCCCGGACCCCCACAAGACGCGCCCACGCGGCGGAGCCGCACAGTGACACAGCCCCGCGCCCCTTATTCCGCCGCCGCCACCGTCGGGGACGTGCGGGCTGCCCGTAGGGCCGGGACCATGCCGGCCGTCGCCGTGACGAGGACCAGGGCGGTGAAGACCACTGCCAGGCTGCCCGTGGGGAGGGTGAACGGGGCGCTGGTCTCGACGGTGCGGACCCCGAGCCAGGAGTACGGGATGCCGAGGGCCAGGCCGAGGACGCCGCCGAGGACGCCGTAGAGGGCGCACTCCGCCGTGACCATGCGGTGCACGGACCCCGCGCCGAGCCCGAGCGCCCGCAGGAGGCCGAACTCCCGCGTGCGTTCGGCGACGGTGAGGCTCGCAGTGGTGGCGACTCCGGCGACCGCCACGAGGACGGTGAGGCACAGGACGAGGACGACCGTCGTGGCCATCGTCCGCAGGTCCTCGGACTGGCTGTCCTTGCCGTCCGCGCTCTCGGCGACGACACGGCCGTCGCCGCGTTCCGGGCCGGTCAACGTGGCGGTGACGGCCCGCCGTGCCTCGGCCCGTCCGTCAGGGCCGTCCTGCGCGGCGTCGGCGGTGACCATGGTGGGGGCGACGGCCACTCCCATCCGGGTCAGGTCGCCGGCCGGGACGAAGAAGTTACCGCCGTAGGGGCCCTCTCCCGGCAGTGTCGCCGCCACGGTGAGGTGCACGGGCCGCTTCTTGTACATCAGTGTCACGCGGTCGCCCACGGCCACCCCGAGCGAGTGGGCGTGGTCGGCGTCGACGACGACGTGGCCGGGGGCGAGGTGGTCGAGGGAGCCGGTGCGGGCGGTCAGGCTCACCCCGGACCGCACGGTGGCGAGGTCGAGGTCGGCCAGGGTCGCGGTGCGGGCGCCCTCGACGACCTCGGTGGTGCGGAAGGCGGTCACATCCGCCAGCTCGGGGTGCTTCTTGAGGTCGGCGACGAGCTTCGCGTCCAGCGGCTTCTCGTCCCGGGACGTCAGGGAGAAGTCGGCGGGTGCCGCCACCGCCTGCTGGTACCGGTCGTAGGCCTGGAGGGAGGCCAGGCAGGTCAGCGTCGATCCGATCAGGCAGGCTCCGAGGGCCACGACGACCGAGACGGAGGCCGCCCGGCCGGGTGCGCCGCCGACCCCGGCGACCGCCAGACGGCCGGCCGCGCCGACCCGGCGCAGCGGCACGGCGACGGCCGCCAGCAGGGGGCGTACGAGGCGGGGGCCGAGGACGACGAGGGCGAGGAAGGCCAGCGCCCCCGAGGCGACCACGAGGGTCAGCCCGTTCAACCGGTCGTACTCGCCGTCGCCCGGCTGGGGCAGACCGCTGTAGCTCTGCAGGGCGAGCAGCGCGGCGCCCGCCACGCAGAGCAGACCGAGGGCGGCCCGGCCGAGGCCGCCGGTTCCGCCGTCACCGGTGGCCGAGCTGCGCAGTGCCTGCAGCGGGGAGACCCGCGAGGCGGACAGGGACGGTGACACGACCGCGAACACCGCGAGGAGACCGGTGCCGAGGACGGTGAGGACGGCCTCGGCGAGGGGGAAGTGGGCGGGCGCGGAGAGGTCGCGTCCGAAGATGCCGGCGAGCGCGGGGGCGAGCCGTCCGCAGCCCCAGGCGGCCAGCGCGCCGAGCGTGCCGGCCAGCAGGCCGATCACCGCGCCCTCGACGACGAGGGCGGCGGCCAGCCGGCGCGGGGTCGCTCCGATGGCGCGCAGCAGGGCGAGCTGGCGCACGCGGCGGGCGAAGACGATGCGGAAGGTGGAGGCGGCGACGAGGACTGCCGCGCCGACGGCGACGACGAGGAAGACGGTGACCATGTCCAGGAGGTCGCTCGCATCCGTCACCGCCTCGTGGGCCTCTTCGTCCCGGATGTCGTCCCCGGAGCGCACCTCGGCGCCGGGCACCGCCGTACGGATCCGCTCGGTGAGATCCGCCGGGGCGGAGCCGGTGTCGGTGCGGACGTCGACGCGGGTGTAAGTCGTCGTGCCGAGCAGGCGGGCCAGTTGCGGGCCGGGGGCGTATCCGGTCGGGTCCGTGTCGTTGGTCGCCCTGCTGCGCACGATGCCGGTGACGCGGACCTTCACCTGCCGGGTGCGGTCGCTGTCGTCGCCGTCGGGCCGCAGCAGGGTGAGGGTGGATCCGGGTGCGAGACCGTACTCGCGGGCGGCCTGCGTGTTGACGGCGAGCCGGTCGGGGCCGGAGGGATAGGCGCCCTTGGTGAGCCGTACGCCCGCGAGGTCGCCGCTGCCGGGGTCCGCCGACAGGTGGAGGTAGCGCTCGACGGCGCTGCCGCCCAGCGGGGAGCCGTCGTCGATGCGGCCCACCGCCTCGGCGACCCCGGGAACCTTCCTGATCGCGGCGAGGCGCGCGTCACCGAGGTTCTGGTCGCCTTCGGAGGTGACCACGAGCGACACGGCGTCGGGAGTTCCGTGGAACCGTGCGATCACGGTGGCGCTGAGGATCTGCTGGGCCATGACGGCCCCGAAGACGACGAACGCCGCGATGAGCAGGGAGGTCGCGGTCGCCATGGACCGGCCGGGCCGTCTCAGGAGCTCCGCCACCTGCGAGCCGAGGACGCTCGCGCGCCACGGCCGGTTCGAACCCACCGGCTTGCCCGGGCTGTTCGGGCCACCGGGGCTGTTTCGGTCGCCCTGGCTGTTCTGGCTGTTTCGGTCGCCCTGGCTGTTCTGGCTGTTCTGGCTGTTCGGTGTACTCATCGGTGCCTCGCCGTGACGTCGCGGAGGAGAACGGTGTTCCGGTCGGGGTCGGCGGGGCGCTCGTCGTTGACGATGCGGCCGTCAGCGAGGGTCAGCACGCGGTCCGCGTACTGCGCGGCGCGCGGGTCGTGGGTGACCATCACCACCGTCTGTCCGAGGTCGTCGACGGACTGGCGCAGGATGGCGAGGACCTCCGTGCCGGCCTGGGAGTCGAGGTTGCCGGTCGGCTCGTCGGCGAAGACCACGGCCGGCCGCGCCACCAGTGCCCGCGCGACGGCCACCCGCTGCTGCTGTCCGCCGGACAGTTCCGAGGGTCGGTGCGCGAGGCGGTGGGTGATGCCGAGGACCCCGCAGAGGTGATCGACGAGTGCGCGGTCCGGCCGCCCGCCCGCCATCGTGACGGGGAGCACGATGTTCTCGTACGCGGTGAGCTGCGGCAGCAGGTTGAACGACTGGAAGACGAAGCCGATCCGTTCCCGGCGCACCCGGGTCAGCGCCCGGTCGGACAGTCCGGTGAGTTCCGTGCCGTCCAGGACGATGCTCCCGGAGGTGACGCCGTCGAGCCCGGCGACGCAGTGCATCAGCGTCGACTTCCCCGATCCGGAGGGGCCGACGACGGCGGTGAACCGGGCGCGCCGAATGCCGACGGAGACTCCGTCGAGCGCCCGTACCTGGAGGGTCCCCTGACGGTAGGTCTTGACCAGGGCGGTGGCGGTGATGACGTCGTCCGGCGCGTGGTCGGGCGCGGTGGTGTGCAGGCTCATGGTGGCGGTTTCTCGCGTTCCGGTGGTGGTCAGGAGCCGAACTGCGGCAGGGTGACGGTGACTCCGGAGTCCGAGCAGTGGCCGCGGACCTTGCTCTGGAGGGCCTTGACGTCCTGCTTGGTGGGCACCTCGGCGGACCGGCCGGCGTTCTGCTTGGCGGTCTCGACCGCCCAGCCCTGGTAGGTGCCGACGTTGTACCCGAGGTAGCCGTCCTTCATCTCCGTGCGGCGCTTGTCGCCGCTCTCCTTCGCCCACTTCTCCGCGTCCGGCACGGGGCCGGTGGAGATCTTCTGGGACTGGTCGACGAGGTCCTGCGCCATACGGCAGTCGGCGGCGGACGCCTGGCTGGGCTTGTTGTGCTCGTGGTACGCGTAGCCGGCCCCGCCGGCCACGGCCAGGACGAGGACGCCCGCCACCGTGCCGATGACGAGGCCCTTGCGCTTGCGGGCGGGGGTGGTGGGCGTGTCGATGAGGGTGGGCGCGGTGTGCATCGGGCTCTCCAGTGGCTTCTCGGGTGCTGTCCGCCGCGTTCGGCGACAGTGAGAAGTCTGGTTTCCGGAGCCCTCCCGGACATCGGTCGAGAATTCGAGATCGGGAGCGGTACTTCTGACCCGTGGGGCGGGGCGGGTTCTGCACCCCGGGGGGCAGAGCGCGGTGGAATTCCTGCTCCCCCAGGGGGAGACCCCGGGCCCGACACCGTCAGACGGGGTTCCGGGCCGGCGTCACGGGGCGGGGCCGGCCGGAGGGTCCGTGCTCACGCGGGCGGACGGACCAGCCCGGACTCGTAGGCGAACGCGACGGCCTGGGCCCGGTCGCGCAGATGCAGCTTCGCCATCAGATTGCCCAGGTGCGTCTTCACCGTGGCCTCGGCCACGTACAGTTCCGCCGCGACCTCCGCGTTGGACAGTCCCCGGGCGACCTGGGAGAGCACCTCCCGTTCGCGCGCGGTGAGGACGTCCAGCCGTTCGGACTGTCCGTTCGCGGGTGCCAGCCGGTCGGCGACCTGGTTGAGAAGGAGCCGGGTGATGCGCGGCGCCACCACGGACTCCCCCGCGGCCACGACCCGGATGGCGCCCACGACCTCCGCGGCGGGCGCGTTCTTCAACAGGAAGCCGCCGGCCCCGGCCCGCAGCGCCGCGAAGGCGTCCTCGTCGTTGTCGAACGTGGTCAGCACCAGGACTCCGGGCGGGTTCTCACGGCGCATCAGTTCCTCGGTGGCCCGGATGCCGTCCATGACCGGCATCCGGATGTCCATGATGACGACGTCCGCCCGCACCCTGTCCAGCAGGTCGAGGGCGTCCGCACCGTTCTCCGCCTCGCCGACGACCTCGATGTCGTCCGCGGCGGCCAGCACCATGGCGAACCCGGCGCGGATCAGCGGCTGGTCGTCCACCACGGCCACCCGGATCGGGCCGTGCGGCCCCGCCTCCCCTGCTGCCTGCGTCAACGCTTCGTCCTTGTCGGTATCCGGGCACGTACGTGCCATCCACTGCCCAATCGCGGGCCGGCCTCGAAGGTGCCGCCGGCCAGCTCCACCCGCTCCCGCATGCCCACCAGACCGTTGCCGCCGGAGTGCGGGTCGACCCCGCCGCCGGCGAGCGTGCCGGCTCCGTCGTCGACGACGTCGATCAGCAGTGTGCCCTGCTCCTCGCGGAGTTCGATGCCGACCTTGGCCCCGGCGCCGGCGTGCCGGAGCACGTTCGTCAGACATTCCTGGACGATCCGGAAGGCCGTCATCTCCTCCGCGGGCGCCAGCCGCCCCTCGCCGACCTCGACCGACACGTCCACGGTCAGTCCGGCGACCCGTGCGCGCTCCGCGACGGTCCCGATCTCGTCGAGGGTGACCAGGCGCCGCTCCACCTCGTCGACGGCCTGGCCCTGGTCACCCTCGCGCAGCACGCGGACGATCCGGTGCATGTCGTCGATGGCGTCGCGGCCGGTGGCGGCGATCGTCTTCAGCGCGGTCTCCGCCATGTCGGGCGACTTGCGCAGCACGGCCCCGGCGCCGTCGGCCTGAAGGATCATCACCGCCAGGCTGTGGGCCACCACGTCGTGCAGTTCCCTCGCGATCCCGGCCCGTTCCTCGGCCGCGGCCAGCCGCATGCGGTGCTCCTGCTCCCGCTCGGCGTGCCAGGCGCGGGCCGCCTGGCTCTCGGCGTACAGACGCCGGGTCCGCAGGGAGAAGGCGGTCAGCCAGACCGTCAGCGTCAGCCCCCAGAAGTACAGCAGTGTCTCGGGATCCGCGAACCGCTCCAGACCGGCGGCGGGTATCCCCACCGTCCCGGCCCCCGTCGCCAGCAGCACCGCGGCGCCCGCGGCATACGGCATCCGGGGGTCCCGGGAGTGGTGGACGACCGACATCATGGCGAACAGCACGGCGACGTCGTACGCGGCGGGCGCCGACGCCGACGGGCCGGACGGGTCGTGAAGGGCGAACTGGACGACGGCCAACGCCAGGACAGCCCCCAGGACGGTGACGGGGTACTGCCTGCGGGCGAACAGGCAGAGCCCCATGAGCAGGCCGAGCGGCAGGTCGGACTCCACGTCGTACTGTCTCGCCGCCAGCAGGACCACCAGCGCGAGCCCGACGTCGCAGACCCGGCCGAGGACCTGCCGGTGCCGCCCGGTCAGATGTATCCAGGCGGACGGCGCCGGGGGCGTCCCTTCCTCACTCACCGCTCGCCCCTAGCCCGTCGCATCCACGAGCGCCAGTTCGTGCAGCCGCTCCGGCGGGCCCGGGCGGGCGTAGTACCAGCCCTGCGCCGTGTCGCAGCCCAGCACCCGCAACTGCTCGGCCTGCGCCCCGGTCTCCACGCCCTCCACCGTCACGGTGAGGTCCAGGCTGTGTGCCAGGGTGACGATGCCCTCGACGATCTTCAGGTCGATGGGGTCCGCCGGGTACTGCTGCATGCCCTGGGTGAAGGAACGGTCCAGCTTGAGTATGGACACCGGCAGGCGGCGCAGGTTGGCGAGGTTGGAGTAGCCCGTGCCGAAGTCGTCGAGCGCGATGTCCACGCCCATCTCCGCGAGCCGGCGCAGCGGCTTGAGCAGGTCGTCGTCGGCGCCGATCAGCGCGGACTCGGTCACCTCCAGGCACAGCGCCTCCGGTTCGACGCCGGTCCGCTCCAGGATGTCGACGGTGTCGGAGACGAGTCCGGGGTGGGTGAGCTGGCAGGGGGACAGGTTGACGTTGACGCGCAGCGGGGCGTTCTCGCCGTGCTGCCGCTGCCAGTCGCGGGCCTGGCGCACCGACTCCTCCAGGACCCAGCGGCCCAGCGGCACGATCAGTCCGGTGTGCTCGGCGAGCGGGATGAAGTGGTCGGGGCCGAGCACGCCGTGCTGCGGGTGCAGCCAGCGCACCAGCGCCTCCGCCCCGTGCACCCGTCCGTCGTCGAGCCGCACCAGCGGCTGGTACTCGATGAAGAACTCGCCCCGGTCCAGCGCGGCGGGCAGCGCCGTGGTGAGTCCGTGCCGGGTGATGGCGCGGGCGTCGGCCTCGGGGTCGGCGAGCTCGTAGCGGTTACCGCCGGCGGACTTGGCCCGGTACATCGTGATGTCGGCGCTGCGCAGCACCTCGGCGGGCCCGCGTTCGCCCGCCGGGCCCTCGACGACGCCGATGCTGCCGCGTACCAGCAGTTCGCGGCCGTCGATGCGGACGGGGCCGGACAGCGCGTTCATGATGCGGTCGGCGAGGTCGTCGACCCCGCACTGGGTGTCCGGGCCGGTGGTCAGCGCCACGAACTCGTCGCCGCCGAGCCGGGCGACCATCTCGCCGGGCGCGGTGGCGCAGCCCTGCAGCCGGTCGGCGACCTCGACGAGGAGCCGGTCGCCGGCGGCGTGCCCGAGGCTGTCGTTGATGGTCTTGAAGCCGTCCAGGTCCAGATAGCAGAGGCCGAACCGCTGGCCCTCCCCGGCGGACAGCGCCTTCTCCAGCCGCTCGAAGAACAGCGTGCGGTTGGGCAGTCCGGTGAGCGCGTCGTGCGTGGCCTCGTAGCGCAGCCGCAGGTTGAGCAGCCGGCGCTCGGTGGTGTCCTCCATCAGCGCGAGCTGGTACTGGGGCACGCCGTCGGCGTCGCGCAGCAGGGACACCGTCAGGTTGGTCCACAGTACGGTGCCGTCGGGCCGGTAGAACGGTTTCTCCACGTGGTAGTGCTCGCGTTCGCCGCGCACCAGTTCCTGGTAGAGCCGCCACACCTGCGGGGCGTCCTCGGGGTGGGACCACTCGGCGACGTTGCGGTCCCGCAGCAGTCCCTCGGAGCCGCCGAACATGCGCAGCAGGGCGCCGTTGACCTCCAGGACGTTGCCGTCGAGGTCGGCGATGGAGATGCCTATCGCGGCGCCCTCGAAGACGGCGCGGAAGCGGGCCTCGCTCGCGTGCAGCGCCTGGGCGACGACGCCCTGGGCCTTGAGCGCGGCGGCGGAGATCGCCTCCTGCTCGGCGAGCGTGCGCTCCCGCAGCGCCTGTGCGAAGCCGGCGGCCATCGCGTGCTGCAGCCGGGCGGAGCGGGTGCGCAGCGCCTCCTGCCTCCCGGGGCCGGCATCGGCGTCGCCGCAGTAGAGCACCAGGTAGGCGTCGACGCAGTCGAGCGTGGCGCAGAGGGCCTCGGGGTCGGTGCAGTGCGTGTCGATGAGGGCGGCGCCCACCGCCCTGGCCTCCGCGGCGTCGAACGCCCGTGCCCGCAACGCCTCGCTCAGGCGGCGGGCCAGCGGCAGCAGCAGTGCCTCGAACTCGGGGCGGGTGAGCGGCGTCGTGGTCACCGGGAAGACGGCCCGGCTCCAGATCGTCGCGAACCGGCGCAGTCTGTCCTCCGGCCCGTCCACTTCGGGTCCGTCCATTTCCGATGCGCCCGCTTCCGCCCCGTCCGGTTCCGCGCTCACGCCGTGCGTCCCACGCCGGCGAACCCCGCGAACGCGTAGGGGTCCTCGTCCTCGCGCGCGGTGTCGGGCCGCCAGTCCGCCATCGGCACCAGTCCGGGTTCCACCATGTCGTACCCCTCGAAGAACCGCGCGATCGCCTCGCGCGGGCGCATGATCAGCGGATTGCGGATGTCCTTGTACACGTCGACGGCGCCCTCGGCCCGCTCGGGTGGCAGCGGAATGCCCTCGTACGAGGCGTGCGTGAGCACGAGCAGGCTGCCCGGCGCGGCTGCGTCGCGCAGTTCGGCCACCGCCCGGTACGGGTCGTTCGCTTCTTCCACGAAGTGAAGTATGGCAACGAGAAGGAGGGCTACCGGACGGTTCAGGTCGATCAGCCGCTCCACTTCGGGGCTGGCGAGGATCTCCCGGGGCTTGAGCAGGTCCGCCGCGACGACGTCCGCGTCCGGATTCCTGCCCAGTACGGCCTGGCTGTGCGCGACCGCCACCGGGTCGTGGTCGACGTAGACCACGCGGGCGCCGGGGTGCGCCTCCTGGGCGACCTCGTGGACGTTGCCGTGGGTGGGGATGCCGGAGCCGATGTCGAGGAACTGGGTGATGCCCTCGCCGACGGCGTACCGCACGGCCCGGCGCAGGAAGGCGCGGTTGGCCTGCATGATCTTCGGCAGGCCCGGCATGAACCCCATCGCCCTGCGGGCCGCCGCCCGGTCGACCTCGAAGTTGTGCGAACCGCCCAGGTAGTAGTCGTAGATACGAGAGACGGAGGGCACCGAGATGTCGATGTTCCGTGGGGCCCAGGCGGGACGCTCCATCTAGCACTCCAAGACGATTGGCGGCGACTTGCGACGACTTGTGCCGGCTGAGCCGATCCGGTGTTCGAGCCGAGGCTACTGATCGTCCGCCAACAGGGCGAGAGGAAACGGAAATTGGTCATCCGCTCCGGGCCCGTGCGAAGGGCACGTGCCGACGGCACGCTTCTCGCGTGCCGACAAAGCGCGCGGGGCGTACGCGGGGCGTGCGCGGGTGTACGCCGCGGTGGGCGTGCGCGAGGACGCGGGGTGTGGCGAGGGGGGCGGATCCTCCGGTGTTGGACACGGAGGCGGTTCGCCTCGGGGTGGGCACGGAGGCGGTTCGCCTCGGGGTGGGCACGGGGGCGGATCGCCTCCGCACCCGGCGACGGGCGCGCCCCCGACCGCTCGGCGGAGGGGGGCGCGTGGGCCGGAAAGGGGGGCGAGGGGTGGGGAATTACTTCTTCGGCGCGCCCACCGGTTTGCCGTCGGGGGCGACGGCGTACCACGTGCCTCCCACGCCCTGGCCGTTCGTGTCGCCGGCGGCCTTGTCGCCGGTGAAGGTGTAGATGGGCCAGCAGTTGACCGTCATCTGCTTGGCGCCGTCGGGGCGGGTGAAGGACATCAGGCCCTTCTTCACGATCCCCTTGGTGTCCGCCTCCTTGACCGGTGCGACGGCCGGCCACTTCTCCAGGCAGGCGCCGGTGCAGGCCGACTTGGACACGGGCCAGGCCTGGTCCTTCAGGAAGCGGTAGACCGTCATGCCGTTCTTGTCGACGACGATGTCGCCCAGCTTGGCGTCCTTGCGCACGGAGAGCCCGGGCAGCGTGGCCTTCTTGCCGTCGGCGGCGGTGGCGAACCACTTGCCGCCGACGCCCTCGCCCTTGACGTCCCCGGCCTTGGTGTCCTTGGCGTAGCGGTACATCGGCCAGCCGGCGACGGTCAGTTGCTTGGTGCCGTCGGCCCGCGTGACCTCGCCGAGCGCGGACTTGTCGATGCCGGTGGCGGCCGAGGCGTCCTCCGCCGGCACCGGCGGCCAGACCTTGGCGCATTCGCCGGCACAGGTGGACTTCGGCGGCTTGGCGGTGTCGTCGTCGAAGCGGTAGAGCGTCATTCCGGCGCCGTCGGTGATCACGTTGCCGAGGTTGGCGCTCTCGCTGAGGGACAGCTTGCCCGCCGGCTTGGAGGTGACCGCGCTGTCCCCGATCTGAGAGCCGGAACCGTTGGGACTGGCGGCCCCGGACGGTGATGTGGTGGCGTAGCCGCCGGCAGCGGCACCGACGTTCTGACTGTCGGTCGTCCGGCCGCCCTTGTCCTGGCCGCACGCCGTCGTCAGCGCCAGCACCGCGGCCGCCGTCGCCATGAGGGAGGCGCTCCGCCAGGCTCTGTTCATTGTCAACTCCCGCTATCCGCTTGCCACTTGGGTGTCACAGCGGGCTCGTGCGCCGCTTATGGCCCTATGTACGCGCGGACACACCACCCGTGTTCAACGCAGCCGCGATTTTCTTTCCCGATGTGCTCCCGGCCCGTTCGCGCACCCGTGCCCACGGCGGCGCGGGGCGATGACCGGCGCTCAAACCCGTTGCGCACACATGTCCGTCCTTCGGGGTATTCGACCCGGTTCCCCGCGTGTACGGCTCCCGGGCGGCCCATGATCTCGCTCGTGCATGGATCAGAACGGACCCGACCCGCTGTCGCGGTACGGCTGTTGGGCGTGATGACGCTGGTGTGGGCGCTCGCGGGCGCCCCCACGGGCACGGCATCCGCGGACGCCTGCGCGTACGTCTCGTCCGGGCCGGGCGGCCCGGGCGTGGTCGCCGCCGCGGGCGACGCGGGGGCGGCGGTGGACTTCGGCGCGACCGGCGCGACCGGCGCGGACCCGGGCGTGGTCGCCTCGGCCGGTGACGGGGGTGCCATGGCCTCGGTCGGCGGGGGGCGCGTGAGTGCCTCCGCCGGCGGGAACGGCGCGGTGGCCGTCGTGGGCGGGGGCGGCCACCGGCCCCCGCCTCCTCTCCCGCCCCCGCCGTGTCCTCCGCCTCCGCCGCCCTGCCCGACGCCGACACCGCCTCCCGCGCCGACACCACCTCCCGCACCCACCCCGCCGCCGAAACCGACGCCTCCGAAGCCCACGCCGCCCGAGCCGCCCCCGACGCCTGTGGAACCGACACCCACCCCGCCGCCGGCGCCCGCGCGTCCCGCACCGGTGCGGATCCCGCCCCCCGAGGCGGCGGCCCCGGCACCCCCGCCGACGCATGCGGCCGGGCCGAGGCCGAAACCCCGGCCGGCCCGGCCGACTCCGCCACCCTCGCCGCCCCTGAAAGCTCCCGTGAGCTACCCGGCGTACCACCCGCCCGCCCAGCGACACCGGGTGGACTCGGGCACCTCGCCGGTGGTGTTCATGCTGCTCATCACCGCCCCCGCCGTCCTCGCCGTGGCCGCGCTGCGCCCACGCTGACGACGGGCCGTCCGCCCCTCGTCACACCCCTCACCCCTCACACCCCTCACCCCCCTCACCGATCAGCCGCTCACTGGAGGCAACCGTTGTCGGAATGGCTTGTTCTCGTCCTCGCGATGCTGGCCGCCTGCGTCGTGGTGGTCATCGTGACCTTCCTGCGGCACCGCACGGCCTCGGAGGACGACGATCCCTCGGAGACCCCGGACGTGATCGAGTACATGACGATGATGATCGGGGTGGTCTACGCCATCGTGCTCGGCCTGGCCATCGCGGGCGTCTGGGAGGCCCGCAGCGCCGCCCAGGACCATGTGCAGGCGGAGGCCCAGGCGCTGCACGAGATCAAGGAGCGGGTGCGGAACTATCCGCCGTCCGTGCGCGAGCAGGTGCGCACGGACGTCGACGCCTATGTGCGGTACGTCGTGCGCACCGAGTGGCGGACCATGGCGGACGACGGAAAGGTGACCGGCCGGGGAGGCCAACTCCTCGAACGCGTGCGCGAGGACGTCACGGACTACCGGCCGCGGTCCGACTACGAGGCGCAGGCCTACCAGCCGCTGGTCGACCAGGTCGCCGCCGCCGACGCCGCCCGCGCCGCCCGCGCGGACTCGACGGGGGCGACGATGCCCGGGGTGGTGTGGTTCGGCCTGATCACGGGCGCGGTGGTCACCATCGGCATGGTCTTCGCGCTGCAGATCCGGCGCACCACGCGCGAACTGATCCTGGCCGGGCTGTTCTCGGCGCTGATCGCCTTCCTGCTGTTCCTCATCTGGGACTTCGACGCGCCCTACAGCCGGGGCCTCGCGGCGTCCACCGATCCGTTCCTGGCGCTGTTCCCGCACCTGTGACCCCGGCCGGGGCGCGGCGTGCCGGGGGTCGCCCCGCGTCACCGGCAAGAGGCCCTCCCCGCCCGAACGGCGCAAGCGTGTGACCCGTTCGTCGCACTGGGATCGCGCCGCCGGACACCCTTTCCTAGCGTTTCGGGCGACGAGGTGCATTTCTGGCGCGAGCGGAAAAAGGTCCGCAGCAAGGCTCCTCGGGGACGTGGAGATTCAACATGCGCGCGATACGCGTTGCTTCGGCCGCACTTCTGGGCCTGTCGGCCCTGACCCTCACCGCTCCGGCCGCCGTCGCCTACGGCGGTGGCGAGGGCGAGGGCGAAGGGGGCCACGGAAACGGCGAGTCGACCCGCCTCAGCCTCAGTGTCATGCCCGAGGAGGTCTCACCCGGCGGGCATGTCACCCTGACCGTGCGGGGCTGCGAGGAGACCGCCCGGGTCTCCTCCGGCGTCTTCGACACGGTGACGGTCCCGAAGGGGCAGAGCTCGGCCTCGACCACCGTCGACTGGGACGCCCGTCCGGGCGCCACCTACACGGTGACCGTCCGCTGCGGCCACGAGACGGAGCAGGCCGAACTGACCATCAGCGAACGGGCACAGGGCGGCGGCGGCCATACGGATCCGCACGGCATGCCTCCCGGCGCCCTGGAACACGGGGTGCGCGCCGGCATCGGCGGCAGCATCGGCGGCTTCGACCTCAAGGAGATCGGCCTCGGCACCGCGCTCGTCACGGGTTCCGTGGGGGTCGCCTGGTACCGCGCCCGCCGCCGCGCCGCGGCCGGCACGGCCGCCTGACCCACCACCCCGCACCGTGCCCCGCCCCGGAACCCCGCCCACGGGTTCCGGGGCGAGGTGCTGTCCTTCCCTGGCGAGGCGCTGCCCGGCGCGCGTTGCCGGTCCCGTCCGCGCGCGTTGCCGGCCTCTTCGGTGCGCGTTGCCGGTCCCGTCCGCGCGAGGGCGCCGGTTCCTCCGGCGCACGCTCCCGGCCCCTTCCGTACGGGGGCGCCGGTTCCCTCGGCGCGACGGCGCCGGTCCCCCCGCCCGGGTGGGTGGGAGGACCGGCGTGAGCGGCCCGTACCGCTGCTCAGCTCCTGGGCTCCGAGCGACGGCGCATCCAGAACACCCCGCCGCCGACCAGCGCCCCGGCCACCAGTGTGCCGCCGATGGCCATGTCGGCCGGTGTGGCGCCGACGGTGCTGGCACCGCCGAGACCGCCGCGGACCCCGCCGATGACGGTGAACGCGCGGGGCCGGGTGAGGACCTGCGGATCGCGTCCGTCGCCGCAGCGGACCGTGACGTCGTAGAGTCCCGGCCTCGCGTTGACGTCGACGCTGACCGTGGCGGTCGCCGTCGGGCCGTTGCGCGCCGGTCGCAAGCGGGTGGTCGGGAAGACCGGTGCGGAGACGGTGCCGCCCTGCCGGCAGCGGCTGCCGTCGACCATGACGGTCAGCCGGCCGCCCGGGGAGACGACGTCCGGCCGGACGACGATGTTGCGCAGGGCGTCGTCGTTCCGGCCGCCCTGCCCGTCACCGCCGCGCCCGCCCTGGCCGCCGTCGCCGCCGCGACCGGCGCCCTGGGTGTCCTGACCGTCTCGACGGCCGTCTCCGCCCTGGCCGTTCGGGTCGCCCTGCCCGCTCGCGGCGTTCTGATCGCCCCGGCCACCCGGGCCGTTCTGGTTGCCCTGGCCACCCAGGTCGTTCTGGTTGCCCTGGCCACCGTTCTGGTTGCCCCGGCCGCTCGGATCGTTCTGGTCGTCGCGGCCGTTCCCGCCGTTCGTGGTCTCGCTGTAGCTGCTGACGCTGGTGCCGTTGACACCACCACCCGGATCATTGCCCGGATCGCTCCAGGCCGCCGCCGTGGGCGCGGCCAGCCCCACGGCCAGGGCCGCGGCGGCACCGGCCGCCAGGGCACGAGTCGTACGCATGTCACCTCCGCGGAAGGCGCCCCGGGACCCGTCCCCGGTCGATCGGCGAGCAAGCGCCTCCCAGACAGACCCTCGAACGCGGGGTGCGAAGCCGCATGTCGACGCTGGTCCGTTCCGGTGGGACGACACGCCGGGCGATCTCCGGGCCGGGGAGGTCGCCGCAGGTCACGCACTGTCGGTACGCCTCAGCGCGCGGCAACTCGGATGGCGCACGGCCGGTGCGGGACGCCACCCGTTCGTCCGCTCCCCCGTCGCCCGCCGCCCGTGCCGCGCTTAGCGTGCTGCCATGCGCGAGTGACACGGCGACGGCCGTGCCGAGAGGGGATGGCGAATGTCTGCGTCCGTGGTTCCCGCAGAGCCCGAAGCGGAGGAGAAGCCGAGGAAGCGCGCCCCGTGGGGCGTGATAGCGCTTGTCCTGCTGACCGGCCTCGCCCTCATCCGCAACGGTTCGGGCGAGTTCGACAGCGGTCCGCCGCAGCCCGAGACGGCCGCCGCCGCGCGGAGCGGCGCGAGCCCGCACCCCAGCGCCTCCCCCACCGGCTCCGCGCCCGCGCCGCTGCCGTACTCCGAGGCCGACCGGGTGCGCATCCCGATGATCCGGGTCGACGCCCCGGTGACGCCGGTGGGCCTGGACTCGGACGGCTGGGTGGCCGCGCCGCCGCCCGACGACCCCAACCTCGCCGGCTGGTTCACCGGAGCGGTGGGGCCCGGCCAGAACGGCACGGCGGTGGTCGTCGGCCACGTGGACAACAACCAGGGCCCGGCCGTCTTCTACGGGCTCGGCGCCCTGAAGAAGGGCAACCACGTGGAGGTCCTGCGCAAGGACGGCAGGACCGCCGTGTTCGAGATCTACGGCATCGAGGTCTTCGACAAGAAGAACTTCCCCGGCGACCGGGTGTACGGCTCCACGGGCGCCCCGGAGTTGCGCGTCATCACCTGCGGCGGGGGCTTCACCAAGCAGAACGGCTACTCGGGCAACGTCGTCGTCTTCGCCCGCCTGACCCAGGTCCGCTGAGGTCTCCCGGCCGGGTGGGGCGGGAGGGCGGGTGGGCGACAGCCTTCAGACGAACTCGCGCCGGGGCAGCATCAGGTGGTAGCCGGAGTCGAGCAGCCAGGGCAGGTAGCGGCGCAGGGCGCGGACGCTCTGCGAGCGGTTGCCGCCGGCGTCGTGGGAGAGGACGACCACTCCCGCGGCGGCGCCCTCCTCGACCCGGTCGACGATGACGTCCGTCCCCGGTGTCGTCCAGTCCCGGGTGTCCACGGTCCAGGCCAGCGGTTCCATGCCCAGGTCGGAGCCGAGCCGGAACGTGGTGCGGTTCCAGGCGCCGTAGGGCGCGCGGAACCACAGCGGGCGCTCTCCGTACGCGTTCCGGATCACCTTGCTGGTGCGGGTCATCTCCGAGCGGATACCGGCGCGGCTCATCCGGGTGAGCAGCGGATGGGACCAGGTGTGGTTGCCGACGAGGTGCCCCTCGTCGGCCATTCGGGCCAGCAGGTACGTGTACTCGACGGCCATCTCGCCGCACACGAAGAACGTCGCGCGCACGTCGTACTCGCGCAGTGTGTCCAGGATCTGCGGGGTGTAGCGGGGGTGCGGGCCGTCGTCGAAGGTCAGCACCATGCCGCGGCCGTGCCCCGGCATGCTCAGCAGCGGTGCGTGCCGTACGGGGGTGCGGGGTGGGCCGACGGGCGCCGTCCCGTCGCCGGCGAATGGCCGCAGCCGGTAGGCGGACGGGTCGAGCGGACGGCTCGCGGGGGCGCCGCCGAGGGGCGCGCGCGAGCCGTGCGCACCGGCGAAGGCACCGGTATGACGGGCGTCGTCGCCGGCGTTCACGTCGCCGGCGTCCTCGGCGTCCGTGCCGAGCAGCGCGACCGTGCCCGCCGTTCCGGCCGCGCCCAGCGCGGCGGCGCCGGCCAGCAGGACCCGGCGCCGGGTGAGCAGCTGATCCTTTTTCATGACTCATCAGTCGCGCAACGGCGGGGCGACACCGCTGAGCAACACCGCCGCGGCGCCGGGAAAGCACTCGCCCGGGCGAGCGGCGCGAGGACGGACCGGGCGGCGTCCGCCGCCCGCAGTGGCCCGTCGAATCCCGCGCGGGTGCGGGACCTGCGGGTTCCGATAACCTCCAGCCGTGACTGATCAGCATCCCGCACAGTTCGAACGCGGTACCGACGGCCCCAAGGTCATCGTGGTCGGCGTGGACGGCTCCGAGTCCTCGCTGCGCGCCGCGGCGTACGCCGGGGGCTTGGCGCGTCGCCAGCACGCCCTCCTGGCGGTGGTATACGTGCAGCCGGTGATGGCGGCGGGCGCGGCGATGGGGGCACCGGTCGCCGAGACGACGGACGAGATCGCCGAGGGCATCGTCGCCCAGATCCGGGAGGCGACGGAACGGGTCAAGGACACGTTCGAGGTCCGCTGGCAGTTCCACACGTTCCGGGGCGACCCGTACGGCGGCCTCGTCAAGGCCGCCGACGAACTCAAGGCGGACGCCGTGGTGGTGGGCGCGTCGGAACAGGCCGGCCACCGGTTCGTCGGCTCGGTGGCGATCCGGCTGGTCAAGGCGGGAAGGTGGCCGGTGACGGTGGTGCCGTGACGCCCCGCACCGGACACGGCACCCACAGGACGCCGGAACACGCGGGCGCCAAGACCCACCGCACCCGCCGGGCGCCCGGCCGCACGCCGATGTCACGCCCGGCCGACTGCCCGGTCACCCGCCCGGAGCCCCGCTCCGGGTCCCGACACGGCCGGTTCCCGACCGTTCGTCGAACCGTTCGCCGACGACTTCGACCGCCTACCGCACCGCCCCGTTCCCGCCCTGTCCGTCGGACATTCCACGCGCTGGCATACGGCCATGACGGCCGTAACCACCCGCACCCACCCCACCACGACCGCCGAGCACGAGCTGGCCGCCCTGCAGCGCGAGCACGGACGTCCCCTCTTCTCGCTGCTGCTACGTCTGTGCGACGGCGACCGGCAGCGGGCCGAGGACCTGGTGCAGGAGACGCTCGTCCGCGCCTGGCAGCACCCAGAGGCGCTCCGCGCCCACGACTTCACCTCCGTGCGCCCCTGGCTGCTGACCGTCGCGCGCCGGCTGGCCATCGACGCGCGCCGGGCCCGCCAGGCGCGCCCCGCCGAGGTCGGGGACGCCGTACTGGAGCACGCGCCGGTGTGCGCGGACCACGCCGAGCGGTCCGCCGCCATGCTCGACGTGCGCGAGGCTGTGAAGACACTCACACCCGAACACCGGGACGTCCTGGTGCAGGTGTACTTCCGTGGGGCGAGTGTGGCGGAGGCCGCCGAAGCCCTCGGCATTCCTCCCGGTACCGTGAAGTCCCGCGCGTACTACGCGCTGCGAGCCCTGCGCAGAGTGCTACCGGGATACGCGGCCGACCTGCGCTGAAACCGAAGAACGGGTCAAGCCTTCGCAAAGCGCCTTGCTGCGGACCATGGTTGGGCAATCAGCTGTCTCCATCCGTGTTTCCGGTCCGGAGGTCCTTCCGTTCCGGGCACCGGGCCCCCGCGAGTCCGGGCCGGGTGCGCGGTGCGTTCCCGGGGTCCCGGGGGCGGGCGACGCGCACGCACCGGAGGAAGGCAGGAAGGGATGCTGCACAGAGGCCAAGAGAGTACGGACGGCAGCGGCGGCGGTGAACTGACCGTCCCGATGGCGTGGATGTACGCGGAGTACATCGCCGACGAACTGCTGCGCACCGGCGACCTCATGCCGCCGACGTCCTTCGAGTTCCGGGCGGGCCGCGACGCCCTGGCGCTGACCATCTTCCTGTCCGACAGCGACCGCGAACTCTCCGGCATCCGCGTGGTCACCCAGCTGGAGACGTGGCTGTCCCTGACGGCGTACGACCAGCCGTGGCAGGACTGGGTGAGCGAGCGGCTGGCCGACCTGTCCGCCGTGGCCGCCGAGTCCGGGCGCCCCGACCCCGACCTGGAGCTGGCCGAGGCCGCCTGGCGGTGGCTGGAGGAGACCGAACTGCTCGCCCCCGACCTGGACGCGGTGCCCGGCGGCGCCGCGGCGGCCGGCGAGGACGACGGCCCGAAGGTGTGGACACCCGCCTGGCAGCTGGGACTTCCACTGGGGCACCTCGCCATCCATCTCTTCTAGGGCCTGTTGCGAAAGTCCCGCGACAGGCGACGTTCGCCCCGTCGCGACGCCCGGCACGCCCCCCGAGCCCTCGGCTTCGCTCGGGCAGGGGGACGCCCACCGGCGCTGACGACCCCCCGCAAAGCACGAGGCACGAGGCACGAGGCACGAGGCAACGGTCTCGACCGTCTCGACCCCGACGGTCCGCTGAGCGACAGCGTGCCGTGACCCTCGTGCGTTGCCTGAACGCCCGAGCCACTACGGGTGCCCCGGCACACCCTGTGAGCGGTGTGCCGGGGCACCGGGGCGTCGTACGGCCGGTCAGCCCTGGCTGCAGTAGTCGACCCAGCGGTGCGAGGAGATGTTGTTGTTGACGCTGGCCCCGAACTGCTCCAGACCGGCGCCGTAGGTGAAGCGGTACTCGCCCGTGGTGGTGTCGATCCAGCGGTCGCCCTGGCTGATGCAGGCGTGGGCGCCGCCGGCGCTGGGGGCGGTATAGAGGTCGACGGCGTCGTTGCCGCCCGCGTAGCCGTTGTTCCAGATGTCGGAGGTCAGGTTGCGGCAGGTCCCCCAGTTGTCGGAGTTGCCCAGCCACTTGCACTCGTGGCCGCCCCCGTAGGGCTGGGTGTAGACGTGCAGGTAGCCGTCCGCGGCGGCCACCCGGGGCGCCGCGGGCGCCTGCGACCCGGTGTCCAGCGCGCTCGCGCCGGACACCGGGGACAGCAGGACGGTCACGGCGGCGGCCGAGGCGGCCAAGGTCAGCATGCGCTTGATGGACATGGGATTCCCTCGTTTCGTCAGCGGTGGAGGATGGTGCGACCACGGCACCGCGGCCGTGGTGGTCTGTGGTGTGCGGCCGGATTCAGTCGCCGCGGGCGAGAATCACGCGGGCCCGGGGCAGTGCCTCGCGTTCGAGCCGGGTGAGATCGGCCGTCTCCCGCGGGTGGCGGCGACCCAACTCGGCCCGGTACTCGGTGTTCAGGGACCTCACCACGTCCGACAGTCCGCTGGAGGCGGCACAGTCGGCCTCGGCGGAGGCCAGCCCGACCTCCTTGGCGCGCGGCCACGGACGGTCCTCCCGAGTGGCGGCGGCACGTGACTCCGCGGGGTCGGCGTAGGGGTGTCCCCGGCCGCGCATGCAGCGCGCCCACGGTGCGACGGCGGCCTTGTACCGCTTGTCCCCGGTCACGAGGCCGAGGCGCAGGCCGGCCAGAGCGCCGGTGACCCGGGTGGCCCGGAACCAGGCCTCCAGGTCGCCGTACAGTTCCCGCTGCGCGGCGGCCTGGCAGCCCCGGTCGCTGTGGGTGACCCGCACGCCGTTCGGCAGCCGGGCCGAAAGCCCCTGCGGCCGGGGGCCGTTGAGGTCGCTGACCAGGGCGGCCCGGCCCGCGGTCGATGCGGAGCGGAAGTACTTCCGGTTGGGATCGGCGCGCACCTCCGCCTCCCGCCGACGGCGCAGGTCGGTGCCGTAGCCGTGGGTCCGGGCCCAGGCCGGATCGTCCACGACGAGGGGGAAGCGGGCCGAGACGTCCTTGGGCGGGGGCGGCTCGACCCAGTACTCGTGTCCGCGCTTCTCCATGCACTTCTTGATGAGGACCTGCTCCGCGAGGTACAGCGTCCGTTCCGGGTCGTCCGCGGCACGGTGGGCGCCGGAAGCGGCCCGGGTGGTCGGGGCGGTCGGGGCGGGGGCGGACGTGCCGCCCCCGCAACCGGTGACCGTGGTCGCCAGCAGGCCGGCGATCAGCAGTGCCGGTTTCCAGCGGTGCATCGGACGACCTCCTGGGTGCGGATCGGACGGGCTTGCGCTTTCGAGCCGTTGACGGTCCGCGAGGGGCGCCCGTATGACGTCCGGTGCGAAAACATTTTCTTCGCGCCCCGTGTCATACGAAGCGCCCCGACGGGCCGTCTCCCGTACGAGGGACCTGTGTCGCACGAATCCGGCCAAATGGCGCCAGGTCCCGCTCCCGGAGGCCGCCGACACCGACCGGGATGCCGGGCCGGTGCCGACGGCACCGACCTGGACACGGGGCCCGTACCGTCGGGACCGGCCCGGACACGGGGCCTGCCGCGGGTCCCGCACGGCTGGGGGAAACGGACCGGATCCGGCCAGGCGGATCCCGCCCTCGGCCTGCGCCCACGCGGCCGTCGATATCGTTGCCACCCTTCGCGGAGCGGGCGCGGTACGACGATCGGGAGAACATGCTGGACATACGTCTACTCGGTCCGGTCGAGGTCTGGGCGGACGGGCGGCGTGCCCCCCTGGGCGGGACCAGACCCCTGGCGATGCTGTCCGCGCTCGTCGTCCACCTGGGCGAGGTCCTGTCCACCGAACGGCTCGTGGACTGCGTGTGGGACGACGAGGCGCCCGCCACCGCCGGGGCACTCGTCGCCACCCATGTCTCCGCCGTCCGCCGCGCACTCGCCAAGGTGGGCGGGGCCGAGGTGATCCGGACCCGGCCGCCGGGGTACCTGGCCGCGCTCGACCCCTCCCGGATCGACGCCCGGCGCTTCGAGGACCTGCTCGCCTCGGGGCGGGCGGCCGGGGACCGGGGCCGTCCGCGGGAGGCGGCGGAGCTGCTGTCCGAGGCGCTGGGGCTGTGGCGGGGCCGGGAGGCGCTGGAGGGGCTCGGCCAGTCGTTCGCCCGTATCGAGGCGGCCCGGCTGACCGAACTGCGGCTGGCGGCCCAGGAGGACTTCTTCGGCCTGCGGCTGGCGCTCGGCCACGCGGACCGCACGATCGCGCCCCTGCTCACGCATGTCGCGGACCATCCGCTCAGGGAGCGGCCGCGCGGCCAGCTGATGACCGCCCTGTTCCGCACCGGCCGGGTCTCCGACGCCCTGCTGACCTACCAGGAGGCGCGGGAGGTCCTCCGGGAGGAACTGGGCGTCGACCCCGGTCCGGAACTGCGGGCGCTGCACCGGGCGGTGCTGACCAACGACCCCGCGCTGCTCGGCCCGGATCCGCGGGCCGCCACCGCGCGCACACCGGCCGTCGCTAACGGGGAGGCGGGGCACCGCCCGGGCCACGAGGGTCCGGACAATGCACGACGACCGGCCACGGGGCCGGGCACGGCGCGGCGACCGGCCGCGGAGTCGGACACGGCGCGGCGACCGGCCGCGGAGCCCGTTCCCTCCCATCTCCCGCCCGACATCGCCGACTTCGTGGGCCGCGCCGCGGGGATCGAGTGGGCCGAGTCGCTGCTGGGGAAGGTGGCCGACCCCGGCCGCACCGCCCCGCCGGTCGGGGTCGTCTCAGGCCGCTCCGGCAGCGGCAAGACCGCCCTCGCCGTGCACGTCGGCCACCGCACCGCCGACCTCTTCCCGGACGGCCTGCTCTTCGTGGACCTGCGGGCCGCCGACGCCACCCCGGTGCGGCCCGCCGACGCGCTCGCCCGGCTGCTGCGCGCCATGGGTGCCGCGCCGGAGACCCTGCCCACCTCGGTGGAGGAACTGACCGGGCTGTACCGCACGCACATCGGGCACCGGCGCACCCTGCTGATCCTCGACAACGCCGCCGGTGAGGCGCACGTACGGCCGTTGCTGCCGCCAGGCGGCGGTTCGGCCGCGCTCGTCACCAGCCGGCGCCGGCTGGTCGCGCTGGAGGGCGCGGCCCATCTCGACCTGACCGTGCCCGACGAGGCGGAGGCGCTGGAGCTGCTCGCGAAGGTGGCCGGCCGGAGCCGTACCGCTGCCGAACCGGAGGGGGCCGCCGAGATCGTCGCACTGTGCGGACGGCTGCCGCTGGCGGTGCGCATCGCCGGAGCGCGCCTCGCCGCGCGGCCGCACTGGGGACCGGGCCGGCTCGCGGAGCGGCTGCGCGACGAGCGGCGCCGGCTGAACGAGCTGCGCGCCGGTGACCTCGAACTGCGCGTCAGCCTCGAACTGGGCTACGCCGACCTCGACCCGCACGAGCGCGCGGCACTGCGCCGGCTGGCACTGCTGGACCTGCCCGACTTCGCCGGCTGGATCGCCGCCCCGCTCCTCGGCATCGGGGTCGAGGAGGCGGAGGAGGCGGTGGAGCGGCTGGTCGACTGCCACTTCATCGACGTCGTCGGCGTGGACGGCACCGGCCGCAGCCGGTACCGCATCCATGACCTGGCCCGTGAGCACGCCCGCGAACGCTGTCTGGCCGAGGAGGCGCCGCCCGAGCGCGAGGCGGCGGTGCGGCGGCTGGTGGCTTGTTGGCTGGGGCTCGCCAAGCAGGCCGCCGCCCGTGGTCCCGGCGGCGTGACCAGGTATTTCCCGGAACCGGAGACCGTGCGCGGGCTCGACGCGCGCACCGAGGAGGAACTGCTGGCCCGGCCCGCTGCCTGGTTCGCCGCCGAACAGGCGGGGCTGCTGGCGGCGGTGGAGTACTGCGCCGACCACGGAGCGGCCCGGGCCGCGCGCGATCTCGCCGGGGCGCTGATCGCCAGTTCGGCCGCGCTGTACAACCGGTTCGACGCCTGGTCCAGCTCGCACCGGGCCGCCATGGCGGCGGTGCGCCGCGGTGGCGACGTCGAGGGCGAGGCCTGGCTGCTCACCGGGCTCGGCCGGCTCGCCTACGAGCAGGACAGGTTCGAGGAGTCGTACGCCTGCTTCGAGCGGGCCCTGCGACGGTTCGGGGAGCACGGCGACGTGCCGCGCGGCGAGGCGGTGGCGCTCGACGGCATGGCCACGGTCCGGCGGGAGCAGGCCGGTTACCCCGAGGCCCTCGAACTGCTCGGGAAGGCCCTGGAGCGGTACGGGCGGACCGGCGACCTCGGCGGCCGGGCCCGCATGCTGTACGGCTTCGGCTACGTGCACCGCGAGCAGGGGCGGGGCGGGGAGGCCCGGGACGCCCTCTCCCGCGCCCTGGAGCTGTACCGGGCCGGGGCCGATCCGCACGGCGAGGCGCTCACCCTGCGGGCGCTGGCGCTGTGCCACCGCGCGGAGGGCACCCCGGCGGAGGCCGAGCGGCTGCTCCTGGAGGCGCTGGACATCTTCACCGGGCTGGCGGACGCCTTCGGCGTGATGTACACGGAGCAGGCACTGGCCAAGGTGGAGCTGCGCACGAACCGGGCCGACCGGGCCCGCGAACGCCTGGACCGCTGTCTCGCGGTGGCCCGCGAGCGCCAGGACCGCTTCGGCGTGGCCCTCGTCCTGCGCACCCTCGGCGAGTGCCACCTCGCGACGGGCGACACCGACGCCGCCCGCGAGCCGCTGGAGCGCGCCCTGGCGGACTGGGAGGCGCTGCGCCTCCCGGTCTGGCGGGCGCGCACGGCCTGGGACTTGGCCGGGGTGTGGGCGGCGGACGGCAGGGCGGAGGAGGCACGGGCGGCCCGGGCCGAGGCGCTCGCCGTCTTCCGCGAACTGGGCTGCCGGGAGGCGGGGGAGCGGGCGTAGGCTTCCGTACAGGCGCCCCACAGAGCATCTGCAGAGAATTTGCATCGGATGCGGCGACGCTGTCGTACGTGGCAGACATCATCACGCTCTCCGACCCCCGGGTCGCCGCGACGGCCGTGGCCGAGTGCGGCGAGCCGCTGGTCGACCTGCGCGACGGCGGCCGGCTGCGGCTGGACCACCGTCAGGCCGACGACGACGGCGACTACGCCCGGCTCAGGGCGGGCGCGCTGGAGCGGCTGCGGCGGGCGCAGCGCCTGCTGCCGGCCGGCGTGCGGTTCCTGGTGGTGGAGGGTTACCGACCGCCGGACCTGCAGCGACGCTACTTCGAGCAGTACGCGGCGACGCTGCGCCGCGCGCATCCGCAGGCGCCGCCCGACCGGATCCGTGAACTGGCGAGCGCGTACATCTCCCCGCCCGAGGTGGCACCGCATGTCAGCGGCGGGGCGGTCGACCTGACGCTGTGCGATGCGGACGGCCGCGAGCTGGAGCTGGGCACGGAGGTCAACGCCACGCCGGAGGAGAGCGGGGGCGCCTGCCGCACCCGGGCCGCGGGCCTCACGGCCGAGGCCCGCGGGAACCGGGCGGTACTGGGCCGGGCGCTGTCCGCGGCCGGGTTCGTCAACTACCCGACCGAGTGGTGGCACTGGTCGTACGGCGACCGCTACTGGGCCCTGCTGACCCGGGCGCCCGCAGCCCGGTACGGCCCCGCCGGCCCGTCTCGGTCCCCGTCCCCGTCCACCGGCTGACCACCGCGGCCGGGGAGACACCGCAGCACCCGACGGCAGAACGAGCGAACCGACAGCAGGACCGAACGAGGGAACGGCGCGGCGAGAGAACGGCAGAACGACCTAGGGGGAAAAGAATGACAAACAGCGACGGCATCTGCCCGCCGCCGGGACACACCCACGAGGAGGCCATGAGCCCCACGCAGTTCGACGCGTCCTTCACCGCGCACCTGCCGCGCCTGCGCAGACGGTTGGTGGCGTTGACGGGCAATCCGCACGACGCCGACGACCTGTTGCAGGAGACGTATCTGCGGCTCGCCCGGCGGGCCCGCGCCCACGGTCTGACGCAGCAGCGGCACCCGTACGCCTATACCTGCGCGGTCGCCCTCAATCTGCTGCGCGACGCGTGGGCACACTCCTCCCGCCGGGAACGGACCACCGACCGGCTGCCCGAGGCCGGCTGGGACGGCGGTCTCGGCTCCTACGAGGCCTCCGCCACCGCGCTCGCACTGCTGCGCACGCTCTCCGAGAAGGAGGCGGCCGCGGTGATCCTGGTGGATCTGGAAGGCCTCAGCCACGACACGGCGGGCGAGCGGCTGGGCGCCCACCGCGGCACGGTGCAGCGCAACCGCATGCGCGGCCTGGCGAAGATGCGCGCCGCCCTCGGCGGCCAGTAGAGCCGCGCCGCGCCTCCACGGGGGTGGGGCGCGGCGCACCTGCCTGTTTTCCGTCGCCGGACCGATCCCGGCGACGTCCGAGCCGACGTCGACCACGTGAGGAAGAGTTCCGTGAAAGTCAGCAGCACACGCCGCCGGACCACCGGCGCGCTCCTGGGGGCCTCGGTCCTCGGACTGTCCGCCCTCGTGTCCGTGCCGGCCCACGCGTCCACCGCCCACGCCGCTCCCGCACACGCCGCCGCTCCCGCCGCCGACTGCGGTGTGCTCGCCCCGGGGGCCTCGGCCACCGCGCAGGCAGCCGTGGCCGCGGCCTGTTCCCAGATCGGCGTCTGGTACAGCTGGGGCGGCGGCCACGGCGCGACGCCCGGTGCCACGTACGGCTACTACGACGGGTCCGACCCCGACAGCCTGCACGACAACGAGCGCAAGGG
Organism: Streptomyces sp. B3I8; assembly: GCF_030816915.1. Lineage (NCBI taxonomy): Bacteria > Bacillati > Actinomycetota > Actinomycetes > Kitasatosporales > Streptomycetaceae > Streptomyces > Streptomyces sp. B3I8. The sequence goes on along the minus strand of NZ_JAUSYN010000002.1, from coordinate 6,548,143 downwards.
CTTCGACTGCTCGGGGCTGACGCGCTACGCCTACTGGAGGGCGACCGGCAGGGACCTGCTCAACGGCACCGCCGACGACCAGTTCAACAGTTCGCAGGCCACCGCCCGCTTCTCCGCCGCGCAGGGTACCGCCCCGCTGCTGCCGGGCGACCTGATGTTCTGGGGCAGCGGCCACATCCACCACGTCGCCATGTATCTGGGCGGCGGGCAGATGGTCGAGGCCTATGAGTCGGGCACACACATCCGGGTCACCTCCGTGCGCACCGGCGGCGACTACGCGGGCGCCATCCGGGTCAACGGTTCGGGTACCCCCATTCCCCCGCCCGCGGACGGCGGCTCGGTCTTCGAGACGTGGGGCACCGGGGTACGCACCCACTCGACGCCGAGCACCCGCTCCTCCGTCGTGGACACCTTCGCCGGGCCCACGCAGGTGTCGGTGCAGTGCCAGGAGCACGCGGAGACGGTCACGGCCGAGGGTTACACCAACGACATCTGGTCCAAGCTGTCCGACGGTTCCTGGCTGACGAACATCTACATCAAGGGCCCGGCCTCGCTGCCCGGCATCCCGGACTGTGCCGGCAGCAGCGCCCCGCCGCCGACCGACGGCAGCACGGCGTTCCAGACCTGGGGCACCGGGGTGCGCACGCACAGCGAGCCGAACGTCAACGCCGCCGTGGTGGACTACTTCGCGCAGCCGACCACCGTCAACGTGGTGTGCCAGGCCCACGCCCAGCAGGTGACGGCCGAGGGCTACACCAACGACGCCTGGGCGAAGCTGACCGACGGTTCCTGGGTGACCGTGATCTACATCAAGGGCCCGGAGTGGCTGCCGGGGGTGGCCACCTGCTGACCGCGCGCGCCGGTACCGTCGGTCCGGGGACCGCCCCGCGCGGACGGTACCGGCGCGGGTGACGCGGGAGACGCGGGTGCGTGACAGGGACGAGTGACAGGAGTGAGTGACGCGGGTGACCAATCCGGGGGCCCGGCCGCTCCGAATGTCTCGACCGTTTCCCCCGGGACTTGAGTGATTCGGCGGTCAGGTCCGTACCGGTGGGCAACAGCAACACCCCCACCCGCTCCACCGTCATGAGGATTTGGTATGAGGTCCCTGGAACGCCATCGCGACGTCGGAGCCTACGCGCTCGGCGTGCTCGACGAGGCGGAGGCATTCCGCTTCGAGGACCACCTCATGGGGTGCGCGAGCTGCACCGCGCAGGTGAGCGAATTCCGGCCCGCCGCACGGCAGTTGATGCTCTACCGGGAGGCCACCCCACGCTCCGTGCACCCGGCGGCGGCGCCCGGGCCCCGGCTGCTGGAACGGCTGCTGACCGAGGTGGCCGGACGGCACCGCACCGGCCGCAGGCGGTGGCTGACCGCGGTCGCGGCGGCCGTCGTCCTGGCGGTGGGCGGCCCGGCGGCGGCACTGCTGGCGGACGACGGCGCGGCCTCGCACCAGGTGACCGCGTCGGACACCGGCACCGGGGTGTGGGCGCGGGTCACCGCGCAGGACCGGGAGTGGGGCAGCGACATCGGCATCACCGTCAAGGACGCGTCGGGCCCGCACAGTTGCCGGCTGGTGGCGCTGGGCCGGGACGGCTCCGAGGAGACCGTGACGAGCTGGATGGTGTCCTCCGACGACGGCAAGGCCCTCACCATGGAGGGCGGGACCGCGCTGGGCACCGCGCAGATCGACCGCTACGAGATCCGCACGGACGACGGCAAGCGCCTGCTCACCCTCGACTCCCGCTGAGGCCGCGCGGTCCCGCCGAGGCCGCGCGGTCGCGCCGGGCCTGCGCGTCCGAGGCTCACTTCAGCAGCCGGGACATGCGGCGGTCCGCCAGCGGCCTGCCGCCCGTCTGGCAGGTCGGGCAGTACTGCAGCGAGGAGTCGCTGAAGGACACCTCGCGGACGGTGTCGCCGCACACGGGGCAGGGCTCCCCGGTGCGGCCGTGCACACGCAGCCCGCTCCTCTTCTCCGCCTTCAGCCGCCCGGCGGCCACCCCGCGCGAGCGTTCCACCGCTTCGGTGAGCGTGCCGCGCAGCGCCTCGTACAGCCGGTGCACCTCCTCGGGGGTCAGGGAGGCGGTCGGCTTGAACGGGGACATCCGGGCGGCGTGCAGGATCTCGTCGCTGTAGGCGTTGCCCACGCCGGCCAGCAGGCCCTGGTCGCGCAGGGCGCCCTTGAGCCGGCGCCGCTCTCCCGCGAGCAGCCCGGCCAGCCGCTCCTCGTCGAAGTCGGGAGCGAGCGGGTCGGGGCCGAGGCGGGCGATGCCGGGAACCTCCCGCGGGTCCCGTACGACGTACACGGCGAGCCGTTTCTGCGTGCCGGCCTCGGTGAGGTCGAAGCCGGCGCCCGTGTCCAGTGCGACGCGGAGGGCGAGCGGGCCCTTGCCGGGGCGGGGCGGGGTGCCGGGGAGGCGGTCGTGCCAGTGCAGCCAGCCGGCCCGGGCGAGGTGGGTGACGAGGTGGACGCCGTCCGCGTCCAGGTCGAGGAACTTGCCGTGGCGGTGGACGGCGGTGACGGTACGGCCCTGGAGGGCGGTGGGCGGCGGGTCGTACGTCTTCAGCGCGTGGACGGCGAGCGGAGTCACGCGGGTCATCCCGTGGCCGACGAGATGGCCGGTGAGGAAGTCTCGCAGCGCTTCGACCTCGGGCAGTTCGGGCATGCCACCCAGCCTGCCACGGCGCCCCGCGGAGCGCGTGGGAGGCGATCCGGATCCGCGCCCGCCGCCCCTCTCAGGCGGCGGCTCAGGCGGTCTCTCAGGCGGCCCCGTCCTCCGGGACCACGAACTCGCACCACACCACCTTGCCGCCGCCGCGCGCCTCCACGCCCCAGGCGTCCGCCAGTTGGTCGACGAGGAGGAGGCCGCGCCCGGAGACCCCGGAGGCGCCCGCCTCGCGGCGGCGCGGGAGCGCGCTGGAGGCGTCCTCGACCTCCGTGCGCAGTCGGCGCTCGGGGCCGGGCAGGGAACGGAGGGTGACGACCGCCGCGCCGTCGGTGTGCATCAGCGCGTTGGTGACCAGCTCGTCGGTGACGAGTTCGATCTCGTCGGCGCGGTCCCGCGCGCCCCACGCGCGGACGGCCGCGCGGACCACGTGCCGGGCCTCCCGCAGCGCCCCCGGGTCGCCGGGCGCCACGTACTGCTGGAGCCGTCCGCCCGCGCTGCCGGGCTGTTCCCTGCGGCGCAGGAGCAGCAGGGCGACGTCGTCATCGCCGCCGCGGTCGGCCGCGCCGGCGATGAGCAGGTCGGCGAGGTCGCCCACGTCCTCGGGACCGGCTGCCACCTGTTCCGCGAGTTCCCGCATGCCGTCGTCGAGGTCGAGACCCGGCAGTTCGACGAGGCCGTCGGTGCACAGCACCAGCATCTGCCCGGGGTCCAGTTCCATGGTCTGCACGGGGTACTCCAGGCTGTCGAACAGCGCGGACAGCCCGAGCGGCAGCCCGCCTTCGACGAGGACGCGCCGGCAGCTCCCGTCGGCGCCCCGGACGAGCGGGTCGACGTGCCCGGCGCGGACGAACTGCACGACGCCGGTGGACAGGTCGGCCTCGGCGTACAGGCAGGTCGCGAAGCGGTGGGTGTCGAGTTCGTGCAGGAAGACCGAGGCGCGTGCCACGACGGTGGCCGGGGGGTGCCCCTCGGCCGCGTACGCGCGCAGCACGATGCGGAGCTGGCCCATGACGGCGGCGGCCTGGGTGTCGTGCCCCTGTACGTCGCCGACGACGGCGCCGACCCGGCCGCCGGGCAGCGGGATCAGGTCGTACCAGTCGCCGCCGATGTTCCGCCCGGGCGAGCTCCCCCGCACGGCGGCGCGGTACCGCACGGCCACGTCGGCGTCGGGCACCCGGGGCAGCGAGCGGGGCAGCATGGCCTGCTGGAGTTCCTGGGCGAGGTCGCTCTCCTGCTCGTAGAGCATGGCGCGCTGCAGGCTCTGCGCGATGGTGCTGGTGAGTGCCACCAGGATGTCGCGTTCCTCGGCGGTGAAGCCGTGCCGGTCGCCGTAGAGCAGGCCGATGCCGCCGATCGGGCTGCCCTGCGCGACCAGCGGCAGGTAGGCGGCCGAGGTGATGCGCAGATGGGCGAGGTGCGGCCACAGGATCGGATAACGTTCGCCGAACTCCTCCGGCGACTCGATGAACTGCGGGACGAGGGTGCGGACGGCGTCGCTCATCGGGTACGGCTCGTCGATCCCGGTGATCTGGGTGCCGGGCAGGAAGTCGCCCGTGGGCCCCTCGGCGACCAGGCGGATCCGGCCGCCCTCGACGAGCCCCATGACGAGGCTGGCGGCGCCCATCCACATCCGGCCCTCGGTCTCCCGCAGCACGTCGATGACGTCCTGCACGGTGCGCGCGTGGGCGAGGGCCGCCATGGTGGCCTGGGCGACGTCGGCCTGCCGGCGCCGGGCGATGTCCCGGGCGGCCTGTTCGCTGCGGGCCCGGCTGTCGCGCAGCTCCTGGGTGGCGTCGCGGACGATGCCGATGATCCGGCGGGCCCGGCCGGTGGCGTCGCGGCGGATGTAGCCCTGGGTGTGGGTCCAGCGCAGGCTGCCGTCGCGGCGGCGGATGCGGAAGTAGGCGCCGTAGTTCTCGCCGCCCTCCTCCAGCGCCCGGGTGACCAGCTCCTCCAGGCGGGGGATGTCCGGGGCGTGCAGCCGGGGGGTCAGGCTGCCGACACGGTCGTCGAACTCGCCGGCCCGCAGGTCGAACAGCTCGAGGGCCTGGGCGTCCATCTGGGTCACACCGGTGTCCAGGTCCCAGTCGAAACTGCCCATGCGGTTGAGCGCCAGGATCGGGTCCGGGCGGTCGGGCCAGTCGTCCGGGAGCGACGGCGCGCTCACTCCCCGATCAGCCATGAGGCCCACCTTGCCAGGGTTCGTCCAGATCTTCGAGTGCGGGGCGGAGCCGGCTCGGGGCGGCTCCGGGCAGCGGTCGACCACCATTGTCCGCCCCGGCGGGGCGGGGCACGCAAGCGGAGGAAGCCGTCCACGGGGCGGGGTGGGTCGCCGCGCCTCGTGAACGGGTACCCGGTGGTTCCGGGTGTCCGGGTGTCCCGGGCCGTACGCGGCACACGAGCGAGAGGAGGCCGGCCGGATGGACTGGTTCACGGCACCGGACTACTGGCTGAGCCGGCTGGTGTTCCAGCGCGGGCTGGCCGCGCTGTACCTCGTCGCGTTTCTGGGCGCGGCCCTGCAGTTCCGTGCGCTGATCGGGGAGCGCGGCATGCTGCCCGTGCCCCGGTTCACGGCACGGGTGCCGTTCCGGCGGGCGCCGAGTGTCTTCCACCGGCACTACTCCGACCGTTTCTTCGCCGGCTGGGCGTGGACGGGGTGCGCGGTGTCGGCGGCGCTGGTGGCGGGGGTGGACGGGTGGCTGCCTCTGTGGGCGGCGATGCCGCTGTGGCTGGTGCCGTGGGTGATGTACCTGTCGATCGTCAATGTCGGGCAGACCTGGTACGCGTTCGGCTGGGAGTCCCTGCTGCTGGAGACCGGGTTCCTCGCGGTGTTCCTGGGCAACGACGAGGTGGCCCCGCCGGTCGTCGTGCTGTTCCTGCTGCGCTGGCTGCTGTTCCGGCTGGAGTTCGGCGCCGGGCTGATCAAGATGCGCGGGGACGCCTGCTGGCGGAAGCTGACGTGCCTGGACTTCCACCACGAGACGCAGCCGATGCCGGGGCCGCTGAGCTGGTTCTTCCACCGGCTGCCGAAGCCGGCCCACCGGGTGGAGGTGGCGGCCAACCACGTCACGCAGCTGGTGGTGCCGTTCCTGCTGTTCACTCCCCGGCCGGTGGCCACGGCCGCCGCGGCCCTGATGATCCTCACCCAGCTGTGGCTGGTGCTGTCGGGCAACTTCGCCTGGCTGAACTGGCTCACCGTCGTGATCGCCCTGTCGGTGATCGCCTTCCCCGTCCCGCCGCCGCACACGGCCCCGGCGCCGCTCTGGTACGAGGTGGTCGTCCTGGCCGTGGCGGCCGGGCTGGTGGCGCTCGGCTACCGTCCGGTGCGCAACATGCTGTCCCGGCGCCAGGTGATGAACCGCTCCTTCGACCCGCTGCACCTGGTCAACACCTACGGCGCCTTCGGGAGCGTGAGCCGGATCCGGCAGGAGGTGGTGATCGAGGGCACGGCCGACGACGTGCCGCGGGAGTCGTCCGAGTGGCGGGAGTACGAGTTCCGCGGCAAGCCGGGCGATCCCCGGCACTGGCCGCGCCAGTTCGCGCCGTACCACCTGCGCCTGGACTGGATGATGTGGTTCGCCGCGCTGTCTCCGGCGTACGCCGGGGCGTGGTTCGGGGGGCTGCTGGAGCGGCTGCTGGAGAACGACCGGGACACGCTGCGGCTGCTGCGCCGCTCGCCGTTCCCGGCGGACGCGCCACCGCGGTTCGTACGGGCGAGCCTGTACCGGTACCGGTTCACGACGTGGCGGGAGCGGCTCGGGACGGGGGCGTGCTGGCACCGGACCTACGTCCGCGAGTTCATGCCCCCGACCCGGCTGACCGGTACGAAGTTCTCCCGGCCCTCCTCGTAGCGGTTCCCCGCGGCCGGGGAGGGGCGCGGGGAACCGGGCGGGGGGATCAGTCGACGCTGGGGAGGATGTGCGGCTCGGCGAGGTCGTCCTCGTAGCCGGCCAGGCGGATCGGTGCCGACCTCGCCCACACCTCCAGGCTGCCGAGCTTCTCCTCGGCCACCCCCGCGACGGACAGCCGTCCCGTGGGACGTTCCTCGAGATTCGTCTTCTCCGGTGTCACCGCGCACTCCTTATGTGTCGGATCACCCTCGGGGGCGTCGGCCCGGCCTTCGCTCTGTGCGGCCGCCGCCCGCCTCGGGACTGAGGGAACAGTTCTGACGCGGTGGCGTCGGCATCGTCGTGCGAGAACAGACCGTGATGACCGGCTTGTCCCGGGACGGACCAATGGGTGTGGGTGGGACCCCGTGTCGCTGTCCGTCCTGGCCAGGTTAACCAAATGAGCGCCGGTCTGCTCGATAGGGAGGCAAACAGTGCGTAAGGACTGCGTTGCGGTCCGCGTATTTGCTGCCGTTCCGTACCGGTCTTTCGGTTCCTTCGGCCGTCCGGACGGGGCGGCGGGCCGTGCGCACCGCCCGTGCCCAGGGCCGCCGCCGCACCGGGTCTCAGGGCACGCCCGGCGGCCGGTGCGCGCCGCGCGCGGCGCATGGCCGGCCTGATCGCGGGAACCCGGAGGATGTCGAGCACCGTGCAAGGAGTTCACATGACCAGCCACGACATCGATCCCGGAAGCGTCGGCCGGCGCGATGTCCGCCCGACCGACGAGGAGTTCTACGCGAGCGACCGTCCCGAGAACCCGGCCCTGCCGGAGGACCGGCCCAGGGGCGGGGGCCCGGGGGAGCCCCTGCGGCACCGCGGTACCTGGAGCGTGATGATGATCGTGCTCTTCGTCCTGCTGGTGCTCTTCGTGGGCATGTGGGCCTTCCCGTAGGCCGGACACACCTCTCGCCCGAAGGGCGTGCACGTCGGGTCACGACCGGCGCGTACGCCCTTCGGCATGTGAGGGGGCACAGGGGGGCACGCCCGCCGGTGTCACCACTTGCCGGGCGCGTAGTCCTTCAGGAAGACGCCGTACAGGTCCTCGCCCTGCTCGCCGCGGACGACGGGGTCGTAGACCCGGGCCGCCCCGTCGACGAGGTCCAGCGGGGCGTGGAAGCCCGCCTCCGCCATGCGCACCTTGTCGGGGTGGGGGCGCTCGTCGGTGATCCAGCCGGTGTCGACGGCGGTCATCAGGATGCGGTCCTTCTCGAACATCTCCTGGGCGCTGGTGCGGGTCAGCATGTTGAGGGCGGCCTTGGCCATGTTGGTGTGCGGGTGGCCGGCGCCCTTGTAGCCGCGGCCGAAGACGCCCTCCATCGCGGAGACGTTCACGATGTACGTCCGCCGGGCCTCGGACGCCGCCATCGCCGGGCGCAGCCTGCTGATCAGCAGGAACGGCGCCGTGGAGTTGCACAGCTGCACTTCGAGCAGCTCGACGGGGGTGACCTCCTCCACCGTCTGGATCCAGCTGTTGGTGTCGTGCAAGTCGGGCACGAGCCCGCCGGCGTCGATCGCGGTGCCGGCCGCGATCCGCTCCAGGGAGGCGGAGCCCGAGACCAGCGCGAGGTCGGTGACCTCCTGGGCGGAGAGCGCGCTGCCGCCCGCCACCGGCAGCTCGGTGACCGCGCCCGAGCCGAAGGTGCCGATGACCTCGGAGGCGGGCAGCTCGCCGGCCGGCAGCGGGGCCGACTCGGCGGCGACCAGCTCGCTGTAGGCACCCGGGGAGCGGCGCACGGTCTGCGCGGCGTTGTTGATCAGGATGTCCAGCGGGCCCTCGGCGGCGACCGAGTCGGCCAGCGCCATGACCTGGGCCGGGTCGCGCAGGTCGATGCCGACGATCTTCAGCCGGTGGATCCAGTCGGCGCTGTCCGGCTGGGCCTTGAAGCGGCGGACGGCGTCGTTGGGGAAGCGGGTGGTGATGGTGGTGTGGGCGCCGTCGCGGAGCAGCCGGAGCGCGATGTACATGCCGATCTTGGCGCGGCCGCCGGTGAGGAGGGCGCGCTTGCCGGTGAGGTCGGCGCGGGCGTCGCGGCGGGATCTGTTCTCGTCGGCGCAGGAGGGGCAGAGCTGGTGGTAGAAGTAGTCGACCTCGGTGTAGCGGGTCTTGCAGGTGTAGCAGGAGCGGGGGCGCTGGAGTATCCCGGCGATCCGGCCGGCCTCGGTGGCGGAGGAGGGCAGGGCGCCCTCCGTCTCGTCGTCGATGCGCTGGGCGGAGCCGGTGGCGGTGGCCTCGGTGACGGCCTTGTCGTGAGCGGTCTTGGCAGCGCGGCGTTCCTGGCGGCGGCGCTGCTTGACGCTGCGGTAGATGTGCGAGGTGGCGCGGCGGACGGCGATCGCGTCGGGGTGGTCGACGTCGATGGTGTCGAGTTCCGCGAGGACGGCGAGGCAGACGGCGAGACGGTCCGGGTCGATCCCGGGGCCGGGCGACGTCCCGTCGGGGGCCGTGTCGTGGGTCGCGTCCGGGGTCACGTCGGAGGTCTGGGTGGGGTTCGGGATGTGCGGCGCGGGCGGGGGTGTGGCCGCCGGGTCGTCGTTCACCGGGGCGGTCTCTGTCACCGTCATCGCGTGCCGTTCCTCGCTCGCCTGCGGCGCGCGGGTCGCGCTCGCCTTTCGAACAGGCGATTGTACGGAGCGTCGGCGCGAAGCGCCAAAACGGGGGGTTCGCCCGGGTGGGTTCCTCGCCCCCGCCGCCCCTACCCGTCCCGTCCCGACAAGGGGCTCCGCCCCTTCGGTCCTGGTCGGACGCCCGAGAGCCCGGGCGAGTCGGGGTACGCGGGCGGGTGCGAGTTGGTCGTGGTTGCTCGCGCGGTTCCCCGCGTACCTGGAGGCCGGGCGGCGCCCCGTCAGGGGGCGGGGGGGCGGCCGGCCCCCGCGCTCTCAGGTGTCCGGTGCCGGGGCACCGGTCAGTCCGTGGTGCAGGCTGTGCGGAGGGTGTTCAGTTCGTGGTGGAGTGCGGTCGCGAACACCTCCAGGTCGGGGACCGCTTCCGCGTCCGCGACCAGTCCGTAGTGCACCCTCCCCCGGTACGTCGACACCGCCACCGCCAGCGACTGGCCCCGCGCCAGCGGCGCGCCAGCGGGAACACTGCCGTCAGCGGGCTGCCGCCCAGCCGCAGCCCCAGGCTCGGCAACGGCACGCTCGTGACGAGGATGTCGAACCAGAGCCGCGCGGCCTGGCTGACCAGCGGCCCCCCGAGCCGGTGCCCGAGCGCCGGCACATGGTCGGCGAGCAGCGCGACCGCGCCGGCGCCGCGCCCCGGCCCGGCGTCCTTGTTGCGGTCCATGGCCGCCCGCACCACCCGCAGCCGCCGCAGCGGGTCCACCTCGTCGACCGGAAGCCGTATCAGGTACCCGGAGAGCCGGTTGCCCTGCGGGGAGGCGCTGCGCGGCCGGCGCCGGGAGACGGGGATGAGCGCCCGGGGAGCCACCCCCGCACTGCCGTCGCCGCGTTCGTCGAGCCACCGGCGCAGCGCGCCCGCGACGATCGCGATGAGTACGTCGTTGACGGTGCCGCCGGCCGTCTTGCGCACCCGGTGCACCTCGTCGAGGTCGAGGACGGCGCCCGCGGTGCGCCGGGTGCCGGTGGGCCCGGCGGTCAGGGCGGGCGAGGAGCGCACGCCGAGCGTGGACAGGGCGACGGAGGCGCCGATGTCGAGGGCGCGTCCCACGTCGGAGACGACGTCGGTGAGGGTGTCGCGGAGCAGGCCCGGCAGGCGGCGCGGGTCCGGGAGGGGGCTGCGGCGCGCCTCGGCCGGGCGGGGCCGGGAGGCGGGCAGTTCCGTGGGGTCCATGATCGCGGCGGCCAGGGTGAGCGCCCTCAGCCCGTCGGCGAGCGCATGGTGGAACTTGAACAGCACCGCGAACGAGGTGCCGTCCTCCCCCGGCAGGACGTGTGCCTCCCACGGCGGCCGGCCGCGCTCCAGTGGCCGCTGCATGAGCCGGCCGGCGACGGCGTGGAAGTCGGCGGTGGGGGCGTGCAGCCGTACGTGGTCCAGCGGGTCGAAGTCGGGGGCGGGTTCGCGGGCCGCGCCGCCGAAGGCGAGCGGGAGACGTACGTCGGTGAGGCCGCGGGCGAGCCGGGTGCCGGGCAGCCACACGTCACGGATGCGCATGCGCAGTCCGGTCACTCCGGCGGCGCGGGCGGCGAGCAGGTCGGCGGCATGGGCGCCGGCGGTCGGCGAGTGGCAGGCGAAGACGCCGAGCGCGCCCAGGTGCATGGGGTGCTCGGCGGACTCGATGTTCCAGAACGCCAGATCGAGGGGGGCGAGCAGGTCGGAAGTCATGGCGTGCCCTCGCGTGGACGACGGGGATGGGAACGGGAGCGCGGCGGGGGCGCCCCGGCGCGCCGTACGGCCGGACCGGTGCCCTGTCAGTCAAACGCCGACTGTCGATCACGGTCAAGTACGATCACGTTACGCTGCGTAAAAAACGAGTGAAGTCCCGCCCCGGAGGAGGGGCGGGACTTCACCGATGCTCGGTTCGCCGGAGCCGTCCGCGGCCCGCCCGGCCCGATGGGGACCGGGCCGGGCCTCAGCGGACGGCCGGTGTCACTTCAGCGCGGGCGGCGCCGCGTCGGCCGATGTTCCCCACTCGGACGGCTGCGCGCCGACCGTGAACGACAGGGAACGCATCCGGCGCAGGTCCTCCGTGGTCAGGTACGTCTTCCGGTAGTCCTTGCCGTTCACCCGGGCCGACTGCACATAGCGGTCGGAGTCCGAGGTGCCGGCCGCGGTCACCGTCAGATGGCCCTTGGGGTAGTAGCGGTGGTCCAGGGTGAGGTCGACCCGGTCGAAGACGGGCGTGGACAGACCCCAGGTGTCGTCACCGGGCTGGACCGGGAAGATCCCGATCGACGACAGCACGTTCCAGGCGGACATGGTGCCGAGGTCGTCGTTTCCGGTCATGCCGGTCGGGGTGTCGGTGAACAGGGTCAGCGCGGCGTGCACCACGTCGGTGGTCTTCCACGGCTGGCCGGTGGACAGGTAGGTGTACGGGGCGATCAGGTCGGGCTCGTTCTGCGGGTTGTACTTGTTGGCGTTGTAGTACTCGTACGGGCCGTTGACCCAGACCTCGCGGGCGGTCTTCGCCGGGTCCCGCACGAGCTGGTCGTAGGCGAAGAAGGAGTCGAGGCGGTCGTTGGCCGCCTGCCGGCCGCCGATCAGGTCGACCATGCCGGGCAGGTCCTGCGGGACCAGCCACTGATACTGCCAGGCCGTGCCCTCGTGGAAGCCCGCGCTCTGCGCCGGGTCGTCCGGTCCGACGAAGGCGCCGGAGGCGTCACGGGCGCGGAAGAAGCCGGTGCTCGGGTCGAAGATCGTACGGTAGTTCTGCGCGCGCTCGGCATACCGGGCGGCATCGGCCTTGTGGCCGAGGTCGCCTGCCATCTGACCGAGCATCGCGTCGGACAGTGCATACTCCAGGGTGGCGGAGGGGCCGTGGTCGTAGTCGGAGTCGCCCGGCTTGGCGTGCGGACGGCCCTCGATGTACGGCGCGAAGCCGTCTCGCAGGTACTCCTTGTTGGCCTCGCGGCCGACGTAGGGCGAGTCGGTGGGCGGCACGCCGTCGGCGTTCTTCTTCAGCGCGCGGTAGGCCTTCTCCTCCCAGCCCTTGAGCAGTCCCTGCTGGTAGGCGTTGGTGAGGAACGGGGTGACGGGGTCACCGGTCATGATGTTGGTCTCGACCGTGCCGTAGCCCCACTTGGGCAGCCAGCCGCCCTCTTCGTCGATCTTGATGACGGAGATCGCCATGTCCCGGGCCTGACGCGGCGCGAGCAGCGACAGGAGCTGGGACTGGGTGCGGTAGGTGTCCCACAGCGACCAGTTCTGGTAGTACGTGAAGCCCTTCGCCCGGTGGGTCTTCTGGTCCCAGCCGGTGTAGCGGCCGTCGGTGTCGCTGCCGATGTTGGGCGCGAGGAAGGACCGGTACAGGGACGAGTAGAAGGTGCGGTTCAGCGTGTCGGCGCCGCCCCGCACGCGGACGTCGTCGAGCCGGTGCTCCCAGGTGCTCCGGGCGGCCTCGCGCGCCTGGGCGAAGGAGTGGCCGCCCTCGGCACGCAGGTTGCCGGCCGCGCCGCGCGCGTCGACGTAGCTCAGCGCGGTGGTCGCCTCGACCGTGCGGTCCTTGCTGGTGTCGAACCGCACGTAGGCGCCGTTGCGCCCGGTCCCGGAGGAGGTGTCCGAACCGGCGGTCACGGTGTCGCCGTTCCAGGTGCCGTGCGCGGTGAACGGACGGTCGAAACGGGTGATCGTGTACACGGTGTACGGCTTGGTGTCCTGGCAGAAGCCGCTGCCGGTGATGGCGGTGCGCACGGTGTGGTCGTCGAGGATCTCGACCTTCGTGTTCGCCGTCCGGTGCAGCGACTGCCCGGCGTTGAGCAGGACGTTGGCCTTGTCGGTGGCCGGGAAGGTGTAGCGCTGCACGCCGGTGCGGGCGGTGGCGGTCAGCTCGGCCTTGATGCCGCTGTCCAGGCCGACGCCGTAGTAGCCGGGGCTCGCCTGCTCGTCGTCGTGGGAGAACTTCGCGGCGTACTTCGCGTAGTCCGTCTGCGTGACGTCGCCGGTGGTGGGCAGCACCGGCAGGTCGCCGCCGAGTCCGCAGCCGACGCCGGAGAGGTGGACGAGGGAGAAGCCTCGGATGTGGTCCTCGGCATAGTCGTAACCGGTGTTGTGGCCGGTGTCCGGGGAGAACTGCACCATGCCGAAGGGCACGGCGGCCCCCGGGTAGGTGTTGCCCTCGTTCTGGGTACCGATGAACGGGTTGACCAGGTCGGTGAGGGCGCCGCCCCGGCCGGACGCGGCGGCCGGCTCGGCGGCACCCGTGGCCATGGCGGCCTGGGCGGGTGGCAGGGCGGAGAGCGCGGTGGCGGCCGCCGCGCCGGCGGCGGCCAGGCGCAGGCGCCGGGTCCATCTCATCTCGGAAGACCTCCGGGAGGGTTGGGTTCCCCCGGACCGCTCGGCACCCCGGCCGAAGGGGCCGGGCTGGTCCGGAGCGGTCCGGGGGGCGGTTCGGATCGTTCAGGTGGTGCGCTCAGTGCTGGTGGTGCGGACAGTGCGGGTGGTGCGGACAGTGCGGGTGGGTGGCACCTCAGTCTGAGCCGCAACCGGCGACCACCGGCTGCGACGCGTCGTGGATGAGCGACTGCTGGGCCGCCCTGACCCGGTCGGCGTCGGGCTTGAGCACCCGGCGGTCGTAGGTCAGCAGGCCGTTGAGCTCGCCCTCGACGTCACTGATCTGGGTGTAGACCGCGCCGTTGCCGCCCTTGCAGGCCAGCGCGTGGACCTCGCCGAGCTTGGTGAGGTAGTCGTCGGTGTACGTCGAGGGGTCGACGTCCACGTACGACTGCTGCACCGACCAGGCGTGGCCGGGTACCGCCAGGCCGAGGCCGCCGTACTCGCCGCTGACCAGGGCGCGTCTGCCGTCCGGGTTCGGTGGCAGGGCGGGGCTCGGGTAGCCGTGCTCGTCGATGATGTCTCCGGTGCCGCCGTCGGCCCCGAGGTTGATCCCGGACATGCTGTTGATCAGCCGGGTCGGGTCCCAGGACTTGGCCTGGTCGGCGATGCGGGCCATGTCGTACTGGCCCCATCCCTCGTTGAAGGTCACCCACATGACGACCGACGGGCTGCTGATGTGCTCGTCGATCATCTGCTTCAGCTCGCGCTCGAACTCGGCGCGGGCGGCGGTGGACGGGCTGGTGCCGGCGTTCATCGCGGGCATGTCCTGCCACACCATCAGGCCGAGCCGGTCGGCCCAGTAGAACCAGCGGTCCGGCTCCACCTTGATGTGCTTGCGGACCGAGTTGAAGCCGAGCTGCTTGTGCACCTTCAGGTCGTAGGCGAGGGCCTCGTCGGTGGGTGCGGTGTAGAGGCCGTCCGGCCAGAAGCCCTGGTCGAGGGTGGCCATCATGAAGATCGGCTTGCCGTTGAGGATCGTGCGCGGGGTGCCGTTCACGTTCTTCACCGAGACCGAGCGCATCCCGAAGTAGCTGCCGACGCTGTCGGAGCCGACGCGCACCTTCAGGTTGTAGAGGTACGGGTCGTCCGGGGACCACAGGTGCGGGTTGCGCAGACGCAGGGTCAGCGGCTGCCCGGTGCGCCCGGTGACCGTGCCCACCGCGCGCTTGCCGGCGTACGCCGTCGCGGTGACCCGTACGCCGTCACGGACGCCCTGCGGCTCGATGGTGAGCGTGCTCTTGCCGACGTCCGGGGTGAGCTTGAGGTTGTCGACGTGGTCGGCGGCGACCGGCTCCATCCACACCGTCTGCCAGATGCCGGAGGTCGGCGTGTACCAGATGCCGCTCGGGTCCAGGCGCTGCTTGCCCATCGGCTGGTTCTCGCCGCCCCCGGAGTCGGTCGGGTCGTAGACGCCGACGATGAGCTCCTGGGTGCGGCCCGGCTTCAGCGCCTTGGTGATGTCGGCGCTGAACTTGTCGTAGCCGCCCTGGTGTTCGGCGACCTGGGTGCCGTTGACGTAGACCTCGGCGCGCCAGTCGACGGCGCCGAAGTTGAGCTGCAGCCGCTGCGCCGAGCCGACGTGCCAGTTCTTCGGCACGGTGAAGGTGCGGCGGTACCACATGCGGTCCTCGTGCCGCTCCAGCCCGGAGAGCTGGGACTCGACCGGGTACGGGACGAGGATGTGCTCGCCCAGCGTCCTGCCCACCGGCGGCTGCTCGTCGGCCTTGGCGGCGGCGAACTGCCAACGGCCGTTCAGGTTCTGCCACTTGGTGCGCGTGAGCTGCGGGCGCGGGTACTCGGGCAGGGCGTTGTGCGGGCCGACCTGCTTGGCCCACTTGGTGGTGAGCTCGTACGTCGACTTGTTGGCGCCACTGGTCCAGAAGGCGCCGACGGTGTGGGCGCTGTTGTCGGCCGCGGTCGTCGTGAGGCCGCCCTTGCCGTCGTAACGGACGTCGGCGGTGCCCTTGGCGGTGCCGGTCTTGTTGCCGACGACCGGCTCGTCGAGGGCGACCAGCAGCGACGCGGGGTTCTCGGGGTCGAGCTTCGCCTTGCCCAGCGGCCAGGTGGCGCCGCCGACGACCGCGCCGAGGTGGTCGGTGAGACCGGCCGGGACACCGGTCAGCGGGCTCGCGAAGTCGAGCTGGAGGGTACGGCCGTCGGGGCGGACGGTGGTCGCCACCGGGCCGTCGTAGTCGAAGCCCTCCGGGAGGCGGAAGGCCGACTGCGGGATCGCGGTCTTGGTGCCGCCGGGCGGGGTCCAGCGCACGTGGAGGTTGGAGCCGCCGTAGTGCTCGAAGTACTCGACCTTGATGTCGACGGCGTGGCCGGCGGTCAGGTCGACGGGTTCGCCGGTCTGCTCCTGGTCCCAGTCGTCGACCCAGTGGTCGATGACGAGCCTGCCGTCCACCCAGAGGCGGAAGCCGTTGTCGCCGATGATCGAGAAGGTGGTGGCGCCGGTCTTCTCGGGGACGAGACGGCCGGTCCAGCGAGCGCTGACATCGTTGTCCTGACCCGTCGTGGCACGCAGCCGGGGTTCGAGGTCGGCGAAGTCGAGGGTGGGGTCGAAGGTGGTCGCCTTGAGGGTGGCGAAGTCGAAGGCGCCCTCGGCGGACTGGGTGTAGTACTCGCCCTTGAGGCCGTGGGCCTCGCTGGGGGTGCCGGCGGCCGCGTGGGTGTCGGTGGCCGCTGCCGGAGAGGTGGTTGCGGCCGCGAGGCCTGCGGCGGCCAGGGCCGCGGCGAGGAGCAGGGCGAGGCGGTCTCTGACTTTGAGGCGTCTGGTGCGCACGGATCCTCCGTGGGTGAGGACGGGTGGCGGGTCAGGGCTCGGGGGTGGGTGAGGGTCGGTGGGGGGTGGGGGTTCGGGGTGATAGGGGTTCGTGCAGGGGCGCTTCGGAGGTGATTACAACGTTGTCAGACATCGAGCAGAGGCATGACAACACGATTGCGGGATCGTGTCCAGGGTGCGGGCACGTCCCGTTCGCGTGGGGCGTGCCTGTGGCAGGTGGGTGGGTCGGGGTCGTGGGGGCGTGGCAGCACGCCGCCGCCGGGCGTACTGCCCGGCGGCGGCGTGAGCGCGGTTCTCCGGGGGCCGGGTACGCGGCGTGCTGTGCCACGCCTCCACGACCCGCTCCCGTACGTGGGCGAGTGCGGGTGCTTCCGCTTCCTCCTGCGGCTCGATGCGGTTCGATACCGCTCGATGCGGCTCGATGCGGTTCGATACCGCTCGATGCGGTTCGATACCGCTCGATGCGGTTCGATGCGGTTCGAGTCGTCCTTACGGGACCTGCTGTCCCTTGCCCAGAGCGATGACGCCGCCCTTGGAGACCGTGTAGAGCTCGGCGTCGCGGCTCGGGTTGACGCCGATCGTGGCGCCGGGCGGGACCTCGACGTTCTTGTCGAGGATGGCGCCCCGGACGATCGCGCCCCGGCCGATGTGCACGTTGTCGTGCAGTACGGAGCCCTGGACCACCGCGCCCGGGTCGACGCGGACGTCGGGCGAGAGGACCGAACGGGTCACCTGGCCGCGGATGAGGCAGCCGGCGCTGATGATCGACTCGCTGGCGATGCCGCCGGCGTTGAAGCGGGCCGGGGAGAGCTGGGTGGAGTGGGTGTAGATGGGCCAGCTGCGGTTGTAGAGGTTGAAGGCGGGGCGCTCGGCGATCAGGTCCATGTGCGCCTCGTAGTAGGCGTCGAGGGTGCCGACGTCGCGCCAGTAGCCCTGGTCGCGGCTGGTCTCGCCGGGGACGTGGTTGGTGCTGAAGTCGTAGAGCTGGGCCTCGCCGCGGTCCGTGAGCATGGGGAGGAGGGAACCGCCCATGTCGTGCACCGACTTCTCGTCCTCGGCGTCGCGGTGGAGGGCCTCGATGAGGGCCTTGGTGGTGAAGATGTAGTTGCCCATCGAGGCGAAGACGCGGTCGGGGTCGTCGACGAGGCCGGGCGGGTCGGCGGGCTTCTCCAGGAAGCGGTCGACGGTGCGGCCGTCGGAGCCGGGGGTGATCACGCCGAAGGACGGCGACTCGGCGCGCGGCACGCGGATGCCCGCGACGGTGACGCCCGCGCCGGAGTCGATGTGCTGGGCCAGCATCTGGCGCGGGTCCATGCGGTAGACGTGGTCGGCGCCGAACACCGCGACGTACTCGGGCTGCTCGTCGTAGATCAGGTTGAGCGACTGAAGGATCGCGTCGGCGCTGCCGAGGTACCAGCGGGGGCCGAGCCGCTGCTGGGCGGGGACGGGGGTCACGTAGTTGCCCAGCAGACTGGACATCCGCCAGGTGGTGGTGATGTGCCGGTCGAGCGAGTGCGACTTGTACTGCGTGAGCACGCAGATCCGCAGGATGTCCGCGTTGACCAGATTGGACAGTACGAAGTCGACGAGCCGGTACGTCCCGCCGAAGGTCACGGCCGGTTTGGCGCGGTCGGCGGTCAGCGGCATCAGCCGTTTGCCCTCGCCGCCCGCCAACACGATTCCCAGCACCGAAGGTCCACCGCGCCGCATCCCGCCGCCCATCCCGCCGCCCCTCTACGCCCGGTGGTGCCGCACCGTACACACGGACGGCACCCTGTCCTGCCTGGTCCTGTCTGCATTCACTACATTCACTACCCCCGACGGGCGTCTTCTGCCGCCCCGCCGAGGACTTCCTCGTAAAGACGGACCGTTCGGCGGGCGACGGCGTCCCAGCCGAATTCACGAAGCGTCCGCGCGCGGCCCGCCTCGCCCATCCGCCGCGCGGTCGCCGGATCGCCGAGGACGGTGTCCAGGGCGTGCGCGAGGCGGGTCTCGAAACCGGTCTGGTCCGTGCCCGGGTCGAGGTCGACGAGGAGACCTGTGCGGCCGTCGTCCACGACCTCCGGGATGCCGCCGACCCGGGAGGCGACGACGGCGGTGCCGCACGCCATCGCCTCCAGGTTGACGATGCCGAGCGGCTCGTAGACCGAGGGGCAGACGAAGACGGCGGCGTGGGTGAGGAGCTGGATGACCTCCGCGCGGGGCAGCATCCGGGGGATCCAGTGCACGTCCGCCCGGCTCCGGCTCAGTTCGGCGTACAGCTCGCGGAACTCGCGGTCGATCTCCGGGGTGTCCGGGGCGCCGGCGCACAGCACGACCTGGGCGGCGGGGTCGATCCGGCGCACGGCGCGGAGCAGGTGCGGGACGCCCTTCTGGCGGGTGATGCGGCCGACGAAGACGACGTACGGGCGGCCGGGGTCCAGGCCGATCCGGTCGAGGACGTCGGTGCCGGGGTCGGGGCGGTAGAGGGTGGTGTCGATGCCGTTGTGGAGAACGTGCACGCGGGCCGGGTCGAGCGCCGGGTAGCAGGTGAGGATGTCGTCGCGCATGGCGCCGGACACGGCGACGACGGCGTCGGCGGCCTCGATCGCGGTGCGCTCGGCCCAGCTGGAGAGGGCGTAACCGCCGCCGAGCTGCTCGGCCTTCCAGGGGCGCAGCGGCTCCAGCGAGTGCGCGGTCATCACGTGCGGGATGCCGTGCAGCAGCTTGGCCAGGTGGCCGCCGAGGTTGGCGTACCAGGTGTGGGAGTGCACGAGTTCGCGGTCCCGCAGTCCGGCGGCCATGGCGAGGTCCACCGAGAACGTGCGCAGGGCGTCGTTCGCGTCGTCGAGCGCGGGCCAGGGGCGGTGCCGGGTGACCGCGGGACTGGCGTGCGGGGCGGCCCCCTCGCCCCAGCAGTGCACGGTGAGATCGACGAGCGGCGCGAGTTCCCGGGCGAGGAACTCGACATGCACGCCGGCACCGCCGTAGATGTCGGGCGGATACTCCCGGCTCAACAGTCCCACCCGCACGTATGGCCTCCTGGGTCGCTTGTCCCCATGGTCACCCATGTCCGCGGGGAGGGGAAGAGGGAACCGGGCCGGGGAGCGGCCCCCGGGCGGGCCCGGTGCCGGGGGCAACCGGGGGCCAGGGGGCGGAGCCCCCTCAAGGGTGGTCCTTGGCTGCCCGGGGGCGCGGCTCCTCTCGTCTTTCGGGGTCGAAGGGGCGAAGCCCCTGGAGGACGATGGGGGGAGGGGCGGCGGGGGCGGGAAAACCCACCTGCGCTCCCCCACCCCGTCACCCACCCTGGGGAGGACCCCGTGGCCCGTGTACTCCATCGGCAGTAGGACCCGATGAATGCTCAGGGACGACGACGCGCGCCGTTTCAAGGGGCAAGGTGGTGACATGGAAAGAGTCAGCGCACCGCACCGGCCCCACGGCCACCCCCGAAGGAGCCACTCATGAGCGCCTTCGCGGTGTCCGTGCTGCTGTCGCTGATCTCGGCCGTGGCCTACGCGGGCGGCGCCATCGTGCAGGAACGCGTCGCGGCGACCACCCCCGACGGTACCTACGCCCCGCTCCGCAACCCCGCGTGGTGGGCGGCGATCGCCCTCAACGGCCTCGGCGCCCTCCTCCACGTCGTCGCCCTCGCCTACGGCCCCCTCAGCCTCGTCCAGCCCCTCGGCGCGCTGACCATCGTGTTCGCGCTCCCCATGGCCGCCCTCTTCGTGGGCCGCAGGGCCGGCGCCACCGCCTGGCGCGGCGCGCTGATGGCGACGGCCGGCCTCGCGGGCCTGCTCGCGCTGACCGGCAGCGCCGAGGCGCAGTCCCTCGACGGCATGCAGCGGATCCTGCTCGCCGCGGTCACCGCCGGCGCGGTCGTGGCGCTGATGACGGCCGCCCGCGCCGCCCACCGTCACCCGGTGGTGCGCAGCGTGCTGCTCGCCGCCGCGGCCGGCATCGCGTTCGGGATCGCCTCGGTGTTCACCAAGACCGTCGCGGAGGACTGGGAGCACGGCGCGACGCTCTCGTCCCTGCCCAGCGTGGCGACGATCGCGGTGCTGGCGACGGTCGGCACGCTGCTGTCGCAGGCCTCGTACCGGGGCGCGGGCCTGGCCGCCCCGCTCGCCACGGTCACGGTCGTCAACCCGGTGATCGCCGCCGCGGTGGGTCTGACCATGTTCGGGGAGACGTTCCGGTACGGCACCACGGGGACCGTGCTCGCACTGGCGTGCGGGGTCGTGGCGGCGGGCGGTCTGATCCTGCTCACGTCGGAACGGATCAGCGGGGAGCAGCGGGGCGCGACCGCCGACGAGGCGGTGTCGATGGCCTCGGCGGCCCCGGTAGTGGTGCCCGCCCAGCCGCTCCGGTCCGCGCCCGACCTGGTGTCGTCCGTCCTGGCGGAGGCGGGGACGAGGGCGCAGGCGGAGCTCCCGGTCCAGGCCCCGCCCACGGCCCCGGTCCCAACGGCTCCCGTGGCCGCTCGGGTCCCAACGGCTCCCGTGGCCGCTCCCGTCGCGGCCACCCTGCCCGCGTCCCTCCGGGGCCCGTCCCAGTGCACGCCGCCGTACGCCTTCGGCCCGTTCTACAGCGGGCCGTTCATACCGGCGCCGCTGACGCACCCGGCTCCCCTGTCCGCCCCGCGCCGCAGCCGCGTCGGCTCCTGAGCGGGGCGCGACCGGTACCGCCGGGGCCGGGCAGCGCTTTTCAGAGCCGTACGCCGCCGGCCCGCAGGTACGCCACCGGGTCGATGTCCGACCCGAACCCGGGCCCCGTCCGCACCTCGAAGTGCAGATGCGGGCCCGTCGCGTTGCCGGTCGAGCCGGAGCGGCCGATGCGCTGGCCGACCGCCACGTTCTGCCCGGCCCGGACGGAGATGGCGGACAGATGACCGTACTGGCTGTACCGGCCGTCGGCGTGCCGTACGACCACCTGGTAACCGTACGAGCCGCCCCACCCCGCGCTCACCACGTGCCCGGAGGCGACGGAGCGCACGGACGTGCCGGTGGACACGGGGAAGTCGACGCCGGTGTGGTAGCCCTTGGACCAGGAGGAGCCGGCGGCGTGGTAGCGCGTGCCGATGCTGGTGTCGGCGACGGGGGCGACGACCTTCTGGCCGGCCGTCGTGGCGGCGGACCGGTGCGTGGAGACGTCGTGCTTCTCCTTGGGCTTCTCCTTGGGCTTCGCCTTGGGACTCCCCTTGGACTCCGCCTTGGAGCTGCCCTTCGGCTTCTCCTTCTTCTCGGCGGTGTGCCGCTTCCCGGTGGCGGCCTTCCCCGCCGGACCGGTCGCGCGCGCGCCGTCGAGGGTGAGCCGCTGGCCCGGGAGGATGAGGTCGGGATCGGAGCCCACGGTGGTGCGGTTGGCTTCGTAGAGGCCGTGCCAGCCATCGCGTACGTCGTGGGTGTCGGCGATACCGGAGAGGGTGTCACCGTGGACGACGGTGTACATCTCGGCGGTGCCGGCGCGGGACTGGGGCGTGGACTGCGGGGTCACGTCCTTGTGCGACGTACGCTTGCGTGCCGGCGCCCGACGCTCGGCCGGGGCCTGTCGCTGTGCCGTCTGCCGGGCGGTCTGCGTGTGGGTGCCCGCGGTGCCCGGATCGAGGTCGGGGCCGGAGCCGCCGCGGGCC
The DNA here is from genome assembly GCF_030816915.1 of Streptomyces sp. B3I8. Taxonomy (NCBI): domain Bacteria; kingdom Bacillati; phylum Actinomycetota; class Actinomycetes; order Kitasatosporales; family Streptomycetaceae; genus Streptomyces; species Streptomyces sp. B3I8. The sequence continues at coordinate 6,526,242 of NZ_JAUSYN010000002.1, read as the reverse complement.
AGTCCGGCCCGGTCGGAGCAGACCGGCCAGGCGCCGGGTCCCTGGCCGTCGAGGACCTTCTCGGCGACGGCGATCTGCTGGTCGCGGGTGGCGAGGTCGGCGCGCGCCGCGTAGGCCCGGCCTCCGTACGCCTCCCACGTGGACTGGGTGAACTGCAGCCCGCCGTAGAACCCGTTGCCGGTGTTGATGTGCCAGTTGCCGCTGGATTCGCAGGCGGCGACCTTGTTCCAGGTGTCGGCGTCGGCGGCGTGGGCGACCCCGGTGGTGATGAGCGGCAGTGCCATGCCCGCGCCGCCCGCCGTGACGGTGAGCGAGGCGCGGTTGATCCTGTTCGGCTGGTACCGGCGGTGCCGGCCGCGTACGGCCATGGGGAGCCCCCTTGACAGGCGTCAGGAGCGGGCACCGTATCCAGTGCGCGCGGAGCGGGACAAGAGTGGTGTCGGCCGCTCCGGTGCGCCAAGTGGCCGGTTTTCGCCGCCGGTTGCCGGTGCGCTCCGGCGCCGCTCCGGCGCGTGCGCACACCGGCGCGCCGGGCGGATCGGCGGGTCCGGGCGCATCGGTGGACAGGGCGGCTGAGGCGGGAGGGCCTCCGCGCCCGTACACACGGGCGGAACGTGCGGCGACGCGGTACGCGCACCACCACGCCAGGAAGGACGGGGAAAGCGATTCTGGGCAATACTGGCGGATACCGTTCACAACCGGTCCCGGGTCCGAGGCGCCATCGCGGCGTCGTCGGGCGTCATCGCGGCGTCATCGCGGCGTCACCGGAGAAGCACCCCGCCGACAGCCGGAATCATGCACACGTCCACAGCGTTCTCGCCTTCGATCACGACACTTTGAGGAGCCCACGCATGAGCAGTTCAGCCCAGATCGGTGTCACCGGCCTCGCGGTCATGGGCCGCAACCTGGCCCGCAATTTCGCGCGCAACGGCTACACGGTCGCCGTGCACAACCGGACGGCGTCCCGGACGCACGACCTGGTGGACGAGTTCGGGCACGAGGGCGACTTCGTCGCGGCCGAGACCGCGAAGGACTTCGTCGCGGCGCTGGAGCGTCCGCGCCGACTGGTCGTCATGGTGAAGGCGGGCGAGCCGACGGACGCGGTGATCGAGGAGTTCGCGCCGCTCCTCGAACCCGGCGACATGATCATCGACGGGGGCAACGCGCACTTCGCCGACACCCGGCGCCGCGAGCGTCAACTGCGGGAGCAGGGCATCCACTTCGTCGGCATGGGCGTCTCCGGCGGCGAGGAGGGCGCGCTCAACGGCCCGAGCATCATGCCGGGCGGCCCGAAGGAGTCCTACGACTCGCTCGGGCCGATGCTGGAGAAGATCTCGGCGAAGGCCGCGGACGGGGCGCCGTGCGTGACGCACGTCGGGCCCGACGGCGCCGGGCACTTCGTCAAGATGGTGCACAACGGCATCGAGTACGCGGACATGCAGCTCATCGGCGAGGCGTACCAGTTGCTGCGGGACGTGGCCGGCTACTCCCCCGCGCAGATCGCGGACATCTTCCGCACCTGGAACACCGGACGGCTCGACTCGTACCTCATCGAGATCACGGCGGAGGTCCTGTCGCACGTGGACGCGGCGACGGGCAAGCCGTTCGTGGACGTGGTGACGGACCAGGCGGAACAGAAGGGCACCGGCCGCTGGACGGTGCAGATCGCGCTCGACCTGGGCGTGCCGGTGTCGGGCATCGCGGAGGCGGTGTTCGCGCGCTCGCTGTCCGGGCACGCGGCGCTGCGCGAGGCCTCCCGGGGTCTGGCGGGCCCGAAGGCGTCCGCGCTGTCCCCTTCGGAGGCGGCGGCGTTCGCGGACCGCGTCGAGCAGGCGCTGTACGCGTCGAAGATCGTCTCGTACACGCAGGGCTTCCACGAGATCGCGGCGGGCAGCAAGGAGTACGGCTGGGACGTCGACCCGGGCGCGGTCTCGGCGATCTGGCGGGGCGGCTGCATCATCCGGGCCGCGTTCCTGGACCGCATCCGCGCGGCGTACGACACCCGTCCGGACCTGCCGAGCCTGCTGTCGGACGAGACGTTCGCCCAGGAGATCGCGGACGCGCAGGACGACTGGCGCGAGGTCCTGATCGCGGCCACCCGCCAGGGCGTTCCAGCCCCCGGTTTCGCGGCGGCCCTCGCCTACTACGACGCCCTGCGCGCCGACCGCCTCCCCGCGGCCCTCACCCAGGGGCAGCGCGACTACTTCGGCGCCCACACCTACCGCCGCACGGACCGCGAGGGCTCGTTCCACACGCTGTGGGGCGGCGACCGCACGGAGGTGGAGGCGTAAGGACGCCTTGACCGGGGGCGCGGCGCCCCCGTACGCCGGATCCCGCGTCCCCTACGGGGGCGCGGGATCCGGCGCGAGAACCCACGTAATCAGTGGGCGGAGACCGGCCCCCGTCCCCTACGGGCTCCTCAGGACAACGGCCCTGGCGGCTCGGGGGTGGGGCCCGGAGCCGGTCCGGGTTCCGGAACCGGCTCGGGCCGGTCGGGCCCCGGCCCCGGCGGAGTGGGCGAGGGCGGGGTGGGCGCGGGCCCCGGCGGAGTGGGCGAGGGCGGGGTGGGCGCGGGCCCCGGCGGAGTGGGGGCCGGCGGGGTCGGCGCCGGAGGCGTGGGTGCCGGCGGCGCGGGTGCCGGGTCCGGCGGGACCGGGTCCGGTCCGGGCGTCGGCCCGGGCGGCGTCGGCACCGGGCCCGGCGTCGGCCCCGGCGGCACAGGGTCGGGGTAGGGCTGCGTCATGCTGTCCTCCAGCCATCGCTACGTCGGCTCTGGACTACTCCCCCGCCTACCCGCACCCCGACCGCCCAGTCACCCGCTCGCGCGGGCGGAACCGTGGGAACCGCGGGTCAGAACCGCCCCGGGTGGGCGGTCACCCACTCCTCCGCCGCCCGCATCAGCGCGGGATCCGCCGCCGGTGCCTCGTCGGGATGGCGCGCGGCCCACTTCACGACGTACGGGCACAGGGGCGCCACCGCGACACCCTCACGCCCGGCGATCCCGTAGAGCTCCCGCGCGAGGGAACCGGCGATGCCCTTCCCCTCGTGCGCGGGCTCGACGATCGTGTGCACGGGGACGAGCGCGCGAGCGGGCTCGTCGAGCACGAAGTACTCCACGCGTCCGACCACCTCGTCCCCCGCGTAGGCCGCGAGCCGTCCCGCCGCCCGGTCGTCACGGATGTGGATGCCACCGTCGTCACTCATGTGCCCACCTTTCTGGACGCCCGGCCTGCCCGGACCGATCCGGCCTACGACGTACCCCCACGACGATGGCCTCACCCACCGCCGGCCGCGTCAGGCGCCGACGGCGTGCGGGCTGCGCCGCTGGTCCGACCCCGGCACGGGTTCCCCCGGGTCGGCACCGAGAGACACGATGCGGTTCCCCTCGTCGACGTGCACCACACGCGGCCGCAACTCCCGCGCCTCGGCGTCGGACACCTGCGCGTAGCTGATGATGATCACCAGATCCCCGGGATGCACCAGGTGCGCGGCGGCCCCGTTGATCCCGATGACCCCGGACCCGCGCTCCCCCTCGATGACGTACGTCTCGAGCCGGGCCCCATTGGTGATGTCGACGATGTGCACGAGCTCACCCGGCAGCAGATCCGCCGCGTCGAGCAACTCGGCGTCGATCGTCACCGATCCCACGTAGTGCAGGTCGGCCTGGGTGACGGTGGCGCGGTGGATCTTGGACTTGAACATTGTACGGAACATCGGGGTACTCCCAACAGTAGGCTCCCTGCCTGCGTACTTGCAGGTCAAGGGCTGTGTCGACAGCCTACAACCTGCCGCGTGTCCGGACAGCCCGCGTGCGGCGGAAGCCCAGGCGTTCGACACGAACACACGGCCATTGCGGAACGCCCGGATCCATCCCGCCGAGGAGACGACCGCCCCCTCGTACGCAGCCCTCGCGACACGGCCGGCCCACCGACTGGGCCGGCGGGCCGGCATGCGGAACGCGGAACGCGGAACGCGGGAACCGAAGCGCCTACCGCTTCCAGAGGTTCCAGTAGCCGGCCTCGAGGTCGTTGTCGCAGTAGTAGCCACCGCTGGGGTCGCTGCTCTGGTAGACGACCTTCACCGCGAGGCACTGTGCCTGCGTGCTGTAGCTTCCGACCATGGTGTCGGCGTACGCGGCTGCGGCTCCCCCGACCGTGACGCCCGCCGCGGCAAACGCGACCAGACTCGCGGAGACGAGCTTCCTCAGGCCTTGCGATGTCATTTCGGGCCTTGCCTTTCCTTCGGCAGTGCGGCGCTCGTGATGCCCGACGCCGGAACAACAATATGTGACACCGTGTCACACGGAACAATGGAGGGCAAGTATCCTCTCCTGCGCTGCGCGGCTCGCGACTCCCGAGTGACCGAGCCGGGGAGACGTCCTGCGCCTGTGCCTCCATGACGCGCCTTTGCCGGGCCGCTTCCGGCACTTACGGCGCTCCGTGTGACGCGGTTCGAGGACGGTATCCTGTGACAACGCGTGTGACGGTTGCCGATGGAGACCACACACTCCGGAACGAGCGGGCGCATCGCGCCTGAGACGATGACACCGTCCCACGGTGAGTCGTAAGAGAGTGGCGACAAGTGGATCTCAAACTGGAAGTCGTAGTTCTGCCCGTCTCCGACGTCGACCGGGCCAAGGCCTTCTACGAGGCGGTCGGCTTCCGCCTCGACACCGACCACGTCACGGACGAGACCTACCGGGTCGTCCACATGACACCCCCCGGTTCGCCCTGCTCGGTCCTCTTCGGCACCGGCGTCACTCTGGCCGCCCCCGGGTCGTCCAAGGGCCTCCACCTCATCGTCTCGGACATCTACGAGGCCCGGGACGAGCTGGTCGGCCGGGGCGTGGAGGTCGGCGACGTCTACCACGACACCAGCGACATCTTCCACCGCTGCACGGGCGAGAAATGGATCAGCGGCCCCGACCCCCAGCGTCGCGACTACTGCACGTACGCGGACTTCACCGACCCGGACGGCAATGGCTGGGTCCTCCAGGAGGTACCGAACCCGTAGGCGGCGTCCGGCGTCTCGTCCGGTGCGGGGTGGTGCGTCGGCGAAGCGCAGACTTCCCCATGGGCTGCGCGTGCCGGCAGCTCTGCTTCGAGAAGGAGTCGTCTTCCGTCCGCGCGGCTGCGGTGTCGCCGGCGGCACGGCCCGTCGGCGGGAGGCGTGACCCGCCATGCGGGCATCCGTCGACACAGACCGGAAGGGGAATATGGGGGCCAAGAAGGGTCGAGGTCACCACCGTGTTCCGCCCGGCCACCATGGCTTCGAACCTCACGTCCGCAAGCGGACCTCCGAGTCGCGCTTCGATGTCCTGTCGCCGATCTGGAGCGTCTCCATCGGCACCGGACGCCCGCCCGTGAAGGTCCGCGCCGATGACTGCTCGGCGCACGGTGTTCCAACGGTGCTGTCACCGATCGGCACCGCATCCGGTCGTAGTGGGTGGCGAAGCGGGCGGGACGGCCGTGAGCACCGCGAAAGACTCTCGTACCGCGACGACACGGCTGCCCGTGCCACCGGTCGCCTCTGTCACCGCTGCCACTACAGACCAGGACGTCATGAGTCAGTCACCCCGCCCGTCCAGCGCCTGGTACCGGCCGATGCTCGCCCGGCACGCCGGCGAGGACCATCGCACGTCCAGTTCCCTGGAGTTGTTCTTCGACCTCTGCTTCGTCGCCGCCGTGGCGCAGGCATCCTCTGCGTTCGAGCACGAGATCGCCGCGGGGCGTTCCCTTCACGGTCTGCTCGGCTACGCGCTCGTGTTCTTCGCGATCTGGTGGGCATGGATGAACTTCACCTGGTTCGCCTCCGCGTACGACACGGACGACGTGCCCTATCGCCTCCTGACCCTGGTCCAGATCACGGGGGCTCTGGTCATGGCGGCGGGAGCCACCGAGGCGCTGGCGCGCGGCGACTTCACGGTCATCACCTGGGGCTACGTGATCATGCGGTTGGCCATGGTCACTCAATGGCTGCGCGCCGCGTACACGGACCGGCAGCGTCGGAGGTCCGCCCTGCGGTACGCCCTGGGCATCCTGGTGCTGCAGGTCGGCTGGCTGGTCCGGCTGCTCCTGCCGCACGACGGAGGCATCGTCTCGTTCGCCGCCCTCGCCGTGGGCGAACTCGCGGTGCCGGTCTGGGCGGAGCGGGCCGTGGGCACCACCTGGCACCCGCAGCACATAGCCGAGCGCTACGGGCTGTTCACCCTGATCGTGCTCGGCGAGTCCGTCATGGCCGCCGGCCTGGCCGTCCGCACCGCCTTGGACACCCACCAGGAGACCGGCTCCGTCCTGACCATCGCGCTGGGCGGAATCCTGACCGTCTTCGCGCTCTGGTGGCTGTACTTCGCCCAGGACGCCCCGCGCCGCCTGAGGACCCAGTCCACGGCCATGCTGTGGGGCTACGGGCACTACGTGGTGTTCGCCTCCGCGGCCGCGGTGGGAGCGGCACTGGCGGTCAACGTCGCCCGTGCCACCGGCCATGCGGCCCTCACCGACGTCCAGGCCGCGGCCACGTACACGGTGCCCGTCGCCCTTTTCATCACCTGTGTGTGGCTACTGCACCGGCGGGCCGCGCGGGTGTCCGGCAAGGCCGGCGTTCTCTCCCCTGTCGCGGCACTCGCCGTGCTCGCCACCACCTTCACGCCGTTCACCGTGCTGTGCACCGGTGTCATCGCGTTTGTGATGGTCGGTGCGCACGTGTTCGCCGCCCGGCACGAGGGGCAGGAACAAGCCTGACCCCGCCGCGCCGCCCCGAGCCGCTACCCGCGATCCTCGGGTGCGACGTAGTCGAAGGTCGGGCCCGCGGCCAGTGCCTCTCCGTCCTGCATGGCCGTCAGACTCTGTGCCTGTCCCTTCAGCGCGTACATCGTGCCCACCGAGATGCCCAGCATCGCCGGATTGCCGTTGAACGCCTGCTCCAACTGCCCCAGCATCTTGCAGTAGGTCCTGTCGAACGCCTCCTGCGCGGCGCGGATCGCACTGCCTTCGGGGTGATCGTCCGGTCGCGGGTTGGGGCGCAACGGGCGGATGCCGGCGGGATCGACGGTCACCGCGTCTCCGGTGGGGCCGGACTCGGGTGTGTCGCCGGGCTGGTAGCGCCGGCCCAGCGCCAGCTCCTTGAACCGGTAGTAGTGGGAGACCGCCCTGGTCTCGGGGTGGAACAGGTCGATGTCCCCGTCCCAGACGTCGGTGCGGGCCGCGCCCTCGCCCTGCTCGACGATCTCCTTCAGCGCCCCGAGTGCCGACTCGAGGTCGGTGACCGGGCTGAGGTGCCCCGCGGTGTGGGCGAACGGGCCGCCGGCGACCTGACGGGCGGGGTCCCCGGTGAAGATCTGGTCTTCTCCCCTTTCCGCGCACAGGCGCCGCAGCCCCTTCTCGATCGCGTTGTAGAACTGCCCGATGGTCTCGTAGCGGTCGCCCTCGGCCGGGTCCCCCGGGTGCGCCGGCTGTTCGAGACGGAGAAACATCGCAAGGGCCTCCTGCCCGAACGGCAGCAGGGCCAGCTCGATGGACGGGTCCGCGTGCGGCATGGTGCGCGGGTGGGGAGGCATCAGGTGCGGCGCGTCGAGGAGGGGCTGTCCGCCCACGGCGTTGAGCAGGTTCGCGGCCAGGGCGAGGTGGATCATCTCCTCCACGAAGACGCCACCGATGAGCTGCACGGCGTCCGCGTTCCGCTCGGGGTCGAGGGAGTAGAGGGCGGTCAGGTAGGGCGGCAGGGTGGAGTGTTCCACCTCGATGGCCCACTGCAGGTGCCTGCGCAGGTCGTCCAGGCTTGCGATTCCCGTCCCGGAAGAGCTGTCAGAGGTGTCGATACGGTCGTCAGGCATGGGTGGGGGTTCTCTTTCGATGTCGCGGTCGGCTCTTGTGCGGCCACCCCTTTGACAGGGGGAACAAAACATGTGTGACACATGAGTACTGCGATTCAGGCACCCCGTCGACGCTGAGAGAGTGTGAGATAGTGTTACGCCCTCTCGGCCGACGAGGACCCGCCGCCCGTTCACGGATACGTGCCCAACCGGGTCCGCGTGTCGCCCGGGAAATCGTCCACGAAAGGTGAGTCTCATGGCTGAGTTGTTCTACGACGCCGACGCCGACCTGTCCCTCGTCCAGGGCCGCAAGGTCGCGGTCATCGGTTACGGCAGCCAGGGCCACGCCCACGCGCTGTCGCTGCGTGACTCGGGTGTCGACGTCCGCGTCGGCCTGCACGAGGGCTCCAGGTCCAAGGCCAAGGCCGAGGAGCAGGGCCTGCGCGTGGTCAGCCCCGCCGAGGCGACCGCCGAGGCCGACGTCATCATGATCCTCGTGCCGGACCCGATCCAGGCCCAGGTCTACGAGGAGCACATCGCCCCGAACCTGAAGGACGGCGACGCGCTGTTCTTCGGCCACGGCCTGAACATCCGCTACGGCTTCATCAAGCCCCCGGCCGGCGTGGACGTCTGCATGGTCGCCCCCAAGGGCCCGGGCCACCTGGTGCGCCGCCAGTACGAGGAGGGCCGCGGCGTCCCCTGTCTCGTGGCCGTCGAGCAGGACGCGACCGGCAGGGGCTGGGAGTTGGCCCTGTCGTACGCGAAGGGCATCGGCGGCACCCGCGCCGGCGTCATCAAGACGACCTTCACCGAGGAGACCGAGACCGACCTCTTCGGCGAGCAGGCCGTCCTCGCCGGCGGGGTCACCGCCTTGGTCAAGGCGGGCTTCGAGACGCTGACCGAGGCGGGCTACCAGCCGGAGATCGCCTACTTCGAGTGCATGCACGAGCTGAAGCTCATCGTCGACCTCATGTACGAGGGCGGCCTGGAGAAGATGCGCTGGTCGATCTCCGAGACCGCCGAGTGGGGCGACTACGTCACCGGCCCGCGGATCATCACCGACGCCACCAAGGCCGAGATGAAGAAGGTCCTCGCCGAGATCCAGGACGGCACCTTCGCCAAGAACTGGATGGACGAGTACCACGGCGGTCTGAAGAAGTACAACGAGTACAAGAAGCAGGACTCCGAGCACCTCCTGGAGACCACCGGCAAGGAGCTCCGCAAGCTCATGAGCTGGGTCGACGAAGGAGCGTGACAGGCCGGGCAGGCCGGTGGTCGCGCCGCGGGGGCGCGACCACCGGCCTGCCGGTCGGCCCATGTCAGCCCATTTCCTCCAGGGCCTTGCCCTTGGTCTCCTTGACGTACCGCAGCACGAACGGGATGGAGAGCGCGGCGAACACCGTGTAGATCACGTACGTCCCGGACAGGTTCCAGTCGGCCAGCGAGGGGAAGCTCGCGGTGATGGCCCAGTTGGCGATCCACTGCGCGGAGGCGGCCACGCCGAGGGCGGCGGCACGGATCCGGTTGGGGAACATCTCGCCGAGGAAGACCCAGACGACCACACCCCACGACAGGGCGAAGAAGAGGACGAAGACGTGGGCGGCGATCAGGGCGACCCAGCCCTGGGTGGCCGGGAGCTTGCCGTCGACCAGGGCGAAGGAGAAGGCCCAGGCCTCCAGCCCCAGCCCGATCACCATGCCGACGGAGCCGATCAGGGCGAGCGGCTTGCGGCCGATCCGGTCGACGAAGATCATCGCGATCACGGTGCCGATGATGTTGATGATCGACGTGGTGAACGAGTAGAGGAAGGACTCCGCCGGGTTGACGCCGACCGACTGCCACAGCGTCGAGGAGTAGTAGAACGCGACGTTGATGCCGACGAACTGCTGGAACACCGACAGGCCGATACCGATCCAGACGATCGGCTTGAAGAAGAAGCTGCCGCCGAGGAGATCCTTGAAGGAGGACTTCTCCTCGCTGTGCATGGCGTGCTCGATCTCGGTGACGCGGGCGTCGAAGTCCACGTCCCTGCCCTCGACCTCTTCGAGGATCCGCTTGGCGCGCTCGCGCTTGCCCACCGAGATCAGGAAGCGGGGTGACTCGGGGATGGCGAAGGACAGCAGGCCGTACAGGACGGCCGGGACCACCATGACGCCGAGCATGACCTGCCAGGCCTCCAGGCCCATCAGTTCGCCGCGCTGGTCACCGCCGGCGGCGTTCAGCAGACCCCAGTTGACCAGCTGCGAGACGGCGATGCCGATGACGATCGCGGCCTGCTGGAAGGAGCCGAGGCGGCCGCGGTAGGCGGGCGGGGAGACCTCGGCGATGTAGGCGGGGCCGATCACCGAGGCCATGCCGATGGCGAACCCGCCGATGACGCGCCACATGGCGAGGTCCCACAGCGCGAAGGGCAGCGCGGAGCCGACGGCGCTGACCGTGAAGAGGACCGCCGCGATCTGCATGCACCGGATACGGCCGATGCGGTCCGCGATGCGTCCCGCGGTCGCGGCACCGATGGCACAGCCGATCAGAGCGACGGCGATGACCTGGGCCAGCACCGCGGAGCCGACGTCGTAGCGGTCCCGGATGGCCTCGACGGCGCCGTTGATCACGGAACTGTCGTAGCCGAACAGGAAGCCGCCCATCGCGGCCGCCGCCGCGATGAAGACGACGTGACCGAGATGATCGGGAGGAGCCGTCCCGGCTCCGGACGCGGGCGCGTGTGAGGTGCTGGTCATGTGTACTCCTGGAGAGGACGGCGTCGTGGTCCGTCAGGGATTGATTCCGGGCGAAGGCCGACTGGCGAACCATTCCCGGTAACTCGTCTGCGCGATGAAGGCGTACGCGTCGGGAAGAAGGTCCGAGGGCCCGAGGCGCGTGCCGAAGAAAGGGCTGTGGGCGTCCGTGAACACACGGCGGTACTCCGCGTTCGCCGCGAGGGCGGCACGCACGAAAGTGTCCAGGCCGATCTTCTCCGGACCGGCGATCTCGTGAACCCCGGTCCTGGGCCGGGACACCGCGGTGTGCGCGAGCATCATGGCCACGTCCGTCAGAGCCACCGGACGCACGTCGACCGGCGGCACCCGTACGATCCGGTCCTCGGTTCCGGCGGTCGCTATCTCCTCGGCCGATTCGAACATCTGGGTGGACCGCAGGATGAAGTGGGGTGTCGCGGACCGCTGGATGATCGATTCCCGAGCTTTGAGAGCTCGGAAGACACCCCTGCTCGCTGCCCGGTCCACTCCAGCCACGGACAGCGCGACGTGGTAGATGACACCGGCTGCTGTCTCCGCCTGGAGCAGCTTCCGGGTCGACCGCAGCCATGAGCCGACGAGGGCCTCCTCGTCGATGACGAATCCCTGGTCCTCGGTGAGAGTCCCGATGGCCAGGGACGGCCGGCACAGGAGGTCGATCACCACTGAGCAGTCCCGCAGGACCTCCGCGACCTCCTCCCGTGTGTACGAGTCGAGACCGTGGGGTGCGGAGAGCAGTTCGACCTCGTGCCCGTGATCCCTGACCCAGAGCGCGGTCTCCACGCCGATGAGCCCGCCGTCGTCCCACACAACGACCTTCATTCAGGTACTCCTCCGCCACCGGTCGCGGCGCGGCGGGTTCTCCGCCATCACCACCTCTCCGCCGCAGACGCCGGCGCAGAACCGCCGGGAGACGGCGACGTCGCGCACCGTGAGGGAGTGCGTGAGCAGGAGGCCGTGTCGCGGTGCGGGCAGCTTCCCCGGTGATGTCATCGTCCCGTCGTCCCCTCGTCGGCCCGAGCTGTCACGGGTCGGCTCCAGAAGTCCGGCCCGTCGGTGTCCACGCGGGTGCCGTGATCGCACCACCTGCGCCTACGACATGTGACCGGGCCGGGGGACGATCCGTGACACCGACGATCACTCGTGACGGAGGAAGTGAGGGGGCCGTGGGACGCACGTCCGTCGTTCAGGACATGCGAGAGAGGCAGGGTGATCGCATCACCTCACGCGGACCTGTCACCGCATCAGTGGCGCACGATGCCTGGTGCGATGTCCTCGGTGACCGCCTCACCAGCGGAGCGGGTCGCCTTGCCGCTCTTCACGGGGTCGACACCGCAGAGGGCGGCTGCGCGGCCCCGGCCCCGGCATGTCCTGGACGATCGTGTCGGTGCGCTGAGCACGTCGGGGGTCCGCCTCTGCGCATCCGCTCCGGAACACCTTGCCGACCGAACGCGCCACTGGTTCGTGACCCTTCGGGGCCGTCGCGCGGGAGGGCCCCGGGCAGCAGGGTCAGACGAGTTCCAGGCCGCCGTCGACGGTGATCACCTGACCGGTCGCGTGGCGTCCGGCCGGGTCCGCCATGCGGAGGATCCAGTGAGCCACCTCGTCGGCGTGCGCGATGTGGTGGGTCGGAATGCGGTCGCGCTCATAGGCGTACATGTCGTTGGCCGCCTCCGGTGTCAGACCTGCGTGCAGCATGACGTCGGTACGGGTGGGGCCGGGAGCGACGGAGTTGACACGGACACCCTCGCCGGCCAGCTCCAGAGCCCAACTCCGCGTCATCTGCTCGATGGCGGCCTTGGTGGCCGAGTAGTGCGCGCCCCCCGCCATCGGACGGTGCCCGTAGGTGCTGGAGAGGTTGATGATCGACCCCGAGGCCCGGCGCAGGTACGGCAGGGCTTCACGGGCCAGAAGACTGGGTGCGACGACGTTGAGCGCGAGCAGGTCGACGATCGTCTGCCTCTCGGTCTCCGCCAGTGGCATGACCGCTGTCGCGCCGGCGTTGTTGATCAGGTGGTCGAGGCGTCCCCACCGCTCCACGGCTGCGCCCACCACCTTGCCGGGCGCGTCGTCGCGGCGGATGTCGATCGCCAGGACGTCGATGTTGGTGTGGGCCGCGGCTGTCTCCTTCAACAGCTCCTCACGACGGCCCACTCCGAGCACGCGCGCGCCCGTCTCGGCGAAGGCGACGGCGGTGGCTCGGCCAATGCCGGTCCCCGCGCCGGTGACGATCACGACGTGGCCGGAGAACGTCTGGCGGGGGTGGTTCAGGGACATCGGGGGCTCCTTGTTCGATGTTCGATGTACATAGAACACTATGGGCAGGGCCGACGGAGACGTCAAATGGGGGTGACGACGACGGCCGCGGGAGGCAGGCGCCAAAGCCGGTCGGGCGCGCCGGAGTCGCTCATGCGTGATGCGGCCGCCACACCCACTCGATAATCATGAACACATCAACCAAGGATGCGCACCCCTGCGGTACGCGTGCGGCGCGGAGTGCTTACGAGGTCAGGCCTGCTCGTCCCGCTCGGTGACGTGGTCTCCGATGTGGTCGGCGACGGCGGCGGACAGCAGCGCCGGCAGGAAGCCGGGAAAGCGAGCCTCCAGGGCGTCGCCCCGCAGCTTCACGAAGCACCGCGTGCCCTCCTGGCGGGTCTGCGTCACGCCCGCCTCACGCAGCATCTTGAGGTGATGGCTGAGCGTGGACTTGGCGACGGGAGCGCTGAACTGCCCCCACCCTCTCTCCGCACCGTCGGACAGGATCCGGACGATTCCCAACCGCGTCGGATCGCTGAGCACTCCGAGCAGGCGCGGCAGGGAGATCTCGCTCTCGACGGGCGACGCGTGACGGTCGGGCATACCGGCCATGCTACCGAACGTTCGGCGCCTGTCGAACAAGGGGGTGCGCCAGGGAGCCTTCCCTCAAGGCCGGAAGCGAGACTGCGGCCTGTCAACGGGTGGCGGAGTCGGCTTGCCGGACAGGGGCGCTCGTCGCTCATGGGTGGTGGCCTCCCTGCTGTCCCCGGCGCGCGACTGCTGGGAGCCGGGCGGTCTCCCGGCACAAGGGAGACAGGACGGAGGCCGTGGATGTGACAACGGATCGCCGCCGGGCGGGAGACAGCCGTCGTTGGTCACGCGGCGTGGCGGGCCGTGAAGTGTGCCGGACCGGCCGGTCTGCGGGACGGCGTCGCCAAGCGGTGCACCCGCTCCTCGGGGACGAGCAGTCGCAGGAGGCCCTCGAGGTCACCGGTGTCGGCGGCGGTCCTGAACGCGTCGACGAGGCGACGGTGCGACTCGGTGGGGATCGGCCGCTCGCGTTCGCTGTCGAGACGGGCCTGGGCGCGGTGGACCACCACGCGTGCGTTGGGGGCACTGATCCGTAGCACCTTCGCCAGCTCCACGTAGGTGTAGTCGAACCCCTTACGCAGCACGTAGGCGGCCAGCCGATCGGGCGTCAGCCTGGCCATGAGCAGGGCCAGGGCCGACTCGATCGCCGCGGTCCGCTCGGCGCACAGTATGGGGTCGTCGGAGGTGGCGTGGTCGTCGAGGTCGGTGAACCGCGGTTCGGACGGCGTCTCGTGCCGGCGCCGTCCCGATTGGACGACGTTGATCGCCAGGCGGGTGGTGGTCGTGGTCAGGAAGGCGGCCGGGTTCTTGACGTCCGCGCGGTCGGTGAGCTGCCAGCGCACCCATGCCTCCTGCACCACGTCCTCGGCTCCCGAGGCATCGCCGACGATCCGGTGGGCGAGGCGGAACAGTCGTTTCCGCTGGGTCAGGAAAACGTCGAGGGCGGTGTCCAGGTCGCCCTCGGCGGGCCGGGCGGCCGAGGTGCCGGCCGGCGTGATGGTCTCCGGAGTGGGCGCGGGCATCGGGACTCCTTCTGGTGAACGGACGCCCCTTCAGGGGCGATGGGTCCACCCTCCGTCCGCGGCACCCCCCATCGCGCCCTTGTTGTCCGTGGTCGAGTCCGTGGGGCCCGGGGGGCCAGGGGCCTACGGACTCTCAGCCGACATGCACGATGCCCTCGCCTTTCCTGTCCACGGGCCGGGTGCTCGCCAGGGCACCCGGCAGCGCGCGACGCGAGTTGATCCCGAGCTTCGTGTACACCTTCCGCAGGTGCCACTCCACGGTGTGCGGACTGATGAACAGCTCCGCGCCGATCTTCGCGTTCGTCATGCCGTCGGCGGCGAGTGCGGCGACCTGTGACTCCTGGGGGGTGAGGGCGCTGGTCACCCTGGTCTCCCGCGCCCTGACGTGCTCCCCGGTGGCGAGCAGCTCGCGGCGGGCTCGTTCGGCGAAGGCATGCGCCCGCATCCCGTCGAACATCCCGTGAGCCGTACGCAGGTGCTCGCGGGCCAGCGACCGGCGGTGGGTACGGCGCAGCCACTCGCCGTACAGCAGATGGCTACGGGCCACCTCCACGGTGACGCCGCCGCGACCGAACTCCACGATCGCCGCCCGGTACAGCCGGTCGGCCTCGTCGCCGTCGGCGAGAAGAGCCCGGCTGCGGGCCCTGGCGCCGCGGGCCCAGCCGGAGTCGGCCGCGCGGGTGAGATCGACCAGCCGGTCCAGTGAGGCCCTGGCCTGGTCCGGCTCACCGCACCGTGTGGCGGCCTCGACGTGCTCGACCAGCGACAGGCCTACGAAGTTGAACCCGTCGTGCTCGATGCCGGTGCGCGCGGCCTCCAGTGCCTCCTCGTACCGGGCCAGGCCGTTGTACAGCACTCCCTGTATGTAGCCCGTGGCGCCCAGCAGGGACACCTCGCCCCGCTGATCGGCCCTCTGCCGGGCCTCCTCGATGATCCTGGAGGCGACGTCCGCCTCGCCCCGCCACGCGGCCAGCACCAGTGTCGCGTACTTGTGCGGCGCGTGACCGGTCGCGGCGGCGAGGGCGTCGGCCTCGTCGATCATCCTGGCCGCCTCGGCGAAGTCGCCGTAATGGATGTGCACCCCACCGGCGTAGACGAGGGCCGGTGGCAGGGCGCCGAGAGCGCCGATGTCGCGGGCCAGGCGCACCGCGCGGCTGGACAGTGTGTCCCACGCGTGCAGGTCCCAGGCGTAGTGGATGAACGCCTCCAGCGCGACCGGTACGAGCAGGAGCCAGCGCACGGTCGACTCCCGTGTGCGCAGCTCTTCGGTGGCCAGCAGTTCCAGGGCGCCGCGCAGCGCCGGCACACCGGTCTCGTACCCGTCCGTGAGGAGCGCGGCCACACCGTCCAGAAGGAGGTCGGCGGCCTCGGAGCCGGAGGGGGGCGCGCCCGACGCGCGTGCGGCGATCGCGGCGGCGCGGGCCCCGGTGGGGCCGTGGACACGGCCCGCGAAGATGGTGGCGCTGATCGCCTCCAGGTACGTCTCCCGCGCCAGCGGCGACCCGGCGGCGGTGAACTGCGCGGCCGCGTCGAGGAAAAGGGGCGCCGCCTCGTCGCTGCGACTGCGGGCGAAGAGGATCCGGGCCCGCAGCCGCGCCAGGCGGGCGCGGTCCAGGGTGCTGAGGGGACACAGTTCGGCCACTGTCGCGAGCTCTGTGGCCCGGTCGGGCGCCGCGGCGGAGAAGTGCGCCTCCGCCGCCGCCAGGGCGCGGCGCCCCCGTGGCCGGCGGTCCGGTGTCACCTCGGCCGCGCGTTCCAGCAGTACCGCCTCGGCTGCGATGCCCCCGCGCTGCCGGGCGCGGTCGGCAGCGCGTTCCAGCCCGGCGGCGACCTCCTCGTCCGGCCCGTCCGCGGCCTGGGCGGCGTGCCAGGCGCGCCGGTCGGGGTCCAGGACCGGGTCCGTGGCGACGGCCAGGGCCCGGTGTGCCGCTCGGCGCGCTTCGGGTGCGGCCTGGTGGTAGACGGCCGAACGGACCAGCGGATGCCTGAACCGGACGGACTCGCCGAACTCGATCAGTCCGGCCACCTTGGCGGGAGCGGCGAAGAGGGTGAGGTTGAGCGTGGCGGCCGCGCGGGCCAACAGGCGGGCGTCACCGAGCGGTTCCGCCGCGGCGATCAGCAGCAGCGTCCGCGTCGCCTCCGGCAGTGCCCCGAGCCGGTGGGCGAAGTCCCGCTCGATCCGGGTCGCGACCGGGCCCTGGACCATCGGGTGACCGGACGAGTCCAGGCCGTAGGCCAGTTCGGCGGCGCTGCGGCCTCGGGAGAACTCCAGCAGGGCAAGGGGGTTGCCGTGCATCTCGGCCACGAACCGGTCCCGGACCCGCTTCTCCAGTCGTCCTCCGACGGCCTTTTCCAGGAGGTTCCCCGCGGCGGAGGCATCGAGGCCGCCGATGTCGAGGGCCGGCAGACCGGTCAGGGCGTGCTGTCCTTCGGGGTCGCGTACCGCGAACACCATCGCGACCGCCTCGGCGAGCAGCCTTCTGGCCACGAACTCCAGTGTCTGCAGGGAAACTTGGTCCAGCCACTGCGCGTCGTCGATCAGGACGAGCACCGGCCGCGTCTCCGAGGCCCGGGTGAGCAGCGTGAGCACGGCGAGGCCGACCAGGAAGCGGTCGGGCGGGTCCCCGGCCGCCATGCCGAACGCCACACGCAGGGCTTCACGTTGAGGTTCCGGCAGGTCGTCCAGCTCGTCGAGGAAAGGCGCGCACAGTTGGTGCAGGCTCGCGTAGGGCAGCTCCATGTCCGCCTCGATGCCCTGCGCCCGAGTCACCTTCGTCCGTGACGCCTGCGCGGCCAGGTACTCCAGGAGCACCGTCTTCCCGATGCCCGCCTCGCCGCGGATCACCAGCACCCGGGACCCGCCCTCACGAAGGCCGACCAGCAGGTCGTCGAGTGCCGCGCACTCACGGTGCCGACCGACCAGGTCCGGAAGCGGGCTGGCGATCATGCGCGTGGCTCCTCAGGTGGCTCCGGGGACGGCGAGCTCCCGCAACGGGTGTCGGAACGATCCCTTTCACGATACCCGGAGCAGACACCACACCTTGTGTCTACACCTTGTGACTCAATCCACGTGAGAGATGGGGCGGAGGCTGTCACACGGAAGCTCGCAACGCTGTCGTTCCTTCGTGTCACCACGACGGCGACGTCTAACCGCGGCCGCCGCGCCGCGAAGTCGGCGTGTCCGGGAGGTGCTGGGACGCCCATCCGGCCAGCTCGGTGAGGATGGGCATCAGGGCTGTCCCGTCCGGAGTGAGACGGTAGCGCACCATGACGGGCGGTCCGGGCTCCACCTCGCGGTACGCGAGACCCGCGGCGGACAGCTCGGAGAGCCGCTCCGAGAGGACCGAGTCGCTGATGCCCTCCACCGCGCGCCGCAACTCGGCGTAGCCCAGTGGGCCGTGCTGCAAGGTGGCCAGGAGGACGCCGTTCCACCGCTTGCCGAGAAAGCCGAACGCCTTGGTCAGCGCGCCGTCACAAGCCGCCGGATGATGCCGCTCGGCCTCCGTGCCGTCCGTGTCCGCCGATCGGGTGCCCTTCGCCTTCTCCATGCCCCCAGGGTAACCGGGTGCTACTCTGCCGAAGGTCGCTCTGTTTTTCCTAGTGGCCAGGTTTTACCTAGTTACTCTTATAGAACGAGCACAACGAGCCAGGAGACTTCGCATGTCCGTTCCCGGACTCCTCCCCCGCATCCCCGCAGAGGCCGGCGCCGCGCTCTTCACCGACGCCCGCACCGCGTACTCCTTCGCCGACACGCCGGTCGACGACGAGACGCTCACCGGCATCTGGGAACTCGCCCGCTGGGCACCGACCGCAGCGAACACCCAGCCGTTGCGCGTCCTGTACGTCCGTACGGCCGAAGGCAAGGAGCGCCTGCTGCCGCACCTCGACGAGGGGAACCGGCCGAAGTCGGCCTCCGCGCCCGTCGTCGCGGTTCTCGCCGTGGACCACCGCTTCCACGAGCACATCCCGCACGTCCTGCCCATCCGCCCGGAGATGAGGGAGCACTTCGAGAACGAGCCCGCCCAGCGCGAGGCCATCACCTCGTTCAACGGACCGCTGCAGGCCGGCTACTTCATCCTCGCCGTGCGCGCCCTCGGTCTGGCCGCGGGCCCGATGGCCGGCTTCGACCCGGCCGGAATCGACAAGGAGTTCTTCGCCGACAGCGACTGGCACTCCATCCTCGTGGTCAACATCGGGCACCCGGCCGGACCTCCGGCGTTCGACCGCATGCCGAGGCTGGCCCACGAGCACGCCCTCGACTGGGCCTGACCCGGGAAGCCGTGAGGGCCGCCCTTCACAAGAGCGGCAGGAGGGACAGCAGTCCGAGGTTGGTGTGGCTCTCGGTCCCCGGTGTCGCGGTGTAGACCACGAGCCGCTGGGACTGGTCGGGATCGATCAGTGTCTGGCAGTGCAGTTCGAGTGTTCCGACCTGTGGGTGCACGAAGCGCTTGGAGGCGCAGTACGGTCCCAGCACGGGGCGCTGCCGCCACAGGCCGGCGAACTCGGGACTCTCCCTGTTCAACGCGTCCACGAGCGTGGCGGCACCCGAGTCGCCCCCGTCGCGGGAGTAGGCGCTGTGGAGGTCGGCCACCATGAGACGGCTCTGCTCGGCGTGATCGCTCTCGGGGTGGACCAGGCGGGCGGCAGGGTCCGTGAACCAGCGGTAGTGGGCACTGCGAGCCAGTCCCGTGTGAGCGGTCTGGTCACCCAGCAGGGCCACCGCGGGGCGTGTCTGGGTCAGCGTCTCGCCCAGGTGGTTCATCACCTGGGCGGGAGTGTCCTCCAGCCGGTCCAGGATGCGCATCGTCCCGGGGGCGACGTGATCACCGCGTCGCGCCCGGCGCGGCAGGGCGTGACCGGCGAGCCGGAACAGGAGATCACGTTCCTCCAGTGACAGGCGCAGGCCGCGGGCCATCGCGGTGAGCATGTGTTCCGAGGGGTGGGGGCCCCGCGGCTGCTCCAGCCGGCCGTAGTAGTCCACCGACATGTCGCACAGGGCCGCGACCTCCTCCCGGCGCAGCCCTCCGGTTCGCCTGCGGCGGCCGCGCGGCAACCCGACGTCCTCGGGTTGCAGGGCCTCGCGGCGCGCCCGCAGGAACGCGGCCAGCGCCGCGCGGTCCGCCATGGTCGTCCTTTCGCACGGGGCCGTACCGCCCCGGTTCGAGCGCACCGCCGTGATTCAGTGGATCAACGAGATGTCAAGCACGTAACAACGAGTCAACGCCGCACCGGGGTTGCCGCATTCCCGACGAACAGTGTGTTCTTCGCGGAAACGGTGGCAGGGTGCGTCAGCGTGTGATCGCCTTGGTCTCCAGGAACTCCTCGAGACCCGCGCGGCCCATCTCCCGGCCGTTGCCGGACTGCTTGTATCCGCCGAACGGCGCCTGGAAGTTGTGCGGGCCGCCATTGACGTCGACCTGGCCGACACGCAGGCGCATGGCGATCGCCATGGCGTGGTCCTCGTCCCCGGTCACCGCGGCGTTGAGGCCGTAGACCGTGCCGTTGGCGATCTCGACGGCGTGATCGTCGTCGGTGTAGGGGATGACGACCAGGACGGGTCCGAAGATCTCCTCCTGGGCGATGACCGATTCGGGTGCGACGTCGGCGAAGATCGTGGGCCTGACGTAGGCGCCGGTCCCGAAACCCTCCGGACGGCCGGGGCCGCCCGTCACGAGGGTGGCGCCGTCGGCGATGCCGCGCCGGATGTAGCCGTCGACGCGCCGGCGCTGGGTCTCCGAGGCGAGTGGTCCGATCCGCGTGGCCTCGGCGGCGGGATCACCGACCACGTACTCCTGGGCGGCGGTCCGGAGCCTGTCGACCACGGCCGCCTGAAGGTCCTCGGGCACGAGCATGCGCACGTAGGCACCGCAGGCCTGGCCGGCGTTGGCCCAGGCGAAGGCGAGTCCGCGGGTGACGGCGGAGTCAAGGTCGGCCTCGGGGAGGATGATGTGGGCGGCCTTGCCACCCAGTTCGAGTGCGACGCGCTTCACCGTGGCGGAGGCGGCGCCGGAGACGCTCTTGCCGGCGCGGGTGGACCCGGTGAACGAGATCATGTCGACCTTCGGGTGGCGGGACAGGGCCTCACCGACAACCGGACCGGTCCCCTGCACCACATTGAACACACCGTTCGGGAGCCCGGCCTCCGTCGCGATCTCCGCGAACATACGGGCGCTGAGGGGAGACATCTCCGAGGGCTTGAGGACCACACTGTTGCCCGCCAGCATCGCCGGGACCACCTTGGTCACCAACTGCTGCAACGGGAAGTTCCACGGGGTGATGGCCCCCACCACTCCGACGGGTTCGCGGACGACGAGCGAGTTCTCGACCGTCTCCGTCCACTCGAGCTGCTCGGCCGCGGCGACGGCGGCCAGAACGGACGCGACCGGGAATCCGACCTGCGCCTGCCGGGAGAAGGCTATGGGGGCGCCCATCTCCAGGGTGATGGTGGCCGCCAGTTCCTCGCTCCGCTTCCGCAGGCCCTCGGCCAGACGCCGCATGACGTCCGCCCGGTGCCGCGGGGGCTTCGAGGCCCATCCGGGGAAGGCGGCGACCGCGGCGTCGACTGCCATGTCCACGTCGTCGGCGGTGGCCTCGTGCAGGTGGGCGACGATCGATTCGTCGGCGGGGTTCACGACGTCGATCAACGGTCCGGAGCCGGTGACGGCACGGCCGTCGATCCAGTGGGAAGGAGTCGGGAAAGGAGTCGCGGGGCTTTCGTTCATGCCGCCCAGCGAACACCCCGCGGCGCGGGACATCCATGCTTTCCCGTGCCCATGATCCGGGTCACAGAACCGTGCGAGCGCGGCACTGCCGTGGGACGTCCCGGCCGCGGCGCGAGGCGCCGCCCGCCGCTCCTGGCCCTCACCACGAGGGCGTGGCCGACCGGTCGCCGGGGCCGTCCAGGCCCGTGTGCCCGAGGATGTCCAGCGTGATCCTGCGGACCTCCAGGTCCTCTGCCGTGACGGACCCGCCGCCCCGCGCCTGCCTCTCCTGGACACTGTCGGCGCGCGCCAGGGCGGCACGCACCGCTCCTGAGACGTCACCGGCGTCGTCCACCACGTAGTACATCCAGACCACGCGGGAGGCGGTGGACCGGAACGGCACGCCGATCAGCCACTTCTGGGACTGTGCGAACCCGTGCGGCCCTGTCTCCGTGGTGCCCGAAGGGCTGGAACGGTCCATCGTGGTCAGCCTGTGAGGTCGTCTCCTCCCGGCTTCCGGCGTCGGGCCGGAGGGGTCCGGCGCCGGGACACCGGCGCGAGTCGCAGGAAAGCGTTCTGCCCTCTTGATGAAACGGATCTCCGTTCTGTGACAACCCCCGCGGAGACGGTCGCGGAAGCCGACCCGGCTCCGGCCGCACGCCGTGTTGTTATGCTCGCCGCGTGTGGGGCGCTGCGTGAGCGGGCACGGTCCGGAGCGGCTGCGTGGTCGGCACCGTGAGTTCGAAGTGCTGGACGGGCTGGTCTCGGAGGTGGAGGCCGGTCGCAGTCGCGTGCTGGTTCTGCGCGGCGACGCCGGCATCGGGAAGTCCGCCCTCCTGGATCACGTGGCGGCACGCGTCACCGCGCACCGGGTCGCCCGGGGAGCGGGTGCCGAGTCGGAGATGGAGCTTGCGTTCGCGGGACTGCACCAGGTGTGCGCGCCCTTCCTCGGGCACGTCGGCTCCCTCCCGGCGCCGCAGGCGGAAGCGCTGGCCACGGCGTTCGGGGTGAGCGCGGGGCCGCCCCCGGACAGGTTCCTGGTCGGTCTGGCCGTACTCGGGCTGCTGACGGACGTGGCCGCCCGGCGACCGCTGTTCTGCCTCGTGGACGACGCCCAGTGGCTCGACCGGGTCTCCGCGCAGACGCTGGCGTTCGTGGCGCGAAGGATGCTCGCCGAACCGCTGGCTCTGGTCTTCGCCACCCGTGAGCAGCAGGGACGCGACGACCTGGCCGGCCTGCCCGAGATGGCGCTGCACGGGCTGGACGACACCGACGCGCGCGCGTTGCTGGACGCGAGCGCCGAAGGCCCGATGGACGAGCGGATCCGCGACCGCGTCCTCGCCGAGGCTCGCGGCAATCCCCTCGCGCTGCTGGAACTCCCCCACGGCCACGTCGACCCGGAACCGGTCGAGGGG
This sequence comes from Streptomyces sp. B3I8, assembly GCF_030816915.1. Lineage (NCBI taxonomy): Bacteria > Bacillati > Actinomycetota > Actinomycetes > Kitasatosporales > Streptomycetaceae > Streptomyces > Streptomyces sp. B3I8. The sequence continues at coordinate 6,503,694 of NZ_JAUSYN010000002.1, read as the reverse complement.
TCCGCTCCGCACGGTCCCGGAAGGGTGAGCGGCCGTATCGAGCGGAGCTACCTCGCGCGGGTCCGCTCGCTCCCGGAGCCGACGCAGCGCCTGCTGCTGGCGGCCGCCGCCGAGCCGGTCGGTGACGTGCCGCTGCTCAGGAGCGCCGTCGAGCGACTGGGCGTCGACCCGGACGCGGTGGAGCCGGCGGTGACGGCGGGGCTGCTCGACGTCGGCACGCTGGTGCGTTTCCGGCATCCGTTGCTGCGCTCCGCGATCTACCGGTCGGCCGGGCTCGCGGAGCTGCGGGAGGTGCACCGGGTGCTGGCCGAAGCGACGGACCCTCGCCTCGACCCCGACCGCCGTGCCTGGCACCTCGCGCGGGCCACGGTCCGGCCGGACGAGGCCATCGCCGCGGAGCTGGAGTCGTCCGCCGGTCGGGCGCGGGCGCGAGGCGGCACCGCCGCGGCGGCCGCGTTCCTCGCCCACGCGGCCGTACTGACGCCGCACCCGCGGCGCAAGGCGACGCGTGCCCTCGCCGCGGCTCAGGCGAAGCTGCGCGCCGGCGCGCCCACCGCGGCGCGCGACCTGCTGGAGCTGGCCCGCGCCGGCACGCTCGACGAACTCGGCCGGGCCCGGGCGGATCTCGTCGAGGCCCGGATATCCTTCGCCTCCAGCCGCGTCGACGAAGCGCTCCCCAGGCTGTTGGCCACCGCGCGACGCCTGGTCCCGCTCGATGTGGGCCTGGCCCGCGAGACCTTCCTGGACACCCTGTCGGCCGCGATGTTCGCCGGACGCCTCGCGTCCGAAGCGCACGTACGCGAGGTGGCGGCAGCCGCGCGCGGGACGACCCCGCCGCGCACGCGCCCGCCGCGCACCGCCGATCTGCTGCTGGACGCCCTCACCGCCCGTTTCCTCGACGGGTATCGCGACGCGGTCACCGTCTCGCGCGAGGCGGTACGCGCGTTCCGCCGGGAGACCGACCCCGACGAGGTACTGCGCTGGTCGTGGCTGGCTTCGGCACTGGCGGCCGACATGTGGGACCACGAGGCCTGGACGGAACTGGTCACCCGCCACGTGCGCACCGCCCGTGCCGTCGGGGCGCTGACCGAGTTGCCGCTCGCGCTCAATTCACGGGTGGTCGTCCACACGACCGCCGGTGAACTGGACGCGGCGGCGCTGCTCATCGCCGAGACCGGCCGGGTCCAGGAGGCGGTCGGCAGCGGCTTCTCGCCGTACGGCACGATGACGCTCGCCGCCTGGCAGGGCCACGCGGGCGAAGCCGCACCGCTCATCAAGGCCGGCAGGGAGGAGGCCCTCGGCCGCGGTGAGGGCATCGGGGTGGCCGTCGCGTGCCGGGCGGAGGCCGTGCTCCTCAACGGCCTGGGCAGGTACGAGGAGGCGCTGGAAGCCGGCCGTCGGGCGAGCGCGCACCCGCAGGACCTGGTCGCGGCCGGCTGGGGGCTGGTGGAGGTGGTGGAGGCCGGGGCGCGCAGCGGCCGGCTCGACATGGCCGAGGCGGCTTCGGTCCGGCTGACCCGGGACACGGACGCCGCCGCCACGGACTGGGCACTGGGCATACAGACGCGCTGCCGCGCCCTGCTCAGTGACGGCACGGCGGCCGACGAGCTGTACCGGGAGTCCATCGAGCGACTCGGTCGCACCCGGGCCGCCATGGAGACGGCCCGGGCGCGTCTGCTGTACGGGGAGTGGCTGCGGCGGGAGGGCCGCCGCGCCGACGCCCGTGCGCAGTTGCGGACGGCCCACGGCCTGTTCACCCGGTTCGGCGCGCAGGCGTTCGCCGAGCGCGCCGTCCGCGAACTGCGGGCCACCGGCGAGACGGTGGCCCGCCGTGACGCTGCCGCCGTGGCGGCACTCACCCCTCAGGAGAGCCAGATCGCGCGCCTGGCCCGGGAGGGGCTCACCAACTCCGAGATCGGCGCCCAGTTGTTCCTGAGCCCGCACACCGTGGAATGGCATCTGCGGAAGGTGTATGCCAAGTTGGGCGTCACCTCCCGGCGCCTCCTGGGCACGGTCCTGTGAGCGGCGCCGCCTGACCGGGTGTCAGGCCGCCCGGAGGGACGCGAGACGGGCGGCGAAAGTCCGGCGGCCGCGTAGGTATTCTCCGCGCGGCAGCAGCCCGCCCGTGGTCATGGCTTCGCCGGCCCTTCCCGGGAGCGTCACCGGCACGACGAGGCGTCGTCGGCCCCGCACGCGCGCGATGCGACGCGCCATGTCGACCATGTCCAGCCGGTCGGGTCCCGCGATCTCGGGTGCCATGCCCGCCGGGCCGCCGGCGGCGTGCTCGACGAGCGTCTGGGCGACGTCCTGGGCGGCGACGGGCCGGGTCGGCGTTCTCGGCACCATGACGAGCGGTGACGCGCTGTTCAGCAGCGGTTCCGGGAACTCGAAGAAACGGGTGGCGCGCACCACCGCCCAGGGCACGTCTCCGTCGCGGACCAGTTCCTCCTGGGCGCGCTTGCCGAAGCAGTAGCCGAAGTCGGCTGCGTCGCTGCCCACGATCGACAGGGTGACCGGATGCGCGACTCCGCACGCGCTGCCTCTTCCCGCCGACATGGTTCGTGCGCCGCACCCTGGTGACAGGACACGCGCCCCGTCTCTGACACCCCCACACCGGCTGACGTGTCACACCCGCCCGCGCCGCTCGGTCACTGCGGAAGAGGGACCTGTCGGGCCTTGCCCCGGCCCCTGTACCCCGGCCGAGAGGAAGACCCATGACCACGCGCATCGTGACCGTCGCCGAAGGCGGACGGCTCACCCGTTCCGTCTCGATCGGCACGCACCACCTGACCTCCGACGAGCCCGAGCCCATCGGCGCCGACGAGGGCCCCACCCCGGGCGAGCTGCTGCTGGCCGCGCTGGGGTCCTGCACCTCCATGGCCGTGCGGGCTCTGGCGGACCGGCACGACTGGCCACTGGAGCGGATCGACGTGGCCGTGCGGTTCGGGAAGCAGGGTCACATCGTCAAGAACGTCGGGCTGACCGGTGGCCTGGAACCGGAGCAGCGGGAGCAGTTGCTGGCGGCGGCCGGGCGCTGTCCGGTCCACCGCCTGCTGGCCCGGGAGGCGAAGATCGTCACGGTGCCCGCGCTGCTGGCGGAACCGGAGGCGTCGCACGTCTGAGCCGGCCTTCGTCGGGCGGGTCAGGGCGTGGTCGCCATCGCCTCCAACCGCACCGAGCCGATCTCCTTGCGGGAGGAGACGCCGAGTTTCGCGAAGACCTTGCGCAGATGCCATTCGACCGTGTGCGGGCTGAGGAAGAGCCGTGCGCCGATCTCCGGGTTGGTGAAGCCTCCCTGCACGAGCCGGGCGATCTCGGCCTCCTTCGCGGTGAGGACCGCGGTCTCCGCCGGGACGCGGCCGCCCACCTTGACGCCGACGGCCTTCAACTCCCGTCGGGCGCGTTCCGCGAACGCCCCGGCCCCGGCGGCGTCAAGCATCTCGTGTGCCTCGCTCAGCCGGATACGTGCCTGCGCCCGTCGCCGTTCCACGCGCAGCCACTCGCCGTGCCGAAGCCGTGCGCGGGCGCTGTCCATCCGGACCCCGGCCGTGTCGAGCCGCTCGATCGCTTCCCGGTGCAGCGCGTCGGCCGTCCCGCCCTCGCTCAGCAGGGCGCGCGTGGCGGCGGAGATGCCGAGCGCCCAGGGGGTGCCGCTGGCCTGGGCCATCTCCTCGATCGTCCGTACGGCCTGGGCCGCCCGCTCGGTACGCCCGAGGCGCACGGCCGCTTCGACGAGTTCGACCCGGGACTGGAGGGACAGGCCCAGCTCCTGCGGGTTCTCACAGCCGCGCTCGGCCGCGGCGTATGCCTCCTCGTACCTGCCGAGGCCGTTGTAGAGGACGGCGGCGGCCCATTGGGTGGCCGTTGTCACCTTGCCCTCACCGCGCAGGAGGCGGTCCTGGGTAAGGGTCTCGATCGCCTGCCGGGTCGTCGATTCCCGCCCTCTGAAGGGCTCCAGGACGAGTGCGCCGTAGTGGGCGAAGAAGCTGCTGCCCGTGGCTTCGCCGATCGCGCTCGCCTCCACGGTGAGGGAGGCCGCGCCGTGCAGGTCGCCGGCGAACACCCGGTTCGACAGGCGCAGCAGAAGGGCGGAGGGCAGCACGGCGAGCGCTCCGTTGCCGCGGGCGAGGTCGACCAGTCGCGCCGACAGCTCGGACCAGGCGGCGAAGTCCCAGGTGTTGTGGGCCATGCGGCATACGAACGGCAGCCAGCCCAGGCCGTCCTCCCGGGAGAGTTCCCCTTCCCGGAACGCCGCCACGGCGTCCAGGAGGATCGGCGCGCCGACCGCGTAGCCCTCGGTCACCACCTGGGCGAGGCCCGTCAGAAGGCGGGTCTCCCGGCTCCCGGTACCGGAGTGGCCCGGCGTGCTGAGCAGCGCCTCGGCGACGTCGCGGACCCCGCCCGTGGCCAGCCGGCCCGCGGTCAGGGCCGCGTAGATGGCGTCCCGGTATGTCTGGTCGGCGAGTGCGGAGTCGAACGGCTGCACCCTCTTCGCCGCTTCGAGCAGCAGCGGGAGTCCGGTGCTGGCGCTCTTGGCCGCCGACATGATCTGGCCGCGCAGCAGGGTCGCACGTCCGGCTCCGGCCTCGTCGAGGTGGCTCAGCTCCGCGGCGTCGACCAGTTCCCGCGCGGCGTCGAAGGCGCCCGCCTGGTACTTCGCCCGGGCCGCGGCCAGTGCCCTGGCCCCGCGGCGCACCGGATCGGGGGTCAGCCCGGCGGCTCGGTCCAGGAAGGCCGCCGCCGCGGCGACACCACCGCGTGCCTGCGCCCGCCCGGCGGAGCCCTCCAGTTCGGCGGCGACGTCCTCGTCCGGACCCGTCGCGGCACTCGCGAGGTGCCAGACGCGGCGTTCGGGATAGAGCGTCGCGTCGATCGACTCCGCCAGGGCCGCGTGCACGCGCCGGCGTTCCTCGAACCCGGCGGCGCGGTACGCCGCGGAGCGCACCAGTGGGTGGCGGAAGCGGACCCAGGTGCCGAGGGTCATCAGACCCGCGGCCTCGGCTTCGGTGGCGGCGCGGTCCGCGTCGATGCCGAGACGCTCGGCGGCGCTCCGCAGCAGGGACACATCGCCGACCGGTTCGGTGGCGGCGATGAGCAGCAACTGCTGCGTCGGCGCCGGGAGGGTCCGGATGCGGCGGAGGAAGCCCGCCTCGATCTGGCTGGACAGGGGACGGGTCTCCGGTACGCCGAATCCCCCGGCCATCTCGAGGAGGGTCAGGCCGCGCGGCAGCTCCACCAGGGCAAGTGGGTTGCCGCGCGTCTCGGCGACGATGCGGTCGCGCACCCGCCGGTCGAGCGGACCGGTGACGACCGAGTCGAGGAGCTCACGGGAATCACGCTCGCCGAGTCCGCGCACGGCGAGCTCCGGGAAGTCGGCGAACACCTCGCGGGAGCCGGACTCGCGGACGGCCAGGACCAGCAGGACGGGTTCGGCGAGCAGCCGTCGGGCGACGAACTCCAGCGTCTGGGCCGAGACGCGGTCCAGCCACTGCGCGTCGTCGACCAGACAGAGCAACGGCTCGTCGCCGACTGCGGCGGCGAACAGGCTCAACGTGGCCAGACCGACCAGGAACCGGTCGGGAGCGTCACCGACCTGCATGCCGAAGGCCGTACGCAGGGCGTTGCGCTGCGGCTCGGGGATACCTTCGAGGTGGGCGAGCAGAGGAGCGCAGAGCTGGTGCAGCCCGGCATAGGAGAGTTCCATCTCGGACTGCACACCGACCGCCCTGACGACGCGGCACCCGGTGGCCCGGTCGAGCAGGTGGTTCAGCAGCTCGGTCTTGCCGATGCCCGCCTCACCGCGCACCACCAGCACTCCGCTGCGGCCGGCTCTGGTCTGCGCGAGGAGGCCGTCCAGGACTTCGCACTCGTCCTGCCGCCCGATGAGCTCGGTCCGTTCGCCGTCCCTCACCATGGCAGCCTCCCGGCTGTCACGATACCCCGGCGTTTCACTTTCCGTAGAACTGTCTCGAACTGATTGCCGAGGCCGGCGCGCGGGCGCTCGGGACCCCGTGAGGTTCGATGCTCCGGCCCGCGCCCGCCTCTGCCTTCTTCCGCGTGCCTGTCTTCCCGAACTCCCGTCCCGGCCGGGGCCCGCCGGCCGGAAGCCGCCGCTACGGATCCTGCGCCGACCTGGTGCCGCGTCGGTGGATCAGACCATCGATCCCACGACGACCGCCGTGCACACGAAGATCGTCAGACCGATCGCGGTCATGGCGATCAGCATGCCTCGCAGCCGGCGGCCGAAGCGGAGGCGGTGGGCCGCCTCGGCCGCGCCGATGCGCTCCGCGATGTGCTCGGTCACCATGCGGGCGACGTATTTCTGTTCCTCCAGATACCACCGCTCCAAGTCCCTCTTCTGCCCGTGGGTCAGCCCGTCGGCCCTCGCCGTGAAGGCGGACACTCGCCGGCGAGCGGCGCTGAGGTGCGCCTCGCGGTAGAGATACTCCTGTATGTCGGCCAGCCCGCGAGCGGCCTGCTTGCTCGTGTTCATGAGGTACTCCTGTGTCACTCCGGTGGGGACGTGACGCGACGCCGCGGCGGGCGCGGTGCCGGTGGGCCGCCGCCGGTCCTCCCGGGGCCGGCGGCCCACCCTCCGCTCAGCCGGTCGCCTGCGCCGCCTCGCTGATCAGCCGGGCGACCTCGCCCGGACGCGACACGCTGACCGCGTGGGAAGCGGAGACTTGCACCACCGTGGCCTTCGCGCGCTCGGCCATGTACGTCTGCGCCTGGGCCGGGATGTTGCGGTCCTCGGCGGCCACGAGGACCCAGGACGGGATGTCCTTCCACGCCGGCGCCGAGGCGCCCTCCGCCAGCGCGGCGTCGGCCACGGGCCGCTGCGTGGCCGCCATGACCGCCGCGGTCTCCTCCGGGACGTCGGCGGCGAACTGCTGGTGGAACCTGCTCTGCTCGATGTAGAGGTCCGCGGCGCGGCCGCCGTCGGGGAGCGTGACCGGCACCGGGCGGAGCGTCTCCCCGAGGGTGCTGCCCGGGAACTTGCCGGACAGGTCGACCGCGCTCTCGCCTTCGTCCGGCAGGAACGCCGCGACGAACACGAGAGCCTTGACGTGGTCGAGTCCCGTCGCGGCGTTGCTGATGACCGAGCCGCCGTATGAGTGCCCGGCGAGGACCACGGGCCCGTCGATGGACTCCAGGAGCTGTCTGACGTACGCGCTGTCCCCGGTCAGCCCGCGCAGCGGATTGCTCGCGGCCACCACCGGGTAGTCGTGCGACCGGAGCCCGGCGACGACGCCGTTCCAACTGGACGAGTCCGCGAACGCGCCGTGCACGAGGACGACGGTCGGTTTCTGTGCGCTCATGAGAGGGGCCTTTCCGGATCAGTCGGTGCCGAGGGCCTTGCGCAGAACGTGGATCGCCTGCTCGATCGCCGCGGTGGAGGCCTGCGTTCCGCGGACCGGGTTCAGCATCATGAAGTCGTGCAGGCCGGCGTTGTAGCGGACGCTCGTGGTCGGCACCCCGGCCTGGATCAGCTTGCGGGCGTACGCCTCGCCCTCGTCGCGCAGCACGTCGTTCTCGTCGACCACGACGAACGCCGGCGGCAGTCCCCGGAGGTCCTCCAGGGTGGCACGCAGCGGCGAGGCCGTGATCTGGTCGCGCTCCGCCGGATCGGTGGTGTAGGCGTTCCAGAACCACTCCATGGCCTTCGCGGTCAGGTGCGGTCCGTGCGCGAAGACGCGGTAGCTCTCCGTGTCCTGCCCGGCGTCGGTGACGGGGTAGAAGAGGGACTGGTGCAGGAAGGTCACGTCACCGCGCCGCTTGGCCATGAGGGTGAGGGCGGCGCTCATGTTGCCGCCGACGGAGTCACCGGCGATGACCATGCGGGAGCCGTCCAGGTCTTCGTCGGCGCCCTTGGTGGTGACCCACTGGGCGGTGGCGTAGGCCTGCTCGATGGCGACGGGGTACTTCGCCTCCGGAGAGCGGTCGTACTCGACGAAGACCACGGCCGCCTCCGCGCCCACGGCCAGCTCGCGCACCAGACGGTCGTGGGTGCCGGCGTTCCCGAGGATCCAGCCGCCGCCGTGCACGTAGAGGATGACGGGCAGCACACCGGTGGTGCCGACGGGCTTGACGATGCGCACCCGCACGTCACCGACCCCGGCGGACACGGTGATCCACTTCTCGTCCACGTCCGGCTTCTCCACCGGCCCGGACTGGACGTCGTCGAGCAGCTTGCGGGCTCCCTCGACACCGAGTTCGTACAGCAACGGTGGTTCGGCGGTGGCGTCGGCGAATTCCTGCGCGGCGGGCTCGAGAACGATGTCACTCATGGTCGGTCCTTGAGGTGGTGGGGCTTTTGGCTGGCTTTCCACCTCATGAGACCGCGTGGGGAGGCCATATGTGACGCATCGGGCCCGCACAACGGGTGTCGCTAGGGTCTTTCGTTCGGATCAGGCCGGCTGGGAGGCGCGGTGCGTCCTCGACCGACCCGAGCGGGGTCCGGTGCGTGCGGCGGCAAGGCGGAGGAGGGCGCCGGGGCGGAGCCCCGGCAACCGACGACAACGCCGCACAGGCGCCTGCCGGACCCCGCGACGCCGGAATGATTCGAACGAAAGGCCCTAGTCGGCGGCCACCCGGGTGGGATCCACCGGCCTCGGCAGCAGGAAGCCGTCGACGTACAGATCGACGTGCTCGTTGTAGAACGCGGTCAGTCCGGCGATGCGGTTGGCGTGGATGGTCGGGAAGTCGTACGTCCAGGCGATGTCCTCGTGGGCGCCGGTGTCGCTGTCGAACGACCAGTAGTCGCTCGTCGTCCCCTTGTAGGGGCACCGGGTCACCGTGTCGGAGTGCCGCAGCAGGGTCCAGTCGATGTCCATGGGATCGAGGTAGTAGCGGGTCGGCAGGCCGGTCTCGAACAGCTTTACGCAGCCGGAGGCTTCCGCCAGCACGACGCCGTCCACCTCGGCCCGGACGGTGCTGCGCGAACGCAGCGCGTCCACGCGCGAGTACGGGCTCCGCGGATGGACGAAGACCGGCTCGTCCTCCTCGAACCAGGAGTCCAGCGCCCCCCATGCGAAACGCACCGTGTCACGCAGGGCTTCGGGGGAGCCCTCCCCCCAGACCCAGGCCGCCCCCGCACGGACCTCCGGGCCGACCCGCAGGGTGTGGCGGTGAGCGGGCCCGGCACCGAGCTGCTCGGTGTGCTTGTCGTCGTCGAGCACACCCTCCACCAAGTCCTCGATCGGGATGCTGAATTGCGGGTACGCCTGCCACTCCCACACGTACAGCGCTCGGCGGGTGTCGAAGGCGACGCGGCCCCCGACCGTCCCCCGAACGCGGCGGGGAACGGGCTCGACGTGTCCGATCGGCACGATGAGGCTCGGGTGCAGGACACTCTCGTTTGCCATGGTGATCACCTTGGATTCGCTGAGGGTGCGCTCGCCGTGCCCGGGGCCCGGGAGGGCGGCGCCGACTCGGGCCGACGGGCCCGGTCCACTCGTTCGATGCTATCGCCCGCACCCGGCGACCACACCGAATATGGGTCGCGATGCGCTTTTCTTCACACCGTGTGCCCAGAGATGTGTCATGCCTGCGGGCTTCGAGGCCGGGGAACGGAACGTGCCGAGCGTACGGGCGGATCCGGTTGTCACAGAACGCGCGGGCACCCGGTCAACCGTCCGTAACCGTTCCCCCCTTGAGGAGATGCGTCATGGACGCGCGCATCAACCGGCGACGCCCTCGCGGGCAAGGTCGTGAAGCACCTGAACCCGGCCGGAGCGGCGGTCCGGGCCGCTCTGCCGGTCGCCACTCAGGAACGGGTGAAGATCCGGGCCGGCCAGATCAACGGCTGCGGTTCCCGCACGGAATGCAGGCCGAGGACGCCGCCGCGGCGGGTGAGGACCAGCAGGCCGCGGGCGGTTACAGGCCCGGCATGTTCGGCTGACGCAGCCGCTCCGGCCGCGCGGCAGCCCGGCCGGACGCGTACCGTCCGTCGCCTGCTCACCCCGACCCCCGAGCAGGCGACGGACCGCTCGGGCAACGCCACCCCAGGACTCGACATGAACCCCTCCCCCGCTCCCGAGAGCACCGCTTCCCTCCGCATCGCCGGCGCCCGTGGGCGGTGGACCCTGCTGGCCACCGTCCTGGGCTCCGGCGTCGTGCTGCTCGGCTCGACCGTCACCAACATCGCGCTCCCGCGCATCGGCCAGGACTTCGACGCCGGTCTCGGCGTCCTCCAGTGGACGGTGAACGCCTACATGCTGACCCTGGCGGGACTCATCCTGCTGGGCGGTTCCCTGGGCGACCGGTTCGGGCGGCGTCGCGTCTTCGTCCTGGGCCTGGTGTGGTTCGCGGTCGCCTCCCTGCTGTGCGGCCTGGCCCCGGACACCACCACGCTCATCGCCGCCCGGGCCCTGCAGGGCGTCGGGGGTGCGCTGCTCACGCCCGGTTCACTGGCGATCATCGAGGCCTCCTTCCATCCGGACGACCGGCCGCGCGCGATCGGCCTGTGGTCCGGCTTCGGCGGCATCGGCGCCGCCCTGGGGCCGTTCGTGGGCGGGTGGCTGGTGGACGGGCCCGGCTGGCGCTGGACCTTCGTGCTGAGCGCCGTCCCGGCGCTGCTGTGCGTCCCCGTCGCCCTGCGCCACGTTCCGGAGTCCGTGGGCGCATCGCGCCAGGCCGCGGTCGCCAGGGTCGGCGCGGGAGCCCGGCGCGGGGCCGGCTTCGACGTTCCCGGGGCCGTCCTGGGAGCCCTGACCCTGGCGCTGGTCACCTACGCGCTGACGGAGGCGCGCGACGGCGGGACCGTGGCCGTCGCCGCGGCCGTCGGCGGTGTCGTCGCGGGGGCCGCGTTCCTCCGCGTCGAACGACGCAGCGGCGACCCCATGATGCCGCCGGCGGTCTTCTCCTCCCGGCAGTTCACCGCCGTCAACCTGATCACCCTGTGCGTCTACGCGGGGACGGGCGGGTTCTTCTTCCTGACCGCGCTGCAACTGCAGATCGTCGTCGGGTACTCGGCGCTGGCCGCCGGGGCGGCGATGCTGCCGAACACCGCGCTGATGCTGCTGTTCTCGTCCCACGCCGGGATGCTCGCCCAGCGGCTGGGGCCGCGGGCCCCCCTCACCGCCGGCCCGCTGGTGTGCGGAGCGGGGATGCTGCTGATGCTGCGGGTCGGTCCGGGCGCGTCCTACGTCCATGACGTCCTTCCGGCCCTCCTGGTGACGGGCGCCGGCATGGTCGTCATGGTCGCCCCCCTGACCGTGACCCTGCTGGCCTCGGTGGACGCCTCGAACGCCGGGCTGGCCAGCGGCATCAACAACGCCGCTGCCCGGGCGGCGGGACTGGTGTCCGTCGCGGCGCTCCCGCTGCTGGTCGGGATGGGGCCGGAGGCCTACCGGTCGGACGCGTCCTTCGACGCCTCGTTCGGCCGGGCCATGCCGCTGTGCGCGGTCCTGCTCGCCGTCGGCGCGTCGGTCGCCTTCCTCACGCTGCGGCGGTCCGCCACCGCCCCTCGTGCCTCGCACGGGCACGCCCACGGCTGGCTGATGGAGCCACCGCTGGTGTCCCGCTTCACCCGTCATCAAACCGTCGAATGACCTCCGGCGCCGTGCACGGCGCCGGCCGTACGAAAGGAGACAGACATGTCGTACCCGTACCCGGAGCAGAAGTACTGGGGTGAGGACGGTGAGGTCAGCGCCGTCTTCCGGCCGGCCACCACACCGCCGAACCTGGGTGAGAGCGGTACCGGAAAGGACGCCACCCACTATCTGGCCACCACGGCCACCACACGGGGTGAGTTCGGGCTGTACCGGGTCGAGATGCGTCCCCGGGCGGGCGGCCCCAAGACCCATTTCCACAAGCGGATCTCGGAGTCCTTCTTCATCCTGGACGGCACCGTGCGCGTCTTCGACGGTGTGCAGTGGGTCGACGCCCGCAAGGGTGACTTCCTGCACGTCCCCCAGGGCGGGCTGCACGCCTTCCGCAACGACTCCGACGCACCGGCGGACATGCTGCTGCTGTTCACCCCGGGCGCCCCGCGCGAGGAGTACTTCGAGCAGGTCTCCCGGCTGGGGCACGCTTCCGAGGAGGAGCGTGCCGTGTTCTTCGACCGGCACGACTCGTACTTCGTGGAGTAGGAGCACATGACTCCCACTTCGTGGAGGAGGAACAGGGGCGGGAGCGGGAGCCGTTGACACCGCACAACGACGGGGCCCCGCATCCGTGACCTCCCGGCCTGGCCGGTGTCACGGGTGCGGGGCCCCGTCGTGGGTGCCCGGCCGAGGGTCAGGCGGTGGGCCGGGGTGCGCGCAGGTGGGCGCGCTCCTTCAGCTCCGCCTCGTCGACCAGTTCGAGCATGGGCTTGCCGGGCGCGCACATCATCGTGACGACGAACTCCGTCTTCCGGTCGCTGAGCGCGTTGCCGTCCTGGTAGTGGATGGCGTCGCCGCCCGGCTCCCAGAAGGTGCCGCCGGCCTCGACCACACGCTCGGGCTCACCCTCCAGTTCGAAGCGGACGGCGCCCTCGATGACGTAACCGAACGCCGGGCCGGAGTGGCGGTGCGGCGGGGTGCCGGGGTCACCGGGCTCCCACTCGACGTGGATGGTCATCGCCGAGGCGCCCTCGGGGACGACGATCGGCGAGGCGTCCTGGATCATCTTCGCCGCGCGGGTCCAGCTCGGGCCGTCCGCGTCGCCGGTTCCGTGTCCGTGGTGGGCGTGCTGTGCATTCTCCGACATCGAGTCGCACCTTCCGTGGTTCCGCCGTGACCGGGCGGCACATCGTCCGCCGTCACGGGGTCGTCTCCGGTCGTGATGACCGCTCGCCCTCCTGACCGGACACCGTGCGGGTCTGTGACACCGCGCCACGGCCGGTCGGGGACCGCGGCCCGGCCGCACGGTGTCACACGAGGGACTCGCGTTCTGTCTAGGTGAGACGGGCACGGTGGCACTTCGGCATCCGCCACCGTCCGCCCAGGACACCCAGCGGGGTCATCGGGCCCCCGACGGAGGAGACGCGGATGAGAGTCGTCGTTGCAGGTGCCACCGGACTGATCGGTTCCCGGACCGTCGCGCGGCTCCGGGACCACGGGGTGGAGGTCGTGCCGGTGTCGCGCGGGGAAGGAGTCGACGTCAGCACCGGCCAGGGCCTGGACCGGGCGCTGCGCGGCGCCGATGTGATCGTGGACGTCACCGACGCGCCCTCCCGGCGGCAGGAGACCAGCACCGCGTTCTTCACCACCGCGACGGGCAACGTCCTCAAGGCGGCCGCCGCCGCGGACGTCGAGCACTACGTGGCGCTGTCGGTGGTGGGCGCCGACCGGATCGGGTCGGGCTACTTCCGGGCCAAGGCGGCGCAGGAGGACCTGGCACGGCACACCACCGTGCCGTACTCCGTGGTGCGCGCCACGCCGTTCCACGAGTCCGTGGAGGCCGCCGCCGCGGCCGGCACCCGGCCCGACGGCGTGCATGTGCCGCCGCTGCTGCTGCGCCCCGTCTCGGCCGACGACGTCGCCGCGCTCCTCGCCCATGTCGCGGTGGGGCTGCCGCAGTTCGGCGTGGTCGAGACAGCCGGGCCCGAGGAGTTCCGGCTGGAGGACCTCACGGCCGAGGTGCTCGGTCTCCTCGGCCGGCCCGGCCCGGTGATCACCGACACGCGGGCCCCGTTCTTCGGCGCGGTGTTCGAGGAGCGGGCTCTGCTTCCCGGCCCGGACGCCCGGCTGGGTCATCACACGTTCTCCCAGTGGCTCAAGAGCCGCTGACCCCGCCGGGCGGCGCCGCCCGTCGCCCGGATCTCCCCCTCAGACCTGTCGCCCCGCGACACCCACCGTGTCCGCGGCCGGTGTCGCCGACACCACGCCGTGAAAAGAAGGCTGCCATGAGTGAACCCTCCCGGCCGACCGAGAACCCTGTGATCAGCGAGCTGGACCAGCTGCCCGACCGCGACCGCGAGGAGACCGCCGAGTGGCAGGCCTCCCTCGACGCCGTCGTGCGCAACGCGGGGCCGGAACGGGCGGTGTACCTGATGCGGCGGGTGCACGAGTTCGCCGCGAGTACGGGCATGTCCCTGCCGGGGCTGCTGCACTCGGACTACATCAACACCGTCCCGGCCGCCGCGCAGCCGGAGTTCGACGGCGACCTGGAGATGGAGTCCAGGATCACCGCGCTCAACCGGTGGAACGCGGCGGCGATGGTCACCCGCGGCGCGCGCCTCGGGCTGGGCGGTCACATCTCCACCTACGCCTCGGCGGCCTGGCTCTACGAGATCGGCTTCCACCACTTCTTCCGGGGCAAGGACGCCGACGGCTCCGGCGACCAGCTCTTCGTCCAGGGACACGCGTCCCCCGGCATCTACGCCCGGGTCTTCCTGGAGGGGCGGCTGAGCGAGAGCCAACTGGACGCCTTCCGCCGGGAGGCCGGCGGCCACGGACTGCCGTCCTATCCGCACCCCCGGCGGCTGCCGTGGCTGTGGGAGTTCCCGACGGTCTCCATGGGCCTGGGCCCCCTCAGCGCCGTCTACCAGGCCCGCTTCAACCGCTATCTGCACGCCCGCGGCATCAAGGACACCTCCGCCTCACGGGTGTGGGCGTTCCTGGGCGACGGGGAGATGGACGAGCCGGAGTCGACGGCCGCCCTGACCCTGGCCTCCCGCGAGAACCTGGACAACCTGACCTTCGTCATCAACTGCAACCTCCAGCGCCTGGACGGCCCGGTACGGTCCAACTCGAAGATCGTCCAGGAACTGGAGGCACGGTTCCGGGGAGCGGGCTGGAACGTGGTCAAGACGCTCTGGGGCGAGGCCTGGGACCCGCTGCTGGCGCAGGACACCACCGGCGACCTGGTACGGCGCCTGGGCGAGGTGCCCGACGCCCAGATGCAGACGCTCGCCGCGCGGGACGCGGCCTACATACGCGAGCACTTCTTCACCGGTGACGCCCTGTCGGCGCTCTCCGCCTCCCTGAGCGACGCGCGGGTGGTCGAGCTGTTCGAGAACTCGCGGGGCGGACACGAGCCGTTGAAGGTGTACGCCGCCTACCGGGCCGCCGTGGAGCACCGGGGCGCCCCGACGGTGGTCCTCGCCCAGACGGTGAAGGGCCACACGCTGGGCCCGGCGTTCGAGTCGCGCAACGCCAACCACCAGATGAAGAAGCTCACGATGGAGCAGTTCCGGGCCATGCGCGATCTGCTGGAGCTGCCCATCCCCGACAGCGCGCTCGCCGGCGACCAGGTGCCGTTCTGGCACCCCGGGCAGGACTCGCCCGAGGTGCGGTACCTGCGCGAACGCCGGGCCGCGCTGGGCGGGCCCGCACCCGTGCGCCGAGTGGTCGCCAAGCCGCTGCCGGAACCGCCCGCCAAGCCCTTCGAGGACCTGGAGAAGGGGTCCGGCCACCAGGAGATGGCCACCACGATGGCACTCGTCCGGCTGGTCAAGGACCTGATGCGCGACCCGCACAGCGGGGCCCGCTGGGTGCCGATCGTCCCCGACGAGGCCCGCACCTTCGGCATGGAGTCGATGTTCCCCACCGCCGGCATCTACTCGCCGCAGGGCCAGACCTACGACCCGGTCGACGCGGACCAACTGCTCCACTACCTGGAGAGCACGACCGGGCAACTGCTCATCGAGGGCATCACCGAGGCCGGTTCCGTCGCCGAGTTCGCCGCCGCCGCGACGTCCTACGCCACGCACGGCGAACCCATGATCCCCTTCTACATCTTCTACGCCATGTTCGGCTTCCAGCGCACCGGCGACCAGTTCTGGGCGCTGGGCGACCAGATGGGCCGCGGCTTCGTGGTCGGCGGCACCGCCGGGCGCACGACGATGACCGGCGAGGGCCTGCAGCACGGGGACGGCCACTCGCACCTGCTCGCCGCCACCAATCCGGCGGCCGTCAGCTACGACCCGGCGTTCGCCTACGAGATCGCGGTCATCGTCCGGGACGGTCTGCGCCGCATGTACGGCGAGCGGCCCGAGGACGTCTTCTACTACCTGACCGTGTACAACGAACCCAAGCACCAGCCCGCCATGCCGCCGGTGCCCGGCATCGAGGAGGGCATCGTCCGGGGCATCTACAGGTTCCGGCCCGCCGAGGCGCCCGCGGCCGGGCCCCGGCTCCAACTGCTCGCCTCCGGTACGGCGATCCACTGGGTCCTGCGCGCGCAGGAACTGCTCGCCTCCGACTGGGGCGTGCGCGCCGACGTGTGGTCGGTGACGTCCTGGACGGAGCTGCGCCGGGACGCGATGCGTGCCGACGACGCCCGGACGCGGGGCGAGGAACGCAGCCCGTTCGTCACTCGGGCGCTGTCCGGGGCGCCGGGGCCGGTGCTGGCCGTCAGCGACTGGATGCGGCAGGTGCCCGACCAGATCAGCCAGTGGGTCGAGCAGGACTACTACTCCCTGGGCACCGACGGTTATGGGCTGTCCGACACCCGTGAGGACGTGCGCCGCTACTTCCGGGTGGACGCCGAGTCGATCGTGGTGACCGCACTGGACCGTCTGGCCCGTGCGGGACAGGTCCCGCCGGAGACCGTCGCGCGGGCCCGCGCGCAGTACGGCCTCGACCGCTGAACCGCCGAACGAGGCGACCCCTGCCGCCCGCGTCGTCCGACGCGGGCCGTGCACGACAGGTCCGGCCGGGCCACGCGCCCCGTCGTTCCGTGAGGAGTTGGACGTCATCATGAGGCCGGCACCGACCTCGACGGACTCGCCGCGAGCCGGCAGCCCCCGCCGCCGGCGTCCTGCGCCGGGGCGGCGCGCACCGGCGCGGGCAGGCCGCGATCCTCGGCGTGGGGGCCACGGTCAGGAGGCCCGGGGTCGTGCGCGTCGGTGACGAGGAGGTCATCGGCGTCCGGGACCTGGTGCACCTGTCGCTCTCGTACGACCACCGGCTGGTGGACGGGGCGGACGCGGCCCGCTACCTGACGGCGGTCAAGGCGCTCCTGGAGTCGGCGGCGTTCGAGGGCGACCTGTACCCCGACGCCACTGTGTGAGCGAGGAGCGCCGGTGCGCGACACGCACACGGTGCGGGGTCGGGGAAGGGCCGGCGGTGAACCGCCGGCCCTTCGATCACCGGGTGCGCTCTCAGCGCACCGAGCGGGCGGCGTCCTCTATGACGCCGGTGACCTTTCCGGGGTGCGAGACGCTCACCGCGTGGGACGATCGCACCTCCGTGGTGTGGGCACCGGCCCGCCGGGCCATGAACTCCTGGGCGGCGGGCGGGATGTTGAGGTCCTGGGTGGCGACCAGGACCCAGGAGGGGATGGTCTTCCAGGCCGGTTCGGCCGCTCCCTCGCCCAAGGCCTCCTGGGTGACCGGTCGTTGGGTGACGGTCATGAGGTCGGTCTTGTCGCGGGGCACGTCGGCGGCGAACTGATGGCGGAACTTGTCGTTCTGGATGTAGAGGTCGGTGCCCGGGGAACCGTCGGCGTTCGTCACCGGCGCGGGGCGCAGCGCGTCACCGAGGGTGCTGCCGGGGAACCGCCCGGACAGGTCGACCGCGCTCTCGCCCTTCTCGGGGAGGAAGGCGGCAAGGTAGACCAGCGCCTTGACGTTCTTGTTGCCGGTGGCGGCGTTGCTGATGACCGAACCGCCGTACGAGTGACCGGCGAGCACGACGGAACCGTCGATTCCGGCCAGGACGTCCCTGAGGTAGGCGGAGTCGCCGCTCAGGGAGCGCAGCGGATTGGCGACGGCGACGACCGGGTAGCCGTCGTGCCGGAGCTTGCCGATGACGCCGTTCCAGCTCGTGGAGTCGGCGAACGCACCGTGGACCAGGACGACGGTGGGTCTGTCGCCGCGGTCGGCGGGGCCGCCCTTGTCGGCGGAGGCCGGGGCGATCGTGGTGGCGAGCAGGCCGGCGGCGACACCGGCGCCGGCCAGGACGGTCATCGTCGTGTGGGTCCGGCTGATGCGGGAGGTGCGGTTCATGTCGCATGCCTTTCGGGCGGGATCGTGATCGGTGTTCGCGGCACGTCGTGTCGCCTTTCCGCGTTCGGGACCGGAGACCCACCACATGCGTGACATGGTGTGAACGTGGTCTCCGCCCGTGTGCGTCGCCTCGCGGTTCAGGACCCGTGCCGACCGGTGATCTCTTCGCGTTCGGTCACCGTGGGCTTGGGGATCTGCGTCCCGGGGCCGTAGAGGAAGCCGCTGAGCCCGGCGCGCAGGCGCTGTGTGCGACGGGGCACGGCACCGTCCCCCTCGCGCGCGGACGCGGCGTCCAGGGGCCGGTACTGCTCGTGCGCGGTCAGTGTGTGCAGTCGCGCCGGGTCGAGGGGTTCGTGGACCTCGACGTACTCGCCGTGCGGCAGGCGCTTGATGACGCCGGTCTCGCGCCCGTGCAGCACCAGGTCGCGGTCCCTGCGCTGCAGTCCCAGTGCCACGCTCCTGGTGACGAGGAAAGCCAGGACCGGGACGACGAAGAGGCCGACGCGCACGGTTCGGGTCACGTCGTTGACGGACACGTGGAGGTGGGTGGCGATGATGTCGTTGGCGGCTCCGATCAGGGCCACCGAGTAGACACTGAGCCAGGCCACGCCGAGGGCGGTGCGCACCGGGCGGTTGCGGGGGCGGTCCAGCAGGTGATGCTCACTGTCGTCGTCCGTGACCCAGGCCTCCAGGAACGGGTAGGCCCCCAGGGCCAGGAAGAGCAGCATCCCGGCCAGCAGCGGCAGGAGGTTGTCCAGGGCCAGGGTGTGGCCCCAGAGCGAGATCTCCCAGCCGGGCATGACGCGCAGCAGGCCGTCGGCGACACCCATGTACCAGTCGGGCTGGGAGCCGGCGGAGACCTGGTCGGGACGGAAGGGACCGTAGTCCCAGACGGGGTTGATCTCGGCGACGGCGGCCATGAAGAAGATCACGCCGGCCACGAGGAAGAAGTAGCCGGCGGCCTTCACGGCATACACCTTGGCCGGGAGACCGACGACGTTGTCGTGGGTACGGCCGGGTCCGGGGTACTGCGCGGGCCGGTGACGCAGGGCCAGGACCACGTAGCCGACGATGAGGGCGACCATGAGTGCGGGGATGATCAGGACGTGCAGGGTGTTGAAGCGGGCGATCAGGTCGTCGCCGGGGAACTCACCGCCGAAGAGGAAGAACGACAGATAGGTCCCGACGACGGGGATCGACAGGATCGTGCCGTTGACGACCTGGAGCCCGGTGCCGGACAGCAGGTCGCCCGGCAGGTCGTAGCCGGTCAGACCCGCGAACATCGCCAGGACGAGCAGTCCGAACCCCAGCACCCAGTTCAGCTCCCGCGGCTTGCGGAACGCGCCGGTGAAGAAGATCCGCAGCATGTGGGCGAGGACGGCGGCGACGAAGACCAGGGCCGCCCAGTGGTGTGCCTGGCGGACGAGCAGGCCGCCGCGGACGTCGAAGGAGATGTGCAGGGTCGAGTCGAAGGCCTCCGACACCAACTGCCCGCGCAGGAGGGCGTAGTCGCCCTGGTAGACCACGAGGTCGGAGGAGGGGTGGAAGTAGAGGCTCAGATAGACACCCGTGATCAGCAGGATCACGAAACTGTAGAGCGCGATCTCACCGAGCATGAACGACCAGTGATCGGGGAAGACCAGGCGCCGGACGGAGCGTGCGACACGGCGGCGGCCCAGCCGGCTGTCCGCCCATCGGGCGAGCCTGTCCCCCGTGCGCTCCTGCTCCGGCTCCACCGGCCGGCTGTCGTGGCCCATCTCTTCACCCTTCGTTTCTGCGTCACCCGCGGCTCACCGGCGCCGCGGTGGCGGGCTTGGCCGCGGATCCGCGGCGGTGGCGCGGCGCGAGGGCTTCCGGCCGCCGTGCGCCCGTGGCGGGGGTGTGAGGACGCCCTCGCGGATCGCCCGACGGGGAAGACCGTCCGGCACACTTATGGCGCGATGCGTCCTGCTCATCCGGCACTGTGCTGTTCGGCATGGTTCGTGTGTCGCTGTCGTCACCATGACCGGCGAGACGGCGCGGGTGTGACATGCGCGGTGCCCCGGGCACGACAGCGGCGGGGCGGCCCCGGGGTGGCTCCCGCCCGGGCCCGGGTGTCAGCGGGACACGACGTTCTCCAGCTCCTCACCTGCGGCGAAACGGCTCAACTGGCGTCGGATGAGCTGTTCGAGACGGGGCCACAGGGAAGACGTGAACGCGCCGACGTGCGGCGTGATCAGCACGCCGGGCGTCTCCCGCAGCGGATGCCCCGGCGGGAGCGGCTCGGGGTCGGTCACGTCGAGCGCGGCCCGCAGCCGGCCCTCGTGGGTCTCCTTGAGCAGGGCGTCGGTGTCGACAACGGCCCCGCGTGCCACGTTGACGAGCAGGGCGCCGTCCTTCATGCGGGCCAGCATGCCCACGTCGAAGAGCTGACGGGTCTGCGGGGTCAGCGGGGTGGACAGCACGACGACATCGGCTTCGGGCACGAGCCGGGGCAGGTGTGCGGCGGAGCGGACGGGGCCCCGGGGCGCGTCCCGGTCCGCGCCGGCGACACGGGTCACCGCACATCCGAAGGGCACCAGGAGCTCCTCCAGCGCGGAGCCGACGGCACCGTAGCCGACGATGAGCACGGACCGCCCGTACAGGGACGGGAAGGCCTCCGGTCTCCACGCCCCGCCGTCCTGGGCACGGACCGACTCCGGTATGCCCCGCAGCGAGGCGAGGATCAGGGTCAGGGCCAGTTCGGCAGTGCTCGGAGCGGGGACCTTGCCCGCGTTGCACAGGGTCACGGGGCGAGGGAGCCGGTCCAGCTCCACGCGCAGTTCGTCCGTGCCGGCACTCAGGGCCTGCACCGCGCGCAGATGTGTCATGCGGGGCAGGGGCCTGCCGATGACACCGATGTCCTTGGTCAGCGGCGGGGCGTAGAACTCCACCTCCGCCGGGTCCGACGGGAAGGCCGAACGGCCGTCCCAGCGGGCGTACTCCAGTCCTGGCGGCAGGTCGATGAGATCGGCGAACTGGGCGGGCAGCCATACCTGCGGGTTTCTCACGGTCATGACGGCGTGTTCTGCTTTCCCTCCGGGTTCCGCGAGCCGGAACCGGAGAATTGACTGCGTGTGCCACCCACTTGTGACAGCCCGCCCCCGTGACGGGCCTCACCTCGGACCCGCTCGGGACGGGCCCCGCGCGCGGCACCCGCTGTCACAGGCCCGGCTCACACGTTGTCTAGCTGGACATGCACCTCGTCATCACCGGAGCACCGGTGTCCCGGCCGGACCCGGACCCCTACGCCGTGACCGCCGAGTTCTACGACATCCTTCAGGCCGACCGGGACGCGGCACGCGTCCGCGACCTCTACGGCCGACATGTCGCGCGGGCCCGTCTCGGTGTGCTGGACATCGGTGCCGGGACCGGCCGGGTCACGCTGATGAGCCTGGCCGAGTCCGCGGCCGACGTGCACGCGGTGGAGCCGGCGCGAGCCATGCGCACCTCCCTGCTCACCCGCCTCGCCACCCTGCCCGCGGGTCGGCGCGAGCGGGTGACCGTGCACCCGTACGCCCTGGACGAAGCGGCGCTGTACGCGGTCGCGGACGTGGCCGTGTGCCACAACACGGTCGCCTGTCTCCCCCCGGCCGCGCGGGACGCGCTGTGGCCCGCGATCCACGCGGCCCTGGCTCCCGGGGGCACGCTCCTCCTGGAACCGCCGCCCGCGCTGCTGCCCCCTCGCGACGTCGTGCGCCGTCTGCCGGAGCAGCGGGTGGGCGCGCACGTGTACGGCGGGCGCATGACGATGTCCGCGGCGGGATACCGCATCCGCACACGTGCCGACTACTGGGTGCGCAGCGGAGGACGTGTGCTGCGGGAGCACACGGAGTCGTTCTGGATGTGGCCCGCCTCGCGTGCTCGGATCGTTGACGACCTGGCACAGCACGGCTTCGTCCCGCTGCCGGGGCACGACGATCCGCGTGTTCTGGCGGTGACGCGGCCGGGCCGCCGGTGAACCGGCGGGCGGGGCGGGCGGCGAACTCCGGAGCACGGGGCCGGGCGGGCCCGTGCCACGGTGTCACAACGCGTGCCGTCGCCCGGTCTGAAGGGTGACCGGACCACTCGGTCCGTGTGCGCCTCACAGACTGGGACGGGGATCTCATGCCGCGTGCGAAGACGTTCGTGATCGTCGGGGGCGGTCTCGCCGCCGGCAAGGCCGCGGAGGAACTGCGCGAGCACGGCCACGACGGGCCGCTCGTCGTCATCGGGGACGAGCGGGAACGGCCGTACATCCGGCCGCCGCTGTCCAAGGGTTACCTGCTGGGCAAGGAGGACCGCGAGTCCATCCACGTGCACCCCGAGAGCTGGTACCGGGAGCACGACGTCGATCTGCGCCTGGGCACGAGCGTGGCGTCCGTCGACGCGCGTGGCCGGGCGGTGACGCTGGACGACGGCCGTCGCGTGCCCTACGCCGGTCTGCTGCTGGCCACCGGTTCCTCGCCGCGCCGCCTGTCGGTGCCGGGCGCGGACCTGGAGGGCGTGCTGTATCTGCGGCGCGTGGGCGACAGCGAGCGCCTCAAGGAGGCGTTCACCGAAGGCGCCCGGATCGTGGTGGTCGGCGGCGGCTGGATCGGGCTGGAGACGGCGGCGGCGGCCCGGGCGGCCGGCGCGGAGGTGACCGTGCTGGAGCGCGGTGAGCTGCCCCTGCTGAAGGTCCTGGGCCGGGAGGCGGCCGAGGTCTTCGCCGGTCTGCACCGGGAGCACGGTGTGGACCTGCGTCCCCATGCCCGGATCGAGGCCGTCACGGGAAACGGGGGCCGCGTCGACGGGGTCCGGCTCGCCGACGGCACTCACCTGCCCGCGGACGCCGTGGTCGTGGGGGTGGGGATCACACCCAACGTCCGTCTGGCCGAGGAGGCGGGCCTCGACGTGCGCGACGGCATCGTGACGGACGCCCACCTGCGAACCTCCGCCGCCGGTGTGCACGCCGCCGGTGACGTGGCCAGCGCCTACCACCCCCGGCTCGGCCGACACCTGCGCGTGGAGCACTGGGCCAACGCGCTGCACCAGCCCCGCACCGCCGCGCTGAGCATGCTCGGCCAGGACGCGGTGTACGACCGGCTGCCGTACTTCTACACCGACCAGTACGACCTCGGCATGGAGTACACCGGGTACACCGAACCCGGCGGCTACGACCGCGTCGTCTTCCGCGGGTCGCGCGAGGAGCGACGGTTCCTCGCGTTCTGGATGTCCGGCGACCGGGTGCTGGCGGGCATGAGCGTCAACCTGTGGGACGTCATCGGGACGATCCGCGCCCTGATCGAGTCGGGCGCGACGACGGACGACGCCGCCCTCGCCGACCCCTCGGTCCCGCTGGAGAGCCTGCTTCCCCCGCACGCGCGACCGACGGGAGACCAGGCGTGACCGGCACCGCTCCCGCACCGCTGCGCCCGATGCCGGACGACTGGCGGCGGGCCCTGGCCGTGGTGGCCCACCCCGACGACCTCGAGTACGGGTGCTCGGCGGCCGTGGCCTCCTGGGTGGCCGACGGCAGGGAGGTCACGTACCTGCTCGCCACCCGCGGTGAGGCAGGCATCGACACGCTGGATCCCGGACGGGCCGGCCCCCTGCGGGAGGCGGAACAGCGGGCCGCCGCCGCGGCGGTCGGTGTCCGCGCGGTGGAGTTCCTCGACCACCGGGACGGAGTGATCGAGTACGGCGTCTCCCTGCGCCGCGACATCGCCGCCGCCGTACGGCGTCACCGGCCCGAGCTGGTGATCACACTGAACCACCGGGACACCTGGGCCACCGGGGCCTGGAACACGCCGGACCACGTGGCGGTGGGGCGCGCCGTGCTGGACGCGGCGGCGGACGCCGGCAACCGCTGGATCTTCCCGGAACTGGCCGAACGAGGGCTGCCGCCCTGGAACGGTGTCCGCTGGGTGGCCGTCGCCAACTCACCGACGCCGTCCCACGCCGTGTCCGCCGAACCGGGCTTCGAACAGGGCGTCCAGTCCCTGCTGCGGCACCGGACCTACCTCGAAGCCCTGACCGAGGAGGACCCCGAGACGTACGCGCGCCGCTTCCTGCGCGAGAGCACCGGCGTCCACCGCGCACGGTTCGACGGCGCTCCCGCCGTCGCCTTCGAACTGTTCGGCCGATGACCGGGCGCCCGCGCACCCCTCGTCGCCATTCCCGCCAGCCGCACGCGCCGCACGAGCCCGTGCCGAGGAAGGACCGATCATGACGTACGACTCCCCCGCCGTCCTGGATGCCGGACCGTTCGACGGCGTCGATCCGGACGAGTTCGTGCGCGCCGCCGTGCGCTGGCACTTCGCCCCGGAGACCGGCTCCCGCTACTGGCTGGACCGGGCCGAACGGCTCGCCTTCGATCCGCGGCGGGACGTCAAGGGCGTGGACGACCTGGCGCTCTTCCCCGACCTGAGCGACGAACTGCGCCACGTCCCGGTGGCGGACCTGATTCCCCGGGGCTACGGCGGCGAGGCCCGGCTGCTCAACGTCTTCGACAGCGGCGGGACGACCGGGGCGCCCAAGCGGGTCGTCCAGCTCGACGACTGGATGCGGCACAGCACCGCACAGGTCGACGGGCGTCTGCGGGAGCACGGCCTGCCGGTCGGTGCCCAGTGGCTGACAGTGGCGCCGACCGGTCCGCATCTGGTGGGGGACGTGCTGCAACGGGCGGCGGCCTCGCTCGGCGGCCCGGGACTGAGCATCGACATGGACCCCCGGTGGGTGCGGAAGCTGATCGCCACGGGCCGCGGCGACGAGGTCGAGTCCTACACCGACCACCTCGTCGAACAGTGCCGACGGATCCTGCTGACCCAGGACATCGGGGTACTGGCCGCCACCACGCCCCTGCTGGAGCGCTTCGCCCGCGAGGACGACCTCCTGGAGCGGATCAACGGTTCGGTCCGGGCCATTGTCTGGGGCGGCACCCACATGGACCCCGACACCCGTCACCTGCTGGCCACGGAGGTCTTCCCCGACGTGCCGCTGATCGGCATGTACGGCAACACCATGATGCTCACCGCGCTGCTCGAACGCGCCGGCCTCGACGCCTCGCAGCCCTGCGTCTTCGACCCGGTGTCGCCGTACGTGTTCCTGTCGGTCGTCGACCCCGCCACCGGGGAACGCGTCGCGGTGGGCGAGCGCGGCCAGGTGATCGTCAGCCACGTCAGCAAGTCCATGCTCATCCCCCACAACGCCGAGCGCGACACGGCCGTGCGCGTCCGGCCCGCGGGCGGTCAGGCGGGGGACGCCGTGGCGGACGTGGCGCCGGTGCCCACGGTAGCGGGCGAGACCGTGATCGAGGGCGTGTACTGATGGCCGCAGCCGATGTCGCCGCGCCGGTGTACCTGGACGCCCTGGGTCCCCGCGGTCCCTACCGCACCCGTGTGCCGGACACCGTGACGGATGTGTCCGGTGCCGAGGTCGCGCGGCTGAGCCTGGTGCCGCCGGTGTACGTCGACCGGGCGCTGGCCGCCCTGCGCAAGGCCGGGCCGGTCCCGGCGGACGGCCTCGACGCGCTGCTTGAGACGGCCGCCGAGGAGTTCGCCACCGGCACCGTCGGCGGGCTGGGCCTGCGCGAGTACGAGTACCTGGTCAGCCGGACCTCCGGTACGCCGCTGACCGTGGTGCGCCACGCGACACGCGGCACGGCGAGGTTCGTCAGCCGCGCCCGTGCCTCCGCCGAGCAGGGCAGGCCGCGCGGAACGGTCCGGGACCGACGGGACCCCTCCCTCGGGGCCGGGCACGCCGTGTGGGCCCGCCGGGGCGAGGTGTTCGCGGTCAACGCCTCCGGCAATCACCCGGGGGTCCACCGGCTGTGGCTGGAGGCGCTGGCCCTCGGCTACCGCGTGGCCGTACGGCCCTCGCGGCGCGAGCCGTTCACCCCGCACCGCCTGGTCGGCGCGCTGCACCGGGCGGGCGTCGGCCAGGACCGGCTGGCGCTGCTGCCCACGGACCACCGGACCGCGCAGACGCTGATCCGCGGCGCCGACCGTGCGGTGGTGTACGGCGGTGACGAGGTCGTCGCCCGCTACGCCCACGACGCCCGCGTGCTGCCCCAGGGACCAGGCCGGACGAAGATCCTCATCACGGCGGACACGGACTGGCGGGAGCACCTGGACGCGATCGTCGCTTCCGTCGCCGACGAGGCCGGCACCGCGTGCGTCAACGCCACCGCCGTCCTCGTCGAGGGCGACCCGGCGCCGCTCGCCGAGGCCCTCGCCGCGCGCCTGTCCCGACTGCCCGGTCTGCCGCCGCAGGACGCCCGGGCGGTTCTCCCGGTGTGCCCGCTGGACCGGGCCCGGGCCCTCGACTCCTACCTGAGGTCGGTGGCGGCGGGGACCCGCGCCTGGCTCGGCGGTGACGGCGTCGTCGACGACCTCGGGGACGGAAGTGCCGTCCTGCGGCCGGCCGTCCACCAGGTCGCCGACGCCCGTGCCCCGCAGGTGCGGACCGAACTCCCCTTCCCCTGTGTGTGGGTGGCGCCCTGGAGCCGTTCGGACGGAATCGCCCCGCTGCGCGGGACACTCGTGCTCTCGGTCCTCTCCCGCGATCGTGCGCTGCTCGACACGCTGGTGGCGGAACCCTCCATCGCCAACGTGTACGCCGGTGACCACCCGACGTACTGGATGGCTCCGGGAGTGCCCCACGACGGCTATCTGTCGGACTTCCTGATGCGTGGCAAGGCCGTGGTCGGGTTCGGGATCGGGGTCGGGGTCGGGGTCGGGATCGGGTGACAACGGTCAGTGGGGCAGCAGCATCACGGCCGTCCCCAACGACATCGCGCCGTCGCACACGTACCCGTACGGGTCCGTCGCGGCGGCACGGTGGGCGGGGTCCGTGGAGGTCCGCAGCGCGGGCATGGGACGCGTCGACGACCGCAGGGCGCAGCCGAGGAGTCACACCGTCAGTACGACGGTGACCAGTGTCGCCGTCGTCGAGGCGTCCGCGGCACGGCCGTGGGCCGCGGTGTGGTGCGCCATGGTGAAGTGCGGGAGGAGATCGATCTGTGACAGGGCACCGCCCCGGGGGGCGAGACGGCCGGACACAAGGGTCCGCCGGCGACAGTGCGTGTCCGAGGGTGACCGTTGCCACGGTGTGCCACCCGTGGGATCCGGGCACACGTGCGCCCGCCCTTCCGCCGACGCGCACGTCCGCGCCCGCTTGTAGCATGGGGTGCACGAGGCCAGAAGGGATGTTCCATGCACGCTGGCGCCCCACCCGGCACCCTTGACCAGGCGACGAAGGACTTCCTCTCGGCGCGCCCGCAGCTCTTCGGTATCGCGTACCGGGTCCTGGGCAGTGCGGCGGAGGCCGAGGACATCGTGCAGGAGACCTGGCTGCGGTGGCAGAACACCGACCGTTCGAAGGTGCACGAAGCGACTGCCTTCCTGACCACGGTCGCCACCAGGCTGGCGATCAACGTGGCCCAGTCCGCGCGGGTGCGCCGGGAGGCCTACGTCGGCCCCTGGCTTCCCGAGCCTGTCGACACCACGCAGGATCCGCACCTGGGCGCGGAGCGGGCGGAGGCCCTGGAGATGGCGGTCCTGCTGCTCCTGGAGAAGCTGAACCCCGTGGAGCGCGCCGCCTACGTGCTCCGGGAGGCGTTCGACTACCCCTACGGACGGATCTCCGAGATCCTGGAGACCAGCGAGGCCAACACCCGCCAACTGGTGAGCCGCGGCCGCAAGCACCTGGCCGCCGAACGCAAGGAAGCCGTTACCCCGACAGCCCATCGGCGACTGCTCGAGGTCTTCCTCTCCGCGGCGCGGACGGGCGACCTGTCGGTCCTGGAGGACGTGCTCACCGCCGACGTCGTCAGCTACACGGACGGCAACGGGATCCGCGGCGCGTCGAGGATCCCGGTCATCGGGCTGCCCCACGTCTCGCACTACCTCGTGGCCTTCGCTCCGCGCTTCTGGCCGCGGTCGCGGGTCCGGTGGGTCGAGGCGAACGGCCGGCCGGCCGTCCTGGTCCTCTCCGGCGAGGAGGCCGTCGCCCTGCTGACCGCCGACATCTCGGCGGACGGCATCGATCGGCTCATGTGGGTGATGAACCCGGCCAAACTGGCGCCCTACGTGGCCTCCTTGCGTGACTGACCTGCTGTCGGGGGTCCTCGGCCGCCGACGGGCGGGCGTCACGACAACGGTCGCTCGTCGGTCATCCAGTAGTCCCGGACGCCTGCCGGGACCACGTACCACGACGACACCGGAGCCATGCCGTGACCGAGCGGATCAAGTTGCCCACCCTGTCTACCGAGAGGGATTTCGACGGGGAGGAGTTCTCGCCCATCTACACCACCACGGTGACCGTCCACGGTGGTGCGGTCTCGCACGGGCGCGCTTCCGGCCACGCACGCTCGGCCGACGGGGCCTTGGACCTCGACCTGCGGATGCCGGCCGAGCTGGGCGGTGACGGCCGGGGAACCAACCCCGAACAGCTCTTCGCGGCCGGTTTCGCCGCCTGCTTCCACGGCGCGCTCAGCCTGCTGGCTCGGCAGGAGGCGCTGGACCCCGCGGCGATCTCCGTCGTGGCGACCGTCGCCTTCGGCCGGGACCCGGAGGACGGCGGCTATCTGCTGCGCGTCGATCTGGTGGTGCGGTGGCCCGGTGTCGACCCCGCGACGGCCGACGAGCTGATCGGGAAGGCCGACGCGTTGTGCCCCTACGCGCGCATGGTGTCGAGAGGAACGCCCACCACCGTCACACTCGCCCCCTGACCGGGCACGCTCGGTGGCGACGGCCGGTCAGGAGGGGAACCACAGATCCGCGTCGGCCGCTTCCTCCTTGCGGACGGTGAAGAAGGAGATCTCTTTCTTGTGCGGCCCGCTCTGCGGGGGCAGTGCCTCGACCACCGGATGGTCGCCGGCCGCGTCACTCCGTGCACGCGGCGGGGAGGCCGCCTCGTCGAAGTACTCCGCGTTGACGGCGAGGTAGTGCGCCCAGTGCCGCGGCAGATCGTCCTCGTGGAAGATCGCCTCCACGGGGCAGACGGGTTCGCACGCATGGCAGTCGACGCACTCCGCCGGGTTGATGTAGAGCGTGCGCGCGCCCTCATAGATGCAGTCCACGGGGCATTCGGTGACACACGCCCGGTCCTTGATGTCGACGCAGGGCTGTGCGATGACGTACGTCATCCGTCTTCTCCTCCTCGGCCGTCGGACATCGCCCGGCGCCTTGTCGCACGGTCGTCGGGTTCGTCCGGATGACCGGGGACCCCGGCACGTTGTGACACGCGTGCGCCACCGATGTCACAAACCGCCGCCCGACGTGGTCCTAGTCAGTGACCACCCAGAGCGACGGGAGCAAGCGTGCCTCTCACCGAACAACGTCTTTCCACCACGGTGCTGGTGATCGGTACCGGCGGGTCCGGCCTGCGGGCGGCGATCGAACTGGCCGAGGCCGGCGTCGACGTGATCGCCGTCGGCAAACGTCCCAAGGAGGACACCCACACGTCCCTGGCGGCCGGCGGCATCAACGCGGCCCTGGCCACGATGGACCCCGAGGACTCCTGGCAGCAGCACGCCGCGGACACCCTCAAGGAGAGCTATCTGCTCGGCGACCCCCGTACGGCACAGATCGTCACCCAGGGCGCGACCCTGGGCATCGACGACCTGGAGCGGTACGGCATGGCCTTCGCCCGCGAGGGGGACGGCCGCATCTCGCAACGCTTCTTCGGCGCCCACAAGTTCCGCCGTACCGCTTTCGCGGGCGACTACACCGGCCTGGAGATCCAGCGCACCCTGATCCGGCGCGCGGTCCAGTTGGACATCCCGGTACTCGACAGCGTCTACATCACGCGTCTGCTGGTCCACGACGGTGCCGTCTTCGGGGCCTACGGCTTCGACCTGACCAACGGCACCCGCCACCTCGTCCACGCGGACGCCGTGATCCTCGCGGCCGGCGGGCACACGCGCATCTGGCGCCGCACCTCGTCGCGCCGGGACGAGAACACCGGCGACTCCTTCCGCCTGGCCGTCGAAGCCGGGGCCCGCCTGCGCGACCCCGAGCTGGTGCAGTTCCACCCGTCCGGCATCATCGAACCGGAGAACGCCGCGGGCACCCTGGTCAGCGAGGCCGCCCGCGGTGAGGGCGGCATCCTGCGCAACGCCCTCGGCGAGCGGTACATGAACCGCTACGACCCCGAGCGCATGGAACTGTCCACGCGCGACCGCGTGGCACTCGCCTCGTACACCGAGATCAAGGAAGGCCGGGGCACCGCGAACGGCGGGGTCTGGCTGGACGTCTCCCACCTGCCCCGCCAGACGATCATGAACCGGCTGCCCCGGGTCTACCAGACGCTCCTCGACCTCCAGATGCTCGACATCACCCGTGAACCCATCGAGGTGGCTCCGACGGCCCACTACTCGATGGGCGGCGTCTGGGTCCGTCCCGAGGACCACAGCACCGACGTCCGCGGCCTGTACGCCATCGGCGAGGCGGCCAGCGGCCTGCACGGCGCCAATCGCCTCGGCGGCAACAGCCTGATCGAACTCCTCGTCTACGGCCGTATCACCGGCCGGGCCGCGGCGGCCTACTCGGAGTCACTCACCGCGCAGCCCCGGTCCGCGACCGCCGTGACCGAGGCGCGCGCCGAGGTCGACAGGATGCTCGCCGCGGACGGGCCCGAGAACGTCCGGGCGCTCCAGCGCGCGATCCGCAACACCATGACCGAGCATGCCGGTGTCGTCCGGGACGAACAGGGTCTGCGTACCGGCCTGGCGGAGCTGGACGCCGTCGAGAAGCGCATGGAGAACGTCGGCGTCCATCCCGACATCGCCGGTTTCCAGGACCTCGCCCACGCCTTCGACCTCAAGTCGGCCGCCCTGGCGGCCCGCGCCACCCTCGAAGCGGCACTGGAACGCCGGGAGACCCGTGGTTGTCACAACCGCAGCGACTTCCCCGGCATGGACCCCGCGTTCCGCGTCAACCTGGTCTGGTCTCCGACGACCGGAATCACCCACGAGCACATTCCCGACGTCCCGGACGAGATCGCTTCCCTCATGGCGGACGTGTCCACCGAGGGAAAGCTCGTCGAGTAACAGGCTTCCGATCAACCGGAAAAGCCGGAACGCCCGGACTCCAGAAGCGCCGGAACGCCTGAACGCACGAACTCCAGAAGCGCCCGAACTCCAGAACACCGAAAAGGCGGTTCGCCTTGTCACAGAGCGAGTGAGTATTCGGTCTTGTCTGGTGCAGGCGACATCGCGCATCCCGAAAGGACATTCACATGAAGATCGTAGTCATCGGCGGTACCGGACTGATCGGTTCCAAGCTGGTCGCCAAGCTCGACGAGCACGGTCACGAGGCGGTGCCGGCCGCTCCCGACACCGGGGTCAACACGCTCACGGGCGAGGGTTTGGCCGAGGTCCTGACCGGCGCCTCCGTCGTGATCGACGTCTCCAACTCGCCCTCCTTCGAGGACGACGCCGTCATGGAGTTCTTCCGCACCTCCACCACCAACCTCCTCAAGGCGGAGGCGAACGCCGGTGTGACCCACCACGTGGCGCTCTCCGTGGTCGGCACCGAGCGGCTCCAGGAGAGCGGCTACTTCCGCGCCAAGCAGGCGCAGGAGGGTCTGATCAAGGACTCGGGCATCCCGTACTCGATCGTGCACGCCACGCAGTTCTTCGAGTTCATGAAGGGCATCGCCGAGGCGGCGACCGACGGTGACACCGTCCGGCTGGCCCCGGTCAAGATCCGGCCCCTCGTCTCGGACGACGTGGCCGCCGTCGTCGGCCGTACCGCGGTCGGCGCCCCCGTGGGCGGGGTGGTGGAGGTCGCCGGCCCCGAGGAGTTCCAGCTCGACGAGCTGATCCGCAAGGGACTGGCCGCCAAGAAGGACCCGCGCCAGGTCGTGACCGACGTGCACGCCCCGTACTTCGGCGCGGAGCTGCAGGAGACCACGCTGCTCCCCGGTCCGGACGCGCACATCGCCGAGACCCGGTTCGCCGACTGGCTCGCGCAGCAGGCTTGAGTCGTCGGGTGGCGGGTCCCGTGCGAGGGGTCCGCGCCCATCACAGGGGGCCTGTCGTCCGCACCGCGGCGCGGCAGGCCCCTCTCGTCACAGAAAGCCGACTCACCCTCATGATCCGACGTGACAACGCCACTTCCCCGGCCCTGGGTGCGCACCCGGTCGTGACCGGTGCCTACACCATCGACCCGGTCCACAGCACGATCGGCTTCTCCGTCCGGCACGCCGTGATCACCAATGTGCGCGGCCGCTTCGACCGCTTCGAGGGCCTACTGGTGCTCGACGGCTCCGAGCCGTCCCGTTCCAAGGCGTACGTGAGTGTCCAGACCGACAGCATGGACACGGGCGCGGCGGACCGCGACGCCCACCTGGCGGGGCCCGACTTCTTCGACTCCGCGATGTTTCCCCTGATGACCTTCCACTCCACCGGCATCACCCCGCTCGGCGACGACGAGTTCCGCCTCTCGGGCGGCCTGCGCATCAAGGACATCGAACTGCCCCTGGACATCGACGTCGTCTTCGGCGGGGCCGGTGACGACGCCTTCGGCAACCACCGGGTCGGCTTCGCGGGCTCCGCCACCCTGCGGCGTTCGGACTGGGGGCTGGCCTGGAACACACCGCTCGACACGGGGGGTGTGCTCATCAGCGACAAGGTGACGCTGACCCTGGACATCTCGGCCGTACGGACGGAGCGGGACGCGGCGGCCTGACGGGACACCGATGCGGGTGGGCGGTGGTGGTCCCGGCTGTCGGCCGTCCCCGCCCACCCGCATCGGTGTCCGGACGACGGCGGCGCGTCGTCCGGCCGATCAGGCGGCGCTCTCCGTCGGGCGCGAGGCGCGCACCGCGCGCCGTCGCAGGGCGCGGCGCTCGCCCTCCGTGGTGCCGCCCCAGATCCCCTCGACCGGTCCGGCGTCGACGGCCCACGCCAGACACTGCCGGGTGACGGGACAATGCCGGCAGACTGCCTTCGCCTCGTCCGTCTGTATCGCCGCCGGCCCACTGCTGAGACCGCCGATCGGGAAGAAGAGATCGGGGTCCTCGGTCAGGCAGAGGCCCCTTACACGCCAGTCCATGAATTGTCTCCTGTATGAGAAACGGATACCGGTCCGGGGGGTGGCTCGTCGAGCGGGGACAATGCGGGAAGAACTCGGGTTTCGCACGGTCGCTTTCCATGGAAGACCGGGCTGTCGGTGCGAATGTGACATCCGACGTGCCGCATGTACGCCGCGACGAGACCGGCTCCGGGAACGGCCGTGAGCCGGCCTTCAAGATCCACAGAGGAAACCCGCCCAAAGGTGTAACGAAACGTCGGCGTCGCCGGTCGTTCGGGGCGAAGGTGAGCACCGCGCCCTGCCGATCCCTCAGTACGCCGGGCCAGCGCTCCGGCGGTCGGACGAAGCGTCGTCCGGCCGCCTCCGCAGACACCGGCAACAGAGAAACGGAGACCCGGGATCATGCATCCAGAGGCGACACCCGTGGAAGGCGACCTGAGCGAGGCCGTTTCCGTCTTCGTCGAACTCCGGCCCCGCCTCTTCGGCATCGCCTACCGCGTGCTGGGCAGTGCGGTGGAGGCCGAGGACGTCGTCCAGGAAGTGTGGCTGCGTTGGCAGCGGACCGACCGCACCGTGGTGATCAGCCCCGTCGCGTTCCTGTCGAGCACCACCACCCGGCTGGCCATCAACGTGGCGCAGTCTGCCCGCGTCCGCCGCGAGACCTACATCGGTCCGTGGCTGCCGGAGCCCGTCGACACCAGCAACGACCCGGGAATCGGTGCCGAGCGGGCGGAGGCACTGGAACTCGCCCTGCTCCTGGTGCTCCAGAAACTTCCCCCGACCGAACGCGCCGCCTACGTCCTGAGGGAGGCCTTCGACTACGCCTACCCCGACATCGCGCGCATCCTGGGTCTCAGCCCCGTCAATGTCCGCAAGATCGTGAGCCGGGCCCGCAAACACCTCACCGAGGACCAGCGGGACAGCGTCGACGCGGCCGAGCACCGGACGCTGCTCCAGACGTTCGTCGCCGCCGCCCGGCAGGGCGATGTCGCCGGACTGGAGGCGCTGCTCACCCCGAACGCGGTCAGTCTGTCCGACGGCAACGGCATCAGGGGAGCGGCTCGGGTGCCCGTTCTGGGCCGTGCCCGCGTGGCGAACCTGTCCACCGCGCATCCGCGGTTCTGGCCCACGGTCGAGGCGGAGCCGGTCGAGGCCAACGGACGCGGCGGCATCCTGATCCACCGGGACGGCCGGCCCGCCACCTTCATGACGGTCGCGGCCACGTCCCGCGGCATTCACCAGGTGATGTGGGTCTTCAATCCGGTCAAGATCGCCGCTTTCCTGCAGTCCCGCACCCGTCACCGGTCCGCGGCGGCCCTCTGCGTCTGAGCGGGCCACTGACGCGGTGTGTCGGGCGCGGGACGGGGCAGGTCAGGCGTGGGGGCGGTTCCAGGAGCGCAACTTGTCGGGGTTGAGGACGACCCATACCTGTACGACGCGTGAGCCGGCCAGGTCGAGGCAGACCACGGCGGCGACCTGGCCGTCGTAGCGTGCGACGAGACCCGTGCGCCCGTTGACGGGACGGGTGTGCACAGTGGTGCGCGGGTGCCGGGCCAGCAGGGTCAGGAGACTCCGGGCGACCCGCGGGCCGCCGACGACTGGCCGGGTCAGTGTGCGGACCTTGCCTCCGCCGTCGTAGAACGCGACGGCGTCGGGGTCCAGCAGGGTGGCCAGACGGTCCGCGTCCTCGTCGGCGCACGCCTGCCGTACGGCGTCGACCAGTTCGTCCTCGACGCGCGGTGGCGTGGGGCGTGCGGCCCTGGCCCGGAGGCTGTGCCGGGCCCTGTCCGACGGTTCGGTGTCCGGTCCCGGCCGGTCCCGGCCCGCCGGTCCCGCCGTGCTCACGGGGTCTTCGGCCGCGCTGCCGAAGGCGTCGTTCAGTACGCGAGCCGCTCGTTCGGCGGGTGTGAGCGCGTCCAACGCCCCGGCCCACAGCGCGCCGAGACCGTCCGCCGGAGCCGGGTCTGACGGTCCACGGCTCCCCACGCCCACGGGACCCTGTGGGCCCCCGTCCCGATCGGACAGGGCCAGCCGTCCCAGGGAGATGCTGCCCACGACCCGGGTCAGCCAGGCCCGCGGCGCGCCTATGCGGTCCCGCTGGTGCTCGGAGAGCGCGTACCACTCCCGGTACGCCTCGTCGGTGACGTGCTCGGCGACGATGCCACTGCCCAGCATCCAGTGCGCGACGTCCAGCAGGTGCCGCCGCTCGTCGAGCAGCTCCCCGATCGGCATGGTGTCAACCACTGGCTCCATACCGACTCCTCCTCCTGAACGACCCGTCCTTGTGACGGCTCGTCCTCCTGCATGCGGTTCCCGCATCGCGCGCAGCGCCAGGCTACCCGCGGCACGTCAACGGCCGCGTCCATCTCCCTGGGCCTGCGCGAAAATCCCCTTCCCACGCAACGAAACACACCTTCACGCGGTCTTACTGTCTGACGTTGCGTCCGAGGCAATCCAATGTGTTGTGTCGGACGGGCCGACCATGCGGTCCACCTACCCGTGGCGGCCTCGTGCACACCCGTTTCCCGGAAGGAATCAGCATGTCCCACATGTTGCGTGCCGCAGCCGCAGGAACCTGCGTCATAGGGCTCTCGCTGGCTGTCCCGGGGGTCGCTCAGGCGACACCCGGTGGTCCCGGTGTCAGCGGCAGGATCCTGGCGCAGCACACCATCGGCGACAAGGACTACGTCCTTCGTGAGATCACCATCCCCTCCGGCCAGGCGACGGGGTGGCACTACCACGACGGCACTCTGTACGCCTACGTCGAGCAGGGGACGCTGAGCCACTTCGACGCGGCCTGTGCCTCCGACGGGGTGTACAAGAAGGGCAGCTTCCTGAAGGAGCCGTCGGGCGCGGACCACGTGCATCTCGGTGAGAACCGGGGCACGGCGGACGTCGTCCTGGAGGTCCTCTACGTCCTGCCGCACGGCGCACCCTTCTCCCAGGACGCTCCTGACCCGGGCTGCACACCGCGGTAACGCGCGGGCCTCGCCCAGGGCTGTCACAGCGCTCGGGACTGTCCGGTCAATGCGATGTCGACGGTTCACGAGCCGCCGGCACGAGCCGAGGAAGGACGAGGGATGTCCCGAAGCACTGACCGGCAGACCGATCCCGCCGCCGCCACCGCGTCACTGGCGGCGGAGGCCGCCCTGCTCGAGGGGCGGTTGAGCCTGCTCCGAGAGGCGATCAACTCGGTGGACGCACGTATCGACGCGGTCTCCGAGACCCTACGGCGACTGCGGCGCCCGGTGACCGGGCCCACCGACGGCGCGGCTCCCGAGGGGCAGGAGAGCGGCGCCGGGGCCGGCCTCTCGAAGCGGGGCCGGGCCTGACGGAGCGGACGGGCGGGTACGGTGGCGCGCCGCGTCGGACGCCGTGATCGTCGCGCCGCCGGCCCGCCGCGCCCGCCGCCCGACGTGGGCCGTTTCCCGGCCGTGCGGGTATCCTGCCCCCGGTGCCGGGCCGAGTGACGGAGCCCGCATCGGGCGGCCCCGCCGGTACAAGGGGTGAGAACGAGAGGAACGCATGGTCTCCGTGACCCCCAAGGCTCGCAACATCGAGATCACCGCCGAGGGCCTCCAGGAGGACCTGGCCCGGCTGGAGATCCAGAAGCAGGCACTGGAGCGGGAACTGGCCGCGGTCACCGCTCACCTCGGCTCCGTGCAACGGGCCCTCAGTGCCCTGCAAGCCCTCATGACCGAGTCCGTTCCCTCGTCCGCGGCAGCGCGTCCGGCGGACGTGGTCGCGGAGGCGCCGGCGACGGTGGCAGCCGTGCCCGCAGCCGTGCCGCCCGCGGACGGGGCGGAGCAGGGTGCCGAGGACGGGGACCGTGCGGAGGACGACTCCAGCACCGGTGAAGCCGACGGCTCGAAGTCGTACGGCAGGCTGACCGAACAGATCCTGGCCTACTTCGCGGACGCCGGGAACATCGACGTCCGTGCCAGGGATGTGGCGTCCGCTCTTGGCCGCGACACCGACAGCGGCAGCATCAACGCCGTCCGGAGCACGCTCGACCGTCTGGTCGGTCAGTCCCGTGTCCGCCGGGTGGGCCGCGGTCTGTACCGCGCGGCCAAGCGCTGAGCCGCCCTGCCGTGTCCTCGGGGTCTACCGGGGGCTCATCCGGCGACGGCGTCCGCGTCGGAGGACTTCTCGCTCCGCCGTGGGGCACCGTCGGAGACGAAGGCCTCCCTCGGGTGCTGGACCGAGGCAAGGGAGATGACGTCGCGGCCGAAGAAGGCGGCGGTCACCCAGACGGCGAACACCCGTGCCTTGCGCTCCCAGCTCGGTACGGCCAGTACGTGGTAGCCGCGGTGCATCAGCCAGGCCGGGAATCCCTTGATGACCAGACGCCGGTACTGGAAGATGCCACGGCCCAACCCGAGGGTGGCCACCACGCCGAGACTGTGGTGCACATAGTCCTTGGTGGGTCGGCCGCGCAGTGACGCCAGGATGTTCTTCGCCAGCCGCTTGCCCTGACGGACGGCGTGCTGGGCGTTGGGCACCGTGCGGGCCTCCGGCCGGCCGGCGGCGAGATCGGGCACGGAGGCGTCGTCACCGGCCGCCCACACGTCCGCCACGAACTCGCTCTCCGTCCCGACGCGGAGATCCGCGCGCACCATCAGCAGACCTCGTGCGTCGACGGGGAGGTCGGTGTGGTTGTGCACGATGGGATTGGCGGCGTTGCCCGCCGTCCACACGAGGAGCTCCGAGTCGTACTCCGATCCGTCCGACAGCACCACGCGGCCGTCCTTCGCGGAGACCAGCTGGGTGTTCAGGTGCACCCGCGCACCACGCTTCTCCAGCGAGCGCACCACCCACTCCCCCGGCCGGTCGGTGACCTCGGGCAGGATGCGCCCCCGTGCCTCGACCAGGTGGAAGGCGAGTTCCTCCGCCCCGATCTCGGGATAGTGCTTGAGCAACGCGGATGCCAGACCGAGCAGTTCACCGAAACCCTCGACCCCGGAGAAGCCGCCACCGACGACGGTGGCGGTGAGCAGCCGACGGCGTTCGGGCCCGTGGGGCAGGGCCGCCGCGCGGTCGAAGGAGGTGAGCAGCCGGTCGCGGATCGCCACGGCCTCTTCCACGTGCTTGAGCCCGTACGCCTGGTCGCTCAGGCCCGGGATCGGGAACGTGCGGGTAACGGCTCCCGCGGTCATCACCAGCATGTCGTAGTGGAGGTCGTACTGCGGCCCGGACGGCGGCCGGACCGTCGCCGTGTGCGCGCTGTGGTGAATCTCGGTGACCGAACCCGCGATCAGGCGGGTGCGGTGCAGGTGCCGTCGGAGCGAGACCGCGGCATGACGGGCCTCCACCGACCCGGCGACCACCTCGGGCAGGAACGGCTGGTACGTCATGTAGGGGCGCGGGTCGACGACCGTGACCCGTGCCTCGTCCCGCCGCAACTTCTTCTCCAGCCCCCACGCGGTGTAGAAGCCCGCGTAACCGCCGCCCACGATCAGGATCTCACGCACGGTGTCCTCTGTTTCTCTTGGTTTCACCCTTCAAGACCGGCCGGCACCGCCCTGTGTGACAGCACCGGGTCCGTCCTCGGCGTCCCCGTCCGCCCCTCGGGCGGCGGCGTGCGCGCTCCAGTGCTTCTCCAGGATCTCCGCGACCTCCGCCGGGCGTTCGAGCACCGTCCAGTGATTGCAGTCCATCTCGACCACCTCACTGGAGTGCAGGGAGTCAGCCAGCCGGCGCCCGAACTCGACCTGGCAGGCGGGGTCCCGCGCTCCCCAGAAGACGACGCACGGCGCGGACACCACGGACAGCTCCGGTTGCCACTCCGCTCCCATGGTGAGCGCCGACCTGTACAGCCTGAGCACCGCGTCCTTCATCGGCTCGTCCACGCGGCTCGCCATCTCCCTGGCCAGGTGAAGGGGTACGTCGAAGCCGACCGCCATCTCCTCCGCGAAGGGCTCCGCACGCAGTTCGGCCATGTAACGGTCGCCCTGGACCCGGTCCTGCCAGATCCTGGCCAGCGGATGCCAGACGTACCCGGCGTCGACCGGCCCGTTGCCTCCGGCCCAGGTACGAACGAGGTCAGGGCGCAGGGAGGCGACGCGGAGGGTGAGAATGC
This sequence comes from Streptomyces sp. B3I8, assembly GCF_030816915.1. Taxonomy (NCBI): domain Bacteria; kingdom Bacillati; phylum Actinomycetota; class Actinomycetes; order Kitasatosporales; family Streptomycetaceae; genus Streptomyces; species Streptomyces sp. B3I8. The sequence continues at coordinate 6,464,717 of NZ_JAUSYN010000002.1, read as the reverse complement.
AACCCCAGTCGTGCCCGACCAGGTCCACCGGCTCACCGATCCGCTCCAGTCGCCGGACGAGCCAGTCCACGTACTCCTCCTTGGTGGAACCGAAGCCGGCGGGGCGCTCGGCGCCGAAGCCGGGCAGGTCCCACGCTTCGGTGTCGGACCTGGTCAGATGACGGCGCACACCGTCCCACACATGGTGGGTGTCGGGAACGCCGTGGATCAGGATCGCGGGCATGGTGGACCCTTTCGTCGGTGGACGAGGCCGCGTGCGGTCGGCGACACCTGATGGTGTCACACTGTTGTACCCTTCATTCGTCTCCGCGGCCCTCTCTGCCTCCGTCACCGCCTCCGTCACCGCCTTCTGTTGTCACATGATCCGCGCCTGCGCGGTCTGCACTGCCGAGGGCACGGCCAGCCGACCGCGGTGGTGCGATGTGGTGCCGGCAGAGGAAGGACACCTCATGGGTGGGACCGGTGACACGACACCGCTCGCGGAACTGCTGGCCGAGCGACAGCATCTGATCGACGTCGCTCGCTGGATGCTGGGCGCCGGGCCGACGGCCGAAGAAGCCGTCACCGAGGCCTACCGGCGGTGGCACGGCCTGACCGACGACGAGCAGACCGGCATCAGCGATCCGCGTGTCTGGCTGACCAAGAGCACGGGCACCATCTGTCTGGCGCGCCTGTCCGCACCCGCACGCCGACTGCCGGGCCCGGGCGAGGTGGACGCCGGTGTCGGCATCAAGCCCGGCCAGGCCCTGTCGGAGGAGGTCAGCGACGCCCTCCTCAACGCCCTGGACACTCTCTCCCCGTCCGAACGGGCGGCTTTCGTGCTCAACGACGTCTTCGCCATGCCCTCTCGGACGGTCGCCGACATCGTCGGGCGGACCCCGCACGAGTGCGCCGAGCCTGCTGAGAGCGCCCGCCGCAGCCTGCGTGCCCACCGCGCGCGTCCCACCCCGTCGCACCAGCACGACGGGATCGTCCGCGCCGTCCGGCATGCCTGCGCGCTCAATGACGCGAGACATCTGGTGTCCCTGCTGTCTCGGCACGCCATCGCGTTCTTCGACGGCGGAGGCAAGATCCGTGCTCTGACCAGGCCGGTGCACGGCGACCAGCACGTCGCCCGGGCCCTCCTCACATTCCTCGCCCCCCGCCCCCGCACCGTCCTCCACCTCCAGGCGGCCAACGGTCGCACCGCGATCGTCGTGCGCCACCACGGCCGGGTCGCCGCCGTCATCAGCTTCGACATCACCGACCAGCGCGTCACACACGTCTGGGCCGTCCTGAACCCCGACAAGCTGCGCGGGTGGAACCGCCCCCACCCGACCACCGACGGACACGGAACGGTTCGGCACGTCTGAGGAGGTTGCCGGAAGGTGCCGGAAGGTGCCACCGGCCGGGTACTCGGTGCCCAGGGTGCGCTCACCCGTTGCGTTTCCGCGTGTCAGTGGCAACAATGGAAGGTGGGCTTCCACCGAATCGCCATCACATCTTCATCACGGTGACAACGGGATCCATCCGGCGAAGACGTTCCAGCACTCCTTGAAGGAAAACATGGTTCCGGCATCTCGCTCGACACGCGACATCGAAGTCACGGCTGAGAGCCTCCAGGCCGATCTCAGCCGCTTGGAACTGCAGAGGCGGGCGTTGGAGAGGGAGCTGGCCGCCGTCGTCGCTCATCTCGACACGGTTCAGCGGGCACTGGGGGCTCTGGAAGTCGTGATGGCGTCCCCCGCGGCGGGAACGGTCTCCGGGGCCGCGCCGGAGGCCGCCGGCGCCGTTGCCCGGCGCCGTGGCACAGGTCCGGCGCAGGCCGCGATCCGGCCGAGAGCCGGCACGGAGCGCACGTACGGCAGGCTGACCGAACAGATCATGGAGTACTTCGCGCAGGTCGGCGACGCCGACGTGCGCGCCCGGGACGTGGCGGTGGCATTGGGCCGGGCCACCGACAGCGGCAGCATCAACGCCGTTCGCAGCACGCTCGACCGTCTCGTCGGCACCTCGCGTGTCCGGCGCAGCGGTCGAGGCCTCTACCGCGCCGGATGATCCCGGGCAGTCCCTCCGGCCCACGAGAGTGGCCCCGGACGCCGACTCGCGGGGGGATCGGTGGCGTCCGGGGCACAGTGCCCCCGCCAGGCTCCAAGCGGCAGGGGAGCGTTCTCGGCGCCGTGTGTGGGGTGTCCAACCCGACGCCATGAACACTGTGAAGAGTGTACCGCACTTTCACACGCACCGAAGACAACGTCGTGGCCCATACTGGTAGTCGTGAACGACCCGTCTGTGTCTTCTGACCCCGCCCCGTCAGCGGAGGAGCCCGCGCCGCAGTCTGCGGTCGGACCGGCCCCGGACCCTGGGGACAGTGTGGATGCCATGCTGCGTCAGTGGGAGGAACGCCGACCTGGCATGGACGTCTCCTCCAGCGAGGTGCTCGCGCGGCTGTTGCGTGCGGCCCGCCTGGCCGAGGAACTCTTCGAGGAGCGGCTGCGCCGTCAGCCCGGCAGGACCATCACCAATGTCGGGGACTTCGAGCTGCTGCAGACCCTGCGCCGGGCAGCTCCCGGGAACGCCCTGACGCCAGGGCAACTGATGCGGCACCTCGTGGTCTCCTCCGCCGGTCTCAGCGGCCGCCTCAACCGGCTGGAGCGTGACGGCTGGATCGTCCGGACCGCGTCACCGGACGATCGACGGCGCTCGCTGGTCAGTCTGACGGTGCGGGGGCGGGAGGAGTTCGACCGCCGGCTGGAGGGCCACCTGGTGGTGGAGCGTGAGCTGCTGTCCGTCCTCGATGCGCGGGAGCGGGTCGTTGTCGTCGGCGCGTTGCGCAAACTGCTGCTCGCCCTCGAAGCGTCGGAGTGAGCCGGCGGGTGCGGCGGGGCCGAGCCGTTCAGCCCGCCGCCACCAGGACGAGGGGGACGAGCAGAGCGATCACGGTCGCCGCGAGCACGGCCAGCGCCACGCGGGACGTCCGGCGCAGCCGGGCGTAGCGTCTGGCGTGACGCGCTTCCACCATCGTGATCTGATCGGTGAGGTGATGGGCGATGGCGCGGGAGACCCTGATCTGCTCCTCGACGTACCACCACTCCAGGTCGGTCTTCTGTCCTTCGCTCAGTCCGGGCACGTGTGCGGCGAACTCCGCCGCGCGGCGGTGGGCGGCCCGGCGGTGGGAGTCCCAGTACAGGTAGTCCTGTATGACCGTCAGGCCGCGCTCGGCCTCGTCCTTCGCATCCATGGTGTGCTCCAGCCATAGGTGTGCCGCGTCATGCCCACGACGCCGCGGCCACCGCCTTGCGAGACGCCACCGTGGCGGCGCCCTGGCGTGCGGCAGATCGTGTCACACCATCGTATCTCTCGCTCGCGAGAGAGGGGACGGCGAGGCACCGCTCGACCATGACGTGCTGCATAACAGTGTCATCACTCGTTGTGTTCTTTCTTGTGATGTTGCTGCCTCCTCACGGATCATGGGACAACGTGAAGCACACGCATCGACCCGGGGTTCTCCCGCGCACACCCGAAGATCTCTCCTCACCCCTGTCTCCTGGCACGCACGTGATCACCGTTCCGCACGGTACTGCCCGCATCGCACTGCGCTACCACGTCGCCGGCTCGGGCCCCGTATGTCTCGCTCATTCGGGCGGACCGGGCATCGGCTGGGAATACCTGCGCATGCCCGGTCTCGAGGACTCCTTGACCATGGTCTACGTCGAACCGGTCGGCACGGGCGACTCCGGCCGGCTCCCGGATCCGCGCGACTACACCGTGGCCACGTACGCGGACTTCCTGCACGCCGTGGTCCAACACCTGGACGTGCCACGGTTCGCCCTGCTCGGTCACTCCCACGGTGGTTTCGTGGCCCAGCGGTACGCCCTCGACCATCCCGCGCGGGTCACTGCCATCATTCTCTACGACACCTCACCGGTCGCGGACGAGGAGTTCTGGTCGGCGGCGGTCACCGCCATGGAGCGGTTCGTGAAGGATCACGTCGAGGACCACCCGGAGGTCGCGGGTTACGCCGCAGCCCTCACCTCCCGTCTCGGCCTGCTCGACGACGACGGCGCCACCGCCGTCCTGCGCACACTGATGCCGGCCTATCTCTTCGACTACTGGGGCAGAGAACCGGAGTTCGCGCCCGCTCGTCGGACGCTGCGCATGTACGCGGCCCCCTCCCTGGGGGAGGAACCTCCCTTCGACGTCCGGGACGAACTGCCCGTCCTCACTCCGCCGGCACTGGTCCTGGCGGGCCGTCACGACTTCATCTGCGGGCCACGATGGGCCGCCCTGCTGCACGAAGGCCTGGAAAAGGCCGAGTTGACGGTCCTGGAGGAGGCTGGGCACCTTGCGCACCTCGAACAGCCCGCACGGTTCGACGCTTCCGTCCTCACGTTCCTCCGTGCCCACCAAGTCGCTTCGTGACCCCGCGTCACACGTTCCGCGACACGCTCCCCGCCGTCGGAGCCTGCCCCGGCTCGATGAGTCCGAGGCCATCCACTACGAGGTGTTCGGACCCGGCCTGTGGATCGGCAAGCAGCAGCGCCGGCCGCCGGGCAGGGAGCGGGCGGGCGACGGTCCGCGGCGCATGGCGCCGGCCGTCGCCCGCGTGCGGAAGCACGAGAGGAGTCCGGCCCATGGGCGCAGGCGTTCATACGCTCGACGCGGTCGCGGTGAGTCCGGCGAGGGCGGGCTTCAGCTCGGTGCGCCGCTTGATGCCGAGCTTCACGAAGACCTTGCGCAGGTGGTACTCGACGGTGTGCGCGCTGATGAAGAGGCGGGCGCCGATCTCCCGGTTCGTCAGTCCCTCGCGGGCCAGGCGCGCCACGTTCAGTTCCTGTTCGGTGAACCGCGCCGCCGACCCCCGTGCGTGGACCCTCAAGGTCTCACCGCTCGCGCGCAGTTCGTCCGCGGCGCGCTGGGCAAATCCGTTCACTCCGCAGGCCGTCAGCACATGGTGCGCGGTGCGGAGTTGTTCACGCGCTTCGGCGGAACGCCCCTGGCGGTTGAGTGCCTCGCCGTACAGCAGGCGGCAGCGCCCCACCCAGATCGGGATCCGCTCGTGCTCGAAGCGCTTGATCGCGTCCAGGAAAAGCTTCTCGGCCTCGTCCCCCGACCGCAGTTGCGCCTCGGCCATCGCCAGCACGGCCAGCGCGTAGCTGGTGCCCACCGGCCGTGTGACGCCGGCCAACTGCTCGAGTGCCTGCTCGGCGAGCGCGCGCTCACCGGTGTGGGCAGCCGCTTCCACCAGTTCGAGCAGCGTGCGCATCGCGAGGTTCAGTTCGTGGGTGTACGGCAGCTCGCGCCGGCCGCGGGCCACCGCCTCGGCGAAGCGGCCCAGGCCGTTGTAGAGGACCGCCTCGGAGAAGTTGGCCGCGCTCAGCGCGTATCCCTCACCGCGGGCGAGCCCGTCGGCCCGGATCCGCTCGGCCAGGCGTTCCGCCTCGTCGGCCTGCCCCCGGTACGCGGCGAGGAGGAGCCGTCCGTACCCCGGCAGCGGATTGCCGGTGACCTCCTTGATGGCATCGATCTCGTCGCAGGAGGCTTCCGCCCCGTCCAGGTCACCGTCGGTCGTCTGCACGAGCATCAGCAGGCTCAGGGCGATCGGCAGTACGGTGACGACTCCTTCGGCGCGAGCGAGCTCGACCTGCCGGTCGGCGAGCGCGCGCAGCCCGGCGGGGTCCCACAGGTCCTGGGCGGCGCGGGAGGCGAACCACATCCAGTGCAGTTCGAGGAAGTCCGGCGCCTGTTCCAGGAACGCGCGCTGGGCCCGTCGCAGGGTGGGGAGCGCCGCCGTCTGTCCCTCGGTGGCGAGCAGCGCCTGTCCGCGCAGGATCAGGTCCCGTGCCCGGTCGGTCTCGTCGGCGGCGGGCGTGGCGCCGAGAATCGCGTGCGCGACGGCGGCCACCTGCTCGGCGTCACCGAGCCTTCCGCCGTAGGTCGCCGCCGCGAGCGCTTCGATGTAGGTGTCGCGGGCCAGGACCGGGTCGAGCCCTTCGAGCCCTCGCGCCGCGTCGAGCAGGTGCTGCACGCCGCTGCGGTCACGCCGCAGCGCGTATCCGGCCCGCGCGCGCAGTCGCACCACGAGCGCCTCCTGGAGCGCGGTGAGGGGAAGGGCGCGGGCGGACTCGAGCAGGCGCAGGGCCGCGTCCGACGCGCCCGCGTCGTGCTTGGCCTCCGCGGCCGCGATCAGCCGCTGCCCGCGGCGGAACGGCGAGGGCGTGAGCTCCGCCGCCCGCTCGAGAAACGCGCCGGCGGCCGCCGCGCCGCCGCGGGTTCGCGCGCGCACGGCGGACTTCTCCAGATCGGTGGCGACCTCCTCGTCCGGTCGCAGGGTCGCGCTGGCCCGGTGCCAGGCCCTGCGGTCCGGGTCGTGCTCGGCGCTGGTGACGTCCGCCAGAGCGGCGTGGACGCGACGCCGGTCTGCCGGTGACGCCGCCCGGTACACGGCCGAGCGCACCAGCGGATGGCGGAAACCGACACGGGTGCCGAGGACGAACGCGTCGGCGTCCTTGGCCGCGTCGAAGGCTTCCGGCCCCAGTCCCAGTACCGCGCTGGCACGCCACAGCAGCCCCGGGTCACCGGTGGGCTCGGCGGCCGCCAGCAGCAGCAGGAGGCGCGCCGGTGCGGGCAGCGGGGCGAGCTGGACGACCAGGCTCTGCTCGATGCGGCTTTCCAGCGGCAGGGAACCGGTCAGGGTGAAACCGCCGGCGATCTGGGCCGGGCTCAGGGCCCGGGGCAGTTCACGCAGGGCGAGGGGATTGCCGCGGGCCTCCGCGATCAACTGGTCGCGTACCCGCAGGTCCAGGCCACCGGGTACGGCCAGACGCAGCAGTTCGCACGCGTCCTCGTGACCGAGCCCTTCGACGACCAGGTGAGTCAGGCCCGCGAACACCGGGTCGGGCTGCCGCATGGCGAGCACCAGGGCGATACCCTCCGCGTCCAGACGCCGGGCGGCGAAGGCGAGGGCCCGCGCGGACGCCTGGTCGAGCCACTGTGCGTCGTCGACGACGCACAGCAGTGCCTGCTCCTCGGCGGCCTCGGTGAGCAGCCCCAGCAGGGCCAGCCCTACGAGGAACGGGCTCGGCGCGGCCGCGCTGCGCAGCCCGAGCGCCACCTCGATCGCCTCCTGCTGCGGGGCCGGCAGCCGGGCGGCCGAACCCATCATGTGCCCGCAGAGCTGCTGAAGGCCGGCGTAGGCGAGTTCCATCTCGGACTGGGAGGCGACGATGCGCTCGGTGCGGACGTGTGCCGCGGCCCGTGCCGTGAGGTGGTCCAGGAGCGCCGTCTTGCCGACGCCGGCCTCACCGGAGACGACCAGCGCCCCGCTGCGGCCCCCGCGGGCACGGCTCACCAGCGCTTCCAGTTCCGCCAACTCGCCGCGTCGCCCCCGCAACGGCGCGATGTCAGGCACCATGTCCGCCTTCGCCGGGAAGTACCGCTCCGCCATGTCCTTCGTCCGCGCATTCTAACGGAGCGTCGTCCTGAACCGCCGAGCGTCGCGGGTGCCGTGCGCGGTGAGCATCGGCCATCCGTCCCGGCGGGGTGTCAGCGGACAGGGGCATGCCTCATCTCCGACGGGCCCTCCGCGAGGCTTCAGCGGTACAGGCGCCGCTGACGGCGGCGAGAAAAGGCGGGAACGTGCAGCAGCGCCGACGGAGTCAGGTCCTCCAACGCGATGCCCTGCGTGGGTCAGGACAGCGGTCGGGTCGCACTTCGCCCGGACCCGGTGCATGTGGTGTACGTCGAAGGCGTCGGCCGCGGCGAACAACCTCTCCAGCAGCGGATCGGGCGGGAGGTCGCGGAATCTCCGCGGGTAGTCCCGGAACCTGTTCGCGCGGTAGCCGGAGATGGACGGCCGGACGACCCGCAGGCAGAACGCCGGCTCGGTCCCGGCGATCGGATCCGCGCTGTCGACGCGGTCGCCCTCGCGCGCCAGGGCGCATACCGACTCGGCGCCTTCGTCGTCGAAGCCGCCGGCCTGCCACTGTTCCCGCCAGGTGTCGTCAGGCATCTCCTCCAGGACGGAGGAGACCCGCCTGACGGCAGCCCGCCGGCGCCCAGGGTTGGGACGGCCCTCGGTGACCCGCTCGACGATGCGCAGGATCTCGGAGGCCGGGGCCCGGGAAGGTCCAAGAAGGGGCCCAGCGGTGTGCTGGTCAGCGGCGCCGGTGCCGCCTCGAGCTCCGCTCCGGGAACCGGCTGACGGGAGCGGGGACGAAGGGGGTGGTCGGCGTTGCAGTGGGTGCGGCGGTTGCGGGCGGTGAAGGTCTGCGGGTCGGCCGCCGGACACCGCCTTGACGTCGTCCGGGTCGTGGCCGGGCGCGATGCTGGGCCGAACGCGGGGCCGGTGGTAGTGGGCCTGGAAGACGTCGAAGGGGTCCTCGACACGGAACGTGCGGGTAGCGGCCGGTGGTGGCCAGGTCCGCGTGCCGCGGGGACACCCTGTTCCGGAGGGACGCCGCCGCACTGTTCGGCACGGGCGACGGCAGGCGCACGTACGCGGCGGTGGCCGCGATGCGTGGGACCACCGGGGAGCCACTGCGCAGGTGGGCCCGCAGGGACGCTGGGGCGGGCGTGCCGACCGTCCGGGTCGGGAGGGGCCCGCGGAGCACGGCCGGCGAGTCGCGTCCGGCGGTCCGTCACGCCGCCTTCGTCATCGGTCCCCCAAGGAGGGACCCGGCCCGGTGCTGCCTCGTGGGACGAGTTCCACCGGCAGGACCACAAGTCGTTCCCGGTTCGCCTCGGGATCGTGGATCACTCCGTGTGCCAACTCCGCTGCCGCCTCGCCCAGTCGGCGGGCCGGCTGCGCCATCGTGGACAGGTCCCACGGCTCGGCCATCGCGTGACCGTCGAAGCCGAGGATCGACATGCGCTGCGGCACCGGAACGTTGACGCCGCGCAGCACCGTGAGAAGCCTGAAGGCGATGTCGTCCGTCTCGGCGAAGATCGCTGTGGGGGGCTCCGCGAGACTCAGCAGACGCCCCACCGCCGCTTCCAGGCTCGGCCCCTCCCAGTGGGCGACCTCGCGGACAAGGTCGTCGTCCCTGTCGACACCCGCCTCCGCCAGGGCCGCGCGGTAACCGTCCAGCCGGGCTCGGCTGCTCCAGGCGAAGCCCGAGGCGTCCGCAGGCTCCAGGTAGGCGATGCGCCGGTGGCCGAGGTTGAGCAGATAGCGGGTGCCTCGCTGGGCGGCCTCCACATCATCCACATAGACGCCTGCCCTGCCCTGTTCGTGCTGGCTGACGAAGACCAGGGGCATTCCCAGGTCGTCCAGACGCGCTCGTTCCTCGGGGGACAGCGCGAAACTGACCACGAGCAGGGCGTCGGCGTTGCGGCGGGCCGGCAGTCGGTCGAAGAACTGGGCGCGCTGTTCGGCGGTGGTGACGCTGTAGACCAGCATGTCCAGCCCGGCCGCGTTGAGTGCGGGCGCCATGCCGGCGAGCGCCGCGCCGAGGAACCAGGAATCGAGGTTGGGCACGAGTACGGCCACCCGGCCGGTGCGCCCCGTGACCAGACTGGACGCACTGCGCGAGATCGCGAACGACAGTTCGCGCGCGGCTTCCTCCACGCGAGCGCGGGTCGCGGGAGACACCGTCGACAGGCCGCGCAGGGTACGCGAGACGGTCGAGGGCGAGACTCCGGCCCGCCGGGCGACATCCGCCAGCGTGGCGCCCTTTTCAACGGCTTCACCGACCATGTGCGGGACGCTAACACAACGACCGGCTGACCAGGTCTTACCTGAAGACAGCGCTGTCATCATGATCGACCGCGATACTCGAGCACGTGTGACCGTTGACACGTCGTACAGCCGCTCCCTACGGTGACAGCGCTGTCATCAGACAGTCCGAGAGAGGAGGAGTACGCCATGCCCCTGCACCGCAGAGCATTGCTGACAGGCGCCGTGAGCGCCGCCGCGGCGGGCCTGTTGGCCGGGTGCGGCGGGAAGGACCTCGACGACCTGCTCGCACAGGCCTCGGCCGTTCCCCGCAAGCCCGCCCGGCTGACCTGGTGGGTCTCCGAGATTCCCTCACGACGCGGCGGAGTGGTCGCGGACCTGATCATCCGCGCCTTCGAGCGGCGGCATCCGTTGATCACTGTCTCGAAGATCAACGCCCTGTCCACCTCGGACGGCAACCGCAGCGCGCTCACCACCCAGCTCGCCGGCGGCTCCGCCCAGCCCGACGTGTACCTGGGCGACACGACATGGCCCGCGCAGTTCGGCCACTCCTCGCTCGCGTTGCCGGTGGAGAAGCTGCTCCCGGGCGACTTCTGGGACGCCTATCCGCCCGCCCTGCGGGACAGCTCCACGTATCGGGGCAAGGTCTACGCGGTGCCGTTCTTCACCGACAGCAGCTACCTGTTCTACCGCAAGGACCTGCTCGCGAAGCACGGACTGCGCGTCCCCCGCAGCTGGGAGGAACTGCAGCACACCTCCCGCACGGTGCAGCGGACCGGTGACGTCGAGGCCGGGTTCCTCTGGCAGGCGGCGGTGACCGAGTCGCTGACGGCCAACGTCACGGAGTTCCTCGCCGACGCCGGCGCCGCCGTCCTGGACGGGCAGGGAAGGGCCGCGCTGGGCGGAGCGGCGGCGGAGCGGGCATTCTCGCTGATGGCCGGGTTCACCGCCCACGGGATCACGCCCCGCACCGTGGCCACGTACGAGGAATCCGACTCGCAGGACGCCTTCGTCAACGGACGCGGCCTGTTCCTGCGCAACTGGTCGTACGCCTGGGTCAACGCGAACACTCAGGGTGTCTCCCGCGTCGCCGGAAAGATCGGGGCCGTGCCGCGACCGGGCTTCGAGGGCACCGGCCGCTCCGGCGTCTCCTGCGCCGGCGGCTGGAGCAACTTCGTCAATCCCAGTTCACGGGAGCTGGGCGCCGCCGTGGAGTTCGCCCGGTTCTGCGCCGGGGACGAGGTGCAACGTCTCCTCGCCCGCGAGGCCGGCGTCATCCCCGCGGCGACCTCCGCGCTGAGCGGCCCCCAGGCACGCGCTGCCAAAGATCCCACAGTTCTGCGCGCCGCCGACCTGCGACTCGTGGCCCGGCCCGTCACCCCGTACTACCCACAGGTGAGCAAGGCGCTGTACACCCCTGCGAACGAGGTCGTACGCGGCGCCCTCTCCCCCGCGGCCGGCGTACGCGCCGCGGGGAAGGGCCTGCGAACAGCCCTGGAAGGAAGAGCGCTGTGAGTTCCGTACCGATGAAGGCGGCGATGACGCCGTCGAAAGGTGAGAAGAACGGCGGGTCCCCCGCAGCCCCGCGGCAGGCATCGGCGGGCGCGCCTGTGAGCTCCACCGCCCGCCGTCGTGCTCGCACCGGGTGGCTGTTCGCCTCCCCCGCCCTCCTGGTCATCGCCGCGGTGACAATCTTCCCCGTCCTGTTCTCGCTGGTGCTGTCGTTCTGCGAGGTCCGGCTCGAGTACGGCGGCCTGCGGCTCGGCTCGCCCACCGTCGCTCACTACGGGACGCTCCTGACGCACTCCGAGTGGTACCGGGCACTGGCGTTCACACTGGGATTCACGGTCGTCTCGGTCTTCGCCGAGCTGGTCCTCGGGACGCTGGTGGCGCTCGTCCTGGAACGGCTGGGAGCCGCCCGCGGCTGGATTCTCGCGCTGCTCCTGCTGCCCTGGGCGCTGATCAACGTCGTCGCCGCGCAGCTGTGGGCGTACCTGTTCAACGGGACCTACGGCGCGGTGGGCTGGCTGTGCGAGCAGTTGTTCGGGACCCAGCCCGACATCCTCGGGCAGCCGGCGCCCGCGATGGCCGCGCTGGTCGCCGTCGACGTGTGGAAGACGACGCCGTTCGTCGCCATCGTCGTGCTCGCCGGGCTGATGCTCATCCCGGGCGACGTGTACGAAGCCGCCGAGATCGACGGCGCGAACGCGTGGACCACGTTCTGGAAGGTCACCCTGCCGCAGCTGCGGCCCATCGTCGCCATCGCGGTCCTCTTCCGCATCCTCCAGGCGTTCGGCATCTTCGACCTGCCGTTCGTGCTGACGCAGGGCGGTCCGGGCACGGCCACCCAGTCGGTGGCGATCCTCGGGTACCGGATCCTCTTCCAGAACCTCGACTTCGGAGGCGGCGCCGCCGTCGCGGTCACCACGGCGGTCATCGTCATGGGCTGCTGCCTGCTGTTCCTGCGCGTCTTCCGCGCCCACGTCGACGAAGGAGGACGGGCATGAGCCGCCACATCCCGCGCACGGGCGTGCGCCGTTACCTCAATGTGGTCAATCTCGGCGGGCTGCTCATCGCCGTGTGCGCCACGCTGCCCCTGGTCTGGATGGTGTCCTCCTCACTCAAGGGGCCCAGGGAGATCAGCGCGACGCCACCCTCCCTGCTGCCGAAGCAGCCCACCCTCGACAACTACGAGACCGCGTTCACCCGCAACGGGATCGGCCACTACTTCCTCAACAGTGTCGTCGTGGCCTGCCTGTCCACCGTGCTGATCCTGTCCCTGTCGTTCTTCGCCGGATACGCCCTCGCCCGGATGCCGCTGCGCGGACGCGGGGCCGTCATGACGGCGTTGCTGATGCTGTCGGTCTTCCCGCCGATCGCCCTGCTCGTGCCCCTGTTCCTGATGGAGCGCCAGGCCGGGCTGCTCAACAGCTACCCGGGCCTGATCATTCCGTACGTGGCGCTGAATCTGCCCTTCGCGATCTGGATCATGCGCAACTACCTCAGCCGCATCCCGGGTGAGCTGGAGGAGGCCGCCGTCGTCGACGGCGCCGGTCCGCTGCGCACCGCCCTCACGGTGATCCTGCCGCTGGCCCGGCCGGGGCTGTTCACGGCCGGGGTGTTCTCCTTCACCGCGACATGGTCGGAGTTCCTGCTCGCGCTCACGTTCAACGGATCCGACGACCGTCGCACCGTCTCCGTCGGCCTCGCGCTGTTCACCAGCCAGTACCAGGTCCCGTACGGGGTGATCTTCGCCGGCGCGATGGTGGCCACCGTGCCGATCGCGCTCCTGGTGCTGATCTTCCGCCGGTCGGTCGTCTCCGGCATGACCACGGGCGCCGTGAAGGGCTGAGCAGCCCCGCACGGAGTCCTGTTCCTCGGTGACGGCCGCTTCCGGCTCCACCCTCAGCCCCACCCGTACGTCCGCCCGTCCGCACCCTGTCCCGAGCGCTCGCACGAGAGGTTCACAGATGCTCCAGCACGACTCCCCCGCCCCCTCCGCACACGATGCGCACTGGTGGCGGCAGGCCGTCGTCTACCAGGTCTACCCGCGCAGTTTCGCCGACTCGGACGGCGACGGCATCGGGGACATCCCTGGTGTCACCTCCCGTCTGCCCTACCTCGCCGACCTCGGTGTGGACGCCGTCTGGCTGAGCCCGTTCTACCCCTCGCAGCTCGCCGACGGGGGCTACGACGTCGCCGACTACCGCGACGTCGATCCCCGTCTCGGCACCCTGGAGGACTTCGACGCGATGGTCGCGGAGGCCGACCGGCTCGGTCTGCGCGTCATGGTCGACATCGTCCCCAACCACTCCTCCGACCAGCACGTCTGGTTCCAGCAGGCGCTCGCGGCCGCGCCCGGCTCGGCCGCCCGGGAGCGCTACGTCTTCCGTGACGGCCGGGGGCCGGACGGTGAACTGCCGCCCACCGACTGGCCCTCCAGCTTCGGGGGACCCGCCTGGACGCGGGTGCCGGACGGCCAGTGGTACCTGCACCTCTACGCGCCCCAACAACCCGACTTCAACTGGGACAACCCCGAGGTCCGCGAGGACTTCCACACGACCCTGCGCTTCTGGTCCGACCGGGGTGTCGCCGGTTTCCGCGTCGACGTCGCCCACGGCCTCGCCAAGGACCTCCGCGCGCCGCTGCGCGACCTGGGCGAGCAGCTCAGTTATCAGCCCGGCGCCCTGCCGCTCGACGGCAGCCATCCGCTGTGGGACCGCGACGCGGTGCACGAGATCTACCGCGGCTGGCGGCAGGTGTTCGACGCCTACGACCCGCCGCGCTTCGCCGTGGCGGAGGCCTGGGTGGGAGCCTCCCGGCGTACGGCCTACGCCTCCGCGGACGGACTCGGGCAGGCGTTCAACTTCGACTTCCTCGGCGCGCCGCTCGACGCCACCGAGATGTTCACCATCATCGACGCCGCGCTCGCCGACGCCCGCCGCGCGGGGGCGACCAGCACCTGGGTGCTCTCCAACCACGACGTGGTGCGGCACGTCTCGCGTTACGCCCTGCCCGGCGACTTCACCAAGCAGGACATCGAGGCATGGCTGCTGACCGACGGCCGGGAGCCGGAACCGGACCTGCCGAAGGGCATGCGCAAGGCGCGCGCCGCCGCGCTGCTGATGCTGGCTCTGCCGGGGTCCGCGTACGTCTATCAGGGCGAGGAACTGGGACTGCCCGAAGTCGCCGACCTGGACCGCGCGGACCTTCGGGATCCGATGTGGATGCGCAGCGACGGACGTGTCAAGGGACGCGACGGCTGCCGGGTGCCGCTGCCGTGGACCGCGGAGGGCGCGAGCTTCGGGTTCGGCCGCGGTGGCTCGTGGCTGCCCCAGCCCGCGGACTGGGGCCGGTACGCGGCCGAGACCCAGCGCTGGGACAAGGAGTCCTTCCTCGAGCTGTACCGCGAGGCCCTGCGGTTGCGCCGGACGCTGGTCACGGACGAGGGACTCGAGTGGGTCGGCCCGCGCGAGGGGGTGCGGCAGGGGCTGCTGCACTTCGCCCGCACCGGCGACTGGCACACCGTCAGCAACCTCGGTGACGAGCCCATACCGTTGCCGCGGGGTGAGGTGCTCCTCGCCTCCGGCCCGCTGACCGGTGACAAGCTCCCGCCCTGGACCACCGCATGGCTGCGGGCCACCGCACCCGGCCGCTGAGGAACGCCGGCCGGCGCCTGGCGTGGTGAGGACTGCCGTCTCACGGGCGCGTTCCGCGGCGTTGGCGCTCGGGGGCGATCCGGCCCGCGTACAGGGGCAGCTCCAGTGGCGGCTGTCCCTCCGCGAACGGGTCCCACACCCGGGTGCGGGCCCGCGGTTCCCCGGTCCCGCACCCGTCGGGCCTCCGCCAGGCCCAGTACGTCCGCCAGGACCTCTTCCGGTCCGGGTCGTCCGGCCCCCGGCGCACACGTGTCCCTCGGGGTCCACCACGACGCTGCGTCCGACGCCGCCGTCTTCGCCCGCGCCCGACGGCACGGGGTTCCCCGCAACGCGGTCGCGGCGTCCACCGTGGTCGGCATCGCCGCGATGATGGCCGGCCATCTGCTGCCGGGCGTGTTCTCGTACCTCGGGCCTCCGGGGGGCGGGCCCCGGAGCGCACGTGGTCCGGATGCCGACAGGTCAGCGGGCGTGGGCGTGGGTGGCGCGCGGGACGAACTCGGTCGGCAGGACCAGCCGTTCTCCGGCCGGATCGACCTCCTTGGCTATCCGCCGGACGAGCAGCCGTGCCGCCTGGCGCGACAGCTCGCGCAGATCGTGCCGGACCGTGGTGAGCCGGAACACTTCCCACGCGGCCATCGGGAGATCGTCGAAGCCGATGACGGTGAGGTCGTCGGGGACCCTGACACCCGCTGCCAGGGCCGCGTTCAGGACACCGATCGCGACGACGTCGTTGCCGCAGAACACCGCTGTGGGCGCCCGCGCGGACTCGGACAGGACGCGCAGGGCCTGGTAGCCCGTGTCGTACTCGAACGCTCCGCGCACCACCCGGTCCTCCGGCAGCCCCACTCCCGCCTCGGCGAGAGCCAGCCGGAAGCCCATTTCCCGCTCGCGCCCCGTGGTGGTGTTGGCCGCGCCGAAGACGCCGGCGATGTGCCGGTGTCCGAGGGCCACGAGTTCCCGGGCCACGAGCCGCCCGCCGCCCTCGTTGTCGACGACGGAGGCGAAGTCGCCGGCCCGGCCGGTGTCGCGGTTGAGGAAGACGTAGGGCATACCGCGCCGCTCCAGTTGGGCGGGCAGGCGGGAGTCGGTGGTGGCTGTCGCAAGGACGACGCCGTCCATCGACTGGTCCAGCAACTTCTCTTCGGCGACCGCCTCGTCGGACCGCTCCGTGATCAGCATCATGCGGTAGCCGAGGCTGCTCAGTTCGTCGTGGAGCGGCGCGATGACGTGCGGGTAGAACGGGTTCGTCAGGTCGGTGACGATGACGCCCACCCGCCGGGTGGCACGCGTCGAAAGGGTGCGCCCGGCCTCACTCGGCACGTAGTTCAGCGCCTGGGCGGCGCGCCTGACCTTCGCGCGGGTGGCCTCGGACACACGGGGGTCGTCGCGCAACGCGCGGGAGACCGTGGCCTGCGACACCCCGGCCAGTCTGGCCACGTCGTGACTGGTGATCCCCATCGACTCTCCTCGTCACCACCGGCGCCCCCGATGGCGCACCCAGATCAGTATACGTATGCCTCGATCCGCCCACTGGATCGCGCGGGCGCCCACTGCCCCGACAGCGGACATGAACGGGGCCGACTTTCCACGCACCTTCACCCTCCCCCTTGACATCCCTCCCTTCACCGCCTGTCATGGAATACATACGTATTCACAACCAGGGAGCTGCCATGCCCGATGTCGTCGTGACCCCCCACGAGCTGGCCCGCCGCACGGTGCGCCGCAGCGACTTCGTCTCCTGCAACCAGGCCTTCATCGACTGCCGCACGCCCGGTTCGGACCGGAAGGAGAACTACGCGATGATCGGGCCGGGCGTCTCGCAGGCGGCCGGCCAGCACGTCAACCTCCGCCTGCCCCACGGCTACAACATCGGCGCCGCCGCCATGCCGCACGGCATCACCAACAACCTGCACCTCCACTACACGGCCGAGGTGTTCATCTGCACCGAGGGCGAGTACCTGCTGCGCTGGGGCGTCGACGGCACCGAGGGCGAGCTCGAACTCAGGGCCGGCGACATCGCCTCCATCCCGACCTGGATCTTCCGCGGCTTCACCAACACCGGCCCGGACAACGGCTGGCTGTTCACCGTGCTCGGCATGGACGACACCGGCGGCATCATCTGGGGCCCCTCGGTCCTGCGTGAGGCGCAGAAGCACGGCCTGTACCTCACCGCCGACAACGAGCTCGTCGACACCGTCACCGGCGACACCGTCCCGCCGGAGTCCGAGCTGATCAGCCCCCTGGCCCAGGAGCACCTCGACCGGCTGCGGCGCTACACCCCCGACGAGATGAAGCGCCGCATCGCCGCCGCGGACGAGCTCGTCTTCTCCGAGCGCCCCTTCCTCGACAGCACCCTTCCCGGCGGTGGAGCCCGGCTGAGCTGCGTCATCGGGTACGGCATGACCGAGGACCCGCACCAGGAACCCCGCGTCTTCAATCCGCACGGTCACAACGTCGCCTGGCTCCGCGCCGACCCCGGGCAGGGCGTCTCGTCGCACCGCCAGCACGAGACCCAGACGCTGATCGTGAAGGACGGCCTGTGGGAGATCACCCTCAACCGCACCGACCCCCTTTCGGTGCGCCTCGGCCCCCGCGACATGCTCTCCGTCCCGCAGGACGCCTGGCGCACCGTGCGCAACGTCGGTACCGAGCAGGGCGACCTCCTCGTGGTCAACTCCGGTGACGGACGTGTCCGGCTGGAGTGGGACGACGAGGTCCTCAAGAGCGCGGCGGACGCCGGTCTGGGTATCGACCACAACGGATACGTCGCCCCTTACGCGCTGCTGCCCCGCTCCGCGCGCCCCTGGTGACCGGCGTGCCGCACCAGGACCCGTCCGGTCCGCTGCCACTCGTCGTGGTGCCCGGGATGCTCTGCGACGCGAGGCTGTGGCAGGACGTCGACTTCCCCGAGGGCCACGACGTGCACCACGTACAGCTGCGGCGGGCGGACATCGGGGCGCTCGCCGAGGACGTACTCGAGACGGTCGTCGGCCCGTTCCTGCTCGTCGGGCTCAGTCTGGGAGCCATCGTCGGGTTCGAGGTTCTGCGCCGGGCACCCGGCCGCGTCGCCGGCCTGTGCGTGATGTCGACCAACGCCGGCGCGCCGCGCCCCGAGCAGTACGCGGCCTGGCGGGAGATGGACGAGTCGATCGCGGCAGGCCGGTTCACGCACGTCGTCGAGCGAACACTGCCGGACATGTTCCCCGACCGGGAACCGACGCCCGGGGCCGCGCGGCGCTACCGGAGCATGGCGCATGCCGTGGGCGCCACCGCCGCCCGCGCCCAGCTCGCCGCCCAGGCGACGCGCACGGACGCGACCGGCGTACTCCGTACGGTCCGCTGCCCGACCCTCGTGCTGGCCGGCGAGCGGGACCCACTGTGCCCGCCCGCGTTCCACCGGACGATCGCACGAGCGATCCCGGGGGCCGGCCTGACCCTGCTGCGCGACTCGGGGCACCTGGTGCCGTGGCAACGGCCCGAGGCGGTGACGGCCGCGCTGCGCGAACTGGTCGCGGCCGCCACCGGCACGACACCTGCCGGCGCCCCGGACGCCGGCTCGTAGCCCCACCCTCACCTCACCCCTGCCTCACCCGACTGGAAGAGAGCCGTCATGCCTCGACACCTCAAGTCCCCGGTACCCGCCGCGCAGGTCACAGCGGCCCGGGCGGATGTCGCCGAGCGCGTCCACGTCATCCTCGACGACATCCGCCGGCGCGGCGACGACGCGGTGCGCCAGTACTCCGAGAAGTTCGACGACTGGAGTCCCGAGTCGTTCCGCCTGGCTCCCGACGAGATCCGGCGGATCGTCTCCCAGGTGTCCGACACGGTCCTGGACGACATCCGCTTCGTGCAACGGCAGGTCCGCACGTTCGCGCAGGCCCAGCGTGACGCGCTGGGTGATGTCGAGATCGAGACGCTGCCCGGCGTCCACCTCGGCCACCGGCACGTTCCCGTGGCGGGCGCCGGCGCGTACGTGCCCGGAGGGCGCTACCCGCTCACCGCGTCGGCCCACATGACGATCGTGACCGCCAAGGTCGCGGGTGTTCCCCGCGTGGCCGCCTGCACCCCGCCCATCCGGGGGGAGATCCCCGCCGCGACGGTCGCGGCCATGCACCTCGCGGGCGCCGACGAGATCTACCTGCTGGGCGGTGTCCAGGCGATCGCGGCGCTGGCCCTGGGAACCGAGACCATCGAGCGTGTCCCGATGCTCGCCGGCCCGGGCAACGCGTACGTGGCGGAGGCCAAGCGGCAACTGTTCGGCGAGGTCGGCATCGACCTGTTCGCCGGGCCGACCGAGATCCTGGTGCTCGCCGACGAGCACGCGGACCCGTTCGTGGTGGCCGTCGACCTGCTGTCCCAGGCGGAGCACGGCCCGGACTCCCCCGCCGTCCTGGTCACGACCTCCGAGGAGCTGGGCCACGAGGTGGAGCGGCACATCGAGCGCCTGCTGCCCGGCATGCCCACCCGGGACTTCGCCGCACCGGCCTGGCGCGACCACGGTGAGATCGTGGTGGCCGACACCCTCGACGAGGCCTTCCGGATCGCCGACTCCTACGCGAGCGAGCATGTGGAGGTGCTGACCGAGAACCCGCGCCAGGCGCTGGAGAAGATGCGGGACTACGGTGCGCTCTTCCTGGGCGAAGGCACCTGCGTCTCCTACGGCGACAAGGTCATCGGTACCAACCACGTCCTGCCCACCCGCGGTGCCGCCCGCTACACCGGTGGTCTGTGGGTCGGCAAGTACCTGAAGACGGTGACCTACCAGGAAGTCACCGACACCGCCTCCTCGGCGCTGCTCGGCGAGGTGTGCGGGCGCGCCGCACGCGTCGAGCTCTTCGAGGGCCACGCCCGCTCCGGCGACGTCCGCGCCGCCAAGTACGGCAAGGGCACCCTGCCCTGGAACGCGGAGGGCGTCGCGTGAGCGCCGGTATCGCGGTGCCGGCCGGTCCCGCCACTCCGCTGACCGGGCGTACCGCCCTCGTCACCGGCGGGGGCGGCGGTCTCGGCCGGGCCATCGCGGGGGCCCTGGTCGCCGACGGTGCGCGGGTGGTGATCACCGGCCGCGACGAGGTCCGGCTCAAGGAGACGGCGTCCCGGCTCGGTCCGAACGTCGCGCACCGCGTCTGTGACGTCTCCCGTCCCGAGGAGGTCGGATCACTCGTGCGCGGTCTGGCCGACGAGGAGATCTCGATCCTGGTCAACAACGCCGGGATCGCCGGCCCGGTGGCACCGCTGACCGAGATCACCGCGCGGGACTGGGACGAGGTCTTCGACGTGAACGTGCGCGGGGTCTTCCTGATGTGCCGTGCCTTCCTGCCCGCCATGGCCGGGCGGGGCGCGGGCGACATCGTGAACATCGCCTCGGTGTCGGGCAAGCGCCCGCTGGCGCGGCGCACCCCCTACTGCGCGTCGAAGATGGCGGTCATCGGCCTCACGACGACCCTGGCCGCGGAGGCCGGGCCGCTGGGCGTCATGGTGAACTCCCTCTCCCCCGGACCCGTTGCGGGCCCACGCATGGAGCGCAACTTCCGCCTGGAGGCGGAGCGCACGGGCGGCTCGTACGCCCAGGCCGAACAGGCCTTCGTGTCCCGCTCCGCCCTGGGCCGGATGGTCACCGAGGAGGAGGTGGGCGAGGCCGTCGTCGCGATGCTGCGCATGCGTGGTCTGTGCGGCGCCGACATCGACCTCTCGGCCGGGATGGTGGCCCGGTGACCGCGCGCGGCACGTCGCGCCGCACCCTCAAACAGCGCCTGGCGGACGGCGAGCGGTTGCGGGGCGCCCTGCTGCGGCTGCCCTCGGAGACGCTGGTCGAGATGGCGGGGGTGGCGGGACTCGACTACGTCGTCATCGACTGCGAGCACGGGCCCGCCGACACGGCACTGCTCCAGCATCACCTCACGGCCGCGGCGGCGTACGGGATCGACGTCCTGGTCCGCGTGGGTTCGGCCGAGCCGGCACTGGCGCTGCGCTGCCTCGACATGGGCGCCGCCGGACTGATCCACCCGCATGTGAACAGCGCCGAGGACGCCCGGCGGGCGGTGGCCGCAAGCCACTACCCCCCGTGGGGAGAGCGGGGTTTCGCCACCTACAGCAGAGCGGGCCGGTTCGGCACGGTGACGGCGGCCGACCATGTGGCCGCGTCCCGCGAGGCCCTGGTCGTGACGATGGTGGAGACCCGGCGGGCCTGCGAGGACGCCGACGCCATCGCCGGCACCGAGGGAGTGGACGCGGTCCTGGTGGGCCCGGCCGACCTGGCCGCGGACTGTGGCTTCCCGGAGCCCGGCGTCGTCGACGCCCTGATCAACCGGGCCCACGACGCGACGCGGGCGCGCAGGCGCGCGGTGATGACCATCGTGCCGAGTCTCCAGGCCGCCCGGGCCGCCGAGCGCGAGGGCGCCCGGCTGATCGTCTACAACATGGCTCATGTGCTCATGGACACCATGCGTTCCCTGAGCGCGTCCGGGACGGCGGACGCGGTCGGCCCTCCCGCCTGACGGCTCGACCGACCACCGCCGCCGAGGATCCGGCCGACCGTCCCAGGAGCGTCGCGTGCCCCCCTGCCGACGGTGTCGGTGCGCTCCCCGCCGTCGCGTTCTGGGGTGTGCCGCTCCGTGCGGACAAGGCCTTGACGCCCCACACCGGGATCCTTAGTGTTCACCACCAGTTCATACGTATGCACACCCCTCATCCCCCCTGCGTGATCGGAGACGTCATGTCCGCCGCAGCGCCACCCGGCCAGGCGGTCGGCTCCCCCCAGGCCGACCAGGACAAACGGAAAGCCATACGCCGAGCGATCGGCGCCGGCAGCATCGGCAACTTCGTCGAGCAGTTCGACTACGGCCTCTACGGCTACCTGGCACCCGTCATGGCCCCGGCGTTCTTCCCCGAGAGCGACCGGACCGTGGCAGTGCTGGGCACGTACGCGATCATCGCCGTCGCCTGCCTGTTCCGCCCGCTCGGCGGCACCCTCGTGGGCCGCTGGGGCGACCGGGTCGGCCGCAGGAAGACGCTCCTGTGGACCATCGTCGCCATGGGCGTGGCCAGCGCCCTGATCGGGGTCCTGCCCACCTACCAGGCCATCGGCATCGGTGCGCCGATCCTGCTCCTGCTGCTCCGTGTCGTCCAGGGTGCGGTCTCGGGCGGCGAATACGTCGGAGCCGTCGCGTTCATCGTGGAGTGGGCCGAGCCGAACCGCCGGGCCTACTACACCTCGTACGCCTCCAACAGCTGCTTCGTCGGCACCCTCGCGGGCGCCGGTACGGCGGCCCTGACCAGCTGGGTGTTCGAGGGCGAGGCACTCGACTCGTACGGCTGGCGGCTTCCCTTCCTGCTGGCGATCCCGCTCAGCCTGGTCGGGATATGGCTGCGCCGTCACATCGAGGAGACTCCGGAGTTCGTCCGCGCGACCGAAGAGGGCACCGATGTCGTCAGGGCACCGGTCCGTGAGGCGCTGCGCTCGCAGTGGCGGCCGATCCTGGTCTTCTGCGGAATTTCGATCATGCTCGCGATCCTGTCCTACAGCTGGGTCACGTTCTATCCGCAGTACCTGACCGACACGCTCGGCCTGCCGCGCTGGATGGGCCTGGCCTCGAACGCCATCTCCATCGCGGTCCTCATCCCGACCCTTCCGCTGGCCGGCATGCTGTCCGACCGCATCGGCCGCAAGCCGATGCTGGTCACCGGCGCCATCGGGTGCATCGTCCTGGTCCCGCTCGCCTTCCGGGTCGGCGAGCAAGGTACCTTCGAGGCGGCCGTGGTCAGCCAGCTCATCTACCTCGTGCCGGAGTTCTTCCTCACGGGCATCGTCACCGTCTGCGCGGCGGAGCTCTTCTCCACCCGGACCAGGTTCAGTGCCAGCGCCATCGCGTACAACAGCTCCTTCTCCATCTTCATGGGCATCACTCCGTTCGTCGCGACACTGCTGGTCAGCACCTTCGGCACCATCTACGCCGTCTGGGTCTACCTGGCCGTGGGCGCCCTCCTGGCCCTGGTCGTCGTGAGCGCCTTCATGACGGAGACGTACCGGAGCCAACTGGGCGCGGACAAGTTCACCCGATAGCGCGGCGGGGAACCGGACATCGACGGCCCGGCGGCGACCTCACCGGACACCTCCCCGAACCATCCTTCTACATACGCATTCACACCAGCACAGGAACGGAAGCACCATGCCCCTGGATCCCGTCGCATACCTGCCCTACAAGGACCCGGACGACTTCATCCGCGAGGTGACCGACCGTATCTGGGTCGACCGCGACATCGCGCACATCGTCGACAACTACGAGCCCGACTCGATCGTGCACACCAGCCTCGGCACCGTCGTCGGCCGTGAGGGTGTCATCGAGGGCAGCACCATCCGTATGGGCACCGCACCGGGCCACGTGGGCCAGGCGGAGGACGTGGTGTGGGAGGCGCGCGGCGACGACGCCTTCCTCAGTTCCCACCTGGTCTTCTCCGCGGACGAGCACCTCGTGGACGGCCGCAACGTCCGCGTCCGCAAGCGCACGGTGGCCAACTGCCTGTACCGACGCGGCCGGATGGTCGAGGAGTGGGTGGTGCGCGACGAGCTGGCCGACTGCCTGCAACTCGGCCTGGACCCGGCCGAGGCGGCTCGCGGGCTGACCTTCCAGGGATACAGCGGCTCCATGCTCGAGGAGCCGCCGAAGGACGTGCTGGTGAGCGGGGTCAGCGGGGCCCGACCGGACGAGTACCGGCCCGAGTGCGAGATGGTGCTCGAGTTCATCGACGACGTGTGGACGCGGCGCCGACTGCACAGGGTCAACGACTTCATGGTGCGCGACCTGTTCCTGCACACGATCGGCGACCGGACCGTCATCCGCCCCGAGCGCTACCAGAGCGACCTCCTCGCCATGGTCGCGCCCTTCCCTGACGCACGCTTCTCCGTCCGGGACATCCAGACGAACCACTCCCCGCGGTACGCGGGCCTGCGGGTGGCCGTCCTCTGGACCATGCACGGCACGTACCGCGGCGCCCCCGTCTTCGGCCCCCTCACCGGCCGGCCGGTGACGGTGCTCGGCGTGTCGCAGTTCCTGATCCAGGAGGGCCGCATCGTGAAGGAGGTCCGCGTCTACGACGAGATCTCGCTGCGTGCGCAGATCGATGCGGCACGCGAGGACGCCCCACAGGTGGAGGCCAACATCTACTGATCCTCCGCTGATCCCGGCGGGCCCGGCACCGCGCCCAGGTGCCGGGCCCGCCGGGGCGCGGCGCCCGGCTCGGAGCGGGCCACCGCAGGGGCGTCGGGATCACGAGATGAGCCCATGGCCGCCCTCGGCCCTGCCCGATCCGGCGTGGCCCGAGGCGGTGCAGGAACCGGGCGAATGATCCAGGTCGGGGACGCGGTAGGAGACGAACAACCTCACGCCCGCGCACCGGTTGGGCCCGACCCCGCCGTTGTCTCCTCCGGGTCCGCGCGAGCCGACCCGCAACTCAGGTCACGGCGGCCCGGTGGGGGCGTCATTGACGTGGCCACTCCCGGCGTCGGAATGCGAAGGAGACCGGCATGAGTCGTTCGCCGCAGCACGAGGAGTATCGAGTCGGCGCCGTTGTTCGACTTCGGTGAGCGAGCCACCTACAAGGCACTCACCGGGCGCACCGCCCAGATCATGCACGTCGAGATGAAGGCAGGGGTGATCTTTCCCGACCAGCAGGATCCCAACGAGCCGGAGATTCACCCCCCCACGAGCAGATCTCGACCATCATTTCGGGACGCATGAAGATCGTCGTCGACGGTGACGAGCGCCTCCTCGGTGCCGGGGAGTCGATCGCGATCCCCCCGAACGCGCCGCACACGGCCGAGTTCCTCGAGGACACGGTGATGCTCGAGGTGTTCATCCCGCCGATCATGTGACGGCTGCGCGGCCGGGACCCCGCCGCGTCGGCGGCACCTCACCAGTGCCGGCCACCCTGCTGAAGCAGTTCACCGAGAGCGAGATGCCGAAGATGAAGAACCCGGCGGGGGCCGACGAGACGGATCGCACGCGGCCCGCGTGCGATGAGACCCTCGTGCGCGAAGTCCCTGAGGGTTCTGGCGACGACCTCCCGCACCGGTCCCACCGCCCGGGCGACTTCGTCCTGCGTGGCGTGGACGACGAGTCCGGCCTCGTCGCGCGTGCACAGTTCGAGAAGGTGGTACGCCCCGCGCGGCGGCATCCGCTGGTACACGGCAACGGGACCAGGCCCGCCCTGTGGGACTGCAACACCGGAGGCAACCAGCTCCGGACCTCCACGACCACCAACCAGCTCACCGTCTACGACTCCGAGTGCCTGGAGGTCACCGGCGGGGCCACCGCCGACGGGAGCCCGGTCGACATCGACGACTGCGACGGCACCCCCGCCCAGGCCTGGCGGGTCCGCGCCGACGGCAGCGTGGTCGACGTCGCCTCCGGCAAGTGCCTGGACGCGGTCGGCCAGGGCACGGCCCACAACACCGCCCTGGACATCTGGCCCTGCAGCGGCGGATCGGACCAGCGCTGGCGGCGCACCTGACCCGCCCGGAGGCGAGCGCACTCCACCGGGGCCGCCGCCACGACGGCGGCGACCCCGGTCCCCCGGTGCTTCCCCGCCGCCGTCCTCGTCACCCGACCAGGACGGCGGCGGGGGCGGTGTCAGGACGCAAGCGTCCAGCGCTGGTTGCTGCCGCCCGAGCAGGTGTAGAGCTGGAGCTGGGTGCCGTTGGCGGTGCCGGCTCCCACGGCGTCGAGGCAGAGTCCGGACTGGACACCGACTACGGACCCGTCGGAGTTGAGACGCCACTTCTGGTTGTCGCCGCCCCAGCAGCTGTAGATCTGGATCTTGGCGCCGTTGCCGGTGCCGGCGGCGTCCAGGCACTTGTTTCCGTAGACCCGCAGCTCACCGGCGTCCGTCTGCTCCCACTTCTGGTTGTCGGCACTGTTGCAGTCGTACAGCTGGACCGCGGTGCCGTCCGAGGTGGCGGCGCCCGGCACGTCCACGCAACGGCCCGAACCGACGCCCTTGAGCTGTCCGCTCTGGCCGCCGTCGCCGCCGTCGCCGCCGTCGCCGTCGCCGCCGCCGGGCGAGGCGCTGTTGAGGGCGTTCAGGACGGAGGTGTACGCCGACTTCTTGTTGCCGTTGTTGTCGAACAGCAGCGGCGACTGGTCCGAGCGCCAGGAGTCACTGTCCCGCACACCCCAGACGGTGATGCCGAGGCAGCGCGAGACGGCCAGGCAGTCGTTGACCACGTTGGCGTACGTCGAGGCCGAGGCGCCCTGGATGTCGAGCTCGGTGATGGCCACGTCCACGCCGAGGGCGGCGAAGTTCTGCAGCGTGGTACGGAAGTTGCTGTCGTAGGGGCTGCCGCTGTTGAAGTGCGACTGGAAGCCGACGCAGTCGATCGGCACGCCGCGCGACTTGAAGTCGCGGACCATGTTGTACACGCCCTGGGTCTTGGCCCAGTTCCAGTTCTCGATGTTGTAGTCGTTGTAGCAGAGCTTGGCGGACGGGTCGGCGGCGCGCGCGGTGCGGAAGGCGACCTCGATCCAGTCGTTGCCGGTGCGCTGCAGGTTGGAGTCGCGACGGCCGCCCGAGTTGCCGTCGGCGAACGCCTCGTTCACGACGTCCCACTGTGCGATCTTGCCCTTGTAGTGGCCCATCACGCCGTTGATGTGGTCGATCATCGCCTGGCGCAGCGAGCTGCCGCTCAGGCTCTGCATCCACCCGGGCTGCTGGGAGTACCAGGCCAGGGTGTGGCCGCGCACCTTCTTGCCGTTCTGCACGGCCCAGTTGTAGATGCGGTCGGCGTTGGTGAAGTTGAACTGACCCCGCTGCGGCTCGGTGGCGTCGATCTTCATCTCGTTCTCGGCCGTCACCATGTTGAACTCACGGGACGCGATCGAGGTGTACGCCGAGTCGCCGAGCTTGCCCGAGGCGATGGCGGTGCCGAAGTAGCGGCCGCTCTGCGCCGCGGCGGCGCCGAGCGTGTTCTCGGCGGAGTGCGCGGGCGGCGGCGAGACCAGCGCGGCGACCAGGGCGAGGACGCCGGCGGCCAGCGCCACCAGCAGAACACGGCTCTTCCGTCTGGCGACGGGTCTGTCAAGGGCGTAGAAGCCCATGGCTGTGCCTCCGAAGGTAGGAACGAACGGAACCACCGGCACGCGGCGACGCGTACCTCTCCCGCCGCACAGGGCGTCGGGAATGTGTCGACAGGCGTCGACCTGCGTCAGGTGCGAGCCTCACCGGAACGAAGAACGGGGTGGCGCGTGGCGCGGGCGGGGTGGTGTGCGGGTGTGCGGTTCTGCGGACCTGTCGTGCGGATGTACGCGGCTCTGCCGGGCAGCACGGCCGCCCGGGTCATGCGTCCGAGATCTCGGCATGCGGTCGGTTCACCGACAGGATGATGACCAGATTGACGAGAGCTCGTCAACCGTGACGGCAGAATAATTTTCCGATTGCCACTCGAAAGTTTCGACAAGCCGGAAGTCGACGCCAACCCGCACGGTTTACTGCGCCGGCGAGTCATCGGCGGCATACGCAGGGGATTGTCCCTCGGCGGGCGGCATGTTACGCCTCGCGGAGTGACATCTCCCGCACGGAAGTCGACGGGAGGCCTTGACCTATGAGCCCCGCCTACCTAACTTGAGGCGTCGTGAAATCGAAGTGCCGTCGAAACTTTCGCCCATGTCCGACGCCCGTCTCGACACCCTCACGGCGCCCTTCTCAGTGCCCTTCTCAGTGCCCTTCTCAATGCCCGTCTCGGCGCCTGGATCGGCTCCCGTGGCGGGTCGGTGGCGAGTGGCGGGGGCTTCGACACCGGCCCGCCACCGGCCACCGGGACGCGCTCAGTCGGAGTTCATGGCGTCCACCAGGCTCTGGGGACGCATGTCGGTCCAGTTCTGCTCGATGAAGTCGAGGCACGCCTGGCGCGCCGCCTCGCCGAAGACCGGCTTCCAGCCGTCCGGCACGTCGACGAAGGTGGGCCACAGCGAGAACTGGCCCTCCTCGTTCCTCAGTACGAGGTAGTTGGCGTCCGCGTCCTCGAAGGGGTTCGTCATCCGTCGCTCCTGTCCGTGCACCCGGAGGTGGTGGGGGGTTCTTCCTGAAGGTCACCGCTTGTCGTGGACAGCCATGCGGCGACGGCGTTCCACAGCAGCGGGAGCATGGGGGGATCGGCCATCTCGTCGTGCGTGCAGGGCAGTCGGGCCTCGCTGATGCGGCCGGAGGTGTACGGCTGCCACATGGCCCGGCCCCAGCCGTCCTCGAGTTCGTCCGACGAGAGGAAGAGGACGTCGCCGTGGAACACGCGGGGACGGTGCTCCACGTAGACACGGGTGTTGTTCGCGATGATCCTCGCCCTGACCTCGGCCTCGGCCTCCGATATCTCGTTGCGGAAGTAGTCCGGGAGACCGGCGAGATCGTGGAGGGCGGGTGCCTCGTCCAGTACGTCCGCCTCCGTCGCCGTGTCCGTGTCGTCGGGGTCGAGTCCGGCGCGCTCCCACATCGCCCGGCGGAGTTGCTCGGCGGATCCCCGGCCCGTCTCGTCCGTGCCGGATGCATCCGCCATGTCGACGGGGGCGGGTGCGTACCCGCCCATGATGACGAGAGCCACCTCCTGGCCGTCCGCCCGCAGTTGCACGGCCATCTCGTGCGCCACCCGGCCGCCCATCGACCATCCCAGCAGGTGATACGGGCCCGACGGCTGCACGGAGCGCACTTCCCTGACGTACTCCTCCGCCATTTCCCTTATGGAGCCCGGTAGTTCGCCCGTACCCGCCGCACCGCCCCCGCCCGGCGCACTGCCCGCGCCGCCCGCGCCGTCGACGTAGCGCGCCTGCAGGCCGTACAGAGGGATGTCCGCAGGCACGAACGCGGCCAGCGGTGCGAAGCACCAGCTCAGTCCGGAGCGCGGGTGCACACAGAAGAGAGGCGGCCGGCTGCCGTGCGTCCGGATGGGGAGCAGCGTGCGAAGGGAGTCGTTCGTCGCGGGGAGGCTGAGACGGTGTGCGAGCCCCTCGACGCTGGGCGTTTCCATCAGCATCTGGACGGAGACGTCGACACCCATGACCGCGCGGATCCGCCGCACCAGTCTGACCGCGAGGAGTGAGTGCCCTCCGCGTTCGAAGAAGTTGTCCGTGACGCCGATGTGGGGCACGTCGAGTTCTTCGGCGAAGACCCGGCACAGGATCTCCTCCTGGACCGAGGAGGGCTGCCGGCCGGGAGCGGGCGCGGTGCGGTCCGGGGCGGGGAGTTCACGCCGGTCCAGTTTCCCGTTCGCCGTCAGCGGCAGGCTCTCCAGAACGACCAGTGCGGACGGCACCATGTGCTCCGGCAGCCTGGCGCCGAGGTGGGCGCGCAGGCCGGCGGTGTCGACATCGCCGACATGCCCCGGTGAGAGCACGAGGTATGCGACCAGACGCCGGTCCCCGGGGCGGTCCTCCCGTACCACCGCCGCCGCCCGGCCCACGGACGGGTGGGCGGCCAGCGCGGCCTCGACCTCGCCCAGTTCGATCCGGAAGCCGCGCACCTTCACCTGGTCGTCCGTGCGCCCCAGGTACTCCAGGTGCCCCTCCGCGGTCCAGCGGGCCAGGTCGCCGGTGCGGTACATGCGTGTCCCCGGGGAGAACGGACTGGCCACGAACCGCTGCGCGGTCAGCGCGGGCCGGCCGTGGTACCCCCGCGCCAGTTGGGCACCGGAGACGTACAACTCCCCCGCGACGCCCACCGGTACGGGCCGCAGAGCCGCGTCCAGGACGTGGACGCGGGTGTTCCACACGGGACGGCCGACGGGTGCGGCGCCCTGAGGCCAGGTCTCCCGGTCCGCCGGCAGGGTGTGGGCGGTCACCACATGGGTCTCGGACGGTCCGTAGTGGTTGTGCAGCATCGTCCCGGCTGCCCCGGCTGCCCCGGCTGCCCCGGCTGCCCCGGCTGCCCCGGCTACCCCGGCTACCCCGGCTACCCCGGCTACCCCGGCTACCCCGGCCGACTCGACTGCCCCGCACAGGTCACGGACCCTGTCGCCGAGCACGAGGGCCTCGCCGGCCTGAGCGACGTGCCGGAGCCGTGGCAGACCGGCGCCCCGCTCCGCCACGGCCTCGCCCAGGGCGTCCAGCAGCATGGTGGGGGCGTACAGCTCGGTGACCCGCTGCTCGTCGAGCCAGGTCACGAAGGCCTCCGGGTCACGCCGGGTCTCCTCGTCCGGTATCACGAGGGTCTTGCCGTCCAGGAGGGCCGAGAGGACCTCCTGGGCCGAGACGTCGAAACTGATCGCCGTGAACTGGGCGACGCGTGAGCCGGTTTCCGCGGGGACGGCGGACGCGTGCCAGGACAGCAGGTTGACCAGCGCGCCACCGGGCATCACCACTCCCTTGGGGCGCCCGGTCGATCCGGAGGTGTAGATCAGATAGGCGGGGTGCTGCGGCAGCAGCGGGCCGGTCCGGTCCCCGTCGTCCGGGGCGTCGGCCGCGAGGGCATCGAGTGCGGCGACGACGGCGGGGTCGTCCAGCAGCAACGTGGGCCCGGTGGCCAGGTGGCCGTCCGCCACTGTCGTGGTCGCTGTCGGCGTCAGCACGGGCCCGACGGCCGGGCGGCCGGCAACCACGGACGTGGTCAGCGTCAGTGATGGGCCGGCGTCGGCCAGCATGAAGGCGATCCGCTCGGCCGGGTACTCCGGGTCGATCGGCAGGTATCCGGCGCCCGATTTCAGCACCGCCAGCAGCGCGACGATCAGGTCCACCGAACGGGGCACGGCCAGCCCGACGATGTGCTCGGGCCCGACACCGCGACGGATGAGCAGCCGGGCCAGCCGGTTCGCGCGCCCGTCGAGCTCCGCGTACTTCACCTCGACACCGCCGAGGACCACCGCGACCGCGTCGGGATGCCGCGCGACCCGCGCCTGGAACAGCTCGGGCAGTGTGGCCGCGGGCACCTCGCGGGCGGTGTCGTTCCATTCCGCCACCAACCGGTGCCGCTCCTCCGCCGACAGCACCTCGACCTCGCCGACCCGCCGGTGCGGTCGGCCGGTGAGGGCGTCCAGGACGCGGACGAACCGGTCGGCCAGGGTCCGCACCGTGTCGTGGTCGAAGAGGTCGAGGGCGTAGTCGACACCACCGTGCAGACCGGCCGGACGACGACCGCCACCGGCACCGGCAACGCCGGCTTCGCCTCCGCCGTCCCCATCGCTGACGTCGGTATCGGCATCGGCATCGGCATCGGCATGGAAAGTCTCGCTCAGGCTGAAGAAGAGGTCGAACTTGGCGGGCGGTTCGCCGGTGGGGAAGGGTTCGGTGTGGATGCCGGGCAGGTCGAGGCCGGCCGGGGCGGTGTTCTGCAACGCGAGCATCACCTGGAACAACGGGTGCCGGGCCATCGACCGCGCCGGGGCGAGATCCTCCACCAACCGCTCGAAGGGCACATCCTGATGCGCGAACGCACCCAGACCGTTCTCCCGCACCCGCCCCAACAAAGCCGCGAACGTCGGATCACCCGACAGATCCGTCCGCATCACCAGCGTGTTCACGAAGAACCCGACCAGATCGTCCAACGCCTCATCCGTACGACCCGCCACCGGCGTCCCCACCGGAACATCCTCACCCGCACCCAACCGCGACAACAACACCGCAAGCGCCGCCTGCAGCACCATGAACACCGTCACACCCTCCGCACGCGCCACCTCCACCACCCGCGCATGCACCGACGCCGGCACACAGAACTCCACCCGCCCACCACGATGCGACGCCACCCCGGGCCGCGGACGATCCCACGGCAGCACCAACTCCTGCGGCACCCCGTCCAACGCCTCGCGCCAAAAACCCAACTGCTCACTCAGCACACCGCCCGGATCACCCTCCCCACCCAGCAACTCCCGCTGCCACAACGCGTAATCCGCGTACTGCACCCCCAACGCCACCCACCCCGGCACCCCACCCGCCACACGCGCCCGATACGCCACCGACACATCCCGCGCCAACGGCCCCATCGACCACCCGTCACCGGCGATGTGATGCACCACCATCAGCAGCACCCACTCGTCCGGCGCCACCCGCAGCAGCCGGGCCCGCAGCGGGATATCGGCCGCCAGGTCGAACACGCGCATCGCCAGCCCGGCGACCGTCCTCTCCAGGTCCGCCCGCGCCACCTCGGTCACCGGCAGGTCGAAGGATCCGGGCGGGGGCAGGATCCGCTGCCGGGGGGTGCCCTCGTCGGCGGCGATGACCGTCCGCAGCACCTCGTGCCGGCCCACCACGTCACCCAGCGCCGCCCGCAGCGCCCCGACGTCCAGCGCACCCGTCAACCGCAGAGCCACCGGAATGTTGTACGTCGCCGACGGCCCCTCCAGCTCCCCCAGGAACCACAACCGCTGCTGCGCGAACGACAACGGCAGCACGTCCGGCCGTGTCCTCGCCGTCAGCGCGGGACGTGCCGCATTCGAATCGGTGAGCTCGGTGAGCCGCCGCGCGAGTCCGGCCGCGGTCGGAGCTTCGAACAGCGCCCGCATCGGGAGTTCCACCCCCAGCACCGTCCGGGCCCTGTTGATCAGCTGTACGGCGAGGAGGGAGTGGCCGCCCAGTTCGAAGAAGTTGTCGTCCACACCGACCGCGGGCAGTCCCAGCACCTCGGCGAACGCCGAACACAACAACTCCTCCCGCACCGTCACCGGTGCTCGACCGGCACCGGTCGCCCGGTACTCCGGCGCGGGCAGGGCCTCGCGGTCCAGCTTGCCGTTCACCGTCAATGGCAACGACTCCAGCACCACCAACACCGACGGCACCATGTACTCCGGCAACACCCCCCGCACATACCGCCGCACAACAGCGACATCCACCCCCTCCAGCCCGCCCACCCCCCACGGACCACCCGCCGCCACCACATAACCCACCAGACGCCGATCCCCGGGACGGTCCTCCCGCACCACCACCACCGACCGGGCAACGGAGGCATGCGACACCAACGCGGCCTCCACCTCACCCAGTTCGATCCGGAAACCCCGCACCTTCACCTGATCATCCGTACGGCCGAGGAACTCCACCTGCCCGTCCGCGTTCCAGCGGGCCAGGTCACCGGTCCGGTACATCCGCTCCCCCGCACCCCCGTACGGATTCGCCACGAACCGCTCCGCCGTCAACCCCGGACGACCCAGATACCCACGCGCCAACCCCGCCCCCGCCAGATACAACTCCCCCGCCACACCCACCGGCACCGGCCGCAACGCCGAATCCAGCACATAGACGGCGGTGTTGACGACGGGTGTGCCGATGGGCGGTGTGGTGGGGTCCTCGGGGGACAAGGGGGCGGTGGTGGTGGCACAGACGGTTGACTCCGTCGGGCCGTAGGCGTTGACGAGCCGTCGTCCGGCCGACCACCCGGTGGCCAGGTTCCGGGTCAGTGCCTCGCCGGCGGTGACGAGGGTCGTGAGCGACGGCAGGCTGTCCGGCTCCATGAGCGCCAGTGCCGCGGGGGGCAGGGTGGCGTGGGTGACCGCGCGCTCGGCGACCAGGCGGACGAGCGCCGGCCCGGGGAGCAGGTCGTGGGACGCGGCCGACACCAGGCAGGCCCCGTTGCACAGGGCCATCACCGTCTCCCAGAGCGACGCGTCGAAGCTCATCGACGCGAACTGCAGCACCCGGCTGCCCGGCGCGAGCGCCAGTTCTCCGGCCTGTTCGGCCGCCATGCTCGGCAGCCCCCGGTGGGTGACGGCCACGCCCTTGGGGCGTCCGGTGGAACCCGAGGTGTAGATGATGTAGGCGGGGTGGGCGGGCAGCAGCGCGGCACGCCGCTCGGCATCGGTCGGGTCGGTGTCCGCGAAGTCGTGCAGTGCGGCGACGGTCCCGGGGTCGTCGACGGCCAGGAGCGGGACCCTCCCGTCGACGGCGGGACGGGAGGCGAGGTCCGTGCTGGTGAGCATGAGGAAGGGCCGGGCGTCGTCCAGGACATAGGCGATGCGCTCGGCCGGGTAGTCCGGGTCCACGGGCACGTACGCACCCCCGGCCTTGACCACCGCGAGGAGGGCGACGACCAGGTCGGCGGAGCGGTGCATCATCACGGCGACCGGCGACTCGGGGCCCACCCCCCGCTCGATCAGCAACCGGGCGAGCCGGTTGGCGCGGGAGTCGAGCTCCGCATACGTCAGCTCCACGTCCTCGAACACGAGGGCCGGCGCCCCGGGAGTGCGGGCGACCTGGGCCTGGAACAGCTCCGGCAGCGTGACCGCGGGCACCTCACGGGCGGAGGCGTTCCAGTCGACCAGGATACGGCGCCGCTCCACCGGCTCCAGGACCTCGACGGCTCCGACGTGCTGGTGCGGGGCCTCCTCCAGAGCGGTGACGACATGCTCGGCGGTGGTATGGACCATGGCGCACAGCGACGTGCCCGAGACGGGCGCGGCGGCCTGCACGGTGAGGGCGAAGCCGTCGCCGGTGTCGTCGACGCTCAGCCCGATCGGGTAGTTCGTCCGCTCCTGCTCGTGGAGCAGCTCGACGCCGTCGAGGCCGTGGTCCGCCGTCCCCGGCTCGGTGCTCCTGGAGTGCCGGTAGTTGAACAGGGAGGTGAACAACGGGCTGTCCGCCCTGATGCCGCTGGCCTGCCGGGCGAGTTTCAGGGGGGCGTGTTCGTGGACGAGCAGGTCCGCGAGCTGGTTCTGCACCGACCGGACCGTGTCCTCCACCCGCGTGTCGTGCGTCCGTACCCGGACCGGGAGGGAGTTGATGAACAGGCCCAGTACGCGGTCGGCCCCGCTTCCCGCGGCCATGCGGCCGAACAGGACGGTGCCGAAGACCACGTCGTCCCGGCCGGACGTGGCCGCCAGCACCCGTGCCCACACCACGTGCAGGATCGTGGCCGGGCTCACACCCAGTCGACGTGACTGTTCCCGCAGTCGCCGTGCGAGACCGGCGTCCATCACGCGGCGGGACTCGGTCACGTCGGTGCCGTCGCCGCGGACGTCGAGCAGGCCGAACGGGGCGGTCGGCTCGGTGACGTCACCGAGCAGTGCGGAGAAGTACCGCCGGTGCTCCTCCTGCGTCACCCGCAGACGGGCCTGGGCGACGAAGTTCCGGAACGGCAGGGGGGCGGGCAGGGTGTCCTCGCGGCCGGTGAGGAACGCCCGCACCTCGCGCAGCAGTACGTCGAGGGTGGTGTGGTCCGCGATCAGGTGGTGGGCCTGCACGAGTGCGAGCCACTGGCCGTTCACCGGGTTGGTCGCCGTGTACACGCGCAGCAGCGGTGCCCGGCCGACGTCCATCGATCCGGGGCACACGGCCCGCATCCGGCCGATCACGCCGTCCTCGGGACCGCCAGGGCCGTCGGGACCGTCGGAACGATCGGGACCGTCGTGGCTGTCGAGGCCGTCCTGACTGTCGGGGCCGTCGGGGCCGTCGGGGCCGTCGGGGCCGTCGGACAGGTCGACGGCCGTCACCGGGATCGTGGCACGGCGCGCCACCACCTGGACCGGTTCGCGCAGTCCCTCCCACAGGACGGCGGTCCGCAGGATGTCGTGCCGGTCGACGACCTTCTGAAGGGCGTCCACGAACCCGTCGAGGCGTTGCCGGGAGTCGAACCCCAACAGCACCGGCAGCACGTACACGTCGGCCGCGTCCGCCGTGTCGTCGGCCGTGTCGTCGGCCGTGTCGTCGGCCGTATGGGCGGACGCCCCCATCAGGTGGTGGAACAGGATCCCTTCCTGCAGCGGGGCCAGCGGGTACACGTCCGCCACGTTCCCGGCTCCGCCGGGGGTCAGGGCCACGATCCGGTCGATCTCCCCGTGGGTCAGGTCCACCAAGGGGAACATGTCGGGCGAGAGGGCCGTGGCGCCGTCCGGTATCCGGTTGTCCGGGACCGTCACCTCGGCCCGGCCGCCCGCCGCGGCAAGACCGGCCGCCGTCGGCGCCGCGAACAGCGACCGTACGTCGACGGACATCCCCCTGGTGCGCAGCAGCTCGACCACCCGCACCGCGAGGAGGGAGTGGCCGCCCAGCTCGAAGAAGTTGTCGTCCACGCCGACCGCGGGCAGTCCCAACACCTCGGCGAACACCGAGCAGAGGATCTCCTCCTCCACCGTGGCAGGGCCGCGGCCCCGCTCACCCGTCCGGTAGTCCGGGGCGGGCAGGGCCTTGCGGTCGAGCTTGCCGTTCACCGTCAGGGGCAGCGTGTCCAGCACCACCAGCGCCGACGGCACCATGTACTCCGGCAGCGTGCCCGCGAGATGGGCGCGGAGGGCCACGGTGTCGACGTCGCCCGTGCGACCGGTGGACGGAACGAGGTATCCGACCAGCCGCCGGTCACCGGGGCGGTCCTCCCGCACCACCACCGCGGACCGGGCAACGGCGGGGTGCGCGGTCGCCGCGGCCTCCACCTCACCCAGTTCGATCCGGAAGCCACGGATCTTCACCTGGTCGTCCGTACGGCCGAGGTATTCGACCTGCCCGTCCGCGTTCCAGCGGGCGAGGTCGCCGGTGCGGTACATCCGCTCGCCCGGACCGCCGTACGGGTTGGCGACGAACCGTTCCGCCGTCAGCCCCGGCCGGCCCAGATACCCGCGGGCGAGGCCCGCCCCGGCGACGTACAGTTCACCCGCCACTCCCGGCGGCACCGGCCGCAGGGCCGCGTCCAGCACGTACACCAGGGTGTTGGGGACGGGGACGCCGATGGGCGGGCCGGCGGGTCCGGTGGCGGACATGGGTCCTCCGTCGGACAGCGGGCCGGCGGTGGTCGCGCAGACGGTTGACTCCGTCGGACCGTAGGCGTTGACGAGCCGACGGCCGACCGACCAGCCGGCGACCGCGCCCTGACCGAGAGCCTCGCCGCCACTGACGAGGGTCGTGAGCGACGGCAGGCTGTCCGGCTCCATGAGCGCCAGCGCGGCGGGCGGCAGCAACGCGTGGGTGACCGCGCGCTCGGCGACCAGGCGGACGAGCGCCGGCCCGGGGAGCAGATCGTGCGACGCGGCCGACACCAGGCAGGCCCCGTTGCACAGGGCCATCACCGTCTCCCAGAGCGACGCGTCGAAGCTCATCGACGCGAACTGCAGCATCCGGCTCCCGGAGGTGATCCCCAGGTCCTCGGCCTGCGCGACGGTCAGGCTCGGCAGCCCCTGGTGGGTGACGGCCACGCCCTTGGGGCGTCCGGTGGAGCCGGAGGTGTAGATGATGTAGGCGGGGTGGGCGGGCAGCAGCGCTCCACGACGTTCGGCATCGGTCGGGTCGGTGTCCGAGAGATCCTGGAGTGCGGCGACGGTTCGGGGGTCGTCGACGGCGAGATGGGGCGGCTTCCCCTCGGCGGGGCGGGGGGCCAGGTCCGCGCTGGTGAGCACCAACAGGGGCCTGGCGTCGTCCAGGACATAGGCGATGCGCTCGGCCGGGTAGTCCGGGTCGACGGGGAGATAGGCGCCCCCGGCCTTGACCACCGCGAGGAGGGCGACGACCAGGTCGGCGGAGCGGTGCATCATCACGGCGACCGGCGACTCGGGGCCCACCCCCCGCTCGATCAGCAACCGGGCGAGCCGGTTGGCGCGGGAGTCGAGCTCCGCATACGTCAGCTCCACGTCCTCGAACACGAGGGCCGGCGCCCCGGGAGTGCGGGCGACCTGGGCCTGGAACAGCTCCGGCAGCGTGACCGCGGGCACCTCACGGGCGGAGGCGTTCCAGTCGACCAGGATACGGCGCCGCTCCGCCGGCTCCAGGACCTCGACGGCTCCGACGTGTTGATGCGGGTGGCCGGTGAGGGCGTCCAGGACGCGGACGAACCGGTCGGCCAGGGTCCGCACCGTGTCGTGGTCGAAGAGGTCGAGGGCGTAGTCGACACCACCGTGCAGACCGGCCGGACGACGACCGCCACCGGCACCCGCCGCGGTGCCCGTCGCAGTGCCTGTCGCTGGGCCTGTCGCTGCGCCCGTCGCGGTGCCCGGTTCCGAGGGCTCGAAGGTTTCGTCCAGGACGAACGACAGGTCGAACTTGGCCACCGGCTCCCCCATGGGCAGGGGTTCGGTGTGGATGCCGGGCAGGTCGAGGCCGGCCGGGGCGGTGTTCTGCAACGCGAGCATCACCTGGAACAACGGGTGCCGGGCCATCGACCGCGCCGGGGCGAGATCCTCCACCAACCGCTCGAAGGGCACATCCTGATGCGCGAACGCACCCAGACCGTTCTCCCGCACCCGCCCCAACAAAGCCGCGAACGTCGGATCACCCGACAGATCCGTCCGCATCACCAGCGTGTTCACGAAGAACCCGACCAGATCGTCCAACGCCTCATCCGTACGACCCGCCACCGGCGTCCCCACCGGAACATCCTCACCCGCACCCAACCGCGACAACAACACCGCAAGCGCCGCCTGCAGCACCATGAACACCGTCACACCCTCCGCACGCGCCACCTCCACCACCCGCGCATGCACCGACGCCGGCACACCGAACTCCACCCGCCCACCACGATGCGACGCCACCCCGGGCCGCGGACGATCCCACGGCAGCACCAACTCCTGCGGCACCCCGTCCAACGCCTCGCGCCAAAAACCCAACTGCTCACTCAGCACACCGCCCGGATCACCCTCCCCACCCAGCAACTCCCGCTGCCACAACGCGTAATCCGCGTACTGCACCCCCAACGCCACCCACCCCGGCACCCCACCCGCCACACGCGCCCGATACGCCACCGACACATCCCGCGCCAACGGCCCCATCGACCACCCGTCACCGGCGATGTGATGCACCACCATGGCCAGGACATGCTCGTCGGGTCCGACCTCGAACAGCCGCGCCCGCAGCGGGATCTCGGTGGCGAGGTCGAAGTGGTGACCGGCGACCTCGGCGAGTGCGGACCCGAGGTCCGTCACCCGCTCGACCGGGAGGGACACCTTCGCCTCCTCGACCGCGAGGATGCGTTGCCGGGGCTGCGCGTCCACCGTGGTGAACACCGTCCGCAGCACCTCGTGCCGGCCCACCACGTCACCCAGCGCCGCCCGCAGCGCCCCGACGTCCAGCGCACCCGTCAACCGCAGAGCCACCGGAATGTTGTACGTCGCCGACGGCCCCTCCAGCTCCCCCAGGAACCACAGCCGCTGCTGCGCGAACGACAACGGCAGCACGTCCGGCCGTTCGGCACGCACCAACGGTCGTCGCCGCTCACCGGAGGACGTCAGACGCTCCGCCAGGACAGCCGGGGTGGGCGCCTCGAAGACCGTCCGGACGGGCACCTCGACCCCGAAGACCGAGCGGATACGGCTCACCAGCCGCGTCGCCAGCAGCGAGTGCCCGCCCAGTTCGAAGAAGTTGTCGTCCACACCGACCGCGGGCAGTCCCAGCACCTCGGCGAACGCCGAACACAACAACTCCTCCCGCACCGTCACCGGTGCTCGACCGGCACCGGTCGCCCGGTACTCCGGGGCGGGCAGGACCTCGCGGTCGAGCTTGCCGTTCACCGTCAACGGCAACGCGTCCAGTACCACCGACGCCGACGGCACCATGTACTCCGGCAGCACCGCACCGAGGTGGGCACGCAGGGCCACGGTGTCGACACCGCCGGCGTGAGCGGCGGCGGGCACCAGGTAGGCGACCAGACGCCGGTCACCGGGACGGTCCTCCCGCACCACCACCGCCGCTCGCCCCACGGACGGATGCGCGGCCAGAGCCGCCTCGATCTCACCCGGCTCGATCCGGAAACCCCGCACCTTCACCTGATCGTCGGTCCGCCCGAGGTATTCCAGCTCACCGTCGGCCCTCCACCGGGCGAGGTCACCGGTGCGGTACATCCGCTCCCCGGGACCGCCGTACGGGTTGGCGACGAACCGTTCCGCCGTCAGCCCCGGCCGCGCCAGGTACCCGCGCGCCAGCTGGGCCCCGGCGAGGTACAGCTCACCGGCCACTCCTTGCGGTACCGGCCGCAGTGCCGGGTCCAGGACGAGAACTCCGGTGTGCGGGGCGGGCCGGCCGATGGGGACGCCACCCGTCGCGTCCGGGTCACCGGGGCGGAGGGTGAAGGTGACGCATCCGACGGCCGCCTCGGTCGGGCCGTACTCGTTGGTGACGAGGACGTCGGGGTGCGCGGACCGCCACCGTCCGAGCTGTTCGCCCGTGAGGTGCTCGCCGCCGACGACGAGGTCTCCCCGGGGGAAGGACTCGGCGAGCTCCTCCGACAGCAGGCCCAGGTGGCTGGGGGTCACCTTGAGGAAGGTGGGCGCCGGTCCGGCGGGAAGCCCTTCCCGGATGTCCGCGAGGTACAGGGTGCCGCCCGAGAGCAGGGTGCCGTACAGCGGTGTGACGGTCAGGTCGAAGGCGACCGAGGAGTGCAGCAGGGTCCGGCCACTCAGGCCGGGGTACGCGTCGACGGCCCAGTCGAGGTAGTGGGTGACTGCCGCGTGACTCACCACGACGCCCTTGGGCCGCCCCGTGGAGCCGGAGGTGTAGATCACGTAGGCGGGATGGTCGGGCAGGAGTGCCGCCCCCCGCTCGTGCCGCGTGAGGTTCTCCCCGGGCAGCGTGGCCAGGGCGGCCGCGGTGTCCGGGGAGAACCTCACGACGCGTGCCGCGGCGTCCCCCGCCGCGTCGGTTCGGGCCCGTTGGGTGACCAGCACCGCGACCCGGGCATCGCGCAGCATGTGGGCGATGCGGTCGGCGGGATGGGCCGGGTCGATCGGGACGTAGGCGGCACCGGTCTTGAGCACCGCGAGGAGCGTGACGACAAGGTCGGCGGAGCGGTCCATCAGCACCGCCACGCGCGCCTCCGGCCGGGCTCCCTCGGCGAGCAGGGCGCGGGCCAGCCGGTTGGCGCGCGCGTTCAGCTCCGCGTAGGTCAGCTCGGTGTCGTCGGCGACGACCGCGATCGCGTCGGGGGCGCGCGCGGCCTGGACCTCGAAGCGTTCGACCAGCGTGGCCCGCGGTCCGTCGGGGGCGGTGTCGTCGTTCCACGGCGGCAGGAGCCGTTCCCGCTCCCCCGGGTGCAGGATGTCGACGCGGTCGACGGGTGTCGACGGGTCCGCGGTCACCGCCTCCAGGACCAGGAGGAAACGCCGTACGAGCGCCTCGGCACTCGCCTGGTCGAACAGGTCCGTGGCGTAGGTGAGCAGTCCGGTCAGGCCGGCCGCGGTGCCGTCGTCGCCGGCCCGTTCGGCGATCTGGAAGTCCAGGTCGAACTTGGCCGGGAGGGCATTCACGGGCAGTGTCTCGACGTCCAGTCCGGGCAGGTCGAGGGGGGCCGCCGCGGTGTTCTGCAGGGTGAGCATGACCTGGAACAGCGGGTGGCGGGCCATCGACCGCGCCGGGGCGAGATCCTCCACCAGCCGCTCGAACGGCACGTCCTGGTGCGTGTAGGCGCCGAGGTCCGTCTCCCGTGTGCGGGCCAGCAGTTCCAGGAAGGTCGGGGCGCCGGACAGGTCCGAGCGCAGGACGAGGGTGTTGACGAAGAACCCGACCAGATCGTCCAGCGCCTCGTCTGTGCGGCCGGCGATCGAGGTGCCGAGGGGGATGTCGTCACCGGCCCCGAGCCGGTGGAGCAGGACGGCCAGTGCCGCCTGCACCACCATGAACACCGTGACGCCCTCCGCCCTGGCCAGCTCCACCAGGGCGGCATGGACGCGGGCATCGACGGTCAGTTCGACCTTTCCGCCCCGGTGCGAGGAGAGCGCGGGGCGCGGCCGGTCGAACGGCAGGGTCAGTTCCTGGGGCAGACCGGCCAGCGCCTCGCGCCAGTGGTCGAGCTGCCGGGCCAGCACACTGTCCGCGTCGCCCTCCTCGCCCAGCAGCTCCCGCTGCCACAACGCGTAGTCCGCGTACTGCACCGACAACGTTGCCCATGCCGGGGCGCGACCGGCCCGGCGAGCCGTGTAGGCGGCCGACAGGTCACGCGCCAGCGGGGCCTGGGACCAGCCGTCACCCGCGATGTGATGCACGACGATCACCAGGACGTGCTCGTCGGGCCCGGTCTCGAGCAGCAGGGCCCGCAACGGGATCTCGGTGGCGAGAGCGAAACGGTGGCCCGCGACCTCCGCGAGGGCGCCGTCGAGATCGGTCACCTGCCGAACGGGCAGCGACACTGCGGCCTCGTCCAGGGTGAGGACGCGCTGGTACGGCTCCCCGTCCACCGTGGCGAACACCGTCCGCAGCACCTCGTGCCGGTCCACCAGATCCCGCAGGGCGTTCTCCAGGGCGACGACGTCCGGCGCACCGATCAGGCGCAGGGCGAGGGGGATGTTGTACGTCGCCGACGGCCCCTCCAGCTCCCCCAGGAACCACAACCGCTGCTGCGCGAACGACAACGGCAGCACGTCCGGCCGTTCGGCACGCACCAACGGTCGTCGCCGCTCACCGGAGGACGTCAGACGCTCCGCCAGGACAGCCGGGGTGGGCGCCTCGAAGACCGTCCGGACGGGCACCTCGACCCCGAAGACCGAGCGGATACGGCTCACCAGCCGCGTCGCCAGCAGCGAGTGCCCGCCCAGTTCGAAGAAGTTGTCGTCCACACCGACCGCGGGCAGTCCCAGCACCTCGGCGAACGCCGAACACAACAACTCCTCCCGCACCGTCACCGGCCCCCGACCGGCACCGGTCACCGCATACTCCGGAACGGGCAACGCCCCGCGGTCCAGCTTGCCGTTCACCGTCAACGGCAACGACTCCAGCACCACCAACACCGACGGCACCATGTACTCCGGCAACACCCCCCGCACATACCGCCGCACAACAGCGACATCCACCCCCTCCAGCCCGCCCACCCCCCACGGACCACCCGCCGCCACCACATAACCCACCAGACGCCGATCCCCGGGACGGTCCTCCCGCACCACCACCACCGACCGGGCAACGGAGGCATGCGACACCAACGCGGCCTCCACCTCACCCAATTCGATCCGGAAACCCCGCACCTTCACCTGATCATCCGTACGGCCGAGGAACTCCACCTGCCCGTCCGCGTTCCAGCGGGCCAGGTCACCGGTCCGGTACATCCGCTCCCCCGCACCCCCGTACGGATTCGCCACGAACCGCTCCGCCGTCAACCCCGGACGACCCAGATACCCACGCGCCAACCCCGCCCCCGCCAGATACAACTCCCCCGCCACACCCACCGGCACCGGCCGCAACGCCGAATCCAGCACATAGACGGCGGTGTTCCAGATCGGACGCCCGATGGGGACACCGCTGCCCCGGCTGTCGTTGTCGCACGTCCACGCGGTGACCTCGACCGACGCCTCGGTGGGACCGTAGAGGTTGTGCAGCGGCACGCCGAGGACGTCCTGGAACTGTTCGACGACCTCGCCGGTGAGGGCCTCGCCGCTGCAGAACACGGCGCGCAGGTCGGTGCATCCGGCGGCGGCGGGTTCGCGGAGGAAGACCTGCAGCAGGGACGGGACGAAGTGCGCGAGGGTGACGCGTTCGCGCTGGATCAGCTCGGCCAGGTATCCGGGGTCGCGGTGGCCCGAGGGCCTGGCGACCACGACCGTCGCCCCGTGCAGGAGCGGCCAGAAGAACTCGCGTACCGACACGTCGAAGCCGAAGGGTGTCTTCTGCAACACCCGGTCGGAGGCGGTCAGTTCGTACGTGCCCTGCATCCATGTCAGCCAGTTGACGACCCCCGCGTGAGGTACGGCCACGCCCTTGGGGCGTCCGGTGGAACCCGAGGTGTAGATGATGTAGGCGGGGTGGGCGGGCAGCAGCGCTCCACGACGTTCGGCATCGGTCGGGTCGGTGTCCGAGAGATCCTGGAGTGCGGCGACGGTTCGGGGGTCGTCGACGGCGAGATGGGGCGGCTTCCCCTCGGCGGGGCGGGGGGCCAGGTCCGCGCTGGTGAGCACCAACAGGGGCCTGGCGTCGTCCAGGACGTAGGCGATGCGCTCGGCCGGGTAGTCCGGGTCCACGGGCACGTACGCACCCCCGGCCTTGACCACCGCGAGGAGGGCGACGACCAGGTCGGCGGAGCGGTGCATCATCACGGCGACCGGCGACTCGGGGCCCACCCCCCGCTCGATCAGCAACCGGGCGAGCCGGTTGGCGCGTGCGTGGAGGTCCGCGTACGTGATCCCGACGCCCTCGAAGACCACCGCGACCGCGTCGGGGGTGCGGGCGGCCTGCGCCCGCAGCAACTCCGCCAGCGTCGCCGCGGGCACCACCCGGGCGGTGTCGTTCCACTCCTCGAGGACGAGACGCTGCTCGGAGGGGCTCATCAGCGTGATCCGGTGAACGTGTTCCTCCGCGGCGGCGTGCGCCAGCCAGTCGAGCACGTCGAGGAATGCCGCGGCGTGCTCGCGCACGGCCTCCGTGTCGTAGAGCTCCGGACTGCCCTCGGCCACCACGGACATGCTGCCGTCGGAGGACCTGTCGTACACCGATATCGACAGGTCGTCGAAATTGATTCCGCCGAGCGAGTGCGCACGGCTGGAGGCGTCGCCGAATGCCAGGTCGTAGTCGAAGGAGACGATATTGACGAGGAGCGGATAGATTCCGCCGCCGCCCACGAGTTTCAGGTCCCTGAGGATGTCCTCGTAGCGGTACCGCTGATGCTTCAGAGCGTCTCGCATCCCGCGGGAAACCTGCTTCACGAGTTCCCGTACGGTGTCCTTCGGCCGCACCGCGAGGCGCAGGGGAATGATGTTCGCCGTCATTCCCGGTATGTCGCGCAGTGCGGTCCTCCGGCCCAGTACGGGAACGCCGAGGACGATGTCCTCCTGCCCGGTGGCGCGGTGCAGGTATGCGGCGTTCGCGGCCAGGGCCAGGCCCGAGAGGCTCGTTCCGAGGCGGCGGGCGGCGTTCCGGAGTTCCGCGGCGGCGTCGGCCGGGATGTGGAGCGTATGGCGTGTCAGCTCATGGGGTGTGCCGGAGGGCTCCCGGCCGCTCAGACTGACCGCCCGCGGGAGGTCGGTGAGTCGTTCCGTCCAGTACTGCCGGTCCAGTTCGAAGTCCGTGGAGGCCCGGTATTCGGCGTCGGCGTCCATCAATACGGAACTCGACGGGACCGTACCGTCGGGCAGGGGTTCGCCGGCCGACAACGCCGTGTAGACGGCGGCCACTCGGGAGGCGATGCGGGAGCCCGCGAGTCCGTCCGCGACGATGTGGTGAATGCGCTGGTACCAGAAGAAGAGGTCTTCTTCCACCTTGAACAGGGCTTCGGTGAACAGTGCGCCGTCACGCAGGTCCACCGGCCGTCGTAAGTCCGCCAGCATCCATTCGGCGGCACGGGCGGGCGGGTCGTCGGCGCCGCTCACA
The DNA here is from genome assembly GCF_030816915.1 of Streptomyces sp. B3I8. Taxonomy (NCBI): domain Bacteria; kingdom Bacillati; phylum Actinomycetota; class Actinomycetes; order Kitasatosporales; family Streptomycetaceae; genus Streptomyces; species Streptomyces sp. B3I8. The sequence goes on along the minus strand of NZ_JAUSYN010000002.1, from coordinate 6,419,751 downwards.
TCGACCATGTGGAAAGGCCAGTCGGTAGGCGGATCGGCATACTGGCGGGGGGTTCCGTCCGGGGCCTCCTCGAAGCGCAGGGCGAAACAGTCGATCGCGGAGACGGCGGTCCGCACGGCCTTCTCGAATAAGACCGGGTCGACCTTTCCCCGAATCTCGAGGTATTCGGCCATGTTGTAGATCGGGTTGTCCGGATCCAGTTGTTGCGCATGCCATACGCCGAGCTGTCCGGCCATCAGGTCACGACGGCCACCACGCGATCCAGACATCCCACACCCCGGTCAATGCTCGCGCTCCGAACAGGAGCAATTACGTGAAGCAATTTGACGGTCATGCCGATTCGCTTCACCTTCTCAAGGGGTAGTGGAAGTGTCAACCATCCTTGGGAATTGGGGGCTAAGGGCGATTGATGCCCTTTCGCGACGGTCGATTGGCACCACTTCGCACCGTTCATCACCAGCTCCCGCCGGACGAAGGCTCACGGAATCTCCACACCTCCGGGAATTTCTCGTGTCACCAATTGATGCCACGGCCCCACGAAATGTGGACGACGTTCGCCTGGCATATACATGACCACTCTGACGACCGAATACCCGGCAATGCGAACAGCGTCTCCGCGGCCCGGGACGGATCGTCCGCCGAGGTACCGGGGCCCGGTATTCGCGGGCACCCGGAGAAAGGACGGGGCCGGCCCGCGCCGGCCCCGTCACAGCGCGGCGCGGCGGGCCGGCCCCGCCCCCCTCACTCGCCTACTCGTCTCCCGGCGTCCCGGTCGGTCCGGGCGGCAGCGGGACCCAGGTGTGCGACCACGCGATGATCGCCGCGATGACCGGTTCCAGATCCTGCCCCTTGGCGGTGAGGCGGTACCGCACCTGCACCGGCGTCTCGGGCACGACGTGACGTTCGATCAGGCCCTCACGCCGCAGCTCGCGGAGGCGCTGCGCCAGCATGGTGTCGCTGAGCCCCGGAATGGCCGCCCTGATCTGCGCGTACCGGCACTGACCGGTGAACAGCGCCCGCAGGATCGCGCCGGTCCAGCGCGCGCCGATCAGCTCGATCGCCGTGTGGAAGCGCACGCAGACCGGGTGGACGTCCACGTCGTCGAGCGCCGGGCCGTCGGTCATGGCGCGGCGGGGGCCCGGAGCGGGCGCAGGGCCTCGGCGAAGCGCACCAGTTCGTCGAGCATCGCCTTCGCGGAGCCGGTCATGACGTCGTTCGGCAGCAGCCGCCGGTCCTCGTCGAGCAGTTGGTGCACGAAGGGGATGGAGACGGCCTCCACCACGGGTGTCATCTTCAGGGTGGTCACCACCTGCTTGATCATCTGCACCGCGCGCGTTCCTCCCGACACGCCGCCGTAGCTGACCAGGCCCACCGGCTTGTACTGCCACTCGCCGTGGAGGTAGTCGAGCGCGTTCTTCAGTTCGGCGTTGTAGCCGTAGTTGTACTCCGGCATGACGAACACGAAGGCGTCGGCCTCGGCGACCTTGGCGCTCCAGTCCCGGGTGTGCTGGTGGGTGTAGCGGCCGAGCCGCGGGTGGTGCGGTTCGTTCATGAAGGGGAGGTTCACCTCTGCGAGGTCCACCACCTCTATCGCGTCGAAGCCGCCGTGCCTCGTGGCCTCCGACTCGATCCAGTGGGCGACACTCGGGCCGACGCGCCCGGGGCGCGTGCTCGCCACGATGATCTCCAGCTTGCTCATGCAGACGTCCGCCTTCCGTATGTGAGGAACGCCTGATGCTACTCATTATCGAGTGACTAAGGAAACCGTAGCAGCGCCTGCCAGTCCACGATCGGGACGGCCGCACCGGCGGCCTCCGCGCCCTGGCAGCGCGCGTGATGCCTTTGGGTGAGGGCGTCGAGGTCGAGAGAGCGGCCGAAGGCCGGGAGGGTCGTCAGTCGCCGGGCATAGGCCCAGACGTGGGGGTGCTCGGTGACGCGGTGAACGGCGGCGGCGTCCAGGTGATGGCGGTGCACGGCGTCCAGTTGGACGAGCGACGCCCACAACTCGACGTCTGCGAGGGTCAGTTGGTCACCGACCGCGTACTCGTGGGAGGCGAGCCGGGCGTCCAGGGAGTCCAGGGTGCGCAGCAGGAGGGCGAGAGCGGCCTCGCGCGCCGCCGGGTCGCCGTCGGAGCGTCCGGCACCCTGGGCGGCCTCGTTGACGCCCTGCTCGCAGAGCCGCTCCACGGCTTCCACGGCCTCCTCGAAGCCCTCGGGACGCAGGTCGGGGCCGTGTCCACCGAAGCTCCGGACCAGGTCACGGAGTATGCCGGGGGCGTGGGTGCTGACGATGGTTCCGGTCCAGTCGTCGCTGAGCACCGGCGCCGCAGCCGGACCGGGATGCTGGTGCGAACTGGCCTCGTACAGCGGGCGGAGCGCCCGGTGACCGCCGTCCGGCGCGTCGGGCAGGGCGGGCAGCAGCGTCACCGGGAGGACGTCGTCGAGGCCGAGCAGGCTGTGCGTGACGGCTATCCGCAGACAGTGCGGACAGGACGGTGACAGGTGGAGGCGGTAGCGCCGGGGCGCGGCGTAGTAGCCGCTGCGCGCGTCACGGCCGATCCTGCCGCGGAGGGACGGCACGACTGTCGGGGATATGGCGGACATACGTCTCCCTGGGGGCTCGGTCACAGGAGGTACGGGCGTGCGGGACGTCCGGGACATCGGGCATGGAGAACGTGCGAGGGCGGTGGGGAAGGCGGAGGCGGGGACGGTGAGGACGGTGGCGCGGGTTGCTTCCCTACTGAATCGATAGGGTTACCGTACTGGAGTTTCTGCCCCCGGCCCGGCCCCGTCAAGTGCGCACACGCCACCCACGCCCGAACGTCTCACCAGGTGAGAAGGGTCGCGGCCCGTGTCGACGTCATGACCGGCGTCACGGTCGCCGCCACATCCCCCGCGCCTCGAGCCTCGGCAGGACGCCCTCGCCGAACCAGTAGGCCTCCTCCAGGTGCGGGTAGCCGGAGAGCACGAACTCCTCGATGCCCAGGGCCGCGTACTCCTCGATGCGCGCGGCCACCTCGGTGTGACTGCCGACCAGCGCCGTGCCCGCTCCGCCGCGCACCAGGCCGATGCCCGCCCAGAGGTTGGGGTGGATCTCCAGCCGGTCGCGGCTGCCGCCGTGCAGTGCGCGCATCCTCCGCTGCCCCTCCGACTCGCTGCGGGCGAGCCCGGCCTGCACCGCCTCGACCGTCGCCGCGTCGAAGCCGGCCAGGAGCCGCTCCGCCTCGGCCCAGGCCTGCTCGGCGGTGTCGCGCGTGATGACGTGCAGCCGGATCCCGAAGCGGACCCGCCGGCCCTCCCGCTCGGCCTGTGACCGCACCCAGGCGATCTTCTCCGCCACGGCGGCGGGCGGCTCGCCCCAGGTGAGGTACACGTCGGCGTGCCGGGCGGCGACCTCCCCCGCGACCGGCGAGGACCCGCCGAAGTACACCTCGGGGAGCGGGTCGGGCACCCGGGTCAGCCGCGCGTCCTCCACATGGAGGTGCCGGCCGCGCGCGGTCACCGTCCGGCCCTCCCACAACTCCCTCACGATGCCGAGGAATTCGCCGGTACGGTGATAGCGGGCGTCCTTGTCGAGGAAGTCGCCGTACGCGCGCTGCTCGTGACTCTCGCCGCCGGTGACGACGTTGAGCAGCAGCCGTCCGCCGGAGTGCCGTTGGAAGGTCGACGCCATCTGCGCGGCGAGTGTCGGGGAGACGAAGCCGGGGCGGAAGGCGACGAGGAACTTCAGCCGCTCGGTGTGTTGGCTGAGCATCGCGGTGGTCAGCCACGCGTCCTCGCACCAGGCCCCCGTCGGGGTGAGCGCACCGGCGAAGCCCAGGTCCTCGGCGGCGCGGGCGATCTGGCTGAGGTAGGCGACGGTCGGCGGCCGGTCGCCCGCGGAGCGTGTGACGGGGGTGCCGTGGCTGCCGCCGACGACATGCCGGCTGTCACCGTTGGTCGGCAGGAACCAGTGGAAGACGAGGGACACGCGGGGCTCCGATCGGGGGGTGGGTGGGGCGCCGACGACCGGCGGCGGCCCGCGCGGGAACGACGATGACGACGACGGCGGCGGCCCGCGTGGAAACGACGACGGTCCGGACGGGAGGACGGTGGCCCGGACGGACCACACGGACTCACACGGGACCGGCCGAACCTCAGCCCGTCGCCGCCAGTGCCGTCGTACGGCCGCCGAGCGCCGCCGAGAACTGGTCCGTGACCCGGGCCAGCCCCTCGGCCGGGCCCGGCGCGAGCATCGCGGTGCCGTCCTCGGCGACGGCTATGTCCTTGTCGAGCGTGAACCAGCCGGGCGTGATGTGGGCGGGGCCCATGGACGCGAGGACCGGGCGCAGGGCGTAGTCGATGGCCAGGACATGGGCGGTGGTGCCCCCGGTGGCCAGCGGGAGGACGGTCTTGCCCGCCAGGGCGTACTGCGGGAGCAGGTCGAGCAGTGACTTCAGCAGCCCTGAGTAGGCGGCCTTGTAGACGGGCGTGCCGATCACCACTCCGTCCGCCTGCTCGAACAGGGCGGTGGCCCGGACGATCGCCGGGTGCGCGAAGTCGGCCAGGAGCAGTGCCTCGGCGGGGAGGGTGCGAACGTCCAGCGGGGTCACCCGGTGTCCCTGGGCGACGAGTCGCCGGTCCAGGTGGCGCAGCAGCCGGGCGGTGCGTGAGGTGGCGGAGGGGCTTCCGGAGACGGACAGGACGATGGCCATGCGGGGACCTCTCGGTTCGTCGTTCTCGGGGTACGGGGCCACGCGGATGTCTGCGGGTCGGGTCGGTCAACGGGTCGGGTCGGGGCGGGTCGGTCAACGGGGCGGGTCGGTCAACGGGTCAGCGCGGTCAGCGGGTGGTGTGGCCCCGTCGGCGCCATTCCTCGGCGAGGAGCGCGTACGAGCGCACCCGGTCGGCGTGGTCGTGGGTGATCGTCGTGATGAGCAGTTCGTCCGCGTCCGTGGCCTCCCGCAGCCGCTCCAGTTCGTCGGCGACCCGGCCGGGCGAGCCGACGAACTGGGTGTCGAGGCGGTCCTGGACGAGGGCCCGGTCCGCGTCGGACCACGGGTGGGCGCGGGCCTCCTCGGGTGTCGGGAACGCGATGGCGCCCTCGGCGGTGCGGATGCTGCGCACCCACAGGCCGTGCCCGGTGGCGAGTTCGCGTGCGGTGGCGTCGTCCTCGGCGACGACGACGTCCGCCGAGACGCTGACGTACGGCTTGTCCAGGAACTCGGACGGCTGGAAGAACGAGCGGTAACCCTCCACCGCCTCCAGGACGGTGGCCGGGCTGACGTGGTAGTTGGCCGCGAACCGCAGCCCCCGGCGGCCGGCGACCGCCGCGCTCTGGCCGCCGCTGCTGCCCAGGATCCAGACCGCCACGTCGGCGCCCTCGCCCGGTACGACGTGGGCCTCGACGCCCTCCGGGGAGCGGTAGGTGCCGGCCAGCAGGGCGAGGAGGTCGTCGATCTGCTCGGCGTAGTCCTGCGGTTCGGCGCCCGGCAGCAGGAGCAGCTCGCGCTGCAGGGCGATGCGGGGCGAGCCGAGCAGGTGCGCGAAGGAGAACCGGGGCGGGATCAGCAGCCCGTTGGGTGCGCGGCCGTCGACGACCGGGGTCGCCGCGGGCAGCGATGCGGCCGGCTCCCCCGGCGGGCGCCCGCCCGAGCGGCCCAGGCCCAGGTCGAAACGGCCCGGGTGCACCGCGTCGAGCAGGCCGAACTCCTCCACGGTGGACAGCGCCGTACGGTGGCCGAGCTGTACGGCCCCCGAGCCGAGCCGGATGGTGGAGGTGGCGGCGGCGGTCAGCGCGAGGACGACGGCGGGCGAGGTGCCGGCGACGCCGGGGTTGAGGTGGTGCTCGGCGAACCAGTAGCGGCCGTAGCCGAGGCGTTCGGCCTGCTGTGCGAGGTCGACGGAGTTGCGCAGCGCGTCGGCGGCCGTCGAGCCCGACGGGATCGGGACCAGGTCGAGGACGCCCAGCGTGAGGTCAGACATGGGTGGACTCCTCTGTGACGGGTGCGGCAGTGGCAGGGAGGACCGGGCCCCAGGTGAACGGCGGGTCGGGGATCTCCCGGCGCAGCACGGGGGCGACGGCGGACTGGAACAGTTCGAGGGAGGCGCGGTGTCGGGCGGGCGGCAGCCCGCCGGCGTCGGCGTGCACATGGAGGACGGTGTGCCCGAGCTGTTCGTGGTACCGGTGCACCTTCTCGACGACCTGCTGCGGGCTGCCGATCAGGGCCGAGCTGCGGGCGACATGGTCCTCCAGGGTCTCGAAGACCACGGGGAGGCCGGACTGCCGGGCGTGGGCCAGGTTGGCCTCGAACACCGGCCGGTAGGCGGCGACGGCCGCCTGCGAGGTCGGGGCCACGAGGATGCCGGCCGTGCCGGCGCCGACCGTGATCCGGGCCGGGTCGTGGCCGTGGTGCTCCCAGCGCTCCCGGTAGTGGCGGACCAGTTCGGCGTAGGGCTCTATCGGATGGGTGACGTTGGCCGAGAACAGCGGCTCACCGTGTCGGGCGGCCAGGTCGACCGACTCCCTGCTGGTGGCACTGCCGTGCCAGATCCGGACCGGCCGCTGGTACGGGCGCGGCCACACCTCGGCGTCGGTGAGCGGCGGGCGGAAACGGGTCGCGGCGGTGACCTTGTCCTGGCGCCAGATCCGCCGGAACACCTCGTAGCTCTCGGCGTTGCGCTCCCACTGGTCCTCGGGCGTGACGTCGAACAGCTCGCGCTGGGCGGCGCCGTTGCCCTTGCCGATGATCAGGTCGAGGCGGCCCTCGGAGAGGTGGTCGAGGGTGGCGTAGTCCTCGTAGGCGCGGACGGGGTCGAGGAGACTGAGGGTGGTGACGGCGGTGAAGAGCCGGATGCGCCCGGTCAGCGCGGCGATGTGGCTGAGGACGACGGTCGGCGAGGAGGAGAGGAAGGGCCGCTCGTGCCGCTCCCCCACGCCGAAGCCGTCGAAGCCGAGTTCCTCGGCGAGCAGCGCGCTGTCGAGCACCTCACGGAAACGGTCGTGGGTGGGGACGAGGACACCGGTCAGCGGGTCCGGGCGGTGCACGATGAGGGTGAGGGCGAGGAACTTCACGACGCCACCCGCCGGGCGTCGCGCTCCGGGTACGCCCGCGACTCGTCGCGCTCCCGGTCCGGATGGTCGAGGCCGAGGTGGTCGCGCAGGGTGGTGCCCTCGTACTCGGTGCGGAACACGCCCCGTTCCTGGAGCAGGGGGACGACCTTGTCGGCGAACTCGTCGAGGCCGCCGGGGGTGAGGTGCGGGACGAGGATGAACCCGTCGCTCGCGTCGGCCTGCACGAACTCGTCGATGGTCCGCGCGACGGTGGCGGGCGAACCCACGAAGCTCTGCCGGTTGCCGGTGTGGATGACCAGGTCACGGATGGACCAGCCGTGCGCGGCGGCGAGTTCACGCCACTCGCGGGCGGTGGCCAGACGGTCACGGTACTCGCGGGTCTGGGCGCGGCCCCGGGCGAGGTGCTCGTCGCCGGTGTCCGGATCGATGTCGGGCAGCGGCCCGTCCGGATCGTACGACGACAGGTCGCGGTTCCAGACGAACTCCAGGTGCCGCAGGGCGGTGGCCCCGCTGACCTGGAGGCGGCGCACCTCGTGGGCCCGTTCCTCCGCCTCGGCGTCGGTGTCGGCGAGCACGAAGGTGGCGGCGGGCAGGATGAGCAACTGGTCGTGCCGGCGGCCGTACTTGGCGAGGCGGGACTTCACGTCGGCGTAGAAGGCCCGCCCGGCGTCCAGTCGGGAGTGCCGGCTGAAGATCGCGTCGGCGCTCGACGCGGCGAACTCGCGGCCATCCTCGGAGTCGCCGGCCTGGAAGATCACCGGCCGGCCCTGTGGGGAGCGCGGCACGTCGAACCGGCCGTGGATGTCGAAGTGCCGGCCGGTGTGCACGAAGGAACCGGCCTTCGCGTCCCGCAGGAACGCGCCGGTGGCCGGGTCCGCGACGATCTCGTCGCCGTGCCAGGAGTCGAAGAGTTCGTGCGCGGTGGCGAGGAACTCCTTGGCGCGGGAGTACCGCTCCTCCTGCGGCAGGAAGCCGCCGCGCCGGAAGTTCTCGCCGGTGAAGGCGTCCCAGGAGGTGACGACGTTCCAGGCGGCGCGGCCGCCCGAGAGGTGGTCGAGGCTGGCGAACTGGCGGGCCACCTCATAGGGCTCGTTGAAGGTGGAGTTGATGGTGCCGGTCAGCCCCAGCCGGTCGGTGACGGCGGCGAGCGCGGCGAGGACGGTGAAGGTGTCCGGGCGGCCCACCACGTCCAAGTCGTAGATCCTGCCGTTGTGTTCGCGCAGCCTGAGTCCCTCCGCGAGGAAGAGGAAGTCGAACTTGGCGCGTTCGGCGGTGCGCGCGAAGTGCGCGAAGGAGGCGAACTCGATGTGGCTGCCGGCCTCCGGGTCGCTCCACACGGTGGTGTTGTTGACGCCGGGGAAGTGGGCGGCGAGATGGACCTGCTTGAGTGGCTCGGTGGTGGCCGAGTGCTCGGTGGTGGTCGGTTGCTCGGTCATGGTGGGTGCGTCCCTCCGGTTCAGGCGGCCGCGTAGCGGTTGGCGGGGCGGGCGAGACCGAGAAGGCCGCGCAGGGTGTCGGCCTCGTAGGCGTGGCGGAAGGCGCCGCGGCGCTGGAGCTCGGGCACCAGGAGCCTGCTGACGGCCGGGAGGTCGTGCCCGGTGACGGCGGGCCGCAGCCGGAAGCCGGTCAGCCCTGCCGACTGCAAGTCCTGCACGAGGTCCGCCAGTTGGGCGGGTGTCCCCGGCGAAGACGCGGGCGTCGGAGGTGTACGGGGTGCCGGCGAGGTCGTCCAGGCGGGCGAGCCGGTCCTCCGCGGCCGCCCGGGTCTCGTCCAGGAGGACCACCAGGTCGCCGAAGATGTGCAGAGACTCGTCCGCGCGCCCGGCTGCCCGCTGTTCGGCGCGGATCTCGGCGACGATCGCGCGCGCCTGGCCGGTGTCGTGCGGGGTGACGTGGCCGACGTCGGCCTGGCGGGCCACCAGCCGGTACGGGACGGTCCGGTGGGCGAGGGCGGTGACGAGTGGCTGGCCCTGGGGCGGGCGCGGGGTGATGGAGGGGCCCTTGACGCTGAAGAAGCGGCCCTCGAAGTCGATGTGGTGCAGCTTGTCCCGGTCGACGAAGCGGCCGGTGGCCACGTCCCGGATCTCGGCGTCGTCCTCCCAGCTGTCCCACAGCCGCCGCACCACCTCGACGTGGTCGGCGGCCTCGTCGAACAGGTCGGTCACGAGGGGCTGGGCGGACAGGTCCGCGGTGAGGTCGGGGCGCGGGACGTGGCGGCGGCCGAAGTGGTCCGCCTCGTCCGGACGGACACTGATCCGCACCCTGAGTCCGGCCCGGCCGCCGCTGACGTGGTCCAGGGTGGCGATCGCCTTGGAGATGTGGAACGGCTCGGTGTGCGTGGCCACCACGGTCGGGACCAGGCCGATGTGTCTGGTCAGCGGGGCGACCCGGGAGGCGATCAGCACGGCGTCGAGACGGCCGCGCACCTGGTCGGTGCGTTCGTCGGGGTCGAGGAGGTGGGAGGACTGGAGGCCGAGGCCGTCCTCGATCGTGACGAAGTCGAGCAGCCCGCGCTCGGCCTCGGCGACCAGGTCGGCCCAGTACCCGGCGGTGAACAACTCCCGGGGGCGGGCGACCCGTTCGCGCCAGGAGGCGGGATGCCAGCCGGTGCCGTCCAGGGCGACGGCGAGGTGAAGGGGGGAGGCGGAGGAGGCGGAGGAGGCGGAGGAGGCGGAGGAGGCGGAGGAGGCGGAGGAGGCGGGTGAGGCGGAGGAGTCGGATGGAGGGGTTGTGGACACGGGGGGCGCCTTCCTGAGGGTCTGTGACGGGTACGGCGGCGGGGAGGGGCGGCGGGCCGGACGGATCAGGGGTGCGCACCCGCGCGAGAGGGCCCGGGCACCGCCGCCGGCGTGCGCACCCGGAGGATCGTGGTGCGGCGGCGCAGGGTGAACCCGAGCGACTCGTACAGCTCGATCGCCCTCGTGTTGCCCGCCGCGGCGTGCAGGAACGGGGTCTCCCCGCGGTCGCGGATGCCCGCCGCGACCGCGCGCACCAGCCGGGTGGCCAGGCCCCGGCCGCGGTGGGCGGGGTCGGTGCAGACCGCGCTGATCTCCGTCCAGCCGGGCACCCGCAGCCGCTCCCCCGCCATGGCGATCAGCCGCCCCCGGTGCCGGATGCCGAGGTAGGTGCCGAGTTCGACGGTGCGGGTGAGGAACGGTCCCGGTGCGGTGCGGCCGATCAGATGCAGGATCTCGGGGACGTCGTCCGGCCCGAGCCGTACGGTCTCCGGGTCCGGCTCGGCGCGCAGGGAGGTGCCGACGAGTTGGACGCCCTCTCCTGCGCCGACGGTCTCCCACCCGGCAGGGACGGTGTCCACTCCCTTGATGTGCAGGAGCTTCGACGGCCCGGCGAGGGTGTGCAGGTCGGCCCAGGCGGCCGGGTCCACGGGTTCGGCGACGGCGGCGAACGCGTAGACGTCGGCCGGATAGCGGGCGGCCCGGCCGACGCGTTCGGCGAAGCGGGCGGCGTGCGGCCCGGTCAGCGCGGCCCAGACAGGGTTGTCCAGGACGTGCGGCGAGGCCGGGACGGCGGGGGCCTCGTCCGCGGGGAGGTCGGTCGTGTGCGCCATGAGTGTGGGGTCCTCACAGGTCTCAGAGGTCGGTGAGAGGCCGGGCCGTACCGGACCGGATCGCGGAAGCTACTTGTTTGTCCTGGGCAGGCCGGGCGGGTTGATCTCGGACTTGGTCACCGCCTCGTCGGACAGCCCCCAGCGGCGCAGCACCCTGGCGTACGTGCCGTTCTCGATCACATGGTTGAGCGCGTCGGCGAGCGGTTTCACCAGCCCGCTGTCCTTCTTGGTGGTGGCCGCGATGAGGCCCTGCAGGGTGGCACCGGCACCGGAGTACGTGCCGGCGATCTCCGACTCGCCGGCCGTGGCGGCGTGGTAGGCGGCGGTGGGGCTGGGGCCGAGGGCGAGATCGATGCGGCCGGAGCGCAGGGCGAGGTAGGTGTCGCTGGGGTTCTGGTAGTACTTGATGCGGACCGGCTCGCGGCCCGCCTTCTCGTCCGCCCTGCTCCACCCGACGAGCAGTTTCTCCTGGTTGGTGCCGCTGCTCACGGCGACCGTCCGGCCCGCCACGTCCTTCGGTCCGGTGACCTTCAGGCCGCTGCCCTTCTTGGCCTCGAAGGCGAGGTTGTCCTCTCGGTAGGAGGCGAAGTCGTACTTCTCCTTGCGCTCCTCGGTGACGGTGATGTTGCTGAAGCCGACGTCGTACTTGGCGCTGTCGAGGCCGACGAAGACGTTCTCCCAGGAGACCGGGTTGAGGTGCGCCTTCAGGCCGAGCACGTCGGCGACCAGGTGCGCGAGGTCGGGTTCGACGCCGATGACGGTCTTGTTGTCGGTGGCGTAGAAGGTGAGCGGTGCGGAGGAGGTGGCGGAGTCGGCGATCTCCAGGGTGCCTCTCTCCCGGATGCGCGCCGGGACCTCGGCGGCCAGGGAGCCGACCTTGCCCGTGGTGATGCGGGCCCGGTCGGAGCTGGTGTCGATCTTCGTCTTCGCGGTGGCACCCGGGAGGGCCGCGGTCTCGGCCGTGCCGCCGTCGTCGGGGTTGCCGCAGGCGGTGAGGGCGAGCGCGGCGGCGAGTCCGAGCGCGGTCGCGGCGGTACGGCGGGTGGGCGAGAGGGGCATGACAGTGCTCCTGGTCGGTGAGCGAGGACGGCGGGAAGCGAAGGCGGCGGGATGGACGGCGGCGGGCCGGGGGGCCTCGAAGCCGGCAGAGGGTTCCGGGGCAAATCAGAGAACCTTGGAGAGGAAGGCCCGGGTGCGCTCGTGGCGCGGCTCGTCCAGGACGGCCGCGGGCGGCCCCTGTTCCACCACGACCCCGCCGTCCATGAACACCACGGTGTCGGCGACCTCGCGGGCGAAGCCGATCTCGTGGGTGACGACGATCATCGTGGTGCCGGTCCTGGCCAGGTCCTTGATGACGTCGAGAACCTCGCCGACCAGTTCCGGGTCGAGCGCGGAGGTGGGCTCGTCGAAGAGCAGCACCTTGGGTGCGAGGGCGAGTGCCCGGGCGATGGCGACGCGCTGCTGCTGGCCGCCGGACAACTGGCGCGGATAGGCGTCCGCCTTGTCGGCGAGCCCGACCCGGTCGAGCAGTCGGCGGGCGGTCTCCCGCGCCTCCTTGCGGGGACGGCGCAGCGCGGAGACGGGGGCCTCGATCAGGTTCTCCAGCACGGTCAGGTGCGGGAAGAGGTTGAAGTCCTGGAAGACGAAGCCGATGTGCGTGCGCTGCCGCAGGACGTCCTTCTCCTTGAGTTCGTGCAGCTTGTCCCCGGAACGGCGGTAGCCGATGAGCTCACCGTCGATGCTGATCCAGCCGCTGTCGACCTTCTCCAGGTGGTTGATCGTGCGCAGCAGCGTGGACTTGCCCGACCCGGACGGGCCGAGGATCACGGTGACCTCGCCGGCGCGGACGGCCAGGTCGACGCCGCGCAGGACCTCCAGCGGGCCGAAACTCTTGTGGACGCCGTGGACGTCCACCATCACCTCGCTCATCGGCTCTCTCCCAGGAGCTCGGGTGCCCTCGGCGGTATGACGGGGCGGTCGGGGTGGTCGGCCGCCGCGCGCAGGGCGCGCAGCGAGCGCCGGAGGCGCCGGAGGGGGGTGGGCGGTGGGGTGCGGTCGGCGCCGCGGGCGTAGCGGCGCTCGACGTGGTACTGCGCGAGGGACAGCAGGGAGGTGAGCAGCACGTACCAGGCGGTGGCGACCAGCAGCAGCGGGATCACCCGGCCGTTGCGGCCGTAGACGACCTGCACCTGGTAGAACAGCTCGCCGATCGACATGACGTAGACCACCGAGGTGCCCTTGAGCAGGCCGATGATCTCGTTGCCCGCGGTGGGCAGGATGGCTCGCATCGCCTGCGGCAGCACGATCCGGCGGATCTGGCGCAGTCGCGGGATGCCGAGCGCGGCGGCGGCCTGGAGCTGCCCGTGGTCGACGGCGAGGACGCCGCCGCGGACGATCTCCGCGCAGTAGGCGGCCTGGTGCAGCGTCAGTCCGATGACGGCGGCGCCCATGGTGCCGATGACGGCGTTGCTGTCGACGGACCAGAACACCGGGCCGAAGGGGATGCCCAGGCCCAGCCGGTCGTAGAGCGCGCTGAGGTTGAACCAGAACACGAGCTGGACGATCATCGGGATCGACCGGAAGATCCAGATGTAGGTCCAGGCGACCGTCCGCAGCACCGGGCTGCGCGAGAGCCGCATGAAGGCGAGCACGGTGCCGAGGGTGAAGCCCAGCACGGTGGCGTAGGCGGTGAGCTGGAGGGTCACCCAGACGGCCTGGACGATCGTCTCGGACAGGACGTAGGCGCCGAACACCCGCCATTCCCATACCGGGTTGGTGGCCAGTCCGTGCGCGAACTGGGCGACCAGGACGAGAACGGCGACGGCCGCCGTCCATCGGGCGTAGTGCCGGGCGGGTACGACGGTGAGGGCGGCCGGGTCGGTGCCGGCCGCGACCGGTGTGTGCCGCACATCCGGTGGGTCCGGCGTGACCTGCGCACCCGGTGTGACCGGTGGCGCGGCGGTGGAGTCGGTGGTGGGCCTCATGGTGGCGTTCTCACTCACTGGTCACTCGTGCTCGGGCGGGTTGATCCGGGAGCCATCGATCGCGGAGCCGGTGGTGCCCCATTTGTCGAGGATCCGGGCGTAGGCGCCGTCCTTGATGAGTTCGTCGACGGCGGCCCGGAAGGCCTCGGTGAGCGGGGAGCCCTTCTTGAAGGTGAAGCCGACGTCGAGCCGGTGGTACTCACCGAGGAAGGTGGTGCCGGACGCGGGCTGGGCGGCCTGGTACCGGAGGCCGTTGGTGGTCGACATGATCACGTCGACGCGTCCCTGCTGGAGCGCGGTGAGCGTGGCGGCGTTCTCGGAGAACACCTTCACGTCGTACGGCTTCTTGCCCGCCTTCGCGCACACGTCCTTCCGCGCGGCCAGGGTGGTCTCGAAGGTGGTGCCGGCGCCGGTGCCGATGGTCAGGCCGCAGAGCTGGGTGAGGTCGGTGATCCTCTTCTTGAGCGTGGTGCTGCCCTTCTTCACCGCGAAGCCCTGGCCGTCGTCGATGTACGTGACGAAGTCGATGGTCTTCAGACGGGTGGTGGTGACGCCGAAGTTGCCGGTGCCGAAGTCATACTTGCCGCTGCCGAGGGCGGGCAGGATCGTCTCGAACGAGGCGTCCTGGCGCCGGAGTTCCACCCCGAGCACCTTGGCGACGGCGTCGGCGAGGTCGATGTCCTGGCCGGCGGGCGCCTTGTCCGGGCCGTTGGGGTAGTACGCGCCGGGCGGGGCCCCGATGGCACTGCCGACCTTGAGCGTGCCCGACTCGCGTACGGCGGCGGGGAGCAGGGCGGCGACGGAGTCCACCCTGTGCACGGCGGCGACCGGGTCGTCGGTCGGGGCGGGGGACGCGTTCGCGCCTGCCGCCGCCGTGTCGCCGGTGTCCCCGGAGCCGCAGGCGGTCAGCACCAGGAACGGCAGCGCGATCAGCGCGGCGAGGGCGCGCGGCCGGCGGGTGCGCGGCCGGGTGCGCGGCGCGTTCATCCGCCCACCACCGCGAGGTTGTGGGTGCCCCGGGGGGTGCGCGCGACGTCGCGCTTGGCGACCTCCTCGCGGACGAGCGGGATCACGTACCGGCCGAAGTCGACGGCGTCCTGGAGCAGGTCGTAGCCGCGTGCGGAGAGGATGTCGACGCCGAGGTCGTAGTAGTCGAGGAGGGCCTGGGCCACCGTCTCGGGGGTGCCGACCAGGGCGTTGGAGTTGCCCGCGCCGCCGGTGGCGGCGGCGGTCGGGGTCCACAGGGCGCGGTCGTAGCGCTCGCCCGCCTCGGCGATGGCGAGCAGCCGCTGCGAGCCGGCGTTCTCCGGCTCGGCGCTCCCGTGACGGCGTCGACCGGCCGGCTCGCCCTTGGCCCTGCGTTCCTTGATCGCGCCGACCACGCGGTGGGCCTTCTCCCAGGCCGCCTGCTCCGTGGGGGCGATGATCGGGCGGAACGCCACCTGGAAGCGCGGGCCTTCGACGCGTCCCGCGACCTTGGCGGCGGCCTTCACCGCGTCGATCTGCTGGGCGGTCCTGGCGAGCGGCTCCCCCCACAGGCAGTAGATGTCGGCCTCGGCGCCGCCGGCGGCGTACGCGGCGGGCGAGGAACCGCCGAACGACACGTCGGGGCGGGGCTGTCGGACGGGGAAGACGTCACTGACGAAGTCGTGGAATCGGTAGTACTCGCCCTCGTGGTCGAAGGGTTCGCGGGTGGTCCAGATCTTCTTGACGATCTCGATGTACTCGCGGGTGCGGGCGTAGCGCTCGTCCTTGGTGAGGGTGTCGCCCTCGCGGCGCTGCTCGTGGTCGTTGCCGCCGGTGATGAAGTGCACGGTCAGCCGGCCCTCGCTGATCTGGTCGAGGGTGGCGAACGTCCTGGCGGCGAAGGTGGGGTAGGACACGTTCGGCCGGTGGGCGAGCAAGAGGTGCAGACGGTCCAGTTTGCTCGCGACGTACGCGGCTGCGGGCGCGGGGTCCGGGGAGCCGGAACCGTAGGCGAACAGCACCCGGTCCCAGTCGTGCTCCTCGTGGGCGGCGGCGAGGCGGAGCGTGTACTCCTTGTCGAAGGCGGGGCCGGAGCGCGGGGTGGTTTCGGAGCCGTCGTGGGTGGCGGCGATACCGAGGAACTGCACGGGCATGACGGTGGCCTTTCACGGGTGACCGCGTGCGGGCACGGTGAAGTGACGACACTCGCGCGTTGTATGACGAGGCGTCGGAAATGTCGGGCGGGAGGGTGCGAGCCGTTCACCGCCGACGCGGGGGCGCGGGCGGTTCGGTGCGGGTGTGACGACGACGGGCGTCGGGGTGACGAGGGCGCGGAGGCAGCGCGCGAAAGGGAGGGGAACGGCCCGCGTCGGGGGTCGACGGAGGAATTCCGGGACTCACCGAGGGAGGGAAGGGCCGGTCAGAGGGCCCGCTGCCGAGTCAGGCGCAACACGCGGCCGACCACACTCGACCGAAGTCGATGTGGTCGCGCGAGACCAAACGCTGCTGGGCATCCATGCGATTAATTGAGCAGTGCGTTTCGCCGTTCGTCAAGCGGCGTTCGGATGGCGGACCGGTTGTCGGTCCAGTCATCGCTCCGCTCATCGGACCGCCCCACACGCCCTGTTGACACATCCGTGCCATGGGCACATACGATCGATGGCGGGTGGGCTCCGCCGTGCGCGGCAGCCTCTCCGGCCGCGTTGAGGGACGCGGCGACTGTGACGACGTCGGACCCGGACGCACCGGACCGCGCGGCGCTCGCCGCGCTCTTCCGCGAGTGCCCCGGACGGTCGTCCACGCCAGCCATCCCTCCCGGAGAGGCCTTCCGATGCCCACGTCTTCCGACGTCACCGCGCCCGACGCCGACTCCCCCGGCACCAACACCGCGAAACGGCCGCCCACGACCACCGGAAACAACTCGCCCGCGCCCGGTGCTTCCGGCTCCGACCGGCCGCGGATCGTGCCTCGCCGACACCCCGGACGTCTGCTGTCCGCCGCCGTCGCGCTGCTCCTGTGCGCGATGCTGGTGAACTCCGTCGTCCGCAACAAGGCGTTCCAGTGGGACGTGGTGGGGCGCTGCTTCACCACCACCGCCGTGCTCGACGGGCTGCTGCTGACGCTGTGGCTGACGGGCGCGGTGATGGTGCTCGGCTTCCTGCTCGGCACCGTTCTCGCGGTGATGCGGCTGTCCGCCAACCCGGTGCTGCGCACGCTGAGCTGGGGTTACGTGTGGATCTTCCGGTCCACGCCGCTGCTGGTGCAGTTGCTGTTCTGGTTCAACATCGGCGCGCTGTATCCGACGCTCGGCCTGGGCGTGCCGTTCGGCCCGCAGTTCGTGACCGTCAGGACGGTGAACCTGCTCGGCCCCACCCTCACCGCCGTGATCGGCCTGACCCTGCACGAGACCGCCTACGCCGCCGAGGTGGTGCGCGGCGGCATCCTCTCCGTCGACTCCGGGCAGACCGAGGCCGCTCAGGCGCTCGGGCTGAGCCGACGCCGCACGCTGCGCCGGATCATCGTTCCGCAGGCCATGCGCTCCATCGTGCCGACCGCCGGGAACATGCTGATCGGGACACTCAAGGGCACGAGCATCGTCAGCGTGCTGGCCGTGCACGACCTGCTGTACTCGGTGCAGCTCGTCTACAACCAGACCTACCAGGTCATCCCGCTGCTGATGGTCGCCACCCTCTGGTACATCGCGGTCACCACGGTACTCAGCACCGGGCAGTTCTACATCGAGCGGTACTACGCGCGCGGCAACGCCCGCGCGCTGCCGCCGACCCCGCTGGGCCGGCTGTGGGCGCGCCGGAGGCCCGGCACCGTGGTGCCGGGCCTCAAGTGATGTGTCAGGATCCGCCGTTGAGCATCGCGGCGGTCAGGATGTTGCCGCCGATCCCCCAGCCGCCGTCGGTGACCTCCTCCACGACGACCAGGGTGTTGGCGCGGGCGCGCTCTCCGTAGACCTCGGCGTAGAGGTCGGTGGTGCGCTCGACGATCTTCTTCTTGTCCTCGTCGCTGAGGGTGCCGGCGGGGACCTTGAAGTTGGCGAAAGGCATGGCTGTGGCTCCTGAGTGAAGGTGTACTAGAGGGTGGGTGTGCTGGTCAGAGGCTCGCGCCGGGCGTGAGCAGTTCGTCGATGCCGATGCGGTGGAAGAACTCCGCGCGAACGCGATCGTAGACGGCGGAGACCACCTCGCTGCCGTCCCGGCTGGGGTCGACGTGCGTGCGCAGCGGCCGGCTGCCGTGGGGCAGGCCGACGACGCGGACGATCTCGTCGGCCACCTCGTCCGCCGCGCGTCCCGGCGGGAAGATGCCGGCGAGCGCGTCGGTCATGGCGTCCCGGAGCGTGCCGTAGGCCTCGTCGTACTCGGCCGCCCGTGCCGTGTCCGCGGGGCTGCCGGCGTGCGCGAAGTGGTTGGTGCCGCTCGGGTAGGCCCCGGGGACGACGAGGGTGGTCTCGATGCCGTACTTGACCACCTCGGCGGCGTAGCTCTCGGCGAGCGCGTCCATCGCGGCCTTGGCGGCGAAGTAGGGCCCGAGGAAGGGCGGATGACCGCCGCGGGTGGAGGAGGAGCCCACCCACAGCAGCAGCCCGCGGCCCTGGCGGCGCATGAGCGGGAGCACCGTGCGGTTGACCCGCTGAGTGGAGAGGACGTTGATGTCGTAGACGTCGGCGAGTTGCTCGGGGGTGAACGCCTCGGTCGGCCCGAGGACCATGTGGCCGGCGTTGTGCACCACGACGTCGAGGCGTCCCCGCTCGGCCTCGATCCGTGCCACTGCGGCGTCGACGGACGCCTGGTCCTGGACGTCCATCTCGATCGCCGAGACGCGCAGCCCGCGCTCCCTGCCGAACGCGTCGAGGGCGGCCGCGGCGGGGGCGTTGCGGCCGGTGGTGGCGCGCATGCCCGCGTGGACCACGTGCCCGGCCTCGGCCAGGGCCCGGGCGGTGAGGTTGCCGAACCCGCTGGACGCGCCGGTGACGACCACGACCTGGGGAGGGCTGCCTGGAGAACCGCTCGGAGAGTCGCTCGGAGTACTGCTCGGAGGGCCGCTCACACCATGCCCCCGTTGGCGCGCAGGATCTGGCCGTTCACCCAGCGGCCCTGGGGGCCGGCCAGGAAGGCGACCACGCGGGCGATGTCCTGAGGAGTGCCCAGCCGCTCCAGCGGCGGGACCTTGGCGAGCCGCTCGACCTCCTCCTCCGTCTTGCCGTCCAGGAAGAGGTCCGTGGCCGTGGGGCCCGGGGCGACCGTGTTCACGGTGATGTCCCGGCCGCGCAGTTCGCGGGCGAGGATCAGGGTCAGCGCCTCGACGGCCCCCTTGCTCGCCGCGTACGCGCCGTAGGAGGGGAACTGCGTGCCCACCACGGAGGTGGAGAAGCCGACGAACGCGCCGCCCGCCCGCAGCCGGCGCGCGGCCTGCTGGGCGACGACGAAGGTGCCGCGGATGTTGGTGCGGTGCAGGGCGTCCAGGACGGCCAGGTCGAGTTCGGCGACGGGGGCCAGGGCCATCCGGCCGGCGCAGTTGACGACGACGTCGACCCCGCCGTACTCCCGCTCCGCCCGGTCGAAGAGCGCGGCGACCTCCTGCTCGTCCGCCACGTCGGCCCGTACGGCGATCGCCCGCCCGCCGTCGGCGGTGATCTCGGCCACCACCTCCTTGGCGGCGCCCTCGTCACTGGCGTAGTTCACCACCACGGCCAACCCGTCCCCGGCGAGTTCCCGGGCGACGGCGCGGCCGATGCCGCGGGAGCCGCCGGTGACGACGGCGACCCGGGTGGTGTTCCCCTGCTGAGGTGAGGTGCTCGTGTTCATGTCTCCAGCGTGCGCGCCCCCGGCCGGCGGAGCCAGGGGACGCCGTCCCCTGTGTCCCGGTCCCGTCCGCGCACACAATGGACCTCATGGGTTCTGCGAAGTACACCGAGCTGGGAGTGTTCCTGCGGTCCCGGCGGGCGCGGATCAAACCCGGCGACGTGGGGCTCCCGACGGGGCCCCGGCGCCGGGTGCCGGGACTGCGGCGCGACGAGGTCGCCCAGCTCGCCGGGGCGTCCGTGGACTACTACAACGAGCTCGAACGGGGGGCCGGGTCGCAGCCGTCCGCGCAGATGATCGCGGCCCTGGCCAGGGCGCTGCGCCTGACCGCCGACGAGCGCGACCACCTGTATCACCTGGCCGACCGGCCGGTGCCGCCGAACTCGGGTCCCGTGTCGCATGTGCACCCCGGCATGCTGGACCTGATCCAGCGGATGCCGTCGACGCCGGCGCAGGTCATCACCGACCTGCACGTCACCCTCGTCCAGAACCCGCTCGCGGTGGCCCTGCTCGGGGACCAGAGCGGGTTGCGGGGCGCCCGGGCCAGCTTCGTGCACCGGTGGTTCACCGAGCCGGAGGCCCGGGCGATGTATCCCGAGGAGGATCACGCGGCACAGTCCCGGTCCTTCGTCGCCGACCTGCGCGCGGCCGCCGCCCGGCGGGACGCGAGGGACGGCGAGGCCCGGGAACTGATCCGTACGCTGCTCGGCCTCTCCCCCGAGTTCGCCCGGCTGTGGGACGAGCACGACGTGGCGTTCCGGCGCAAGGACCGCAAGCGGCTGAACCATCCGGTACTCGGCCTGCTGGAGGTCAACTGCCTCAATCTGTTCAGCGAGGACGGTCGGCAGCGGCTGCTGTGGTTCACCCCGGCGGTCGGCACGGACAGCGCGGACCTGCTGGACCTGCTGGAGGTGGTGGGGACACAGGAGCTGGCGGGGCGAGGGGGCGGAACCGGATGACCCGCGGCCGGGTGGCAGGGCCGGCGGACTCCGTGGGGTCCACCGGCCTCCCGGTCAGTGCCCCCGGCCCGTCGGCTCCTCCGCCGCCGGCCGTCCCGCCCACTGCTGCGGGAGCCCGACCAGACCCGGCTGCGGTGCCTGTCCCTGCAGCGCCACCGTCCGCGTCGGCGCCGGGATCCTGATGCCTTCGAGCTGGTAGCGCGCGTGCAGCCGCTTGATGAACTCGTGCTTGATCCGGTACTGGTCGCTGAACTCCGCGACCCCGAGGATCACCGTGAACCCGATCCGCGAGTCCCCGAAGGTGTGGAACCGCACCGCGGGCTCGTGTTCCGGCAGCGCCCCCGCGATGCCGGTCATCACCTCCGCGACCACCTCGAGGGTGACCCGCTCCACGTGCTCCAGGTCGCTCTCGTACCCGACCCCGACCTGCACCAGGACCGTCAGGTCCTGCTCGGGCTTGGTGAAGTTGGTCATGTTCGCCTTGGCGAGCTGCCCGTTGGGTATCACGACGAGGTTGTTGGAGAGCTGGCGGACGGTCGTCTGCCGCCAGTTGATGTCGACGACATACCCCTCCTCGCCGCTGCTGAGCCGGATGTAGTCACCGGGCTGGACGGTCTTGGAGGCGAGGATGTGGACGCCCGCGAAGAGGTTGGCGAGGGTGTCCTGGAGGGCGAGCGCGACGGCCAGACCGCCGACGCCCAGCGCGGTCAGCATCGGCGCTATCGAGACGCCCAGCGTCTGCAGCATCACCAGGAAGCCGATCGCCAGCACCACCACCCGGGTGATGTTGACGAAGATCGTGGCCGAACCCGCGACCCCGGACCGGGATTGCGTGACCGCCTGTACCAGACCGCTGATCACGCGCGCCGCCGTCGCCGTGGCGACGGCGATGAGCAGCACGGTCAGCGCCTGGTCGACATGGTGGCTCACGCCACCGGTGAGCGGCAGCGCCGCGGCGGCGACCGCCGCGCCGCCGACGACCGCGGTCCACGGCACGATGGTGCGCAGGGCGTCGACGACCACGTCGTCGCCGCGCCAGCGGGTCCGTCCGGCGTGCTTGCCGAGCCAGCGCAGCAGCAGCCGTAGCAGAAACCCGGCGAGCAACCCCGTGACCAGGGCGATCCCGGCCACGACAAGATCGTCCAGAGTGAGCGCCCGGTTCACCGCTCGCCTCCGGGGGCGAAGGGTGCGGCGGCGGGTTCC
Organism: Streptomyces sp. B3I8; assembly: GCF_030816915.1. Lineage (NCBI taxonomy): Bacteria > Bacillati > Actinomycetota > Actinomycetes > Kitasatosporales > Streptomycetaceae > Streptomyces > Streptomyces sp. B3I8. Next base: position 6,398,203 of record NZ_JAUSYN010000002.1, on the reverse strand, counting down.
GCCGACGGCCGGATGAGGAGTTGTGTCACGTGCCACCTGCTCGGATCTCGGATGCGCGATACGCCGTCGGCGAGCGGGAGGCACGCCGGGCGCGACCGCTCATCCTGCCGCATCCGGCTGCCGGTCCGTCAGCCGACCGGGACGAGGGGGGCGTTGCCCACCCACAGAGCCGAATGAGGCGTCCCCGTCTCCCCCGGGGCGGGCTCCCCCGTCTCCCCCGGAGGTGGGCTCCCCCGTCTCCCCGTCTCCCCGTCTCCCCGGGGCGGTTCCGGTGCGTCGTCATCCGCAGGTCGACACGGGCTGGTCGCGCAGTTCCCGCGCCCTGGGGTGTCGGGGCGCCCCCGACTTGCAGGGGCGCAAGGAACTGCGCGAACACCCCCCCACCCGCGCCCGCCGCCGAACCGAGCCCCCCACTCCCTCACGCGCCGCAGGGCTGAGGGGCTGCGCCCCGAAGCCCCCCGTGCCGCCGGCCCCCGCCACGAGATATCTTGATGTCAAGCAATGTCGCAGACGAAGACGTGGACGTGGAGCGGAGCACCCGGTGACTGACTCGACCATCATCTACACACACACTGACGAGGCCCCAGCCCTGGCAACGCATTCGTTCCTGCCGGTGATCAAGGCGTACGCCTCGCAGGCGGGTGTCGCCGTGGAGACCCGCGACATCTCGCTGGCCGGGCGCATCATCGCCGTCTTCCCGGAGTACCTGGACGAGGACCAGCGCATCCCCGACGCGCTGACGGAACTGGGCGAGCTGGCCAGGACCCCGGCCGCCAACATCATCAAGCTGCCGAACATCTCGGCGTCCATCCCCCAGCTCAGGGCCGCGATCGCCGAGCTGCAGGGCCAGGGCTTCGCCCTGCCGGACTACCCGGACGACCCGAAGACCGACGAGGAGCGGGAGATCCGCGCCCGTTACGACAAGATCAAGGGCTCCGCGGTGAACCCGGTGCTGCGCGAGGGCAACTCCGACCGCCGCGCCCCCGCCTCGGTGAAGAACTACGCCAAGTCCCACCCGCACCGCATGGGCGCCTGGTCCGCCGACTCGAAGACGAACGTGGCGACCATGGGCGCCGACGACTTCCGCACGACCGAGAAGTCCGCCGTCATCGCCCAGGACGGCACCCTGCGCATCGAACTCAAGGGCGACGACGGCTCCACCACGGTGCTGCGCGAGTCCGTGCCGGTCCTGGCGGGCGAGGTCGTCGACGGCGCCGTGCTGCGCGTCGCCGCGCTGCGCGAGTTCCTCACCGCGCAGATCGCCCGCGCCAAGGCCGAGGGCGTCCTGTTCTCCGTGCACCTGAAGGCCACGATGATGAAGGTCTCCGACCCGATCATCTTCGGTCACGTGGTGCGCGCCTTCTTCCCGAAGACGTTCGCGAAGTACGGCGAGACCCTCGCCACCGCCGGCCTCACCCCGAACGACGGTCTGGGCGGCATCCTCAAGGGCATCGAGAACCTGCCCGAGGGCGCCGAGATCAAGGCCTCCTTCGACGCCGAGCTCGCCGAGGGGCCGACGCTGGCCATGGTCGACTCCGACAAGGGCATCACCAATCTGCACGTCCCTTCCGACGTCATCATCGACGCGTCCATGCCGGCCATGATCCGCACCTCCGGCCACATGTGGGGCCCGGACGGCCAGGAGGCCGACACCCTCGCCGTGATCCCCGACTCCTCCTACGCGGGCGTCTACCAGGCCGCCATCGAGGACTGCCGGGCCAACGGCGCCTACGACCCGTCGACGATGGGCTCGGTCCCGAACGTCGGCCTGATGGCGCAGAAGGCCGAGGAGTACGGCTCCCACGACAAGACCTTCGAGATCCCGGCGACCGGCACGGTCCGCCTGGTCGACCAGTCCGGCGAGGCCGTGATCGAGCTCGCCGTCTCGGCCGGTGACATCTTCCGCGCCTGCCAGACCAAGGACGCCCCGATCCGCGACTGGGTCAAGCTCGCCGTCACCCGCGCCCGCGCCACCGGCGACCCGGCCGTGTTCTGGCTGGACGAGGACCGCGCCCACGACGCGCAGCTCATCGCGAAGGTGAAGCAGTACCTCACGGAGCACGACACCGAGGGCCTGGACATCCGCATCCTGAACCCCGTCGAGGCGACGAAGCTGTCCGTGGAGCGCATCCGCCGCGGCGAGAACACCATCTCCGTCACCGGCAACGTGCTGCGCGACTACCTGACCGACCTGTTCCCGATCCTGGAGCTGGGCACCAGCGCCAAGATGCTGTCGGTCGTGCCGCTGATGGCGGGTGGTGGCCTGTTCGAGACGGGCGCGGGCGGCTCGGCCCCCAAGCACGTGCAGCAGCTCGTCAAGGAGAACTACCTGCGCTGGGACAGCCTGGGCGAGTTCTTCGCGCTGGTGCCGTCGCTGGAGCAGTACGCCGAGGTCACGGGCAACGCGCGGGCCAAGGTCCTCGCCGACACGCTGGACCGCGCCACGGCGACGCTGCTCAACGAGGACAAGTCGCCGAGCCGCCGCGTCGGCGGGATCGACAACCGCGGCAGCCACTTCTACCTGTCGCTGTACTGGGCGCAGGAGCTGGCGGCACAGACCGACGACGCGGACCTGGCGAAGGCCTTCGCCCCGCTCGCCGAGACCCTCGCCGCGAACGAGCGGAAGATCGTGGACGAACTGGCCGCGGTCCAGGGCAAGCCGGCGGACATCGGCGGCTACTACCGGCCGGACGTGAAGAAGGCGTCGGCGATCATGCGCCCGTCCACGACCTGGAACGAGGCGCTGGCGTCGCTGGCGTAGCCGGAGTCGCCGGCGCAGTCGGCTTCGCCACGTTCCCCGCGCCCTGAACAGGGGCGCGGGGAACCGCGCGGGGCCCCACGGACCGCCCGTACCCGCCGACAAGCCCCCACCACCGTCACCATCACCGGCACGGCGGCTCTCGGGCGCGACCGCCGGGCCCCGCGGAACGCTCGGTATGATCGGCCAATGTCCGACACGACCGAAACCACGCCCGGCTGGCTGTCCTCCGACGACCTCGAGCAGGCGCGCGCCCAGATGCCGATCCTCTACGTCGAGGCGGTACCGGTCCGCGTCGACGACAGCGGTGAAGTCACCAGCATCGGACTGCTGCTGCGCATCGGCCCCGACGGCACGGTCAGCCGCACCCTCGTCTCCGGCCGCGTCCTGCACCACGAACGCGTGCGCGACGCGCTGCTGCGGCACCTGGAGAAGGACCTCGGCCCGGTGGCCCTGCCCCGGGTCCCCGCCTCGCTGCAGCCCTTCACCGTCGCCGAGTACTTCCCGACGCAGGGCATCACCCCGTTCCACGACCCGCGTCAGCACGCCGTGGCCCTCGCCTACATCGTCCCGGTGACGGGCGACTGCCGGCCCCGGCAGGACGCGCTGGACCTGGTCTGGTTCAGTCCCCAGGAGGCCGTCTCCGCGATGGTGCAGAACGAGATGCCGGGCGGCCAGGGCATTCTGCTCAAGCAGGCACTGGCGCACGTGGGCTGCGCGGTCTAGGAACGTACGGCACACGGTACGAAGAGGCCGGGCGACTCCGCGGAGTCGCCCGGCCCTTCATGCGCCGACTGAGCAGCGACATCGGGCCGGCTACCGGTCCGGTGAGTGCCGGCGGGGACCAGGGACGCGTTGAAGTGACCCCTCAGGTCCCGACACTTCCGTCTTGTGCCGCGAGGCCCAGTCGTTGATGCCGGCGGAGCCTCTCCTGGTACGGCGTGATGCAGCCGATCGTCGAGTGGATCCGATCCCGGTCGTGATGTTCCACGATCCGGCGGAGAACGTCCTGTCGAGCCTGTGCCCGGGTGTCCAGGCGGTCGTTCCGGTCTCTGCTTTCAGGACAGCGAAGTCTCCGCGGCGGCGTCTGCTTTTCGTTCAGCGCCGTACCCGCTGACGGCCCTCTCGCCGTGGTGGCGGGCGGCGCGTCCCACGGCAGTTGCTCAGCCCACGCCCAGGCATGGGCCGCAGGCCGCCTCACGCGGTCGACGGCCGCCCTGTCGTGCCGCGGACCACGAGTTCCGGAACCGGTGTGCGGAGCACCAGGTCAGCCAGGGGAGCTCCGTCGATGTGGTCGAGCAGCATGGACGTGGCGGCGGCTCCCGCTTCTTGCAGCGGCATGCGTACAACTGTCACTGGCGGGCAGTACACCTCGGCCATCCAGGTGTCTTGGACAGCCACCACCGAGAGCTCCTCCGGAACGCGTATTCCGGCGCGGCTCGCGCAGGAAACAGCGCCGAAAGCGGCGTTCACACTGGCCACCACCAGGCCGGTGGGAGGTGAGGACGCATCCAGCAGTCGCTTCGCGGCAGCCATGCCCGCATCGGCCTCCCATCCCGCGGCGACGACGTCGGACTTGGCGACGGAGCGCCCGGCAGCGCGCATGGCGGCCCGAAAACCCTTGAGCCTGCGCGCCGCGGCGTCATGCCGAACGGTTCCGCCGACGAATCCGAGGTGCTCGTGCCCGAGGTCGAGCAGATGCCGGGTGGCGATCCTCGCGGCTTCGACGTCGTCGAGAAGCACCGAACCGGTGCGGCCCTTCAGACGGGAGTTGAACAGTACGACGGGTACGTCGGTGTCCAGGGTCGATGCCAGCATGCGGTCGGTGAAGTCCTCCCGCCGCTGGAGGACCACCCCGTCGACCCGGCCCTTCCCTACGAGCGCATCCAACTCACGCTTTCCCGCCCGCGGGCCATCGAGCTGTCCCAGCAGTACGCTCACGGACCGCGATGTCGCGACCTCGTCCACGCCGGCCAGCAAAGGCGCGAAGACGGCGTTGTTGACATCGGGGACGATCAACGCCAGGGCCCCGGCCCTGGACATGCGCAGGGCGCGGGCACGGTGGCTCGGGACGTACCCGATCTCCCCCGCGACAGCCAGGACCCGCTGACGCGTGTCGGGATGGATCCGGGCCTTGGCGTCCGCGGTCAGTACGCGGGAGGCCACCGATATGGATACACCGGCGGCCGCCGCGACGTCTTTGAGTTCTGCCATGGTCAGGGCATCCTACAAGTCGGCTGGACCCGAACCCGGTGGTCGGGACATGGCCGAGAAGACATCAGCGTGCACCGAACTCCGCGGGACGTTTCTCGACGAAGGCCCGGATGCCTTCCCGCGCGTCGGCCGTGTTGAACAGGGCGTGCAGGTGCTGCTGTTCGACAGTGAACCCGGCGGTGGTGGTGTGCCCCACGGCGGCCTTGATCGCCGTGATCGCGTGGGCCGGTCCCCGCGCGAGCTCGTCCGCGATGTGCTGCGCGCGAAGGAGAGCGGTGCCGTCATCACTGACATGGGTGACAATGCCGAGTGCGTGGGCCCGTTCGCTGGAGATCCGCGCACCCGTCATGATCATTTCCTTGGCGCGGTTGATTCCCACGTGCCGGGTCAGCCGCTGGGTGCCTCCCCAACCGGGCATCAGGCCCAGCGAGATCTCCGGCAGGCCGAAAGAGGCTGTGCTGTCGGCCACCACCAGGTCGCAGCTCAGCACGACCTCGAAGCCTCCTCCCAGAGCCAGGCCGTGAACGGCGGCGATGACGGGGAGCCGGAGACCGGCGATCGTGTCGCACATGGTATTGGCACGTGTGGTGAACGCCTGGAACTCCTCGCTTTCCACGCTCGCGTACTCGCCGATGTCGGCGCCGGCGGCGAAGGCGGGGCCGCTGCCGGTGATGATCACGGCACGTATGCCCGGGTCCGCGTCGGCGTCGAGCAGTGACGAGGTGACCAGCTGGATCATCTCGGTGTTGAACGCGTTGTACTTGCGGGGCCGGTTCAACCGGATGGCCAGCGTCTGGTCGCGGACCTCGGTCAGAACGGGCAGATCTTCGGTCCTGGGCCTGCTCGTCCGCTCAGTCGGCACGGTGCAGCGCCCCCTTCTGTACGAGGACATCGATTTCCTGCGCGGTGTAGCCCAGCGACTCCAGGACCGTCGCGGTGTCCGCTCCGAGCGCGGGCGGTACGGCACGGACACCAGGGCGCTCTCCGTCATAGGTGACCGGGTGGCCCAGCACGCGGACTGTGCCCGCGTCAGGGTGTTCGAAGCTGATGATCGAACGGTTGTGGACCACCTGCGGATCCGTGACGACGTCGGCGTAGGTGTTGACCTGTGAGAACCAGATCTTGTGGGCGGTCAGCCGGGCGGTCCAGTCCGCGGTCGTCCGCCCGCGCATGTGCTTGGCGACTCGCGCGTTGACGTGCTCCCGGCGGGCGTAGGACTCGTCTTCTGCGATGTCGTCGAACCATGGGTCGTCGAAGAGCGTGTGCAGGGCGGAGAGGCTGGTGAGGGAGACGCAGAGGTGGCTGTCCGCCGTCGCGAAGACGCCGTAGGGAGCCTTGTAGTACATGGACGAGACGCCGGAGGCGCTGCGCTCTCCCTTGAAGCCGTTCAGATGGTAGGCGAGCGGTTCGATCTGCAGGTCGAGTGCCGCGTTCAGCAGGTTGCTCTCGACCTTGCAGCCCTCGCCCGTACGTTCGCGCCCCTGCAGGGCGGCCAGGATGCCCATGGCTCCGAGGACGGCGCCGTGCTGATCGACGAGCGACGCACCCACCGGCGTGGGAGGCCCGTCGGCGGTCCCGGTGGCTGCGGCCAGCCCCGAGAGTGCCTGAATGAGGACGTCCTGACCAGGCCGGTCACGGTAGGGCCCGTCGGCGCCGTAGCCCGAGAGGGAGCAGTAGACCAGCCGCGGGTTCAGGGACTTCAGCCGCTCGTATCCGAACCCCAGGCGGTCCATCGCGCCGGGCCGGAAGTTCTCGACCACCACGTCGGCGGTGGCCAGCAGTCTGTCGAGCGCCTCGCGCGACTCCGGCGCCTTGAGGTCGACCGCGATGCTCTTGGTGTTCCGGTTCCCGAGAAGGAAGAAGACGCTGGTGTCACCCAGGTATGCGTCGGGGCCCGACCAACTCCGCTCGAAGGCACCGCTCGGTGGTTCGACCTTGATGACCTCGGCCCCGAGGTCGGCCAGTAGCTGGCTCGTCGAGGGGCCCTGGAGGAAATGGGTGAAGCTCACGACGCGGAGACCCGAAAGCATGTGTTGTCCCATCTGAGGTGATGCGGCGTCCGGCTCTGGCCGGCGCGGGGATGCCGACCCGACAGCTCTTCGGTCGCGGGCATCCGGAAGTCCGGGGCGCGGCCCCCAGGACTTGTCTTCCGGAGGCGCCATGTCGGTCGACGCGGAACCGAGTCGATCCCAAGGACGAGCCTTGGCGACTTCGTTTCACACTAGACGGCGCGCATTGGCCTCCGCAAGAGCATGCGCAATCGATTGTGCGCAGGCACTTTCGCCGCATTGCCCCCCCTGTCCTCCACTTCCGTGGTCGACACGCCGCGCCCAACTGCGCAATCGATTGTTCAATGGTGCCGCCGCTGCGGACATCCGGCGTGGCCGGAGTCTTTCTCCACGGGTCCCCGAAGCCGAGTCCGACCGTGCGCGTCGAGCCGCCTGCCGGCCGCCGGCCGCCGGCACATGGTGCCTCAGTGCGCGGCCCCCATGGCCCCGAGCTGGAGCCGCAGAGCCAGTCGTACGCGCGGCGAGGAAAGATCCACCGGAGCCACTTCCCCCAGGCGCCGCATGCGGTAACGCAACGTGTTGGGATGTATGCGCAGAGCGTGAGCGGCACTTTTGGGATCGCCGTGGAAGTCCAGCCACGCGGTGAGCGTCGCCAGGTGCGCGGTCCCGTGCTCCCTGTCATGGGCGGAGAGGGCTGCGAGCGGGCCGCCGAGCAGACCCGCTTCGATCCGCGTTGCCGCCTGGGCCCGTTCCACCACGACGGCGTCCCAGACGTCCTCCACCCGGATGAGTCCACTGGACGCGGCGGTCGGCAGTCGGCCCGCCGTGACCAGCCGGCTCAACTCGGCGGCCTCGCCGCGCGAACGGGGAATCTCCTCGGGCGCGTGCGCCAGGCCGCCCATGACGGCGTACGAACTGCGGTCGTGCGGGGACGACTCGCCGAGGATGTTCCGCAGCCAGCGCACGGAACCCGGGCGAGGTGTCGTGGCAGAGCCGTTGCCGCCGTCGCTCACCAGGCAGTACAGAAGGCCGTCGAGCTCCACCGTGAGCGGCTGCTCCCAGCCGGCTCGACGGGCGACGGATTCCCAGACGAGGGCGTGCGCGCCCACGTCCCGCACCCCGTCCGGGGCGCCCAGGACGATGACGCGCCACGGACCCGGCGGCAGCGCGGACGCCGCCTCCCGCTCCCCATGGCGCAGCACGGCGGACAGGCGGCCTTCCAGCATCCGGCGCCCCAGACCGGCGTCCGCGCGCAGGTGCAGCAGGTGCAGGGCGAGAGCGGACCCCACTCCTTGGAGTTCGCGAATCCGTTCCGGAGGCACCGGCTTCTCGGCCACGGCCCAGATCGAACCGAGCCATTCGCCCGCGGCACGAACGGGAATGATCAGCCGTGGCAGCATGCCGTCCGGCCCTGGAGGAGTCAGCACCGGCTCGCTGGAACCGGCGAGCCGACGGTAGACGCCGCGGGCTCTGAAGTGCGCGGTCACCTCGGCAGGCACCCGTCGGCCCACGATCGTCGAGACCCGCGCGGAGTCCGTGACCTCCTGGCGTGCGGAGTAGGCGAGGACGCGCGAGTGGGCGTCCTCCACGGTCACGGGGGCGTCGACGATGTCCGCTGCCGCATCCGCGAGGGCGAAGAGGGTGCCGCGCGCACCCGCGGCGTCCGCGTCCGTTCCCGCCCCGCGGTCGATGACACTGCGCAGGAGCCAGACAGCGCCCGTCCATGACACGTGCGGTTGCAGCTCCACGAGGGCCAGGCCGAGGCGCTCGGCGATGTCGCCGATCCCCGAAGTGCTGATCACGGCGGCCTTCAACACGAGTCCTTCCGCTCCCGCCGCGGCAGCTCGTTCGGCGAGCTCCGCAGCCGCATGCGGGTGGGTGACGCCCACGCCCAGGACGAGATCGCCCGGCTGTCCCGCGCCCTCACCGGGCTCCGCCAGCACGACATCGCGGATCTCGGCGCCCGGCCCCGCGACGACCAGGCGCAGCAGTCCGGCACCGAGAGAGGTGACAAGGTCGGTGAGGGTGATCACAGCCGGACCCTGGTCCGAAGGACGACGACTTCACTGCGCATGATGCGCATTCTGCATCACCCCTTTGTGCCCGTGGCACAAGCACCACGGCGGTCATGAGCGGATCACGACGAAGACAGCGGCGGCCCGCCCACCCAGGATCGACACCGTTGCCGTCGAAACGGAAGGAAGCACAATGCGGTTCTCCTCCCCTGGTCCTGACCGTGTCGCCGTCGTGGGCGCAGGCATGGTCGGCCTCTCCACCGCCTGGTTTCTGCAGGAACTCGGCGCCACCGTCACCGTGCTCGAACGCGCTGACGTGGCCGCCGGATCCTCATGGGGCAACGCAGGATGGATCACCCCCGGACTCGCCACGCCCCTGCCCGAACCCGCCGTTCTGCGCTATGGCCTGCGGGCCGTACTGAACCCTTCCTCACCCGTCTACGTCCCGTTGAGCGGCGATTTCCAGCTGCTGCGCTTCCTGGCGGGCTTCGCACGCCACAGCACCAACGCCAGGTGGAAACGTGCGATGCGGTCGCTGGTGCCGATCAACCGGCTGGCGCTGTCGAGCTTCGACGCCCTGTCGGAGGGCGGTGTCGCTGCCGAAACCGTCCCCGCGGGCTCGTTCCTCGCCGCATACGGCAGCACACAGGAGCGCAAGGTGCTGCTGGACGAACTGGAGCACATACGGTCTTCGGGACAGAGCATCGAGTTCGATGTGCTCAGTGGTGACGAGGCTCGGGAGGTCGAACCGGCGCTGTCCGCGAAGATCGGCGCGGCGCTGCGGCTGCACGGGCAGCGCTATGTCGACCCGGGGGCCTATGTGCACGCCCTCGCCGCCGCGGTCCGTGCCCGTGGCGGCGATGTCCGGATCGGTGCGGAGGTCACCGAAGTGTCGGACGACGGCCGAGGAGTTCAGGTCCGCACGGCGGACGGCAGAGTGGACCACGTCGCCTCCGTCGTCCTCGCCAACGGTGTCTGGTTGCGTCGCCTCGGCCATCGGTTCGGCGTGCGCTCCCTCATCCAGGCCGGACGGGGTTACAGCTTCAGCGTCCCCATGGAGCGGGTGCCCTCGGCACCGGTGTACTTCCCCGCTCAGCGTGTGGCCTGCACACCGCTGGGGGGTCAGCTCCTGCGGGTGGCGGGCATGATGGAGTTCCGGTCTCCTGAGGCGCCTTTGGACGCCCGCCGGATCAACGCCCTCGTGGACGCCGCCCGGCCGCTGCTGGAGGGAGCGGACCTCGACATGCGCAAGGACGAATGGGTGGGTTCGCGGCCCTGCACCCCCGACGGCCTGCCGCTCATCGGCGCCACTCGCTCGCCACGTGTGTTCGCCGCCGGCGGGCACGGCATGTGGGGCATCACTCTCGGACCGGCGACCGGTCGCCTGCTCGCGGAGCAGGTGGTCACCGGCCGTCGACCGGCGGAACTGGGCCCCTTCGATCCGTTGCGCTGACGCGGGACGGCGGCCCGGAGCCGGTGCCCGTGCCCATCGCCACTCAGGCTCTGCCGGCCAGCATGCCCCACGGGTCCACCGGGATCACCTCGGTGGACCTGCCGTGCTCGTCCACCAGGCGTCCGTGCACCTTCACCTGCCGAAGCACCAGACGACGTTCGGCGATGGTGACCTGCGGATATTCTGCGGCCAGTCTGAGCACGATCTCTTCCAGGTGCTCCACCGAACGCAGGCTGACGATCACACACAGATTGGTGCGACTGACCACGGGCGCGCAGAAGCGCGTCTCCCGCCACTCCCCGATCGCCCGTCCGATGCCGCCGACCTCGGCGTCGGGTGCCGTCAGCCACAGCATCGCCATGGCGTGCCATCCGGCCAGGGGCCGCGCCACATCGCAGCGGAAAGCGACTTCGCCCCGTCGCTGCAACCGGTCGAGGCGGCGCTTGACCACCTGCGGCGAGGTCCCCAGGTCCTGTGCGACCTCGGTGTAGCTGCGGCGCCCGTCCCTTCCCAGGGCGACGTACAGCGCTCTGTCGTCGACGCTGAGCGGGCGCAGTTCCTTGGGCGGCGGCCCCAGGTCGCTGCGGACCTGCTCGCATTGCGCGCGGTTGAGCACTCCGTGCCTCCAACGCCCTCCGCCCAACATGCCCGTGTAGACATGGCTGCTCACCCGGGTGACGTCAGAGGTGATCGGCAGCCCGTCCAGCAGCACCGTGGAGATGGCATCGACGGTCGGGGCGACCACCAGGGCGAACAGGTCGTACTCGCCGACCGTGATGCCCACGGTGGCGACGTGCGGCAGCGCGCTGAAGGCGGCGGCCACGTCCACGGCCGTGCCGGGTTTGCAGGCCACCTCGATGATCGCTCCCCGGAAACTGGGGCCTTCCAGGGTGATGCACGTCCATGCGGTGCGTGCCCGGACGAGCGCCTGCCATCTGCGGGCCAGGGTGACCGGGGACAGCTCGAGCACCTCGGACAGGGTGGTCCAGCTCACGCGTGGGTTCAGCTGCAGCGCATCGGTGAGGGCAAGGTCGGTCTCGTCCAGGATCGGGACTCCGCCCAGGCTGACAGAACTCGTCATAATCCGTCCCACCCGCGTGCTCGACGCAATTTTCCTTCATGTTGGCGGGACGAACGGGATTCGGGACCACTCTGAACGGCATCGCCGCCCACGCCGCCACCATCTTCAACGCGGTGTTCATGCGTGCGCAAGCTCACTCACACATCCCGGAGGCTTCCATGAGAGCCCTGTCCCCGCTCGCGGTGGAGCACGACGCCCGGCGCGATGCTCTGTATGCGAAAGCGGCACGGCGGATCATCCCGCTGCTGGTCGTGTGCTACACCTTCGCCTATCTGGACCGGGTCAACATCGGCTTCGCCAAGCTGCAGATGCAGCAGGACATCGGCATCAGCGAGCATGTCTACGGAGTGGCAGCCGGCATCTTCTTCCTCGGATACGTCATCTTCGAGGTGCCGAGCAATCTGTGGCTGGCCAGGGTGGGGACGCGCAAGACGATCGTGCGCATCATGATCCTGTGGGGGGTGACCTCGGCGGCCATGGTGTTCGTCCATGACGCCACCAGCTTCTACGCCATCCGCTTCCTGCTCGGTGTCTTCGAGGCCGGTTTCGCACCGGGGATCATCTACTACCTCACCCTGTGGTTCCCGCCGGCCCGGATGGCGGCGGTCATGTCGTACGTCATGCTTCCCGGGCCCATCGGATCGATGGTCGGTGGCCCGCTGTCCTCTTGGATCATGTCGACCCTCGACGGCACCGCCGGACTTGCCGGATGGCAGTGGGTGTTCATGATCGAGGGCCTGCCCTGTGTCCTGCTCGGAGTCGTGGTCTGGAGGACGCTCGTCGACCGTCCGTCCGACGCCGGGTGGCTCACGGCCGAGGAGAAGGACATCATCACGGTCGACATCGGGAAGCGCCCGCAGGGCGGCAAGCACCGCCTCGGCGCGGCACTCACGGCTCCGCGGACCTACAGCCTGGCCCTCAGCTACTTCTGCCTCATCAGCGGCATCTATGCGGTGAGCTTCTGGCTTCCGACCATCCTCACGGAGAACGGTGTCCACGGCCTTTCCCGTATCGGTGCCCTCTCCGCGGTGCCGTACCTGTTCGCCATCGTGTTCATGCTGATCGTCGGCCGCCGTTCCGACCGCACCGGCGAGCGCCGGCTGCACAGCGCGATCCCGGCCGGGATCGCCGTCTTCGCACTGGCGTGCGCCGCTGTGACCGCGAGCCACTTCGTGGTGTCCTTCCTGTCGATCAACGTGGCAATCGTCTGCCTCTGGGTGGCGTACACCGTCTTCTGGTCGATCCCACCCTCGTTCCTCAAGGGGACGGCCGCGGCCGGGGGAATCGCCTTCATCAACTCGATCGGGCTCCTCGGCGGCTTCTTCAGCCCCATGATCATGGGGTTCGTGAAGGAACGCACCGGGAGTACCGAGTGGGGGCTGCTGACGATGAGCGCGCTTCTCGCCGCCGGCACGGTACTGCTGCTCGCGACCAAGCCGACCCCCACGCGCGTGGAGACGGATACCGAACACGCGGTGCCTGCCGGCACGTGAGGACGTCCGACTCCCCCACCAGCCCTATCGGAGTGATCTCCATGCCTGCTTCCACCCTCTTCCGCAAGGCCACCGTCGTCGACGGTTCCGGTGGCCCGGCCTACACCGCCGACGTCCATGTCGCCGACTCCCGGATCACCCGCGTGAGCGATCCGCGTCCCGGGGCGGGGACGGCGGACCGTGTCATCGACGCCGAGGGACTCGTCCTGAGTCCGGGGTTCATCGACGTCCACTCACACGCCGACAACGCCCCGTTCCTGAACACTGCCGATGTGTCCAAGGTGACCCAGGGGGTCACCACAGAGGTCGTGGGCAACTGCGGATTCAGCCTGGCTCCGGTGCACGATGCCCATCGGGACGCCTTTCGCTCCTTCACCCGCCGCATCTTTCCCCCGCTGCCGTTCGACTGGTCGTCCATCGAGGAGTTCTTCTCCCGGGCGGACGAGGCCGGCCATGTCGTCAATGTCGCCCATCTCGTCGGCCACAACGCCCTGCGCATCGCGGCCATGGGACTGGAGGCCCGCGCACCCCGCCCCCAGGAGCTGGAGGCGATGCGGTCACAGCTGCGCCGGGCCCTGGAGGCCGGAGTGTTCGGGCTCTCCACGGGACTCATCTACCCGCCCGGAGTGTTCTCCGAGGTCGAGGAACTCGTCGCACTCGCCGAGGTGATGCCGCCCGGCCGTGTCTACGCCACGCACATGCGGGGAGAGGGACCGCAGTTGCTGCAGAGTGTCGCCGAGGCGGTGCATGTCGCCGAACGCGCCGGGTGCCGCCTGCAGGTCTCCCATCTCAAGGCGACGGGAAAGCAGGCCTGGGGAACCGTGAGCGACGCGCTCGAGGCTCTCGACGCGGCCCGGGCACGCGGCCTCGTCGCGCATCAGGACGTGTATCCCTACGAAGCCGCCGGCACGATGCTCACCGCCTGCCTCCCCCCGTGGTTCCAGGACGGCGGCAACCAGGCCTTCCTCGCCCGGCTCCGTTCCGAGGACGCTCTGGCTCGCGCCAGGGCCGAACTGGAGCGGCATGACGGCAGCTGGGAGAACTGGGTGGCCGCGGCGGGGTGGGACCGCATCGTCGTGGCCTCCTCCGCGACCCATCAGTACGACGGCATGAGCCTCGCGCACATCGCCGCGCAGAAGGGGATTCCCGCTTTCGACGCCCTGGTCGCCGTGCTGCTGCAGGAGGAGCTCCAGGTCTCCATGACGGTGTTCGCCATGGACGAGAAGGACATCGCCGCGGCGATCGCCCATCCCAGCTCGGTGATCGGGTCCGACGGCATGCCGCCGGGAAACGGTGGCAAGCCCCATCCCCGGATGTTCGGCACGTTCCCGAAGATCCTGGCCAAGTACGTCCGTGACACCGGTCTGCTGTCGCTGCCCGAAGCGATCCGGAAGATGACGCACCTGCCCGCCACCGCGTTCGGCATCCCCGACCGGGGACGCGTCGCCGAGGGCTGTGCGGCCGATCTCGTCCTCTTCGACGCCGGGACGGTCAAGGACCACGCGACCTATGAAACACCGGATCGGCGGGCAGCGGGCATACGCGCCGTCATGGTCAACGGGCGGATCGTGGTGGAGGACGGCGAATTCAGCGGGGAGCGAGCGGGAAGGCGTCTCACCCCGGCGTGAGCCACCGGAGCGCCCTGGCCGGTCCGCGCATGAGGCCTCTCGGGCCTGTGGGGACCGGTCATACCTCCCGTCGGAGGTGCCGCTGCCGTACGTGCGGTGGCCTGCGGCTAGGGTCTTTCGTTCGGATCAGGCCGGCTGGGAGGCGCGGTGCGTCTTCGACCGACCCGAGCGGGGTCCGGTGCGTGCGGCTGCAAGGCGGAGGAGGGCGCCAGGGCGGAGCCCCGGCAACCGACGACAACGCCGCACAGGCGCGTGCCGGACCCCGCGACGCCGGCCTGATCCGAACGAGAGGCCCTAGTAGTGCTTCGTTGGGCTGTCTGCGGCGGGTTCGTGGGCTGGGCAGGGGTCGTCCGCAGGTGGTGCAGGTACCGGTCCAGCACCTCAGCAGGTCCTGAAGAACGTCGAGGACTTGGACGTTCCGACAACGCGGCGAGGTGCCGTAGCTGTCGTCGCGCGCCCGCCGGGGATTACGGGACAGCCCTTAGCCCCGCGGCCACCGCTCTCCGCCCCGGAGTGCCGCGCCGGTATGCGTCGGAGGACGGCCGCGCGCAGTCTCACCTGCTGCGGATGGTCCGGTGGGAGAACTCCACCAGGTAGTCCGATGGCAGTCATGTGACGCATACCTCGGCTGAGCGTCCGGATACAGAATCGTGATGCGCGCACGGTCGTGCCTCACCGGGTCGGCGGGGCAGGCACGACCGGCGCCGACGGTGGCGTCGCTTCCGCGCAGGGGGTCACCGTAGCCGCACATCTCGGCAAGGAAAGGTCACTCTCATGGTCACCGATGGCTCGTGGCTGGTAGGACTCGGGTTCCGCACGCCTTGCGGTCGGCTGGTACGCCACTTCTATGTGGTCGATGACACGGCCGACGCGGAGCACGCCCGCAAAACAGCTCTTGAGAGAGCCGACCACCCGCGCGAACGCGCGGCCCGCGCCGATCTGCGGCTCGAGGACGGGTGTGTCGAGATACGCCGGGTGCTGCGCGATCCTTTGGGCACCCGGCGGCTGTCCGTCCCAAGTCCATGCACCGCTCACCACCTTGATGCCTGAGCGCTGGCGTGCATGCTGTTTCACTTGCAATTCGGCGGCGTTTCCCGCATCCCCGCATCAGTCACGTGACGGATACAGGCGATTCCCATCTCAGTCACGTGACTGATACCCGTTGACTGCTCCTGGAAGCACCATGGTTGAACAGGCCGTGATGACATGAAAGCGGCTTTGTCACAGTCCTGGCCGCCTCCAACGGCCGGCGCAACAGGACGTCATGTGTGGATTTCATCGGAGTGCAATAAATGGACAGCGAAATTCGTTCACGTTCCCTGAGCCGGCGCGGCTTCGTCGGAATGACCGCGGGCATCGGCGCGGCCGTCGGTGCCGCCGGCCTGTTCGGCAGCCGGCTCCCCGCGTCCGCCGCCGAACGCCGCACGCGGGTCCAGACGATCGAACTGGGCAAGGTCACCATCACCCGTGTCGTCGAGTTCAGCGGTCCGGTGGGCCTGACGTCGCGCCAGTTCTTCCCGGACAGCGCGCCGGAGCTGTGGCAGGAGAACGAGAACTGGCTGAGCCCGGACTT
This sequence comes from Streptomyces sp. B3I8, assembly GCF_030816915.1. NCBI lineage: Bacteria > Bacillati > Actinomycetota > Actinomycetes > Kitasatosporales > Streptomycetaceae > Streptomyces > Streptomyces sp. B3I8. The sequence continues at coordinate 6,381,979 of NZ_JAUSYN010000002.1, read as the reverse complement.
CTGGAGCTCCGGCACCGACATGGTCAGCTCCGCCCTGCAGACCTGGGTCCTGCGTAGTGAGGGCAAGACGATCCTGATCGACACGGGCGCCGGAAACGACAAATTCCGTCCCTACGCCAAGCAGTGGCAGTACATGGACACCGACTTCCTGCGCCGCCTCGCCCGCGCCGGGGTCCGTCCCGAGGACGTCGACGTCGTCGTGAACACCCACCTCCACAACGACCACGTCGGCTGGAACACCCAACGCAGGGACCGCGACTGGGTGCCGACCTTCCCCAACGCCACGTACGTGATCCCCAAGGTCGAATTCGACTTCTGGAACCCCCAGGGCCCGGCGCGGCCGAAATACTGGCAGGGCAACCAGAACGTCTGGGAGGATAGCGTACTCCCGGTCCACAACGCCGGCCTGGTGAAGCTGTGGGAGGACTCGCACACCCTGGACGGCAGCCTGAAGCTGCACCTCGCCCCCGGGCACACTCCCGGCTCGTCCGTCCTCCGGCTGGAATCGGGCAAGGAAAAGGCGCTGTTCACCGGCGACCTGCTGCACACCCCGCTCCAGCTCGAGCACCCCGAATTCAACAGCTGCTTCGAGGAGGACGAGAAGAACGCGCTCGCGACCCGGCGCCGCGAACTGGAGTGGGCCGCCGACAACAAGGCCCTCGTCCTGCCCGCCCACCTTCCCGGCCACGGCGCCGCCGAGGTGGAGCGCAACGGCAGCTACTTCAAGATCAAGGAGTGGGCGGGCTTCAGCCGCAGCTGAACCGGCCGGAAGGACCGCCGGGCATCGCGAGCCCCCACCCACCACCACTCCGGCGATGAGCGCCTGAGGCCCGCGACCGCTGGGCGACGAGCGGGGCGCCGGCACCCGACACCGGTCCGGCGCCCTGCGACCACCGGGCACCCGGGCACCCGGGCGCTGCTCAGCCCGTCGTGGCCGTGGGGCGGTCCGGGCAGTGGGAGGTCCGGGCCGTGTCGCTGTCCAGCACCGGCAGTCAGCCGCAGCGGGCACCGACGGCAAGGACCTGCGCGGGTGCGCAATCCATGTCGCGCCGCAGAACCTGGCTGTCACCTGCGAGGTCTCCCCGGATACGCGGGCATCCCGCTGCGCTGCACAGCACCGCCGCCGCCGCCGCCAAAACCGGAGCACGCGGGACGCGGCTCGGCGCATCGGAGAGTGCAGCCCGTCTCCCGTCCCGGTGGCGGGCTCCCGTGCCCGTTCAGTCACGACCCTCCGAAAGCAGTCACCTGACGCATACCGGACGGAACCCCCGCTCGTCGAGACTGATGACGCGGTAATGAGCCGGCCGGCGGGACCCTCAGCCCCCTCCCCTCGCCGTCTGGCGTATCGCGGTGACGCAGGGTCCCGCGCGGACGACCGCCACGCGGTGGCTCCGCGCCGTCAGCCGCGGGCACGACCGTCCACAGGCGGAAGGATGACGGAGAACCCCATGGTGGCAAGGACAAAAGCATTGCTGTGGGACCGCTTGGCCGGCATTGGCCCGGGGCTGATGCGTCTCACCTCCGCGATGCGCGCCGTGCTCGGCGCCGCCGCGACCCTCGCCGTGCTGACAGCGCTGCAAGGGTCCGACATGGCACTGCTGGCCGGCGGTTTCACCGCGATGGTGACGTCACTGGCGATCAGTGACCTGCACCCGCGCAACCAGCTCATCACGCTCGGGCTCGGGGCTCCACTCTTCCTCGCGGCCCTGACCGCCGGAGCCGTGCTGGCTCCGTACCCGACGGCAGCGAAGATGCTGTTCCTGCTGCTGATCCATCTGGCCGTCCAGGCCCGCCGATTCGGCGCGAGAGGGCTGGGGCTGGGGATCTTCGGCTTCATGGCCTTCTTCCTGTCGCAGTTCACCCAGGCCCGAGTGGTCCAGCTTCCGCAGCTCGGGGCAGCGGTACTCATCGCATTCGGGGCCGTCGCGACCGTGTGGTACTGCGCGGGCCCCAGGACGGTGTCCGGCGTCCTGACGCGGCTGCGGCGTGCCTTCGACGGGCGTCTGCACGATGTCCTACGGGACACAGCCTCCATGATCGCCACTGGTCAGGACGTCCACACCCGGAGGCGATCGTTGGAGCGCCACCTGGACAGGCTGCACGCATCCGTGCTTCTGATCGAGGACTTCCTCGATGAACGCGCGGTCGACCGGGCCACCGACGACCTGCTGCTGCAGCACATCTCTCATGTCGAGGTGGCTGCGCAGCGGCTAGCCGTGCTCACAGTCCGCGCGGCCCGAACGCAACCGAGCCTCGACGGCCTGGCGGAACGGACAGCACGACAGCAGCTCGCGGGACGGATCCAGGTTCTCCGACACCAGTTGACCGTTGGAACGGCCCGTCCCTCCGAGCAGTACGGGGAGCAGCGTGAGGACGGTCCGGCGCGCCGGCCGGCCGGATCCGCACACGTGCGGGACTGCTTCCAAGCAGTCGACGAACTCACCGCAGCCCTGCGGGCTCTCGGCCCGCGCGTCGGCCTCCGGCGAGAACGCGGGACACCTGCGCGCGAGCCCGCCACACTGCAGGGGCAAGCCCTCGCAGTGGAGCGGCGCGGGGAAAGGGACACCGCAAGCCTGAAGCGCGCGGTCACCCAACAGGCCTTCCAGGTGACCACTGCCTCGGCACTCGCCATCGTGGGCGGTCATCTCCTGTCCCCGCAGCTGTGGTACTGGGCCGTCGCGGCGTCCTGGGTCGTATTCATCAAGAACGAGAGCATCGGCGAAGTCCTGTTGCAAAGTCTCCGGCGGCTGACGGGCACCGTCATCGGCGTGGTGGCCGGCTACGGTCTCGCCGCCCTGGTCGGCGGAGACGGCCCGCTTCTCCTGGTCCTGCTGCTGGTCTGCATGTTCGGGATGTTCTCCATGCCGTCCGTCGCCTACTGGGCGGTGACGTTCTTCATCACCTGCATGCTCAGCCTGCTGCTCGCGCTCCTGGGCACCTTCTCGACGCACGTGCTGCTCCTGCGCGTCGAGGAGACCGCACTGGGAGTGGCCTGCGGGATCCTCGCCGCCGTCCTGATTCTGCCCACCACGGTCCGCCGGGCCAGTGACGAGGAATTGGCCAACTTCCTGCTGGTCCTCCACCGCCTCCTTCGGGCCACCACAGGAAGCCCGGGCGCGGGAACATCGACGAGCTGGGTGCGCGCGGCCCATGACCTCGACCAAGCACTGGAGTCCTTCGGCAAAGCGTCTCTGCCGCTCACCCACCCGCTCAACCCGCAGCGTGGTCGACGTGATCGCGCCCGCCACCTGGTGGAACTGCTGGAGGCTGCTGCTTACCACGCACGGAGCCTGGCCGCCACGGCCGGGCGTTTCCCGGCGGGCCAGGACGCGCAGTGCGCCACCCGGCTCACCGCCGCGGCCGACCGCGCGCAGGAGACCGTGACACAGCTGATCCGCATCACGCGCCGTCGACCGGGAGTCGCCTCGCACACAGCGCGCCCCAGGGTCACCAGGGCGCTGTCCCTGCTCTCGGACGAGCGGCGTATGCGTCGCCCGGAGCAGCGCCTGCTGCTGCACATCGATCACCTCGACGCGACCTTGATCGTGCTCGCGCGAGCCCTGGACCCGCTCGCCCCGGAACCCGGCCACGCCCCGGGCCGTCGTCCGCACGGCACCGGGCCACGACCGGCCGCACCACTTCGCGGGACGTGCACGTCCGCGACTACGGCCGTCCCCTGTGCCCCCCGCGCGTAGACGGCGACCGACCGTGTCGCCCGCCAAATCGAGCAGCCTCGAATCCTTCTCGGCCGCCACTTCTTTCCCGGACGGCACAGGCCGGGGCGTGGGCCGGTGGGCACGGGTCGTCGTTGAGGTGCGACTCCGTCCAGCGGTCGGCGGTCCGTCGTGGCCAGGTGCAGTCACGTGACGTATACCGCGGCACGTGCCCGGTGCCGCAGCATCGTGGTGCGGGGTCGCTCACGGAGCGGTCGTACTCGCCGGGAGGCGGCCCTGTCGCCACCCGGCGGGGACCGGCATGAAGGCTCCGCAGCCCCGGCCGTCTCCCACCCGGGTGGTCGTCGGCCGGAAGCGGATGTCAAGCCCATCCTCCGGTTGCGCGCCGGCACGTCGAAGGCGCACCGCCCCGCAGCTGCGAGGCATCCGCGTTCCCGTAGTGAACAGCCGCTCATCCGCATCCGTGCCGCACCACGGTCCCGAGCGATGCGGATCCGATCGAACTGGAGATCAATCATGGATACCATCACCCTCGGCGATGTCACGATTACCCGTGTCTGGGAATACTTCGGCCCCGTCGACATGACCCCCGAGGTGTTCTTCCCGGAGAGCCCGGCGGAGGCGTGGGAGACCCACCGTTCCTGGCTGGCGCCGGACTTCCTGGACGCCGAGACCCGGATCGTCAACTCCGCGATCCAGACGTGGGTGCTGCGCAGCGAGGGCAAGACCATTCTGGTCGACACCGGTGTCGGCAACCACAAGGAACGCCCCTACGCGCCGGTGTGGAGCCACCTGAACACGAACTTCCTGGACAACCTCGCCCGCGCCGGTGTCCGTCCCGAGGACGTCGACATCGTGATCAACACGCATCTGCACATCGACCACGTGGGCTGGAACACCTACCTCGACGGCCGGACCTGGGTGCCCACGTTCCCGAACGCCACCTACCTCATGCCCAAGGCGGACTTCGACTTCTGGAACCCGGCCAATGAGCACAAGCCCCTGCCGGGCCGCGGCAACCAGAACGTCTTCGAGGACAGCGTCGCCCCCGTGCACCAGGCCGGTCTGGCCCAGCTCTGGGAGGACAGCCACCGGATCGACGCCAACCTGCGCCTCGACCTCGCCCCCGGCCACACCCCGGGCTCCTCGATCCTGATGCTGGACTCCGGATCGGACCGGGCGGTCTTCGTCGGCGACATGATGCACAACCCGGTCCAGATCCACGAGCCCGACTCCAACAGCTGCTTCTGCGAGGACCCCGCCGCGGCCCGCGCCACCCGGCGCAAGGTCCTGAGCTGGGCGGCCGACAACAACGCCCTCGTCGTCCCCGCGCACCTGGGCGGCTCCGGCGCCGCCGAGGTGCAGCGCGACGGAGACAAGTTCGCCATCAAGTCCTGGGCCGCGTTCTCCCCGTACGCCCAGAGCTGATCAGCCGAGAGAGGCCCAACCGGTGAACAACCACACAAACCCCATCATAAAGACCGCGCAGGGTGCCGTCCGCGGTCTGCGCCAGGACGGCACCGCTGTCTTCCTCAACATCCCCTACGCCGCACCGCCCGTAGGCGCTGGCCGCTTCGCACCCCCGCGGCCCCACGCTCCGTGGGACGGGGTGCGCGACGCCACCGAGGCCGGGCCCACGGCACCGCAGGCCAAGCGGGACGCGTTCGGCGACCTGGACATGTCCCCGTACTTCGGCCCCGGCTGGATCCCCGGTGAGGACTACCTCACCGTCAACGTATGGGCGCCCGAGGGAGCGTCCGGCGACCTTCCCGTGATGGTCTTCGTGCACGGCGGCGGGTTCGTGGCCGGCTCGACCCGGTCCGCGCTCTACGACGGCAGCGCGTTCGCTCGCGACGGCGTCGTCTTCGTGACCCTCAACTACCGACTGGGCATCTCCGGCTTCCTCGACCTCCCCGGCGCCCCCGCCAACCGGGGCCTGCTCGACGTCGTCGCCGCCCTGCGGTGGGTGCGTTCCAACATCGCGGCCTTCGGTGGCGACCCGGGCAACGTCACCCTGCTCGGTCAGTCCGCGGGAGCCACCATCGTCGGCGGTGTCCTGGCGCATCGTGAGGCCGAAGGTCTCTTCCAGCACGCCATCGTCCAGAGCGGCAGCGGGCTGGGCGCCTTCAGCCCCGAGCAGGCCGCCCGCGTGACCCGGGCGGCGGCGGAGGCCCTCGGCGTCGAGCCCCGTGCGGACGCCTTCGCCGCCATCCCTGACGATCGGTTCGTCGAGATCATGCCCAAGCTGGCGGGTATCGACCTGAGGACCGAGACCCACTCCGATCCGCTGATCGGCCTGAGCCCGTTCAGCCTGGTCCTCGATGTGCAGCCGGCCGACGCCGTGGCCGCGGGCGCCGCCGAAGGCGTCGACCTGCTCGTCGGAACCAACTCCGAGGAGGGAAACCTCTACCTCGCCCCGCTGGGCAACTACTCCACGTCGACCGACGCCGACGTCGACGCCGCCGCGGCACGCGCGCACCGTGACCCTGCCGGACTCGTCGAGACCCTCCGTCGGGAGCGTCCGCAGGCGTCCTCCGGGGAACTCCGGTCGGCCATCATGGCCGATGCGCTCTTCGGCAAGGGCAGCCGGCGTATGGCCGAGGCCCACGCCTCCCACCACCCGAGGTCGGACACGTACGCCTACGAGTTCGCCTGGCGCTCCCAGGCGCTGAACGGTGAGCTGGGGGCCACCCACGCCATGGAGCTGCCCTTCGTCTTCGACGTCACCGCCCTGCCGCAGTTGCACGGCGCGAAGGCCATCCTCGGTCCGGTGGAACCTCCCGCCGAACTGTCGCGTCGGGTACACGCCACCTGGATCGAATTCGCCAGGAGTGGCGCCCCCGGCTGGGACCGCTACGAGACCACCCGTCGGGCCACCATGCGCATCGACAGCGAGTGGACTCTCACGGAGGATCCGCGCAGCGCGGAGCGACAGTTCTGGAGCTGAGCGCCGCCCACCCCGGGGCCCGCGGCACACGACGGCTCCCCGGGCTCCGGCAGCCGCCCTCACCGGCAGGCGCGGGCCGGCTTCGCAGCCGGAACGGGGCGGGCGTCCGCGTCCGCTCCCGGGACTGGTCATGAACCGAATCGGTCCATCCGCCCCCGTCCCCACCGGACCTTGACAGCCCGTCCCCACCGGACCTTGACAGCCCGGCCCTCCCGCCCCGTGGCCGGGCGGGCCCTCGCCGAGGTCACCCACCGAGACGCCTCGCGATCCTTCTCACCACGGATCCGGCCGTCTCGCAGACATTCCCCTCTGAAGCAGACCGAGGAAACTCCCATGAGCAGGACCATCATCAGTACCAAGGACGCCCCCGTGCTTCCCGCTCCCCTGTCCCAGGGCGTACGCAAGGGCGGACTCGTCCAGGTCGCCGGCCAGCTGCCCCTCGACCCGGCGACCGGGAACATCGTGGGCAGCACGGTCGCCGAGCAGACCGCACAGGTCCTGCGCAACGTCACCGCGGTCCTCGAAGCGGCCGGTGCGAGCCTGGAGGACGTGCTCATCCTGCGCGTCTACCTCACCGACCCGGCCCATCTCGCCGAGATGAACCAGGCATACGCCGAGGCGGTGGGCGAGCCGTTCCCGGCCCGTACCACCGTCTACATGGCGCTTCCGCCCGGCATGCTGGTGGAGATCGACGCCCTCGCCGCCATCGACGGCTGACCAGGGCCCGTCGCAGCGCGGCCGATCGGTTGCGACAGCCCGTCCCGGGTTGCCGCGACCGATCGGCCGCGTCATGACATACGGTGCCCGCGAGCGCCGTCGCTGGCCTGGTGGCACTCAACGGACGTCTTCGGAGAACGGAAAGGCATGACTGATCGCTTGCCGCAGGCGTGCCGCGCGCTCCGCGTCACCAGGGCCGACCTCGTGGACGCGGTGTGCGAGCTCTCGGGCCGGCCGGCGCCTCCCCGGGGAGCGCACCCTGTACGGGCTCTCTACCTGCAAGTCCTCGAAGTGGGCGCCACGACAGCGCCGGGGGCACTGCAACCGGGCGACATCAGCGCTGCCGCCCACGTGCGCTCCGGCGTCCTCGACGTCCAAGTGCCGGGCCCGTCAGAGGTCGCCGCACAATACATAGAGCAACTGGTGGACGACCTCGGCATCGGTGATCTCGCCCAGCTCGCCCATGACGCCGCGCTCACCTGGGAGGATGCGGCCAAGGGCGCCGCCACTGTGCTCGGCTTCGCCGGTCCGGACCTCGAGGAGACGCTGTGCGAACTCGGCGCCCACTCCCTCGTCGACGACATCGCCGAACGACCCCCACAGCACTGGGGCCGCCTCCACACGCAGGCGGTCCGTGCCGCCCTGTACCTCTGCCTGGCGGACCTGGCCGACGCCCTGATCGAGGCCTCCGAGTCCACACCCACCCCGCTGCGGTGGAGGAGCGGCGCAGAACAGGGGCAGGAGTCGGCAGAGGCTTGCATCAGCGGAGTGAAGCGCCACATCCTGGTCGACCGGGCGGAGGCTCTGCCGCCCCCGGAGATGCCGATCTGGAGCCATCCCGACGTCGCCCCCGTCCAGTTCACCTGGAGGTGGCAGCTGCGGCCGGGGACGTCCGAGCGCATCACACACGGCTGTGGGACCTTTCCCACCCCGTTCGCGGCTCGCCACGCGGCCGAGTGCGCTATCACCGCCATGTCGGCCGGCCATCGCGACCTGTGAGCCAGTCGACCAGCCCGTGCTGACCGTCGAGACCGATCTGGTCATCTGCGTTGGTGCGAGAAGACGCGTGGGCGGTCGGGGTGCGGGCCGAACCGCGGGACACTTCGTCGAGCACCGTGCCGCGGTCGTTGGCCGCGGCGATGGCCAACCGGCTCAGCTTCCTGCGGGACGGCACTCTCCAGATGCCGCGGACGCAGGTCAGCCGATACCTGTGCGGCGTGGTGCGGACAGAGCCTGATAGGTCACGTCGATCAGGTAATCGTTCAGGCTGTGTGACGCCGCTACGGCGACCGACTCGTCCCCGTGGGCCACCGCTTGCAGGATGGCGCTGTGCATGCGGGCGGCCTGCGCCAGGTGCGTGGTGACGTCCGGCAGATGGGCGAACCAGAAGCGACGGGACAGTGCCTGCAGCGGCGCCATGGCCAGCTGAAGGTAATCGTTGTGCGCCGCTGCCGTGACCAGTCCGTGAACGGACTTCAGCAGCAGCGCGAAGGCACGCATGTCGTCACCGTCGAAGGCGTCCAATCGGCCACTCAGTTCGACCATCGACTCCTTCTGCGGGGTCTCCGCGCGAAACACGGCGAGCCGCACCGCCAGGTCCTCCATCGCGCGGCGGAGCTCGAGCAGCAGGCGGAAGTGCTCCTCCGTGGAGATCGTGGCCACGAAGACTCCGCGGCGGGGAAGGATCTCGACCATGCGCTCGCGGGCGAGGCGCTGCAAGGCCTCGCGCACCGGCGTCCGCCCCAAGCCGGTGAGTTCCATCAGCATCGCCTCCGACAGGAGCTGTCCAGGAGCCAGCTCCTGGAAGGTGATCTTCTCTTCCAAGAGCTCATAAGCCTGGTCCGCCTTGTTCGGCTGGTGCTGCACGACGCTCCCTCTTGTTCACGGCCTGCGCCTACGTAGACAACGAACATTCTAGTCATGTACAACTGATATATGAGTAATACATCGCAGCGGGAGTTCCCCGCCTGGCGGTTGGACACCTCGGACATCGACGCTGAGGCGCTGCCATTGCTGGCCGATGTGGACGTCGTAGTGGTGGGAGCCGGTGCGGCCGGGGTCGCCGCAGCGACGATCGCGGCCGAAGCCGGTTGCACCGTCGTCCTGGTGGAGAAGTACGGCTTCGCCGGAGGGGCGGCGGTCGCCGGCATGTCCGGCACCATCTGCGGCCTGTACCTGGCCTCGGAAGCCCCCCGCGCCCCGGAGCGTCTCGTCCAGGGCTTCACCGACCGTTTCCGCTCCGAACTGCGCAGGCGCGGCGGACTCACCGACCCGCAGCGGTACGGCAAGACGTGGACCGAGGCCCACGACCCGCTGGTGTGGCGGGAAACCGCCGACGCCCTGCTGGAGACAGCCGGCGTCCGCCTGCTGTTCCACACCGGAGTCATCGCACCGGTCATGGACGGTGACACGTTGCGCGGCGTGGTGGTGGAGTCCAATGCCGGCCGCTCGGTCGTCCGGGCACGCCGTGTGATCGACGCCTCCGGCGATGCCGCCGTCGTGGCTCGCGCCGGCGGTGCCACCTTCTTCGGAGACGACGGCGCCATCCAGAACCCGACCATGTTCTTCCGGCTCGGCAACGTCGACACCGACGCGTACGAGGACTACTACGGCCCCGACACCATCTGCCCGCCCGAGGTGACAGAAGCCCTCGAACAGGCCCGAGAGCGGGGGGCCGACCTCCCACGTTCCAAGATATGGATCTTCCGCACGCCGCGCCCCGGTGAACTCCTGGTCAACGCCACCCGCCTCATCGGCCGTGACGGCAGGATGCTGAACGTCATCGACCCCGAGGACTTCACGGAAGCCGAGCTCTACGGCCGCCGCCAGGTACGTGAGTACGAGACGTTCCTGCGGGCCAACCTGCCCGGCTGTGAGAACTCCTTCGTGGTCGACACCGGCGTCGAGGCGGGTATCCGGCAGACACGCAGCATCGTCGGGGTCGACACCCTCCGCAACGACGACGTGGTCGCGTGCCGCAAGCGTCCCGACGGCGTGGTCCGCTCCGCGTGGCCGATCGAGCTGCACAGCGGCGACCACCCGAAGCTGACCTGGCTCTACGACGACTTCTACGAGGTGCCCTATCAGGCACTCGTCCCCCGCACCGGGGAGAACGTCATCGTCGCCGGCCGCTGCCTGAGCGCCCAGCACGAGGCGCTCGCCTCCGCCCGTGTCACCGCCCAGTGCTTCGAGTACGGCCATGCGGCAGCCGCGGCCACCCTCATGTCCCTGGAGACCGACACCCCCTACCGCCGTCTCGACGGCCAGGACGTGCGTGCACGGATGCGCCTGGCCGGAAGTGACCTGTGACCGACCTCCGGCCCCGTACCCGCCCGCTCACCCACCCCGTAGCCGCCCCTTCACACACCCGTAGCCGCCCGCTCACACACCCCGTACACGCTTGAGAGAGAGCCGCCGCCATGTCCTCCACCAGCCAGCACAGCCCGGCCCACCCCACCGAACGTCGCCCGCTGCCCGACGAGGACCGCGGCAGCCCCGGCCGCCTGCGCAGCAACTTCACGCCCGGCAGCACGAGGTGGGCCGTACGCAGGGCGCAGTGGACGTCGATGGGACACGCCCCGGAGGACCAGGAGCGCCCGAAGATCGCCGTGGTCAACACCTCGTCCAAGCTCTCCGTGTGCTTCGCCCACCTCGACGGCATCGTCGACGTCGTCTCCGAGGCGATCTGGGAAGCAGGGGGACTGCCCCTGGAGATCAGGACGGTCGCCCCGAGCGACTTCGTCACCAGCGCCGGCCGCAAGGGGCGTTATCTCATGCCCACGCGCGACCTCATCGTCAACGACATCGAGGCCGCCGTCGAAGGAGCTTCCCTCGACGGAATGGTGTGCCTCTCCTCCTGCGACAAGACCACCCCGGCCCACCTGATGGCCTCCGCGCGCCTCGACCTCCCCTCGATCCTCGTCATCGGCGGCTACCAACAGGGTGGACAGCACGCCGGCTGCTCTGTCGACATCGATACCGTCTACGAGTCGGTCGGTGCCGTGAAGTCCGGACGCATGACCACCGAGGAACTGGGCCGGCTCGCCGACTCGGCCATCAAAGGTCCCGGAGTCTGCGCGGGGCTGGCCACGGCCAACACCATGCACATCCTCGCGGAGTCCCTCGGCATGACCATCCCAGGCTCGGCGCCCACCCGAGCCGACTCCGTACCCATGCGCGCCCGGGCCGCGGAGGCCGGCACCCGCATCGTCGACATGGTGGCCGAAGGCCTGACCGCCCGTAAGGTCCTCACCCGCGAGGCCGTCGGCAACGCCATCGAAGTGGCACTGGCATTGGGCGGATCCGTCAACTGCGTGCGGCACCTCGCGGCCGTCGCCAACGAGGCGGACCTCGACATGGATGTGGTCGCCGCCTTCGAGGAGCGAGGACGCAGCGCCGTCCAGCTCGCCACCATCCGGCCCAACGGACCCCATCAGGTCTGGGATCTCGACCGAGTCGGAGGTGTGCAGACCGTTCTGCGTACGCTCCTGCCCCGCCTCGACCAGGGCGCCCGCACCGTCTCCGGCCGCACTGTCGGTGAACTCGCACGCGAGGCATCCGAGGCGGACGGTCAGATTCTGCGCCGGCTCGACGATCCGGTCCGCGACGAACCCGGACTGCTCATCATGCGCGGCTCTCTCGCGCCGGACGGTGCCATCGTCAAGGTCGCGGGCGCCGGCGACGCCCGACGCCAGTTCTCCGGGAAGGCCAACGTGTTCGCCTCCGAGGACGAGGCCATCAGTGCCCTCGGGGAGAACGGCATCCAGCCCGGTGAAGTGATCATCCTGCGCGGTATGGGTCCCCGCGGCGGTCCGGGCACGGTGTTCGCCGCAAGCTTCGTCGCCGCCCTCAATGGCGCCGGCCTCGGTGGCCAGGTCGCAGTGGTCACCGATGGCGAGCTCTCCGGCCTCAACCACGGACTGGTCGTCGGACAGGTCATGCCGGAGGCTGCGGACGGCGGCCCCCTCGCCGGCGTCGAGGCAGGTGACACCATCAGCATCGACCTCGACGCCCGGCTCATCGACGTCTCGCCCCTCAGGCATGGCAGTCCGGTGACAGCCGGCCGGCCGGAAGAGGAACGGGGCTGGCTCGGCCAGTACGCCGCTCTCGTCGGCCCGGTCCAGCAGGGGGCAGTACTGCGCCGCCCGGCCCCGCTGGGACGGGAGAGCTCCGATGAATGAGCCGTCGCGGAATCCGCACGCCAGAAGAGCGGCCGCGGCCGCCCTCGTGGGCACAGTCCTGGAGTGGTACGACTTCATCATCTACGGCACAGCCGCCGCGATCGTCCTCAACTCGGCGTTCTTCCCCACTGACAACCCGGTGACCGGCACCCTTGCCGCCCTCGCCACCTATGCCGTCGGTTTCGTGGCCAGGCCATTGGGCGGGCTCGTGCTGGGGCGGCTGGGTGACCGGATGGGCCGCAAGAGGGTCCTGGTGCTGACCTTGCTGCTGATGGGCGGCGCCACCACGCTGATCGGCCTGCTGCCCACCTACGCGACCCTCGGCCCGCTCGCTCCCGCGCTACTGGTGCTGCTGAGGCTGGTGCAGGGCTTCGGCGCCGGTGGTGAGTACGCGGGAGCCGTGGTGCTGTCGGTGGAGCACGCCGATCCCGGGCGCCGAGGTCTTGCCGGATCGGCCGCACCCCTCGGTTTCGCCGTGGGGACTCTCCTCGCCAACGGCGTCTTCGCGCTGTTCATGTTGATGCCGACAAGCGCCTTCGAGGCCTGGGGCTGGCGCATCCCCTTCCTGCTCGGTGCGGTCTGTGTGGCCGTCGGCTACCTGGTGCGCCGACGGGTGCAGGAACCGGAGGCGTTCACGGCCGTCCAGGAGTCGGAGCGGCAGCCGTCGCCCCTGTTCGCGGCGTTGCGGCGGCATCCCCGCAGCTTCTTCATCGTGATCGGCACACGGATGGGGGAGAACGGCTTCGCGTACCTCTTCCCCGTCTTCGGGGTCGCCTACATCTCCACCACGCTGGGCCTCGGCGACTCCCTCGGCCTGGTCGCGGTCATGACCGCTTCCGCCGTACAACTGGCCACCGTTCCGTTCTACGGTTGGCTCAGCGATCGCTGGGGGCGCCGCCCCGTGTACGCGGCCGGTGCCGCACTCTCCCTGCTGTGGCTCGTCCCGTTCTTCCTCCTGGTCGGCACCACCGACTCCGTCGCGGTGGTCGGCGCCTTCGTCGTCGGCCTCGGGCTCGTCTATCCGGCGATGCTCGCGCCTCAGGCGGCTTGGTACGCGGAGCTCTTCGACACCGAGTTCAGGCTGACCGGCTTCGCCTTCGCCAGGGAGATCGGGTCCGTAGTCGCAGGGGGCCTGTCACCCTTCATCGCCACCGTTCTTTACGCATGGGCCGACCACTGGTGGCCCATCGTGGTCTACATGGCCCTGCTGTCCCTCATCACTCTCGCGGCGCTGGCCATGGGGCCGGAGACATCCGGCCGCGGCCTCGACCATGACGCCCGCACCCAAGACGGCCGCACCCCGAAGGCCGCCTCCGCGGTTGCCGTGCCACTCAGCCCTCGTGGACTCCAGAACCGAGCCGAGTGACGCACCCCGTCCGGTGGGGGCGCGGCGGCCGGTCGGGATGCCCCGTCCACCGCGCCCTCCTCGGCCCTGCTCCGGCAGCTCCGCCCGCCCTCGTACGCCTGGCTCCGCACTGGCGGCAGACGTCGTGTCCACCTCCGAGCAGCGCGGTTCGAATCGAGGTCGGATCGAAGCGCTTTCTCCGCCTCGACGGCCGGCGCCCAGGCCGTCGGCCCGAATCCCGATGCCCGCCCTGTTCACCGGCCCGCGCGGCGGACGAATCCCCACCGCCGTCCTGCGCGACGCCACACACCGGGACGACGTGGTCACCAAACTCGGCTACGAGCACCCACGCCGTCACGACCTCCGGCACACCGGACTGACCTGGTTCGCCGACGCCCAGGTCCAGGTACACGTCCTGCGACGCATCGCCGGCCACGGCTCCCTGACCACCACCCAGCGCTGCCCGCACCGGGACGTACACAGGATCACGGCCGCCGGGGCAGCGCTCTCCGCCCACCTCGGCGTCCTGCGCGCACCGCGCTCCCTGCCGAGCCCGATCGTCGTGACCCACTGGCCACGGTCAAGGGCGCCGGTCCCCAACCGGTCCCCAGCTGGTCCCCAAGAATGACGAAGGGCCGGTTTCGGATTCCTCCGAAACCGGCCCTGACCTGCGACCGTCTCCAGTCGGGACGACAGGATTTGAACCTGCGACCCCTTGACCCCCAGTCAAGTGCGCTACCAAGCTGCGCCACGTCCCGGTCGCGTCCGGCGCGGGCTGCCCGCGCGATCACGCAGGTCAACCCTACCGTACGGGCGCACCGCGTCCCAATTCCCGGCCGTGGGCGCCCGGCTCAAGCGGGGCCGCCGGCCAGGACCCCGGCGGCGTCCCCGGCCTCCGGCGGCATGTTGTACGGCGTCACCACCTGGATCGCCGACGGCCGCACGGGCCCCGCCGGGGGCAGTGCCCCGTGGGCCCGCAGGACGATCCGGCAGGCCTGGCGCATGTCCTGGCGCAGGTCGTGGTGGAGGACCGCGGAGAGCCGGTGCGCGGCCAGCAGCCGGGTGTTGTCCTGGTCGAGGTCGTGCGCGACGAACACCGCGCACTCGCGGCCCGCCGCCTCGAACGCCTCCAGCGTGGCCACGTTGCCGCCGCCGATCGAGTAGACCGCGCGGATCTCCGGATCGCGGGCGAGCGCGTCCCGGACGAGGTGGTACTGGGCGGCGTCCAGCCCCTGCCCCTCGTCGATCTCGACCAGCGCGTGCCGGGGCCGCAGGCTGCGCAGGGTGCCGCGGAAGCCCATCTCGCGCTCCTCCTCGTTGCGCATGAAGCCGCTGCTCAGACTGATCAGCACACTGCCGGGGCGGTCGCCGAGCCACTGCGCGGTCAGGTACGCGGCCGTCGCGCCGGCCGCCCGGTTGTCGATGCCGACGTAGGCGAGCCGGTCGGCCGCGGGCAGGTCGGTGGCGAGGGTCACGACCGGGACGCCGGCCGCCGTGAGCCGTCCGGCGGCGGCGGTGACCTCGGGCACGTCGGGTGCCTTCAGCAGCACGCCCCGGGAGCCGCGCCGGGCGATCCGGTCCAGGGTGGCGACGAGTTCCGCCACGGGTCCGGTCTCGCGCAGATGGAAGCGGCAGCGCAGCACCGCGGGCTGGAGCAGGGGCAGTTCGGCCTCCAGGGCGGCGCGCACGGCGGAGGAGAACCGTTCCGGCGCCTGCATCACGATGTCGATCATGAAGGTGCGGCCGACCAGTCCGACCTGCGTCCGCTGCCGGTCGAGCTCGGCGACGGCCCGGTGCACCTCGCGCGCGGTGCCGGGGCGCACTCCCCCGCGTTCGTTGAGGACACGGTCGACGGTGGCCTCGCTGAGCCCCGCCTGACGGGCGATCTCACGCAACGGGTACGGGTGGGGCATCTCAGGGGTCTCCTAGGGATTCGCTCCGGGGCGGCTGAGGGGTTTTTGAGGGTTCTCTGCTGGTTGCCCGAGGGGTCCGCGCTGCCCAGAATGGCAGTGATCGGGCGTCCCGTCGCCCCTCGGTCAGGAAAGGACGCCGATGTCCCACGCCACCCCCGTGCGCAGCTCGTGGCTGTCCGAGCAGGACTGCGACCTCGCCGTCTTCCGTGCCCTGGTGGAGCGCACCACCGATCCGGCCGACCATCCCCACGCCGCCGGGGTGGTGGACAACGTCCTCTTCTATGACGGTGACCGGCTGCGTGCCGCGGGGAGGGCCGAGCGGCGGGCGGTGTCGGAGGAGGTGGTGCGCGCACTGACCGACGGGCCGGGGGTCGCCGTCTTCCGGAACGCCTTCCCGGACGCCTCGGTCGTGGACCGGGCCACCGCGGCCTTCGAGGCGGTGATCGACGCGCAGCGCGCGGCCGGCACCCTCGCGGGCGACCACTTCGCCGCGCCGGGCGCCAACGACCGGGTGTGGAACGCGCTGGAGAAACTGGCCCGGCAGGACCCCGAGGTGTTCGCGGACTACTACGCCAACGAGGTTCTCGCGCAGGTGTGCGAGGCGTGGCTGGGCCCCAATTACCAGATCACCTCGCAGCTCAACCAGGTCAATCCCGGTGGCACCGCCCAGTCGCCGCACCGCGACTACCACCTGGGCTTCCTGTCGGCCGACGCCGCGGCCGCGTACCCGGCGCACGTCCACCGCCTCTCCCCCGTGCTCACCCTGCAGGGCGCGGTGGCGCACCGCGACATGCCGGTCGAGTCGGGACCGACGCTCTACCTGCCGTATTCACAGCGCTACGAGCCGGGCTATCTGGCCTGGCGGCTGCCGGAGTTCCGCGCCTACTTCGACGCCCACCACGTCCAGCTCCCGCTCGCCAAGGGGGACGCGGTCTTCTTCAACCCGGCGCTGTTCCACGCGGCCGGCGCCAACCGGTCGGCGGACGTCCGGCGCATGGCGAATCTGCTGCAGATCTCGTCGGCGTTCGGCCGGGCCATGGAGAGAGTGGACCGCGAGGCCGTGGTGAACGCGGTGTATCCGGTGCTGCTGAAGCGGAAGGCGGCGGGCGCGGACGGGGAGTGGCTGGACCGGGTCGTCGCCGCCTGTGCCGAGGGTTACCCCTTCCCCACCGACCTGGACCTCGACCCGCCGGTGGACGGCCTGGCCCCGCCCTCGCAGGCGGACCTGGTCCGGCGCGCGGTTCGCGAGGAGTGGACGCCGGAAGCGCTGCGCGAGGCCCTGGCGGCCACCGCCGGGCGCCGCCGCGGCTGACGCCGCACAGCCGGCCGGAACGGGAGAAGAGGGCACGCGATGGGACTGCTGGAGGGCAAGGTGCTCCTGGTCAACGGCGGCACCCAGGGCATCGGCGCCGCCGTCGCCCGGGCCGCCGCGCGGGAGGGTGCGACGGTCACGGTCACCGGGCGCCGCCCGGAGCCGGGCGAGGCCCTGGTCGCCGAACTGACCGCCGCCGGGGCGAGGGCGACGTACGCCCGCGCCGACCTCGCCGACGCGGAGGAGGCCGGCGCGAGCGTGACCCGGGTGGTGGCGGCGCACGGCCGGATCGACTGCCTGGTGAACGCCGCCGGGCTCACCTCGCGGGGCACGCTGCTCGACACCACGCCCGAACTGTTCGACGCGCACCTGGCGGTCAACCTCCGGGGACCGTTCTTCGCGATGCGGGCCGCCGTGGCGGACATGGTGCGGCGGGGGGCGCCCGGCACGATCGTCAACATCGGTTCGAACTGCGCGCACGGCGGCCCGCCGCACCTCGCCGCGTACTCCGCCGCCAAGGCGGGGCTCGCCGGGCTGACCCGCAACGCGGCCCACGCCCACCGCTGGGACCGCGTCCGGATCAACACGCTCAACATCGGCTGGACGGCGACGGAGGGGGAGGACACCACCCAGCGGACCTTCCACGGGGCGGGCGACGACTGGCGCGAGGAGGCGGGCCGACGGCTGCCCATGGGCAGACTCGGCGACCCCGCCGAGATCGCCGACCTCGTCGTCCTGCTGCTGTCCGACCGCTCCGGCGTGGTCACCGGGTCGGTCGTCGACTGGGACCAGACCGTCGTCGGCGGACAGGACTGACGTACGGTCCGGCGGGGGCCCGCGACGGAACCCACGACGGGACACGCCGGACCCTGAGCACGGCTGAGAACGAAACGAAAGGCAGCACATGCGCATCGGCATCATGGGGCTCGGACGGATCGGCGCGTTCCACGCCGAGACCCTCTCCGCCCTCCCGGTGGTCGACTCCCTCGTGGTCACCGACCCGGTCACGGCGGCCGCCAAGCGGGCCGCCGAGCGGTTCGGCGCCGAGGTGGCGGACACACCGGAGTCCGTCCTGGCGGCGGGCGTGGACGGCGTGGTGATCGCCGCGGCCACCGACGCCCACCCGGAGCTGCTGCTGGCGGCGGTACGGGCCGGGGTGCCCGTGTTCTGCGAGAAGCCGGTCGCCCGCACCATGCGGGAGGGCACCGAGGTGCTGGCGGCGGTGCGGGACAGCGGGGTGGAGATCCAGATCGGCTTCAACCGCCGCTTCGACGCCGGTTTCACCGCCGCCCGGGAGGCCGTGCGCCGCGGCGAGCTGGGCCCGCTGCACACCGTGCGGTCCACGACGCTGGACCCGGCGCCGCCGCCGGCCGCGTACATCGCCACGTCCGGCGGCATCTTCCGCGACTGCGCGGTGCACGACTTCGACATCATCCGCTGGGTCACCGGCCGCGAGGTCACCGAGGTGTACGCGACCGGCGGCAACCGGGGTGCCGAGTTCATCAAGGCGGCGGGCGACGCGGACACCACGGGCGCGCTGCTCACCCTGGACGACGGCACGCTCGCCGTGGTGTCCAACAGCCGCCACAACGCCCGGGGTTATGACGTCCGCATGGAGCTGCACGGCTTCAACGACAGCATCGCGGTCGGCCTGGAGGACCGGCTGCCGCTGCGCTCGGTGGAGCCGGGGGTGTCGTTCCCGGCGGGGCTGCCGTACGACTTCTTCATGGACCGCTTCACCGACGCCTACCGCCGCGAACTGGCCGGGTTCACCGAGATGGTGGCCGGCCGGCGCCCCTCACCGTGCACGGTGGAGGACGCGCTGGAGGCCGGCTGGATCGCGGAGGCGTGCGCGCTGTCGCTGGCCGAGCACCGGCCGGTCACACTCGAGGAGGTGCGCCGGGAGTCGTAGCGGAGGGCGCGGCGGCGGTGTCCCCCGCACCGCCGCCCCCGGCGACGTTGTTCCCGAAGTCGGTCCGGGGGCGGCCGCCGCCGCACCGCGACGGCGGCGGTGCGGTACCCGATCAGCTGCCGGAGCTCTGCTCCACGGCACGACGGCCCCGGTGGTCCGGTCGGGTGAAAGCGCCGGAAGCCGAGTACCAACCCGCCGCCGGGCGGGCATCTTCGCCCGGCCGCCATGGCATTCACACCACGTGAAACTGCGCAGGCCTTTCCCCTCCCGACTGACGGAACAGGGCTACGACCGGGCCCGCACCTGGCGGGTGCGCAAGAGCCGCTGGTACGTCCCGATCCTGGCACTCACCTTCTTCGGCGCCCTCGCCGAGGTGTTCCTGATCGTCATGAGCGTGGCCCATCTGGCCGGGGCCACGTCGTTCGTCGCTCCCTACACGTGGATCAGGAAACAGTGCACGGACAACTACCAGTTCTCCTGTGGCCTGCTGCAGGGCATCGTCATGCCCTTCCTCACCCTCGCGCTGGCCAGCGTCGCCTACCTCTTCTTCCGGTTCACCCACGTGAGCAGGGCGTATCTGCGCAAGGCGCGGGAGAACCCGCGGGATCTGGTGCCGACGGCGGGCGGCATCTTCGGGCGGGTGGTCGGCCGGGACCAGTTGTGCGCGGTGCTCATGGAGGACCTGCGCGACAGCCGCTTCCGCCGTACGCACGTCGTGGTCGGCGGCATCGGCACGGGCAAGACCGCGCTGCTCGTGCTCCTCACCCGGCGGCTGGCACGGCGGGGAGCGGTTCCCGTGCCGGTACGGCTGCGCGGGGTGGAGAGCGATCTGGACTTCCGGCAGCTCGCCTTCGAGCGGTTCCGCCAGGAGGTGCAGGGGCACATCCGGTCCGGCGACGAGGCCGAGAAGGTGTGGCGACGGCTCAGCCAGCAGGGCCGCATCGTCGTGCTGGCCGACGGCCTGGAGGACGCCCTCACCGTTCCCGGGGCGACGGAGGAGCGGGACACCGTCGTCCGGATGGCGATCAGACGGGCCAACGACGAACGGCTCCCGCTCGTCATCACCTCGCGCCCGCACGACACGCTGCGCGGGCTGGACGCCTCGCTGACCGACCTGGAACCGCTGAGCGAGGAGGCCGCCCTCGCCTACGTCTCCTCCGGCACCGTGTGGGAGGACCACCAGCGGCTCGACTGGATCCTGGAGAAGGCGGGCATCGCGGAGGCACCGACCTATCTGCAGGTGACGCGGGAACTGCACGCGGCGGGGCTGCTGGAACGGGCCCTGACCGGCCGCTACGAGGAGGGGGTCGAGACCCGCGGCGGCGACCAGGCGGCCCTGCGGGTGCACCTGGTCGACACCTGGCTGGGCGCCGTCGTCGACGGGCGGCTCCGTCCCCAGGTCCCGGTCGGCCGGGACGAACGGCAGGCGACGCTGGAGTACCTGTCGGCGCTGGCCTGCGTGGGACTGGCCGACGACTCCGCCGAGGTCCGTATCGGCGACGTGGTCGACGAGCACGACCCGTCCGGGTCCCGGTTCCCGGAGATCGTGGCGGAGCTGGCACGGAGGGTGCAGAGCAGCCCGCTGGACATCCGTCTGGCCACCCACTGGGGCATGGGCATGGGGTTGGTGGAACCCCTCGGGGAGCGGGTGCGGTTCCAGCACAGTGTCGTGCAGGCCCATCTCGGCGCCCGCTTCATGAACGCGGTGATCCACCCGGGGACGCCCTCCGTCACCACACCGGGCACGTACTTCCCGGCCGCGCTGGAGAACCCGGGACGCGAGCTGCTGATCGCCATGGTCCTGCACTCGCGGACCCCGGCCGGCTCCTGCCCGCGCGGGAACGGCCCCGGCGACGGTGCCACCTGGTGCCCGGTGACCACGGCGCGCGATCTGCTCCTGGGCGCGGCCTGCCGGGCTCAACGGGACGGCCGTCACCGTACGGCCCCCCGGGACGACTGCGCCCGGGCCGGGTCCGTACCCGGCGACTCCGCCCCTGCGGCCGGGCAGGCCCCGCCGCACGGCGCCGCCGATCCCCCCGGCGACCGGCGGGAACGTACGGGTGTCGCGGCCGTGCCCGACCCCAACGAAGTCTTCCGCCGCACCCTGCACACCAAGGCGCTCCAGCTCTATGCGGCGGCATTGCAGATCGACAGCGTCGACGCCGAGCCCCAGCAGCACCGGATCGCGATGGAGCTGACGACGACATGGCCCGATCTGCGCGCCCGTGACCCCCACACGCTGGCGGTGACCAAGACTCTACTGGTGGCGCGCTTCGGCGAGGCGCTGCGCGACGTCGACCGCAGGCAGAGCGTCCACCCGGCGTACACGGAACTCTTCGAGATCGGTCGTCTGGAGTCGTCGTACGCCGTGCGGGTCGCCCTCGCCCAGGAGATCGGTGCGGGCGGCGACAGCGCCTTCGGACTGCTCCAGGCGCGGCTGCGGCTGCCGGAGACGGTGCGGGAGGAGCCGATGGAGCGCGCCCGGGAGTGGCGGCTGGACCTGTGGGAGAGCCAGCAGCCGCATGAGGCGCCGGGGCGGACGTCCGGTGCGCCGACGTCCGACGCGTCCGACGACCTCGCACCGCTGCGACGGCTGGAGGAGACGGAACGCGAGGAGGAGGAACGCCAGTGGCGCGACGAGACCCTGTGCGCCTGGCTGATCCCGCTGCTGGTCGGCTCGGTCACGCTGCGCCGGCACCGTGACACGCCGTACGAGATCCTGGCGAGCTGGGTGCGCCGCGTGGGCCCCCAGGACAGTGGTGAGCCCGCGCTGAACCCGGCGTTGGAGGTCGCGCTGGCCCAGGGCTTCAAGTTCGCCGCCAACCGCAGGGCCCGGCACCCGCACGCCCGGCCGCAGGCCCGCGAGTACCTGGCCGAACAGGCCCTGGACATGCTCCGGCGGTCCCGGTTCTGGCTCACCCGCCTCACGCTGCTGCACGCGCTGACGCTGTGGGAGCTGCCCGACGGCACGGCCCCGGCGGCCGGTCGTGCCGGGCCCGGTGGACATCCGCGGCAGTTGGTCCATCAGTGGCTGGCGTCGCCGGGCGACGCTGAGCACCACCCCTTCGTCGAGGCCGCGGCCGAGTTGTGCGTACGGGCGCTGCGCACCGGCCGGCCCGAGCGGTTCCTGTGGATCGACGAGTGCGGGTCGACGGCCCAGGTCGGTTCGCAACCCGCCGGCGACGGTGGGGTGCGCAAGCACCGGCTGTGGATCCCGCCGTCCACGGGCTGGAGCACCCTGCACCCGCGGGCGCAGCAGCTCCTGGCCGACGTGCTGCTGCTGGTCAACCTCGCCGAGCGCGGCGACTGGCCCTCGGACCGGCTCCGGCGGCTGGCACACACCGACCGGTCGGATCTGCCCCCGTGTCTCAGCCGGGACCGCCGCCCGCTGGACCCGGGGCGCTCCCTCGCCCACACGGAGGCCTCGCACGCCGGTTCGAACTGCCTCGACGGCTGCCCCTTCGGGCTGTGTCCCTATCCGCCGTCGGGGCTCGGCGGCCAGCGTCCCGAGCTGCCGGAGGCGTTCTGCCGGGCCCAGTTCACCCAGCTCTCGCACTCCTGGCCGTTCGTCCATTCCGGCGCCCCCTGGCAGCGGCGCACCCGGGTGGCCGAGCTGCGCCTGTTCTGGGAACACATGGGCGAGCGCTCCCGCGCCGTGGACCACGACGGATGAACCCGCGTCACCCCCCGGTTCGGGGGCAGGACGAACGGCCGTCTCGCGGCGGCCAGTTCGGCGAACAGGGCCCCGTTGGCCGACATCTCGGTCATGTGGACGTACTGTTCCAGCGGGCCCGTCGCCCCAGTAGGGGGTGTCGGCGACGCACCACGCCGGCCGTACCTCGTCGGCACCGCGCCGCAGCGCCTCCCCCACGTTGGTGTCCTGCACAAAGGGTGGACGCGCATCGGCTCGACGGGCGCAGGCGGCAGGTCGCGGCGCCGCGGGACCGGCAGCACCCCGGGCTCTGACGTACCGTCAGGTGAAAAGCGGCGCGTGCGGCTCGGAGCCTTCGGGGCGTGTCCGGGGGGCACCCCGACGTCCGGCGGGAACGAGCCCGAGGAGGCGAGGACGCGTCGAGGGGCGGTTCCGGATGGTTCCGGAACCGCCCCTCGAACCTTGCGACCCTCACGAGTCGGGACGACAGGATTTGAACCTGCGACCCCTTGACCCCCAGTCAAGTGCGCTACCAAGCTGCGCCACGTCCCGATGCGCGCCGAGCGGTGGAACCGCGCGTTCGCGCGTGGAGCACTCTACCCCACCCCGGACGCCGTCCCGCGGGGGGCGGGACGTGCGGGACAATCGAGGCATGAGCGGGACATCCGGAGTACGCACGGACGACGGTCGGGACCGGGACGCCGAGGGGCGGGCGCGGAACGCGCGCCCGCGGGACGGGCTGGGGCGGCCGCTGCCGTACGGCGCCGAGGGCGTTCCCCGGCAGCCCGAGGGGGTCGTACGGGAGCCGGACGAGTCGGTCGCGGAGGCGCAGACGCTGCTGGACGCGGGCCGGCCCTTCCACGCGCACGAGGTGTTCGAGGACGCGTGGAAGACCGGTCCCGAGGAGGAGCGCGGCCTGTGGCGGGGGCTGGCGCAGCTCGCGGTGGGCCTCACCCACGCGGCCCGCGGCAATGTGGCGGGCGGCGCCCGGCTGCTGCGGCGCGGCGCCGGGGCGGTGGAGGAGTGGCGGGCGCGGGGCGCGGACGCGAATGACCCCGCAGGTGCCCCCGCGAGTGACCCGCACGGTCTCGCTCTGCCCGGACTGATCGACTGGGCGCGGGAGTTGGCGGCCGACGTGGAGCGCGGCGGCGAGCCGGTCGACGCGGCCGCCCGGGCTCCCCGGCTGCGGGGCGACGTCCGGCGTTGAGGCCGGGCGGAGCCGCCGCACGCGGTGGTGGCGGCGTGCGGCAGACTCGGGGGCGTGCGAGAGATTCATGTCATCGGCATCGGAGCGGGCGACCCCGACCAGCTCACCCTGCAGGCGGTCAAGGCGCTGAAGCGCACCGACGTGTTCTTCCTCCTGGACAAGGGCGAGGCGAAGGCGGACCTGGTGCGGCTGCGCCGGGACATCCTCGACGCGCATCTGCCGCAGGGCACGTACCGGCTGGTCGAGGCCCGGGACCCGGAGCGCGACCGGACGGCCGGGAGCGCCGCCTACTCCCCGGCCGTCGACGACTGGCGCAGCGCCCGTGCCGACATCTACGAGCGGCTGCTCGCCGAGGAACTCGGCGAGCAGGAGAGCGGGGCGTTCCTGGTCTGGGGCGACCCCGCACTGTACGACAGCACGCTGGGCATCCTGGAAGAGGTGCGAGAGCGGGGGAACGTGGCGTTCACGTACGACGTCGTCCCCGGCATCAGCAGCGTCTCCGCGCTGGTGGCCCGCCACCGCACGGGCCTGAACCGGGTGGCGCGCCCGGTCCAGATCACCACGGGCCGCCGCCTCGCGGAGGGATTCCCCGAGGGGGTGGACGACGTGGTGGTGATGCTCGACGCGCACCAGGCGTTCCTGCGTCACGCGCAGGACGAGACCGCCGAGGACATGCACATCTACTGGGGCGCGTACATCGGCACGCCGGACGAGATCCTGGCGTCGGGCCCGCTGGCGAAGACGGCCCCCGAGATCGCGCGCCTGCGGGCGGAGGCGCGGGAGCGCAAGGGCTGGATCATGGACACGTATCTGCTCCGCAGGCGGCCGAAGGAGTGAGGCGCCCCGGCGCCTCACCGCCGTTGGCCACCTCGCCGTCGGCCCCCTCGCCGTCGTCTCCTCCGGCCGCCGACCCCGCCGGTCACGGCACCTGAACCACCCCGAGCAGGCCCAGCCTCTCCACCGCGCCCGCCACGTCCTCGACGGCCGTCACGCCTGCCGGGAGCGCGGGGCGCCCGACGAGGACGACCGGGACGCCGAGTCGGCGGGCCGCGGTGAGTTTGGGAGCCGTGGCGGAGCCGCCGCTGTCCTTGGTGACCAGGATCCGGATGTCGCGGTGCCGCAGCAGCGCCAGCTCGTCCTCGAGGGTGAAGGGACCCCGGGCCAGGAGCACTTCCGCGCGGGCAGGCAGCGGGGGGTCGGGCGGTTCCACCGACCGTACGAGGAAGTGGTGCTGGTCCAGGTCGGCGAAGGCGGCGAGACCGAGTCGTCCGGTGGTGAGCAGGACCCGGGCGGGGGCGAGTCCGGCCAGCGTCCGGGCCGCGGCGGTCAGGGAGGGGACCGTGACACGCTGGTCGTCGGGGTCGGTGGGCGGGAAGCCGGGGCGACGCAGGAACACCGCCGGGACGCCGGTCGCCGCGGCGGCCCGTGCCGCGTGGGCGGTGATCCGTTCGGCGAAGGGGTGGGTGGCGTCGACGAGGGCGTCCACGGCGTGGTCGCGCAGCCAGGCGGCGAGCCCCTCGGCCCCGCCGAAGCCGCCGACGCGCACCTGCCCGTCAAGGGCACCGGGGCGGGTGACCCGGCCGGCGAGGGAGGTGGTCACCCGTACGCCGGGGCGGGCGGCGAGCGCGGCGGCGAGGTGCCGGGCCTCGGTGGTGCCGCCGAGGATCAGGACGTGCGGGGACATGCCGGCGAGCGTACGTGCCCGGCCGGGCCGACCGCACCGGCGGCCGGGCCCCTCGACCCGGCGGCCGGACCCGCCGCACCGACGACCGGACTCTCCGGCACCTAGGACCACCGGCACTCAAAACCACCGGCAACCGGGCTCACCGCACCAGCAGTTGCACGCCGCCCACCACCGTCGCGGCGATCACGAGGCGTTCGAAGAGGCGCTGGTTGATGCGGTCGGCGGCCCACTTGCCGAGGAGGGCGCCCGGGACGACGAACACCACGAGTGCCGCGTCGAGCAGCAGCGACCGGCCGTCGATCAGCCCCAGGCCCGCGCTGAACGGCACCTTGACCAGGTTGACGATGAGGTAGAAGAACGCCGAGGTGCCCAGGAAACCGAGCTTGCGGAAGCCCGCGGAGAGCAGGTAGAGCGACATCACCGGGCCGCCCGCGTTGGCGACCATCGTGGTGAAGCCGCCGAGGACGCCGTACGAGCGCGCCTTGATCCTGCCGCCCCGGGTGACCACCTCGTCCGGGTCGCTTCCGCGTTCGGCGGTGCGCCGGCGCCACATCGTGACCGCCGCCATCAGCAGCAGGATCGCCCCGATCGACACCCGTACGACTCCGTCACCGGCCCACAGCAGGAACCCGGTGCCGAGGACGAGGCCGACCGCCACCGCGGGGAAGAGCCGCCACAGGGTGGGCCAGTGGGCGTGCCGCCGGTAGGTGAGGACGGCGAGGACGTCGCCGGCGATGAGGAGGGGCAGCAGTACGCCGGTCGACGCGCGGGCCGGCAGCACGGCCGCGAAGATCGCCAGGCTGACGGTATTGGCGCCGCTCACCGCGGTCTTGGAGAAGCCGACGAGGACGACGGCCGCGGCGAGCGCGGCGAAGCCCCACGGGGTCAGGTGCGAGAGCGAGATCGTGTCCATGCGGCCACCGATGCTATGCCCTCCCCACCTGGCACGTAAGGAGTGTCTCGCCTTTCGGTCCTTTCCTCCGTCGGCGGACCGACCGGGTTTCCGGCGGGGGGCGGCGGGCACTCGCGTGGGGGTGGGGCAGACACGCGGGGCACAGGACCCGCGAGGAGACACACGACTTAAGGAGAACCGAGGCATGACCGTAGTGAAGAGCACGCTCCCCGACGATGCCCGTCGAGTGGCCGGGGACGTCCTCCAGCAGACGCTGGTGGACCTGCTCGGCCTCTCGCTCGTCGGCAAGCAGGCGCACTGGAGCATCGTCGGGCCCCGGTTCCGTTCCATTCACCTCCAGCTCGACGAGGTCGTGGACACCGCCCGGACGTTCTCCGACACCGTGGCCGAGCGCGCGGCCGCGATCGGCGTGCCGCCGGACGGCCGGCCGGAGACCATCGCCGCCTCGTTCAACCTGGGCGGCCCGAAGGTCGGCTGGGTGCGCGACTCCGACGTCGTCCAGATGGTCGTGGACGCCCTGGAGACCGCCGTCAAACGGCTGCGGGAGCGGATCCGCGCCACCGACGAGGCCGACCCGGTCACTCAGGACCTGCTGATCGCGATCACCGCCGACCTGGAGAAGCAGCGCTGGATGTTCGACGCGGAGAACTACCCGCACGAGGAGGGCTGACCCCTCGGGACTACGGCGGGCCCGCCCCGGTGACGGCGCCCGCCGCCCGCACGCCCAGGAACGCGCACGGAAGGGAAAGTGATGGCCGACGCCCTCGAACTCGACACGCTGTGGGACGAGTTCCACCGTGTGGTGAACATGACCTCCCAGGAGCTGGCGGCCTGGCTGCGGGTCCAGGACGCCGGGGAGGAGACCGAGCCGATGCCCGACCGGGCAGGCCCGGCGACCGGACAGCATGTGCTGGCCATCCTGCAGAAGCGGCGCACGGACCTCGGGGAAGCCGACATCGACGTGATGTACGAGGTCGTGGACGCCGTCACCGCCGAGCAGGACCGGGCGGACGAGCCCGAGCCGGAGCGCGCGGACAGCGCGGAGGACACGGCACGGCGGCACCGGCTGATGTCCCTCGGCCACGACCCGCTCAAACCGGAGCGGACGGAGTCCCGCTCACAGTCCCGCTGAGCCACCGGCACAGGCCCCCACCGGCACAGGCCCACCACGGCACGCCCGTAGGGGGCCGCGCCGCGTCGAGGGCCGCGCCATGGGGAAGGGCGCGGCGGCCCGGACGTCACCGCTTCGCTCGAGTTCGACACCCGCTCCCCCGGGTACTCAGGCGGCTCCGCCGCGCACCGAGGCACGGCGAGGACAGCGCCACGTGGGAGAGCGATGACTGAGAAGAACCCCGTGAGGGCATTCGCGGAGAAGGCCGCCGACGTACTCCGCGGCGACGGACCCCCCGAGGGCGTACCCGGACGCCCCGGCCCCGAGGCCCCGCCCCTCGCGGAGCCGACCGAACCCCGGGAGCCGCTGCCGCCCGAGCCGGACCAGGGCGCGCCGGAGACGGTCGGCCCGACGGGGCAGGTCACCGGTGCCGACCCGGCCACGCGCTCGCAGCACGGCGCGTACCTGACCACGGCGCAGGGCGCCCGGCTGTACGACACCGACCACTCCCTCAAGGCCGGCCCGCGCGGCCCCGTCCTGCTGCAGGATCACCATCTGCGGGAGAAGATCACCCACTTCGACCACGAGCGCATCCCGGAGCGGGTCGTGCACGCGCGCGGCGCCGCGGCGCACGGCGTCTTCAAGGGGTACGGCACCGCCGCGAGCGTCACCAAGGCGGCGTTCCTCGGCAAGGACGTCGAGACGCCGGTGTTCACGCGCTTCTCGACGGTGCTCGGTTCGCGCGGCTCGGCGGACACCGTGCGCGACACCCGGGGTTTCGCGACGAAGTTCTACACCACCGAGGGCACGTTCGACCTGGTCGGCAACAACATCCCGGTCTTCTTCATCCAGGACGCGATCAAGTTCCCGGACATCGTGCACGCCGCCAAGCCGCACCCGGACCGGGAGATCCCGCAGGCGCAGAGCGCGCACGACACGCACTGGGACTTCGTCACCCTGCACACCGAGGCCACGCACCACGTGCTGTGGAACATGTCGGACCGGGGCATCCCTCGGTCGTACCGCATGATGGAGGGCTTCGGCGTCCACACCTTCCGGCTGGTGAACGCCGAGGGTGCCACCACGCTGGTGAAGTTCCACTGGAAGCCGAAGCTGGGCGTGCACTCCCTGGTGTGGGAGGAGGCGCAGATCGCGGGCGGGGTGGACCCGGACTTCCACCGCCGGGACCTGGCCGACGCGATCGAGGCGGGCGCGTACCCGCAGTGGGAGCTGGGCATCCAGACCTTCCCGGACACCCCTGAGCAGACCTTCGAGGGCATCGACCTGCTCGACCCGACGAACATCGTCCCCGAGGAGCTGGCGCCGGTGCAGCCGATCGGGCTGCTGACGCTGAACAGGAACCCGACCAACTTCTTCGCGGAGACCGAGCAGGTCGCCTTCCACCCGGGGCACCTGGTGCCGGGCATCGACGTCACCGACGACCCGCTGCTGGCCGGTCGGCTGTTCTCCTACCTGGACACGCAGATCACCCGCCTTGCCGGGCCCAACTTCGGGCAGATCCCGATCAACCGCCCGCACGCGCCGGTCAACGACATGCTGCGGGACGGTTTCCACCAGCAGGCCGTGCACACGGGCGTGGCCCCGTACCGGCCCCACTCCCTCGACGGGGGCTGCCCGTTCACCGCGGGCGCGGACGACGGGGCGTTCGTGGAGACGCCGGTGACGGTGCCGCGGTCGACGAAGGTCCGTGAGGCCCCGGAGACGTTCGCGGACCACTTCAGCCAGCCGCGCCGGTTCTGGCGGAGCATGAGCCCGGTGGAGCGGGAGCACATCGTCGCCGCGTACACCTTCGAGCTCGGCAAGTGCTACGAGCAGACGGTCAAGGAGCGCGGGTTGCGGGTGCTGGCCAACATCGACCCCGAACTGTGCGCGCCCGTCGCCGCGGGGCTAGGACTGCCGGCACCGGAGCCGACGGTGGCGCCGGAGGAGGTCGCACCGAGCCCGGCCCTGTCCCAGGTGGGCCGGAGCTGGCCGACGGACGGCAGGGTGATCGCCGTCGTCACCGGCGCGGAGGGCGACCTGGACGGCGTGCGCGCGGTACGGCGGGCCGTGCTCGACGACGGCATGGTGCCGCTTGTCGTCGCCCCGGCGGGCGGCAGGCTGGGCGCCGAGGACGCCGATCCGGTCACCGTGCAGCGTACGTTCGCCACGGCACGGTCGATCGAGTTCGACGCGGTGCTGGTGGCGGGGGTGCCCGGAAGGGGCGCAGACGCGTTCGGCGCCCGGGACGAGAAGGCCGGGGAGCCGGGTGCGGGAGCGGCCACGGATCCCCGGGTGCTGCTGTTGCTGGACGAGGCGTTCCGGCACGGCAAGGCGATCGGCGTCTGGGGCGGGGGCCGAACGGTGCTGGACGCGGCGGGTGTTCCGGCACAGGCGCCCGGCGTGGTGACGGCCGACGGCGGCCCGCAGGCGCTGGCCGAGGTCACGCGACTCCTGACCACGCACCGCGTCTGGGAGCGCTTCACGGCTACGGCCGCCGGCGACTGACACACCGAGCGGCCCGCTCGTTCGCGCGGTTCCCCGTACCCCTTTGCGAGGGGTACGGGGAACGCGTCCGGTCCGCGGCGAGGCGGCCGCGCACGCCGGGAGACCGCGCAGGGGCCACGCACGCCGAGGGGCCACGCACGCCGAGGGGCCGCGCACGCCGAGGGGCCGGAGCGGCGGTCCGCCAACCGCCGCTCCGGCCCCTCTACCTACCCCTTGTTACCGGTGGTGGTCCTCAGTCCTCGCCCCTGATGATGTTCCCCTCGGTGTCCCGGACCGGTTCCGTCCCGTACCGCTCGCCGTGCTCCTGGACCGCCGGCACGCACGTGCGTACGCCCTTCCCACGGACCTGCCTGGCCTTGGCCCAGCCCGTTTCGAGTCGGTCGGCGACCCAGGTGTCACTGGTGTGCACGGTCACGGCAAGTCATCTTCCTTCGTCGTCCGAAAACTCCGGTCACCCCGGTTTCACAGGGGAGGCGCCGTTTCGCCGGTGCCGCCCGTGACTCCGGGTGCCCAGCGTCTCCACACCGAAACGTGACGAC
The DNA here is from genome assembly GCF_030816915.1 of Streptomyces sp. B3I8. Lineage (NCBI taxonomy): Bacteria > Bacillati > Actinomycetota > Actinomycetes > Kitasatosporales > Streptomycetaceae > Streptomyces > Streptomyces sp. B3I8. Next base: position 6,351,365 of record NZ_JAUSYN010000002.1, on the reverse strand, counting down.
GTCCGGCGACGCCCGACGACGTCCTACAACTCCCTGCGTGCGAGCGGCCGCACGGCCGGCCCCTGGACGACCTCGCCGTCGGTGTCGAAGCGGGAGCCGTGGCACGGGCACTCCCAGGCGCGTTCGGCGCGGTTGAAGGCGACCAGGCAGCCCAGGTGGGTGCAGCGCGCGGAAACGGCGTGCAGGGCCCCGGCCTCGTCGCGGTACACGGCGGTGCGCGCGCCGCCGACGTGGACGATCGCCCCGTCGCCCGGGGCGATCTCGTCGACGCCGGGGCCGCTCATCGAGGTGAGCCGGCCGCCGACGAAGTGTCGGGCGACCTTGGCCTGGTTCTTGAGGAACTCCCCGCCCTCGCGGGCCACGGAGGCCAGCCGCCGGGGGTCGTACAGCCCGCTCCACTCGGGCGTGCGTCCGCCGATCAGGTCGGCGAGGAGCCGGCCGGCCATGATGCCGCCGCTCAGCCCCCAGCCGCCGAAGCCGGTGGCCACGTAGGCGTGGCGGCTGCCCTGGTGCAGGGGGCCGACGAGCGGCACGGTGTCCGTGGAGTCGTTGTCCTGGGTGGCCCAGCGGTGGCTGATACGGAGGTCGCCGAAGGTCTGTCCGGCCCACTCGGTGAGACGGGTGAAACGCTCCTCGACGTCCACCCCGGAGCCCGGGGTGAAGTGCTCGCCGGTGATGACGAGCAGCCGCTTGCCGTCCGTGTACGGGGCGGTCCGCACCGAGCGGGTGTTCCGGTCGGGCGTGAGGTACATGCCGCGCGGTGCGGCCTCGGTCTCGATGGGCGCGGTGATCACGAGTTCGCGGCGCGGGGAGAGCCGGGTGAACAGCAGCGCGCGGTCGAAGACGGGGTAGTGCGTGGCGACCACGACCGTCCCCGTCCTCACCTCGGTACCGGCCGCGGTGGTGAGCACGCAGGGCTCGCCCTCGGTGAGTTTGGTGACGCGGGTGTGCTCGTGCAGGGTGCCGCCCCGGCGGCGGATGTCCTCGGCGAGCGCCCGGAGGTACTTCACCGGGTGGAACTGGGCCTGGCCGGTGACCTCGACGGCGCCCGCGACGGGAAAGGGCAGGTCGGTGTCGGTGGTGAACTCGGCGGGCAGCCCGGCCTCGCGGGCGGCCTCGGCCTCGGCGCGCAGTTCGTCGACGCGGCCGGCCTCCTGGGTGAAGGTGTAGGCGGCCGCTTCCTCCCACTCGCACTCGATGCCGAGCTCGGCGGCGATCTCACCGGCGTGCCGGACGGCCTCGTACTGGGAACGGGCGTACAGCCGGGCGGCCTCGGCCCCCCGGGTGCGGCGCAGCTTGTCGTACACCAGGCCGTGCTGGGCGGTCAGCTTCGCCGTGGTGTGCCCGGTGACCCCGGCGGCGAGCCGGCCGGCCTCCAGCACGGCGACGCGGTGGCCGTCGCGGGCCAGTTCCCAGGCGGTGCTGAGCCCGGCGATGCCGCCGCCGACGACGGCGACGTCCACGACGAGGCCGTCGGCCGGGGGCGGTCCGGGCTCGCCCCCGGGGGCCGTCTCGAGCCAGTACGACCGGTGAAGTGCTGCCTGCTCGTCCATGTGACCCCAGGTTCCCCGCGGTCCCGGGGCCACACCGCGCGCCGCCGGGCGCCGCGTCCTCAGACCAGGTCGGCGCCCACCGCGTCCACCTCATCCGCCTTGTCCGCCTCGTCCACCTCGTCGAGGAAGCCGCCCGACTGGTGCTGCCACAGCTTGGCGTAGGCCCCGTCGCAGGCGAGCAGTTCCTGGTGGGTGCCCTGCTCGATGATCCGGCCGCGGTCGAGGACGACGAGCCGGTCCATGCCGGCGACCGTGCTCAGCCGGTGGGCGACGACGAGCGCCGTGCGCCCCTCCATGAGCCGCCACAACGCCTCCTGGATCAGCACCTCACTCTCGGAGTCCAGGGCGCTGGTCGCCTCGTCGAGCAGCAGGATCGGCGCGTCCCGCAGGATGGCCCGGGCGAGCGCGACCCGCTGCCGCTGCCCGCCGGAGAGTTTGACGCCACGCTCGCCGACCATGGTGTCGAAGCCGTCCGGCAGCCCGTCGGCGAACTCCGTGACGTGCGCGGCCTCGGCCGCGTGGCGGATCTCGGCGTCGGTGGCGCCGGGCCGGGCGAACGCGATGTTCTCCCGCAGGGTGCGGTGGAACATCGCCGGGTCCTGCGGCACGTACGCCATCAGGCTGCGCAGGTCCGCCTGGCGCAGCCGGGTGATGTCCTGGCCGCCGATCAGGATGCGGCCGGCGTCGATGTCCGTCATGCGCAGCAGCAGCCGGGTGAGGGTGGTCTTGCCGCCGCCGGACCTGCCGACCAGGCCGATCTTCGCCCCGTCGGGCACGGTCAGGTCCAGGCCCCGGAAGAGCGGTTCGCTTCCCCGGTGGGCGAAGGTGACCTTCTCGAAGCGGATGTCGGCGGACCCGGGCCGCAGCGGCTCGGGGGCCGGCGGGTCGAGCACGGTCGGGGGCTGCAGCAGCAGTTCGGTGAACTGCGCGGCCTCCGTCATCGAGCTCTCCAGCCGGCGGTAGATCTGGTTGAACTCGAACATGATGCGGGTGGCGTTGCTGTAGTAGGTGAACGCCACGACGACCGCCTCCACGCCGTGCGCGCCCCCGCCGAGGACGACGGCGAGCAGCAGGCCCAGCGCGTTGGTCAGCACCGACATCGGCGCGACGAAGGTGTCGATGCGCAGGTTGCCGTAGTCCCAGGAACGCAGGGTCAGGCTCCGGGAGTGGGCGACGCGGGAGCGGTGTTCGGCGGCCTCGCGTTCCTCGGCGGCGAACGCGCGGACGGTGTCCATGTTCATCAGGCTGTCGGCGACGTGCCCGGCGACCCGGGCGATGGCCTCCTCGCGGCGGCGCACGAGTGCCTGTCGGCGCCGGATGAGGGGCGCCACGCAGACCGATGTCGTCCCGATCATCACCACCAGGCCGACGACGAGCAGGGGCTCGTAGCGCCACAGCACCACCGACCCGAAGATCAGGGGCACGATCCGGCCGATGACCTGGAACGTCATCGTGTCGACGCAGTCCTCGAAGCGGGAGGCGAAGCTGAGGACCCGCTTGGTCAGCGCCCCGGCGAAGTTGTCGTGGAAGAACCCGGCGTCCTTCGCGAAGAGTTCGTCCATCCCGGTGATGTACAGGCGCTCGATGCCGCGGGCGGCGAGGCGGTTGAGGCAGTGCAGGCCGAGGCGCCACATCACCTCCGCGAGCAGCAGGGTCCCGGCGAAGCCCAGGACGTACGGCAGCGCGTCGCCGAGGCCGAGGTCAGCGTGGTCGGCGATGCGGCCGACGAGCTTGGCGACGACCAGGGGGGCGACGTAGTTGATGCCGATGTTGCCGACCGCGGGGAGCAGCATCGCTCCCGCCGTCAGCCATTTGCGGCGGGCCAGTTCCCGGCCGTAGTGGCGCAGCGCGAGAAGGACCGGACCGGTCTTTCGGGACCTGCCCGGTGGAGCATCGGGTACGGGCGGTGATGGCATGGAGACCCTCCGTAGTCGCTCGGGGGCGCGCCGCACGGCAGTCGCGTGTGAGGGGCCCGGTGGAAGGTGGCAGTGTCCCGCGTGGACACCGGTGAGGTCCAAGCGTTTTCGCCGGTCCGTACGGCGTGCGAACAGGTTCGGCCACCTGTCCGTCCGCGCCGTGCGTCACTCGGGGCTCCCCCCGCACCGCCGGGGCGCGGCCGTCGGGGAACGTCCGGTGGGCGGTGGGGCGGTGTCGCGTACGGCGGGGCGCACGGACCGGGGCGGACGCCGCCGGGTGCGGGCCGACGGTGTTGCGCGGGTGCGGATTTCGACGGAAATGCCGCTGCCGGGGCCGTCGCAAGGAGCCGCCGCAGGGGGTTGTCACCGACGGCCGTCACCGGCGCCGGGCCAGGCCGTCTCCGGGCCGCCTGGCCGCCGGTCCGCGGAGACATGCCGAGGGCCGGTTCGGATGTCCTCCGAAACCGGCCCTGAACCGCGACTCTCACGAGTCGGGACGACAGGATTTGAACCTGCGACCCCTTGACCCCCAGTCAAGTGCGCTACCAAGCTGCGCCACGTCCCGCTGCCCGCCTGACCTGGGGTTTCCCCCGGGTCGAACGTGCACGGAAACCATACCGCACTCCGGGCGGTGGCCGCGCACGGCTTTTCCCCGTACGGCACACGGTCAGCCGGCGGCCGGCAGCCCCAGCGTCGGATGTGCTTCCAGGAGGCGGGGCGGTGCCGCCTGGCGCCAGGAGTCGGCGAGGATGTCCCGCAGTTCCGCCTCGTCCTCCAGGGCGGCCAGCCGGGCGCGCACCCAGGCGAAGGACGCCTCGTGGCCCGCGATCCAGAATTTGTCCGGCTCGGCGAGCACGAGTTCGTCGCGCTCCACCTTCGGACAGCGCACGGCGAGGGACGTCTCGTCCTCGGGGAGGGTGGCGAACATCTTTCCCGCGACGCGGAACGTGGGCATGCTCCAGGCGGTCTTCTCCACCGTGTCCGGCAGGGAGAGGGCGATACGGCGTACGTCTTCGGCATCCGGCATGCCCGCACGGTAACCAACGGCACTGACATCGGGCGCGGGCGCCGGGGCCCGCTCACCGGGGAGCGGCCGGGCCGCCGTCAGTGCGCCGTCGCGGCCTCGGTCAGCGCGTCCAGGACGGGGCGGATCAGGGGGTGTTCCTCCGCGCCCCGGCGGACCGCCGCGAACACCCGGCGGGTCGGTGCCACCCCGTCCACCGGCCGGACGACGACGTCGGTCAGGTCCGTGCCGCGCAGCGCGGAGCGCGGCACGAGCGCCACTCCCGCGTCGGCGGAGGCCAGCGAGATCACGGCGCTGAAGTCGTCGGAGGAGTGTTCGAGGCGGGGCTGGAAACCGGCGTGCTCGCAGGCCAGGACGACCACGTCGTGGCACGGGTTGCCCGGGTAGGGGCCGATCCACGGGTCCTTGGCGAGCTCCGCGAGGGGCACCACCTCCGCCCCGGCCAGCCGGTGGCCGACGGGGACGACCGCATCGAACGGTTCGGCGTACAGCGCGATGTGGGTGAGCCGGGGGTCGTCGGCGCCGGGGGCGCCCCGGTACTCGACCGCGACCGCCACGTCCACCTGCCGGTCGAGCACCATCGGCAGGCTGGCGTCGCCCTCCGCGTCCCGGACGCGGACCCGGATGCCGGGTGCGGTACGGGCCAGGGTGACCAGCGCGGGGGCGACGACCAGGCCGATGCCGGTGGCGAACGCGGCGAGCGTCACCGTGCCCGCCGAGCCCGCGCCGTACGCCGCGAGCTCGGCCTCCGCGCGTTCCAGCCGGGCGAGGACGGCGTGGGTGTGGCCGAGCAGGATCTCCCCGGCCGGCGTGAGCCGCACCCCCTTGGCACCGCGTTCCACCAGCCGGTGCCCGGTCTCCTGCTCCAGCGCCGCCAACTGCTGCGAGACGGCGGAGGGGGTGAGGTACAGCGCGGCGGCGGCCGCGGTCACCGTGCGGTGGTCCGCCACCGCCCGGAGAATGTGCAACCGCCGCGCCTCGATCATGCGGTCGATTATCGCAACACCCGGCCGCACCTTCCGTTCCACGGCCCCGCCGCGCCCAAAAGGGGCGCGGGGAACCGCGCGACCGGCCACGCAGCACCCGCGCCCACCCGGAAGGGCAGGGGCGGCGGGGCGAAGAAAGCCCCCCTCAACCCTCCAGCTCGGCCCGCGCGGCGACGAACGCCGCCACGGCCCGCTCCACGTCCTGTGCCGAGTGCGCCGCGGACAGCTGCACGCGAATGCGGGCCGCGCCCTGCGGCACCACCGGGTACGAGAACCCGATCACGTACACCCCCCGCTCCAGCAGCAGCTCCGCCATGCGCCCCGCCTTCGCCGCGTCGCCGATCATGACGGGCGCGATGGCGTGGTCGCCGGAGAGGACGTCGAACCCCTCGTCGGTCATCCGGCGCCGGAACAGTTCGGTGTTGGCGGCCAGCTTCTCCCGCAGCTCCCCCGCCGACTCCAGCAGGTCCAGCACCTTCAGGGAGGCCGCCGCGATCACCGGGGCCAGCGTGTTGGAGAACAGGTACGGGCGCGAACGCTGGCGCAGCAGCGCGACGATCTCGGCGCGGGCGGCCACGTACCCGCCGGACGCGCCGCCGAGCGCCTTGCCGAGCGTGCCGGTGAGGATGTCGACCCGGTCCATGACCCCGTGCAGTTCGGGCGTGCCCCGGCCGCCGGGGCCGACGAAGCCCACGGCGTGCGAGTCGTCGACCATGACCATGGCGTCGTACCGGTCGGCGAGGTCGCAGATCTCGCGCAGCGGGGCGACGTAGCCGTCCATCGAGAAGACGCCGTCGGTGACGATCAGCCGCCGCCGCGCGTCCCCGGCCGTCTTGAGCTGGGTCTCCAGGTCGGCCATGTCGCGGTTGGCGTAACGGAAGCGGCGGGCCTTGGAGAGGCGGATGCCGTCGATGATGGAGGCGTGGTTGAGGGCGTCGGAGATCACCGCGTCCTCGGCGCCGAGCAGTGTCTCGAAGACACCGCCGTTGGCATCGAAGCAGGAGGAGTACAGGATCGTGTCCTCCTGGCCGAGGAAGGCCGACAGCCGGGCCTCCAGCTCCTTGTGCACCTCCTGCGTGCCGCAGATGAAGCGTACGGAGGCCATGCCGTAGCCCCAGCGGTCCAGCGCCTCGTGGGCGGCGGCGACCACCTCGGGGTGGTCGGCGAGACCGAGGTAGTTGTTGGCGCAGAAGTTGAGGACCTCACCGGGCCGGCCGCCCGCCGTGACGGCGACGGTCGCGGACTGCGGGGTGCCGAGGACGCGCTCGGGCTTGTGCAGCCCGGCGGCGCGGATCTCGTCGAGGGTGACGCGGAGGTCGTCGCGTACGGAGTCGAACATGAAGGGGCTCCTGAAGGTGCGTGCGGGTGGCGGGAGTTACGCGGTCCAGTCGAGGATGACCTTGCCGCCCCGGCCGCTCGCGGCGTCGGCGAACGCGGCCTCGTACTCGTCGTGGCCGTACCGGCCGGTGATGACGGGGGCCAGGTCGAGGCCGCCCTCCAGCAGGACGGACATCGCGTACCAGGTCTCGAACATCTCCCGGCCGTAGATGCCCTTGAGGGTGATCATCGACGTGACGATCCGGGCGAAGTCGACGGGGAACTCCTCGGCGGGCAGGCCGAGCATCGCGATGCGGCCGCCGTGCGTCATGTTGGCGATCATGTCGCGCAGCGCCTCGGGACGGCCGGACATCTCCAGGCCGATGTCGAAGCCCTCGCGCAGCCCCAGCTTCCGCTGTCCGTCGGCGATCGTGGCGCCGGAGACGTTCAGGGCCAGGCTCACGCCGATCTTGCGGGCCAGCTCGAGCCGCTCCTCGCTGACGTCGGTGACGACGACGTGGCGGGCGCCGGCGTGCCGGGCCACGGCGGCGGCCATCAGGCCGATGGGTCCGGCGCCGGTGATCAGCACGTCCTCGCCGACCAGCGGGAAGGACAGCGCGGTGTGCACGGCGTTGCCGAACGGGTCGAAGATGGCGGCCACGTCGAGGTCGACGGGGACTCGGTGCACCCACACGTTGGACGCGGGCAGGGCGACGTACTCCGCGAACGCGCCGTCGCGCCCGACACCGAGGCCGACGGTGGCGCGGCACAGGTGGCGGCGGCCGGCCAGGCAGTTGCGGCAGGTGCCGCACACCAGGTGGCCCTCGCCGCTGACCCGGTCGCCCGTCTTGATGCCGGTGACGTCCCGGCCGGTGTCGACGACCTCGCCGACGAACTCGTGCCCGAGCACCAGCGGGGTGGTGATCGCCTGCTGGGCCCAGCCGTCCCAGGAGCGGATGTGCAGGTCGGTGCCGCAGATGCCGGTGCGCAGCACCTTGATCAGTACGTCACCGGGGCCGATGGCCGGTTCGGGTACGTCCTGGAGCCACAGGCCGGGCTCCGCCTTCTGCTTGACCAGCGCCTTCACGCGTACGGCTCCTGTGGTTCGACGGCTCGGTCCCCGGTGAGGGGATCCCTCTGGAATCTGCCGTACCGCCCGGCGGCGGTCCATCGAGGATTTCTTAAGCGCGCCCGCAGCTTTCCTTCACACCCCGGAGCCGTCCGTGCCGTCCATGCCTCCCGTGCCGCCCATGCCGCCCCTTCCGCCCGCCCCGTCCGGTGGTCGCGGGCCGCCGTTCCCCCGCTCCAGGAGCCGCTGGGTCAGTTCCGCGGCGAGCCCCTTGATGGTCTCCAGCCCCTCCCGGCCCCAGCGGCGCGGGACGACGTCGGCGACGCAGACCGTGCCGAGCGCGAGGCCGGTGGGGTCGGGCAGCGGGGCGCCGAGGTAGGCCCGGACGCCGGTCTCGTCGACGATCGGGTTGCCGGCGAACCGCGGGTAGTCGCGCACGTCCTCCAGCGCCAGCGCCCGGCGGCGGACCACGACGTGCGGGCAGAAACCGTGGTCGCGGGTGAGCAGCCGGGCCCGCCCCGTACCGTCCGCACCGGTGGCGGCGGGCAGCGGGAGGCCGTCCGGCGTGTGCAGCCCGGCGAGGAACTGCCGTTGCTCGCCGACGAAGTTGACCATCGCGTACGGGGCCGCCAGCACCCGGGCCAGCCGGTCCGCGAACGCGTCCAGGGCGGGGTCGGGGTGCTCCCCGAGGCCGAGGGCGCGCAGCCGTCGCATCCGCTCGGGGGCGTCCTCGTCCTGCGGGGTCAGCAGGAGCCGGCGGAGGCTCATGTGCGGGCTCCGTGGTGCGGCGCCTGGGTGGCCGGGATGTGGGCGATGAGGTACTTGACCAGGGCGAGCAGGGTCTGCACCCCGGAGCTGGAGATACGGGCGTCGCAGCGGACGACGGGGATGTGGCGGTCCAGGTCGAGGGCCGCGCGCACCTCCTCGGGGTCGTAGCGGTGGGCGCCGTCGAACTCGTTGATCGCGACGATGAAGCCGAGGCCGCGCTCCTCGAAGAAGTCGATGGCGGCGAAGCACTCCTGGAGCCGACGGGTGTCGGCGAGGATCACCGCGCCGAGCGCGCCCTCGGACAGTTCGTCCCACATGAACCAGAACCTCTCCTGGCCGGGGGTGCCGAACAGGTAGAGCACGTGCCGCGGGTCGAGGGTGATGCGGCCGAAGTCCATCGCGACGGTGGTCTCGACCTTGTTCTCGATGCCGTCGAGGTTGTCGGTGGCGGCGCTGACCGTGGTGAGGAGTTCCTCCGTGCTGAGCGGCGCGATCTCGCTGACCGCGCCCACGAAGGTGGTCTTGCCTACTCCGAACCCGCCCGCCACGAGGATCTTCAGCGCGGTGGGGAAGGCGTCAGAGCTGTCGTCGTAGTCCATCGAGCACTGCCTCCAGAAGGGACCGGTCCGTGGGGTTGTGGTGGAAGGCCGGGGGCCTGGTGGTGAGCGCCCCGCTGTCGACGAGGTCGGACAGCAGCACCTTGGCGACCGCGACCGGCAGCCTGAGCTGTCCGGCGACCTCGGCGACGGAGACGGGTCCCCCGCACAGGCCGAGCACCTGGGTGTGTTCGGGGCCGAGGTAGCCGCGGGGGGTCGCCCCGGTGGCTCTCACCTGCGACAACAGGTCGAGGGCGGCGGTCGGCCGGGTCCGCCCGTTGCTGACCTGGTAGGGGCGGACCAGCCGGCCGGCGGCATCGTCGAGCCAGGGCCCGTCGCCCGCGGTGGCCGCGCTCAAGGCCTCAGCACCGGGGGCCGGCCGACGGGCTGCCGGGGCGCGGTCACCAGGTACGGGCGGACGCTCTTGACCAGCATCGCCATCTCGTAGCCGAGGACCGCGGCGTCGGCCTCCCGGTCGGCGAGCACGGCGAGACAGGTGCCGGAACCGGCGGTGGAGACGAACAGCAGGGAGGAGTCGAGTTCGACGACGACCTGGCGGACGTCGCCGCCGCCCGCGAACCGGATGCCGGCGCTGCGGCCGAGGGAGTACAGGCCGGAGGCGAGTGCGGCCATGTGGTCGGCGCTGTCCTGGTCCAGGCCGTGGACGGACTTGACCAGCCCGTCGCAGGAGAGCAGTACCGCGCTCCTGGTGTGCGGCACGCGCTGCACGAGGCCGCTCATCAGCCAGTCGAGGTCGGATGCGTGGCCGGTCGGCGCTTCGCTCGCCATGGTGGATCGACTCCTTGGAGTACGGGGGGCGGTGAGGGTGGTGGGGACGGTGGGACCGGTGTTCGTCGCCCTGCTCGTCGTCTCGCTCGTCGTCCCGCTCATCCGGCGGACGCACGCCCGTCGCGCCGGGCGGCGCCCTCGGGGGCGGGCACGGACGGGCGGGCCACACGCGCGTCGGCCGCGTGCGGCGAAACGGGGTCGAGGGTGGCGGGGTACGGCGGTTCGTCCGGCGCGTCCGGCCCGTCAAGCCCCTTCACAACCGGGTACGGCTGTCCGGCGGGGACGACCGGGTCGGCCGGGCCGGTGGGAGCGACGAGGTTCGGGGACGACGGCTCGGCGGGGCGTCCCGCGGGGCCGACGGGGCCGACGGGGCCGACGGTCGAGGACGCTTGCGGGGGCTCCGCGGAGGCCGGGCTCGACGGTTCGCCGAGCCCGGGGGAAGCCGGGTGCGGCGGCTCAGGGGCGGCCGGTTCGCGTTGCTGGGCCGCCTCGGCGAGGCCGATGCCGCGCTGGAACGCCGCCATCAGGCCGGGGTCGTGCTCGACGTACGCTTCGGCGTCCGCCCGGGGCCCGGGGGCGGGGCCACCGCGGAGCTGGGGCGCGAGATGCTCCTGGGCGCGGCGCCGGGGCAGTTGCGGCTTGCCCATGGTGCCGCGGACGGGGCCGACCCGCGGGGTGGGCGGCAGCCCGGTGTTCTCCGCGAGCGCCCGACGGTGCCCGGCGCCGAGGCCCGGCTGCGCCGCGGCCGGACTGGGCCGCGCGGCGCGCTGCCCCCGCACGGGCAACGGCGGCGCCGTCCCGGGCGGACCGCCGGGTTCACCGGAACCGGAGCCGGGGTGTCCCCCGCCGGACCCGGTGTCCCCGGGCACCGCGCCGGAACCGTGCGTACCGCTCGCGGTGACCTGGACCCAGTCCACGCCCGTACCGGGTGCGGGCGCCGACGCGGGAGTGCCGTGTCCACCCGTACCGGACGTACCGGAGGGCGTCCCGGTGCCCGGGGTGCCCGGACCGGCGGGCGTTCCGGCGCCGGGGGCTGCGGGAACCGGGGCCACCGCCCCGTCGGTCGCGAAGGCCGGCACACCGGCGGACGGCCTTCCCCGCCCGTCCCGCGCCGGGACGCCCGCCGACGCGGGCTCCGTACGGCCCGCGTGCTCCGTGGGGCCGGCGTGCCGCGCCGGGTTCACCCATCCTTCGGGGCCGGGCCGCTCGCCGCGGCCGGCGTGCGCCGGAGCACCGGCGCCGTCCGTACGCGGCGCACCGGGCACGGGCGCTCCTCCGCCTCCGCGCGGTGCGCCCGGAGGGGGCATTCCCCCGGCTCCGCCGGTCCCGCCGGCCGCGGGCGCCCCGCCCTGTCCGGGCACCCGGCCCTGCCCAGGCGCCGTGCCTCCCGGCCGCGCCCCACGCGCGGCGGGTGTCGCCGGCAGCTCCGGCGGGGGTGTGCCGAGGACGTCCGCGGGCAGGACCAGGACCGCCTGGACCCCGCCGTAGATGTTGGTGCCCAGCCGTACCTGGATCCCGTGACGGCGGGCGAGCTGGGAGACGACGTACAGGCCGATCCGGCCGTCCTGCAGCAGGCTGGCGACGTTGACCTGGTCGGGGTCGGCGAGCAGCGCGTTCATGCGGTGCTGTTCGGCGAGCGGCATGCCCAGGCCCCGGTCCTCGACCTCGACCGCGAGCCCGGAGGTGACGAGGTTGGCCCGGAGCAGCACCTGGGTGTGCGGCGCGGAGAACACCGTCGCGTTCTCGACGAGTTCGGCGAGCAGGTGGATGACATCGGCGACGGCGTTCCCGCGCAGCCGGCCGTCGATCGGCGGGACGAGGCGCACCCTGGAGTACTGCTCGACCTCGGCGATGGCCGAGCGCAGCACCTCGGTCATCTCCACCGGGTTGCTCCACTGCCGGCGCGAGACCGCGCCCCCGAGCACCGCGAGATTCTCCGCATGGCGGCGGATGCGGGTGGAGAGGTGGTCGACGTGGAAGAGGCCCTTGAGCAGATCGGGGTCCTCGATCTCGTTCTCCAGCTCGTCGAGCGTGGAGATCTCGCGGTGCACCAGCGACTGCAGTCGCCTGGCCAGGTTGAGGAACACCTCGAGTTTCTGTTCGTTGCCCGCCCGGCTGGAGAGCTGGGCGGCCCGCACGACGGCGGCGACCGCGCTCTCCTGCGCGCGGGCGAGGTCGGCGGCGAGGAGTTCGAAGTCGTCGGCGCCGGAGGTGTCGGCGGCGGGCCTGCCCCGGCCGCCCCGCTTCGGCACGGTCTCACCACGGCGCAGCGCCTCCACGAGGGCGCGCAGGTCGGCCTCGCCGCGGGTGGCGGTGCGCCGCAGCGTGTCCACCCGTTCCTTGACGGAGTCGGCCGCGCGGCCCGCGGCCACGGCCGCGGTCAGTACACCGGCGACGGCGACTCCGAACGCGCCGGCGAGCACGGCCCACAGCGTGGGCGTGGGCATCGCCGCGGTGGAGCGGACGGTGAAGAGCACGGCGGCGCAGCCGGCGAGGGCGACCGCGACGGGGGGCAGCACCGCCAGTCGCAGCAGTTGCGGCCGTATGTGCGTCTCGGTCGGCGTGGGTGCGGTGCGGGCGGCCGGTCGCCCGTGCCGCCCGCCCTCACGGCGGTCCGCACGGGTGGCCGGTGCGCGTAGGTGAGACATCGGTGTCCTCGTACTGGGGGCTCGGGGGCACGGGGCTCCCGCGGTCGGCGCGCGGCGTGGGCGTGCGCCATCGCTGTGCCGGCCGGGAGGGTCACGCAAGGGCGGCCCCCCGTCGTCCGGCGGCGACTCACAGTAGTCGTCACGACAGCATGCGCGGTGGCAGTTGGCAAAGTCCTCCGCGGAGCATCCCGCTCTGGTATGACGCGTCGTACGACAGACCGATAACCGTCTCGGACGCATGTTCCCTCGTTCGAGGGAAGCGATCAGAGCTGGTCAGAAGCAGTCAGGAGCGGGCGCACGGTCGGGCGGGGGTGGATCCCGGTCCCTCGCCGTACGCCCGGTTCCGTGCGCCCGCTGACCGGCCTCCGGGCGCCCTTCCGGCCCCCGGCAGGCCACCCGGCCGCCTCCGTCCGAGGTCACAGGGCGTGTTCAGGCGCGGCCGCACGCCCGGCCCCGCCGACCGCCGCCCTCCCGAACGGCCCGAAGGGACGCCAGGAACTACTGTGGACGAAAGCGGGCCCCACCGGTCCCGCGGTGGCACGGCTCCCGCCCCCCACACAGGGCGCCCTCCGCCACCGCGCGCCCCGGCCGCGGCCCGACGCGCGAGGCAAGCGGGAGGCGACGTGGCGTCTGGTGGTGCCGCCGGTGGTGCCGGACACCGGCGCCCGGCCGGCGAGCCGGACGGTCCCGTCCGCCCTGGCGGCCCCGACCGCCCCGGCGGCAGTGGCGACCCTGCGGAGGGACCCGGGGAGCGTGCGGCACGGACCGCCACCGACCCGGCGGGTTCTCCCGATCCCCTCGCCGCCCCGCGCGACACCGTGCTGCGGGCCCTGTCCGACATGAGCGAGGGCTTCCTGTCGGTCGACGACACCTGGCGTATCTCGTTCGCCAACCGGGAGGCCGCCCGCATCCTGGGCGCCGAGCCGGTCCGGCCGGGAACGAGGCTGTGGGAGGTGGCCGCGCTCGGCGTGCCCGGCCTGGAGGGCCAGTGCCGGCGCGCGGTCGCCGAGGGCCGGCCGATCGGCTTCGACCTCACGCGCCCGATCCACGGACGGCTGTACCACCTGCGTCTGGTCCCCGTCCCGGACGGCGGCCTCGGCATCTCCTTCGTCGACGTCACCGACCGCCGCCTGCGCGAGGCCGGACACCCGCCGGGCGCGCCGGCCGGCGAGCGTGCCGCGCGCATGTCCGAGCTCACCCTGGCCCTCGCCGAGGCCGTCACGTCCAAGGACGTGGTGCGGGCCGTCGCCGAGCACGTCCTGCCGCCCGTCGGGGCCGACGGGCTGGTGGTGGAGACCCTGGAGGCCGGCCGGATCCGCGTGGTCGACTCCGTCGGCTACAACCAGCGGTTCCTGGACCGGGTCGACGGACTCCCGCTCTCCGACCACACGGCCCTCGCCGACGTGCTGCGGGACCGCACCCCCCTGTTCGTCGGCTCCGCCGGCGAGTTCGTGGAGCTCTACCCGAAGCTGGAGTACCTCTCGGACAACTCGCCCTCCGCGGCCTGGGCCTTCCTCCCGCTGATCGTGTCCGGCCGGGCCACCGGCTCCCTCGTCATCTCCTTCGCCGAACCGCGCTCCTTCAGCGAGGACGACCGCACGCTGCTCACCGCGCTCAGCGGCCTCGTCGCCCAGGCGCTGGAGCGGGCCCGGCTGTTCGACGTCGAGCACACCCGCGCCCAGGGCCTCCAGCGCGGCCTGCTCCCCCGTACGCTGCCGTCGCTGCCCGCGGTCTCGGCGGCGGCCCGGTATCTGCCGGCCGGGCGGGGCGACGAGGTCGGCGGGGACTGGTACGACGTCATCCCGCTCTCCGGCGACCGGGTCGCCATGGTGATCGGCGACGTCATGGGGCACGGCATCACCGAGGCCGCCACCATGGGCCGGCTCCGCACGGCGGTGCGCACCCTGGCGGACCTGGACATGGACCCGGACGAGCTGCTGACCCACCTCAGCGAGATCGTCGGCGACCTCGGCTACGACTACTACGCGACCTGCCTGTACGCGGTGTTCGACCCGGTCACCCGGATCTGCTCGTACGCGCTGGCTGGTCATCTGCCGCCGGTCCTCGTCCACCCCGACGGCACGGTCCGCTCCCCCGACGTCGACATCGACCCGCCGCTGGGCGCCGCCGACCCGCCGTTCGAGGTGCACGAGCTGCGGCTGCCGGACGAGAGCCTGCTGGTCTTCTGCACCGACGGGCTGGTCGAGTCCCAGGACCGCGACGCCGACCAGGGGATGGCACTGCTGCGGCAGACCCTGGCCGCGGCCGTGACCCGCACCGGCTACTTCACCCCGTACGAGGCCACGGACACGGACACGGGTACCGGCCCGGACACCGACCGGCCCACGGGTACCGGCCCTCGTGCCGGTCGGCTGGACGAGCTGTGCGACATCGTCGTCTCGACGATGCTGCCGGACCACGCCCGCATCAGCGACGACGCAGCCCTGCTGATCGCCCACACCCGCTCCACGCCCACCTGCGACGTGGCCTCGTGCAGCCTCCCGGAGGACCCGCGGGCGGCCGGCCAGGCGCGGGAGTACGTGCGCAGCCAGCTCGACGTCTGGGGCCTGGACGACCTGGTGATGAGCACGGAGCTGCTGGTCAGCGAGCTGATCGGCAATGTGGTGCGGCACGCCCGCGGACCGATCCGGCTGCGCCTGATGCGCAGCCGGTCACTGATCTGCGAGGTTTACGACGGCAGCCTCACCACACCCCGCATCCGCCGCGTCGGCCAGACCGACGAGGGCGGCCGCGGCCTGCACCTGGTGGCCGCCCTCTCCCGCCGCTGGGGCACCCGCTTCCTGGCCGACGGCAAGTGCATCTGGACGGAGCAGGACCTGCCCGGCAAGCCCTGACCTTTTCATGCCTCACCGAGGAGTTCCCGTGCCTCCCCGGCCTGCGGCGCTCCAAGAGCGTTGTACAGGGCCGACGACTCCCGCAGCCAGGTACGTCCCACGCGGTCCTCGCCACGGGAAACGGCGAGCCTGCCGAGTTCGAGCCGCACGCGCGCCGCGCCGGACCGGTCCCCGATCCGCGCACAGGTCTGCCGTGCGTGCTCGAATCGCGCGTACGTTTCCCGAGCTCGGACCTGCCTCGGAGAGCGTCCCCCGAGAACCGGACGGATCCGTGTCTCAGGCCTCACCCACCTGGTCCACGGTGCGGTCGGTTGCCCCACCGGCCGGAGGCCAGGCCTGCCAGCCGCCGGCCGGGGCCTGGGCCACCTCGCGCCACCACGGGAAGACGGCTCCCGCCGCGGCCGGTTCGAGGGGTTCGCCCGGGCGGGGGGCCACCATGGTGGCGCCCGCGCGGTGTGCCGCCCACATCGTCCGCTCGCCGGGCTCGGCCCACGGGTGCGGTGCCAGGTTGAAGGTGCCCCAGTGGATGGGCAGCAGGACGCCCGCGGCCGCGTCCCCGCCCTGCAGGTCACGGTGGGCGTCGACGCCCTCCTCGGGGGTCATGTGGATGTCCGGCCACATGTCGCTGTACGCGCCGATCTGGATCATCGTCGCGTCGAACGGGCCGTGTTCCGTGCCGATGTCCTTGAAGCCGAAGAAATAACCGGTGTCCCCGCTGTGGTAGATCCGGTGGTGCTCGCCCGCGACCACCCAGGACGCCCACAGGGTGTGCTGTCTGTTGCGGATGCCGCGGCCGCAGAAGTGACGGGCGGGGGTGGCGGTGAGGGTGAGCCCGCCGACGCGCGTCGACTCGTTCCAGTCCAGCTCGCGCATCCGGTCCGGGGAGACGCCCCAGCGTTCCAGGTGGGCGCCGACGCCGAGCGGCACCGCGAAGAGCGTGTCCGTGCCGGCCAGTGCCTTGATCGTGGGCAGGTCGAGGTGGTCGTAGTGGTCGTGCGAGATGACGACCACGTCGACCGGGCCGAGCGCGGCCAGCGGCAGCGGGACGGGGTGCAGCCGCTTGGGGCCGATGAAGTCGAACGGGGAGCAGCGCTGCCCCCACACCGGGTCGAACAGGACGCGCTGTCCGTCGATCTCGGCGAGGATGCTGGAGTGGCCCGTCCAGGTGAGCCGGAGGCCGCTCTTCGGGGGCCGGGCGAGGTCGGCGACGGTCGTGGCGTGCACGGGGATGGTGCCGGTGGGGGCCCGTCGGGCGCGGGACTCCTTGTCGAGGTACTCCTTGGCCATCCCCAGGGCGGAGCCGCCGGACTCGCGGGTGCGGGTGCCGTCCGGGTTGACGAAGACGCCGTCGGCGAAGTTCGGGGAGCGGCGGATGCGGGCCATGCGTGCGCCCGTCGGGTCCGCGCCGAAGGAAAGCGGCCGTATGGGGCGCGGCCGGGTGGTGGGGGTACGTAGGCCGGTCACGGCGTCTCCAGTGGTGATCGTGGTGCGGTCCGTTTTCCGCGTCAACGGTTGTGGGGCGGCTGTGGGTTCCCGGGGGGTGGGTGGGGGTGCGGGGGTACGGGGAGGGCGCCGGGGAGGTCCTTCGCCCCCGCCGCCCCTTTCCCGTCCCGACCCCGGGCTCCCCCTCAGACCGCCGTGCCGATCCGCATCCTGATGTCCTCCGGGGACAGCGGGCCCTTGGCCACCGCCGTGTCGCCGGAGGACTGGCCGCGCAGCCGTCGGCCGATCCACGGCACGAGGTGCTCGCGCGCCCAGTGGATGTCGTCGCGGCGGATCTCCAGCGTCCCGCGCGGCGGCAGCGGCGGCCACGGCTGGTCGGGGTCGGCCGGGATCTCCAGGCCGAGGAGCTGGCCGGCGCGCAGGGCGACCCGGGTGTGCCCCTCGGGCGAGAGGTGCAGCCGGTCGGTGTCCCACGCCCGCCGGTCCTGCACCGTGCGCAGCGACCACAGGTCGAGCACGGGGCACCCGTAACGGTCGGCGATGGCCCGCACGTGCCCGTTGTACGTCGCGATCTTGCCGCGCAGGTGCTTGAACACGGGGACACCGCGGGTGTCGAAGCCGGTGGTCACCATCACCGTGCCGACCGTGCCGGTGAGGCGGGCGACCGCGCGCTCGAACCGTTCGGCGACCTCGTCCGGGTCGGTGCCGGGCCGGATGATGTCGTTGCCGCCCGCGCAGAAGGAGACCAGGTCGGGAGCGAGCTCCAGGGCCCGCGGGAGCTGGTCCGCGACGATCTGGTCGAGCAGTTTCCCGCGTACGGCGAGGTTGGTGTACCGGAAGTCGCCCTCGGGCCGCCGGTCGGCGAGGAGGACCGCGAAACGGTCGGCCCAGCCGACGAAGGCCCCGTCCGGCCCGGGGTCGCCCACGCCTTCGGTGAAGCTGTCCCCCACCGCCACGTACGACCCGATCACTGATCTGTTGTCACTCTTCGAATCGTCTGCCACATCGGCCCATCCTTCCTCCTGGGATGTGAGCTACGCGACCGTAAGGAGGGATTGACGGGCGGTGAGATACCCCACGGGTCAAGGCTTGGTCAATCGCGGAATAAGGCGCCGTCGCGACGCGCGGGGACGAAAGGGCACGGCCGAAGGCCGGACCCCGGGGATCGAGGGTCCGGCCTTCACAGGGCGCGGGAGCCGTCAGCCGACGGTGACGCCGTGGGCGCGCAGGTAGGCGACCGGGTCCACGTCCGAGCCGTAGTTCGGGGTGGTCCGGATCTCGAAGTGCAGGTGCGGCCCGGTCACGTTGCCGGTGGCGCCGGAGAGGCCGAGCTGCTGGCCCTCGGTCACGGTCTGGCCGGCCGAGACGGAGAGCTGCGAGAGGTGGGCGTACTGGGCGTAGTGGCCGTCGGCGAGCTTGAGGACGACCTGGTTGCCGTACGCGCCGCCCCAGCCGGCGGAGACGACGGTGGCGTCGGCTATGGCCTTGACGCTGGTGCCGGTCGGGACCACGAAGTCGGTGCCGGTGTGGTAGCCGCTGGACCACATGCTGCCGGCGGTGTGGTAAGCGGTGCCGATGACGGCGCCCTGGACCGGCAGGGTGTACCCGGAGGAGCTGCTCGCGGCGGGCTCGGCGGAGGAGGCGGCGGACCGGCCGGTCTGCGCGGACGCGGGCTTCTCGGCGTTCGCGGACTTCTCTGCGGTGCCGCTCCTGGCCGGGGCCTCGTGCGCGGCGGAGGACGAACCCGTCGCGTGCGCCGGAGCCTTGGCACCGAGGGTGAGCTTCAGGCCGGGGTGGATGAGCGACGGGTCGGTCCCGACGGCCGCACGGTTGTCGTCGTAGAGCTTGTGCCAGCCGCCGGCGACGTGCTGCTCGTCGGCGATCCTGGCGAGCCAGTCGCCGGCCTTCACCGTGTAGGTGCGGGCGGCGCCCTCGTGAGCGCCCGCCGTGACGGAGGTGGCGGAGTGCTCGGGTGCGGCGGCCGGGGTGGCCGCGTGGGCGCCGGTGGCAACCAGCAGGGGCAGCGCGATCGCGGCGCCACCGGTTCCGGCGGCGGCGAGGGAGGTGGTGATGAACCGGGCCTTGGTACGGCGGTGCTTACCCTTCGCGGGCATGTCGAATTCCTCTCCTGCGCCTGCGAGGTGAGCTGTCGGGTGCGAGCTGGAGATGCCCGGCCGTGTGATTCCACGGCTTTACCCCGAGCCTGTCCTGGAAGACCGGACCAGGCGATGTACCTGTGGGTCCCCCGCTCCTGCCGAGTGCGGGTGGGTGAGTGCGGATTCCGGGCGGCGGCAGGATTAGGCGTTCCGCTCGGAACGAGGGGGAACGTAAGCGAAATGGCGCCGCGACCACAAGCTTTGGATTTCCCGGGCACCGGGTTCTCTTGATCGATTCACAGAATTCACGCCGCCGCACAGAAATGGACGATCTTCTTCTCCCGCCGAATTCACCGACGGAACAGGCGAATTACGTGAACATGACGTTCGACGCCCCGTCACGGATATGACGCTGCTCACGCGCCGCTCGTCGATGTGGAGCAATACCGGGCCAGTTGGAGTGAAGCGACCAAGAATGACTATTCGGACAGAAACCCCTTATAGGGATCGACCGATTGGCCGCATGGTCCGTTTCACGGCATTCGCGGCGATGAGAGGCCCGTGGACGATGCGTGTACGGAACATGCTTGCCGGGGGCACCCGTGCCGTATCGTCGTCGGCGGTACGCGCCCCGCCGACGAGCCGCGTCGGCGGACGGATGGGAGGAGCACCCGTGACACAGCAGGTCCCGTCGACCGAGCCCGAGCTGGCCGGAGTGCGCAACTTCCGCGACCTGGGCGGGCTGCCGACCACGGACGGCCGGCGCGTGGCGTTCGGCAGGCTGTTCCGCAGCGGCCACCTCGCCCATGCGACGGCCGAGGACGCGGAGTTCCTCACCTCCCTGAACCTGCGCACGGTCTTCGACTTCCGCAACGCCGCCGACCACAAGCTGGAGGGCCCGGACGTGGAGCTGCCGGGCGTACGCAACGTGGGCATGCCGCTGTCCGACCCGGCCGACGGCGCGGAGTTCTGGAAGATGGTGCGCGAGGGGGACCTGGACCAGCTGCGGGAACTGCTGGCCGACGGCCGGGCCGAGGCCCGCATGATCGCCTCGTACCGCGCGATCGTCCGCGGACGCACGGCGGAGCACGCGCGGGTGCTGGGCACGCTGGCCGACGGCGGCGCGCCCGCGCTGATGCACTGCTCGGCGGGGAAGGACCGGGCGGGGCTGTCGATCGCCGTGACACTGCTCGCCCTGGGCGTGGAGCGGGACGCGATCGTCGCCGACTATCTGGAGTCGAACGCGAAGCACCGCCGGTACAAGGTGCGGCGCACCGCGTCCTCGCCGGACGCGTACTCCGCCGAGGTGATGGAACTGCTCGGCCCGCTGTTCGACGCGCGGGCCGAGTACCTCCGGGCGGCGTTCACCACGATCGAGGAGACCTGGGGCGGGGTGGACGCCTACCTGGGACAGGGTCTGGGAGTCACCCCCGAGGTGCGCACGCGGCTGCGCGAGCACCTGCTGGACTGAGGAAGCCTCCCCGGGCCGGGCCTACTTGGCGCCCACCTGGAAGAGCAGCCAGATGAAGGCGGCGAAGAGGTGGCCGACGGCCAGGTAGACGAGCAGCCTGATCCACAGGGCGCGCGGGAATTTCGTCTCGTAGTCGCTCATGGGGTGTCTCCGGTGAGAGGTCCGAGGCAGAGCGCGGTGCTCGGGCTCTGCAGGAGGGTGTGGACGAACAGCAGCTCGCAGCCGGCGCGGTCGGCGGCGGCGAGGCGGTGCGGGGTGAGCGAGTCGAAGTGCGCGCTGTCCCCGGCGTCGAGGAGATGCGCGGTGTCGCCGAGGCGGAGGCGGAGCCGGCCGCGCAGGACGTGGAGCCACTCCTCCCCCGGGTGGACGCGGACGATGTCGCCCTGCGTGCCGTGCGGGACGTGGACGCGCAGTGCCTGCATGCCGCGGGCGGGGGCGCCGGCCTGCCAGTACGTCCAGCCGCCGGCCTGCGTCGGTTCCGCGCGGGCGGCGCGGACGACGGCGTCGCGCTCGGCGACGGTCTCGCCGAGCAGTTCGGAGACGGTCGTGCCGTAGACGCGGGCGAGCGTGAGCAGGACGGGGAGTGAGGGGTGGCGATGGCCGGTCTCCAGGCGGGAGAGGTGGGCCGGCGAGAGGTTCGCGGCCTGGGCCGCGGTCTCCAGGGTCATGCCTGTGCGGTGGCGGTGGGCGCGGAGTTGCGGGGCGACGGTGGGGAGGGCCGCGCCGGGCTCCGCCGGGGGTGGCGGATCGGAAGGGCTGCTCATACCTCGATTGAGCCAGATTTTTGCCCGCTGGGCAATTTTCTTGCCTGAGAGGCAAAAGCGTGCGAAGGTGTGCCCACCCGGTCTCAACGCCCCCGCCGCCCCTGCCCTTCCCGTCCCCAGGGGGCTCCGCGCCCCTGGACAGGGGCGCGGAGAACTGCGCGAGAAGCCCCGCCCACCCGCACGTCCGGGGTCCGAAGGGGCAGAGCCCCTTGAGGGACGGGAGCGGGAAGGTGCGGCCGGGGCGAAAACCCGGGCGCCCCCTACCTCGCCGCCACCGCCTGCCTCACCAGCGTCTTGCCGAAGTCCCACATGAGACCCCCCTCGTGCGCGTCGTCCATGACCGCCGTGAACGCCTCCAGGAACCGGTCGACATCCGCCTCGTCCACCACCAACGGCGGAATCAGCTTGATCACCTCCAGATGGTCCCCGGACACCTGCGTCAGGATCCGGTGCCGCTGCAACAGCGGCACGACGACCATCTGCGCGAACAGCCCCTTCCGCGCCGCCTGCAGCATCGCCCACCGGCTCCGCAGCTTCAGCGACTTCGGCCGGCCGAACTCGATGCCGATCATCAGCCCCCGCCCGCGCACCTCGGCGAGCAGCTCGTACCTCTCCGTGAGCGCCGCGAGCCCGGACTTCAGCCTCTCCCCCATCGCCCGCGCGCCCGCGACGATCTGCTCGTTCTCCATCGCGTGCAGCACCGCGAGCCCCGCCGCCATGGCCTGCGCGTTGGCGCCGAAGCTGGCGGAGTGGACCAGGACGCGGTCCATGGAGGAGTAGACCTTCTTGAAGATCCAGTCCTTGCCGAGCGTCGCCGACACCGGCACGTACCCGCCCGACAGCGACTTCGCCACGCACACCAGGTCCGGCTCGACCCCGTCCTCGTGCTGGTAGGCGTAGAAGTCGCCGGTGCGGCCGAGGCCGGTCTGCACCTCGTCGGCGATGAGCAGCGCCTTGTGCTTGTGCAGCAGCTCCTGAGCGGCGCGCAGATAGCCGGGCGGCGCCTCGTGCACGCCCTTGCCCTGGATGGGCTCGACGATGAGCGCGGCCACGTCGCCCTTCTTCAACTCCCGGGCCAGCGCGTCGAGATCGCCGAGCGGCACCGCGGTGTCGGGCAGCAGCGGGGCGAAGCCGTCACGGAAGCCGTCCTCCCCGTTGACGGAGAGGGACCCGGTGGTCAGCCCGTGGAAGGCATGGTCGCAGTACAGGACGCGGCGCCGCCCGGTGGCGTACCGGGCGAACTTGAGCGCGGTCTCGACCGCCTCGGTGCCGCTGTTGCCGAAGAAGACACGGTCCAGGTGCGGGCTGTGGGAGAGCAGCTTCTCGGCGAGCAGTCCGGGCAGCGGCGGGCAGTCGAACCGGGTCAGGTCGGCGAGGTCGGCGTCGAGTACGTCGTGCAACGCCTTGCGCACCACCGGGTGGTGCCGGCCCAGGCCCATGACGCCGAACCCGGCGAGCATGTCGAGGTAGTCGTTGCCGTCGGCGTCCCAGAAGTGGGCGCCCTCGGCGCGTTCGTAGACCTTGTCGAAGCCGATGGTGTGCAGCATGCGCGGCAACTGGTGGTTCACGTAGCGGCCGTGCAGGTCGTAACGCTCGCCACCGCGCTCGGCCAGCAGCCCGGCGAGGTCGAACTCCCTCGCCCCGTCCGCCTCCTTGCCGCGGGCGGTCTGACGGGGGGCGGGTTCCGCGGTGGTCATACGTGGTTCTCCTCGGACGTCTTCACGTGTGCCGGTGTGTCCTGTCCCGGCAGGGCGCCGGCCGTGCCGGTGGCGAGACACCCGCTGATCCGGCCCGCGATCTCGACGGGCGTCAGCCCGATGTCGGCGAGCACCTCGCCCCGCTTGGCGTGCGGGAGGAACTGCTCCGGGATGCCGAAGCGGCGCAGGGGCACGTCCACGTCGGCGTCGCCGAGGGCGAGCGCGACGGCGGAACCGACCCCCGCGGCCCGGCTGTTGTCCTCGACGACGGCGACCAGGCGGTGCCGGGCGGCGAGCCCGGGCAGCGCGGGGTCGACCGGTTTGACCCAGCGCGGGTCGACGACGGTGCAGCGGATGCCGCGGGCTTCCAGGAGCTCGGCGGCGTGGAGGCAGACGGGCGCCATCACTCCGACGGCGACGAGGAGTACCTCGGGGTCCTCCGCGCGGTGCAGCACGTCCATGCCGCCGACCCGGTCCAGGGCCGGGATCGCGGGTCCGACCGACTCCTTGGGGAAGCGGACCAATGTCGGCGCGTCGTCCACGGCGACGGCCTCGCGCAGTTCGGCCCGGAGCTGGTCGGCGTCGCGCGGGGCGGCGATCCGCAGCCCGGGGACGACCTGGAGCACCGACATGTCCCACATGCCGTTGTGCGAGGGCCCGTCGACGCCGGTGACGCCTGCCCGGTCCAGGACGAACGTCACGCCGCACCTGTGCAGGGCGACGTCCATCAGGAGCTGGTCGAAGGCGCGGTTGAGAAAGGTGGCGTAGACGGCGACGACGGGGTGCAGTCCGCCGGTGGCGAGCCCGGCCGCGCTGACGGCGGCGTGCTGCTCGGCGATGCCGACGTCCCACACCCGGTCGGGGAAGCGTTCGGCGAACTTCGCCAGCCCCACCGGGTGCAGCATGGCCGCCGTGAGGGCGACCACGTCCTCGCGCTCCTCGCCGATCGCCACGATCTCCTCGCCGAACACCGAGGTCCACGACGGGCCGCCGGCCGGGGCGAGAGGCGCGCAGGTGAGCGGGTCCATGGCGCCGACGGTGTGGAAGTGGTCCTCCTCGTGGGCGAGGGCGGGTTCGTAGCCGCGGCCCTTCTCGGTGAGGCAGTGCACGAGGACGGGGCCGTGGAAGCGTTTCGCGCGGCGCAGCGCGGACTCGACGGCGCCGATGTCGTGTCCGTCGATGGGGCCGACGTACTTCAGGCCCAGGTCCTCGAACATCCCCTGCGGGGCGAAGGCGTCCTTGAATCCCTTCTTCGCGCCGTGCAGCGCCTCGTAGACGGTGTTGCCGACGACGGGGGTGCGCTGGAGCATCCCCTTGCCCCAGGCGAGCGCCTTCTCGTAGCCGTCGGTGGTGCGCAGGGTGGCCAGATGGTTGGCGAGGCCGCCGATGGTGGGCGCGTAGGAGCGTTCGTTGTCGTTGACGACGACGATCAGCGGACGGTCCTTGGCGGCGGCGATGTTGTTCAGCGCCTCCCAGGCCATGCCGCCGGTGAGCGCCCCGTCGCCGATGACGGCGACGACGTGCCCCTCCTCGCCGCGCACCTCGTGGGCCTTGGCGAGGCCGTCGGCCCAGCCGAGCGCGGTGGAGGCGTGGCTGTTCTCGATGACGTCGTGCTCGGACTCCTCGCGCGAGGGGTAGCCGGACAGTCCGCCCTTGCCGCGCAGCTTGGAGAAGTCCTGACGTCCCGTCAGGAGTTTGTGCACATAGCTCTGGTGTCCGGTGTCCCACAGGATGCGGTCGACCGGCGACTCGAAGACCCGGTGGAGCGCGATGGTCAGTTCCACCACGCCCAGATTGGGCCCCAGGTGTCCGCCGGTCCTGGCGACCGCGTGGATGAGGAACTGCCGGATCTCTTCCGACAGTTCACCGAGTTCCGCCTCGGACAGCGCCTTCAGGTCGCGTGGTCCCCGGATGTTCTCCAGTCTGGTCACGGTCAAGCCCCCTCTCGGTCCGTGCTGCTCAGCTCACGGTGACGGCGGGCTCCCCCGAACCGGTGCCGTCCTTCTCCATCTGCTCCGCGATCTTCATGGCCTCGTCGATGAGGGTCTCCACGATCTTCGACTCCGGGACGGTCTTGATGACCTCGCCCTTGACGAAGATCTGTCCCTTGCCGTTGCCGGAGGCCACGCCGAGGTCGGCCTCGCGGGCCTCACCGGGACCGTTGACGACACAGCCCATCACCGCCACCCGCAGCGGCACCTCCATGCCCTCCAGCCCGGCGGTGACCTCCTCGGCCAGCTTGTACACATCCACCTGCGCGCGACCGCAGGACGGGCAGGACACGATCTCCAGACCGCGCTCCTTCAGGCCGAGGGACTCCAGGATCTGCAACCCGACCTTCACCTCCTCCGCCGGCGGAGCCGACAGCGAGACGCGGATGGTGTCACCGATGCCCTGCGAGAGCAGCGCACCGAACGCGACCGCCGACTTGATCGTCCCCTGGAACGCCGGCCCCGCCTCCGTCACCCCGAGGTGCAGCGGGTACTCGCACGCCTGAGCGAGCTGCCGGTACGCCTCGATCATCACGACCGGGTCGTTGTGCTTGACCGAGATCTTGATGTCCCGGAAGCCGTGCTCCTCGAACAGCGACGCCTCCCACAGCGCCGACTCGACGAGGGCCTCCGGCGTCGCCCTGCCGTACTTCCGCAGCAGACGACGGTCCAGCGAACCCGCGTTCACCCCGATACGGATCGGCGTGCCGTGATCCCTGGCCGCCCTCGCGATCTCCCGCACCTTGTCGTCGAACTGCTTGATGTTGCCCGGATTCACCCGCACCGCCGCACACCCGGCCTCGATCGCGGCGAACACGTACTTCGGCTGGAAATGGATGTCCGCGATCACCGGGATCTGCGACTTCCGCGCGATCGTCGCCAGCGCGTCCGCGTCGTCCTGCGTCGGACACGCCACCCGCACGATCTGACAGCCCGACGCGGTCAGCTCCGCGATCTGCTGCAACGTGGCACCGATGTCGGAGGTCCGGGTCGTCGTCATCGACTGCACCGACACCGGGGCACCGCCGCCGACCGGCACGGATCCGACCTGGATCCGCCGGCTGTTCCGGCGCGGTGCCACCGGGCGTGCGGGCACCCCGGGCAGGCCCAGGGAAACGGCGGTCATGGCCTCACCTGCCGCTTCCCGCGTTCGCCGCGGCGTTCCCGGCGACCGTCTCGCGCATGGCGCGCAGGGACTCCTTGAGCGAGCCCATGGTGGCCATCACGGCGGTCGGCTCGTAGCCGCAGTGCGCCATGCAGTTGTCGCAGCGCGGGTCCTTGCCGCGGCCGTACTTGTCCCAGTCGGTCTTCTCGATCAGCTCGCGGTACGTCGGGACGTAGCCGTCCGCCATCAGGTAGCAGGGGCGCTGCCAGCCGAAGAGCGAGTAGTTGGGGATCGCCCAGGCGGTGCACGGGAAGTCGACCTTGCCCTCGAGGAAGTCGAGGAACAGGGGCGAGTGGTTGAGCCGCCACTTGCGGCGGTTGCCGCCCGCGAAGGACTTCCGGAACAGCTCGCGGGTCTGCTCGACGCCCAGGAAGTGGTCCTGGTCGGGCGCCTTCTCGTAGGCGTAGGCGGGCGAGATCATCATCTCGTCGACCTTGAGGTCGTCGTTGAGGTAGTTGAGCACCTCGATGATGGTCTGCGGGGTGTCGGTGTTGAAGAAGGTGGAGTTGGTGGTGACCCGGAAGCCGCGCCGCTTGGCCTCCTTGATCGCCTCAACGGCCTCGTCGAACACGCCCTCCTTGGCCACGGACTCGTCGTGACGCTCGCGCAGGCCGTCGATGTGCACGGTGAACGCGAAGTAGGGGGAGGGCTTGAACTTGTCCATCTTCTTGCGCAGCAGCATGGCGTTGGTGCACAGGAAGACGTACTTCCGCTTCGCCACGAGCTGTCGCACGATCTCGTCGATCTGGGGGTGCATCAGCGGCTCGCCGCCGGCGATCGACACCATCGGCGCACCGGATTCCAGCACCGCGCCGACGGCCTGGGCCACCGGCATGCGTTGCTTGAGCACCCCGGCCGGGTGCTGGATCTTGCCGCAGCCCTCGCACTTCAGATTGCAGGCGTAGAGGGGTTCGAGCTCCACGATGAGCGGAAACTTGTCCCGCTTGCGGAGCTTCTGTTCAGCCAGATACGTAGCGACCTTGATGGACTGGCGCAACGGCATGGCCATCGGGCTCACCTCCGGGGGAGCAGCAAGGATCGGTGCCATTCGAAAAATGCGGGAAGCACGGCACGAAGGACGCGGAAAGCAGATATTCCACCGCGCACCGTGCCGATTCGGACGAGTTCATGTTCTGGAGCGTCCACGACCACTCGGACGGCCGCAACCGGGCGCGCGCCCGTGCGCACGGCGCTGTGGAGCGTCGCGGCGGACTCCATGTCCACCGCGAGTGCGCCGGTCGCCAGCAGGTCGGCGCGTTCGTGGCCGCGCACGACGTGGTCGGAACCGGTGAGCGGGCCGGTGTGCACGGTACGGCCGGGCAGGGCCCGTACCAGCTCCTTGACCAGCAGTTCGGTGCCGACGCAGGGGGTGATTCCGCGTGGGTCCCGGGTCTCCTCGGCGACGACGAGGTCGCCGGGGTGCATGCCGGGCGCGAGTCCCGCGCAGAACCCGGTGGCCAGCACCGCGGCGTCGGTGAACGCCGGGGTGGCGAGCATCCGGGTGACCGCGCGTTCGGCAGCCTGGGGGCCCATGCCGGTGCGCAGTACGGTGACCGGCCCGCCCCCGGTGCCGGGGCGGCCGCTGCGCAGCGCGAGGCGCTCGATGCCGAGCGCGCAGGCGACGAGCAGCGGGGTGGGGGCGGGCCGGGTGGTCATCAGCGCGCCTCGGTCCTGGCGGGGGTCCCGCCGGTGGAACCGGTGAGCTTGCTGAAGGGCTCGCCGTGGACGTACCGGCCGAGCGCGGTCAGCGGGAAGACCTGCCGGTAGAGGTGGTAGTTGATGGAGAAGTCCCAGGGGAAGCCGGTCCCCGTGAACTGGGGCTCGTCCCAGGAGCCGTCCTCGCGCTGGGTGGCGGCCAGCCAGGCGATGCCCCGCTCGACGGCCCTGGAGTCCTGCTCCCCGGCCGCGAGCAACGCCATCAGCGCCCAGGCGGTCTGGGAGGCGGTGGACTCGCCGCGGCCGCTCCACTCGGCGGACTCGTGGTAGGAGCGCAGGTCCTCGCCCCAGCCGCCGTCGTCGTTCTGCACGGACTCCAGCCAGGCCACCGCGCGGCGGATGGCGGGGTGGGAGGCGGGCAGTCCGGCGGCGGCCAGCGCGGGCACCACCGACCCGGTGCCGTAGACGTAGTTGACGCCCCAGCGGCCGAACCAGGAGCCGTTCTCCTCCTGTTCGGCGAGCAGCCACTCGATGCCGCGGCGGGTGCGCGGGTCGTGGGCGAGGCCCTCGACCGCGAGCATCTCCACCACGTGCGCGGTGACGTCGGCGGACGGCGGGTCGATGACCTCACCGAAGTCGCAGAACGGCAGCCGGTTGGGGAACCTGCTGGTGTTGTCGACGTCGAACGCGCCCCACGCGCCGTTCTTCGACTGCATCCCGAGGTTCCAGGCGACCCCGCGGCCGATGGCCCGTTCCATCCGCTCGGGGTCGTGGTGGGCGACCCGGCGCAGGGCGAGGACGACCTCGGCGGTGTCGTCGGTGTCGGGATAGTTGTCGTTGTGGAACTCGAACGCCCAGCCGCCGGGCGGCAGTCCGGGCCGGCGCACCGACCAGTCGCCGGGACGCACGACCTGCTCGCCGAGCATCCAGTCGGCCGCCTTCACCAACTGCGGGTGATCGGCGGGCAGTCCGGCGTCGGCGAGGGCGATGGTGGCCAGGCAGGTGTCCCACACCGGGGACTGGCAGGCCTCGATCATCCGGGCGCCGTCCTCGCGCCACACGGCGAAACGGTCCAGCGACTCAAGGCCCGCGCGCATCACGGGGTGTTCGAGGTCGTAACCGAGCAGATAAAGGGCGATGACGGAATAGACGGCGGGCGGCTGGATGCCGCCCCAGCAGCCGTCGTTCTCCTGCCGCTCGACGATCCACCGGGCGGCGCTGTTCATGGCGGCGCGGCGCAGTCGGCGCGGCACCACCCTGCGGACGCGGTGCATCGCCCTGTCCAGTCGCTGGAAGGCGCCGTCCCAGGTGCCCAGGGGGGCGAGGGGCCGCGGCGGGTTGGGCCGGTCGGGGTCGACGTGCAGTTCGTCCAGGGAGAAGGGCGCCGGACGCACCGGGCGCTTGGCGGAGACGATGGTCAGGGGCACGATCGTCTGCCGCGCCCAGCAGCCGAAGTCATAAATGTTGAGCGGGAACCAAGTGGGGAAGTAAATGAGCTCCGGGGGAAGTTCGGGCAGATCCTCCCATTTCCACCAGCCGAACAGGGCGAGCCAGATCCGGGTGAAGACGCGGGCCGAGGCGATGCCGCCCCGGGCACGGACCCAGGCGGCCGCCTTCGCCATGTGCGGGGCGTCCGGGGCGTCGCCGGCCAGTCTGAGCGCGACGTAGGCCTCGATGGTGGTGGACAGTTCGGCGGGACCGCCGTGGAAGGTGGCCCAGGTGCCGTCCTCACGCTGTTCACCACGGATGAAGAGGGCGGACGCCTGGGTGGTGCGGTCGTCGCGGATGCCCAGGAACTGGCGGAGCAGCAGGTCCTCGGCGTCCATGGTGACGTTGGTCTCCAGGTCGCCCTTCCACCAGCCCTGGGCGTCCTGGCGGGCGAGGAGGAAGTCGGTGGCGCGCAGCATGGCGCGCGTGGCGGCGTCGCGGTTGCCGGCCGCCGCGGGGGCACCGCCCGTCGCGCCGGCGGTGCGGGAGGCCGTGCCGGTCGTGCTCGTGGTTCCGGTCTTGCCGGTCGTACCAGTGGTGCCGGTCGTACCAGTGGTGCCGGTCCTGCTCGTGGTGCCGGTCGTGCTCGTGGTGCGGATGGTGCTTTCGCTGGCCGAGGCAGCGCGGGGCGGGAGCGCCCCGGTACTTCCGTCGGTCGTCGCTGTCATGGCTTCCCCTTCGTGCAGTGGTGTGTCTCTGCTGGGTCCGCCGTCGACCGGTGCTCGCGGCACCGGCCGGCGACTACGCGAGGTGTGTGGAACCGATAGTGATCATCTCTTCCGTACGACGACGAAGTCGGCGAGCGCGACGAGTTGCGCCCGCACCTGGTCCGGCATCCGGACCGAGTCCAGGGCCCGCACCGCCACCTCGTGCTGGCGGCGGGCCTCCCCGGCGGTCCACTCGCGGCCGCCGGCCTCCTCGATCAGCGCGGCGCGCGCGGCGAACTCCTCCTCGGAGAAGTTCTCGAAGTCGCTGCTCTTGGCGTCCTCGGCGAGGATCTCGCCGAGCCGCTCGGAGGCGGGCCCGCCGGCGGCGAGCGCGGCGACGACCGGCAGGGACTTCTTGCGCTGGCGCAGATCGCTCCAGGCCTGCTTGCCGGTGGCGTCCGGGTCGCCCCAGATGCCGAGGAGGTCGTCGACGGCCTGGAAGGCCAGGCCGAGGTGGTGGCCGTAGGTCTCCAGCGTGTCGGCCGTCGCGTCGTCGGCGCCGCCGAGGACCGCGCCGATGGAGCTGGCGCAGGCGAGCAGGGCGCCGGTCTTGTTGCCCTCCATCTCCAGGCACTCCTCGACGCTGACGCGGTCGCGGTGCTCGTAGGAGATGTCCTGGGCCTGACCGTCGATCAGCGCGCGGGTGGCGGTGGTGAGCCGGCGGGCGGCACGGCCGGCCTCGGCCGTGCCGAGCTCCAGCAGCACCTCGTTGGCCAGCGCGAACAGGGCGTCGCCGACCAGGATCGCCTGGGCGGGGCCGTGTACCTTCCACACCGTGTCGCGGTGGCGGCGTTGTTCGTCACCGTCCATCAGGTCGTCGTGCAGCAGCGAGAAGTTGTGCACCAGCTCGACGGCGACGGCGCCGGGGACGCCGACCTCGGGAGCAGCGCCGGCGGCCTGCGCGGAGAGCAGGGCGAGGGCGGGGCGCACGGCTTTGCCGCCGTCGCCGTCGGCGGGGTTGCCGGCGGCGTCGATCCAGCCGAAGTGGTAGGCGGCGACGGTGTCCATCGGCGGCGCCAAGCGGTCGACGGCCGCCCGGAGTACCGGGGTGGCCAGGGTGCGGCCGCGCTCCAGGAGCGCGGTCACGTCCACCTCGGTCGCTGACGCGGCCGTGGACGCCGGGGGCACGGTGGGCACAGTCTCTCCTCTTGTCGCGTTACCGGGAGCGCGGGTGGCGATACCCCGCTGATCGGCTTTCATGCGGCCTCCTCGTGCAGGGCGGGGAGGTGGTCGCGAGGCCGGCCGAGCGCGCCGAGCGCCGCTTCCGCGGCGGCGGCGCCGCTGCGGACCGCGCCCTCCATGGTCGCGGGCCACCCGGTGGCGGTCCACGCGCCGGCCAGGTAGAGGCCGGGGGCGTCGGTGCGGGCGCCGGGACGCAGCCGGGCGGTGCCCGGGGCGGGGGCGAAGGTGGCGGTGCGTTCGCGGGTGACGAAGAAGTCGCGCACGCGGGCGTCGCGGGCGGCGGGCAGCAGCCGCTCCAGCTCGGGCAGGAACCGCTCCCGCAGGACCGCCACGGGTTCGTCGACGATGTCCTGGGCGGCCGACTGGGACAGCGCCAGGTACTGGCCCTCACGCAGCCCGGATGCCTCGGTGCGGTCGAAGACCCACTGCACCGGGGAGCCGAGGGCGGCGAAGAAGGGCCGGGTCAGCACCCGGCGGTCGTAGACGACGTGGATGTTCAGGATGGGCGCGGTGCCGAGTTCCAGCAGTCTCTCCGGGGCCTGGAGCGCCCCTTCGGGCAGCAGGGCGTGGGCCTCGCGCTGGGGTACGGCGAGGACGACGGTGTCGGCCACGATGGTCTCGCCGGGAACCGACACGCTCCAGCGTCCGTTTCCGTGGGGGGAGAGGGAGGTGACTCGTGTACGGACCTCGGTACGCACGCCCGCGGAGTCGAGCGCCTTGCGGGCCAGGGTGTCGTGCAGTTCGCCCAGCGGGACGCGGGCCCAGCCGATGTCGGCCGCTCCCGGGTCGGACAGCAGACCGGTCTTGAACACCATCGCGGCGAGCGCCAGGGAGGCGTCCTTGGCCACCGCGTTGAGGGTGGCGACCCCCACGAGGTCCCACAGTGCCTCGACGGCGCGCTCCGACTGGCCGTGCTCGGCCAGCCAGCCGGCGAAGTCCCGCTCGTCCAGCGCGGGATCGTCGAGGTCCAGGGCACGGAGGGCGAGGGCGGCCCTGCCCACCTTCGCGCGCTCGGTGAGCGAGAGGTGCGGGTAGGTGGCGAGGCTGCGTCCGAGGTGCAGGGGCACGGGCAGCGCGTCGCGCCGCAGGGTGCCGAGTCTGCGTCCCGGTCTCCGCCGCGGGTCGACAACGGGTACTTCGAGCCGGTCCTGCAGCGGGGCGAGGGAGGCGGCGTCGATGCGGTCGAGGAACCAGCGGTAGGCGGTGCAGCAGCGCAGATAGACGTGCTGGCCGTTGTCGACGGTGAGGTCGCCGCGGTGGAAGGAGAAGGCGAGCCCGCCGAGGCGGGGCCTGCCCTCCAGCAGGGTGACCCGGACACCGGCGTCGGCGAGCGCGAGCGCGGCAGTGACGCCGGCGAGCCCGCCGCCGACCACGACGGCGGTGGCCGGTCCCCCGGCACGGCCGGCCGCGTCCGCCCCCGGTTCGCCCGGCAGCGTGGCCTCGCTCATCGCACACCCTTTCCCGCGGCGGCTCCGCCACGGCGGCACGGAGTGCGGCGGACCGACGCAGTCAGGGACGCGGTGCGACGGCACGGGGTTGCCTGCCTCTTCCCGCGGGTCGCCGCGCACGTCGGCGGGCGCCCGGAGCCGTCTCCGTCCGGCCCGCCGTACGGGCTCGTCCCGTCGCTCATCAGGCGCGCCTCCTGACGGTGCGCCGGGTGACGTTGCGGGCGTCGAGGCCGGACAGGCCGCGCACGGCGACGTAGGCCTTCTCGTGTCCGGGCAGCGAGACCCGGCCGCGCAGCACGGCCTCCGGTTCGCGTTCGATGCGGTCGAGGAGCCGGCGGTAGATGCCCGCCATGGCGGCGACGCAGGCACCGCTGCGCCGGTCGAGCAGGGGCAGCAGCCGGTAGCCCTCGGCGAAAAGGGCGCGGGCCCTACGCACTTCGAAGTGCACGAGGCCCGCGAAATCGGATCCCTCGGGTGGAAGGGGTCCGGAGAATCCGGCGGAGCAGCCGAACTTGGCGAGGTCGTCGGCGGGGAGATAGGTACGGCCGGTCTCGGCGTCCTCGCGTACGTCCCGCAGGATGTTGGTGAGCTGCAGGGCCAGCCCCAGGGTGTCGGCGTACTCGGAGGCGCGGTCGGCGCCGGGCGCTCCGGGCTCGGTGCCGAACACGCCGAGCGAGAGCCGTCCGATGGCACCGGCGACGCAGCGGCAGTACGCCTTGAGGTCGTCCCACGTCTCGTAGGTCTCGCCGGCGACGTCCATCAGGACGCCGTCGATGAGTTCGTCGAGCCCGCCGAGCGGGATCGGGAACCGGTCGGCGGCGTGCGCGAGGGCGACGGCCACCGGGTCGGTGTCGTCCTCGCCGACCTCTCCCCCGCGGACCCGGGCGAGCAGCGCCCGGGTGTCCTCGAGGCGGGCCTTCTTGACGTCGTCCGCCAGTTCGCCGTCGCCGATGTCGTCCACCCGCCGCGAGAACGCGTAGAGCGCGGACATCGCGCGGCGCTTCGGCGTCGGCAGCAGTCTGATGCCGTACGCGAAGTTGCGGGCCTGCTGCCCGGTGACGGTCTCGCAGTAGCGGTACGCGGCGAGTACCGGTGGGGACACGTGTGGTTCCGACTCCACGGTCCGGATCACCCCTCTCCTCGCAGAGTCACGCCCACCTCGCGCAGCAGCCGGAGCTTGCCGGGTCTGGGCGGGCCGGGAAGTACGTCGAAATCGGCGGCGGCGATCGCCCGGACCGCCGCCCTTCCTCCTGCCACGAACCCCGCGAGCAGCAGTTTGAGCCTGCCGTGGACGCTACCCACCAGGGGGGCGCCTTCATTCAGCAGTCCGAGGGCGCGTTCCGCTTCGTATGCAATCAGTGCGCGCACCGATGCGCCTGCTGAGGGGGTGGCGAGATCCGCCTCCTGGACGTGAAAGCGTTTCATGTCCTCGGCGGGGAGGTAGATGCGGTCGCGGCCCAGATCCTCGGCGACGTCCTGGAGGTGCTCGACGATCTGCAGCGCGGTGCAGATGAGGTCGGAGCGGCGGACGCGCTCGGGGGTCGTGGTGCCGGTGACGGCGAGCACGAGCCGGCCGACGGGGTTGGCCGACAGTTCGCAGTAGGCGAGCAGATCGGCGTAGGTCTCGTACCGGGTGACGAGCTGGTCCTGGCGGTTGGCGGCGATCAGCCCGAGAAAGGGTTCGGGGGTCAGCGCGCGGCGCCGGACCGTCGGCTGCAGCCGGCGCAGGAGGGGGTGGTGCGGGGTGGCGTCGAAGACGCGGTGCAGATCGGCCTCGAAGGCGTCGAGCAGGGCGAGCCGGTCGTCCGCCTGTTCGGGTGCCACGCCGAGGAGCCGGGCGTCGGCCCCGCCGGGGGCGAGATCGCCGTCACCGATGTCGTCGACGAGGCGGGCGAAGCCGTAGACGGCCATCAGGTCGTCGCGCCAGGGGCGGGGCAGGAAGAACGGGGCCACGGGGAAGTTCTCGTCCGCGGCCTTGGCGAGGGTGTCGCGCTCCGGATCGCCGGTCCGCGTCGTGCCGGCGTCGGTCACCATGAGCCGCCCGGCCGGGAGACGGCGCGTGCTGTGCGGAGGTGAAGTTCATCCGTAGCCATTGCCGTCACGTCTCCCGTTCTCCACTGCGGACCGAATACATCCTATTTAGAACACGCCGCCCCGTTGTCCACGCCGCGCGGCCTTCGTGCGGATCTCGCGCGTTATCGACCCGGTTGCCGCGAATCAGCACCGGAGCTCAGCTTACGTTGTACAACGCAGCACGCTGCGCGGGGGTGTCCTGCACATCACAAGAACACACCGATTGCCGTCAAGATTCCTAACGACGGCAGGAGTTGACGTTTCTTTTGCGAATGACAGGGGCCCC
This sequence comes from Streptomyces sp. B3I8, assembly GCF_030816915.1. NCBI lineage: Bacteria > Bacillati > Actinomycetota > Actinomycetes > Kitasatosporales > Streptomycetaceae > Streptomyces > Streptomyces sp. B3I8. Next base: position 6,316,377 of record NZ_JAUSYN010000002.1, on the reverse strand, counting down.
GCCGGATTCGCACCGGCGGGGCCCTCGTCGACAAGCGGGTCATTGCGGGCTATTTGCCCGTGAATTTCTCGTACTCCTTGAGGACCTCGGCGGTCGGGCCGTCCATGCGCAGCTCGCCGCGCTCCAGCCAGAGCACCCGGTCGCAGGTGTCGCGGATCGACTTGTTGTTGTGGCTGACGAGGAAGACCGTGCCGGCCTGCTTGCGCAGTTCACGGATGCGTGCCTCGGAGCGCTTCTGGAAGGCCCGGTCGCCGGTGGCGAGCGCCTCGTCGATCATGAGGACGTCGTGGTCCTTGGCGGCGGCGATGGAGAACCGCAGCCGCGCCGCCATGCCGGAGGAGTACGTCCGCATCGGCAGCGTGATGAAGTCGCCCTTCTCGTTGATGCCGGAGAAGTCGACGATCTCCTGGTAACGCTCCTTGACCTGCTCGCGGGTCATGCCCATCGCGAGACCGCCGAGGATGACGTTGCGTTCACCGGTGAGGTCGTTCATCAGGGCGGCGTTGACGCCGAGCAGCGAGGGCTGGCCGTCGGTGTAGACCTTGCCGCTCTCGGCGGGCAGCAGTCCGGCGATGGCCCGCAGCAGGGTGGACTTGCCCGAGCCGTTGGAGCCGATCAGGCCGATGGCCTCGCCCCGGTAGGAGGTGAAGGAGACACCGCGCACGGCGTGCACCTTGCGCACCCCCCGCTCCTCGCCTCTCCTCAGGATGCGGCTGAGGGCGGAGGTGGCGCTGCCCTTGCCGGTGCGGGCGCCGTTGACCCGGTAGACGATGTGCAGCTCGTCCGCGATCACGGTGGGGCGGTCGGAATACTCAGCCACGGCCGTACCTCTCTTCCGCCTTCCAGAAATACACGAACCCGCCGGCGAACAGGACGACGGCCCAGAACAGCGCGATCGCCCAGACGTGCGGCGGCAGGTTCGAGGAGCCGTACTGGTCGATCAGGGCGTAGCGCATGAGGTCCATGTAGACCGCGGCGGGGTTCACCTGCAGCACATGGGCGATCCATTCCGGCTTGCCCTTGAGCATGTGTGTGATGGAGAACATGACGCCGGACGCGTACATCCAGGTGCGCATCACGAACGGCATCAGCTGGGCGAGGTCCGGGGTCTTGGACCCCAGCCGCGCCATGATCAGCGCCAGACCGGTGTTGAAGAGGAACTGCAGCACCAGGACCGGCACGACCAGCGCCCACGACAGGCCCGGCATGCTCCCGAAGCCGACCACCACCAGGACCATGACGATCATCGAGAACAGCAGTTGCTGGAGCTGCTGCAGCGCGAACGACACGGGGAGCGCGGCGCGCGGGAAGTGCAGCGCCCGCACCAGCCCGAGGTTTCCGGAGATCGCCCGCACGCCCGCCATCACCGAGCTCTGGGTGAAGGTGAAGGTGAAGACGCCGGTCACCAGGAACGGGATGTACACGTCGTGGGACATGCCCCGGCTGGCGTTGAGGATCAGTCCGAAGATCAGGTAGTAGACCGCCGCGTTGAGCAGCGGGGTCGCCACCTGCCACAACTGGCCCAGCTTGGCCTGGCTGTACTGGGCGGTGAGCTTCGCCTGCGAGAAGGCGAGGATGAAGTGGCGCCGCCCCCACAACTGGCGGACGTACTCGGCGAGTCCGGGCCGGGCGCCGCTGACGCTCAGTCCGTACTTGGCGGCCAGATCGGCCGCGCTCATCCCGTCATCGGGCGACGGTCGGGCGCTCACCGCGACACCGCCGTCATGCGTGGTCTCACTCACAGGTAGGAAGCTTTCGTCCTCAGGGAAGCACGCCAGTCGGGCAGGGAGGAGCCCCGGGGCGTGGTGTCGCCCCGCATGCTCTCAGATCTCGAGCTTGTCAGATGACCGGTGGCCGGCCCAGTCGGGTCAGCCGCCACACCGTACGCCACTTCATGGGCCGGCGGGGGCCGCAGGAGGAGGACCAGCCTTCCCGGAAGCCGCCGAACCAGGCCTTCAGCGCGGCCCCCGAGGGGCGGCGGGCCAGCGTGAGCAGCAGCCAGACCCCGAGGTAGACGGGGACGAGCAGGACGGGCAGGTTGCGGCGGGCGAGCCAGACCCGGTTGCGGGCGACCATGCGGTGGTAGACCGCGTGCCGGGAGGGCGCCGTCGTCGGGTGGTACAGCACCATGTCGGCGCGGTAGTCGATCATCCAGCCGGCGTTCAGCGCCCGCCAGGCGAGGTCGGTCTCCTCGTGGGCGTAGAAGAACTCGCCGGGCAGCCCGCCGACCTCGGCGAACACCTTCGTGCGGACGGCGTTGGCGCCGCCGAGGAAGGTGGTCACCCGGGAGGAGCGCATCGGGTCCGAGGCGCGCAGCCGCGGCACGTGCCGGCGCTGGGTGACACCGGTCTCCGGGTCCGCGATGCGGAAACTGACGATGCCCAGCTCCGGGTCGGCGGCGAAGGCCCGCCGGCACAGTTCGGCGGTGTCGGTGCGGGCGAGCAGTCCGTCGTCGTCCAGGAAGAGCAGGATGTCGACGTCCTCGCCACCCGGTCCGAAGGCCTCGATGCCGACGTTGCGGCCGCCGGGGATGCCGAGGTTCTCCGGCAGCTCCACCGTCCGCACGCCGTCCGGCACCTCGGGCACCGGGGAGCCGTTGCCGACCACGACCACCTCGACCGGGTCGCCGTCCTGCTTGGCGACCGAGTCGAGGAGGGCGCGCAGTTCGTCGGGCCGGTTGCCCATCGTGATGATCACCGCGCCGACCTTCGGCGTGGTGTCCCCGCCGGTGCCGTCGGCGTTGCCCGTGCCGATGCCGCTGCTCATTTGAGCCTGCTCGACGCGAGGATGGACACCAGGTGCAGCAGGGTCTGCAGCAGCGCGATGCCCGCGAGGACGGCGACCCCGAGCCGGGAGAAGAAGAGGTCGCCGCGGATCTGGTCGACGATCGCCAGAACCAGGATGAGCAGGGACGCCTCTATGCCCAGCACGAGCCGGTGGAACTTCAGCGCCGCGGCGGCCCGGCGGGCCAGCGCCATGCCGGAGGAGCGCGGCTCGGAGGCCGCCTCCTTGACGGGCTCCTTGCCGGTCTGGTGGCGGGCGACGCCGACCAGGTCGGTCTCCGCCTTGATCAGGATGGCGCCGAGCGCGGCGAGCGTGCCGAGGAACGCCCACAGCCAGTCGATCCGCCCGCTGCCGAACAGGTCGGCGGCGCGCAGCCCGAAGCCGACCAGGACGGCGGCGTCGGTGAGGTAGGCGCCGACCCGGTCGAGGTAGACCCCGCCGAGCGAGAACTGCTGCCGCCAGCGGGCGATCTCGCCGTCCACGCAGTCGAGGAGCAGGTACAGCTGGACGGCGACGACGCCGAGGACGGCGCCCGGGATGCCCGGCACCAGCAGCGCCGGTGCGGCGAGCACCCCGCAGACGGTCATCAGGTACGTCAGCTGGTTGGGAGTGACCCGGGTGTTCACCAGGTGCCGGTCTATGCGCAGCGAGATCTCGCGCATGTAGAGGCGGCCGCCCCAGTGCTCACCGCTGCGCCGGTCCTTGACCCCGGCGGGGTGGACGACCGGGCGGAGCTCAGCTACCGATGGCTTTTGCATAGTCGGCGTATGCGTCCCTGATCTGGTCGGTGGACAGGTCGAGGTGTTCGAGGATGGTGTAGCGGCCGGGGCGGGTGCTCGGGGCGAACTCCACGACCTGGACGAACTCCTCCGGGGTGAAGCCGATCTCGTCGGGCGTCACCGGAAGTCCGTGGCGGCGCAGCACCGAGGCCATGTACGCCGACTCCTCGGCCGCCCCGCGCAGGTGCATCGCGAAGGCCGCACCCAGGCCGCACTGCTCGCCGTGGCTGGCGGAGCGCTTGGGGAAGAGCAGGTCGAAGGCGTGGTTGATCTCGTGGCAGGCGCCGGAGGCGGGGCGGGAGTCGCCCGCGACCGACATGGAGATGCCGGTGAGCACCAGGCCCTCGGCGAGTACCTGGAGGAAGCTGTCGTCGCCGACCCCGCCGGGGTGGCGCAGCACGGCCTCGCCGGCCTGGCGGGCCATCGCGGCGGCGAGGCCGTCTATGGACTCGCCCTTCTCGCGGTTGGCCAGCTCCCAGTCCGCCACCGCGGAGATGTTGGACAGGGCGTCGCCGATGCCGGACCGCACGTAGCGGACCGGGGCCTCGCGGATGACGTCGAGGTCGATGACGACCGCGATCGGGTTCGGCACGCCGTACGAGCCGCGGCCGGCGTCGTTGTCGAGGGTGGCGACCGGCGAGCACAGGCCGTCGTGCGACAGGTTCGTCGCGACGGCGACCAGCGGCAGGCCGACGCGCGCCGCGGCGAACTTGGCGCAGTCGATGATCTTGCCGCCGCCGAGGCCCACGACCGCGTCGTAATGGCCGCGCTTCATGGCCTCGGCGAGCTTGATCGCGTCGTCCAGGGTGCCGCCGCCGACCTCGAACCAGTCGGCGTCCGGCAGCGCGGGCAGGATCCGCTCGCGCAGCCGGGCGCCGGAGCCGCCGCTGATGGCGACGGCGAGCTTGCCGGAGGAGGAGATCCGCTGGTCGGCCAGGACCGTGGCCAGATCGTCGAGGGCACCCGGGCGGATGTCCACGACGATCGGTGAGGGGATGAGCCGAGTCAGTACCGGCACGCGATCTCACGTCCCTTGGCGAGGTCGTCGTGGTTGTCGATCTCGACCCACTGGACGTCACCGATGGGCGCGACGTCGATCCGGAAGCCCCGGTTGACGAGCTCCTGGTAGCCGTGCTCGTAGAACTGCTGCGGGTCGGTCTCCCAGACCGTCTTCAGCGCGTCGCCGAGCTCGTCGGCGGCCTCGCCCTCGATGAGGGTGACGCCGATGTACTCGCCGGACGCCTCGGCCGGGTCCATCAGCTTGGTGATCTTCGTCATGCCCTTGGCGGGGTCGACGACGACCTTCATCTCCTCGTCGGCCAGCGACTTCACGGTGTCGACGGCGAGGATGATCTTCTTGCCGTCGCCGCGGGCGGCCAGCAGGGTCTTCTCGACGGAGACCGGGTGCACGGTGTCGCCGTTGGCGAGGATCACCGAGTGCTTGATGGCGTCACGCCCGCACCACAGGGAGTAGGCGTTGTTCCACTCCTCGGCCTTGTCGTTGTCGATCAGGGTGATCTTCAGGCCGTACTTCTCCTCGAGGGCCTCACGGCGCTCGTAGATGGCCTCCTTGGCGTAACCGACGATGATCGCGACCTCGGTCAGACCGATCTCGGCGAAGTTGCCGAGGGCGATGTCCAGCACCGTGATGCTCTCCTCCGCGCCCTCGGGTCCGACCGGCACCAGCGCCTTGGGCAGGGTGTCGGTGTAGGGGCGCAGACGCCGTCCGGCGCCGGCCGCCAGCACGAGGCCGATCATGCGGTTTCTCCTTCATCGTGTACGGCGGGTGCTCCTGCGGAGACCCAGAAGCGGATGCTCTCGGCGAGCACCGCGAGTGCCACGGCCACGGCCAGGACCGTGAGCGCGACGGGAAGAGCGGTGGCGGTGAGGGCCGCGGCGAGGACGGCGACGAGCAGTGTCCTGCCGTCGTGCCCCCCGATCGCCCGCACCAGCCCGCGCGGGGGCGCGCCGGCGTTGCCGCGGATGCGGTACACCGTGTCGTAGTGATGGTAGGCGACCGCCGCAACCAGCCCGAAGGCCGCCGGCAACGCTCCGTTCACCTCTGATTTCGCCGCGAGCACGAGGATCGTGCCGTATTCGGCGGCCCGGAAGAAGGGCGGGACGAGCCAGTCGAGCGCACCGGTCAGGGGGCGTGCGACGGCGGCCGCGGAGGTGAGCACGTAGACGGCGGCGCACGCCGCGGTGGCCCAGCTCGCGCCCCACAGGGCGGCGGCGAGCACGACCAGGGCACCGCCGAGGGCGGCGAGGAAGGGCGCGACGCCGCGGGGGACCCGGCGCACGGCCGGGGTCAGCGCCTCGGTGAGCGGTCCGGCGTCGGCGAGGTCGGCCAGCGCGCGGGTGGCGCGTGCGGCGCGGGGTGCCTTGTTGGTCAGCGAGCGCAGGACGCGGCCGGAGGTGGTGTAGAGGGCGGCGAGGGCGCAGCCGATCAGCAGCACGACGAAGGTGAGGCGGGGCGTGGTGAGGGCGGTGAGCACGGCGATCATGGCCCAGCGCTCGCCGATCGGCAGCACGATCATGCGGCGCAGCCAGACCGTCCAGCCGACGTTGTCGAGCCGTCCGGAGAGGGAGGCGGTGGGACTGCTGTTGGCGGCGGTGCCGGTTTCCCCGACGTTCGCCTCGTTGAAGGAGAAGTCGACGACGTGCCGGCAGGTCTGCAGGACCATCGCGCCGAGCGCGAGCGCCCATACGTCGTCGTGGCCGCCGTAGCGGGCGGCGCCGAGGGCGAGGCCCGCGTAGTAGGCGTACTCCTTGGCCCGGTCGAAGGTGGCGTCGAGCCAGGCGCCGAGCGTGGAGTACTGCAGCGAGTAGCGGGCGAGCTGGCCGTCGGTGCAGTCCAGGACGAACGAGGCGATCAGCAGGACACCGGCGGCGACGAAGCCGGGGCGGGTGCCGGTGGCCGCGCAGCCGGCCGCGATCAGCGCGGTGAGCAGGGAGGCGGTGGTGACCTGGTTGGGGGTCAGGCCACGGCGGGCGCACCAGCGGGCGAGGTAGCGGGAGTAGGGGCTGATGCAGTAGGTGGTGAAGAACCCGTCGCGGGACTTCACGGCGGACTTCAGCCGGACCGCCTCGTCGTCGACGGCGGCGACGGCCTGCCGGGCCTCGTTGCGGGTCTGCGGATCGGCGGGGACGGTGGCGACGAGCGAGCCGAGCTCGGGGCGGTGCACGGGGACGCCGTCGGCGTCGAGTGCGGCGGCGAGACGGCCGGGGAGGTCGGACAGGTCGTCGAGTACGGCCGTGGCGGTGGCAGGGGCGGTGTCGCCACCGGGGTCGGCGGCTCCCGTGGTGGCCGCGCGGGTGCCGGCCAGGGCGCGGGCGAGCGCCTGGCGCGCGGCGGGACGCGCGGTGACGGCGCCCGGGAGGGCGGCGGCGTCGAAGCGGGGGTCGGTGAGGCCGAGCCGCAGGGCGTGCAGGTGGCCCACGAAGCGGGCGTCGACGAGGGCGACGCGCTGGTCGGCGGGGATGGTGGTGAGCAGGGCCTCGGCGTCACCGATGTCCGAGGCGACCCGCACGTCGAAGCCGAGGGACCGCAGATCGCCCTCGAGCGACGATCCGGGTACCGGCTGACCGGTGAGGATGGCGGTCGACAGCGAACTCACTCCCTGGGCCGACGCGGGCACGCGTCGGCGTGCGCGATGTAATAGGGGACCGTACGTCCCTGGACGTGCTGCCCTGTGGGGCGACGTGTCGGCAGAGGTTATCGGATGACCGGAAGCGCGCGTTCACCGCGTGTTCACGCGGGGCTCGACCCACCGGCCGACCACCTCCGGCCGCGATCATCTTGGGGGATGCGGGGGGTGGCCACCAAACCGGGGGGTCGCCCCCTGGGGCGAACCGTACGAAATGGCTCCGCCGGTGCGCGGTCGACGGGCGAGCCCGGGGTGCGGAGCGGTGCGGTGCGGCGCTGTGCGGTGCGGAGCGGCGCTGTGCGGTGCTGTCGCGGGAGAGCTCGCCGGGTGCGGTCGTTCGGCGGGGGCGGGTACGTCGTGGCTTGTCGCGCAGTTCCCCGCGCCCCTGGGACAGCTGCGGCCGCCGCCGGCTGGGAGGTTCCCGTCCCTGCAAGGGGCTTCGCCCCTTGCACCCCGGGAGAGCTCGGGTGGATGGGGTCGTGCGGGGAGTGCGGGTGGGTGGGGACTTCTCGCGCAGTTCCCCGCGCCCCGTGCGGGGCACGGTGTTCAGCCCGCGTCCCTGAGGACGGGGCGCAGCCCCGCCCATCCAAGGGGCGCGGGGAACTGCGTGAAACGGGGCAGAGCCCGGGGGCCGTGCCTGGGGGCGGAGCCGCTTACGTCTTTCGGGGGGTGGTGAGCAGGACCCCCGGGTCCCGCTCACCCGGGGGCGGAGGACCCGGCGTAGGGTGGGGCGTCATGACCTGGCTGATCACCGGCGGAGCCGGTTACATCGGAGCGCACGTGGTCCGGGCCATGACCACCGCGAACGAACGCGTCGTCGTCCTGGACGACCTGTCGGCCGGGATCCCCGACCGCCTCCCCGCCGACGTCCCCCTCGTATCGGGGTCCTCGCTCGACGCCCCCCTCCTCAAGCGCGTGCTCTCCGAGCACGCGATCACCGGCATCGTCCACCTCGCCGCCCGCAAGCAGGTCGGCGAATCCGTGGCCGAGCCGGCCCGCTACTACCAGGAGAACGTCGGCGGCCTGGCCACCCTTCTGGACGCCGCCGCCGGCGCCGGGGTCGAGCGGTTCGTCTTCTCCTCCTCCGCCGCCGTCTACGGCAACCCCGACGTGGACCTCATCACGGAGGACACCCCCTGCGCCCCCGTGAACCCCTACGGCGAGACGAAGCTCGCCGGTGAGTGGCTGGTCCGGGCCGCCGGCCGGGCGCACGGCATCGCGACGGTCTGCCTGCGCTACTTCAACGTGGCGGGGGCCGCCGAGCCAGCCCTCGCGGACACCGGCGTGTACAACATCGTGCCCATGGTCCTGGACCGTCTCACCCGCGGCGAGGCCCCCCGGATCTTCGGCGACGACTACCCCACTCCGGACGGCACCTGCGTCCGTGACTACATCCATGTCGCGGACCTCGCCGAGGCGCATCTCGCCGCGACCCGGCGGCTGACCGCGGCGACCTCGACCGGCGACCTGACGCTGAACATCGGCCGCGGCGAGGGTGTCTCGGTGCGCGAACTGATCACCCTCATCGGCGAGGTCACCGGCGACAGCACACCGGCGGTCGTGGAACCGCGGCGCCCGGGCGACGCCCCGCGCGCCGTCGCGTCCGCCGCGCGCGCCGCGCGCGAACTGGACTGGCGCGCCCGGCGCGGGGTGCGCGAGATGGTGGAGTCGGCCTGGCAGGGCTGGCTCCTGCACCACCCGGCGGTGGCGCGCCGGTGAGTGCGCCCCGGGCAGGGCGGTTCCCGGCCGCCGAAGCGGGGCACGATCAGGGCTCACGGCGACAACCGGTGACCGCCGGGTGACGTTCCGGCGGGGTGCCGGGGGTGACCGTGTGCGCGTCCCCGAGCGGCCGGTTCCCTCCCGGCCGGGGCGGGACATGCGGGGTGGTGAAGTGCCGGGAGTGCCGGATTCGTACGGCAGACTTGGGGCTGGAAGACCGAGGCGAAGGATGGGTATGGCGATCACACCTGCCACCGCGACGCGCAGTGCGTCGAACGGCACCGCGGAAGCGATCATGCTGGAGCTGGTGGACGAGGACGGCACCACGATCGGCACCGCGGAGAAGCTCGCCGCTCATCAGCCGCCGGGGCAGTTGCACCGGGCGTTCTCGGTGTTCCTCTTCGACGAGCGGGGCCGGCTGCTGCTCCAGCAGCGGGCGCTCGGCAAGTACCACTCCCCCGGCGTGTGGTCCAACACGTGCTGCGGGCACCCCTACCCCGAGGAGTCGCCCTTCGCGGCCGCGGCCCGGCGCACGTACGAGGAGCTCGGTGTCTCGCCCTCACTGCTCGCGGCGGCGGGCACCGTCCGCTACAACCACCCGGACCCGGACTCCGGCCTGGTCGAGCAGGAGTACAACCACCTCTTCGTGGGACTGGTGCAGTCGCCGGTGCGGCCGGATCCGGAGGAGGTGGGCGCGACCGCGTTCGTGACGCCCGCCGAGCTGACGGAGCGCCACGCGCGGGACCGCTTCTCCGCCTGGTTCATGACCGTGCTCGACGCGGCCCGGCCGGCGGTCAGGGAGCTGACGGGCGACTCGGCCGGCTGGTGAGTGCCTCCACGCCGGCCGCCTCGTAGGGGCCGGCCGCGCGGGCCGGGGTGAGCCCGGCCGTCACGGCAGCGGACGCAGCGGCAGGGTGGCCCAGATCACCTTGCCGCCGCTCGCCGTGTGCGCCATGTCGCACACTCCGCCCGCCTCCCGCGTGATCTCGCGCACGAGCAGCAGGCCGCGCCCTCCGGTGCGCCCGTGGTCGGCCTCCAGGGCGGTGGGTCGGTAGGGGTGCCGGTCCTCGACGGAGACGCGCACCCAGTCCGCGCCGACGGCCACCTCGACGGCGAGCGTCGGGGAGAGCACCGCCGCGTGCCGGACGGCGTTGGTGGTCAGCTCGGAGACGATCAGCAGCAGCCCGTCGGCCACGTCCTCGGAGACCGGGACCCGCTGCCGGGCCAGCAGGTCCCGTACGGCCCGCCGGGCCTGCGGCACCGAGGCGTCCACGGCGGGCGCGGTGAACCGCCACACGCCCTCGTGGTGCGGCGCCCCCGGGGGTCCGTCGGCCACGGGGCCCTCCCCGTCGGCGGGGCCGATGCTGCCGGTACCACCGGCCGCGCGCCCCTCCTCGTCCCTCGTGCGGTCGCCGTCCTCGCGCTCGATTGTCACCACGGGTCGAGTGTTGGGAACGTGACCCGCCCTGCCGAGATTCTGAACAGAAGTCAGCACGTATCGGCGGCTTCTGAACAGACCGGCCTGCCCGCTGCGCCCTCCTGACCGCTTCCGATCACTCCCGAGGCGGATGGATACCATCCGCTCATGCTCATGGAGCCTCGACTGCTGCACCGGGTGACCGGTGCGGTCGCCACCGTCGTCATCCACCATCCGGCCCGGCGGAACGCCATGACGGCCGACATGTGGCGGGCGCTCCCGCCGCTGCTCGACACCCTGGCCGCCGACCCCGCCGTACGCGCGCTGGTGCTGACCGGCGAGGGCGGGACGTTCTGCGCGGGCGCCGACCTCACGGAGCTGCGGCAGTCGACGGCGAAGACGCAGGAGCTCGCCGTCCTCGCCGAGGAGGCGCTGGCCGCCTTCCCCGGGCCGACGCTGGCCGCCGTGCAGGGGTACTGCGTGGGCGGCGGGGCGCAGCTCGCGGCCGCCTGCGATCTGCGGTTCGCCGAGGAGGGCGCGCTGTTCGGGGTGACGCCGGCCAAGCTGGGGATCGTCTACCCGTCCTCGGCCACCCGGCGGCTGACCGCGCTGGTGGGTCCGGCCACCGCCAAGTACCTGCTGTACTCGGGCGACTTGATCGACACCGGTCGGGCGCTGCGCACCGGCCTGGTCGACGAGGTGCTGCCGGCCGGCGCGCTGCGGGCGCGGGTGGCGGAGTTCACCGACGTCCTGGCCGCCCGCTCACGGCTCACCCAGGCCGCGGCGAAGGAGTTCGCCGACGGGCGCACGGACCGGGACGCGTACTGGGCCGCGCAGGCACGCGCGAGCGGTGAGGCCGCGGAGGGCGTCGCCGCGTACGTGGAGCGCCGGGAGCCGCGCTTCGCCTGGCTTCCGGCCGGCCCTGCCGTCCCGGGCAGCCCGGGACCGGCGCCCGAACCCGCGCCCACGCCCGAGTGAGGCGGCCGCCCCGCCCCGCATCCCCGTTCCTCCGTCCCTACGACTGGAGGAAGCGGCTCCGGGCCCGCAGCCGTTCGACGAGGTGGGCGGGGGCCTTCTCCGGGGATCCGGCGTCGTAGGGCGGCCGGGGGTCGTACTCGGTCATCAACTGGACGGCCTGGGCGTGCTCGTCGCCGGCGATCCGGCCGAGCAGGGTGAGACCCATGTCGATGCCGGAGGAGACCCCGGCGGCGGTGACGTACTTGCCGTCGGTGACCACCCGCTCCCCCGTCGGTTCGGCCCCGAGCCGCTTCAGCTCGGTCAGCGCCAGCCAGTGGGAGGTGGCGCGGCGGCCCTCCAGCAGTCCGGCCGCGGCCAGCAGCAGGGAGCCGGTGCAGACGGAGGTCGTCCAGGTGCTGGTGGTGTCGGCGGCGCGCAGCCAGTCGAGAAGGACCGGGTTGTCCATCTGCGCGCTCTGACCGGGTCCGCCGGGTACCACGACGATGTCCGGGCGGGGTACGTCGGCCAGGGTCCGGTCGGCGACGAGCGCGAGGCTGCCGCGCTCGTTGCGGACGGGTCCGGTCCGCTCGGCGACGAGGACCGTCTCGGCGTCCGGGAGGCGGCCGAGGGTCTCGTAGGGGCCGACGGCGTCGAGGGCGGTGAAGCGGTCGAAGAGCACGATGGCGATGCGCATGCGGGGGTTCCCCTTTTCGGAACGGTCACACGGACGAGGGCGACGAGGACTGGGAGGCCGGCGAGGACGAGGACGAGAGTGACGCAGGTGAGGGCGGGGGCTCGGGGCGGGGCAGCGGGCGGAAACGGCGGCGGTATTCGGCCGGGGCCGTGCCGAGCGTCCTGACGAAGGCGCGGCGCATCGCCTCGGGTGTGCCGTACCCGCTCGCACGGGAGATCTCCTCCACGCCGCCGGTGTTGTCCTCCAGCAGGCGCCGGGCGTGTTCGAGGCGGACCCGGTCGACGTAGCGGCCGGGGGTCATGCCGGTCTCGGCCCGGAAGGCGCGGGCGAAGTGGCGGGGCGAAAGCCGGGCGCGGGCCGCGAGGGCGTCGACACCGAGGTCGTCGGCCGGATGCTCGGTGATCCACTGCTGGACCTCCCGCAGCGGGTCCCGCCGGGCGGTCTGCGCCGCCAGTTGGGCGGAGAACTGGGCCTGGCCACCGGGGCGGCGCAGGAAGACGACGAGGTGGCGGGCGACGGTGAGCGCGGCCTCGCGCCCCAGGTCCTCCTCGACGAGGGCCAGCGTCAGGTCGATGCCGGAGGTCACGCCGGCGGAGGTGGCGATGTGTCCGTCGCGGACGTAGATGGGGTCGGGGTCGACGTCGATGCCGGGGTGGTCGCGGGCGAGCCGTTCGCAGTACGCCCAGTGGGTGGTGGCCCGGCGCCCCTCCAGCAGGCCCGCGCCGGCGAGCAGCAGGGCGCCGGTGCAGACGGAGACCAGGCGGCCGGCCCGGGGTCCGTGGCGGTGCAGCCAGTCGAGCAGGGCGGGGTCGGGGGCGCGGGTGCTCTTGCCGCCGGGAACGAGCAGGGTGTCCGGGTCGGGGGCGTCGGCGAGGGTGCCGTCGGGGACGAGGGTGAGGCCGGAGGAGGTGCGCACGGGGGCACCGTCCAGGGAGGCCGTGGTGACGCGGTACGTCCCCGGGGTGTGCTGCTCGGCGCCCGCGAAGACCTCCACCGGGCCGGTGACGTCGAGGCTCTGCACACCGTCGAAGAGGACGACCAGGACGTTTCGCATGTCCTCGATACTGGGCGGGGGCGTCGGTGTCCGCAATGACGAGTACCCCACCTTTCCTGCCATGGGTCTCGAGGGTGTTCCGGTGTCGTTCCGGCATCCGGCGCCCACCGGCTTCCATGCCGTACTGACCAGTCGGTAACCTCCGGGCATGACCTCTTCTCTGCCGGAGCGCGCCGGGCGGCGCTGCCACAACCGGCTCAACCCGCTGCACTCCACGCACTACTTCTCACCGGACCTGGGGCGGGAGCTGGCCGCGGTGGGCATCGGGGATCCGACGGCCGCCTATCTCGCCGCGCGGGCGGCGGCCATGGGTGCGGTGGGCGCCGGGGTGGTGACCGCCGCGTTCTACAACTTCCGTCCCGAGCTGGTCGCGCGGCACGTGCCCGCCGTCTGGGAGGCCGCCTCCCCCGCCGTGGTGCTGGCGGCACGCGCGCGTGCCGTCGACGCGACGCTGCGACGGCTGCTGGGCGAGGAGGTGCGCACCACGAAGGAGGTGGCCGAGGCGGCGGAGCTGGCGCTGCGGGCCGCGGAGGCGTGCACGCCGGTCGCACGCCCCCTGTACGCGGCGCACGCCGGGCTGCCGGTGCCCGAGGAGCCGCACCTCGCGCTGTGGCACGCGGCGACACTGCTGCGCGAGCACCGGGGCGACGGCCATCTGGCGGTGCTGCTGGCCGCGGAGCTGGACCCGGTCGAGGCCCTGGTCAGCCATACGGCGACCGGCAAGGGCATGACGCCGAAGTGGGCGCTGGGCACGCGGGGCTGGAAGCGGGAGGAATGGCACGCGGCGGCGGAGCGGCTGCGGGGGCGCGGGCTGCTGGACGGGGACGGCGAGCTGACGGCGGCCGGGGTCGCGCTGCGGGGAGAGGTCGAGGCGGAGACGGACCGGCTGGACCGGGCGCCGTACGAGCACCTCGGGGCGGCGGGGGTGGAGCGGTTGACCGAGGTGGCCGGGGAGTTGGCCGGGCGGGCGCTGGCGGCGGGGGCGTTTCCGGCGGGCATGGTCGGGAGGGGGTGAGGGTACCCGGAAGTCCTCCGGCGGGCCTGCCGGAAGACGAGAGGGGACGTGCTGTGTTCCGAGCGATCGCGGATGTGTTGCGGCAGATCGGTGGAGCGGTGGCGACCGTGGTGACGTTGCCGTTCCGGGCGGTGGCGCGGTTGTTCGGGGGCGCGTCCAGTAGTACGCGGGGGGCTTGAGCGGGGGTGCGTACGGGTTCGGCCGGTTCTTTTCGCCCCCGCCGCCCTTGCCCTTCCCGTCCCTCAAGGGGCTCGCCCCTCGGACCCCGGGGGTGCGTGATCGGCTGACCGCCGGTGACGGGCTGCTCGCGCCCGCGCGGCGGTAGTCGCACAGTGACACAGCCCCGCGCCCCTTTCGGGGCGCTGTCAGTGGCGCCTGACAGAATTGCCGCGCAAGCCGGGATCTGAGAAGGCGGTACGGGACGTGACGACAGCCGGGGCCACTGGGGCAGGGTCGATCGAGGGCAGGATCGCCGAGGAGCTCGGCGTGCGGGAGCGGCAGGTGAAGGCCGCGGTGGAACTGCTCGACAGCGGTTCGACCGTGCCGTTCATCGCCCGCTACCGCAAGGAAGCCACCGAGATGCTCGACGACGCGCAACTGCGCACGCTCGAGGAGCGGCTGCGGTATCTGCGCGAGCTGGAGGAGCGGCGCACCGCGGTCCTGGAGTCGGTGCGTGAGCAGGGGAAACTCACCGACGACCTCCGGGCGCGCATCCTCGGCGCCGAGACCAAGGCGCGGCTGGAGGACATCTACCTCCCGTACAAGCCGAAGCGCCGCACCAAGGCGCAGATCGCCCGCGAGGCGGGTCTGGAGCCGCTGGCGGAGGGGCTGCTCGGGGATCCGTCGGTCGAGCCGCTCGCCGCGGCCACCGCGTTCGTGGACGCGGACAAGGGTGTCGCCGATCCGCAGGCCGCGCTGGACGGCGCCCGGGCGATCCTGACCGAGCGGTTCTCCGAGGACGCCGACCTCATCGGCGAGCTGCGCGAGCGCATGTGGGTGCGCGGCCGGCTGACCGCCAAGGTGCGGGACGGCAAGGAGGAGGCGGGCGCCAAGTTCGCCGACTACTTCGACTTCGCCGAGCCGTTCACGGAGCTGCCCTCGCACCGGATCCTGGCGATGCTGCGTGGCGAGAAGGAGGAGGTCCTCGATCTCGTCCTGGAGCCGGAGGAGCCCGCCGGGACCCCTTCGGCGCCGTCGTCGTACGAGGGCATCGTCGCGTCGCGGTTCGGGATCGCCGACCATGGCCGGCCCGCCGACAAGTGGCTGAAGGACACCGTCCGTTGGGCCTGGCGCACACGCATCCTCGTGCACCTCGGCATCGACCTGCGGCTGCGGCTGCGGACGGCCGCCGAGGACGAGGCGGTACGGGTCTTCGCGGCCAACCTGCGCGATCTGCTGCTCGCCGCCCCGGCCGGCACCCGCGCCACGCTGGGTCTGGACCCCGGGTTCCGTACGGGCGTGAAGGTGGCGGTGGTGGACGCGACGGGCAAGGTGGTCGCGACCGACGTCATCCACCCGCACGTGCCGGCCAACCGCTGGGACGAGGCGCTGGCGAAACTGGCGCGGCTCGCGAAGAGCCACGCGGTCGAGCTGATCGCGATCGGCAACGGCACGGCGTCCCGCGAGACCGACAAGCTCGCCGGTGAACTGATCGCCAAGCACCCGGAGTTGAACCTCACGAAGGTGATGGTGTCGGAGGCGGGCGCGTCGGTGTACTCGGCGTCGGCCTTCGCCTCGCAGGAGCTGCCGGACATGGACGTGTCGCTGCGCGGCGCCGTCTCCATCGCGCGCCGGCTGCAGGACCCGCTGGCCGAGCTGGTGAAGATCGACCCCAAGTCGATCGGCGTCGGCCAGTACCAGCACGACCTGTCCGAGGTGAAGTTGTCGCGGTCGCTGGACGCGGTGGTGGAGGACTGTGTGAACGGCGTGGGCGTGGACGTCAACACGGCCTCCGCGCCGCTGCTGGCCCGCGTCTCCGGCATCACCTCCGGCCTCGCCGAGAACATCGTCACGCACCGCGACACCAACGGCCCGTTCACCTCCCGCGCGCAGCTCAAGAACGTGGCGCGGCTCGGCCCGAAGGCGTACGAGCAGTGCGCGGGCTTCCTGCGCATCCGCGGCGGCCAGGACCCGCTGGACGCGTCCAGCGTGCACCCGGAGGCGTACCCCGTGGTGCGGCGGATGGTGAAGACGGTGGGCAGCGAGGTGGCCGCGCTGATCGGCAACACGGGCGTACTGCGGTCGCTGCGGCCGCAGGAGTTCGTCGACGACACGTTCGGTCTGCCGACGGTGACCGACATCCTCAAGGAGCTGGAGAAGCCGGGCCGCGACCCCCGCCCGGCCTTCAGGACGGCCGTCTTCAAGGACGGTGTGGAGAAGATCTCCGACCTGTCCTCCGGGATGGTCCTGGAGGGTGTGGTGACGAACGTGGCGGCGTTCGGGGCGTTCGTGGACGTCGGTGTGCACCAGGACGGTCTGGTGCACGTGTCGGCGATGTCGAAGACGTTCGTGAAGGACCCGCGGGACGTGGTGAAGCCCGGCGACATCGTGAAGGTGAAGGTGCTGGACATCGACATCCCGCGCAAGCGGATCGCGTTGACGCTGCGGCTGGACGACGAGGCGGGGGCGGCCGCGTCGGGCGCGGGCGGCGGACGCCCTCAGCGGAGTGGCGGGCGGGCGCCGCAGCCGCGTCAGGGGGGCGGCGGGCGCGGTGCCGGCCGCGGGGCCGGTGCCGGTGCTTCCCGGCAGGCGCCTGCCCCGGCCAACAGTGCGATGGCGGATGCCTTGCGGCGGGCCGGGCTCGCGAACCCCAAGGGGCGGTGACCGCAGGGGGGTGACCTCAGGGGGTTCCGCCCCCGCCGCCCCTTCCCGTCCCGACCCCCAGGGGGGTCCACCCCCGGGCCCCCCAAAAAGATGCGCGGTTCCCCGCGCCCCTGTCAGGGGCGCGGGAGACCGGGTGACGGCCGGATGGCGATCGTGTGGCGAGGGGGGCCATGGACATGACTGTGCGGGTGGGGCTGAATACGCTCCGAAGGGTTTCACCGGATCACCCCCACCCCTTGGAGTTCCCGTGCACCGCAGACTCATCGTTCCGGGCGCGCTCGCGGCCGCCTCCCTGCTGCTGGCGATCCCGGCATCGGCGGCCGGCGCCTCACCCGGGGCGCCGGGCATCGGCGACCCGTACTACCCGTACTACGGCAACGGCGGCTACGACGTCTCCCACTACGACCTGCGGCTGACGTACCGGCCCACGACCGACGAGCTGTCCGGCACAGCGACGATCCAGGCCCGGACGACCCAGGACCTCTCCCGGTTCGACCTCGACTTCCTGCTGGACGTGAGCGAGGTGCGCGTCAACGGCGCGAAGGCGCGGTTCACCACCTCCGGCGAGCACGAGCTGGAGATCACGCCGAGGAGCCCACTGGCCGCGGGCACGCCCGTGACCGTCGTCGTCCGCTACAGCGGCGTGCCGTCGACGAAGAGCGCGTACGGCTTCACGACCTGGCACCGCACCCCGGACGGCGCGGTCGCGGCGGACGAGCCGGAGTCGGCGTGGTGGTGGTTCCCGAGCAACGACCACCCCAGCGACAAGGCCACCTACGACGTCTCGGTCGCCGTGCCCGACGGTACCCAGGCGATCTCCAACGGCACACTGCAGTCGACGAGTTCGCAGCGCGGCTGGACCCGCTACAACTGGCGGCAGAACAAACCCCAGGCCACATATCTGGCCACTCTCGCGCTCGGCCGCTTCGACATCACCACGGGCACCTCCGACGGCGGTGTCCCCGTCGTCAACGCCTACAGCAAGGACCTCGGCGACAACGACGGGGCGGCGCGGGCGAGCGTCGAGCGGACCGGGGAGATCGTCGACTGGCTGAGCGGCTACCTCGGCCCGTACCCGTTCTCCTCCGCCGGTGGGTACGTGCCGAACACGACGACCGGGTACGCGCTGGAGACCCAGACGCGGGTCTACTACTCCCCCAAGCAGTTCGCGAACGGGTCCAACACCTCGGTCGTGGTGCACGAGCTGGCCCACCAGTGGTACGGCGACGACGTGTCGCTCGCCGGGTGGAAGGACATCTGGCTGAACGAGGGCTTCGCCCGGTACGCGCAGTGGCTGTGGTCGGAGCACGAGGGCGAGGGGACGGCCCAGGAACTGGCCGACTACACGTACGCGTCGCATCCGGCCGACGATCCGTTCTGGACGGTCGCGCCCGGGGACCCGGGACCCGAGAACCAGTTCGACACGGCGGTGTACGACCGCGGGGCGCTGGCGGTGCAGGCGTTGCGGAACACGGTGGGCGACGAGGCCTTCTTCACGATCCTGAAGGGGTGGCCGACGGCACGGGCGTACGGGAACGCGTCGGTGGACGACTTCCGGCGGTACGCGGAAGGGGTGACCGGCCGGTCGCTGAAGGCGCTGTTCGACACCTGGCTGTACGACACGGTGAGGCCGGCGGAGCGGGCGGTGTCGGCGCAGGCGGTACGGACGGTGGCGCCGGCGCGCCCCAAGTCGTGGACGAAGATCCAGGCGACGAACGACGTGCACGCCCGGTAGTTCTTCTCGCCCCCGCCGCCCCTGCCCGTCCCGTCCTCTGGGGGTGCTGCCCCTCGGCCCCCGAACGCGCGGGTGCGTCGCGTGGTTGCTCGCGCCCACGCGGCGGAGCCGCATGTCGACACAACCCCCGCGCCCCTGAAACGGGGCGCGGGGAACCGCGCGATCCTTTCGGGGTCCGGGGGCGGAGCCCCGGACCCTCACCTCTCGTCCGCGAACCGTTCCCCCCGCTCGGCCTTCCGCACCAGCAGCGCCGGCGGTGCGAACCGCTCCCCGTATCGCTCCGCCAGCTCCCGCGCCCGCGCGACGAACCCCGGCAGCCCGCCCTCGTAGCCGTTGATGTACTGCAGCACGCCGCCCGTCCACCCCGGGAACCCGATCCCGAAGACGGACCCGATGTTCGCGTCGGCGACCGATGTCAGCACGCCCTCCTCCACCAGCCGCACGGTGTCCAGCGCCTCCGCGAACAGCATGCGTTCCTGCATGTCGCGGAACGGGATCTCGCGCCCCGGCTCGGTGAAGTGCTCGCGCAGCCCGGGCCACAGGGCACCGCGCCGCCCGTCCTCGTCGTACTCGTAGAAGCCCGCGCCGCCACTGCGACCGGTCCGGCCGAACTCGTCGACCATGCGGTCGACGACGGCCTCGGCGGGGTGCGCGGTCCAGGTGCCGCCCGCCTCCTCCACCGCCCGTCGCGTCTCGGTGCGGATCTTGCGCGGGAGGGTGAGTGTGAGTTCGTCCATCAGGGAGAGCACCTTCGCCGGGTAGCCGGCCTGCGCCGCGGCCTGTTCGACCGACGCCGGTTCGATGCCCTCGCCGACCATCGCCACGCCCTCGTCGAGGAAGTGGCCGATGACGCGCGAGGTGAAGAAGCCGCGCGAGTCGTTGACGACGATCGGCGTCTTGTTGATCTGCCGGACCAGGTCGAAGGCGCGGGCCAGCGTCTCGTCGCCGGTGCGCTCGCCCTTGATGATCTCGACGAGTGGCATCTTGTCGACGGGCGAGAAGAAGTGCAGCCCGATGAAGTCGCCCTGGCGTTCGACGCCCTCGGCGAGTGCGGTGATGGGGAGCGTGGAGGTGTTGGAGCAGAGCAGCGCGTCGGGGGCGACGACCTGCTCGACCTCCTGGAACACCTTGTGCTTGAGCGAGGTGTCCTCGAACACCGCCTCGATCACCGCGTCGCAGCCCGCGAGGTCGGCCGCCTCTGCGGTGGGCGTGATCCGGGCGAGCAGCGCGTCGGCCTTGTCCTGGGTGGTACGGCCGCGCGAGACGGCCTTGGCGCACAGCTTCTCGCTGTACCCCTTGCCCTTGACGGCGGCCTCCAGGGACACGTCCTTCAGCAGCACCTCGATGCCCGCGCGGGCGCAGGAGTAGGCGATCCCGGCGCCCATCATCCCGGCGCCGAGGACGGCGACCCGCCGCACCTCGCGCCTGGCCACGTCCTTCGGGCGGCCGGCGCCGGAGTTGACGGCCTGGAGGTCGAAGAAGAACGCCTGGATCATGTTCTTGGCCGTCTGCCCGGCCGCCAGCTCGACGAAGTACCGGGACTCGATGACCTGCGCGGTCTCGAAGTCGACCTGGGAGCCCTCGACCGCGGCGGCCATGATGTTGCGCGGCGCCGGGTAGGGCGCGCCGCCCGTCTGCTTGCGCAGGTTGGCCGGGAAGGCCGGCAGGTTGGCCGCGAACTTCGGGTTGGCGGGGGTGCCGCCGGGGATGCGGTACCCCGGCCTGTCCCAGGGCTGGGCGGACTCGGGGTGGGCGTCGATGAAGGCGCGGGCCCTGGCGAGCATGTCCTCGGGGCTGTCGGCGACCTCGTCGACCAGGCCGTTCTCCTGGGCGCGGCGCGGGGCGTACTGGGTGCCCTGGAGGAGGACCTTCAGCAGCGCGTCGGCGATGCCGAGCATCCTGACCGTACGGACGACGCCGCCGCCCCCGGGGAGCAGGCCGAGGGTGACCTCGGGGCAGCCGATGCGGGAGCCGGGGGCGTCGAGGGCGACGCGGTGGTGGCAGGCGAGGGCGATCTCGTAACCGCCGCCGAGCGCCGCGCCGCCCAGCGCGGCGACGACCGGCTTGCCGAGGGTCTCGATGCGGCGCAGGTTCCTCTTGATCGCCATGCCGGCGTCGAACAGTTCCTGGGCGGTCTCGGGCGTGACACGGATGAGGTCGCGCAGGTCGCCGCCGGCGAAGAACGTCTTCTTGGCGGAGGTGATGACGACGCCGCGGATCGCGTCCTTCTCCGCCTCCAGGCGGTCGGTGACCACGGCCAGGGACTCGCGGAACGCCTGGTTCATGGTGTTCGCGGACTGGGCGGGGTCGTCGAGGACGAGGGTGACGATGCCGGTGTCGTCCTGCTCCCAGCGGATGGTGGTGGCTTCGGTGGTCATGAGGGGGCGCTCCAGGGGATCTGGATCAGGGAATCGGCGGATCGGCGGATCGGGGGGCCGGGGGCCGGGGGGCCAGGGGTGCGTGGACTCGGGGGGGGTCAGACGCGCTCGACGACGGTGGCGATGCCCATGCCGCCGCCCACGCAGAGTGTGGCGAGGCCGTACCGCTTGTCCTGGCGCTCCAGTTCGTCGACGAGGGTGCCGAGGATCATGGCGCCGGTGGCGCCGAGCGGGTGACCGAGCGCGATGGCGCCGCCGTTGACGTTGACCTTGTCCAGCGACAGGCCCATGTCCTTGACGAAGCGGAGCACGACGGCCGCGAACGCCTCGTTGATCTCGACGAGGTCGATGTCGTCGATGGTCAGCCCGGCGCGGGCGAGCGCCTTGCGGGTGGCGGGGGCCGGCCCCGTGAGCATGATGGTGGGTTCGGAGCCGGAGACCGCGGCGGAGACGATCCGGGCGCGCGGGGTGAGGCCGTACCGCTCGCCGATCTCCTTGGAGCCGATCGCGACGAGTGCCGAACCGTCCACGATGCCGGAGGAGTTGCCCGCGTGGTGGACGTGGTCGATCTTCTCCACCCAGTGGTACTTCTGCAGCGCGACGGCGTCGAAGCCGCCGAGGTCGCCGATGTCGGCGAAGGACGGCTTCAGCTTGGCGAGGGAGTCGGCGGTGGTGCCGGGGCGCGGGTGCTCGTCGTGGTCGAGGACGGTGAGCCCGGCGCGGTCCTTGACCGGGACGACGGACCGCTCGAAGCGGCCCTCCTTCCAGGCGGTGGCGGCACGCTCCTGGGAGAGGGCCGCGTACTCGTCCACGTCGCGCCGCGAGAAGCCCTCGATCGTGGCGATGAGGTCGGCTCCGATGCCCTGCGGGACGAAGCCGGTGGCGAGGTTGGTCATCGGGTCGGCGAACCAGGCGCCGCCGTCGGAGGCCATCGGCACCCGGGACATCGACTCCACGCCGCCCGCGAGCACCAGGTCCTCCCAGCCGGAACGCACCTTGGCGGCGGCCATGTTGACCGCTTCGAGCCCGGAGGCACAGAAGCGGTTCTCCTGGACGCCGGCCACGGTGTCGGGCAGTCCGGCGGCGATCGCGGCGATCCGGGCGATGTCGGAGCCCTGATCGCCGACCGGGCCGACGACGCCGAGGACGATGTCGTCGACGGCGGCCGGGTCCAGTCCGGGGAAGCGGGCGCGGAGTTCGTGGATGAGGCCGGTGACGAGGTCGATGGGCTTGGTGCCGTGCAGGGCTCCGTCGGCCTTGCCACGGCCGCGCGGGGTGCGGATCGCGTCGTAGACGTACGCTTCGGTGCTCACGGGCGGACCTTTCGGGTGGCGTGCGGGGCGTCGGGGGTTGCGGGGCCGGGGGTGCGGGGGCCGGGGCCCCTGGTCCGGGGGTCGTCGTCAGGCGTGCGGGGGGCGTGGTGCGGCGGTGTCGGTGACGAGGTGCGGCAGGTTCCAGTCTCTGGCGACGGTCGCCGCGTCGGCACCCGGCCGCGCGGGACCGCCGCGGACGGTCGTGGGGGTCACGGAGAAGCGGGGCGCGGGGGCCGGCTGGGTGAGGCCGCCGTGGTCGGTGAAGGTACCGCGCGCGGCGAGGTGCGGGTCGGCCGGTGCCTCGCGCAGCGACAGGACGGGGGCCACGCAGGCGTCGGAGCCGGCGAAGACCGCCGTCCATTCGGCGCGCGTACGGGTGCGGAAGCGGGCGGCGACGGCGGCCCGCAGCTCCGGCCATCGGGCCGGGTCGTCGCGCGGCGGGAGCGGCTCCTTCGCGCCGAGGAGAGCGGTGAACTCGTCGTAGAACCGCTCCTCCAGGGCGCCGACGGCCATGTGGCGGCCGTCGGAGGTCTCGTAGGTGCCGTAGAAACGGGCAGCCGCCGTCGAGGAGGTTGGCGCCGCGCCGGTCCTGCCAGGCGCCGGCGGCGAGCATGCCGTGCAGCATCGCGGTGAGGTGGGCGGTGCCGTCGACGATGGCGGCGTCCACGACCTGGCCGGTGCCGGTGGCGCGGGCGTGGTGCAGTGCGGCGAGGGCGCCGACGACGAGGTAGAGAGCGCCGCCCGCGTAGTCACCGAGGAGGTTGGCGGGGGCGACGGGCGGGCGGTCGGGGTCGCCGGTCATGCCGAGGGCGCCGGTGCGGGCGAGGTAGGTGATGTCGTGGCCGGCGCGGTCGGCGAGGGGGCCGTCCTGACCCCAGCCGGTCATCCGGCCGTAGACCAGGCGGGGGTTGCGGGCGTGGCAGTCGGCGGGGCCGACGCCGAGCCGCTCGGCGACGCCGGGGCGGTAGCCCTCCAGCAGGATGTCGGCGCGTTCGGCCAGGCCCAGGACGCGGGCGGGGCCGTCGGGAGACTTCAGGTCGAGGACGACGGAGCGCTTGTTCCGGTTGGTGACGTCGAGGGCGGGGTCGATGCCGAGGCCGGGGCCGGTGGGGCGGTCCACGCGGACGACGTCCGCGCCGAGGTCGGCGAGGAGCATGGCGGCGAAGGGGGCGGGGCCGATGCCGGCGAGTTCCACGACCCGGGTGCCGGTGAGGGGGCCGGGGGTGGGGGTCCTTGTGTGCGGGGCGTCGGTGAGGTGTGGGGGTGCGGGTGGTGTCGTTGCCTCTGGCATCGGGGTCCCCTGGAGCGAGCAAGCGCTTGGTTATGCGGTTGGTGGGTCCAGGGTAGGTCACGGGGGGCGATTTTTCTCGCCCCCGCCGCCCTTGCCTTTCCCGTCCGGGGGCTCAGCACCCGGACCCCCGGAAGATGCGTCCACACGGCGGAGCCGCACATCGATACGGTCCCGCACCCGTCATGGAGCAGTCGCCGCCTTCAGTGCCTTGCGGCACAGTGCGTCCGCTCCGCGTGTCGTCTCCGGGAGGCGGTGGGCCGGGGTCAGGGCCAGCGTGTGGGCGCAGGCGTTGGCGAGGGTCACGCGGTGGCCCGTGGAGACGAAGACCGGCTTGACGTCGGTACGTGTGCGCAGGGCGCGGCCGACCTCCTCCGTGCCGTCGGCGAGGAGCGGGCTGCTGCTGCCGCGCGGGGCGGCCGGGGTGTCGTAGGTGAAGGTGAACGGGTTCTTCGCGACGCCGATGACGGGGAGGCCGGTGAGGACGCCGAGGTGGCTGGCGAGGCCGAAGCGGCGGGGGTGGGCGAGACCGTAGCCGTCGCAGACGACCAGGCCGGGGTCGCACGCCAGTGCCTCCAGCGCGGCCAGCACCGCGGGGATCTCACGGAACGCCAGCAGGCCGGGCACATACGGGAAGGAGACCTCGCCGACGGCGGTGGCCTCGGCGACCGGTTCCAGCGTGGCCGCGTAGAGGACGACGGCCGCCGCGGCGACCACGTTCCGCGCGTCGTCGTAGGCGACGTCCACACCCGTCACCCTGCCGGTTCCCGGCGGCGGTCCGGGCTCGTCAAGGATCACCCTGCCGCGCAGCGCGTCCTGGACGGCGAGGGCCTCTTCCTCGGTGGCGGGCGTGGGCGGGCCCGCGGGGATGCGTACGCTCGTCATGGTGGTGACGAGGGTACGGGCCCCGCGGGCCGCTTCACTTGCCGAGGGCCCGCTGGAGCTGCGCCTTGTTCATGTCCGAACGGCCGTGCAGGTTCTTCTTCTTGGCCTCTTCGTAGAGCTGGTCGTACGTCGGCCCCTGCGACCCCTTGCCGGAGCGCTGTCCGCCGCGCTTGCCGGACGACATGTCCTCGGTCGAGGTCCTGCTCCTCTGCCTGGCCTCGCCCGACCGGGCACGCTCCTTGTTCACCGTGCGCGAGGCGATCTCCTTCGCGCGTCCGGTGCTCTCGCCGCGGTCCTCGGCGCTCTTCTTGATGTGCTCGTACTGGCGTTCACGCTTCGGGCTCGACCCGCTGGGCATGGACGGTCACTTCCTCTCGGGACACGGTGACGACCGGGTACCCCTCATCGCCCAGGCAAGCACCACGCGTGCCGGGCCGCGCGGCCACTACTCCGGTCGGGCGGGAACCGGGAGGCGCCGGGCGGTGTCCTTTCGAGGTGTCACGGCGTCCGTGAACGAGGCGTGGACAAGGTGTGGATCATCACGCGCCGCGTTCACCCCGGTGATTGGACTCGGTGACAGAGGTCACTCGCATCTCGTGTGCACGGAACTGCCGGTTCCGGCGTCTTTTCGGTCGACGGGTTCCGGCCACCGGGAGTCCGTCCAGCCCACCACAAGGGAGCAAGGCGATGTCCACCGTCATAGAGCAGCCCGTCGAGGCACGCCTGGTCGCCGCCGCACCTCGGATGTCGAGCATCCCGGCCGCCCTCCACTACGACCGTGCCGACCCGTTCGCGGTCCGCATGACCTTCCCCGCGCCGGCGACGCTGGAGGGTGTCGACGTGAGCTGGACGTTCGCGCGGGAGTTGCTCGCGGCGGGCCTGGAGGAACCGGAGGGGGACGGTGATGTCCGGGTGCGGCCGTACGGGTACGACAGGACGGTGCTGGAGTTCCATGCGCCCGAGGGCACGGCCGTGATCCATGTGCACTCGCGTGATGTGCGGAGTTTTCTGCGGCGGGCGGCGGAGTTGGTGCCGGTGGGGCTGGAGCATCTCCAGTTCGACCTGGACCGTGATCTCGCGGAACTGATGCGGGACGCGTGAGGTGTGCGGACGGGGGGCGGCATGTCTCCTCGCTCCCGCCGCCCCTGCCCTTCCCGTCCCCCTGGGGGGCTCCGCCCCCCGGGCCCCTTACAGGATCGCGCGGTTCCCCGCGCCCCTTCTCGCCTCCACCGCCGTCGCCAGGCTCTCGAGAATCTCCTTCGCCACCCTCCCTGCCGTGAGTGCTTCCGCGCGGGCGAGGGCGGCCTCGGAGGGCCGGGAAGGGACGCCCGCCGTCGCCGCCAGTGCGGCAAGAGCCCCGTCCGTCGGCGGGGGGCCGGCCGGCGGTGGGCCGGACAGCAGTCCCCGAACCCGTTCCTGGAGCGCCGTCGCCTCCGCGACGGACACCAGTGTGTAGTCCACCGTCGGCAGGAAGCCCAGCGCCCGCCGCTTCCCGGGCCGCAGCAGTCCGTCGGCGGCCAGGCCGGCCCGCACCGCGTCGAGGGTGACGGAGGCGTGCGCGGTCACCCATTCCGCCCAGGTGCGCGGCCGGGACTCCCGGACCAGTTCGAGGAAGTCGTCGAGCGCGTCGTCCCCCGTGGTCGCGTCGAGGTCGACCGGGGTGACGATGCCGTCGACGTC